>JAVJSN010000001.1:0-132624 GCA_040219355.1 Hyphomicrobiales bacterium
AGCGCACTGTTCCAATACATCAACGGCTTCTACAATACCCGCCGCCGTCACTCAGCAATAGGAGGGCTATCACCCGCAGACTTCGAACGTAAAACGGCCTAAACGAGAACAGGATGCGGAATTAAAACGGGACAAGTCCACAGGAAGCAAACGTTGAGCGATTGACGGAAGTTTTTGCAGAGAAACTCAAACTAGAGGCACCGGCAAGTTACTGGGAGACCATTAGCAGTGATGCGAGAGATGCGTCGTGGAAATGGTTGTCAGCCTTCACAGTGGCCGTTCTCACCCCGTTGGGCTTGGCCTGGCTGAATTGGTCCGAGCTTTCTACAGCAGTCACAACGTTTTTGGCTGATACCGGGATTGGTGGGGCCGCGTTTATCTCGGTTTTAGGCATCGGCTATGGTTGGGTACTGAAGCACCTCAGCCGTGGGTTTGTTCAGAACTTGCTGATCGCGGACGACGCCAAGCAGCGCAACGTTATGACGATGACCTACTTGGCTCTGAGCAAAGACGCCGATGTTGAAATTTCCAATAACGAACGAGCGCTAATTCTCAACGCTCTATTTCGCCCGGCGCCGCCATCCAATGCGGACGATGGTCCACCTGCGAGTTTGCTTGAACTCCTGAGAAAATGACGGTCAACTTCGCGTCCATTACCGATGGCTACGAATTGTTGCTTTCGGATTTGCTAGTTACAGGTCCGGGAGAGACACACCTCGGAGGCAGGCTTCCTCTGATTGACGACATTGATAGTGCTCTACCTTCGGAGTGAGGGACAGTCGTTAAAGGTCTTAGCCGCAAGATAGAAATCCTGGGCGATAGCGTAGCGGTTTCGTTTTCAGGCAACGCAATAGCCATTAATCATGTAGTAAGCGCACTTCGGGATGGCCTGCCTGAAAGCGGTTATTCGAGGCTAACCTTACAAAGAACGCTTGAGGATTGCGGCGATCTCGGAAATGCGATGGACTGCACCATCACGGGGTTGATCGCAGAAGAGAACCGCCGAAGCACCTTGCTTTGGAGATCAGATTACAAGCCGGAAATAGTTGCTTACGATGCTGGCCCTGGCATCATTTCCGGTTCAGGGCAGAAGAGCCTGTTCGACTTGCTCAACAGGTCACGACAAACAATGACCGAGGGTGAAACGACCGAGAGCAGTGGCCACCATATGGGGGCTCTTTTTTGCGCTTCACTTATGGCGCATGAGATGATCAACCCACAAACACTGTGGAGTTGGTCAGGCGGCGCATTCGAAGCCATCTACTTCGATGGAAGCAAATTTTGCCGCGTTGACGAGTACGTCGTCATCATGTGGGAGTGCGTTGGACCAATTAGATCATCGGACATTCGACTTGCCGTTCCACCTATCCGCCTGGGCTATTGGAACGACTATCTTGTCATCAAGCGTTTCACTTTCGAATCTGCAAACCCTCAAGTCGCGGAATCAAACTCGCCGTTAGTGTGCGCCCCTCACTATTATCTTGTAAGCCCTCTGCGGCATGAGCATCCGGTCGTTGACTCAAAACGCGTCATAAAAGCAATCGCAAAGCGCCATAGGAAAAAGAAACCGTCGACGATAGTGCACGTTGTAGCCGTTCGTGGCAAAGACGTGAGCCCAAGTGCTGAAGACGATGACGTTTTCTTGCACCTTTATGCGGAAGACCCGCGTCACCCGCTATCCTCCTACCTTGAGACTGCATCTGGGTTGCAGTTGAGCTTCAGCCCAGATTTTGCGGGGCAGCTACGTGACGGCCTTGAGCAATCAACAAACGCAAACACCCTATAGCTTTCCAATACTTGCAGGACGACGTTCGGCCTCGAAACACTCAGGTGCGCCACAGGCTTGAAAGCCGTTCGATAATATGCAATTAAGTCAGCAACTTATCAGTCAGATCGCGCTATCTTCTCCTGGGCACCATCTTTACCCGGCTCCGTGCCTTTGGCACGATCGTATATTCGGTAAGGTTGGAAGGTTCTCCTCTTAGCCGCACTGTTTTTCTCTCTTCTGGGAGTGCCGCCCAACCGAGGAGCGAAAGCTTTAGCTGATCTTGTCGCGCAGGCGTTTGAGAAAAGGTTTGGAGCGTTCCACCCCGTTCAGCACTGCGGCAGTTGCGACAGCCTGCCAATTCGACTTGGCCAGAATGACATCGCCATGCGGTGCTGTTTCGTTCCAAAAGCCCGCAACGATATGGCTGTCGGTCGTGATGGCTGAGTCCATCAGCTCGCAGTCCTTGCCCGAATAAAAAGCCTCAATGACCAGATATTCGAGCAAGACGCCGGGTGAGACGCTACGATAGCTTTCATCAATTGCGCATTTGGGCGTGAACCGCGTGGTTCCCGACTGGAGATTGATGCTAACGGCAATCGGCCTGTCGTCGACAAGAAGTGTATCGATCGAGACAAGCCCTGCATCCCCGTCAGTTGCAAAGGCATCGCGCGCAAAGCGGGCCGTTGCTTCATCGCTGAGGAACGCCGTTCCCGCTTCGCCCTTCCAGCCAGCTGCCTCAATGCGCAAAAAGTCTTCAAGCCGTTTGGCAACCGCAGCACGCTGCGTAACATGCTCAAGCCGGACGTCGCCTTTTTCACCGAGGCGCCGCAAGTTGCGCCGGATGTCTTTCACCCGGCGTTTTGAGAGCACTGCTTTAACATGGCTCTCGAACCCATCGTGCTCGCGGGTCAGCCGCGGGCGCTCATAGCGCTGGATAACGCGCAGGCCACAGCCCATCTCGCGCGCTTGCGCTACAATCGTGCCGACCAAATCGCTGCCGAGGTCCATATGCCGCAACACGCAAACGCTGGGAGCATCTTTGCTGCCAATCGTCTGGAGCCAGGCTTTGACCACATCTGCCGCGCGATCCTTTGCCACCAGGGGAGCGCCGTTGAAATGGTAGAGATTGAGCTCCGAGGCCCAAACGCCAGGAATCCTCATGCCACGGACTTTGAGAGGGCTTGTTGGGAAGAGGCCTTCCAACTTGCCCGCGCGGGACACGATGAAAGCGGCGCTCTCCCCTTTGTCCAAACCTGCGTCCAGACCGGCTTTCACGTAGGATGGATGCAGAAACGGGTTTTGCGTAAGTGGGTTGGCCAAAAGATCGCGCCAATCCTTCAACGGCTGCTCGTAAAGCGCGTTCATAGAGGTGAGCGCAACATCCAAGTCCTGGGTAGTCTGTGCACCAGATGCCCGTTCGGGATGGCAGTCAAAGGATGTGCTGTCGATCGCGATACTCATGAGGGGTTACCTTGCGTGAAAGTGGCGCGAAAACCGGCGAAAACTAGCAGCAAAAGGCCAAGACGGCGATAGGCGAAAAAGGAGAGAAGAACCGCTCGAAGAAGGAGCGCGAACGCGGTGATGCAGGCCGCGCCGATAATTCCAAATTCTGGCACAAACACAGCATGCAGCGTGATGGCTACCACCAGCACTGCGACGTGAACGAGCGAACACACGCGTTCTTGGCCAAGCATGTTCAAAACATCTTCACCAGGACCAAAAAGCGCTGATGCAAAAAGTCCGGCTGCCAGGATGATCACGATATCAACACCGGAGCCAAAACCCTGTCCAAAAAGTGCCAGCAACCAAGGGGCGGCAAAGCTGATCCCCACAGCGAGAATCCCAATCAAAGCAACGTTGGCCAATGTGGCCTTGGCAATGAGGTTTTGCAGACCTGGCCTGTCGGATTGGGCTTGGAGCGCAGCATATTTCTGCGCGGTCGCAGCAGAAACTCCATAGGGAATGTAGTCGAGAATCTGCGAGATCCGGGTCGCAGCGAAGTAAACGGCAACGAACTCTGGAGACACGAAAAGGCCAAGGATGAGAATGTCGCCATTCTTGAAGATCACCTCGGTCGCATCGATTGCTGCGATTGGCAAAACGGTGCGCAGCCACGAGGATCGGTGAAAGACGGCCTTTGCTCCGCCAAGAAGGCGTTTGAGAGATCGTTGAAGCAGCGCTGCCTGGATAAGAACGGTCACAAGCAGGCCAACAAGCGTGAAGCTGAGCACGAGAACCGCGTCGGCGCTGATGCCAAGGATAAAGGCCGCGCCAACGCCTGTGATGAGTGCCAGATGACGTATTAGGAAAGCCGGGGCAATCCCAAGCAGCGGCTTGTCCAGACCGCGTGAGATTGCCTCAAGATAATCCTGTAGCGTTAAAAGCGGCACGAAAAGCAGTGCCATCGTCGCGAGGGTGATGGTGACATTCGGCAGCCCTAGGATGCCAGAATGCAGCACCACCAAGCCAATGGCAGCGATGGCAATGCTCATGCTTCCAGCGAGCCCAAGTGCGAAATAAAGCAGGCCAAGTGCCCGGCCAGGGTCGCCTTTGGTTGTGTAGGCCGACAGATAACGGCAGACGAGCTGGTTGGTACCAAACGTTGCAAAATGGCCAAGAATCAAAAGCCAAACCAAAGTCAGCGCGTAGCGACCAAATTCTTCAGCCCCGATGAGACGCGAGGCAAGAACCTGGGCGACAAGCGCTAGTCCTGCCGCGGCGATACGAATTGCGATCACCATTGGGCCTTGACCCACAAATGGTCGCAAACGCTCAGGAAGGCGTGCGGCGAACTGCGGTATGGCGTACGCTTGTGCCACGCTTAGGCAACGCCGTCGCTGGTGCGCAATGGAACCAGAAGATCAGGAGCGGACATATCAAGCTTGAAGCGTATCTTTCGCTTAAAGCTTTGTCGCTTCTGCATCCCGGACAGGCGCCAAAAGGCTGTCAAACCGAATTTGGCCCAGGCGTTGGGCCCATAAAGATCGGTTGATTTGGGTGTCCAACCAAAAGACCGCAGAACGCTGTTGCCATAGTGCACGGCAAAATGCCGCCGGATTTCTGGCGTCCAATGCTCTGTGGTCAGCGACACGTTGAGGCAATCCTTGTTTTCGACGCGGTGCGGCCCGTTCAACGGCCAGTGCAGCATGTCGCCAGGCTTAAGGTCAGCCACAGTCGCGTACTCATCGAACCATGGTTCGTAGCCGATCTCTTCTTCGGTCAAGCCACGGATAATGCCTTCAAGATCACGAGCGTGCAGGAAGGGTGGCCGATTAGGATAAACATAGATGCGCTTTTCGCCGCGGATCTGCCAGAGCGACTGCCCTGGTACGTCGGCGTGATAAAACACCTGCGCGTTGGGAGAGGAGATAAGCAACCCCATGCTATTGCGGTAGACGTTGAGATTGGGAACGTGAACACCGATGGAGGTGAACATCTCGTCAAGCAGGTCGCCGAACTCTTCTGCCGTCTCGTTGATCTTCGTCAGATTGATCCAGATGCGCCCCTGCGCGACCGCTTCGACAAGTTGCGCACCGCTCAAGTCACCGCGTTGGCAGTAGGACCATGTCGAAACATCGTCGCCTTTAGGCCCCATGGTGTTGATGGCAATACGGTCTTCAGGGATGCTGTCGAGAAGGCGCGCCAAACCTTCATCTGTAAAGGTCGGTCGTTCGTGCAGATTGTGTTTGAGTGGCAAAATATGCTCACCCCACAGAGAGGCTTTCTGCTCGTTGAAATTGGTAAAGACAGTGTCGTGCATGGTTCTCGTCCGCCTTGCAGATGCTTGTTGGAGCCGGTGCTCTTGATTGGGTCATTGGGCTGCGGACACACTGCGCATTTGTGTTGTAAAAAGAGTTACGCTGGACTGCCGATCCGCAATCTACGTAATCAGAACGTTAATCCCCGCTTGTCGCTACGGATGACTGCCTGGCTGAAACAGATACGTATTGGACCCGTTAACCTGGTCTTGCTATGCACGCGGCGACGCACACATCTTGCCGGACCAACACAATGACAACCATTCGACTGCACAGGGGCGACCTGCCTTCGCTTGATGCTTATGGCGATCATGTCGCCATCGACACCGAGGCTATGGGTCTCCACCCCCCCCGCGACAGGCTGTGCGTGGTGCAGCTCTCGCCTGGCGACGGCAGCGCCGACGTTGTGCAAATCGCCAAAGGACAAACCTCAGCACCCAATCTGGAAGCGTTGCTGGCCGATCCGGCGCGCACGAAGATCTTTCACTTTGCGCGTTTTGATGTCGCGCTGCTGTTCAAATCCTTTGGCGTCATGACAACGCCTGTTTTCTGCACCAAAATCGCGTCTCGGCTGACACGGACCTACACCGATCAGCACGGATTAAAGTCGATTTCCAAGGAGCTTCTGGGCGTGGACATGTCCAAACAACAACAATCCAGCGATTGGGGTGCGGAAAACCTGACAGAAGCACAGCAAACTTATGCGGCTTCCGATGTGCTGCATCTGCATGCGCTCAAAGACAAGCTTGATATGATGCTCGACCGCGAAGAGCGTCGCGAGCTTGCCGAAGCGTCCTTCGGCTTTCTTCCCACACGCGCCAAACTTGATCTGTTGGGCTGGGGTGACAGCGATATCTTCGCCCACTCGTGAACGCATCACGGCGCCAGCCAGTCGCGCCGATGCTTTCACCGCCGCACGGCGCCACTCCAGACAAGTGCGCGCGCTGCGCTTCCTCGTGCCTGCGGCAGCCGTGGTCAGCGTCGTCGTGGTGCTGCTTGGTTGGTGGTATTCGACCGCAACGGTGCCTGAACTTAATATTGCTGACGTGACGGTGACGGATGAAGGGATCGCCATGGATGCGCCAGTGTTGCGTGGCGAAGATGAAGATGGTCATCCCTATGAGTTGCGCGCCGCCGAAGCCTTCCAGTCCCTGTCGGTCGACCCGGTTATCGTCATGCGACAGTTGGAGGGTGAAATCGTCATCGACGATGATGAGCAGGCTTTCATCACAGCGCCACAGGCCCGTTTCGACAGTGGAACACGGTTGATCGTGTTTGAAGAAGGCGGCGTGGAACTGCGGCTTTCGTCAGGTGGTCAGGCTTATTTGGGCGTCAGCGAAGTCGATCTTGAAAACGGCACATTGCGCTCGCAAGAGCCGGTGCGCATCGCCAATGATGAAGTAACGCTTGATGCTGGCGGGGTGCAAGGATTTGACGGCGGTGAGCGGCTCCTGTTTACCGATGGTGTGCGCATGGTGTTAACACCAGCACAGGACGGGACATGAGCATGCGTATGGCACGAACCGGATGGTTGGCTTGGATAGCGCTGGCGTTTTTAGCGCTGGGCGCCCCCGTTGTTGGGGCGCAGACACTTGCTGACGGTTTAAGCGGGTTTTCGCAGGAGTCCGATGATCCAATCGAAATCGAAGCGGACAATCTTGAAGTGCTCGATGCGCAGAATGTTGCAATTTTCCGTGGCAATGTGGAAGTGGTGCAAGGCACAGCAACACTGCGCACACGCGAACTGCGGGTGCATTATCAATCCGGCGGCGACGGCGCGATAGGCCCAACCAGCAACCAGGGTCTGCGCTTGCTTGAAGCGTTTGGCGCTGTGGAAATTCGCTCAGAGGATCAGTATGCCTCCGGTGACCAAGCACGCTTTGACTTTGTCACTGAAATTATCACGCTAACCGGCGCCGTCCTCTTGCAGCAGGGTGAGAATGTGGTGCGCGGACAGCAGTTGGTGGTCGATCTGAACACGCGTGAGAGCAGGTTGGACTCATCCTCTTCAGGCTCAGGGCGCGTCAGCGGGACCTTTGTGCCTGGCGGAAACCAGTAGGCGCGTCATGGGGTTCATCAACCAGTCACTCGCCAAGCTAGGGCGCACATTGGATGGGTTTGCCGATCCATCCGCCATGCTGGTGCGGTGGGGGATCGTGCAACCCCGCGATCCGCTGGATCGTCTTGGTCACGACTTTGACAAGCTAATCGCACAAACAGCGACACCGGTGACCAAAGGCGGTGCCAATGGACATGCCCATGGGGGTGCTAACGGGACCGATCTGGTCGACGAGGACGCCTTGCCGTTTGAGCCCTATGATGTCTACGAGCACCCAGTTATCGGCGATGCGCTGGTCGTGCAGGGTCTGCGTAAAGCTTACAAAGGCCGTGTGGTGGTGCGTGATGCTGGCCTGACAGTGAAACGCGGCGAAGCCGTTGGTCTGCTGGGCCCCAACGGTGCTGGCAAAACGACGATTTTCTATATGATCACGGGCCTGGTTCTGCCCGATGCGGGACAAATCCATCTGGACGGCAATGAGATCACCAAGCTGCCCATGTATCAGCGGGCACGCCTTGGCATTGGCTATCTGCCGCAGGAAGCCTCAATCTTCCGCGGCATGACCGTCGAAGAAAACATCATGGCGGTGCTTGAACTTGTTGAACCCGATGCCGACAAACGTCAGTCGGATCTGGAATCATTGCTTGATGAATTTCAGATCAAAGCTTTGCGCAACACGCCAGCCATTGCGCTATCAGGCGGCGAACGTCGACGCTGTGAGATCGCGCGCGCTTTGGCCTCACGTCCAGCATTCATTCTGCTTGATGAGCCCTTTGCTGGTGTCGATCCCATTGCGGTCAATGATATTCGCGCACTGGTTCGGCACCTGACAACGCGCGGCATCGGGGTTTTGATCACCGATCACAATGTGCGCGAAACATTGAGCTTGATTGACCGTGCGACGATCATCCATTCCGGTACCGTGCTGACCGAGGGCACACCGGATGCCATCGTCTCCAACGCTGAAGCACGACGGCTTTATTTGGGCGAAAGCTTCTCGCTCTAACCTCTATCATTAGGGGCTTGTCAACCCACCCCATTACCTAGTTGGCATGCAGCTTGCTTGGCAACGGCGAAGCAGTTTACATCGGCGCATGGGTATGTCGCCAAAACTTGTCCTGCGCCAAAGCCAATCGCTGCAAATCACCCCGCAGCTGATGCAGGCCATCAAGCTGTTGCAGCTCTCGTCGCTGGAGCTGTCGGCGTTTGTCGAGCGCGAGTTGGTACAAAACCCGTTGCTTGAACGCGATGATGCCGATGATAGCAACCCAGAGGCTGTTCAAAGCGATGATGGGCCTGCGCTTGCTCGTGAGGATGAGCGGCCAGACTGGACATCGGACCAGTTGGAAACCAGCGCGCAAACGGTTGCCGACAACCTCGATACAGCGGCCGATAATGTGTTTCCAGAGGATGTATCGGTTGGCCCGCTGGCTCCCAGTCTTGCTGGACCTGGCGGTAGCGGTGCCGGGCTTGATGAACGCCCTGATATCGACGCCTTTGTGACACGCGAGATATCGCTGCACGAACACCTCAGCGAGCAAATGACATTGGCCATTGCCGTGCCAGAGGATCGCTTGATCGCGACAATGCTGATCGATGCCATTGATGAGAACGGCTATTTTCAGGGTGCACTTGAAGATTTTGCCGAGCGCCTTGGGGCAAGCCTGGAGCGCGTCGAGGCTGTGTTTGCGACGATCCAAACCTTTGATCCGATTGGGGTTGGTGCCCGTTCGCTGTCTGAGTGCCTGGCGCTTCAGCTGCGCGAAAAGAACCGCTTTGACCCAGCCATGCAGGCGCTGATTGATCATTTGGAACTGGCGGCAAAACGCGACTTTGCTGGGCTTAAGCGCCGATGCGGCGTGGATATGGATGATCTCACCGAGATGCTGAGTGAGATCCGCGCGCTCGACCCAAAACCTGGCAGAGGGTATTCCAATGCGCCTGTTCAAACGGTGATCCCGGATATTTTTGTGCGCGAGGAACAGGGCGGCACCTGGGGCATTGAACTCAATCCAGAGACCATGCCGCGCGTTCTAGTGAACCGCACCTACTATGCCCAGATCGACCGAGCGACCTTGTCCGTCGATGAAAAAAGCTACCTGTCAGAACAACTGCAATCGGCCAGTTGGCTGGTGAAAAGCCTCGACCAGCGCGCACGCACGATGATCAAGGTTGGCAAAGAGATTGTGCGCCAGCAAGATGGTTTTTTTGCGCGTGGTGTTGATCACCTCAAACCTCTCACGCTGCGCCAAGTGGCCGATGAAATTGAGATGCATGAGTCAACGGTCAGTCGCGTAACATCCAACAAGTACATCGCGACACCGCGCGGTGTGTTTGAACTGAAATACTTCTTTACTGCGGCCATTCAATCGGCTGATGGCGGTGACGCGCACGCTGCTGAAGCGGTGCGTCAGCGGATCAAGAAGCTGATCGATGGGGAGGACCCGAAAAAAATCCTCTCCGACGATCAATTGGTTCAAGCTCTCAAAGACGACGGAGTGGATATCGCCAGGCGCACTGTGGCGAAATATCGCGAGTCGATGCGCATAGCATCATCGGTTCAACGCAGGCGGGAAAAACGGGCTGCACTGCCTGCTTAAAGGAGCCCATCCATTATTGATGTGCCTCATAACGTTCGACCGCCTTTGTTATAGCCTGGGGCCAGCACACCTTATGGGGACTTGGCGAACCGCGCGGCGCGTGTCAGCCTGTTTACCCAAACACCCAAAAAAGGTCCGCGATGCGTGCCTTTTTAAAGAAGGAGGATGGCCATGAGCCTGCGAATCACCGGAAAAAATATGGATATCGGCACGGCCCTTCGCGGTCACGTGGAAGACAAGCTTTCGGATGCCGTAACGAAATATTTTTCTGGCGGATACTCAGGCCATGTCACGATGGAACGCGAAGGATCAGGTTTTCGCACCGACTGCTCCATTCATCTTGATTCGGGCGCCGTCCTGCAATCCACAGGCCTTTCGGTCGATCCGCACCAAAGTGCAGACCAAGCTTCAGCGCGTTTGGAGAAACGTCTGCGCCGTTACAAGCGACGCCTAAAAGATCACCACCTGGACAAATCTGAACGCGAGGCGTTCGCCGCGGCCAACTATGTAACCTTTGCCAGTCCAAACGAAGATGAGGAGCCAGCAGACGATTTCGCCCCGACGGTCGTTGCGGAAACTGAGGCTCAACTGAAAACCTTGACCGTGGCAAGCGCCGTGCTTGATCTTGATTTTTCAGGTGCTCCAGTGGTCATGTTTAAGAATGCTGCCAGCGGGCATATCAATGTCGTCTATCGGCGCAATGATGGAAATATAGGCTGGATTGATCCCGCCGCGTAGGGTAACGCCTCGCCCTGAACCGTTTTTCTCACGCGCCGTGTGCCCGCAGCGATCTTTTTGGTCGAACTGGCTGGCGTGGATGGAGCCACAATGGGTATGGATCTAAGCGATTTGGTCGCACCGGATGGTGTGATCGCCTCGCTCAAAGCAACATCGAAAAAGCAGGCGCTGCAAATGTTGGCGGCCAAAGCGGCCGACCTAACAGGCCTTGCTGAACGTGATATCTTCACCACGCTGCTGGAACGCGAGCGCCTTGGCTCTACTGGCGTCGGCCATGGCGTGGCCATCCCGCACGGCAAGTTGCCGGAGCTGGATCGCGTCGTTGGGCTGTTTGCGCGTGCGCACAATCCCCTCGATTTTGAAGCACTGGACGATCAACCTGTCGATCTTTTGTTCTTGCTGCTGGCGCCAGAAGGATCTGGCGCAGACCATTTGAAGGCCCTTGCGCGGATCGCTCGCGTGCTGCGCGACGAGGTTTTGGCGGAGAAAATTCGCTCGACCGATCACGCCACGGGTATCTATGCGGTGCTCACTGGCGACGCCCAATCAGACGCAGCTTAAAACGCTGTTTTGCGACATTCGTCTTTAGGGCTCGAAGCAACATTTTATTTACCCTGCTAATAAAAGACACCAAGTCAATCCGCAGACACTTGGATTGCTTCACCTTTTCTTAGATCAGTGGGAATAACGTCATCTCGGGCCACTAGGCTCTGATGGGATGTTTTCTTATGGCTGATGATCGTACATGCAACGAAAACGCGCTGCGTCGACGCTACACGCTGCGATACTTGCTTGCGATGTGCCTCATTTCTAGCTCCTTTATTATTGGCGCCTATCAAGTTAATCAAATTCTCGACGTCAACCGTCAATCAGGCGAAATTATCAGTATCGCTGGAACACAGCGGATACTTTCTCAGCGCGTGGCGTTGCTAACCGAGCGGGTTCGCACCGAGACAAACGGTTACAGGCGCGACCGCGCTCTGCGCGACATGCGCCTGGCGATTGAGCGCATGCGCGAGGCACACACCTACCTAACAACCAGCCTTGATGGCCACCCAGCGCCGGCAACCATGACTGCCGCCCTTCGCCACCTCCACGCGCCTGGCGGGCGGGGCCTGGAAGGCATGATGAACGGTTTCATCCGAACGTTTTCAGCGTTTGTTGAAAACCCCGAAGCATTGGAAGAAGCTGTTGAATTTCAACGGATGAACGCCGAAAATGGCTTGCTTGTCCGGCTCGACCAAGCCGTTGATCTTTATGCCGATGCGGCGGACGCGGAAATGGCGACAGCCATACGTGTGCATGGGATTTGGGTGCTCATCTCTCTGGCGCTTGTGGCGTTTACAGCGACGTTCATTTTCCGACCGCTGGCACGGGATGCCGCTAAGGCGGTCGCCAATATGGGCGCGGCGTTGGACGAGCGCGCAGCCCTGCTTTCACGTTCCTTTAAAATTGCCAAGATGGGTCATTGGCGTGCCATCAACGCCGAGGCGGACCCGTTGTGGTTATCGCAAGAGTTGCTGGACATGTACGACATGGACCGCAGTGAGGGTTTTGTGCCGCTGTCGGTGATTCAAGAAGGCGATGTCATTCCCCAAGGCACGTCCATTGACGACAATCTGCAACATGCTGCCTTCAAACATACCTGGGAAACCGGCGAGCCGACAGTCGCACGATCTCAGTTTCGCAAGCCCAATGGCGACATCATCGACATGCTGGCATACATGGAAGCTGAGTTCGGACCCGATGGCGAGGTTGTTGGGGTCGTTGGCGTGATCAAGGACGACACGGCCGAGGCGCACGCGGAACGCGCCCTGAAGCAAAGCTATGCGGTTATTGAGGGTAAGTCCCGCGACTTGGTAGAAGCGCAGCGCTTAGGCAAGCTGGCGACCTGGCGGTGTTCATTGGACACTGGCGTCGTGGAATGGGACGAGCGCGCCTTTGAGTTGATGCGTTTTGACCCGGCAAATTTCCAGCCAACCATGGAAAGCGTTCGTCGATGTTACATTGAAGGCAGCCGCGAGCGGCTAATTGCTCTCAGTGAGCGGGTCGTCTCAACTGGACAACGCCAGAGCGATACGTTTCGCGTGCAGTGCGGTGATGGCACAGTGATTGATCTTTTTCTGCGCTCCACATTGGAGTGCGATGAAGATGGCAATCCCATCGCATTGTTTGGCACGATGCAGGACGTGTCCAAAGAGCGCGCGGCGGCGCGAGAGTTGGAGCAACTGGCCTACTTTGACAACCTAACTGGTTTGGCGAACCGCACCTTGTTCACCCGCGAGTTGAAACGGGCAAGCGATGCTTCTCGCCGACACGACAACAAGGCTGCGCTTGTCCTGCTCGATCTGGATCACTTCAAAGAGGTCAATGACACCCTGGGACATGAGGCTGGCGATCAGCTTTTAGGCATTGTTGGTCGACGTCTATCCAATGTGGTGCGCAAAGATAGTTTCGTTGCCCGCCTGGGTGGCGATGAATTTGCCGTCATCGTTGAAGGCGATATCAATCAACAAACGCTGGACTGCCTGTGCGCGCGTATTATCGAGGCACTGGCGCAGCCTGCAGCTTTGTCGCTGGGAACAGTGCAAACAAATGCCAGCGTCGGTGTTGCCTTGATGCCAGATCATTCTATCGACCCCGATGAACTGTTGCGCTTTGCTGACCTCGCACTATACGCCTCCAAGGAACGCGGACGGGGGCGCGCGACCTATTACAATGAACATTATAGCGAGGCGCTCAGTGCGCGCTTGACGATGGCCTCGGAAGTGCGCTCAGCACTCGATGAGTCCCGTTTTGAAGTCCATTTTCAGCCCATCGTGG
Organism: Hyphomicrobiales bacterium; assembly: GCA_040219355.1. Lineage (GTDB taxonomy): Bacteria > Pseudomonadota > Alphaproteobacteria > Rhizobiales > MH13 > MH13. The sequence goes on from JAVJSN010000001.1 coordinate 13,747, forward strand.
ACATTCAGCACGGCAAAGTCGGCGGATTTGAAGCGCTGCTAAGGCTCCCCAAACCGGACGGCAGCTTTGTGCCGCCGAGCGAGTTCATCGCAATTGCCGAAAGCTCGCACCTTATTGCGGATCTGGGGTCTTTCGTTCTGCATTCGGCCTGCCGAGAGGCGCAATCTTGGATCGATGAGGGACTTCCCGCGCGCAGCGTATCGGTGAATGTGTCGGCGGCGCAGGTGTGGCACGGTGATCTTGAAAAGGTCATCGACAACGCGCTGGAAAGCTCCAAGCTTGATCCAAGCCTGTTGTGCATTGAGCTGACCGAGAGCGTGTTTGCTGCGGAAAGCATCGACCGGTTGAACGGTATTTTGACACGTCTGAACGAACGGGGCATCCAGCTTGCGTTGGATGATTTTGGTACCGGGTATTCCTCGCTTGGGTACCTTAATCAACTGCCTTTCGACACGCTAAAAATCGATCGTACCTTTGTGTCGGGAGCCAACCAATGCGTTGAGAAACGCAAACTGTTGCGTGGTATTGTCAGTCTGGGCAAAGGGCTGGATCTTAAAGTCACGGCCGAAGGTGTTGAGACCGAGGAAGAGCTGAAACTTGTTCGCCAACTTGGTAGCCACTGCGTGCAAGGCTGGTTCTTCAGCAAGGCGCAACCGGCCGATCAAGCTGTCGTAGAAGCGGCGCGGATAGAGGCATTGAGTATGCTTCAGCAGCTCAATCCTCGTGAACGCCAGCGCCAGCATCGCGATGCTGTAATGGACGCGCTGTTGCGGCGTTCTGCCTAGGGTCAGGACCCATTCCTTTGCATGACATGGTTGGAGGCCATTGGTTTGGATAGAAAGTGCAAGACCGCAGGAAACCATTCAGTTTTCAACGGCTTGCAACGCACTAGGCAGGCCATTGGACCCAATCCCTTGCGGGACGCGGTTTTGGCTGCGACCTGCTGCGTCAAAGCTTTTGACCGGGGTAGTCAACCGCTCGGCAAGCTTTTCCTTGCTTCTCTTTGCCAAAACACGCGCCATGTCGCGCAGATCAATGGGTTCTGACCCTAATCATTCGATTTGTAGAGGATGTCGGCTGGCCGAGACTGGGCGATCACAAAGCGCGCGTTTGGCAGGTCGTTATCTGCGACGCGGCGCTGCCCTTCTTCGGCCGAGAACCCGTGGACCCGCCATCGCTCTTCTAGCCGCCATTTCAACTCACTCTCTTTCACATCGATCTGCACGGTGAGGTCGTAGAACGCCGCCAACTGATCCCAGGGCGATTGGTTGAGCAGGAGATAATTGCCTTCAACCAGCACGACCTGCACCGATTGATCGATGATCCGAGCGCCAGCGCGCGATATCTCGAGCTTTCGATCAAACAGAGGCACGGCAATCTCGGCCTCGTCATTGCGCGCAAGGCGCTGGTGCAAGGCAATCAAACCGCCGACATCGAAGGTGTCCGGTGCGCCTTTGCGCGCCAATCGACCGCGCGCGCGCAAAACCTCATCATCGAAATGAAAGCCATCCATGGGCGCGATGGCACACGATCCCGGTTTTGCTCGATTGAGTTTGTCGAGAAGCACCTGGCTGAGCGTTGATTTCCCGCTGCCAGGTGCCCCAACGATCGCCACAAGGCGCCTGGCCTTAGCCGTCATCGTTACGGCATCCAACAGATCGTCAAACTGCGTGATGATTTTGGGCATATGTGATCTTTTCCAGCAGCCCGGCGACACCAAGCGGAGTTGGATTTACGCTGCCTGCGAGACCGTATCGGCTGGCGGCTCTTGTGCGCCGGTCATAAAGGCCACGGCATCGGACATGGTATAAGCGCCGGGATTGATCACGCACAATCGCTTACCGAGCCTGTGCACATGAATGCGGTCGGCAACCTCGAAAACGTGCGGCATATTGTGGCTGATCAGGATGATCGGAATGCCACGGCTGCGCACATCTTGGATGAGCTCAAGCACTTTGCGGCTCTCCTTCACGCCCAACGCGGCGGTTGGCTCATCAAGAATGATGACCTTTGAGCCGAAGGCTGCGGCACGAGCAACCGCCACACCCTGGCGCTGACCACCCGACAGGGTTTCCACCGCCTGGTTGATGTTCTGGATGGTCATCAAGCCGAGTTCGGAGAGCTTATCGCGGGCGAACTTCTCCATCTGCTTGCGGTCAAGCTGCCGGAACAGGCTGCCCATGACGCCTGGTTTACGGATCTCGCGGCCCATGAACATGTTGTCGGCAATGGAAAGAGCCGGTGACATGGCAAGCGTCTGATAGACGGTTTCTATGCCCGCCTCGCGCGCATGGATCGGCGAAGAGAACCGTACATCCTTGCCCTCTAGCGTCACAGTGCCTGCATCCTGCGCCACAGCGCCAGAGATCACTTTGATGAGCGAGGATTTGCCGGCGCCATTGTCGCCGATCACGGCCAATATCTCGCCCGGCAACAAATCGAAGTCGCAGTTGTCGAGCGCGGTGACCTTGCCGTAGCGTTTCACAAGGCCGCGAGCTTTGAGGATTGGTTCCATTACGCAGCCACCTTTCTGATCCACTGATCAACCGCCACGGCGGCAATGATCAGCACACCGATCAACAAGAACGTCCACTGGGCATCGGCACCAAGCAGGCGCAAACCAAGTGTGAAGACGCCAACAATCAATGCGCCAAAAAACGCGCCCATGATTGAGCCACGTCCGCCGAAGAGCGAGATGCCACCGATCACCACCGCGGTGATGCTTTCAATGTTGAGAAGCTGGCCGGATGTCGGAGAAACCGATCCGATCCGCCCGATGATCGCCCACCCAGCAAAAGCGCAGATAAGGCCCGCAACAGCGTAGACCGAAATCAAGGTCTTGGTCACATCAACGCCGGACAGCTGCGCGGCTTCAGGGTCATCGCCGACGGCATAAACATGCCTGCCCCAAGCAGTGTGCTTGAGCACATAGGACAACAGCAAGAAAAGCACGATCATAAAAATCACACCAAGCGTGAAAACAGCACCGCCAATGTTGTAGTTGCTGCCCATCAACTGAAGAACGGGCGCCTCGGCGGCGATGTCCTGGCTGCGGATCGTTTCATTGGCTGAGTAGAGAAAATTCGATGCCAAGACGATCTGCCACATGCCGAGCGTCACGATGAACGGCGGCAGCTTCATGACTGCGACAAGCCATCCGTTCAGTGCCCCGATGGCCGTGCCAAATGCCAAACCACAGACCACCGCGATCTCTGGCGGGAGACCGTAGCGAAACGCAAATTGCCCCATGACCACCGAGGAAATGACCGCAATTGCGCCGACACTCAGATCAATACCGGCAGTGAGAATGACGAGGCTTTGCGCCGCTGCCACGATGCCGACGATCTGCACCTGTTGCAGAATGAGCGTGAGGGCAAAGGGTGAAAAGAAACGTTGGCCAAGCAGCATGCCGAAGATGGCAATGGAGGCCACCAAAACGATCAGTGGCACCAAGGCTGGATTGGTGTGAAGCGCATGCTGGACTGACCCAATCACGCCGCGCTTCTGGTCGCCAAATTCGGCAATCTGCGATTCTGCGCCGCTGGCGGCGGCTTCGTAATTGTCAGCGCGTGACATGCCCGCTCCCACGTTTCTTCAAAAAATTCTGCCAGGTTGTGCCTAGCCTTGTTTTGAAAAAGGCGGGCCGAAGCCCGCCTTCCTGAGATGAGTGTCCTGCAAAGGACAGCCGAAGATCAACCCCAGCAGCGTGCGGTGCCTTCAGCAGTGTCGATGCTGTCCACACCATCGACGGGATTGTCGGTGACCAAAGCAACGCCAGTGTCGAAGAACTCCTTACCTTCGGTGGCAGAAGGCGCGGTTCCATTGGCGGCCCATTCTGCAATCGCTTCAATGCCAAGCGAAGCCATCAACAATGGATATTGCTGCGAGGTGGCGCCGATGACGCCTTCAGCGACATTTTGTACACCGGGGCAGCCACCATCGACAGAAACGATCAGCACATCACCTTCGCGGCCAATGGCGCGCAGCGCTTCATAAGCGCCGGCGGCGGCAGGCTCATTGATGGTGTAGACCACGTTGATGGTCGGATCCACGGCCAGCAGACTTTCCATAGCCCGGCGTCCGCCCTCTTCGTTACCAGCGGTAACCTCGTGGCCGACAATACGTGGATCATCTTCATCACCCCAGCGGCTCGGGTCGGCGATATCAATGCCAAACCCTTGCATGAAACCCTGGTCACGCAAAACGCCCACGGTCGGCTGACTGACGGCAAGATCAAGCATGGCAATGCGCGCATTGGCGGCGTCATCGCCCAGGGTGGCAGCAGCCCACTGGCCGATCAATTCGCCTGCCAGGAAATTGTCGGTCGCAAAGGTCATGTCAGCAGCATCGATTGGCTCAAGCGGTGTATCGAGCGCAATCACCAAAATGCCGGCATCACGTGCTTGTTGAACGGCTGGCACGATTGCGGACGTATCGGAGGCCGTCAGCAGAATACCGCTCGCACCGTTGGCGATGCAGGTTTCAATGGCAGCCACCTGTGTTTCATGGTCTCCGTCGACACGCCCAGCAAAAGTAGAGAGCTCAATTCCAAGCTCTTCAGAAGCAGCCAAGGCGCCTTCGCGCATTTTCACGAAAAACGGGTTGGTATCGGTTTTCGTGATCAGACACGCTGAAACATCACCATGATTATCCGCTGATGCGATGGTGGCTGTGCCAGCCAATCCAGCAGCGGCAACAGCGACGAGAGCGGTGCTTGCAATTAGATTTTTCATAGAGGTCTCCCGGGGTTTTGCTTGTTTTTTTTGCCCACCACGCACTGCCCATTGAGTGGCCAGGCCGCGAGATAGGTCCACAGGTAAGCAGACTCAATTCTCCCCGTCAATAAATAAATAAACTTGATTTAATAATAATCATGCCTAGGCTGAAGGCAGAGGTACGCATGGATCAGACGCCACGAACAGCACCCCGCCGTAGCGCCCAAACCGGCGATGGGGCGAACCCTTCGCGGGTGCGCAATCATAATGAGCGCCTGGTCCTATCGATCGTGAAGAGCGAGGGGCAAGTCGCCAGCTCCCAAATTGCGCGCCTTTCATCGCTGTCGGCGCAAACTGCCTCAATTATCACCCGCTCGCTTCAGGCCGACGGCATGTTGCTGCGCGGCGCGCCGCAGAAAGGAAAAGTCGGCAAACCCTCCATTCCTGTTTCACTCAATCCAGAGGGCGCGCTGGCGTATGGCCTACGTATTGGACGCCGTGGGGCTGACCTCATTTTGATGAATATGATCGGAGACGTCCTGGAAACGCGAGCCAAACGCTATGCCTACCCGCTCCCTGAGATGATCGATGCGTTTGTACAGGAGAGCATGGAATCGATCGGCAGCAATCTGCCCGATCATCTAAAGGGCCGCATTGTTGGTATTGGCGTCGCTTCGCCCTTCGGACTTTGGAAAAAAGCGGACGCTGCCGGTGCCCCCGAAGATATGATGGCGGCATGGCGCGCCTACGATTTTGCCACCAGCTTTGCCGCCTTCACCGACCTTCCGGTGCTGCTTGCTAATGATGCCAGCATGGGGTGCAGCGGCGAATTGGTGTTCGGCGCAGCGCGGGAGCTTTCCGATTTCTTGTATTTTTATGTCGGCGCGTTTGTTGGCGGCGGCGTGGTTTTGGGTCGGCAGGTCTATTTTGGGCGCACCGGCAATGCCGGCGCGTTCGGCACGTTGATGGTCGATGGCATCGATGCGCAACCCAACCAGTTGGTGCACAGCGCTTCGATCTACATGTTGGAGCGCGACCTCGCCGACCAAGCTGGGCATGAGGTGCGCTTGCGCGGAGACTCTGCGCAATGGGACCTTGCCAATGACTGTGTCGATGCGTGGGTCACGCGCACCGCGCGCGCGCTTGCAACAGCGGCTGTATCGGCTGCCGCTGTCGTGGATGTGGCAACAGTCGTGGTTGACGGCGGCTTTCCTGTTTTTATCAAGGCGCAAATCATTGCACGCATGCAAGTGGCGCTTGAGCATTTGGACACACAAGAGATATCGCCGCTTAACGTGCACACTGGTGTGCTAGGCCGATCAGCTGCAGCGATGGGCGCTGCCTATCAACCGATTCTAGCCGCTCACTTCCTTGAAGGTAGTCAGTTCGGCACCCATTCAGCCGTGGTGTGATAGAGCGAAAACAGTATTTCGCGCTTCACATCTATGCAGCGTCACGCCACCGGTTCTGGCGCACGAAATCAATGAACGCGTCTGACGGCATCGGCCTGGCGAAAGCAAAGCCTTGCAACGTATCGCACCCAAGCTCGCGCAAAACGGCGACGTGATCCTTGGTTTCCACGCCTTCAGCAACAACCTTAATGCCGAGCGATTTGCCAATCTCGATGATCGAGGACACAAGCTGCCGCTGGCTGGCAGATGATGTGATGGGCGCTATCAAACGTCGCTCGATTTTCAGTCGAGCCGGTCTTAGCTGCAAAAGGCTGATGATTGAGGCGTAGCCGGTACCAAAATCATCGATCTCGATATCAATGCCCATCGCAGTCAACCGCTCGATGTTGCTGGCCACCGTCTTGCTTTCTTCGTCTAAGAAGATCGACTCCAACAGCTCAAATGACAACTCACCTGGCTTGATGGGAAGATCATCAAGTCGGTCAATCAGTCCAGGATCCTGCAACTGTCCGGCCGACACGTTGACGGACTTTTTGGGAATTCTGATTCCGGCAGCTTCCCAACGGGCTGACTGCCAAAGGGTCTGTTCAAGGATGGCCCGATCAATAAGCCGGACAACATTGAGTTCATCTGCTGTGCCTAGAAATGATAGAGGAGCAAGCACGCCTCGTTTGGGGTGGTTCCAACGCGCAAGGGCTTCCACACCGCTGATATCGAGTGTTTGCGCGTCAAACTGCGGCTGAAAGTACGGCAAAAATTCTTGGCGTTCCAAGCCGGCCAAAATCTCATCCGACAGCTTCTTGTTGGATAGGATTTCGGCCTTCAATGTGGCGTCGAAAAATTCAAAGCGATTGCGTCCCTGCTTCTTAGCGCGATAAAGAGCGATATCAGCGTTGATGAGCAATTGCTTGGCAGGCACCGCATCGTCATGCTGGTTAACCGCGATCCCAACACTGGCTCCAAACCGACACTGGTGGTTCTTATAGGGCACCGGTTGGCGCATTTGCTGGACGATCCGACCGGCCAAAGCGGACAAGGCGGCGGTGTTCACCGGCGTCATCGTGGCGACAATAAACTCATCACCGCCCACTCTGGCGACCACATCACCCTGGCGGCAATTCTCGCGCAGCACACTAGCGGCATGGATGAGCATGGCATCCCCTGCGGCGTGGCCAAGGGTGTCATTGATGTGTTTGAATCGATCAAGATCGATATGAATCAAGGCCGATGGAACGGTTTCCGCATCGTCTTTAAGGACTTTCTCGTCAAGGAAACGACGGTTTGGCAGACCCGTTAAGCTATCATGGAGCGAGTTGTGCTCCATTTGTTTGCGCGCTTCTTCGAGTTCGCGATTGCGGGTTTCAGCGCTGTGATTGGCCTCAATCAGGCGGGTTTTAAGTTGCACATCATCAGAAACATCCCAGTTCACGCCCAAAACCAGCTTATGACCGGATGGATCGAGGTGTGAGGCGCCAATCGTTCGTATCCATCGCACTTGGCCGTCGGCCTGTAAAACACGGAAAACAGATTTGTACGTGCCTCCCGTGGCGATCGCTTCCTCGAACTCCTCGATCGCTTGGTCACGATCATCTGGGTGCAGTTTGTCCTTCCAATGATCGACGGCATTGGGGGTCACATCATCTGGGATGCTGTACAGCTCGCGCATGCGCTGATCCCATTTAAGATGGCCTGTGTCGATATTGAGCTCCCATACACCGATTTTGGACGTATCGAGCGCCAATTTCAGGCGGCGAGAGAGGATCCGCATCTCATCCTCACGGGCCGCGAGTTTGCGCACATGGGCGCGGTGCTGATCATACAAATAGCCGGCAAAGCCTATCGGCAGCATCACAAGCAGCATGGCTAAGGCTAGATAGGCGCGAAACTGGAGAGCATTGGATGGCGTTTCCGGCCACCCCTCTCGTGGGATGGCCGCAATGCGCCAACCACCGGTTGGTAACGACACATCCGTCAACACCGGTTCTTGGCGCAAAACCTCCGCGTCGCCGAAGAACACTGTTTCATCGGACAGGTCAGCATCTCGCCCCATCAGAACGAGTTGAATGGGCAAATCATCGCGCGAAAGACCGCTGTCGTGATACAGCCGGTCGACATCGATCACCGCGGAAACCAGGCCCCAAGCCTGACCTTCCGCCGTTCCATTGTCGACAAAAACAGGGAACCGACCGACAAAGCCTTGCCCGCCCTGCACCAAATCAAGAGGCCCCGCCAAAATCATGTCAGGAGATTGCATCGCGGCAAGCGCTGCATCGCGTTGGGTGGGATGGCTCTTATAGTCCAATCCAAGGGCCCGTTCGTTGCCGGCCAGTGGATAAACCATATTGATGACCAAGTCGGGAGCGGCGGCGATGCTGCGCAGCTGAGAATTCTCTCCGATCAACTCTGAGGCGATCCGTTCAAACTTTGCTTGGTCGATGTCGGGATCGGTCGCGATCACAGCAACAAGACCACGCACAAGCTGAATATTGCTGATGATGGTGCTTTCAATTTCTGCCCGGACCATCCCCAGACTTTCGGTGACATTAGCACGGGCCTGCTCGCGATAGACCGCACGGTTCTGATGATCGGCGAAATACCCGACGGCAAGAACCACGACGAGAGCCAGGCCGGCAGCCATCATTCCTGGTCGTAAGTGTGTTCGCGTCACTGGACCGCCCTTGCAATCAATAGGCGGCCGTAGCCCACAAGACTTGTAGGGCTTAAGAGCACGCCATCTACTAGCTCAATTGCAGCAAAAAAAGGCTAAGAAAGCGTGTCTAACCGGTATTGGCCAAGGTTCAGCGCAGCCCAAGACAAGTGTGGCAAGCTTCATCAAGCGCGTACGAGTGCGACCCGAGAACGCTCGCAACCTAAACTTTTTGGCCTTTTCAGACTTTGCGTAACAAAAGCCTGTCGTGCCGACGTCATTTTTTTCTTTGAAGTAGAAGTTTGGTGGAGCCAAGGAGGATCGAACTCCTGACCTCTTCGCTGCCAGCGAAGCGCTCTCCCAGCTGAGCTATGGCCCCATTTTGGGTCCGCGCAATGTGTCATAGACACTTCAATTCGCGCGGGCGTTTGGCGTCTTTACGTCAGGCTTTTCAGGCGGTCAACCGGTTCACGCGTAGTTGATGCAACCAGCCGCGACAGTCGCGCCTTATAGGTCGTCGTCGTCACGCCCGGCGACAACGGTAACCGCTGGATCGGCGTCTTCGTCATCATCTTCCAGGAACGTGTCGTCATCTGCGGTCAAAGAATCATCGCCGTCAATGTCGGTCGTGTCGATGTCAGGGATGACGTCTGCATTGTCATCATCATCATCGTCGTCGTCATCGTCCAGCGTACTTTTCGGCTCAGCATCTTCCAAGGACACAACTTCAACGTCCCCGGTGTCCTCGGATTCCACTTCGGCAGTTTCCGGTTCGTCTTCCGTCGCTGCAGCTTCTTCCTTTGGCTTGGTCGTTTTTTTCGTCGTTAGATCAAAAGCCGAGACCGGGTAAGAAATGCCCGTGTAAGGCGACACAACAGGATCACGCCCGAGATCGTAAAACTTCTTGCTCGTCTCAGGGCAGATGCGCTTTGTGCCCAGCTGTTGTTTGGCCACGCCAGAACCTCATCTTATGTTCGTGCAGTCGGGGCATTGCGCCCACGTTTGGGAAACGGCGTGATAGACATGGTTTACGCGCCAAGTCAAAGCCGAAAAGTACTGGGCCAATTGTCGCTGAGCAATTGCACCGACCGGTAAGGCTTGTCATAAGGCCTCGCGCCTGCCCTCCAAGAACCCAATTGACCAACCTTTCGAGGCTCTTTCATGGACGCATCCAGCGGCCCCCAACCCATCTGCTCCCATAAGGCCAAAGCGCTTCAGGGCGCCGTGCGCGTGCCCGGCGACAAATCGATGTCCCACCGCGCTTTGATCCTTGGGACCTTGGCACGTGGCACCACCCACATTTCCGGTCTCCTCGAAGGCGAAGACGTGTTGGCCACTGCCGATGCTATGCGTCAATACGGTGCCAAGATCGCCCGTGACGATAATGGCATTTGGAGCGTTGACGGTGTCGGCGTTGGAGCGTTGCTTGAACCAAGCGACGTGATCGATTGCGGCAATGCTGGCACGGGCGTGCGCCTTATCATGGGCATGGCAGCGGCTTATCCGTTTGCCTCAACCTTCACCGGTGACGGATCATTGCGCAAACGCCCGATGAAGCGGGTGCTTGATCCACTCGAAGAGATGGGTGCGCAAGTTTTGGCGCGTGATGGCGGGCTTTTACCGCTGACCATTCGTGGCAACGAGACACCTTTGCCCGTCACCTATACGGTGCCCATGCCTTCGGCACAGGTGAAATCAGCGGTGCTGCTTGCAGCGCTTTCAACCAAAGGCACAACCACGGTGATCGAGCCGATCCCAACGCGCGATCATTCCGAACGCATGATCATAGGCTTTGGCGGTGATCTAACCGTGAAAGAGAATGCCGATGGGTCGCGCACGATAACTGTGAACGGCGGCAAGGTTCTGCAAGCCCAGAACGTGACCATCCCCGCCGACCCCTCATCAGCAGCCTTCCCAATGGTGGCGGCCTTGATTGCACCAAACGCCGAGGTGTTGATCCAGGATGTGATGTTGAACGCTACACGCACCGGGCTCATCACCACCTTGCAGGAGATGGGTGGCAACCTCACCATCAGCAATCGCCGCACGGAAGGCGGTGAGGAGCTGGCGGACATCACAGCTCGCTCTTCAAGGTTGAAAGGCATCACCGTGCCGGCGGACCGCGCACCGTCGATGATTGATGAATATCCGGTGTTGGCCGTTGCCGCCTCTTTCGCCGAAGGCGAGACGCATATGCCTGGCCTGCATGAACTGCGGGTCAAGGAATCTGATCGCCTGGCCGCAGTTGTCGATGGGCTGAGCGCCAATGGCGTGCAAAGTGAGAATGGCGAAGACTGGCTAACCGTGAAAGGCACACCGGGCGCGGTTCCTGGTGGCGGAACGGTAATCACCCATTTGGACCATCGCATCGCCATGGCCTTCCTGGTGATGGGTTTTGCCGCAGAGCAACCTGTAACGGTGGATGATCGCCGCGTCATCGCCACCAGCTTTCCAGCCTTTGAAGGCTTGATGAGTGGTCTCGGCGCCTCGTTCACGCGGCTTTCCAATCATGGCTGAGAGCGTGTCTGCAACGCCGTTCGTTGTCGCAGTTGATGGACCGGCGGCCTCCGGCAAAGGCACGATTTCTAAGCTTTTGGCGCAGCATTTTAAGCTCCAGCATCTGGATACCGGGCTGCTCTATCGCGCGGTCGGCCTGGCCATGCTGAACGCTGGTGGTAACTTGGATGACCCTTTGTCATGTGAGGCGGTTGCAAAACAGCTCGACCTGACGACGCTCAACCCGGATGTCCTGGCGCAGCACCATGTGGGCGAAGCGGCCTCCCGGGTGGCTGTGCACCCACCGGTACGTGCAGCTCTGCTGGAAGCGCAGCGCAATTTTGCCCATGCGTTACCTGGTGCGGTACTGGATGGACGGGACATCGGCACGGTTGTGTGCCCAGATGCGTCAGCCAAGCTTTTCATCACCGCAAGTTTGGACGCACGGGCGCAACGCCGCCACGCGCAGGCAGTGCTGAAAGACCCATCGGTTTCTCTTCAGGCTGTCAGCGCTGATCTTGCCAAGCGCGATGCGCGCGATGCGGGCCGCAGCAATGCGCCGCTGGCAAAGGCGAACGATGCCCTGTTGCTCGACACCACAAACTTGGGTATAGACGCGGCGTTCGAGGCCGCGCGGGCTTTTGTAGCTGGAAAGCTATACGCCTAAGCCAACCGAACATAACTGGCCTGAAACGTTACGCCCTGCACATACCGCGCCCCTTGCGGCTGGAGCCTTTGGTTTATCCATGGCCCGACCGACACGCATCGTGCAGCCACCCGACAATGAGCGGGCACCGGCAGACGCCAAGGGCTTTGAGCAACACCAACCATTTTCGGCTTTTGGCCGGACGGGCGCAGGAAAGAAAAGACATACATGGCTATGACAGACACGAGCGCAGACGCGTTCGAAATGGAAGATTTTGCAGCTCTCCTTGAAGAGAGCTACGGCGGCTCGGATGCCCTGGAAGGCACAGTCGTCAAAGGCACAGTGATCGGCATTGAGAAAGATCTCGCCGTTATCGATGTCGGCCTTAAAACCGAAGGCCGCGTGCCATTGAAAGAGTTTGGCGCAGGCGCCAAAGACGGCGGCATCTCCATCGGTGACGAAGTCGAGGTCTATCTCGAGCGCATCGAAAACGCGATGGGTGAAGCTGTTCTCTCACGCGACAAAGCGCGCCGCGAAGAAAGCTGGGACAAGCTGGAAGTTTCGTTCACAGCCAATGAAAAAGTCACTGGCCAGATCTTCAACGTGGTCAAAGGCGGCTACACCGTCGATCTGGATGGCGCCGTTGCCTTCCTGCCGCGCTCCCAGGTCGATATTCGTCCAGTACGCGACATCCAGCCGCTGATGAACACGCCGCAGCCGTTCCAGATTTTGAAAATGGACAAGCGTCGCGGCAACATCGTTGTCTCGCGCCGCGTGGTGCTTGAAGAGAGCCGTGCCGAACAGCGCCAGGAACTGGTGCAGAACCTGGCCGAAGGTCAGGTGATCGATGGCATCGTGAAAAACATCACCGAGTACGGCGCGTTCGTCGATCTGGGTGGCATCGATGGCCTGCTGCACGTCACCGACATTGCTTGGCGCCGTGTGAACCATCCTTCGGAAGTTCTTTCCATCGGTCAGACCGTCAAAGTTCAGATCGTGCGCATCAACCACGAGACTCACCGTATCTCGCTGGGCATGAAGCAGTTGGAAGCCGATCCATGGGACGGCATTGAAGCCAAGTACCCAGCCGACGCTCGCATGACCGGCCGCGTAACCAACGTCACCGATTATGGTGCTTTCGTTGAGCTGGAACCAGGCATTGAAGGCCTGATCCACGTGTCGGAAATGTCCTGGACCAAGAAGAACGTGCATCCGTCCAAGCTGGTTTCCACCAGCCAGGAAGTGGATGTGGTGATCCTAGAAGTTGACTCCAACAAGCGTCGTATTTCGCTTGGTCTGAAACAGACCCTTTCCAATCCATGGGATCATTTCGCAGATATGTTCCCTGCCGGTTCGGTTGTTGAAGGCGAAGTGAAGAACAAAACCGAGTTCGGTCTGTTCGTTGGCCTGGAAGGCGACATTGACGGCATGGTTCACCTGTCGGATCTCGACTGGAACCGTCCCGGCGAAGACGTCATCGAAGAGTATGAGCGCGGTCAGATGATCCGTGCCCAGGTTCTCGACGTCGACACCGACAAAGAGCGCATCTCGCTCGGCATTAAGCAGCTCGGTGATGATCCGTTCGATGCCGCTGCTGGCACGGTGCGCCGTGGCGCGGTTGTTACCTGCGAAGTGACTGTGGTTCAGGACAATGGCGTGGAAGTGAAGATCGTCGATACCGATCTGACCGCCTTTGTGCGCCGCTCTGACCTCGCCCGCGATCGTGATGATCAACGTCCTGATCGTTTCTCGGTTGGCGATCGTTTCGATGCGCGCGTCACCCAGTTCGACAAGAAGACCCACCGCGTGTCGGTGTCGGTCAAGGCGCTGGAAATCGCTGAAGAGAAAGAGGCTGTTGCACAGTACGGCTCATCGGACTCCGGTGCCTCGCTCGGCGACATTCTTGGTGCAGCCCTTCAGGGTGGCCAGAGCGCTGATGAAAACGACGACAAAGACGAGACCAAAGACTCCTAACGGTCTTGCTCTTGAACGATGCTAATGAAGCCGGGCCCTTTGGGTCCGGCTTTTTTGATTGCGGCGCCCTACGGCCTTGTTGCGGTCACGGCAAGCTGCTAGCGATCCGCTCAATTCTTTTCTTTCTCAATCCAGTTGACGTTGCAGACGGAGCTCGCCTTCGATGAGCATGGACAGTATGAACGCACAGTCGCTTGTGGAACGCCGCAAGCTTCGCCGCTCACGCAGCCTTTGGCGGGTGCTTGCGGTGCTTTTGTTTGTTGGCTTGGTCGTCGGTATTCTTGCCCAAACCACCGGACTTGCAGATCGCCTTGTTGGCCGTGGTGAGCATGTGGCGCGCGTTGAACTGGATGGTTTCATCGATTTCGATGATCCCTTCATCGCCCTCTTGGAAGACCTTGAGGAAGACGACGATGTGAAGGCCGTGATTCTAGAGGTTAATTCGCCTGGTGGCGTCGCCGTCGCTGGGGAAGTGATCTACACGCAACTGCGCGCTCTCGCCGAAACCAAACCGTTGGTGGCCGTCATCGAAGGCATTGGAACGTCAGCGGCCTATCTGGCCGCCAGCGCCAGCGAGCACATCATCGCCCGCAACGGTTCCATTGTCGGGTCCATTGGCGTTGTGGCGCAATTTCCTGACGTTTCCGAGCTTCTCGATACCGTGGGTATTGATATGTACGAGGTGCGTTCGGGCGAGCTGAAAGCCCAGCCCTCTATTTTCTCGCCTCCAAGCGAGGAAGCCATCGCTGAACTGGAACGGCTGATTGCCTCCAATTACGACTGGTTTGTTGATCAAATCGAAGAGCGTCGCGGTTTAGATGGCGCGGTGATCCGTGGTTTTGAAGGCACGGTGTTTACCGGCGCACGTGGTGTTGAGATGGGGCTGGTCGATGCCATTGGCGGCGAAGATGCTGCCATGACCTATCTGGCTGAAACCCATAGCATGGACGCGGAGATCGATGTCTTGAACCGCAGGCCCGAGCGACCGATGTCCCTGGCAGGTCCAACGGCCATCGCGCGGCTTGCTTTGGGTCAGGGCGGGCAGGTCACACTGGATGCAGAAGGGCTGCGCGAGGCTTTGCGCGATGCAATGCTGCTTGACGGCATCCTGTCGCTTTGGCACGGTCGTTAACGGTACAAGTCCGGGTATACTGGGGCTTACAGGGCATCTCTAGAGGTATGGCATGATCAAATCGGAGCTTATCCAGCGGATAACGGAACGTAATCCTCACCTCTACCAACGCGACATTGAAAATGTTGTCGCTGCCATTCTTGACACCATATCAGATGCGTTGGCGCGTGGTGATCGCGTTGAGCTGCGTGGCTTCGGTGCCTTTTCGGTAAAAAATCGACCAGCGCGCGTTGGCCGCAACCCGCGCACCGGCGAGCAGGTGCAGGTGGATGCCAAAGCGGTGCCGTTTTTCAAGACCGGCAAGGAGATGCGCCAGCGTCTCAATCCGGGTGATAAGGGTGCTTAGAGCGTATCTCGGTTAGATGGGAGCCTTCAATGCTTGGTAAGATTGCCAGCCGCCTCTGGACTGTTTTGATCGTTCTGCCGCTTGCGGTGGTGTTGATTGTTTTTGGCGTTGCCAACCGGCAAATTGTGCAAATTTCTCTTGATCCGATCGCAACCGAAGCGCCCTGGTTTGCAGTCTCAGTACCGCTTTTCGTGGCGCTTTTTTGCGCCCTGATCCTGGGCGTTCTGATCGGCGGCATCGCAACATGGTTCACCCAAGGCGCGTATCGTAAAGAAGCCCGGCAGAAAAAGGTGGAAGCCACCAAGCTGGCGCGCGAACGCGATGTGCAAAAAGAACAGCTGAACAAGTTGGCTGGCGTGCGCGCCTTGCCGAGCCCAGCCTCACTTCGCTAGCCTGCATCTGACCTCATCCACGCACGAGGCGGCTGACCATGCGGATCATCACAGCGGCCGACATTGCCGAAGTTGCTGATTTTCGCGATCTTATAGAAACGCTTCGCGAAACCTTTAGACATCCGCCCATCGCGCCGCAGCGCCATCATCACACCATTGAGCGCCCCGGCGACACGCCGGATTCCACGCTGTTGATCATGCCCGCCTGGACAGATTTCGCGACCCAAGGCAGCTCGACCAAAGGATATACGGGCGTCAAAGTCGTTTCCGTCGTCCCGGACAACAAGCTGCGTAGCCTGCCCAGTGTAGTCGGTGCCTATCTGCTTTTGTCTGGCGAGAGTGGCGTGCCGCTGGCTCTGCTCGATGGCCAAGCGCTGACCCTGTGGCGCACCGCAGCAGCCTCGGCATTGGCATCAGCCTATCTGTCACGCACCGACTCCACCAAGCTGTTGATGGTCGGCGCCGGGGCCTTGGCGCCTTACCTCATTCGCGCGCACTGCGCGGTACGGCCTATTGACCATGTGTTGATCTGGAACCGGGGAATAGAGCGGGCACAGAAAGTTGCCTCCAAACTGTCCGACTTACCGGCGCGCGTGTCCGGGACCGAAGATTTGGAAGGGGCTGTGCGCGGCGCCGACATCATCTCCTGCGCGACGATGAGCGAAGAACCATTGCTAAAGGGCCGATGGCTTTCCACCGGTCAGCACGTTGATCTTGTTGGGGCTTTCAAGCCGAGCATGCGCGAGAGCGATAATGATGCGATCGCCAGAGCGCGCGTGTTTTGTGACACACGCGAAGGTGCATTGAATGAGGCTGGCGATCTTGCCATTCCGATAGCTGAAGGCCGCTTTAGCGCCGAGGATGTTGCCGGAGACCTGTTTGATCTCTGCCGCGGCGAACGCGCGGGCCGCCGGTTTTATGACCAGATCACGCTGTTCAAATCGGTTGGCACGGCAGCAGAAGACTTGGCCGTTGCGGCCCATGTGTTCGCCCGCGCCTAGGCGGCATGCTCAGTGTTACTCGTCTTCACCAAATCCATCATCGACCAACGCGCAGATAGCTTTTAACGCCTCATCGGCTTGTGGCCCGGTGGCATCAACGGTGATTTCGCAGCCTGGTGCAGCGGCCAGCATCATAAGCCCCATGATAGAGGTTCCACCCACCGATTGCTCGCCTTTGGTTACAGTGATTTCAGCATCGAAGCTCTCAGCCAATTGAACGAATTTGGCTGAGGCGCGTGCATGCAAACCGCGCTTGTTACGGATCAGCACATTGCGCGGGCTGGGCAGCGCTGGCGAAGGTTCTGCTTGTGCAGCTGATTCACTCATCCTGCATCCAAGATTTGACTGGCCACCGAGATGTACTTGCGGCCCGCCTCGCTGGCGTGGGCTACGGCTTCGGTCATCGCCATGTCGCTGCGAATACTGGCAAGCTTGACCAACATGGGAAGATTGACCCCGGCCAGCACCTCCACCTTGGAATCATCCATAATCGATATGGCGAGGTTGGACGGTGTGCCGCCAAACATATCCGTGAGCACGATCACGCCATCTCCGGTGTCGGCACGCGCTGCCGCCTGAACGATATCGCTGCGGCGTGCTTCCATGTCATCGTCGGCGCCGATGCAGATGGTTTCAAGTTGGGTTTGTGGGCCGACAACATGCTCAAGCGCGGATTTGAACTCCAGCGCAAGGTTGCCATGGGTAACAAGAAGAAGACCGATCATGGGGCCCTTAATGCATCAGTTGGGAGCGTCCAGCCCCATGAGGTGACGCGCATCCTTTACCCGTTTTGTGGCGATGGCAAGGGGCTTTACGGGCCAATTAGGAGCTTTGCGTGCACCTGCTAACACGACAGCAAAGCAGCGGCTGTACGCACCAAAAGCATCTGATGGGCCAAGTCCCCGATCGGCACTTCAACGTGGCCAAGCTGATAGCCAGATAGGGTCGTCGTGCGTGCTTCTGGCAGGCGCTCTATATCATCCACAGGCATCAGATCGACCACAAGGTGGATTGGCCCTTTCTCCCGCCACGGCAGACCCAGGATACCCACACCACGCACCTCAATACGCCCGGCAAGATTGGGCGCAGGGGAGGCCCAAAGCTGCTGACCCGCCTCTAGCGTGATGTAATCATCACCTATCAGCGCGGTGACAGACTCGGTTTTTGACCCCGCATCGTGCGTTGCGTTGCATCCAGACCCTTCCAGAAGGGCATAGGCCAGGCGGGATTTGCCGGAACCGGATGCGCCACGGATCACGATGCCAACACCATCAAGCAAAAGTGCTGTGGCGTGGGTGGGTCTTGGGTTGGCTGGCTCAGAGATCACGCCAGATCATCAGTGCTGGCAGGCAGCCGCACCGTGAAGCGTGCACCCCCTGGGGTATCTTCGTGCGGTCCAGGGCGATTGCTCGCCTGGATGGTGCCATCGTGCACTTCGATGATTTGGCGCGAGATCGAAAGACCAAGGCCGGAGTTGTTGCCGTAGCCCGATTGCTCAGCCCGGTCAGTGTAGAACCGCTCAAAGACGCGCTCTAACACGTCAGGGCGCAGACCAGGGCCTTCGTCCTCAATCTCGACAACCAGCATGTCATCGTCCCGTCGCACGCGCACCTGAATGGTGCCGCCTTCAGGCGAGAATGAGCGGGCGTTATCGAGCAAGTTGGTGAACACCTGACCAAGGCGGGACTCGTGGCCATTGAGCAAAAAGCCGCGCCCGCCTGACTGAACAAAGGCCAGATTGACTGAAATGCCTGCCTTGGCGCCCAACTCGCGCTGCACACCCACCACGGCCTCCATTAGGGGCTTCAGATCGATTGGCGCAGCATCCTCGCGGGCAAGCTCGGCATCCAAACGCGAGGCGTCGGAGATATCGGAGATCAGCCGGTCGAGCCGCATCACATCGTGCTCAATCACTTCAAGCAGGCGTTGGCGGCTTTCTTCGCGCGTAACGCGGGGCAACGTTTCTACCGCGCTGCGCAGCGACGTCAGCGGGTTTTTCAACTCATGGCTGACATCGGCAGCAAAGCTCTCAATGGCATCCATGCGATTGTAGAGCGCATCGGTCATGCGGCGCAGCGTGGTGGCGAGGTGACCGATCTCATCACGCCGACCTTGGAAGCTTGGCAACGTTTCACGCGCCTTGACGGAATAGCGCACGCGATCGGCGGCATCAGACAGTTTGCGCACCGGTCCAGCAATGGTGCTGGCGAGCAACAGGGAGAGGATAACCATCACGCCAGCAGCGACCAGAAACACCCGCAAGATCGACATACGCTCATTGAAAATGATCGCATCGATATCACCGCCCTGGGTGGACAGAAGAAGCGCGCCAAGATTGGCTCGAAAACGCTGGATAGGTACGGAAACCGAAACGACCAGCTCGCCGCGATCATTGACACGTACGATACTGGCGGGTTCACCGGCCATGGCTGAGCGAACCTCCGGCAAAACAAGCCCATTGCCGCCGCCAATCTCCTCGTAGGAGGGCATGTCAAAGCGGCGTAGATAAAGCAGCCCACGCTGCCAGATCTTGTCCCACCAGCCCGGCTCATTGCCGGTGGCGATGGGCAAATCGAAGCGCAAAATCGACCCGCGCGCGTAGAGCGCCTGACTGTCCACCACCAAACTGCCTTCCGGGTCGTAAATGCGCGCCCGCGTCCCAGTTGGCGTGATAAGGCGGCGCAAAATGGGCGCCACTTGTTCAGGATTAATCGGAAATTCTAGGCTTTCCAACGGATCGTCGAACGCTGACAAGCTTTCACCGGCTTGCAGCTCCAGCAACCGATCAGGATCGATGATGATCGTGTTGTTATCATCCACATTGGCGGAGGCGACGATAGCGCTGGCGATGATTTCACCCTGAACCAGCAAGCTCTGCACGCGCGCATCGATGAGGCCTTCGCGAAACTGGTTGAGGTATAAAATACCGCTCACCAGAGCCACCAGGCCAACCAGGTTCAAAAAGACGATTCGGCGGGTAAGCGAAGAGAAAATGGTGAACCGCGTGGCCGCACCCCGACGGGCGCGGCGTATGCGCCAACCACGCCAAAGGCGCCCAAGCGTACTGGTTCGCAAGCCCGGCCCGCCGGCCCTCTTTACGTCGGTATCAGCGAAACTGATCTGGTCATCGCTGCGATCTACCATCCAGCCCTAACTTGCTGACCCATTGTGGTTCAGCTTTCTTTGAACTTGTAGCCGACACCATAAAGCGTTTCGATCATATCGAAGCTGTTATCGACCTGCTTAAACTTCTTGCGCAGTCGCTTAATGTGGCTATCGATCGTGCGATCATCAACATAGACCTGATCGTCGTAGGCCGCATCCATCAACGCATTGCGGCTTTTCACGATGCCGGGACGGTGTGCGAGGGATTGGAGGATCAAAAACTCTGTCACGGTGAGCGTAACGGGCTTGTCCTTCCAATTGCAGGCGTGCCGATCCTCATCCATCACAAGATCACCGCGCTGAAGAACCTGGCCAGTTTCTTCACCTGAGGCTCTGGATTCATGCGCGGCCACGCCTGCGCCATTTCCGCCACCGGCACGGGCTTGAACGCGGCGCAGCAAGGCACGCACCCGCTCGACCAACACACGCTGTGAAAACGGCTTCTTGATAAAATCATCGGCCCCCATTTTCAGACCGAACAGTTCGTCGATCTCATCATCTTTCGATGTCAGGAAAATGACCGGCAAATCGCTGATCTGACGGAACCGGCGCAGCAATTCCATGCCATCCATGCGCGGCATTTTGATATCAAAAATGGCAAGATCTGGTGGCGCCATCTGCATGCCGTCCAGCGCTGAAGCCCCATCTGTGTAGGTTTCCACACGATAGCCTTCAGCCTCCAGCGCAATGGCAACAGAGGTTAGGATGTTGCGGTCATCATCAACCAGCGCAATGGTCGGCATGGTTGCTCCTTTGGGGGACGGTCGGGCAAGCGACATGTGATCGGTTTGCAAGGCGAAGCTCTTTCATGGTTCGGCTGTAGCATAATTTGCCACAATTGGTCTTGTGCGCTTATCGATTATGACAAACGCACGGCTTGGCAGCTCCAGCCCGGAAGCTTGACCGTCGGTTGTCGGTTTGATTGCGCGGAAATTATGGCAAGCGTGTTTGATCCTGCTCGCAAAAAGACGCACCAATGATCAAAGACTGCCCCAAGCAAACAGCCAAACCCTGAGCAGATCACCAACTGACCGTACTAGCATTTCAGGTGCTTATCGCGGGCCAGTGCTTATCGATTAAGCACCGGAAACGCTTTTGTCTTCGAATGTTCATGATGTCGATCAATTCGCCGCACGCCGCTGTTGTTCACTGCCGTTTCACCCCTTAATGCCTCCGCCACCTTGCTGGCTGGCGTGCATCGCAACATCGCCAAAACCGGGGGTGGGAAGGCCGGGAAATGGGAGATTTTCGGCGCCCTAGCGCAAATCTAAGGAACGCTTGACGTGGCACAACACGGGCATTGGAACGTAGATGTTGGACTCAATACTGCCGGGCTTACCGACCTTGGCGAGGTGTATTGGAATTTCACCGCCCCTGCACTTTACGAGCATGCCATCGCGCGCGGCGAAGCGCAGTTGGTTGCCGGTGGTGCGCTGCGTGCTGACACTGGTCAACACACCGGCCGTTCTCCGAAAGATAAGTTCATCGTTCGTGATAAGACAACCGAGGACAGTGTGTGGTGGGAGGGCAATGGCGCGATGACGCCAGAAGCTTTTGATGTCCTGCACGCAGACTTTTTGGAGCACGCTAAGGGCCAGGATCTGTTTGTTCAGGATTTGCATGGTGGCGCGGACCCGCGTTACCAATTGCCAACGCGGGTGATCACACAAAAGGCTTGGCACTCCCTGTTCATTCGCACGATGCTTTTGCGGCCAGAGCGTGAAACGCTTGCCAACTTTGTGCCGGAGATGACGATCATCGACCTGCCAAGTTTCAGGGCTGACCCGGAGCGCCACGGATGCCGGTCAGAAACCGTGATCACTTGCGATTTTAGCCGCAAGATCGTTCTGATTGGCGGCACGCACTATGCTGGTGAGATGAAGAAGTCGGTGTTCTCCATGCTGAACTTCCTGCTGCCGGCCGACGATGTGATGCCGATGCATTGTTCAGCGAATGTGGATAGCGAGGGCCGCGTCGCGATTTTCTTCGGCCTGTCGGGCACCGGCAAAACCACGCTCTCCGCCGACCCTGAACGCACGCTGATCGGCGATGATGAGCATGGCTGGGGCGCCGATGGTGTCTTCAACTTCGAGGGTGGCTGCTACGCCAAGACGATCAATCTGTCTGAAGAGGCAGAACCGGAGATCTATGCCACCACCAAACGGTTTGGCACGGTGCTGGAAAATGTCGTGCTCGATCCTGACACCCGCATGCCCAACTTCGACGATAGCACACGCACGCAGAACACCCGCTGCGCCTACCCGATCGATTACATTCCCAACGCGCTGATGTCCGGTCGCGCAGGCCATCCGACCAACATCGTCATGCTCACCGCTGACGCCTTTGGGGTATTGCCGCCGCTCGCCAAAATGACACCCGAACAGGCAATGTATCACTTCCTGTCTGGTTACACGGCGAAGGTCGCCGGTACAGAGATTGGCGTTACAGAACCCGAAGCCACGTTTTCCACCTGTTTTGGCGCACCTTTCATGCCGCGTCACCCCAGCGTGTACGGCGATCTGCTGCGCAAGCTGATTGGTGAGCACAAGGTAGATTGTTGGCTGGTGAACACCGGTTGGACCGGCGGCGCCTATGGCACCGGCAAACGCATGCCGATCAAAGAGACGCGTACACTTCTGCATGCTGCGCTCGATGGCCATTTGAAGGATGCCACCTTTGAGCGCGACCCGTTCTTTGGCCTTTTGGTGCCCAGCGAGGTGCCAGGTGTGGATGCGACCTTGCTTCACCCACGCGATACATGGACCGACAAGCAAGCCTATGACAGTCAAGCCACCAAGCTGGCAGGCATGTTTGCGGCAAATTTTGAGATTTTTGTGCCGCATGTCGGCCAATCGGTGCTGGATGCGGCGCCGGGGTTTCTTGAGGCCGCTGAATAAACCGCTATACCGCTGCCCATGAACAATTTGGGTGGCATTGCCGCCGGGCACACGCTGACGGCCCAGGCAGGCGCAGAAATCTTGATGGACGGCGGAACGGCGGTGGATGCGGCCGTCGCTGCTATGCTAACGGCCTGCGTGTGCGAGCCAGTGCTCGCCTCGCCTGCCGGTGGCGGCTTTGCCATGGTGTCGGCTGGTGGCAAACCAACGTGCCTGGACTTCTTCGTCCAAACGCCCAAGCGTCCCAATGGAAAACGCCATGATGGGTTGAGCGAAGTTGATGCCGATTTCGGTGGCGTCACGCAGACCTTTCACATTGGCCCCGGTTCCGTGGCGACGCCTGGATTGCTGCCCGGTGTTTTCGCGCTCCACGATCGCCATGGCACGCTGCCGATGGTGCGTCTGGCCGAGTTTGCCATCACTTGCGCCAAAGAGGGCGTGACCATCTCCGCTTACCAAGCCAAGCTCGCCACCATCGTTGCGCCGATCCTAACCGCGACAGCTGAGGCCAAAGCCCTGCACACGCGCGATGAGGCGCTGCTCGGCAACGGTGATGTGTTTCGCAACCCTGCCCTAGCCGATGCATTGGACGCGGTTGCCCGCGAAGGCGTACGGATCGCCACCCAGGGCGAGATCGCGCACCTGGTGGTGGAGGCGGCAAATGGCGGGCATCTGAGCCTGGAGGATGTGTCCGCGTACGAGCCAGTTTGGCGTGAACCGCTAATAAGAATGATGCCGGCCCAGGAGGGGCCCACCAAGCGGTCGGGCGTTGGCGACCGGAGCGCGGTGGGCCAAACAAAAAGGATTTTTACAAATCCCACACCATCAGCCGGTGGTGGTCTGATCGCCGCGGTCCTTGCGCAGTACCAAGCTGGTGATCGCTATGACCCATTGGCCTTTGCTAAGGCTTTGGATGCCGTCGATCGTCGCTGGCGCGAGCTCGGCAAGCCGGTTGGGTTCGATGACCGCATGATGGCAGGCGAGCCGGCATCTGTGGCGTCTCGCGGTACGACCCATGTTTCGGTTGTCGATAAAGCTGGCCGGGCGATTGCGATCACCATCTCCAATGGCGAGGGCAATGGCGCGATCGTGCCGGGCTGCGGGTTCATGCTCAACAACATGCTTGGCGAGGATGATCTGCTCGCCGACGGTCCGGGCTCCTGGCAGCCCGATCAACGGCTTTCTTCCATGATGGCGCCAACGCTGGTTGGCGATGACAAAGGCGGATTGATGGCGCTCGGATCAGGTGGCTCGAACCGCATCCGATCCGCCATGGCGCAGGTTCTGTTGCGGTGGGGCGTGCATGGGCAGGCGCTGGAAGACGCTATTCGCGCGCCGCGCTTGCACGTGGAGCAAGGCCATTTGGACGCTGAGCCGGACGATGATCCCGAACTGCTGCAACGCGCCTTCGAGGATCACCGGATCTGGGATGAGCCGTCGATGTTTTTCGGCGGCGCCCATGGGGTGGAACGGCGCGTCAATGCCGATGGGCGTTTCTCGGTAGAAGGTGCCGGGGACGAACGCCGTGACGGGGTGTTTGTTAAAGTTTAGAGCGACGTCATTCCTGTGCTTGCGACAGGAATCCATGCCTCAAAGGCCGCCGATCGCTCAATGGATTGGATCCCTGTGACAAGCACAGGGATGACACAGTTCTCCTAGTGCGCGTCGTCCCAATTGTCAGCGGCGCGAGCATCGACTTCCAGGGGCACGGACAGTTTCAAGGCTGGGTTCGGCGCGTCGATCATTACTTTTTCGATCACCGGCAAGGTTGCCGCGACTTCGCTTTCGGGAACTTCGAAGATCAACTCGTCATGCACCTGAAGCAGCATCTTGGCGTTCAGGTTTGCCGCGGCAAGCGCCGGTTCCATGCGGATCATAGCCCGGCGGATGATGTCAGCCGCTGAGCCCTGGATCGGCGCATTGATCGCCGCGCGTTCATTGAAGGCGCGCATCGCCGGGTTGCTGGCCTTGATGTCAGGATAGTGCGCGCGGCGGCCAAAAATCGTCTCCACATAGCCATGGTCACGGCAGAAGGCCTTGGTGTCGTCCATGTACTGTTTGATGCCGGGGAAGCGCTCAAAATAGGTTTTGATGTAATCGCCGGCTTCCGAGCGCCCAATGCCAAGCTGGTTGGCCAAGCCGAACGCGGAAATCCCATAAATGATACCGAAATTGATCGCCTTGGCCTGACGGCGGATGATCGGGTCCATGCCTTCAATGGGCACATTGAACATCTCGCTGGCCGTCATGGCGTGAATGTCGAGCCCATCAGCAAAGGCCTGTTTCAGCTGGGCGATATCGGCAACATGGGCGAGCACACGCAGCTCGATCTGGCTGTAGTCGGCCGAGACAAGCTTGGCACCTTCTTCGGCGATGAAGGCCTTGCGGATCTTGCGGCCCGCCTCGGTGCGCACCGGAATGTTTTGCAAATTAGGATCAGAAGAGGACAGCCGCCCGGTGCTGGTCGCGGCCAGCGCAAAGCTCGTGTGCACACGGCCCGTATCGGGGTTGATCGCCTGCGCCAAAGCTTCAGTGTAGGTGGACCTGAGTTTCTGCAACTGTCGCCAGTCGAGCACTTTGCGTGGCAGCTCATGGCCTTCGGCAGCCAAATCTTCCAGTGCTGAGGCTGGTGTTGCCCAGGCCCCGGTTTTGGTTTTCTTGCCGCCAGGCAGACCCATCTTACCGAACAGAATATCGCCAAGCTGTTTCGGTGAGCCGACGTTGAATGGCTCACCCACCATATCGGCGATTTCGGATTCCAGTGCCGCCATGCCCTGCGCGAAATCACCGGACAGACGCGAAAGCATCTGGCGATCCACCTTGATGCCGTTGCGCTCCATGCGCGCCAGAACCGGGACCAGAGGCCGCTCCAGCGTTTCGTAAACCGTGACCGCCTTGTGCGGGATGAGCTGGGGTTTCAGCGCCCGCCAAAGAAGCAAGGTGATATCTGCGTCTTCGGCGGCATATTCGGTGGCCTTGTCGATCGGCACCTTATCGAAGGTGATCATCGATTTGCCGGAGCCTGCGACCTCTTTGTAGGGGATCGGCGTGTGGCCGAGCCATTTGGTCGACAGTTCATCCATGCCGTGGCCGCCGGTGCCCGCGCCGCAGACATAGGAGAGCAGCATGGTGTCATCGAACGGCGCAGCCGCGATATCGTAGTTCGCCATGACGCCCACGTCGTACTTCATGTTCTGGCCGATCTTCAGAACCGCCGGGTCTTCCAGGATGGCCTTGAGCAAGGCCAGTGCCTTGTCGGTGGGCATCTGCCGGTCGTCATGGCCATCGCCGAGCAGATCATCGCCGGAGGTGTGGATCAGCGGCACATAGAAAGCGCGGCCCGGTTCCAAGGCGAAGGAGAACCCGACAAGCTCAGCACGCATTGGATCAAGCGAGGTGGTTTCGGTATCAAACGCCAGAATCCCGGACCAGCGCGCCTCATCAAATAGTGCTTCAAGCTTGGTCGGATCAAACACAGTCTCGTACTTTGATGCATCGATGGTGACAGACGCCGCTTCATTGGCGCGCTTTTCGGCCATGGCGGCGGGCGTCATCTCGCCATCCGCGGTCACGCGTTCCTCGACTTTGGCGCCCTCAAAACCGGGCGTTGATACCTCTGCGCTTTCCACAGTGTCGGTGGCCGTGTCGGTCTTGGTGGCCACACGGCGGGTGAGTGTGGTGAACTCCATGGCTTTGAGGAACGCAACCAGCCGCTCGCCATCCAGATCGCGCACCAAAGTGGTTTCAAGCGGCTCTTTCACTGGCACGTCTGGCTTCAGCGTAACGAGTTTCTTGGAAATACGGGCTTGATCAGCAAATTCGATCAGATTCTCGCGCCGCTTGTTCTGCTTGATGGTGTGGGCCTGCTCCAGCAGCGTGTCCAGATCGCCGAATTCTTCCAGCAGTTGGGCGGCGGTCTTCACGCCGATGCCAGGAACTCCAGGCACATTGTCCACGCTGTCGCCGGCAAGCGATTGCAGATCGATCATCTTTTCCGGCGTCACACCGAACTTTTCCACCACCCCATCGGGGCCGGTGCGCTTGTCCTTCATCGTGTCCACCAGCACGACATTCGGCATGGTGAGCAGCTGCATCAGATCCTTATCGGAAGAGATGATGGAGACATGCGCCCCCGCCTCAACGGCCTGCGTTGTGTAAGTGGCGATCAGATCGTCGGCTTCATAGCCCTCCTGCTCAATGCAGGCGACATTGAAGGCGCGGGTGGCGTCGCGAATGATGGGGAATTGCGGGCGCAGATCCTCCGGCGGCTCAGGCCGGTGGGCCTTGTAGTCGGGATAGATGTCGTTGCGGAACGAATAGGAGGAATGATCAAAGATGACCGCAAAATGGGTCGGTGGCGAACCCAAAAGCTCAGCGTCAGGTTCGGCCAGCAGCTTCCACAGCATGTTGCAAAAGCCCGACACCGCGCCGACCGGCAAGCCGTCGGACTTACGGGTAAGCGGCGGCAGCGCGTGGTAGGCGCGAAAAATGTAGGTGGAGCCGTCGACGAGCATCAAATGATCGTCAGAGCTTAGCGGGCGGTTTTGTGTCTCGGTCATGGTGGCGCGACCTTAAAAGTATCGCGCGCACCAAACCAGATCAGAAATTAGCCTTTGAACCGTTATTCCCGAAACCGTTACTCGGCCGGCGCGATGGTCACGCGTTGCGCGCGTGTGGGCCGGTCGATGTGCGCCCAAGCAGGGCGTTTGAAGAGGAAGCGGCCGACGCCAACTTTCTGGATGATCCAATAAAGGATCAGCGGCGCGATCGCGGCCGCAAGCGTGGTCATCAACGCCAGCGTTCCAGTGTCAGGGACCAAGCCCGAGCGCACACCAAGCTCGCGCACCACGACCATTGGGAAGAAGAACGCCAGGTAGATAACGATGGAGCGCGCGCCCATGTATGAGAAGCCCTGGCCGATCACTGTGCGGGTGATCAGTGCGGCGGTGACAATGACCGCCAGTGCGCCCATGGCGCCGAGCGCAAGTGAAAGAAACGGCAATTGCGCCACGGCATAGGTTTGGCCCAAAACCTCAACATCCGTGAACACTGCAAGCCCGTTAACGACGCCCCAAGCGAGCAACCCAGCAAACCCCAGCAGTGGGTGCAAGGTTGCGCGTTCGGCCAAGCTAAACGCATACCCGGCCAGTGCGTAGCCTGCGTAGAAATAGACAAAGCGAGCTGCGAACTCATCGATCAGCAAATAGCCTGTGCCGATGGGCGCAATCTCAAGCGCCGCGCCAATGCCCAGCATCAACCAGACCGGCAGGTTTTTGGTCAGCCGCACCACCAGGAAGAAGATTGGCAGCATGTAGATGAACCAAAGCGTACCGAAGGGCTGGTACAGGCTGGAAAAAATGTGACCAGGGATAGCCCCAGGATCGCCCACGCCCTTCACGGTCGCCTGGATGACCACCCAAAGAACATAGAAATAGGCAAAATGCACAACCTTGCGATCCAGGAAACGCTGCCAAGGCGCATCGATGGTGCGCACCAAGAACAGGCCTGCGATGAAGAAGAAGTCGGGCATGCGAAACGGCTGCGCCCACGCCACAACAGTGCCCATCCAGCTTGGCTGACCGGTCAACTCTTCCACACCAAGCGTGGAATGCATCATCACCACGAAGAGGATGCAGACGCCTTTGGCGACGTCAACCCAATCCACACGCCCTTCTGGGGTTGTGAAGAGCGGCGGTTGAACGGCTGAAGTGCCTGCGGTGGTGTCGGTGACACGCATGGTGCGGTTCTTTCGTTTTTGACCCCTTAAACTTGGGTCGAAATAAGCTAACCGTCCGTATTCCCCACCGTAAAACTACCAAGTTTGAGCCGCGTTTTCGACGAATTGTAGCGATTAGGGTTAAGCCGTCCGTAAGGTCAAAGTGACGCGATCTCCGTTTCCAAGTCTTTACGCGGTCTTAAGGCCGATAGCGCTTCTTAGAGGAGACGGTTCCCGACCACTCTGGCGGCCGCTGCATTAACGAATTGAGGCACCTATGGCGCGTTCGCGACGCCCATCCCACCGATCACCTGCGCACGCGCAGCGCATCGAGCCAAGTTTCGATGGACCCTCGCATGGTCCCTCACGGTCTGAGGTGCGCCCGCAAGCCGACCCTGCACGTCGGGCACCTGTGCAACGGCGGACCAAGTCCAAACGAAATCGGCGCGGTGGCGGTGGTCGCAGTGGTGGATCGGGGCGCGGTTGGTTCGGTCGGCTTCTTGGTCGTTCGCTCTACTGGGGGTTTGTGCTCTCGATCTGGGGTGTAATTGGCCTAGCCGGAGTTATCGCCTATCACGCCATGCAACTGCCACCGGCGTCTGAATGGCGGGTGCCTGAGCGCCCACCCAACGTGCGCATCATCGCCAATGACGGTCAGCTTCTGGCCAACCGTGGTGACACCGGTGGCGAACAAATTCGTCTGGAGCAGCTGCCTGCCTATTTGCCCAACGCTGTGATTGCGATTGAGGATCGACGGTTCCGCAGCCATTTTGGCTTGGATCCGATTGGTCTGACACGCGCGATGGTGGTGAACGCGCAGGCCGGACGGTTTGTGCAAGGTGGCTCAACGCTGACCCAGCAATTGGCCAAGAACCTGTTTCTGACCGCTGATCGCACAATCAGCCGGAAAATCCAGGAACTGATTTTGGCCGTCTGGCTTGAGGCGACCTACTCCAAAGATGAAATCATGGAACTGTACCTGAACCGGGTTTACCTCGGTGCAGGCGCCTATGGTGTGGACGCGGCAGCGCAACGCTATTTTGGCAAACCGGCAAGCCAGGTCACCTTGGCCGAGTCCGCCATACTGGCGGGCCTGCTGCGCGCGCCCTCGCGCTGGGCACCCACACGCAATCCGGAAGGCGCTGAGGCCCGTGCGGCGACCGTGCTCCAGGCCATGGTTGAGTCCGGGTTCATCACCCAAGAAGAGATGACGCTGGCGCGCAACAATCCTGCTGCCACCATGGACCGGGCACGACGCGGCGCGGCCAACTATGTTGCTGACTATGTGATGGATGAGTTGGATCGCATCCTGCCGCTGATCGAAGGCGACATCACCGTGGAGACCAGCATCGATCCTTATCTTCAGGCGCGCGCTGAGCTTGCCCTGCGCACCGCCCTTGCCGACCAAAACGATACTGATTTGCAGGGGGCTGTGGTCTCGCTTGATGGCACCGGCGCCGTTCGGGCCTTGGTTGGCGGTCGTGACTACCAGCAAAGCCAGTTCAACCGCGCGACCGATGCCTTCCGCCAGCCGGGCTCGGCCTTCAAACCGTTCGTCTATCTGGCGGCACTGGAACAAGGGCTTACCCCCGCCACCATGCGCAACGATGCGCCGGTGCGGTTCGGCGATTGGTCACCAGAAAACTATTCACGTGAATATCGCGGCCCGGTCACGCTGGCCGATGCGCTTGCCCTTTCGCTGAACACGATTGCAGCCCAGCTGGCCTATGAAGTTGGCCCTCAGCGGGTCATCAACACAGCGCAGCGCCTTGGTATCCGGTCAGAGATGGAACGCAACGCCTCCATCGCGCTGGGCACCTCTGAAGTATCTCCCTTGGAACTGACGGCGGCCTACGCGCCCTTCGCCAATGGCGGTTATGCGGTGGAACCGCATGTGGTGCTGCGGGTGCGCGATGAGGCAGGTCAGGTGCTCTACGCCCGCGATGCGTCCGGCTTTGGGCGCGTAATCGATCCGACCCATGGTCGCGCGATGAATGCTATGCTGTCGCGCACACTGATCATCGGAACTGGAAGGCGCGCGGCGCTGGAGAGCTGGACCGGCGCGGGCAAAACCGGCACCACGCAAGGTTTGCGCGATGCTTGGTTTGTTGGCTACACGGCCAACCTCACCACAGGTGTGTGGCTCGGCCATGATGACAACTCACCCATGGATGGCGTAACCGGCGGGGGTCTGCCAGCTGAGGTGTGGCAGGCCTATATGACGGATGCCCATGTTGGGGTGCCGATTGCCATGTTGCCCGGCACCGATGCAGCAAGCTTGGCGCAACTCAACCCTGCTGCAATCATCGGCAACCAACCGATCCCTGGGGTCGGCGTTGGACAGCCCGGCGTGGCGACGCGGCAGGATGATCCATCGGCGATCGTTTTGCCATCGCAACCACCGGGCGGCGGCTCGAATCCGCTGACGCGTTTTCTGGGGTCGATTTTCTAGCCAACACCCCTTAAGCCTTGCGCCATGTTTGGGCTTATCCTCCTTGCCATTGTCGGCCTTGTTGGCTTCCTGCTGGTGCGCGCCGGTGCCAAGCCGGGTACGGTTTTTTTCATCCTGGTGGGCATCTTTGTGCCCTTGAGCATCGCGCTGGCCGCCTGGTTTTTGGCTGCCCCGCCGATCTGGACGCTTTTTGCGCAGCGCGCTGATGCCCTTGTGCAGGTGGCCGATATCGTGGAGCCGCGCGACGGACCCCCGCGTGGGTATCAGCGATCAGATGTTGTGGATGTGCGGGTACGCCTGGAGCACGAACGCTCAGGCCGTCTTCTGGCGCTTTACGGTGTGGAACCGCCAGAGGGCCAGTTCACCACCCGCCTGGAGGCGCAGAACGCGCTGCGAGAAGATTATCCTATCGGTCGCAGCTTCACGGTTCGGGTGTCTCGCGACGTTGCCTATGTGGACCGGCAGGATTGGTTCTCCACGGCGCTGTTTTTGTTTTGCGTGGTGTTCGCGCTGTTGTTCAGCTTGATCGCCGTGATTGTGGTGGGGGCCCGCGCTGGATCGCGCACACAACCACCGCCTTCTTAGTTGAAGCGAATTGCCATCAGGCGTTTTTCAGCAGCTTTGAGCGCTTTCTGACCAGATTTCCAATTGGGATCGAGGCTGGCAACCACCTTCCAGAACCTCTGTGAGTGGTTCATTTCCACCAGATGCGCCACCTCATGGGCGACCAGATAACGTTGAGCGTGCGGTGCCGCCATCATCACGCGCCAGGACAGCGTGACCACCCGGGCAGAGGAGCAGGAGCCCCACTGCGAGCGCGGATCGCGGTAACGGATCGCCGAGGGGCGTCTGCCGAGTTGGTCGCAATGCTCCATCACAAGTGGTGTAAGCGTCTGTTCTGCTTCAGTTTTTAGGAATTGTGCCACGCGCGGCATGATCCTATGTGGTGCCCCTGGCACCAGAAGGTCGCATTCCGACCCACGGGACACTGTGCCGCGAATTCTGCCGGTCGGGACTATGCGCAAATCCTCACCCTTAAAGGGTAAAATGTCTGGATGACGGGCATCTCCAGCGCTTGGAAGCTCCGGTGCGTGACCATCAATCCATCCACGGCTTTGCGATAAAAAAGTGAGCGCGGCGCTGGGTGGCGTTCCGCGTGGCACGGTCAGTCTGCCCTCGCCCGTTCGCACATCAAACCGCAGGATCATGCGCCGCGCTTTGGCATGCACGCGCACGCGCAAAGTTCGTGGCTCGCCGCGCACTTCAACCGTCGATGGCATCTCTAAGCTCGGCAGCACGGACGATATGCGCGTGCGCCCAGCTTCCAGCGTTGTGAGGAGTGGCTTGAACATAAGGCTTGAACACCGCTCCAGCTTGCATCACGACAGAGAAAACGAATCTTGAGGGTATTGCCAGCATGACTGCTACCATGACGACTGATACGCCCAAACGCCCCCGGTTTCACCTGGCGTTCCCCGTCGATGATCTGACGGCAGCGCGCGGCTTCTACGGCGGGCTTCTTGGCTGCCCCGAAGGGCGCTCGACCGAGGACTGGGTGGATTTCAACCTGTTTGGCCACCAGATCGTTGCCCATTTGGCGCCCGATGAAGTTGGCGAAACAGCCCAGAACGGCGTGGATGGCAAGGCGGTGCCCGTGCGCCATTTTGGCGTGCTGATGGACTGGGATGATTGGGAGGCTCTGCACACCAAACTCACCGCCAAGGGCACCGACTACATTATCGAGCCCTATGTGCGCTTTGAGGGAAAACCGGGCGAGCAGGGCACGTTTTTCATCAAGGACCCGGCAGGCAACGCGCTGGAGTTCAAAAGCTTCAAAAACGATGAGATGGTTTTTGCCAAGAGTTTTGACTAGTGCGCGAACGGCAGTTTCGAGCCCATTGTTGACGCTATGAAATTTGCGAGGCCATGATAGGTTCAATGAAACATTTATGCCGGAGCCTATGGTTGAAATACACTCTGCCTATCTCAATTTTTGTTCTCGGCACTATTGTTTCGGCCATTGCAC
Source organism: Hyphomicrobiales bacterium (assembly GCA_040219355.1). Taxonomy (GTDB): domain Bacteria; phylum Pseudomonadota; class Alphaproteobacteria; order Rhizobiales; family MH13; genus MH13. The sequence goes on from JAVJSN010000001.1 coordinate 46,764, forward strand.
AAAACTCTACAACTTACGCATTGGAATTCAGCTCCCAAACCGGCAAACATCTAGCTCTTAATGTAGACGAGATAGTGGACGTTCAGGTTCGAGTCGATCAGGAGTTCGAGCAGGTTTTGGTTGTGTTGACGGATGCCGCACGGGTTTTGTTCGGGGAGTTTTCCACTGAAAACGTTGGTCAGCGAATCACGGTCCGTGTCTGTGGCGACGAGATTTGGCAGGGTGGACTTCTCACTCCCATGTGGGGAGGTAGGCTCCCTTTGTTTGGCTATGATGCCGATGAAGCTCAGCGTATCGGTGACATTTTGATGGGTAGTCGCGAATGCTGGTGAACGATGCGTCACTGGTTTTGTAAATGTGGTCTGCTTGAGGGCGGCGTGGGTCGGCTCCGTCCGCATTGCTGCCGTCACCAACTGAAAGCTGCCAGCACCGGCTAAAAAAAAGCCGCCCCATGTCTGGAGCGGCTTCTTGTAACCGATAGCCGGTTTAGCTCGTTTTACGGTCTCGACCCTAGGTGGCAGGCGCCGGGTTCGGGCCATTGTCCACATCGGTCACCGGATGATTACCATTGTGGTTGTGGCGCGACTTCATGAACTCGTCGAACTCGGCCTGATCCTTGGCGCGGCGCAGATTACGCAGGTGCGTATCAAACTCGTCGACCATTTCGTCAAGCTTGCGGCGTTCAGCTTCAAGGCGCTCGATTTCCGCTTTGCGGAAATCATCGAACGCTACGTTGCCCGTGCCGCGATCGGCGGTGTTGAAACCCTTCATATCCATCTCCCGTTTGAAACGACCAAAGCTGCGGCGAAGGTCATGTTTCATATCGTCCATGCGGTCGCCCCAGATGATGTAAGCGAGCATGGCGAGCCCGAGCGGCCATGCAATGATGAAACCGAGCACCATCAAACCGATGGTTGCCGGTGTCCAAGCCGGACGAAGCCAGCTTTGGCGGCGGCCGGTGAAATGGGCTGATTGCGTCATCATGTGTGTGAGTATCCTCGTCTGGTGTTGCTGTGAACAAGACGTGGTGGGCACGCAATCGGCTTTCAAGAACAAACATGAAAAAAGACGCCGAATCGGCGCCTTTTAATAATATTTTCAATGGCTTAATTGGTAAATTAGGCTTCGGCGCGGCCAAATGCATCCTCTGGCGGTGCGGTATCGTTGGCAGGCGCGGGCATTGACGGTTTGGATTTTGCCGGCTTGCGGCCCTTCGAACCGTTGCGCCGCCATTCTGCCGACAACATGAAATCGGTCATGCGTGGTTGAATTTCGGAACGGAAGCGTGAGCCGTTGAACACGCCATAATGCCCGACACGTGGCTGCTCGTAATGCGCTTTCAAATCGTCATCCAGGCCCGAACAGAGGTCGAGCGCCGCCTTGGTTTGACCGCGACCGGTGATGTCATCCTTCTCGCCTTCAATGGTGAGCAGCGCGCAGCGCTTGATCTTGGACGGGTCCACCCGGCGATCACGATGCATCATTGTGCCGGTTGGCAGTGAGTGCTTCAAAAACACCGTGTCGATGGTTTGCAGATAGAATTCGGCGGTGAGGTCCATCACGGCCAGATACTCGTCATAAAACTCGCGATGCTTTTCAGCGTTGTCGCCGTCGCCATCGACCAAATGGCTGAAAAACTCTTTGTGGGCATCGATGTGCCGGTTGAGATTCATGCCCATAAAGCCTGAAAGCTGCAGGAATCCGGGATAAACCGGACGCATGAAACCGGCGTTGGGAAACGGCACGTTCTTGATAAGGTTGCGGCGGAACCAGCCCAGCTCTTTGCCATTGGCAAAAGCGTTCACCTCGGTTGGCGCAATGCGCGAATCAATCGGCGCGCCCATAAGGGTCATGGATGTCGGGGTGGCCGGATCATCATCCTCTTCCATCAAAGAGACGGCCGCCAGAACTGGCACGCCTGGCTGGCAGACGGCCACCACATGGGTGTCGGGGCCCAAGCGCTGGAGCATGGAGCGGACGTAATCGATGTAATCATCGAGGTCGAAATTGCCCGCTGCCAATGGCACATCGCGCGCATCAACCCAATCGGTGATGTAGACGTCGTGGCGCGGTAGAAAAGCTTCAACTGTGCCGCGCAGCAGCGTCGCATAGTGGCCGGACATCGGCGCAACCAGCAGAACTTTGGGGTCGTTGTAGGAACGTTCAGCTGGCAAATGACGCTTAAAGTGCAGCAGCTTGGCGAAGGGCCGCTCCCACAAAAATTCTTCGGTGACCGCGCAGCGTGTGCCGCCAACCAGCGTGTTTTCGATACCGAAGGCCGGTTTGCCGTAGCGGCGCGTCATGCGCTCAAACACTTCGGCGCCAGCTGCCATTTGCTTGCCAAAGGGTGTTGCGGCCAGCGGGTTGAGCGGGTTGGTAAACGCCAGCTTGGTCAGATCAGCCGTTGCACGTGCTGGCGCCATCGCCGCGTGCGTCCATTCATACATCGTATAGGCAGCCACTTCGCGTCCCCAATCTACTCACTGTTTCCGAGCTGGCGTTATATCCAGCTCAGTTCCTTGTCACGCCACACGCACGGTGTGCCTACATGTCCAAGGTGTCCCAAGATCAAACTGCCACCAGCTTGCGCCGTTAACCTTTATGACACCTTAATCAACTCAATAATCCGCGCCGCATACGTTTTCAGCAGCAGCGCGCATCGATAGCTGGCACTTGGCAGCCTTGCCGCCATGCGACCTTCGTCTCAATCCTTTCCCGAAAGTCCCCCAATAAGCTGCCCGCTTGACGCTCTGCCGAGCGAAAAGCGTTTATCACAATGCGACAGGCCGCATTCTTGCATGCCGATGCATAAAAATGATTGAACTTTTAGCGAGCTTTTGGCGGAGGGATCCTTGGTTATGAGGCACGTTACGCAAACAGTGTGCCCCAAAAGGGTGGATCAAGAGAAGATGGATTCTCCTGCGACTTTACGCGTAAGGGTTCTTGGTGGTCATCATGGCATAATGCTGCACTGCACACAAGGCTTTCGCATATGCTAACAAACGGTTCCGCCCAGCGCGTACGGCTTGATACATTGGTGCGCCTGCGTTGGCTGGCCATCACTGGCCAGCTTGTGGCCGTTTGCGCTGTGGCCTTCGGTTTTGGCTATCCTCTGCCCATTTTGCCGTGCTTGGGCGTGATCGGACTGTCCGCTCTTCTCAACCTTTATCTTTGGTGGGGTTATCCACGCTCAACACGCATCAGCGACAGGCGTGCAGCGTTCATATTGGCGTTTGATCAAGTCCAGCTTGCATCATTGCTGTTTCTCACAGGCGGGCTGGGCAACCCGTTTGCGGTGTTGCTCTTGGCCCCTGTTTTGATTTCCGCGACGATTTTGCGCCTGCCGACAACAGTTGCGCTGGGGCTTTTGGTCTCGCTGCTCATCTCGGCCTTAGCGCTATGGCACTTGCCGCTGCCGTGGGTTGCCGGGCAGCCGCCAGCCTTCCCGCTTGTCTATCGTCTTGGCGTTTGGGCGGCGCTGCTGGTCGCCATCGGCTTCATCTGTACGTACGCCTGGAATGTTGCCCATGAGAGCCGCAACCTCGCCAACGCCTTGGCCGCAGCAGAACTGGCTTTGGAGCGCGAACAGCATCTCTCCGAACTTGACGGCATGGCGGCCGCCGCCGCGCACGAGCTGGGCACGCCGTTGGGCACGATCACCGTGGTGACCAAGGAGATCAGCCGCGAGATCGATCCGGCGACACCATTGGGCGAGGATATTGCACTGATCCAGGCGCAGGCCGAGCGCTGCCGTACGATCTTGGGCAAGCTCTCTTCGCTGGGTGTCAGCCCCGATACTGTCATCTCCACCAAAACGTTGGATGCAATCCTTGATGATTTGGTGGCGCCACACCGTGACTTTTCGATGCCTATCACCGTGCAGACGCAAGGCGACGGGCCCTCACCTATGCTGCGCGCCAACCCGGCTCTGAGCTATGGGATCGGCAACCTGATCGAAAATGCTATCGATTTTGCGCGTCAGGAAGTCTGTGTGACGGGGACATGGGATACAGCGTCTGTCACCATCAGGGTTGAAGATGACGGACCAGGCTTCCCTGCGGATGTGATGGCACGGCTTGGTGAGCCCTATGTATCGCGGCGGCGCGGACGCGTAGACAGTGCGAGCGATGATGCGCTGGCCGTCGGCAAAGTTGCCGCGCTGTCGCAGGCCGGTGAGCTGGGCGGGGGACTGGGCGGTGGATTGGGCCTTGGTTTCTTCATCGCCAAAACGCTTCTGGAACGTGGGGGGGCCAATGTTAAGGTTGGCAATGGTGTGGGCACATTGAAAGGCGCGAGCGTCATCATCAGTTTTGCGCGCGAGCAAATCGACCTTACGCCCAGGCTTTCGGTGGAAGAGAGTGTTTAACCATCACACAACCGAGCATAGGGATCGATAAGCGATCCCTTTTCCTTCTGCATAACTTGCCTATATCAAGAGCATGCTGAACTGGTGCATTTGGCACGTAGCTTCAGTGTCACTATGGTAGCAATAGGCCGATTCCGTGATCCGAGAAGCAAGTTTGATGGACCTTTCAACCGAGACAACCGCACCGCTTGATGATGGCCTTGCCGCCGAGCGCACGCTGCTGCTTGTCGATGATGACAAACCTTTCCTCACCCGGCTTGGCCGCGCGATGGAAACACGCGGCTTTGAGGTCCGCTTGGCAGGGTCCGTCGCCGAAGGTTTGATGGAAGTGCGCAAATCAGCGCCTGCCTTTGCCGTTGTTGATATGCGCTTGGAAGATGGAAACGGATTGGATGTCGTCTCGGCCTTGCGCGACGCGCGCCCTGAAGCGCGCGCTGTCGTGCTCACCGGATATGGCAACATCGCCACCGCTGTCAGCGCGGTGAAAATGGGCGCGACTGACTATTTGGCAAAACCCGCTGATGCGGACATGGTGGAAAAGGCGCTTCTGCAAACCGAAGACGGTGATATGGGCCTTCCGGAAAACCCTATGTCGGCGGACCGGGTGCGCTGGGAGCACATTCAGCGCGTCTATGAGATGTGCGACCGCAACGTGTCGGAAACCGCGCGACGCCTCAACATGCACCGCCGCACGCTGCAGCGCATTTTGGCGAAACGCGCCCCGCGCTAGTTTTCCTTTGCTTACGATCCCCATCGTCTGGCTGGTCAGCGTCCTGGCAAGTCTCGCTGCCGCGATTTTGGGGTTCAACGTTCGTCTGCCGCATTCCACACGGGCCTACCTTTGTAGCGCTCTTGTGATGATCGGGACCGTAGGCCTGCTTCTCGGTTTACGTCTCACCTATGGCGCAGATTGGGCTGGGTTTGTTCAACCACATGTTGCCGTGATGATAGCGCCTCTGGCCTATTTGGGGTTTTCTTCACTCACCTATGAAACCAAGAAAGCCGGGCGTTCTGCATTGCTGCGGAACGGTACGCTGATTCTGGCGGCTCAACTGGCTATTTTCTTGCCTTTGCCGCTTTCGGCCGACGTCATCTTGTTCATCGTGGCCAGCTATTATCTGGTGAAGCTGACGCTTGTCTCGCGCCTTGATGCCGAAGCGTTTGCGGTCCTCGCCCCGACCTACGAGACGCGGCTGCGCATGGCCATCTTCGCTACATTGGCTCTGCTAGCGCTTATGATTGCTGGTGACCTCGCCATTGTTGCCACGATGATGTTTGCCACCGAGACGTTTTTCGTCCGGTTTCTCAATGGCGCAGCGGGGGCTTTGTCAGCGTTCGTGATCATCATTGCCTTGATCGGAATTCCGTTTCTGTTGAACCGCCCAGCATCACAGAAGCCAAGTGACACCAATGCAAAGGTGGAGCCAAGCGATGAGGACCGGCAGCTCCTTCAATCGCTCTCCACTCTGCTTGAGGACAAGCGCCTTTACACCGACAGTGACCTCTCTTTGGCCCGCGTTGCCCGTCGCCTGGGTGTTTCAGCACGCGATGTATCCAATGCGGTGAACCGTTGCACGAACGAAAACTTCTCTCGCATGATCAACGGCTTCCGCATTGGCAACGCTCAAACAATGCTGCGTGACACCGACCTGCCAGTAACCGAAATCATGTTCTCAAGTGGCTTTGTCAGCAAATCGAACTTCAACACCGAGTTTCGCCGCATCAGCGGACAGACTCCGTCGCAATTTCGTAATGCGTGTCAAAGCTCGCAGGGCACATAGAGACCTTGCACGCCAAAAATATCGTCGATAATCGACCGTCCCGGATTGATCACAAAACCATGTTCAACGGTCAACCCGTTCAACAACACCAAGTCAGAATCGGCACCGTCTTCCTCATCGCTCGCCAGACCGCTGACCACATACATACCGCTGATAATGTCTTTCCCTTGCAAAAGCATCTCAATCGCCTCTTGGCTTTGGATCGCAATGCGAATGGGCGGAGCGCGTCGCGCGGTGATATGGTCACCACCAAAGTCCCCAGCTACGAAACGTAGCGGAATCGAAATACAGTTGTCGTCGAGACGCAGGAGCGCCGTGCCTAAGCCTGCCAATCCGCGCAACTGGAGCAACGTCATCTGACGTGGGCGATTGATGTGAATGACCCCCAGCGCATTGTCCGGCCATGTGAGGCTCGCCTCGCTGGGGGAGCGAAGAGCTGCATCATAAGCGCGTGTGCGCAGTTCCTCAGCAGCCCGCCCAAGAGCCAGCATCTCTGCGCGATGTCGCGCGCGCACTTCCATCTGACGTGCTCGTAGCCCGTGAAGATCAAGTTCATGCGTTAGTGACTGTCGGGGAGCTTGGTTCTGCTCGCCGTTACCATCCGTGGTCTGAGCGCGGGTGGTGTGGCTCACAACAAGCAGGGCCAGAGTAATGACGATAGCGGGATAGATGGATGTGAAAGACCAGGGGTGCCTCATGTGACACTTCTCCAGATTGGTGATGAAAACCATGCTGCACCGTGCGGTACAGCCCTCTGAAGAAACGTCAGCCTGCGAAGTTATGCGCCCTGAAAGGTGATTGCGAACGTTCGCAATCGCGATCGCGAACGTGGCCAATCTAACCAAAGTTTCACATTCAATATGGTGCGCCTAGCCTAGAGCGAGTGACCTGTTCGCTTGTCTGTTTCTCCTTGTTTAGAGGGTTAGTGCGTGTCTGCACCTGACGAAACACCGAAAATCGTGCGATTGCCGCTGGAAGACAACGGCAAAGCTGCGTCCGAATCCGGCGAGAAACGCCATCCATTCGCCTGGCTGCGTCACCTGTGGCGCCTGCCGGTCCTTTTGCTCATCATCGCGATGTCGGGCACTGCCGCACTCTACTTCCAGCCGCCAACGGTTCGCGCGATTTTTGCCTGGACCGGCCTGGAGATCGGCGGCGGCACGTCCAATCCCATCGCGGTTTCTCCAGTGCTGTTGGAGCGGTTGGAGCAGGGCGCGGTTGAGGTTCAGCCCAATGACGTTGTTGCACTAGGGCGTCTGCTGCCAGAAGGCGACATCATCACGCTGGCGCCGCCCTTTGGCGCTGGCGATGCGCGCGTTGCCTCCATCGTGATTGAGGAAGGCCAGATGGTGGCTGCTGGTAATTTGGTCGCCACGCTCGACAACGAAGATCAACTGGCCGCCGCTCTTACAACCGCGCAGGCTGCTGTCGATGTGCGCCAAGCTGCGCTTGAACAGACGCAAGATTCCGTTGAAGCAAGTCGGTTGGAAGCGCAGGCCAACCGGGACCGGGCGCAATCAACCCTGAACCTTGCACAGGCCAATCTGACGCGCACCGAGCAACTTTTTGAGCGCGATATCGCCTCACAAGCCGCACTGGACCGCGAGCAGGCCGCCGTGGCTGACGCACAGCGTGACCTGGAACGCATGACCGCGACGCTGTCGCGGTTTGAAAATGGAGGCGGTGTCGCACAGGCTGATATCAATCTGGCCGAGCAGAACCTGCGCGCCGCAGAAGCCGATTTGGCTCGGGCGCAAGGCGATCTGCGCCAGGCCCGCATTGTGGCGCCAACCGATGGCGTCATCCTTGCGATCAACACTCGACTTGGCGAGCGCCCGGGCAATGATGGCGTGGCGACGCTGGCCGATACCTCGCACATGGTGGCCGAGCTGGAGGTGTATCAGGCCGATATTCGCCGGGTGGAACTTGGCCAGCGTGTGCATCTTTCAACCGAAGCGCTGGGCACCGAGCCGCTCACCGGTGAGGTGGCGCGTGTTGGACTTGAAGTTGGTCGTCAGACGCTGATTGCCGATGATCCAGCCGCCAATACTGATGCACGGGTGATCACGGTCACTGTTGCGCTTGATGCGCCGTCAACGGTGCGTGCAGCCGCCCTAAACGGCCTGGAAGTCGTAGCGCGCGTTGAGACTGGTGCGAGCGGCTCATGACCGCTCTTCTAACGCGCCTTCTGGGCCGTATCCCTATCGGCTGGTTGCAGCTCACCCACAGCAAGAGCCGCCTCACCGTTGCCTTGGCCGGTGTCGCTTTTGCCAATGTGCTGGTGTTTGTGCAGTTGGGCATCTCTGGTGGGCTGAACCAGACCATCAATCTTTCCTACCAGCCCATCCAGGCTGACATCTTGATCTCATCGCGTGATGCCAACACGCTATTGGACGGATCGCCGGTCGCTCGGCAACGGATGTTTCAGGCGCTTTCGGTGGATGGCGTTGCGCAAGCCACACCGCTTTATCTTGGGCTGACCGACTGGGAGCGAGAGGATGGCGGCTCGACCAGCCTGCAGGTCTATGGTTTTCCGCCGGAGGCTGGCAATTTCGTCAATCGGCTCTATGCAGATCGCCTGCCCGATCTGCGCTTGCCAAGCACCGCCCTTTTGGATCGACAAACCCGGGGCGTCAGCTTTGAGGACGACGATCTGCCGACGCTCAGCGCACCGCTTGAGGCAGAGCTTAGCGGTGTTGCGATGGACATCATTGGCACTTTCTCGATCGGGGCGGGCTTTTCTGCCGATGGCAACCTTCTGGTGTCCGACCAGACATTCTTTCGGCTTTTCTCACAGCGCAGCGCTGGCACGCCCTCGCATATCTTGGTCGGCGCTGAGCCTGGTTACGATCTTCCGGCGCTTGCAAAAGCGATTGACGATAGCATCGCCAGCGATGCTGTGATCGTGCGCCCTTTGAGCCAGGCCATTGCCTCTGATGTCGCCTACCAAACCACTGAGCGGCCCACCGGCCTGATATTTGGATTTGGCGTGGTGATGGGCGCGATTGTTGGCGTGGTGATTGTCTATCAAGTGCTTTCTACCGACGTTGCCGACCATTTGCGCGAATACGCAACATTCAAAGCCATGGGCTACAAACAGCGGTTCTTCTTGGGACTGGTGTTCGAAGAGGCTGTCATTATGGCGGTGTTGGGTTTTATCCCCGGCATCCTGATATCCTTGGGCATCTATGCTGGCATGGCTGCGGCGACCGGCCTGCCAATTGCAATGGATCTGCCGCGCGCCGTTGGTGTGCTGGTGGGCACCATTACAGCCTGCACCCTGTCGGGAGCGATAGCCACGCGGCGTCTGGCGGCGGCTGATCCCGCTGATCTTTTTTAAAGGCACGGCGCGATGGACCAGAATGATCCCATTGTCGTGCGCGGCCTCAACCATTGGTTCGGCCAAGGCGATGCGCGCAAGCAGGCCGTGTTTGATGTGTCGATGCGTGTGAAACGCGGGTCGCTGACCATTCTCATGGGGCCATCGGGTTCAGGCAAAACCACCGTGCTGACGCTCATGGGGTGCTTGCGCGACGTGCAGGATGGTTCGGTCAATCTGCTTGGCGAGGAACTCAATGGCGCAAGCGAACAGAGCCAAGTGCTGCTGCGCCGCAAGCTGGGCTTTATCTTCCAGGCCCACAATTTGCACGACAGTTTGACTGCCCGTCAGAACGTGCTGATGGGCCTTCAGGTTCACGGCAAGGGCGATGATGGCGCGCAGGAACGCGCAGCCGATCATATGCTCGATCTTGTGGGGCTATCTGATCGGCGCACGTATCTGCCAGGCAACCTCTCCGGCGGGCAGAAGCAACGTGTAGCGATTGCCCGCGCTCTGGTATCGAACCCGCAAATTGTGTTTGCCGATGAGCCGACCGCCGCGCTCGACAAAGAGAGCGGCCAAACGGTGGTGGAGATGCTGGCGGCCCTGGGTCACCAGCGCGGCACCACCACGCTGATGGTTACCCACGACAACCGCATCCTTGATCTGGCAGACCGGATCGTGACGCTGGAAGACGGCCGGATTGTTTCTGATACAGCGCCAGTCTAGGGTCTCGACCTTAAACGGCAGAAACCACCAAAGATGCATTGACCCCGCCAAAGCCAAACGCGTTGCACAGAGCGTAGGAAATATCAGAGCGGCGACCAAGATCGGGCACGAAGTCCAAATCCTGGGCGCCCTCGTCGGCTTGGGTGAAGTTCAGCGTGGCAGGAATTGCGCCCTTCATCACCGCAAGCGCAGTGAAGATCGCTTCCACCGCACCTGCTGCGCCGAGCAGATGACCGGTTGCCGATTTGGTTGAGGAGATGGGGATGCTCGGCAATGTACCGCCAAACACCGAACGCAAGGCCGCCACTTCGCCTGCATCACCCACGGGCGTCGAGGTGGCATGGCCATTGATATAGTCGATTGAGCCGACCTCTGCGCCCGCTGCTTTCAGCGCCCTATGGATCGCCAACGCAGCGCCTGAACCATCTTCCGGCCCGGGCAGTCAGATGATAGGCATCCGCGCTGGTGCCATAGCCTTCGAGCACCGCCAAGGGCATCGCTCCGCGCGCGGTGGCGTGGGATTTGCGCTCCAGCACCATCAATCCGGCCCCTTCAGAGAGTACAAAGCCAGAACGCGAGCGATCATAGGGACGCGAGGCTGTTTGTGGCGTGTCGTTTTCGGTTGAAAGGGCGCGTGCCGCGTTGAAACCAGCCAGTGCCAAGCGGTCAACGCACGCCTCGGTGCCACCGGCCAACACAACGTCGGCCTCACCGGTTTCGATCAGTCGCATGCCATCGCCAATGCTTTGCAAGCCAGCCGCACAGGCGGTGATCGGCGCGCCGATGGGGCCCCGAAAGCCATAGCGTATCGACACGTTGCCAGCAGCCAAGTTGCCCAGAAACTGTGGCACCACAAATGGTGACAAACGCCGCGGGCCGCGCTCATCAAGCGTGCGCACGGCCTGGGTGACGATAGGAAAACCGCCAATGCCGGTGCCAATCAGCGTTGCCGTGCGATCCTTTTGTGCCTGATCCTGCGGGTGCCAGCCTGCCTGATCGAGCGCTTCCTGCGCGGCGGCCAAAGCGTAGAGCGTGAAGAGATCGATCTTCTTGCGATCTTTGGTGCTTACCACCTTGTCGGGATCAAGACCGGCTTCATCGGTCTCATTGTTTGGGACCGTGCCTGCGATCTGCGTTGCAAGATCATCCGTGCCAAACCGATCCACCTTGGTGATCCCGGATTGGCCTTCCAGCAAGCGTTGCCACACAGCCTCAACACCACAGCTGAGCGGCGTGACAAGGCCCATTCCGGTCACGACAATCGGATCGTTGGACGCATCGGTCATTAGAGCTTTCCTTTCGTGCATATGCACATATTCAGTTAAAAAAAGAGACTACAGATCAGAAAGAAGGGCGAGCGTTGCCTGCATCTGCTTCCATTGACCCTCGCCCAACCTGGCCCGCAGAGCGTCCTGCGCCTCGTGCCACAACGGCACCATTTCCATCAGTTTGGTTTGCCCAGTTTGCGACAGCCGATACGCTTTTGCACCGCCACGCCCTCCGACTCGAGCCTCCACATGCCCCGCATTTTCCAGCAGGCACAGGTTTCGCGTGAGGGCTGAGCGTTCAATGGCCATGCCATCGGCAAGCTCGGATACCGACGTCGCCTCGCTACCATACAGCGCAAACAACAGCGATGCCTGGGAAGGCGTTACACCATGCGGCTTGATCAGCCTGCCAAAATGGCGCGACACCGAGCGTGCCGCGCGGCGCGATTTGGTGAGCACGCATTGGCTTCGAAAGAGGTTCGGATCAATCTCATCCATTCATGTGTGCATATACATGAAATAAGAATTGTAAAGTCTTGTGGTTCTTTCACGCACCCGATTGATGGCAGGCGGTTTAGGCGACGGCCTTAGTGGATGAGAGAGGGAAGCCGTCAGCAATGGCCGGGATATCCGTTTTACTGACAAACGTTTCCACTTCTGGCTTTGCGAAGTAATAGCCCTGTTGCAACGTGACGCCAGCCTGATAAAGCGCTCGCGCTTCAGCTTCGGTTTCAATGCATTCGGCCAAAACTTTTACCTTCAAAAGTTTGCTGATCGATAGGATTCCAGAAATGATGGCTTGGCGGCTGGGCGACTTATCGATCCCGCGCACCAACTCCTTGTCGATCTTGATGAGATCAGTCTGGAATTGCGCCAATAACCCAAGACCGGCAAAGCCAGCACCAAAATCGTCGATGGCCGTGGTGAAGCCCATCTTTTTGTATTCGTTGACGATGCGCTTGACGTGCTCAACGTCGTCCATTTTCTCGTTTTCGGTGAATTCGAACATCAAGCGGCGCGGGCTGAACTTTGCTTCGGACGCGGCAGCAAGCGTTGCGCGGATGCAGGCCTTTGGTTCGTAAACCGCATTGGGCATGAAATTGATGGACAGCATCGCATCGCTCGCGCGGTCGAGCTTGGCCCCGGCCAGTTGGATGGCCGTGACGCGGCAGGCTTGATCAAAGGCGTAACGATTCTTCTCGTTGACTTGCGCCAAAACCTCGCCCGCGCCCTCACCGCTCTTTCCGCGCACCAAGGCTTCGTAGCCCCAGATGCGATCCTGTGCGATATCCAAAATTGGCTGAAACGCCATCGTGAAGGGGATATCAAACGCGTTGGCGTCGGCATTGCGACACCCTGGACAGCCCATCTTTGTCATAGAAACGCGTCCTTCTTTACCCCGAGTTGTACTTCTTCACTTTGTTTTGCGCGACAACTCTTAAAGAAAGCCTAGGATTACTGGGTTCTACGCCAAAAAGCACGTGATAGCCCCTAGATTATCCAGCAGGCGCGCCACTACCTATGCGGGTATTGTCAGCCATCATTCAGTCATTCGCACCGACCTTTGTGTGATCCTCGGCACAGTTACCTGTCGCAAACACTGACATCCTCCAATCATCGAAACACGGCCACATCGCTCTGCCAACCGGCCGCGTTGAAAACCCGAATTTAAAACCCTAGAGGATGACCCAATGACCTTCGCTCCCAAAAAAGCTCTCGTTGCTGCCGCTGTTTCCATCGCCACACTCGCTGGTGCGACCGGCACCACGACAACTGCCGCACATGCCAATGAATATGTTGCTGGCGGCATCGGTTTTGTTGCCGGCGCTCTCGTCGGCTCGGCACTCACCCAGGCACATCAGCCGCAAGTTGTTTATCACCAGCAGCCAGTTGTTGTTCATGGTCGTCCAGCAGCATGGACCCCAGCTTGGTACGCTTCCTGCTCAAACCGTTACCGCTCGTTCAACCCACAAACCGGTTACTGGCTGCACGTTTCTGGTCAGTATCGTTTCTGCCAGTAAGCCTTCCCCAATCCTTCCAAAAAACCCCGTCGGTGAAACCACCGGCGGGGTTTTTCTTTGTGGGTCACGTGTTGCGCGTTTCGCCCTGCCCGCTTCCCGCCCTTCAAACGGTTTTTTTGCAAATGCACCAAGTGTGACGGGCAGCACAGCTGTTGGGCAGCCAAGCAGGCATTCTCCAATCATCGAAACGCGGCCACCAAAACCAACCAACTCCAACCGGCCGGGTTTGAAAACAAGAGGATGACCCAATGACCTTCGCTCCCAAAAAAGCTCTCGTTGCTGCTGTTGTTTCCTTCGCCACAATTGTCGGTGCCACAGCGACCACAACAAACACCGCCCAAGCCAATGAATATGTCGCAGGTGGTATCGGTTTTGTTGCTGGCACGATTGTCGGCTCGGCGCTCACACAGGCGCATCAGCCGCGCGTTGTTTATCACCAGCAGCCCGTTGTTGTGCATGCGCGCCCTGCACCTTGGACCCCTGCCTGGTACTCCTATTGTGGTCAGCGCTACCGCTCATTCAACCCACAGACCGGCTACTTCCTGGCTTACTCTGGCAACTACACCTTCTGCCAGTAAGCTCAGACCAACGTTCAAAAAACCCCGTCTGCTTACCGCAGGCGGGGTTTTTCACGTCTAGACTTCCGGCGCACCGCCACCTGGATCATCCAGCCGATGCAGCCGGCCAATGGCATGGCGCGCCAGCCGAAGCGTCAGAGCTTTGCGGCGCGAGGCATGCAGTTTGATCAGCCGCGATTCGCGGACAATATGCGCCCCAAACCCATCGGCGATCATCAGGCCCTCTGTTGCAGGGAAGATCTCCTGCGCCACATCCGGTGCGGTGGCGAAGGTGAAACGGTCGCAGAAATCAATGTAGTCCGGCCACTTGGTGTCAGAGCGCAGATCGGCGGGCGATGATTTCACCTCGATGATGGTGATCAAGCCATCGGGTGAAAGCGCCACAATGTCGGCGCGGCGGCCATTGGCCAAACTTGCCTCAAACAAACAGGTCGCCCCCGCCTGCGCGTAAAACCGTGCCGCCCCGCGACGGATGGCAAGCGCACGGTCCGACTGGCGACCATCGGTAAAGGGCGACTCGGCTAAGGGCGAAGCGTTGGGTTCCATGGGCCTAGGGTCAGGACCTACTTATTATAACGGCCAAATCACGCGACTGAAAATCACTGCCAGCGTCCTGATTGTGACGCAGAGCACAGTTTGGCGCTGATCATTAGCGCACCATGAAGCCGTTGCAACAACGGCGCTCATCACTGCGATGAACTGCCAAGTTGTAGAGATGGCTTTGGGCTGGGTGCAAGCCCCACCGCCTCGGCCTTACTGCCGCTCTGCCCCGCTCCGCATCGATTGCTTGCAATCGGTGTGGGGCGGGTATGCAACCAGCATGTGATGCCTGCTGTTATGGGCCCGCGTGACGAACGTGGGCCGAATCAGGCATTCTTTAACGTACGGACATTAGACAACGGTCATGGTGATGGTACCGGTTTCCTCCGCCTCCGCTGCCCAGAAAGCAGCCTCAACTGGTCAGACAGTGGCCAGTGCTGGCGCGCGCGTTGCGCCGGTCCCAGGTGCTGCTGGCGTTTCGGGCGCAACAGCTGGTGGCGCTGCCGTTGTTTTGGGTGCGCCCACCGCAGGCCTGCCACAACAGATCACCACACAAGCTTTGATGACGCTGCTGCAAACACTGGGCAAGCCACTGTCAGGCTCGGTTGCGCAAGCCCCACAAGGCGCTCCTGGCGCACCGGCGGGTGGCGGATCGACCAATCTGTCGGTCACGCTCACCGTACCCCAATCTGCAACGTCAACCGCTGGCGGGACAATCTCGACATCTCTACCCTTACCAACAGGCAGTGCCGCGCCCCCTGCTGGAACGCCGGTGACCGTTCAAGCCGAAGGCAGCCCCAATGCACCACGGATCGCCGTCACTGTTACTGGCGCCGCTCCGACATCGCCCGACAGCCTACGTGCTGACGCTGCGCGGCAGTCCTCTTTGGCTCCGTTGCTTGCCGATGTGGCCAAGCTGGCCGGACAACCGACGACGGGTAGTCCAGCTGCTACCAAAAATCTGGATGCCGCACTGGGACGTATTTTGGGCTTCTCGCTGGATGCGGATATGCCGCTTGATGCCAACACTTTGAGATCAGCCATTGAGGGCGCGCGAACGGGACCGCTTACCGGATCGAATGCGCCTCAAAGCACGGCGTCTCAAACGCCCATGCAATCTGCCTTGGGAGCCCTCGCGCGCGCCCTGGGTATGGTGTTGCCAGCTGTGCCCGAGGGCAATGCGCAGGCCCAGACGCAAGGAACGCAACAGGCGTCTCAACAGGGCGCCCAACAGCTAGGTTCGCCAAAAGGCGATACAGCGGGCGCAAGGCCAACGCCGCCGCCGTTGCCGGATGGCGCGCAGCCCAGCCGCTTGCTCGCTCATCCATTGTCATCCGATGCCCCTGATCTTACCGACCCGGCTGTTCTGCAGACGCTCAAAGGCAAGGCAGAGGCAGCTTTGTCGCGGCTCAACCTGCTCCAAGCCGGTGATCAGACCGCGGCGCGCGCTGGCGAAGCTGGATCGTCGTTGCGCTGGGATGTGCCATTTCTGATTGGCCAGGAAGCCGCGGTGCTCGGCGTGGTGATCGATCAGGATGATGCCTCGGATGCCCGCGATGATGAGCGGCTCAAAAGCTGGCGTTTTCGCTTTGCCTTTGAAAGCCAGGTGTTGGGTGGCGTGGAAGGCCTGGTCGCCCTTCACAGTCAAACCATCAAGCCTGAGGCTGATCCGCATTTGGACATTGCCGTTTGGGCCAGTGAGCCAAGTGTTCGGGCACGGCTGGAGGCAACGCGCTATGATCTGGTGAAACGCTTGCAAACTGAGGGTTTGCAGATCGACAGTTTAACGATTGCGCCAACCGATGATTTACCCAAACCTAACGTTGTACCTGATCATGAGCAGACGCACCGGGTGGACCTTTTCTCATGACCGGCACGCCAGGTTCACGCACGCAACCAGTTGAACCGCCCACCATCGCGGTCGCTCTGCGCTATGATGAGGATGGATCAGCGCCCATTGTGGTCGCCTCTGGCAAAGGCTCTCTGGCTGAACGGATCATCACCGCAGCTCAAGAAGCCGGTGTTGCGATCGACGAAAATCCCATGCTTGCCAGTGCGTTAGAGAACGCACCGCTGGATGAACCGATCCCAGAAGAACTCTATCAAGCTGTGGCAGAAGTGATCAGCTGGGTGCTGCACGCGCGTCGAGATCAACCAAAATCGTCACCCACCGCGAGGATTGCGGGCTGATGGCGAGCATTTTGGACCGAGACGTTCATGACAATGAAAATCTTGTGGCGCCCGCGCAACAATGCCGCAAAGAGTGGCCGGAGGGCGCGGATCACCCCCCTTTGGTGCCGCCAAAGGGTATAGCCACGCCGCCCAAATCACGCCATGGTCCGGCCATGATTGACGTTCGACACATAACGCGCGCTGTAGCGCTTGTGATGGTGACCATGCTTGTTGCTGCAAACACGGTTGTCCCGTCACTGTCGTACGCCCAGAAATATGCCGACCATCTGGCCCAGTATGGCGGGTATGATGCGCGGGTTGCGGCCATCAGCGGATTTGCCTCGCTTTATGTCAGCCCTGAAGCGCCTATGCTTCCGGTTGTGCTTTCAGTGCCAAGTGATGTGGAAAAGGCTGCGGTGCTGCCAAGCTCCTGCGCCATGGACAAAACGGTGCTGCCAAGCGTTGCGAGCAACACACCGCCCTGCGGTCATGTCCTCGGATACCTTCTCTCTCAGACCTCGCCTGTTGGCCTTGACCAACCTGCCCTGCGCGGTCCGCCGCGAGCCTCGGCCTGATCACCAACACCTGTCTTTTCCTCTTTGAACTTTGCAAACACCTTCGGAGATACCTCCAATGATTTCACGTCGTTCTTTGTTGCTTGGTGCCGCCGGCACGGCAGCATTTGCCTCCACCGCCAAAGCCGATAGCGCCATCGATGCGTTCTTGGATTCGGTTGGCCTGGACCCAACCACCGCCGCACAGCAGGGCTTCCGCATCGACCGTCAGTGGCTGCCACAAGACGTGTCCTACTCGGGCCGTGAACGCCCCGGCACCATCGTGATCGATGTGGCCAGCCGTTACCTCTACCATGTGCAAGAAGGCGGCACGGCTCGCCGCTATGGCATCGGTGTTGGCCGTGATGGCTTCCGCTGGGCCGGTGCTGCTGTTGTTGGCCGCAAAGCCGAGTGGCCAACATGGACCCCACCCGCTGCCATGATCCGTCGCCAGCCTGAGCTGCGCGAATGGGCTGGCGGCATGCCAGGTGGCGTCGACAATCCGTTGGGCGCACGTGCGCTTTACCTTTACCGTGGCGGCCGCGACACGCTGTATCGCATTCACGGCACAAACGCGCCTTGGACCATTGGTCAGGCGATGTCGTCAGGTTGCATCCGCATGGTCAATGAGCATGTGGAAGAGCTTTATGATCGCGTACGCGTCGGTTCGCGCGTGATCGTGCGTCAGGTTTCTGCCTAACTTTGGCTGCCTAGGCGCAAATACTGCTTACCTTTTGGAAACGCCCGGTGATCGTTTTGATCATCGGGCGTTTTTCGTCTGCGGCATGCTTCACCCATGTTGACAGGCGCAGCCCCCGCTGATGAGCCTGTGCCCATGGAAAGTGATGAGCAGGACTGGTCGGAATCAGATTCTGATGCGCTGGAATCAGGTGATGATGGCGCGGCGCGCGACGCAAAACGTGTCAAACGCCGTGCGCCACGTAAGATGACCGAGAGGCGGCTTCATAACATCGCCCTTGCCTATCTCGATCGCTATGAGGCCAGCGAAGCTGGCTTTCGCGCCGTCTTGGAGCGCCGCGTCTACAAAGCCGCCCGTGCCCATGATGAGGACCCGGCGACATTTCAATCGATGGTCGATGCCGAGGTGGAAAAGGCTGTCGCCGCCGGCTTCATCGACGACAAGCGTTTTGCGGAAAACCAGGTGTTTCAACAGCGTGGTCGTGGTGCATCGGCACGGGCGATCCAGGCGCGTTTGAAGGCCAAAGGTGTCACCGATGATTTGATCGACCACGCCCTGGAAAACGACGAGCGCGACGATGATGAGGCCGCTTGGCGCTACGCGCGGCGACGGCGGCTTGGACCCTACCGCAGCAAAGACCGCACAGAAAAACGCGAGCGCGATATGGCCGCGCTGTGTCGCGCTGGCTTCAGCTTTTCACTGGCGGTCAGGGTGGTGGATGGGAAACATGAGGATGATGATGCGTGAGCTTTTGACCCCCGTTCAAATGGGTGCTTGCGATGCCTTCACCATTGCGGGTGGCACGCCGGGCATCGATTTGATGGAGCGCGCTGGGCAAGCAGTGGCAGATGCCGCTCATGCGATGATGCCCAAAAACGGCAAGGTGCTGGTGCTTGCAGGTCCTGGCAACAATGGCGGGGATGGCTATGTCGCGGCGCGATTGCTGTCGGCCTTGGGTCATGAGGTTCGCGTGACCGCATTGGGCGACACGGCGAGGCTTCAAGGGGATGCCAAATGGGCGTTTGATGGTTGGCTCGGAGATGTTTCACCAGCAAAACCCTTGGACACCTCTGCGTTACAGACACAAGACCTGATCATCGATGCGCTGTTTGGCGCTGGGCTGACACGTGGCTTGGATGGTGCAGCTGCTGTGCTCGTCGAAGCGGTGAACCAGGCTGGACGGCCGGTGCTTGCGGTCGACCTCCCGAGTGGCCTGGATGGGCGCACGGGCCGATCTCTTGGTCCTGTTATCAAGGCTGCCTGCACCATCACATTCCATCGCTTGAAACCCGGCCACGTGCTCTATCCTGGCCGTGGCCTGTGCGGAGACATCCGCGTGGCTGAGATTGGCATTTCTGAGGATGCGATCACCGAGGCTGGCTTCACCGCGCAGCTGACTGGCCCTTACCTCGCCGAACATCTGCCTGGCCTTTCTGGCGAGGTTCACAAATATGCGCGCGGTCATGCTTTGGTGGTTGGCGGCCCGCCAGAGAAGGCTGGCGCAGGTTTTTTAGCGGCAAGTGCTGCTCTGCGCGCCGGTGCAGGCCTGGTCACACTGGCTGCCCCACCGATGACAATGGCAGGCAGTGTTGGCCATCATCCGGCCTTGATGCGTGCACCCTGCGCCAATGCCTCTGATCTTGCTCGCCTGCTGCGTGATGATCGTTTGACCGCCTGCGCCCTTGGACCCGGCCTCAATCCCAATGAGGCGACCAGGCAGATGGTCTATGCAGCGTTGGATTCAGGCGCATCTGTTGTGTTGGACGCAGGCGCCATCACCGCTTTTGCGGGTATGGCCGAGACTTTGTTCGAGCGCATGGCTGCCCGTTCATCGGCAACCGTACTCACCCCGCATTCTGGAGAATTCAAGCGGCTCTTTGGACTTGGTGTGCCTGCTCTGTCAAAAATTGAGCTGGCCCAGCAGGCAGCCCGCCGCAGCGGTGCGATTGTGGTTTTAAAAGGCGCAGATACCGTGATCGCGCACCCCAACGGCACTCCTGATTGCACCTATCTGAACGGTAACGCACCGCCTTGGCTTGCAACAGCTGGATCAGGTGATGTTTTAACGGGCGTTATCGCTGGCTTGCTGGCGCAAACCGGCAATGCACATGGCGAGGCTAAGAGCCTTGCAGGAGCGGTTGCCCTTGCCGTTTGGTTGCATGGCGATGCAGGTCTAGAAGCTGGACCAGCGCTTGTCGCCGGCGACCTGGAGACCGCGTTGCGAACTGCTTTGCAACGGCTGTTGCCATCAAAGTTTTCCGAACTGCAAGGCTGACCGCGAGCGCGTGTTTACCGTATTGCTTCACCAAACCGGCTAACCTTGCTGCTTAAGCTTACCGCAAGCTTCTGATTTTCAAGACAATTCCCACGTGTTTACGGTTCGTTAAGGACGGAAAAACGTTCACACTTTTTAAGGGAGTTCGTCATGAAAAAATTGTTCCAAAAAGTGCGCTATTTCGCACTCGCTCTTGCCTTGGCCTTGGCTGTTCAACCGCTTGCATCGGTGACGACGGCGAGCGATGTCCGTGCCTATCCCAGTTATTCCGGCCCCAGCAGTCCGATGATAGCCCCCGTAATTGCTGGCGGCGGCGGCTCATCTGCCGGTGGCTGGATTGTCGGCGGGATCTTTATCTCCGTCGCATCCATCATTGCCTGTGCGATGATAGTCGGCTCCGAAGAGGGGCGTGAAATGACCCTCGAAGAAGCTCTGCTGTCCGGTGCCATCCCACTGGGCTGCCTGTTTCGCGAGCATCTTGCTGACGAGTAAACATCTTTACATCAATAAAAGCCCGGTCAGAAGGACTGACCGGGCTTTTGGCACCCATACCTGTGATTGCATCTAGGCCGCCGATATGTTTCGTTAACGATGTGCGGGCTGATCCAGGGGTACCATGAGAAAATCAAAGAAACCGAGTGTATTGGCTTTAGGAGCTTCCCTGCTCTTCGCAGGTCAGTCGATAACTGCTGCACCGAGCTACGCTGGCGACGGACCACCCGCTGCTGTTGCCACTGTTGTCGGCGGTGGTTCCTCGTCGGCTGGCGGATGGATCGTCGGAGGCTTGTTCATTTCCGTGGCATCCATCATTGCTTGTGCGATGATCGTTGGCGCAGAGGAAGGTCGCGAGATGACGCTTGAAGAAGCGCTTCTTTCTGGTGCCATTCCTTTGGGCTGTTTGTTGCGTGAGGAATTCGGCCTCGACCTGACACCCTAAACCTTCCTTGCCCAACAAATCTGAGCGATCCAAGGGCCTAACAAGACGGCAAGCGTCTGTAGCGACTTTAACTCTTGCCGCCGCACCGGCAATGCCGCGTTTCATTCGATCAGCAACTGCCAGACCGACAGAGGGTGTCACCTTTGTTGAAGCAGGTGGTGGTGAAGCCGAGCGCCTAGCCTTTCAATATAACCTTTCGTACAGCCAGCCACCAAGATTGCGGGCTGTTTGCGAAACCACCGATGCAGTTGCCCAGACCCTGCGTTGGGCACGCGAAACCGACACATCCTTTGCGATCCGCAGTGGCGGCCATTGCTATGGCGGTACCAGTAACCACCCCGACCTGGTGATTGATCTGCGGACGCTGAACGCAGTTTCTGTGGACGCCGCCTCGCGCACAGCCAGCGCCCAGTCAGGCACCAAACTCAATGCACTTTATCGTGCAGGCTTTCCTCATGCGTTGGCTCCAGCAGCAGGCTGGTGCGGCGATGTTGCTGTCGGTGGCCACCTTCTAGGCGGTGGCCTAGGGTATCTGGCACGCGCCAATGGACTTCTTTGCGACCACCTCAAATCGCTGACTCTCATTGATGCACAAGGAGAGACGCGAAGGTGCTCCGCGCAAGAAAACGCGGACCTTTACTGGGCAAGCCGTGGAGGCGGAGGCGGTCTCGGAATTGTCACCGCGTTTGAAATCGCAATGCAACCGGTTGGTGATGTGCACTCGCTGCGGCTGTTTGGCGGGATTGATGCCATTGAGATGCCTGCATTCGTTGAGCGGTGGATGGCATGGAGCGCGAATGCACCGCGCGCAACGTCCAGCCAACTTGCTATTGCGACCATGGCTGATGGCAGGCTTTTTGCGCGCGTAACTGGGCTTTCCGGCGAGCTGCGCGAGGTTTTGTTGGAAGCATTGCAAAGCATTGCTGCAGGATTGATGCCGGTTGACGAGCAAACCATCGTTTCAGGATCTTTTGAACGCGTTATGGAGGATACGGTCCTTTCCATCCCGCACTTCTATCTGCATTCAGCATCGCATACAGCGGTTCTGCGCGGTGCTCTAACAGCAGTAGATTGGGCACCGGTGCTGGATGCTATGGTCGCATCAAGGTCTGATACCGGCTCAATGAGCCTTCTTATCGAGGCTATGGGCGGTGCAATCGCCGATACTGCCAACGATGACACTGTGTTTCCTCATCGCGAGGCTGCTTTCCTCGCAACGGCGAGCTACGGCACCCTCAGCCAAGAGCTTTTGGATGCCGCCCAGCCTGCGCTTGATGACGTCGGCGAGTTTGTTTGGCGGCATGCCATCGCCAAAGGCTATGCGAACTACCGCGACCGAACGCTTGAGAACTATGAAGACGCCTATTGGGGAGAGAATGTCACCAGGCTGCGGTCCATTAAGCGGCGCATTGACCCAGACGGCGTCTTTACCGGGGTCCAAACCATCACTGGCTAGGCGGGCCTCAATTCAAACAACACCGATCCAACCGGCAAGCCAAAACGGGTCACAACCGCCTCGTTGATCACCACACCATCAGCGCGGCGGTAGATAACATCAGCAAAGCCCAGGCGGGTCGTTTCGCCACGACTTTCCACATCAGCGACATATGTCAAACGGACCTCACCGCTGGTTTCCACCACGCTTGCCGATCCTACCGTGTCTTCGCGCACGCCGGTCCAGCTGTTCGGCCCGGTGCGCGCGAAAACCCAGGTGAGCCGGTCGGTCTCGCCATCATCGAAGAAAAAATCTTCCACAACCGTTAGCGTTTCGACCCCGCGCACGGTGCGCAGTGTGCCATTGAGGCGGGCATCAAAACCACGCTCAATGCCTGCGATCGGAACCGAGAATAGGCCGCGCCCGACAGTGCGGCCCTGGAACGCATCGACCAGACTGATCGACTGGATGTCACCTTGCGGAGACGGCGGTACGGTTGCGCAACCCGCCACGACGAGTGGGGTTGCAATCAGCAAAGAGCGTCTCGTCAGGCCAATTGGCGCGGTCGATAAAGCCACTAAAGGGCGCTGCCAATGCGCGCGGTGCCGGTTTCGCCATTGTCACGCACCCAGTTCAGCGTGTTCGCGCCGGTACGGGTGAGATCAAAACACATGGGTTGACCTTCATACCAGTTTTCGAACTGTTGGCAGAGGCGGTTGCCATCAATCCACCAGCGCCCTTCATCTTCGGGCTGAACGAAGCGACCAAGCCCAAGGGCTTCACCATCGCCATCAACACGTCCGCTCGAGCGATAGTTGAGCGGGAATTCCCCGCCGAAAGGCGTTGCCAAATAAATGGTTTTTCCGATGATTTCAGAGCGAATTTCATTGGCAGAGAAAGACGATGCCTGTGCTGGAAGGGCCAGCAAAGCGGCACAGAAAACAAGAATGAAGCGCATAACAGTCACCGGAGGTTGGGGATGCGGGATGGCTAGCATACGAACGAATGCCCCATTGGTTCATTGCCTGGCGTGGCGATGACAAGGTCATTTTGCGTCAAGACTGCGGCAAGGCTGCCCATCAGAGCGTGCAACGCACGTTTTGATGGGGGAGAAACTAAGCGACCAGGATTGCCGAGCCGTTTGCCACCCGCCCGTACAAATGGATCACATCCTGGTTGAGCAGGCGCACGCACCCTGACGACACTGCTTTGCCGATCGACCAAACTTCGTTGGTGCCATGGAGGCGATAGAGCGTGTCGACGTTGCCCTGGAAGATATACAAAGCACGGGCGCCAAGTGGATTTTCCAGGCCAGGATCCATGCCGCCATTGGCGATAGAATAGGGCTCAAGCTCCGGCTGACGGGCGACCATCTCATCCGGCGGCGTCCAGCGTGGCCAAGCCCGCTTCCATGCGATCCGCGCGCGGCCCGACCATTCGAACCCAGCGCGACCGAGGCCAACGCCATAGCGCATCGCTTTGCCGTTCTCCATCACATGATAAAGATAGAAATTGTTGGTATCGACGATGACGGTGCCAACGTTTTCAGTTGTGTTGAAATCGACCATCCGGCGCAGATATTGTTCGGGAACTTGGGTCAGGTCGACCGCTGGGATTGGGAACTGCTCCTGCGGCAGCGCCGCATACATCGACAGATAGGGGCTGGGCGCAACATTGACGTTCGGCACCAAGGTGCGCTGCGGGACGGTGTTGGTCATACAACCGGATACGGCGAGGCCAGACATAGCCGCCGCGCCAGCCAGAAACTGGCGGCGGGTTGGGCGTTTGATCGATGATGCCAAGCGTTCAGCTTGGTTGGTGAAAGCATTCATGGAAAGTCTCCAGCGGTACTCAAATCGTGCAACATGTCCGCGAGCCATTAACGCCGCACGGGCGCATTGGTTCACAGTTGAAAGACATTGGTAGCGATTTAAAGGCGCGGTGGTGGAAGCTGAAGCGTTTGTGCGAGAGCCAGAAGCATGCTGGCCGCAAGGGATGCGGGCGCCTCGCCTGCCAACCCGTCGGTGCTTGCCGCTGTTGGTATCAACCCGCTGCAATCTGCCGAGCCACAAGGGCCAGACGGTGCGGTCGGCGCCGCGCTTAGCGAGCGCAGAGGCGATGATTCCAGCATTGTGGCGGGGGCGATTCCAGAGGCCGCCTCGATGGACACCACCTGCACGGCGACTATTGGGGTTGGCGCATCGATGCTTTTGGCGAGCGCAATCCCACCGCCATTGAAGGCAGTGATCACAACAACACAGCAAAGGGCGATCATCGTTCGCATGCAGCGTGTCACGCCTCATAAATGCGGCCAACATGGGGCGGCGGCCATCGCGGGTAAGGATGACGTGAGTTGGTTAAGCAAGCGTGATGCAAAAAGCACACCGGGAGTAGCTGATCGCTTTTTTAAGAATGCGTTCAGGCAGACCGTCCGCCTTAGTCCGCCTGTAGTCCGCTTCTCGTCCGCTTAAGTCCGCTTGCCGTCCGCCCTTAGTCCGCTCAATTCCGCACGTCGTCCGCATGCGTTCTGCCTCAAACACGATGGTGGATGATGTGAAGTCGACATAGGGTCGTGCCAATGGCACATGGCATAGAGAAGATAGCGCTCTCGGCATTTGCTGCGCAAACGCCTGCAGCTGATCTGCGGGCGGGCGAAACGCCCAGAGCAAAGCAAAAATGGTGCTGCCGGAGAGATTTGAACTCTCGACCTCTCCCTTACCAAGGGAGTGCTCTACCCCTGAGCTACGGCAGCAAACATCAAGGCGCGCGTGATGCCACAGCCCATACGGGCGTGCAAGGGCCGCGGTCAAGACACTTTTGCCGCAAGAAGCGAAGGATTTGTCCGCTCGACGGCGTGATGATCTTGGCGCGGGCGGACGGGGCACCTATACCAAGCCTCATGACCATCATGACGGATGGATGTAATGTCTGACGATGCTCCAAAAAACCCGCCCGCCAAACCGCAGGCTGCGGCCTCTGAAGACCCGAGGGCTGCGGCGCTGCGCGCCAATCTTGCCAAGCGCAAACAACAGACAAGCGCGCGGCGTGGCGGCAAGGCCGTCGGCAAAAAAGAAGCTTCGGTGTTTGACAGTTTGAAAGACCGCGATAGCTGATCGCTCGTCAGTGTTTACTGTGCGGACAGTCAACCTGCCTTGTTGGCGCCGCGTTTCTTGTGTCTTGCCGCGATTGGCCGTAAACGAGCGGCTTGCTTGTTAAAAGAGAGTTCACCATGGACAAGATCCGCATTGTCGGCGGCAACACGCTCAACGGCACCATCCCGATCTCAGGCGCGAAGAACGCAACACTGCCTTTGATGATCGCAAGCCTTGCGACAGCCGAAACGCTGACACTGCACAATGTGCCAGGTCTGCAAGACGTGGTGACGCTGTCGCGCATTCTTGGCAATCATGGTGTGGACTATGCCGTGGCCGGGCGCAGGTCGGGTGCCAAGCGAAGCTACGGATCCACAGTCAAGCTGACCGCTGGCGAGATTGTCGACACCACTGCCCCCTATGATTTGGTGCGCCGCATGCGCGCCAGCTTCTGGGTTATTGGGCCGCTTTTGGCGCGTATGGGGCAAGCGCGCGTTTCGCTGCCGGGCGGTTGCGCCATCGGTACGCGTCCGGTGGACTTCTTCTTGGATGCGCTGTCTTCCTTGGGCGCTGATATCGAAATCGAAAAAGGGTATGCCGTTGCTGAAGCGCGCAACGGCCTTGTTGGCAACCGCATCACGTTTCCCCGCGTGTCCGTCGGTGCGACCCACGTTGCGATGATGGCCGCGGCGCTCGCTAAGGGCGAAAGCGTGATCGAGAACGCCGCCAGTGAGCCAGAGGTTGTGGACGTGGCAACATGCCTCAATGCCATGGGCGCGAAAATTGAAGGCGCGGGCACGCGCACCATTCACATTCAAGGCGTTGATGTACTGCACGGTGCCGAGCATTCGGTGGTGCCCGACCGGATTGAGACCGGCACCTACGCCATGGCGGTGGCGATGACGGGTGGCAAGGTGACACTGACTGGCACCCGCGCTGAACACCTTGGCGCCGCGCTCGATACGCTGGAAGAAGCAGGTGTTACTGTCGAGCGTCGCGCGGACAGCTTGACCATTTCGCGCAATGGCAATGGACTGATGCCGGTGAATGTGACGACCGAACCATTCCCTGGTTTTCCAACCGACCTTCAAGCGCAGTTGATGGCCTTGATGACCATGGCGCAGGGCACCTCGACGATCAAAGAAACGATCTTTGAAAACCGCTTCATGCATGTGGCAGAATTGGCGCGTCTGGGAGCAAACATTCGCCTGGATGGCCAAAACGCGTATGTGGAAGGCCAGCCCTCGCTAACCGGCGCGGAAGTGATGGCAACTGATCTGCGCGCCTCCGTGTCGCTGGTGATTGCAGGCCTTGCGGCAGAAGGCGAAACAACCGTTGGGCGCGTCTACCATTTGGATCGAGGTTTTGAGAGTTTGGAAGAGAAGCTGTCAGCCTGCGGCGCTCAGATTGAGCGCTTGGCGGCTTAACCAGCGATGACAGACACTCCTCAGCTTCTGAAGCTTGCCGCCTTTGACGGCGACGATCTGGCGGTTGTTTCAGCCGCCATGCAAGATGCGATCGTGAAGACCGGCGAAATGACCTATCTGGCTGGCGAAAAACGCTTTGCGTTGGTTGCCAATCGGTTTGCCTGGGAGGTGAACGCTGCGCGTTCCAAACCACCCTATGAGCGGCGGCGCACGGGGTTGCAGATCACGCGCGCGCTGAAAGCTGAACTGGCCGGCTTGGACCTGAAACGCCCCGACGACGTTCTGGAGCTGCTTTCGATAAGCTTTGAAGCCAACGAGGAACCGGCGGGGGCCGTAACGTTAGCCTTCTCGGGCGGTGCAACGGTGCGACTTCATGTTGAATGCCTGGAGCTTGCCATGGCCGATCTTGGCGGTGCATGGACAACCGACGCGCTACCAAAGCATCCCGATGCCGAGCATCCCGATGATGATGCCTCGGCGAACGCCTAAGTTCTGAACACACAAACCTTGAGATTGCCTCATGCCCCAGCGCCTCGACACGCGCGATGATGCCTTTGACTCTGACTTTGCCACGCTGCTTGCCGCCAAGCGCGAGGATGCCGCCGATGTGCGGGAGGCCGTCGACACCATTCTGGCTGATGTGCGCACACGCGGGGATGAGGCCGTTTGCGAGCTGACCGAGCAATATGATCGCTTGGCGCTGACGCCAGAGACCATGCGGGTAAGCGAAGAGGAACTGGAAACGGCCGCTGACAAGGTGGCTGTTGATGTGCGCGCGGCGCTAGATCTGGCCGCCCAACGCATTGAGGCCCATCACACACGCCAGATGCCTAAGGACGATAGCTACACCGACTCGCTCGGCGTCTCGCTGGCATCGCGGTGGACGCCGTTGGATGCCGTTGGCCTTTATGTGCCTGGCGGCACGGCAAGCTATCCTTCATCGGTTTTGATGAACGCGATCCCTGCCAAAGTGGCCGGTGTGGACCGGGTTGTGATGGTGGTGCCGACCCCTGACGGTGAGACCAATCCTGCCGTTTTGGCTGCAGCGAAACGTGCAGGCGTCGATGAGGTCTACCGCATTGGCGGTGCGCAGGCCATCGGTGCTCTGGCCTACGGCACGGACACCATCGCGCCGGTGGCCAAAATCGTTGGGCCTGGCAATGCCTATGTTGCTGCCGCCAAACGCGCGGTGTTTGGCACCGTGGGTATCGACATGATTGCCGGGCCGTCGGAGGTGCTGATCATCGCCGATGACACCGCCAATCCGCAATGGGTGGCCGCTGATCTATTGGCGCAGGCGGAGCATGATGAAGCCGCGCAGTCCATCGTCATCACCCTGGACGACGATCTGGGCGATGCCATCGCGCTTGCCGTGAGCAGCCAGTTGGTTGAACTTCCTCGACGCCCGATTGCCAGTGTCAGCTGGCGCGACTATGGCGCGATTATTCGCGCCTACAGCCGTGATGAGGCAGTGGAACTTGCCAATCGAATCGCTGCGGAACATCTGGAACTTGCCGTCGATGATCCCGAAGGCATGATGGCAGGCATCCGCCATGCTGGAGCGATTTTTTTGGGTCACCATACACCCGAAGCCATTGGCGACTATGTTGGCGGCTCCAACCATGTGCTGCCAACCGCGCGTTCGGCGCGTTTCTCCTCCGGCCTTTCGGTGATGGACTTTATCAAGCGCACCTCGGTGCTTTCCTGCACGCCTGATGCATTGGCCAAGCTTGGACCGGCTGCCATGACACTGGCGCGCACGGAGGGGTTGACGGCGCACGCGCGTTCCGTTGCCATACGTTCCAACCAAACCTAAAGCCCTTCAGGGGAACACTGGTTCACCCGAAAGGTTCTAGGGCTTTGTTTTATCGCATGTTCTCGCCCGAAAACTGCTTACACTTTTCAGGAACATGCTCTAGGCACAGGTGACGCCTATGTACGCCGCGGACCTATCGAGGACACCATGTTGCCTGAGTCTGGCCATTCCACACCTGGAACCGATACCGCGCAGAAAGGGCCGAATCGGCTGGTTTCCGTGGTCATCGACGAGGTCTCCATTGGTCGATCAAGCCCGAGCATTGATCATGAACGCCAGGTGGCGGTTCATGATCTGATTGAGGAAAACAGCTTCGCCCTGCCGGGCCACGATCGTGGACCCTATGTGCTCAATTTGGCCGTGGTGGAGCGCCGCCTGGTGTTTGATGTGCGCGAGGCTGCGTCCGATGAGCCGGTGGCTGCGCACATGCTGGCGCTCTCACCGCTGCGCCGTGCGGTGAAGGATTATCACCTCATCTGCGACAGCTATTACGAGGCCATCAAAACTGCCAGCCCGAGCCAGATTGAGGCGATCGATATGGGGCGGCGTGGGTTGCACAATGATGGCTCGACCCTGTTGATGGAGCGACTTGAGGGCAAGATCGAGATCGATTTTGAAACGGCGCGACGGCTTTTTACGCTGGTCTGCGTGTTGCACTGGAAGGGCTGAGACCGGCCAGTGTCCGAGGACGTGCCAGGCGCCCCCTCCCCTGATCTGCCCCCCGGCATGCCAGGACAAACCATGCCCGGCTCGGTCTTGTTTGCCTGTTCGATGAACGCCGTTCGCTCGCCTGTGGCCGAACTGCTCGCCAAACATCTGGTGCCTGGAAAGTTCTACATCCAGTCTGCTGGTGTTCGCGCCGGCGAGCCTGATCCCTTCACGGTCGCCATTATGAATGAGATGGGGCTTGACCTTGCCAAGCACCGGCCGCGCACTTTTGAGGACATTGAGGACAGCTTTTTCGACCTCATCATCACCCTGGCCCCGGAAGCCCATCACCGCGCGCTGGAAATGACTCGTGACCAAGCGGTGGAAGTGGAATATTGGCCAACGGTCGATCCCACCCTTGTTCAGGGCTCACGCGAGCATATCTTAGAAGCCTACCGTTCGATGCGCGACGGGCTGGCGATGCGCATCAAAAAAAGGTTTGGCGCACTCTAAGCGCTTGTTCGTTCTCAAACCGTCCAGCCTCTTCAAAGCAACAAACCCCGCATAAGCTGGCGCCAAGCCTTCACTTGTTGCTGCTTTTCGGCTACATCGCCCGGCACATACGCATAGAGATCGGCGCATGGTCGTGTGCCCGCCAGGGTGAATGGCCCTTTATCCCCCGCCGTACAAACAGGAACCGCATGACAAAAGAAGAAGTTTTGGAGTTTCCCGGTGTCGTCACCGAACTCCTGCCCAACGCGACGTTTCGCGTTAAGCTCGAAAACGAGCACGAGATTGTTGCCCACACCGCTGGCCGCATGCGCAAAAACCGCATTCGTGTGCTTGCCGGTGATAAAGTGCTTGTTGAAATGACGCCCTATGATCTGACCAAGGGCCGCATTACCTATCGCTACAAATAGTATGTCTTTGCCGACCATAGCGCCGAAAGGCCTGTGTCGGCATGGGCCATAATCACCACACAGGAACGCCACGTGCTGTCGCCTTCGGAACCTTCACGCCCCAAACTGGTGCTCGCCTCGGCCTCGCCGCGGCGCCTGTCGCTGCTGGAGCAGATCGGGCTTGTGCCAGATCGGTTGGAACCGGCCTATGTGGATGAGGCACCGCAGCGCATGGAGCTGCCGCGCAATTTGGCGGTTCGCCTGGCACGCACCAAAGCGTTGACCGCCCAGCGTCGCATGGCGGTTGAAGATGATTTTCGCGGTGCGCTGGTTCTGGCCGCCGATACGGTGGTGTCGGTGGGACGCCGCATTTTGCCGAAAGCGGAAACCCGCGAGCAGGCGCAGCGCTGCCTCGAATTGCTCTCTGGTCGGGCGCACCGAGTGTATACCGCCATCGCGCTGGTCGACACCAAGGAGAACCTTCACAGCCGTCTGGTGGAAACGCGGGTGCGCTTCAAGCGTCTGTCGCGCGCTGATGTGGCAGCCTATCTGACGACCATGGAGTGGGACGGCAAAGCGGGGGGGTATGCCATTCAAGGCAGTGCTGGAGCCTTTGTGGTGCAAATGGTTGGCTCCTACAGCAGCGTTGTGGGTCTGCCGCTTTACGAAACTGCGCAGATGCTCACGGGCAATGGCCTGCCGGTCATCGAGGCTTGGCAAGAAACAGCGCCCGAAGCACAGTCGGCGTAATGCGCTGCGCACGGTAGGCCCGGCATGAGCAACCAAACCGCCAACAAAGACTGTCCGGTTTGTGGCAAGCCCACGGCCAAAGAGCATGCGCCGTTTTGTTCAGCGCGATGCAAGGACGTCGACCTCAACCGGTGGTTGAGTGGTGGCTATTCAATCCCCGGGACCCCGGATGATGATAGCGAAGGCACTGAAAACCCCGACTTCGCGGAAAATGCGAACGATTTTTTCCCAGCTGGCAAAACCCAGCACTAACGGTTTTATACGTACGTAATTTAACGAGTTCTTAGCCTTCCTCCCCACATATTGCCCGCAAATAACACGCTTAGGTTGTGTTATTGTTTGCTTATGCAAAGGGGACGATTGAAATGAACACGACGCTTTCGCTCAAACACATGATCTTCGCAGGCTTTGGATTGGTCCTGGCCCTCTTGATCGTTTTGTCCGTGATTTCGCTGCGCGGCACCAGCACGATTGGTCATGATTTCACCGACTATCGCCAGGCGGCTCGCGAAAGCTTGCTGGTCAACGAGGCGACGCAAGACCTGCTCTCTGTTCGGTTGGGCGTCATGCAATACCGCGTCAACAACAGCCAAGAGTTTGCTGATCAGGTGCGCGAGGGTATCGCTGCGCTTGGCGTTCTAAAGAACGAGTTGGCCGAGTTCATGGTCGATGAAACCCAAGCGCAACAGATCACCAATCTATCAGGTTTGCTCGATTCCTACGGGACGGGTTTCGAACAGGTGGTTGTCGCTCAAACGCAACGCAACGATCTTGTGCCCCTGCTCGATGAAAGCGGCCGAGAGGCACGATCGGCCATGAGTGAGCTTATGAGCGAGGCTAACAATAGTGGCAACGCTGATGCGGCCTACCTTGCCGGCGTTGTCCAACAGCATCTGATGCTCGCGCGGTATTACGGTGAGAAATATCTCCTTGAAAACCGCCCTTCTGATCAACAGCGCACGTTGGAGGAGCTTGATCTTGCCGCGGCCTCTGCACAATCGCTGGAGCGTTTTGCGCGTGGTTCTTCATTTGCAGGCCTTTTGGACACGTATCGGGCGCACATCGATGAATTTCAACGTCTGTTCGTCGCCATCACCGACATCATCGTCGTTCGCAACGACATCCTTTCCAACCAGCTCGACACCATCGGCCCGCAGTTGGCGGAGGGCTACGCGACAGCGCTGCAGACCGTGGTCGACACGCAAAACACCGTTGGGCCCCGTGCCGCTGCCGAAGTGGCAAGCATCAGCCGAACAACAATGATCATCGCCGTCGTCGCCGTGCTCCTGGGCGCCATTGCAGCATTCTTCATTGGCCGTTCGATCGCACGCTCCATTGCAAACGTGGTCTCTCAAATGAACGCTCTTGCGCAAGGAGAGTTGGACATCGCCATCGACGGCGAGACCCGCAAAGACGAGCTTGGAGATATGGCCCGTGCGTTGCTGGTTTTTCAGCAGAACGGACGAGAAAAAGTGCGGCTTGAAGCCAGCCAAGAAGAACAGGCGCGCCTGGCAGAGGAAGAGAAGCGCCGCACCATGCATGACATGGCCGACGCGTTTGAGGCCAATGTGAATGACGTGGTTGGTGCGGTGTCCAGTGCCGCTGAACAGATGGTCAGCCTCGCGCAGATGCTTTCTGAAGCGGCAAGCCGAGCCGGCGAACGCTCAACAGCTGTGGCGGCCGCATCTGAAGAGGCATCCACCAACGTTGAGACAGTGGCAGCAGCATCTGAAGAGATGACCAACTCCATCGCCGAGGTATCACAGCGGATTGCTGATACCGCCAACATGACCGATGAGGCAGCGCGCGGCGCAGAGCACACAACCGCGACGGTGGCCAAACTGTCCACCAGCGCCCAAACCATTGGCGATGTGATTTCGATGATTTCGGATATCGCTGAACAGACCAACCTGTTGGCACTCAACGCCACCATTGAGGCCGCGCGTGCCGGTGAAGCTGGCAAGGGCTTTGCGGTTGTCGCCAGCGAGGTTAAGAGCCTGGCCAATCAAACCGCCAAAGCAACAGAAGAGATTTCGGCGCAGATCACTGGCATGCAAGACAACACCAACGCCGTGGTGGAATCGATCGACAAGATTGGAACCATGATCCAAGAGCTGAACGGCACCTCATCCTCCATCGCTGCGGCGGTTGAAGAACAGCATTCGGCGACCGAGGAGATCGCCCGCAACACACAGCAAGCCGCTGATGGCACGCGCGAGGTTTCCTCCAACATCACTGAGGTTTCGACGGCTGTTCAGGAAACCGGCCAGGCCGCAGGTGAAATGCTTGCTGCGTCCTCGCAATTGGCTTCTGAGGCAGAGCGGCTACGCGATAATGTCGCTGATTTTTTGCGCAACGTGCGCGCGGCCTAAGCGCCACACGAATGCCAAACACGACGCCGTCGCGCCCACGGAGCGGCGGTTTTTTGTTGGCCCAAATCCGCTTGCGCTGACCGGGGCGTTTGCCTATAAGGCGCTTCGTGATGCTGATGACTGGCGCCCGCGCCTCGCCAGCACCACGCGCCCAGGTAGCTCAGTTGGTAGAGCACGCGATTGAAAATCGCGGTGTCGGTGGTTCGAACCCGCCCCTGGGCACCATGTGTCCCCGCTCCGCGCCGTTGGAGCGACCGCGCCATTCCCTGTTCCGATTCTTCCTTTGGTTGTGCCTGAAGCACAGAGCCAACAGATATGGCACGACCACTCGTTGCAGCAGCTCCGTGCCGTTGGCACGACCGTCAGGTCATTGACAAAAAGCAACAGCATTTCGCCTCCAGATTGCATAAGAGGACACTCATGGATTGCCGTACCCTCCATTTGAAAGCGAACATCGCTTGGGTGCGGCCATTGCCGGGGCAAGAGGCGCATAATGACGTGGCTTCGCTACTATTACCAACCATCCATTCAAGCTGTGGCTATTGCTGCTCTGTGTTTTGGCGGCTTGGCGCTGTGGATCATTCCAACCGTTGTCTTTCTGATAAACGGCATCGCCGATGAGGTTGCGCCAGACTTTGTCGGCGTTGAGCAAGACATGCCGTTCGAAGATGGCCCGCTTTTTTTCTCATCAGCATTGATGCTTGTCGTGATCACGCTTTGGGTTGCCATGGTGGCCATGAGCCTTGGGGCCACGCCTGCTCAGGCCCACCTGCTTTCTTCTTTCGTTGAGCCACAACCGCTTTGGGTGCTGGTTGGTGGCGTTATTGGTGTTGGCATGTTGATTGCTGCTGTGGCCAACGTGGCGCACGAATTTTGCCATCGGCTCCACAGTCCAGTTCAGCGCTTTCTCGGACAGGTTCTGTTGGCTCTGGCGCTGCATCCCAGCCTGCCGATCGAGCATGTTTTTGGCCATCATCGCAATGTTGGAACACGCGACGACCCGGCGACAGCGCAACGCAGCGAAGGGTTTTGGCGGTATTTTCTGCGTTCGGCTTGCGGCACCTTTGTCAACGCACACCGCTTTGAGAAACGGCGGCTGCGCGACCGTCGCCTGGCGGCTCGCCTTGCCTACAACCGGACGTATCAGGGCTATGGGGTGCTGGCTGCCTGGTGGCTTAGTGCACTTGCCTTGGGCGGGATTCCCGGACTGCTTGGCTTTGTTCTGGTCGGTTTGGTTGGCATGGTGAATGTCGAGCTTTTTCAGTACATCAGCCACTATGGGCTGGTCCGCGTGCCCGGCACACCGGTGCGTGCTGATCATTCCTGGGAGTGGTCGCGCGTTGCCACATCCAGTTTCATGCTGAACCTATCGCGACATGGTGCCCACCATCTCAATGGCACCAAGAGTTATTGGCAGCTGAATTTCTCCGTGCAGTCGCCAACCTATCCGCTGGGACCGAACCTGATGGCGTTTGCAGCTCTTTTTCCACCAGTATTTCACCAAATTGCCAAACCAGCTTTGGCCGATTGGGATCGCCGATTTGCAACTGCGGCTGAGAAGGCCTACGCGGCTGAAACTTCCCAACTGTCTGCACGCCATCGACGCCACGTCGAAAGCCAAACGTAACCGCCGCTTCCGTGGGGTCTTTTTGATGCAATTTTTGCCGCTTTTTGCGCTTAAGCGCCCGTTTGTGGCGGCGTTGTGTGCGGCCCTCTTGTCGTTGCTTGCGGCCGCAGGATTGATGCGGCTCGGTTTCGACGATGGCATGGAAAGTGCCTTCGCTGGGCAGACACAGATATACCAGAACTATGTTGTCAATCGCGATCGATTCACGCCAGCAGAGGGCGATATTGCGGTCATTTTTGACTCCGAACGCCCTCTTTCCGGTGCGCAATTGCAGAACGTGCGCAATTTTGCGCTTGAGGCGGCGTTTGCACCGCACGTTGATTCAACGTTCTCCTTGTTTGCTCTGCGCACGCCACCATCGGACGGGTCTGCGTCACAACCGTTCTTACCGCTTGACCTTGGTGCCGTAGAGGATGTCAGCTCCTTGCTGGAAACAGCGCGGGGCCATCCACTTGGCGGTGATCGCTTGGTGTCAACCGATCACCGCCAAATGTTGGTTCTGGTGACCTTGCGGCCCCAGGAATCCAACCTTGAAGCCGCCCGAGAAGCGATTGCCACACTTGAAAGCCTGGTCACTGAAACACGCGCGTTGGACCCAACGCTATCGGCAACGCTGACCGGCATGGTGCCGATCCGGCAAGTCGTGATCGACGGACTACTGCGCGACCTTCTGATGCTCAACGCCATCGGCATCGGCATTGGATCGCTCATTTGCGTGGTGGCACTGCGCTCGGTGATCCTCGCGCTCCTAACCGGGGTTCCAGCTTCGCTGGCCTTGTTGTGGGTTCTTGGGACAATGGGGTGGCTTGGATTAGAAATCAACACGGTCACCAACGCCATTCCAGTCCTGATCTTGGTGCTGGCACTTTGCGACAGTTTGCACCTTACCTACGAGGTCCGCCGCCAAGCGCCACATCATGAGGAACTGGTGGATGCTGTCAGAGAAGCAGTTCTTCGGGTTGCACCAGCCTGCGCACTGACCTCTTTCACGACAGCCATTGCGTTCGCCGCATTGCTGATTTCACCATCTGAACTGGTGCGTAGCCTTGGCTGGTCTGGTGTTTTGGCCACACTGATCTCACTGGTAGCCGTGCTTCTGACGCACCCGTTGGTGTTCTTGGCTGCAAGCCGCACGCCGGTTCTGCGTGACGCTCTGACGACCTTGATGTTGCGCGCGCCAGCGCGGTCGTTTGCCGCCTTGCAAGGCCATTGGCTTTGGCGCTTTGCCGTTGGCCACGCGCGCGCTGTGGCTGGGCTATCGTTGTTGGTTCTGGTGGTCGCACTGGGTCTTTTCAGCCAGGCCCGGCCAGAGTATTCGTTCCTTGAAAATATTTCACCGCGCAATGAAGCCTTGCAAGCACTGCACCAGGTTGACGTCAACATGACACCGACCGCTGCCATCGACATTCCTCTGCGGCTGGACGATGCAGGCGGTCTGGCTCAAATCTCTGTGGTTGAAGCAGCAGCCCGAAGCGCCTTGCCCGAAGCCAAGGTTACTTCGCTTCTTGATCTGGCGGCATGGGCCAACTTGCCCCGGCAAACAGCAAGCTTAGAAACGCTTGCGCCAATCCTTGATCGCCTGAGCGACACCCAGCGCCTGCGCTATGTTTCGCAGGACCGGGCCTGGACCTTGGTGCGCCTCTATGTGCCCGACCGAGGTGCCCAAGTTACACAGACGATGCTTGATGACTTGCAGCAGACTTTCAACGAAGTCGAATTTTCGCCCAACGCTTTGGAGCAGCCAACGGGCCTGCTCGCTATGTCATCGACGTCAAGTCTTGCGATGATCGGGCATCTCAACATCAGCTTCACCGTTGCCGTGTTGGCGGCTGGGTTGTTCATAGCAATATGGTTTCGCAATCCCTGGTATGGTCTGGTGGCGTTGGTGCCGAACGTTTTGCCGATTGTTTGTGTGGGTGCTTGGCTGTATCTGAGCGGCAATGGCCTGCAGTTCTCAAGCGCCATTGCGCTGACGATTGCCTTTGGAATCGCGGTCGATGACACTGTGCACGTCTTGAACCGGCTGAGCTTAACCGCACCGCGCGAAAGGCCCTTCGATCTGCGAAGTGTGCGCCAGGTTTTTCATGACCTTGCACCCGTGCTGGTGACGACAACGGTGGTATTAGCATTCGGAATGCTGGGAAGCCAATTCAGCGCTGTGCCTACAATCGCATATTTCGGTATTTTGTGCATTGCCGTATTTGCCTTGGCCCTAATTGCGGTGTTGGTTGTGTTGCCGGCAGTGATGCTATCACCCCGCCCGTCCAAAGTGCTTCAAGAGATCGTGTGATGCCTCAGTCTTTTCTACCTGGCTTCATCCTTTTTGCACTGCTGGCTGCGCCACAACCCCTGGCGCATAGCCAAGACACTTATGCCTGGCAAGATCTGGCTGGCACCTGGCGCGGCGAGGGTTTGCTTCGCGCCGCGCCAGAGGCGGACCTGGAGCAGGGCGTGTGCCGCTTCGACATCGAAGCCAGCAGTGACAACACCCTTACCCTTTCAGGGCGATGTGCCACCGCAGCACAAACCGGTCAGGTGTCCACACAGATCAATCGCAGCGACAACGGCACGATCACTGGCAGCGCAACATCGCCTTTGGTAGCCGCCCCGGTTGCCCTTTCCGGGACGCAATCAGGCGGCACGCTTGCCTTGTCCTCGACTGCGCCGGTTGAGATGGAAGGTCAGTCCTACACGGTGTCTTCGCAGATTGATGGCTGGTTGGGCGACGGCGTTTTCACGCTTATCCAACGATTGGCACAACCTGACACCGCGCCAGTGGTGGTGATGCAAATGCGGTTCACCCGATCACCCTGAAGCCTTGAACCCGCCCATCACATCGCCATATCGCCGGTAGGATATTTTTCCCTGTTAACCGCCGATGAGGACGACCAATATGCGCGATGCTAAAGCCCTTCTTGACCAATTTCTTGGCCAGGTAGACCTGTCCAGTTTGACCGGCCAGCAAGGGGCGGCACAAACGCAATCTGGTCGTGACGCTCAGCAAAGCGGCGCGGCAGGTGGGTTGAACCTAGACAGTTTGCTGTCAGGTCGCGGCGGTCTGGCAACCGGTGCGGTTGCCGGTGGTTTGGTCGGTCTGTTGCTGGGCGGCAAGAAGCCGAAAAAGATTGCAAAATCTGCGCTCAAAGTTGGTGGCGCAGCGCTTGTTGGTGGCCTCGCCTATAAGGCCTGGAAAGACTATCAAGCTGGTCAAGCACCAGGCGCGACACCGCCGTCCAATCCGCCTGCAGCCGCTGGTGGTGGATCAGCCGCGCCGCTTCCCATTGAAGATGCATCTGGCACCGGATTTTTGCCGGACGATGCTGATGCTCAGGAAAAACTCAGCCGATCGCTGATTGCCGCCATGATCGGCGCCGCCAAAGCCGATGGTCATGTGACGGATGAAGAGCGTGCCCGCATTGGCGGCGCGTTGGATAAACTCACCATCGAAGGCGACCAACGCACGTTCATCCAGGAGGAGCTGGCGAAGCCACTGGACGTGGGAGCCATAGCAAGCATGGCCTCCAGCGAGGAGCACAAAGTTGAAATTTACGCCGCCTCGCTGATTGCAGTCGATCCCGAAGGACCAGCCGAAAAAGGCTATCTGGCTATGCTCGCCGCTCGCCTTGGCCTGGATCCAAAACTGGTTGAGCATTTGCACGCCAACGCCGACAAGTTGCTTGTAGACGCTTAGTTTAGTCTTAGCCTCTGCTCTTAAATTGGCCTTGCAAGGCTCTCGCGACCATGAAAACAACGGCGTGTTGAACTGCTTGCAAGGCCTTTTTCATGGAACTTCTTACCCTCGTTTCCCAAACCGTTCTGGTCGGCCTTTTGGCCGGTTGGCTTGTCATCGGCGCGTATGAAAACATCCGGGCGCCGGAGGTGAATTTGGCGCTGGTGCGTGATGTGTTTTCGATGGACGCCATCGCTGACGAGATGCCGGGCGTCTATGAGATGGTGAAGCGCAATCGTGTGACATCGGAAGCTTTGCAGAACGGCCTGTTCCGGCTGGTCGTAGCGTTTGAAACGCTGGTCGCTACCGGGCTGGTGCTTGGCACGGCGATGCTGGGTCTTTCCATCTTTGGCGCAGTGGACACAGGCTACGCGCAGCTGTTTGCCGGCTGGGCGGTGCTGGGTTTCATTGTGATTTGGGGCCTGTTTTTGGTGGGCGGCAACTGGTTTCACTATTGGGTCTCCCATAAAAGCACCCAACACACACACTATTTCATGACGGTTTGGGGTATTCTGACCTTAGGGTGGTTGGTGTGAAAGGGATGGTTGATATGAGAGCCTGTCTTGCGTTTCTTGCCTGTCTGATCGCCGTTCCCGCCTCTGCGCAGGAATGGCAGGTACGCTCCCTTGGTGAGGTCTCACCCTCTTTGTTTGCCGAGCGCTGCCAGCGGGCACCTGAGGGCTTGCCCGATGGATGCGTGGCGTCTGGCTCGGGTGACATTCGTGCCGCCTGGTACACACAACCCACCGACCGCTACGCCCACGCCATATTGGGCGATGGCATCGAAGGCGGCGCGCTGCGTGTGCGATTGGCGAGCGGGACGCAGACCGAATTCGTGCTGTCCGACAGCCTTGTTTTCGAAGACCGTACACCTCGCCTGGTTGACCTGGACGGCGATGGCCGCACCGAAATCATTACCATCCGCTCCTCCAACCGCTCCGGCGGCTCAGTGGCTGTCTATGGCGTGCGCGGCGAAGCGATTGTCGAGCTTGGCGCCACGCCGTTCATCGGGCGTTCCAATCGTTGGCTGAACATTGCTGGCATCGCTGATTTTCTCGGTCGCGGCGACTTGCAGGTGGCCTTTGTCGAAACGCCCCATATTGGCGGCACATTGAAGCTTGCGACGTTTGACAGCGGCGGCATGCGCGTCGTGGCGCGACAGAGTGGCTTTTCCAATCACGAGATCCGTTCACGCGAGCAGCGGCTCTCGGCGGTGACCGACATTGATGGTGACGGCGTGGTGGATCTTGCCCTGCCAAACGCACGCCGGACCAGTCTGGAATTGGTCCGCTTTACCGGTGGGCGCATCCACACCCTTGCCTCAGTGCCCCTGCCTTCTTCGGTACGCCAGGCTGTGCTTAGCGAAGGCCAGGGGGCAAGTGCACGTTTTGTGACCGGACTTGCCAATGGAAACATCGTGTCTGTTCAACGCTGAAACGTCTTCACAGCGCACGCGGCGACGTGTACCAAATGGTCAAAAATTGCGACGAGTGTCGCCGAATAGAACTCCGGGGAGAGGCATCATGGAAACCATCCACCACTACATCGCAGGCGCGCTGACCGAAGGGTCTGCCTCTGACCATCAGCCGGTTTTCAATCCCGCGACCGGTGAAACGCCAAGCCAGGTTGTGCTGGGCGATGCCTCCGATGTGCAGGCAGCCGTTGATGCCGCCAAGGCAGCGTTTGCCACATGGGCGACAACGCCAACCTTGCGCCGAGCCCGCGTCATGGATCGCTTCAAGACCATTCTTTGGGAGCGCACGGACGAGCTGGCACGCGCGATTTCTGCTGAACATGGCAAGACCCATGATGATGCCCTTGGGGAAGTAACCCGTGGCATCGAAGTGGTCGAGTTTGCCGTAGGCGCGCCGCATCTGATGAAGGGTGAATTCTCCGAAGCCGTCGGCACCGGCGTCGACAGCTATGGCATTCGCCAGCCGCTTGGCGTGGTCGCCGGGATCACGCCGTTCAACTTCCCGGCCATGGTTCCGATGTGGATGTTCCCGATCGCCATCGTCACCGGCAACACCTTCATCCTGAAACCGTCTGAACGCGACCCATCGGCGTCGCTGCTGCTCGCCAAATGGCTGAAGGAGGCCGGCCTTCCCGATGGCGTCTTCAACGTGGTGCATGGCGGCAAACCGGTGGTGGACGCGATCCTTGAGCATCCCGACATCAAGGCGGTGTCGTTTGTCGGTTCAACGCCGATTGCCCAATACATCTACTCGACAGGCACTGCGCACGGCAAACGCGTGCAGGCGCTGGGCGGCGCAAAAAACCACATGGTGATCATGCCCGATGCTGACCTCGACATGGCGGCCTCAGCGCTGATGGGCGCAGGCTTCGGGTCTGCTGGCGAGCGCTGCATGGCGATCTCCGTTGCTGTCCCGGTTACCGATGCAGTGGCTGATGCGCTGGTGGCCAAGCTTGCCCCGCAAATCGAAGCGCTGAAGATAGGCCCATCAACCGACAGCACCGCTGAGATGGGTCCGCTGGTTACCAAGGAACATTTGGCCAAGGTGAAGGGCTATGTGGATCAGGGCGAGAGAGAAGGCGCGAAGATCGTTGTCGATGGACGCGGCTTTGCGCAATCCAAGCAGGGTTATGAGAACGGCTTCTATATGGGCGGCACGCTGATCGACCATGTGAAGCCCGACATGACGATCTGGAAAGAAGAAATCTTTGGCCCGGTGCTGTCGGTGGTCCGCCGAAACTCTTATCAGGATGCCGTCGACCTCATCCATAATCACAGCTATGCCAACGGTGTCGCTGTCTTCACCCGCGATGGCGATGTGGCGCGCAGCTTCGCTCAAGACATTGAAGTGGGCATGGTGGGCGTCAATGTGCCGATCCCCGTGCCGATGGCGTTTCACTCGTTTGGCGGCTGGAAAGCGTCTGTGTTTGGCGACCATGGCATGTACGGCATGGAAGGTTTTCGCTTTTATACCCGACTTAAAACCGTTACAGCCCGCTGGCCCACCGGCATGCGCAGTGACCCTGAATTCACCATGCCGACTCTCGGTTAAACCTCCACACCGGCCTCAAGTATCTGCGTACCGATGACATTGCCGACTGTATCTGACCTGATCCTCACCATTTCCTGCCCTGACCGCAAAGGTATTGTGGGGGCGGTGGGCAATTCGATCACTGCGCAGGACTGCAACATCGTAGAGAGCGCGCAGTTCTTCGATGCCAAGTCAGGCGGGTTCTTCATGCGGGTGCGGCTGACGCCGCCCAGTGGCAAGGATTCTGCGTCGTTTTCTGAAGGGTTCGAGCCCGTTGCAACCGCCTACGCTATGGCGTTCCAGGTAAGCGATGTGGCGGTCAAGCCGCGCGTCATCATCATGGTCTCAAAGACAGGCCATTGCCTCAATGACCTGCTCTATCGTTGGCAGGTTGGCCAGTTGCCCATGGAGCTGGTGGGCGTGGTCTCCAATCATGAAACCTGGCGCAAGCGTGTGGAGAGCGAAGGCATCCCCTTCCTCCATATGCCGGTCGATCAAGACAACAAGGCTGACCAGGAAGCTGCCCTGGAAGCGCTGATTGAGCGTGAGAAAGTCGATTTGGTGGTGCTGGCTCGCTACATGCAAATTCTGTCTGACGGGCTTTCCAGCCGCCTTGAAGGGCGGGTGATCAACATTCACCACTCATTTCTGCCAAGCTTCAAAGGCGCACGTCCCTATCATCGTGCTCACGACCGCGGTGTGAAGCTTATCGGTGCCACGGCTCACTATGTGACGCCGGAACTGGATGAAGGCCCAATCATCGAGCAGGATGTGATCCGCGTTGACCACGCCATGACCTCCGAAGAACTGGTGGCTGCCGGGCGCGATGTGGAAAGCCAGGTTCTGGCGCGTGCCGTGCGCTATCACCTTGAGCGACGGATTTTGATCAATGACCTGAAAACGGTTGTTTTCAGTTAAATCAATAGGTTAGAGCGTCCGCTTTCAGGTCTGGCAATCTCAGCACACATGAGGTGCAAGGCCGTTACCTTGCGCCTTTTGGATACATTAGATAGTCATTGTTGCGTTGAGTGTCCCAGTGTGAGCAATTGCGCCAAAATTTTGTGCAATGCAGCATGAACCGTGATCTATGTCATGTTGGCCGACGCCATGGTGCGGCATGGACGGGTCAGAAACTGGTTCGGCGCATTGCCTTGCCTGCCGCGCTGAAAGAAGGACATGATGATGGATATCCGCAAGGTCACCGAGAGTTTCTCCGTCAGCCCACAAATCCGGCCTGAAGATGTGCAGACACTTGCCGATGAAGGCTACACCACCATCATCTGCAATCGTCCGGATGATGAAGAGTTCGGTCAGCCGCTGTTTGAGTCCATCGCGGCCCAGGCACAGGCGTTGGGGTTGGAGATCCACCATCTGCCAATCACCTCGGGAATGTTCGGACCTCAACATATCGCTCAAATGGCCGAGCTGGTTGAAGGTGGTTCAGGCAAAGTGATTGCCTATTGCCGCTCGGGCACGCGATCAATCATGCTTTGGGCTTTTCAAGAAGTGACCAAACGGCCCCGCGATGAGGTTTTGGCCTTAGCGGATGCCGCTGGGTACGATCTTTCCCAACAGCTTTAAACGTTCAGCCGCCATCGCAATGCACGCGGATTTTGGCGTTGTGGGCAGCGATATCGCGTAAAAACTGCTCGTATCCATCTGGCATAGCATCAGAATGCAACTGAGCACGCAGATGCGCCCTGACCGCGTCACTAACAGTTATCGCTCGCAAAGAGCAAAGGGCATCATCACCCAATGGCTGACGTGTTGACGGACCCGTCTGACAAGCGACCAACGCGCTACAACTGATCAACAACAGCGCCCAGGTCGGTTTCACGCGCTATCTCCTCATCGATCTGACGGTTGGTCCGGTCTGCGTCCTGTCGTCGGCGCAGGCGCAAACGGTCCTCTGCCACCTTCGCCGCACGTTGGGCCTTCTGCCAGGTCGTGAACCTGTCGAGCAGCACGCCGATCAGCGCGGCCAAAAGGCTGGCAAGAAGCTCGGCCATCATCTGGACGTCGGCGCCATAGATCGAGGGGTTGGCGCCATCTCAGACCAGTGCAATTCGTCGGGTCCAAGATAGGCGCGGATCAAGCGATCCAGCGCGTCGTCGGTCAGCCCGAAATGGTTGAGCGCGTCGGGCATCAGCTTTTCCAGGTAGATTGCGGTTTCGGCAATAAGGCGGCTTTCGACATCCACGCTTGCATGGTCCTTGACCTCCCGGCGCACCAAGGAGACCGCGTGGCGCACACCACGTGCGATAGCGCCATGAAGCGCTTCGGCATGATCGCGTTCTATCTCCAATCCAACCCAGCGCCCGAGGCGCGAGATGAGCCAACCCACCAGGGTCGCGGCCAAGGCAACAAAGGCGGTTTCAACATAGGGTGCGGCGAGATCAATGGCCCAACCGAGATCGACGGTGGCAGCGTGGGCAGGTGTCGCCAGGGTGAGGCTTGCGGCGAGCAGCGGCAAGCTGAGAAAAGTTTTCTGGTCCATGGAACGGTCTTTCTGGTGAGGGGATCAGGATGCTGATGGCCAGCGCAGGCCAAGCAGTTTTGCGCGCGGGTACCGGGCTTTGGTTACGGCGTTG
Organism: Hyphomicrobiales bacterium; assembly: GCA_040219355.1. Classification (GTDB taxonomy): domain Bacteria; phylum Pseudomonadota; class Alphaproteobacteria; order Rhizobiales; family MH13; genus MH13. The sequence goes on from JAVJSN010000001.1 coordinate 91,396, forward strand.
GATTGGTTGCCGCCCAACAGCGTGATGTGCTTTGCATCGGCATCAAGCACGAACCCAACATGGCCCTGCCAGGTGGAGCGGCCGCGCCGAAAAACAGCAATGGCGCCGCGTTTTGTCGTCTTAATGGGAGCGCCCCATTTCAGGAAAGAGCGGGCTGTCAGCTTTCCGGTCGTCGGCAGGTGGACATCGGCCAAAACAGCATTGACGAATGCCGCGCACCACGGCGTCTCATCATCGCGGATGCTGGAAAACCCAGCGCGAGCGAAGAAGGCAAGAACAGACGGATTGTGACGGCGCCCGGGCCATTCGCGCGTCCCGAGATAACGCGTTGCCTGTTGCAACCAAACTGGATCGGACATGCGTGTCCCTCCCACATGATGGGGCCGAACGCCGGAATGACGTTGGCTCATGGGGGCCAGTGTTTGGATAGTCAGGATGGCAGTGGATAAGGTGAACAGCTATCCCCGATCGGGGACTTGGTGAGCGCTACTCGATGGTGGCCAGTTCATCCAAATCGATTGAGGCGTCTCTCATGCCTTGGTCGTTGGATGCCGCGTTCGTTTTTGGGCTGACAGCGAGTGGGTCGCGTTCAGCTTTTGTGAGGCGCGGTTTGGGACCAAAATAGTCGGCAGAGCGCACAAAAGGTCGCGGATCAATCACATTGTCAATGAACCGGGCGTAAAGCGCCTGCGTGGAGAATGGCTTGCAGAGAACGTCATTCACGCCCAGGGCCAAGGCCTCCTGTGTGCGCCTATAGGTCGAATGACCGGTGATCATAATGATCGGCGCATAACAGTATGGATGATCGGGATTGCGAACCATGCGGACAAATTCGGCCCCATCAAGGACCGGCATTTCCCAGTCCACGACCAAAACATCAAACTGACCTTGATCCATACGTTCGAGAGCTTCAGCTCCATCGCTTGCATCGGCGACCTGTCGAATGCCGAAGCCACCGAGCATCGCGCGAACCAGTCTGCACATGTGCACATTGTCATCGACGACAAGCACGCGGACTTGTGAGTAGTCATAAGGTGTCGTGCTTTGCATCGGCCAGTAGCGCCTGCAGATTGAGATCAGGTCGCAATCTTAGCGGGAACTTTTGAATAAACAGTTATACCAATGCTTTTGGCACTTAGGCCTTCGGCGCGGCCAACTTGAACCAGTGGACCACAAACGGGGCTGCCAGCGCGATCAACAAAAAACGAACCAGATGGTGGGCCGCCACAAAGGCTGGGTCGAGATCCATTGCAAATGCCAGAACCACCATGGCTTCCAGCCCGCCTGGGGCAAATGCGATGATCAGTTTCAACACCGAAAATCCAGTGAATGCCGACCCGATCAGCGCCATAGCCACTGCGATGGATGAGCCGAGAACAAAGCTCACCAAGGATACGCCGAGAACCTGACCGAGTTCGCGCCAGCGCGTGCCCGCAAAGCGCGTTCCAATCAACGTGCCGAGGATGATGAAACCCATGATGGCGATCCATTCGGGCGGACGACCCACCACCAAACCCGACCCGTGCAAAACGGCACTGACAAAAAGGCCTCCCACCAACAGTCCGGCAGGCACACGCACCAAATAGGCCAGCACTGCTCCACCAATGCCTGCGCCATAGAGCAAGATCGCTTCGTCAAGACCGCCCAAGGGGACAAAGGCGGCCGGAGGCACAGGGTCTGAAAGCCACAGCGCTGCCAACGGCAGAACGGCTACCAGAATGGCCACACGCGTCGTCTGGAGGATCGCCACACGCGGCACATTGGCTTTGGTTTCTGGTGCCAAGGCGATCAGATAGCTCAGCGCACCTGGCATGGATGACAGCAAGGCAGTGGCCAAATCCCAGCGCGCGACGCGCATGAGAAACAGGGTCAAGACACCGGCAATCAACGGGATGGATAGGATCACCAAAACAAGCGTGATCGGCCAACTGGAAAGGCGCGCGATGGTATCAGGCGTGACACCTGAACCCATTGATATACCAACGGCAAGAAAGCCAAGACTGCGGACCGTTGGCGATAAGTCCACCCGAATGCCCGAAAGCGCGGTTGTGGCAACTGCAAGCATGGCACCGGCGATCCAACCACCTGGGATTCCTGCCAAACCAAGCGCCGAGCCGCCCGCCATTGCGATGACGAGGCTGCGCAGTTTGATCGAGTCAAAAGGTCGAATGTGCACCACGAGGTTTCAGCGCCAAACAGATGAGCGTGTCGTTTCGAATCTCTAGCCGATGGCCACCAGCGCTGCCAAGCCAGTGTGAATCCGTCGATCCATCACGCGCCATCGTTGAAATGCTCCGGGCTTGATTCCCATCAAGTTCAGCTGAGCGAAAACCTGAGACATTTGGCCAAACTTGGCACCTTGGAGTGAACCGGGCGAACTGACCGTGAGCTTTGCACTCTAGGATTATGCTTTTGGCGTTCTTGAACGCAAAATCGGTGTCCACTTTTGCTGAAAGGCTCAGGTGGAGCGCAACAGAAGGCTGAACCAGCCATGACAGTGCACAACATTGGGCGCTACGCCACGATCACCGTACCGCGCTACACATCTTACCCAACTGCGCCGCACTTTTCCTCTGACGTTGATGGATCAACCTACACGCGGTGGCTCTCAGAAACCTCGTCGAACGACACCGCGTCGCTTTACTTCCATGTACCCTACTGCCGTTCGATCTGCGCCTATTGTGGCTGCTTTACAAAGGCCAGTCGCAAAGATGCGCCCATCCTTGCCTATGGGCAGACAATGGCCAAGGAAATCGATCTGGTGGCACGCCACCTGCCGGGCAAACTGCGCGTTACACACATGCATTGGGGCGGCGGGACGCCAAGCCTGATGCCGCGTGAGGGGTTTGCCAGCCTGCTCAAAGCTGTGGAGACGCACTTCGATCTCAGCACTCTTGATGAACACGCAATAGAACTCGACCCGCGCGTCGTCGACAAGGCGCTGGCGGCTGATCTGAAAGCCTATGGCGTAACGCGCGTGAGCCTGGGTGTTCAGGATTTGAACGCGCGCGTTCAGCAGGCCATTGGCCGCGTGCAACCGCTTGAGGTGGTTGAGGGCGCGGTGAGCGCGCTGCGCGGTGCGGGTCTTGATGCGATCAATATGGATGTGATGTACGGGCTGCCGCAGCAATCGCTGGAGGATGTTGGTCGGTCGGTGGCAGCCTGCGCGGCGATGGGAGCAGACAGGATAGCCCTGTTCGGCTACGCCCACGTGCCGTGGATGAAAAAAAACCAGAAGATGATCAATGAGGCGCTTCTGCCCAGCGCCGGTGCCCGCCTCGAGCAGGTGCGCGCAGCTCACAAGGCGCTTGAGCACCTGGGCTATGTCAGCATTGGGTTTGACCACTTTGCCAAGCCCGAAGATTCCATGGCGCAGGCCATGCGTGCTGGTAAGCTAAAGCGCAATTTCCAAGGCTACACCACCGACACCGCCACGACGCTGCTAGGTTTTGGTGCCTCTTCGATCGGCAAACTGAAGCAGGGCTATGTTCAAACGGCACCAGATATTGGTGGCTGGACGCGTGCCATAGAAGCAGGCGAGCTGCCTGTGGCGCGCGGCTATGCGTTAACCGGCGAAGACCGGCTGAGAGGCGCGATCATCGAGGATTTGCTGACCGGTTTTTCCACAAATATTGCCGAGCCGCGCCAAGGCGTTGTGCCCAGCCAAACGTGGATCAACAAACAGCTGATCGGCCTTGATGATTTGGTTGAGGACGGGCTTTGCGAAGTTTTGGGGACGCAGGTGCATATCCCGCGCGACGCGCGCTTCTTAGCGCGGTTGGTTGCAGCGCGCTTTGATGGGTTTGCCGAGCAGAGCAAGGCGCGGCACTCCGTGGCGGTGTAGGCAAGTTGCTCGACGTAGGACCATAAAAAAGGGGCCCTCTGGCCCCTTTTGCTTATCCTGCCTGCGACGCAGTTGATTAGTCGGCGTGCGCACCAGTCAACTGACAGAGCGAGCAAATGCGGTTGATGATCACCCTGTCATGCTTTTCCAGGCGAATAACGCCTTTGCGCTTCATGTCAGAAATCACGCGACTGACTGTTTCAATGGTCAGACCGAGATAGTCGGCCATTTCCTGGCGGGTCATGTTCAACTGAACCGTGCCTTGGTCATTGTCGACGTCATCAGGGCCCTTGCAATGGGTGATGCCGCGCTCGGGTACGAAGCGCATCAGAAAACTCGCCACGCGCTCATAAGCGGACTTGCGACCAAGAAGCACCGCATGATCGTGCATGGCATACACCTGCTGCATTGCGCAGCGCGTTAGATGAGATTGGGCAGCAGAAGAGGCTTCAACGTCGCGGCGACTGAAAACCAAAGCGGTCGTAGATACCAAGGTCTCGGCCGAGCAATCATGGTAGGTGTCCATGTCAAAGCCGAACAGATCGCCTGGCCCAAGAACTTCGACCACTTGGCGGCGTCCATCGGGCAAAAGCTTATACAGCATGGCGGCGCCAGAGACGATCTCGTAGAGATTCTTCGCATCGTCGCCTTCAAAATAAATCACATCATGAGCAGCATAGGTCTGGCGGCGGGTTCCCTGGGCTTTGCGCAAGCTTTCCCATGCATCATCGCCATGTGGGCGAGCTGTCGATGTTCGATCGTTTGTCGTGGAGCGGCCCCGCGCTGTGCGATCATCACCGAAGCTTGTGTATGCCATATTGTTCCCTCCAACAGCGAGACGGAGATTTGCCGCCCCTATTGCTTGCCCAGTCTTGCGGCGCACAATCCGCGGCCTGATGTGTCCGCCTTATCATCATGCTACGCCGCACTGGATAAGCATACCCTAATAACCGATTTGACATAAATCACGTCCGCTGGTTTCCGCTCAGTTCAACCACTTAGGGACTATGCGGCAGATTGTAGCGCTGCGCCGGGCAGCATCATGCATCGCACCGTATTGCGGTGCGGCAGCGTCAATCCACAATGATCGGATCAATCAAAGATAGAGAGCGAGCTCGGTGGCTGACAGGGGTTTGCGCAGCAACTGAGTGGCCGGCATGCCGTCGAGAAAATCGCGAATCATTGTGTGCGATTGTCCTGTGATGGCCAAAACGCGCGGTGCATCAGCAAGCGCGTGGAGCCAGCTGATAACTGTGCTGCCATCGATGCCTGGAAGTCCGATATCGATGATCACCGTATCTTCACCAGATGGAACGCCGGATGCAAAAAAGCTTTCCGCGTCACTGAATGTGACCACGGAATGCCCGACTTGTTCGACGAACAAGCTCAGTGCATCGCAGACCGCTGCATCGTCTTCGAGAATGTAAACCGTCAAATACCAGATGCCTTCAAAACTGCTACGCCGCCAAATGGTTGGCGGCGAGCATGTTTGTTACGGTATGAAGTATGGGGCAGATCACCGCACAGCGGTATAAGCACGAGCGCGTAACAGAGACTGCTTACGCGCTCATCCATACCGGTTTTGTTGAGTTTCTGACGTCTGCGGTTCTTTAGCGGGCTTCCATTTGGTCTGGACCAGACAAAACGATCCGCACCAAATCGGCGGCGTTTTTGGCACCCAGCTTCTCCATGATACGCGCGCGATGCACCTCAATGGTGCGTGGCGAGATACCAAGTGTGCGCCCAGCTTCTTTGTTGGACGCGCCGGCGGTAATCTGTTCAAGCACCTCACGCTCACGCGGTGTGAGAAGTTGAAGATCAGGGTGCTCAGCATGATCGCCATCGTCAGATTCCAGCCGCCGCTTAACCACAGCGATGCCCTCGCGAACGCGTGCAACAACAGTTTCAGCATCGAAGGGTTTCTCGATGAAGTCGAACGCACCGGATTTAACCGCAGCAACGGCCATCGGGATATCGCCTTGCCCTGAGATGATGAACACAGGCGCAGGATAGTGTTCAGGATCAATCGCTTTCAGCGTTTCCATGCCCGATCGCCCAGGCATGTGCACATCCAACAAAACGCAAGCGCATGGCAGGTTCGGTAACGCGCTGACAAAGTCATCACCGTTTTCGAACGTTTCCACATCGAAGCCTTCCAGTGAAAACACGACGGAGAGCGCATCGCGCACCGCAGGATCGTCATCGACAATAAAAATTGCCTGATCAAGATTCATGGACCGAGCCATCATTGGCGGTCTCCTTTGTCAAAGTCATGGGATGGGCTGGAACGATGCGGCACAGCTTGCTTGTTGGAACCAACAAGCTGGCCAACCGACATTTGGGGAACGGATGTATCGACGCTGCGTGGCAGAGAAAGCTTGAACGTTGCTCCCTTGCCGTTGCCGCCTGGATCGACGGTCAGATCACCGCCATGGTTTTGGGCAATCGACCGGCTGATCGACAGGCCTAGCCCCATGCCGGTGCGCTTGGATGTGGAAAACGCCTTGAACAGCCGCTCATGCACCTCCTGAGGTATGCCAGGGCCAGAATCTTCAATGCTGACCGTTACCGATTCTGCTGAAAAGGCTGCGCGAATGACCACTTGCGGGTTGGTGCTACCGCGCACGGCTTCAAACGCATTGCGCAACAGATTGACCAGAATTTGCTGGACTTGAACCGGATCGGCCTCAATGGAGGGCAGGTTCTCAGGCAGATCGACTGATGTTGAGATGCCTTCGGAATTGGTGCCAACGCTGGTCAGTTCCAACGTGTCATCAACCAACGGCCCCAATTGAACTGAGCGGCGATCGGGTTCGCGCTTCTCCACAAAATGGCGCATCCGTTGAATAATGTTCCCGGCGCGCTCGGCTTCACGCTTGGCTTTGTCGATGGTCTCTATGATCATTTGATCTTTGGGACCGTCGCCATTGAGCGTGCCGATACGCCGCGTTACTGCCTGCAAGTACAGCATCACCGCCGTTAGCGGCTGGTTGAGCTCATGGGCAACGGCTGAGCCCATCTCATCCATGGCCGATACACGGGCCAAGTGGACAAGCTCTGCCTGGAGCTGGTTGAGACGACGCTCAACGGCTTTCCTGGGGCGCAAATCGCGCACGATGCCAACAAATTGACGGCCAGCAGGCGTTAGTGCTTCGCCGACCGAAAGCTCCAGCGGAAAATCGCTGCCATCGCGGTGTTTGCCGCGCACTTCGCGACCGATGCCGATGATCCGGCGCTCGCCGGTTTCCATGTAATGGTTCACATAGTCGTCGTGCTCGTGGGCATATTCATGCGGCATGAGGACAGACACGTTCTCGCCGATGACATCCTCAGCGGCGTAGCCGAACAACTGCTCGCACGCTGAATTGAACACAAGGATGCGCATCGCGTCGTCAATGAGGATGATGCCATCGACGGCGGTGTTGAGCAGGCTATCGAGCCGAACTTCTGAGACTGTCTTGGGCATTGATGCCCTTTCCACGCTTTAATACGTAGAAATTGGCATATTCAAACCGGTTTGAAAACATTGATCTAGGGAGAAACCGCTATGCACTTATGCTTATCCACCCTGCAATCCGATCGGCGACATCGGCGATTTGCTTGGGGTCACGGGCAAAACACATGCGCAAAAACGGCTCGCCGCCGGGGCCAAACGCCGTTCCAGGGGCAAGGCCAACATCAATTTCGTCAACCAAAGTGCGTGCCAATTGTCGTGTGTCGCTCTCACCGAGCACTTTGAAAAACAGATAAAAAGCGCCGTCGGGTGCGCTGACCTGCAACCGGTTCAGCGGCGCAAAGGTTTCGACAAGCAGATCACGGTTGATGGTGGCACGTTCAATTTGTTGATCAACAAACTCGTCGCCGTCGTTCAGCGCTGCAATGGCCGCGCGCTGCATGAACGCGGCCACGCCCGATGTTGAGTATTGGATAAGGTTTTCGATCACCTGCCCCAGCTCTGCCGGTGCCTCAATCCAACCAATGCGCCAGCCGGTCATCGCCCAGTTCTTGGACATTGTGTTTACATAGATCACGCGTGGGGAAAGCGGATCGACATCTTTGAACGAAGGCGCACGTTTGGGGCTTGAACCAGGCAGAGCGGCCTCACCGAAGACAAAGCGGGCATAGATTTCGTCAGCGATAATCCAAAGATCATGACGTTCAGCCAGCTCATGGACCGCTTTCAGCGTTTCCAGATCGGCCACCCACCCGGTCGGGTTGGAGGGTGAGTTGATGAAGATTGCACGGGTTTTCTTGTCTTTGGCTGCCTCTTCGATGGCCACCATATCAAGGGTAAACCGTCCATCGACGAACGGCATGGCGATTTCCGTCACGTCGGCACCGCGCAGTCCCGATGCGGCAACGATGTTGGGCCAAGCTGGCGACGGCACGATGATCGCATCGCCAGGATCGAGGGCGATCTGTAGCGCGATCTGAATGCTTTGCATGCCTGAGCCGGTGACGAAAAAGCGCTCTGTATCCAACGCTTGGCCGGTTAGACGCTGTGTGTAGGCGGCTAGCGCCTCGCGAAGCTCAGGAAGACCGCGCTGCCAGGTGTAGAAGGTCTCACCTTCGGCAAGGCTTTGGGTTGCGGCTTGGCCAATGAATGCGGGCGTTGGAAGATCCCCTTCGCCGGCCCAAAGCGGCATCACCCCACCTTTGCGGCGCCCATAATTCATGATGTCGACAATGCCGCTTTCAGGAGCGCGCACTGCAATATCGGATAGCGTGGGCAGGGGTGTGCGGGTTTGGAGTGTCGTGCTGAGAGTTGTCGTCATTAAGAGCAACCTTAAGGGTGCCATGCCGTGGCAAGGAGGTTGGCAAAACGGGGGCGAGCCCGGCAGATTATCCAGTCAGCACCCGCCCTGCTTTGCGGTGAGTCACCTGGTTTGGTGACGTCACCCTCTGTCGAGCAGATCGTCTATTTTTTCAAGAGGTCGCGAATCTCTTCCAGCAGCACTTGCTCACGCGGCACTTCAGCAACCTCGGCCGGCTTGGCTTCTTCCTTACGCTTCATGTTGTTCACGCCCTTGACGACAAGGAACAGGATGAACGCGATGATGGTGAAATTGACCACTGCTGTAATGAACGAACCGTAGGCCAGCACGGCGCCTTGTTCGCGCGCTGCCTCCAAAGTGCCAGCATCCACCGAAGAGGAAAGGCCGACAAAATAGTTGGAGAAATCAAGACCACCAAAAATGGCGCCAACAATAGGCATGATCACATCATCGACCATCGAGGACACGATTGTGCCGAATGCACCGCCGATGATCACACCTATGGCAAGGTCTAGCACGCTGCCTTTCATCGCAAATTCTTTAAATTCTTTAAGCACGATCGTTGCCCTCCTGCAGGCTTCTGCACCGACCTCTTTTTGGGTGGCACAAATAAAAAACTAAGAGTGTCTCTTTGGCCCGTCGAAAATGGGCCTATCGCATGCGTAACCCAAGGTTGCGGAACGAGGAAAGCACGTTTGCTTTCATAGATCGCCTTAGTTTTACAACCTGCAGTGATGCTATCGGGTTGATCATTGGTGTTACACCTTGCACCACCGCTTGCGTGTACGATCATCTGGGCGCTAGTGTTTGCCCGCTATTGCAAGCGAACCGGAGCTAGGAGGAACATAGCGTGGTTCCCAGTTGGCTCGCGCTTGGCGCAGCCCTCATCTACATCAGCGCCTTGTTTTGGATTGCCAGCTATGGTGATCGCCGCGCCCTTTCAACGCCGGTTCGCTCGCCTCGACCAACCCTTTATGCGCTGGCCCTGGCGATATACTGCACGAGCTGGACCTTTTTTGGCTCAGTTGGTCTGGCGGCCGTCAGCGGGCTCAATTTTCTAACGATCTATATCGGCCCCATCCTGGTGCTGACCCTAGGCGCGCCTCTGCTGCGGCATATCATTGCCCTGTCAAAGGCTGAGCGTATCACGTCGGTGGCTGACTTCCTGTCGGCACGCTACGGAAAGAATGAACGGGTGGCCGCGCTTGCTGCGCTGATCGCTGTTGTTGGCGTCATTCCCTACATCGCTCTGCAATTGAAGGCGGTATCAAGCTCGGTGGAGCTGTTCGTCGAAGCGCCCACTGTGCCACTCAACCCCACTTTTGTTGCAGATATTGCCTTCATTGTTGCCATGGCGATGGCAGCCTTCGCCGTTCTGTTCGGCACGCGCACGGTGGATACAAGCGAGCACCAAGATGGCCTCATGCTGGCGGTGGCCACCGAGTCGGTGGTCAAGCTGGTGGCCTTCATCATTGTCGGCTTCTTCGTCACCTTCGTCATGTTCGATGGGTTTGGTGATCTGTTCAGCCAGGCGGCGGCCGTCGGTGCATTGGACGTTGTGACAGGGTCGATCAGCGGTGGCTCGTTTATCGCCATGACGCTTTTGAGCGTGTTTGCGGTGATCTTACTGCCGCGCCAATTCCATATTCTGGTGGTGGAGAACAATCACCCATCTGAGCTCAACCGGGCGCGTTGGTTGTTTCCAGCCTACCTGCTGGCGATCAATGTCTTTGTGGTGCCCATCGCGATGGCCGGCCAAGTGCTGCTCAGCGGCCAGGTGGAGCCGGATACTTACGTGCTGCAATTGCCCATGAGCGTCGATGCAGGCGCTATCACGTTGATCGGCTTTATAGGTGGTCTGTCAGCGGCCACCGCCATGGTAATCGTCGCCAGCGTGGCGCTTTCGATCATGATTTCCAATGATCTTATCATGCCCTTTATCGTTCGACGGCGAGCGGATGGCGCACCCGAAGAACTTGGGCGACTGGTTCTCTACATCCGGCGGGTGGCGATCTTTGCCATCTTGCTTCTGTCCTATCTTTACTACCGCGCTGCGGCGGGCACGGCGGCACTTGCGGAAATTGGGCTCTTGTCGTTTGCGGCAATTGCGCAGATGGCACCGGCGTTTTTCATTGGACTGGTCTGGAAACGCGGCACCGCGCGCGGCGCAGTCGCTGGCATGCTGGCCGGGGTTTGCGTCTGGGCCTTCACACTGTTGGTCCCCAACCTCATCAAAGCTGGGGCGCTGCCGGCTGATCTCTTGGATGATGGGTTGTTTGGAATCGTGCTCCTGCACCCTGAGCGGCTGTTCGGCCTTGACTTTGATCCGCTAACCCATGGCGTCTTCTGGAGCCTGGTGGCCAACATCGCGGCTTACTTCATCGTTTCCATCGCGCGCCAACCCGAAGCCATCGAGCGACTGCAAGCTCAGGTGTTTGTACCGACTGATCTAACGCCGACTCCGGCGCTGCGCATGTCGCGCACTCGCGTCACCTTTGCCGAGCTGCAAGGGGTGGTGGCCCGCTATCTGGGTGAACAGCGCACCGACCGGTCGTTCCAGCGTTTTGCCCGAGAACGTGGTGAGCCGATTAAGAACCAAGGCGAAGCGGACATTCATGCGCTGCGCTTTGCCGAACAGTTGCTTGCCAGCGCGATCGGCGCGGCGTCGTCTCGCCTGGTGATGACGCTGATGCTACGCCGCCACCAGACATCGTCGCGCGAGGCGATGAAACTGCTCGATGAAGCCTCCTCGGCGATCCAGTACAATCGCGACTTGCTGCAAACCGCGCTTGACCAGGTGCGCCAAGGCATCAGCGTGTTTGATCGCGACCTTAATCTCATTTGCTGGAACCGGCAGTTCCGCGACCTCCTCAACCTGCCCGCCGAATTTGGCCAGGTGGGCACGTCGCTGCACACGATCCTGAGGCACAATGCTGAGCGCGGCGCTTTTGGCAAAGGAAGCCCCTCGGGCCAAGTGGCTGAGCGCGTGGAGCGGATGGTTGTGGATATGTCCACCTTCACCGAAACGCTGCTTCCCTCTGGACTGGTGCTTGAGGTGCGCACCAACCCGATGCCCGACGGCGGCATCGTGACGACCTATACCGACATCACGGATCGGGAACGGGCTGCCGAGGAGCTCGCACAGATCAATGAAGAGCTGGAACAGCGCGTGCGCGAGCGCACCGAAGAGCTGACGCGGGTGAACCAGGAGTTGGAACTGGCACGTCAGGTGGCGGAAAACGCCAACATTTCCAAGACGCGGTTCTTGGCAGCTGCCAGCCACGATATTTTGCAACCGCTCAACGCAGCGCGGCTTTATGCATCCACGCTCAACGAAACGGAAATGCCGCCGGATGCCACCAAATACGCCGCCAACATTGATCGCTCCCTGGAAGCGGTTGAGGACATTCTTGGAGCGCTGCTTGATATCTCGCGCCTTGACGCAGGCGCGATGAAGCCCGAGCCGACCGTGTTTGCCGTGCAAGACCTTTTCGAGCAATTGCAGGTTGAGTTTGGGCCGGCAGCAGCGGAAAAACAGTTGGATCTACGGTTTGTAAAAACCAGTGTGATGGTGCGCTCTGACCGCAAGCTATTGAAGCGTCTTCTGCAAAATCTTGTGTCGAACGGTGTGAAGTACACACGCACCGGCGGGGTGGCGGTTGGCGTGCGCCGCGACGGCAAAGGCTACCGGGTTGCTGTTTATGACACCGGCATTGGCATGGGGCGGCGTGAGCAGCGCGAAGTGTTTGATGAGTTCAAGCGCTTGGAGAATGGCGCACGCACGGCAGGCGGTCTTGGGCTCGGCCTATCAATTGTTGATCGTATCGCTGGGGTGCTTGGCCTGTCGGTCAGCATCGTCTCCGAGCCAGGGGCCGGCTCCTGCTTCAGTGTGACGATGCCGCATGTGGCACGCGCGACCATCGACGCCGCGATGGCCACCCAAAACCAAGCCAGCAGCCGACCGAGCCGCGCCCATCAAACCGATCTGACCGGTGTTGTTGTATGCTGCATCGACAATGAACCAACCATTCTTGAAGGCATGAGCGGTTTGCTATCGCGCTGGGGAGCGACCGCGATTACCGGCGCCACGGCAGCCGAAGTTGGTAGGGGCCTGCAAGCGGGTGGAGTGGAGCCTGAAATGGTGCTCGCTGACTACCATCTGGATGACAGCACGGGCATTGAAGCGGTGAAAGAACTGCGTTGGAAATTTGGCGCCAGCCTGCCAGCGGCGTTGGTGACAGCGGATCGTTCACCAGAGATGCGAGAACGGGCGCAGGCCGCCGGTATCGCCATCCTCAACAAGCCCGTGAAACCGGCCGCACTGCGCGCGATGGTGGCGCAGTTCCGTACCGTGCCAGAGGCAGCGGAGTAGTTGCTTCCCGCAATCGACCTTTGGCTGGCAAGGTGCCGTACCACGAAACGTCACCCTCGCCCTTGTGGCGAGGGTCTATTCCAAAGACCGTGACGGCAAAATCGATATCACGGAACGCGCACAGGTTTGGATCCCCGCCACATGGGCGAGGATGACGAGCAAACGTTCGCGGTTAATGTGCCAGTTCGGCGACGGCTTCCTGCCAATTGCCCATCTCGATCCGAGACGCTGCAATCACTGCCTGGGTGCGGCTTTCCACGTTCAGTTTCTGCAAGATCGCCGATACATGCGCCTTCACAGTTGCTTCTGACACACCCAACTCATAGGCAATCTGCTTGTTGAGCAGGCCTTGGCTTAGCATCATCAATACGCGCACCTGCTGCGGTGTCAGCGAGGAAAGGCGCTTGGCCAGAGCTGCGGCCTCATCATCATCCGGGGCGTTGGCCAAATCCATATCGGCAGGCGTCCAGATGTTGCCATCCAAAATCGCCTCAATGCCAATCGTGATGTCACCAACAGGAAGGGATTTGGGCATAAAGCCAGCGGCGCCAAAATCCAAGGCCCGGCGCACGATCGCCTGATCTTCTGTGGCCGACACGATGCAAACCGGCACGCCAGGATATTGCGCCCGCAAATACATGAGGCCTGAAAAACCCCTTACACCTGGCATGTTCAAATCGAGCAAAACCAAGTCAACATCGGCGTCGGTCTGAAGCTGGGCCGTCACCTCGTCAATGTCACCTGCCTCGGAAACGCGAGCATGTTCAAAACGGGAGGCGACAATGGTTTTAAGTGCATCGCGAAACAGGGGGTGATCATCGGCAATAATGAAGTGGTGCGTAGAAGCCATGAATGCGCTGCCCTCTTTTTGTAACCCATGCCCAAAAGTTGGGCGGCTTTCGGTTCCGCCACTGAAACCGTTATGGGCATACTCAGGATTGTGACAGTTTTTTCAAGTCATATACGCAATTGGTAGGTGTATCCCTTACGAAAAAGCGAGGTTGCCACTGGGTTTTCCAAGCAGGAAAGCGCAAATACCAGGCACTCTTGTTAAGAGAATCTGCCGGGCAAACGCTGCATGAGCAATGGCCAGCGCAGAACCAGCCACACCATAGCTAAGACATTGCCGAGGAACATCAACGCGATCACCCAGGCGAAACTGGCCGGACGCGCGCCATCAACCAAAAACACGAACGCGGCGAAGATAAAGAAACCAAGATAGAGGTCGGCCAGGGAAACGACGCCCCATGGGTCGTTGATGATGGCGCCGAAGCTCTGCCCGAAATTGGCGTTCAGTGAGGCCCAGACAATCAGGGCTGCCAGGCCCAGGCCCAAAACGGCGAAAACAGAACGCCAAAAAAGTGATGGTGAGGAGGGGTTTTCCACGGGCCAGGCCTTTTGCAGGTTTTCGTTGGTGCTTGCATTGTCTACGACTGGACGCAGAATTGGTTTGCTTTGCCTCCAGGAGTATTCATGCAATCGGCTCTCTTCACCGCCTACAGCGATGCCCATGGTGCAGAGGCTGCCATCAATCCGTTTGATCCGTCGTTGGTGTTGCCAGAAACCCACGCGCTAAACACTGAGATTTTGGGGAAACTGTCAGCGTTGCCCGATAGCTGGTCGGTGCCGCCACACATGATCCGCCGAGCCCGTGCCAAGGGCGAAGGGCCGTTTCCGCTGGAACCGAAACTGGATCACGCCCGCTGGGAAGAGCATGAGGGGGTGCGCCTGCGCATCCTGGAGCCACAAACCCGCGACACGCGTGGCATTTTTCTGCACATTCACGGCGGCGGCTGGGTTTTCGGCCAAGCTGATTTTCATGACCCGATGTTGGCGCGTATCGCGGAAGCAACCGGTCTTGCGGCGATCAGTGTGGATTACCGGCTGGCGCCGGAGCACCCTTTTCCTGCCGGGCCAAGCGATTGTTTGGCGGCTGCCAGCTTTGCCTACGCGCAAGGCGGACCGTTGTTTCTGGGTGGGGAGTCGGCGGGCGCACACCTTTCGCTGCTCACCGCGCTATCGATGCGCGACGCGGGCATTGAAACATCCGGTCTTGTTCTCACTGCTGGGTGTTTTGATCTGACCCTTACACCGTCGGTGCGCAGTTGGGGCTCGCAGAAACTGATCCTCAATACGCGCGATATAGAGATGTTCGTGCATCACTGCGTGCCAGCTTTTATGGACGCCCGTGCGCCGACAATTTCACCTCTTTACGCGCATTTGGATGGCCTGCCGCCCTGTTTGCTCAGCGTTGGCACCAACGACCCGCTGATCGACGATAGTCTGTTCCTGCATCAACGCCTTCTGGCGGCTGGTGTGCGCAGTGACCTTGCCATCGCGCCAGGAGGCTGCCACGTGTTCCAGGCTTTTGATTTGCAAATCGCCCGTGAAGCGGAAGCTGCCACCCACAGTTTCCTAAACCGGGTGCTGGATAATGATTTATGATCGGCCCTCTTGAGACCATCCGCGACACGGCTAATAGCTGGGAGTGCGATGAAAATGACCATATCAATGTAAAGGCGTACGCCGCGCGCTTTGATATCGCTGTGCGCAGCTTTTTGGTGGAAGCCGGTTGGCAGGTACCGCATCGCATTGGTCGTCTGATCCGCTACCACGCTGAGCTGCGCGGCGGCGAGCCGGTGCACGGCACAACGGGCATGGTGGCGCTAGAGAATGGGCAAGTCGCCTTCGAACACCGGTTGTTTGCGACTCAGCGTGCTGGCACACCACTGAGTGCCACAGCACTGGATGTTCTGCCGGACGTCTCACGCGATGATCTTTCGGCCTTTAACTTGCCCTCGCCCAGCGCAGATGCGCTGCCGAAATCAGGCAAGCCCGCGTTTACCGATATGGTTGATGGGGCAACGCTTGCGGACCTGGCAACGACCTATCGTGGTGTCATTCCGCCAACGGCGTTTGGTGCACCAACGGAGAGCGCCAATGGTGCGATGCTGCGTGACGAACATCTGGTTGGCATGATTTCAGATGCTGCCACCCACGCATGGGCACTGGCAGGCGCCAATGATGCATGGCTGCGTGAGCGCGGTTGGGGCCGCGCTGCCGTGCAGCTTCAACTTTCTTACAGCGCCCGACCGACAGCAGGCGATGTGGTTGTGATCAAAACCGGCTTACGGGCGCGCTCTTCCAAAACCATCAGCTATCGCCATCACGTCGTGAACGCGATGAGCGAGGAACTGATCGCCATTGCTGACATCACCTCGCTGATGCTGAACCTAGAAACCCGCCGTGCGATGCCGTGGCCGGAAGAAAAGCTTAGCGCGCTGGATTCACAGATCAAGGCGTTTGAAGACGCCTCCTGACAATCCTACTGATTGCGTTGTGCTTCCAAATCTTCACGTAGCCCTTCCACCATACCAAAGAACCGGCGCATTACCTCTTCGGCTGTGTCCATCACCGCGTCCAGCTCTTCATCGGTTGGCAGGTCGAGGCGTTCGCGCACCGTGCCTGGATCAGGCAGCAAAGAGAGATCATCCTCCCCATTCTGCCCAATGTTCTCCAGCGCTTGCCGTGCGGCCAACACCTCTTCTTCCAAACGATCCACCTCGGCATCAAGCCGATTGATCTCAGCTTCGTAAGCCAGCCGATCGTCGGCGGAGAGACGACAAACCCAGCCGTTTTGCGTATCGTTACATTCGCTAATCTCACCGGTCTGCCGGTCGATACGCAGAACGCCATCCTCCAGTTCCACAATATGGTACCGGTCACCGTTGACCAAATTATCGGCCTGCTGGGCGAGCGCTGGCACGACCATCACGCTAACGGTCAGGAGGAAAGCGAGGGTAAGGCGCATGTCAGTATCCCTTGAAGTTCGGCAGGGTTGATCCCTTTACTTTCATAGCCGCAGGGCAAAGGTATGACCATTGCTCACGAATGTTCGGTTGCTATTTGAACGTCCAGCCCTCCCTTCCGGTTCCCGACCTACCGCCTGTCTTCACCGCTTGGTTTGAAGGCAAAGGCTGGGCACCACGTGAGCATCAATTGGCGCTTTTGGCGCGCGCTGATGCCAAGCGGGACACATTGCTGATCGCACCCACTGGGGCTGGCAAAACGCTGGCCGGGTTCCTGCCATCATTGGTTGATCTGGCGGGAAGAAAAACGGTTCGCCGCACCAACCGTCCGGGCGGGCTGCACACGCTCTACATTTCGCCGTTGAAAGCGCTGGCGGTGGATGTGGCCCGCAATCTCACCACACCGGCGGACGAGATGGGTTTGCCGATCCGCATTGAGACGCGCACTGGCGATACCCCAGCGGCAAGGCGCCAGCGGCAAAAGCGCAACCCGCCGGACATTCTGCTCACCACCCCGGAACAGCTGGCTTTGCTGCTTTCACATGTGGATGCCGACCGGATGTTTGGTGGTGTGAAGCGGGTAATCTTCGATGAGCTGCACGCGCTGGTGACCTCCAAACGCGGCGATCTGCTGGCCCTTGGACTGGCACGGCTGCGCAAACATGCACCCGATTTGGTAACCACTGGTCTGTCAGCGACGGTGGCTGACCCGGATGCGTTGGCCGGATGGCTTGCACCGCAAAACACGCAAAGCTCCGAACAAGCAGACATCGTCACGGTTGCAGGTGGGGCGCAGCCGGACATCAGTATTCTGGAAAGCGAAGAGCGCCTGCCCTGGGCCGGGCACATGGCGCGCTATGCATTCCCGCAAGTGCTGGAGGCCATCGCCGCGCACGGCACAACGCTGGTGTTCGTCAACACCCGCGCACAAGCTGAACTGGTGTTTCGCGAGCTTTGGGCGATCAACGAGGAGTCCTTGCCCATTGCCCTGCACCACGGCTCCCTTGATGTCGGCCAACGACGCAAGGTGGAAGAGGCGATGGCCAAGAACGCGCTGCGCGCGGTGGTGGCCACCTCGACCCTCGATCTTGGCATTGATTGGGGCGATGTCGACCTTGTGATCCATGTTGGCGCGCCCAAAGGAGCCAGCCGATTGGCGCAGCGGATCGGCCGTTCCAACCACCGTATGGACGAACCTTCCAAGGCTATTTTGGTGCCCGCCAATCGCTTTGAGGTTCTGGAATGTCGGGCAGCGCTCAACGCCAACTACGACCGCGCGCAAGACACACCGCCGATCCGCGACGGGGCGCTGGATGTGCTTGCCCAGCATGTGCTTGGCATGGCGTGTTCAGAGGCTTTTGCTATCGAAGATCTCTACAATGAGGTGCGGTCCGCCTATCCTTACCGGTTGCTGACGCGCGAGAGCTTTGACCGCGTGGTGCAGTTCGTGGCCACCGGTGGATACGCGCTGAAAACCTATGAGCGCTATGCCCGCATTCGCCAGCGCAAGGATGGGTTGTGGCGCGTGGCCAACCCCGATGTCGCGCAGCAATACCGGTTGAACGTTGGCACCATCATTGAGATGCCAGTGCTCACGGTGCGGCTGGTCTCGGCCAAGCAGGCGGCGCAACGTTCCTCAAGCGCGCTGCGTGGCGGGCGCATTCTTGGCCAGGTGGAAGAGTATTTCTTAGAAACTCTGGTGCCCGGCGACAGCTTTCTGTTTGGTGGGGAGGTGGTGAAGTTCGAGGGCATCCGCGAGCAGGATGCGCTGGTATCACGCACGGAGTCCGCCGAACCGAAAATCCCCTCTTATGCGGGCGGTAAGTTCCCGCTTTCGACCTATCTGGCTGATGAAGTGCGGCGCATGCTTTCGAACCCCGAGAGCTGGGACGATCTGCCAATCCAAGTGGCTGATTGGCTGCGCATGCAGCGCGACAAGTCTGCCTTGCCCGGTCGTGACGGACTGCTGGTGGAGACCTTTCCACGCGGAAACCGGCACTACATGATCTGCTACCCGTTTGAGGGGCGGCTCGCCCACCAAACCCTTGGCATGCTGCTCACCCGACGCATGGAGCGGGCTCGCGCCAAACCGCTGGGCTTTGTTGCCACTGATTATGCGCTTGGTGTTTGGGGCCTTTCTGACCTTGGCCAAAAGATCAGCGACGGCTCGATGCCGCTGGACGAGCTGTTCGCGCAATCGATGCTGGGCGATGATCTGGAAGAATGGATGGGCGAGAGTTACCTTTTGAAGCGCACTTTCCGCGCCTGCGCCCTGATCTCTGGTCTCATTGAACGACGGCACCCAGGCCAAGAAAAATCAGGGCGGCAGATGACGGTCTCGTCGGACCTTATTTACGACGTCCTGCGCCAGCATGAGCCGGACCATATTTTGATGCAATCGACATGGGCCGATGCGGCATCCGGGTTGCTCGACATCGCGCGTATCGGTTCTATGCTGGCACGAATCGAGGGTCGAATCACCCATCAAAGGTTGGAGCGCATCTCACCGCTGGCGGTGCCCATCATGCTGGAAGTCGGCAAAGAGCCGGTGTTTGGCGAGGCTCGCGATCAGGTGTTGGAAGATGCAGAAAGCCTGATCGAAGAAGCAATGAGTGCGCCGTAAGCGACGCGATATTAAGAACGGAATTCCACCTGTGTCTGCCTGGTTAAGCCAAAGCGTGAGCGCGCGCGATGAAGAAACAAGCGCACCCATTTGCCTTGCCGGGGAAGCGCTGGTTGCGGACAAATGCGGTGCGCTTTACTGGCCCGATGAGGCGATGTTGGTCGTGGCTGACCTGCATCTGGAAAAAGGCTCGTCGTTCGCCCGTTTCGGTAATCATTTACCGCCTTATGACACCGCCGCAACGCTGCGTCAGCTCAGCCTGCTGATGGATGCCTATCAACCACAGCGGGTCATCGCTTTGGGGGATAGCGTGCATGATCGCAGTGCCTGGGAGCGGTTCAGCGATACTGACCGCGCCACACTGTCTGATCTGTGTAACCGCGTGGACGACTGGGTTTGGATCGCTGGCAACCATGACCCGGAGCCTCCAGTCGGCGTTCCTGGACGCAGCGCGCAAGAGCTGGCCGTCGGATCATTGGTGTTTCGCCATGAGCCAGGAGGCGATCTGACGGACGGACAGGCTGAGGTGGCCGGGCACTTGCATCCAGCAGCACGGGTGATCGGTAAGGGTGGATCGGCGCGACGCCCAGCTTTCGCGCATGATAGACAACGGCTAATTCTTCCAGCTTTCGGCGCTTATGCGGGCGGCCTTTGTCTGTCAGCTGAGCCATTTCGCGCGCTGTTTAAGAAGTCATCCATGCGCGCGTCGGTCTGCGGACGCACACGCATGTTCACCGTACCGGGCAGCCGCATCCTCGGCTGGCGCTGATTTCTGCGACTAAACGATGGTCAGTACGGCCATCACGCTGAGCAGCGAGCACACCAGCGCTGTAAGCATGGTGCGAAGATGGCCAAACCACGACGGAGCACCATCATCCTCAGCATCACCCACATCCCAGGCGCCTTGCGCGGCAAACGATACCGCAAGCAACACCAGAGCGGGAAAGGCTGGAAGCAACACCGCAATCCAGCCGATGAGAGATGGGATGACTGAGAGTGCAAAGCGCGCATCGCGCGTTTCGGGGTTCGACAGCAAAAGGCCCATGCCCCAACGCACGCCACCTAAGAACGACAGAATGACCGCGCCGTAAGCCACCGTTGCGCGCAACGCTAAGTCTGCACTCACAATCCAGATGCCGCCCGAAGCGTAGACAATCAGCCCGAATATAAAAGGCAAGGCGCCGGCCATTCCTAACCAGAGAGGCACTTTTGGCACGGTTTTAAGGGCAGTCAGCGCGCGCATCGGGCGTCCTTTAAAGTGCTGTTAGGAGCGGCGGAACACCACCGAGCCCAACCATCCGGTAAGCAGAGCCAGCAACACCGCCAATCCGCCATACATCAGCTGGTCACGCTGCGACATGCGGAAGATGAACTGCTCGAATCCAGTCTTGCGCACCAGAATGCCCACCTGTTCTTCGGCGAGCAAGACTCCACCAGAAAAGAGGTACACATTGACGTCAAATAGCCCAAGCGGCACGTCAGCGGGGAATGTTGCGCGAGCACGAAACAGCGTGTTGTCGATCACCGCCACTGCATCAGGTTCTTCCTGATAGACTTGGCTTTGGCGCTGCAAGCGAAGAAAGGCCCGTTCGAACACCCGATCGTCGGGCCGGTTATCTTGGACCTCCTCACGGCGCAGGCCACTTTCATCGACGTCCTCTGTCGCATCTTGCGCTTGGGGGAGAAGATAATCGATGCCAATCTGGAAGCGTCGAAGAAGCGAGGGATGGGCGATCTCGGCCACCGGGCGGTTGGAGAGCACGGTGTAGGCGCTGGGCACATCTTCGAATGTGCGTGAACTGCGGTTCACCCATACACCCACAGTGCGTTCTTTTAGGCGCGTCACACGGTCGGTCTGCGGGCCTGTGACGGTGACGACCACATCGTAGTCTGATGCTCTTGGCACCGTGGACGCATCGCGGCGTACAGCACCAAAGACGGTTATGGCAGAGCCAGTAAAATTGGATGTGATGTCAACAGTGCGCTCGGAGAGAGTGACAATGAGCGACTCAGCGCGTGCGGTGCTCATCACGCACAGTGCAAACAAACCAACGAGGACGAGGCGTTTGATCATCCGCCCATTCCTGAAACCGAGAAGAGTTCTGCCGGCTCGATCGCCAAATCAAAGAGAAACCGTGCACCAACCGACAGGATGAGCAAGGCGAGCAGCAGGCGCAATTGTTCACCTTTGAGTTTTTGGCCTGCCGAGGCCCCAAACTGTGCGCCCAGCACACCGCCGACCATCAAAATGAGCCCCAAAATGATATCCACGGACCCTGTGGTCAATGCGTGCAAAACGGTGGCAACCGCCATGGTCACCAAGATCTGCAACAGCGATGTGCCGATCACCACATTGCCAGGAACGCGCAGAAGATAAATCAGCGCAGGCACCATGATGAATCCGCCGCCAATGCCAAGGATTGCACCGATAAACCCGATCACAAGGCCGAGAAAAATGACTGGAATGACCGAGATATAGAGACGAGATTTTTTGAACGCCGTCTTGAATGGCAGGCCATGCACCCACGTGTGTTGACCTGGTTTACGGCTCGAGACCGCCCGTCCTCGTGCACCGCGCCAGACCGAGCGGGCACTTTCAAAAAACATCATGCCGCCGATAATGCCCAAAAACAGCATGTATGAGACGGAGATGATGAGATCGAGTTGGCCGAGCGCGCGCAGAATAGAAAACAGCCAAACGCCAAGCGATGACCCGATGACGCCGCCACACAACAGAACACCGGCCAGCTTGAAGTCAACGCCACCCTTGCGCCAATAACTCAGCACGCCGGAGGTGGAAGAGGCCACCACTTGGCTGGTCACTGTTGCCACAGCCACCGATGGTGGAATGCCCGAAAAGATAAGCAGCGGTGTGAGCAGAAAGCCGCCACCAACGCCAAAAAGCCCGGAGACAAAACCCACCGCACCGCCCATGCCCAAAATGAGGAACACGTTGACGGCCAATTCGGCGATGGGCAGATAAATCTGCATGGGTCGGGGCGACTTTCAGGCAAGCAGAGCATGGAAACGAGCCGCGTGCCCACCTGGCGACGCGATCTGGTTCATTGTGTATGACCATCGCATCGCGTGAGGGTCAATCAAACCCTTGGAAGATGGAACGATCCTACGACTAAAGGTGGGGCCAATCCAAAAATCAAGCCGCCCAGACCGGCACGATCGAACCTCGGCTTACAAACTGACGCCCTGGCGCAGCGCATCAAGCAAGGCTTGATCGATCACATCGCTGTTGCCCAGACCTACAGATTGGCGAAATTCACGGACCGCTTCATTGGTGCGCGGCCCTAGCAAACCGTCTGCCGGGCCTGGATTGTATCCGCGTTCGGCAAGCAATGCCTGGGCCTCGGCAATCAGCCGCTGTGACGCGCTGGCATCTTGCGAGGCGCTGGCTTGCACCGCGCTATCGTCCCAGCCACCGGCGGGACCCTGAACGGCAATGGCTGCGGATTCCACCGGAACCGGGCGCCAACTGTCAACCCGCGCACGAGCAAGAGCAAGCGCCTGCTCGCCAAGGACGCCGGCAACTTCATCACGGCGACCGACGGCTTCATTGTCACCGCCATTGGCCGCCAAGGCGAACCATTTGTAGGATTCCATCAGATCGCGTTCGACACCCATGCCGCGGGCGAACAGAACGGCCAGATTGAATTGGCTGTCGGCGAGGCCGCGGTTGGCCGCAGGGATAAACCAGCCAGCAGCGCGGGAAAAATCAGGTGATTGCCCGGCTCCCTCAGCGGCCATGACCGCCAAATTGTGCATGGCGCGCGGGTTGCCCCCCAACGCAGCGCGTTCATACCAAGCAATGGCGCCATCGCGGTTACGATCAACGCCGCGACCCTGTTCGTAAAAGCTACCCAGGCGATATGCCGCTGGAACGAGACCTTGGTCGGCAGCGCGCCCATACCAATGGGCAGCGGCGGCCAAATCCTGCGATACGAAACGGCCTTCCATAAAGCGGGTGGCGATCTCAAAAGCGGCCGACGCGTCGCCGCTGGCCGCAGCCACGCGAAGGCGCGGTGATCCAATGGCTTCCGGCAATGAGTCCGCTGTTGCCGCTGGCAATGGTGGAATTGGCAAATTGCGCAGGGGGCCAAGATCGTTGGCAGGCGGCGGCAAGATGTCATCGTCTTGCGCAGCTGATCGATCAGAACCAAGGCCATCCATTGACAGATCGTTTACCTGCGGTGTTTCGGCCATGATCGGCCCACGATCACGCGCAAAACCACCAAGCGCCGTTTCGCGGCCGATAGTCTCCTCTGCCGGTGTCGCTCCGTTTGGAGTTGGCAGATTTGGTGTTGATGCAAAGTCTTCAATCGCTGGTGTGGTTGTCACAGGGTCAGCTGCGACCGTCTCAGAAGCGTTCCCCACAACCCGCACCGGCTCATCGGACGCGGCGCCAACTTCAGGGGTTGATTGCGCGCCCTGGTCTTCCTGCGGCGTGGCCGGTGCTTCGGTTGGTGCCAACGGCGCAAGGACAGCATCGGATGCGCGCTCGCCAGGCAAGATCAAATTGACCACAAACAGGCCAAGCCCGATGGTGAACAGCACCAGTGCGATGAGCATGGCGCGCGAAAGCGACCGCTGACGCTGAGCCTCGTCAGCCTGTTTTTCGCTTTTTCGTTGACGTGCGCTGTCGGCAGCACTGTCCAGCACATTGATTGAGTCTGCAGTGGGAGCAGCAATAGGCGGTTCAGCCAATGGATCCCTAAGAGCAGGCTCCTGGCGAGCGTGTGCGTCATTGGTGGCGTGAGCTGGAGGCTCGAGGCTGCCTGATTTTTTGCCCTTTGTGCCTCTTACGTTGGGATCGGAGACTGCTGGTCGACCACCACCCGCCTGTAGAGCCGCCGCCTGTGCCGCCCGGCGCGCGGCTGCGATAAAAGTTGCGCGCTGATTGGTCGTGTCGCCCGATCCCTTCACCGCGTTGGCAGGTGCGAGTTCATCGCTGTCGCGATAAGGTTGAGGCGCAAGCGCGGAACGTTCGGGCGCAGCATTGATGGCGCCAGAAAGCTGACGCAGCAGGGTTTGCGCATCGCCAGGCGCTGGGATGACACCACCTGAGGGCAATGGCTGCTTATTTTCATCGGCTGAGGCGCGTGGTCGCTCGCTCCTGGCGGGGCTGATTGCCTTCTCAGGTTCGCGGAGATCGAAGCCTAAATCCGGTTTCTGAACGGATGTGCGCGCATCAAATGCCTTGGCCATCTCTTCCAGGGAGGAAGTCGTGGTTGCTGACGCATGGTCTTTGGCGCCCGTGTCGCTTGCACTGTCGGCGGCCAGGTTGAGCGCGGCTTTGTCGTCGGTTTCAAGCGCGTCAATGCGGCTTATAACCTTCTCCAACGCGCTCTGGACGTTTTCCAACGTGGTGAGCATACGCTGATCTTGATCGCTGGCATGCTCACGCAAGGATACCAGTTCGCTCTGTAACGCCTGCATGCCCAAGGCATCTTGAATTTCTGACTGAGGATCAAACAGTCCAAGTGAATGCACGCGGTTGGCCAGATCATCGATCTGCGTTTCGATCTCCGGCAACAGCCCAGCATCGCCGATCGAGCGGGCCTCATCGAACCGACCGGCCAAATGGCGCACCTGATCAACGATTGAGCGTTGAAGGTCGCGGTTCGACCCAAGTTCAACGCTGGCACGGGCGCGCGCAAGCTCGTTGTGCAGACGCGTGACGTCCTCGCGCGATACCACGCCGGCTTCGGCGTGGCGCTTGTTGAGCTCGACCAGCTGGCTTTCCAACGAAGCCAACGCAACATCGGCAAGCGGTGTGGGCATCGCCGCGATCAAACCTTCAAGCCGGTTTGACATGTGATCGATCAACGGCGCATCAGCTGCAGAAATAGCGCGTTGAATGCCATCCAGGCGCTCGTCCACGCCATCAAGGCGGGAAACCACAGGATCGATTGTGCTGGAAAGGCGGCTATCAATCTTCGCCTCGACCGCTTGGATGATGGCTTCGGTTTTTGGAATGGATTTGAGGCACGATTCAACGCGCTCACCTAGCTCACGCACAGCCAGCCCTAAGCGCTCGGTGCCATCGTCCTCCTGCAGTGCGGTTACGCGGCCGGTAAGATCCAGCAAAGCATGTTCAATTTCATGCACGGGCAAAGCCGCGCTCAAGCCGTTGAGTTGGCGTGACAATGCCGCCAGTTCGCTCGCCATATCACCGTGGCTGGCAAGGCGGCCGTCAAGCGCATTCAGACGTTGGGAAAGCTCAGCGACTTGCTCAGCATATCCACCCGTCATCGCTTCGATACGATCCAGTGCAGAGAATCGTTGGTCCATCGCGCTTACATCGACGGCTGGACTGCTCGTTGCGCGCATTTCCTCACGGATTGTGTCCAGAGCACTGGTGAGGCCGCGCGCCTCGTCTTGGAAGGTCGACAGGCGGGCCATTTCCGATTGAATGGCATCTAGGCGCTGGGTAACAGCGCTGTCGTCAGCGCCACTTGCCAAGGCCTCAATACGCGCTTCAAGCGCCACAAGGCGTTCAACAACCGCGCCGATCGCCTCGTTCATGCTATCAGGATCTTGCACCGCGCTGCGCGCCATTTCCTTTACGCTTTCCAGCGCCTGCGTGATGCGATCCGCATCGCCGTGCGGATTGATCTCCAACTGAGAGATCATGGAGCGCATTTCGCCAACCAGAGAACTCGTGGTGTTCTCGCCTAAGTTGTCCAACACCTCACGCAAGCTGGTGACCTCACCATACAGCGCGTCGATTTTCTCATCGCTCGTGCCAACATCTTTAAGGTCATCAAGGCGAGCAAGAACATGATGGTAGCCATCTTCCAGTGACTTGATCGCTTCCGGCTTGGGCATCGCAGCAATGGTGTCTTGGACGGCGCGAATTTGATCGCTGAGCTGGGTCAAACTCGGCTCAGGGAAACCGGTCTCGTCGCGTTGCTCTGGTTCATAGCCGTGTTCTGGTTCATGGCGCTGCGCCGTGCCAGGCTCATCAGAGGTTTCGACGCGCGATTGGAGCGCAGCAACTTGGGCATGAAGCCCACGCTGATCGACGGCGCTGGATTCGGCCAAATTGCGCACATCGCTGACGGCATCGGTTAGCCGAGCAAACTGATCATCAAGCCGGGCGACAAGTTGGTCCAAGCCAGCATGCCCAAACCCTTGCTCTCCAAGCTGCTCAGAAACCGCCAGGTCAGACACTTCCGGCATCACCGGTTGCGATGCAGCAGGCGCAGACGTGGCGACAGGCGCAGACGAACTGACGCCATGTTCCAGTTCATACTTGCGCCGCCTCAGCGCATCCAAAGGGTTAGACGAAGCCGGCGCTGGCTGAGCAGCAGTCTGCATCGGAGCGGAGGAGATGGGTGCAGGAGATTCTGGCGCTGCTACTGGCCCCGCGTCGCCAACCACTTTGGATTCAAGGGTTTCGATGTTCTTGGCGATCGCGGCCAGCCGCGACTGAAGATCGTGGGCGGGTGCAGCGGGTTGAACAGGCTCGACTGGCTGAAGCGATGGGTTTGAACTGATCGCGTGCTCTGGTGCATTCCGGCCCAAGATATTTTGCATCCACTCGCCAACGCTTGGCGGTGCTGCCGCGTGTGTATCGCCATATTCCGGCTGTAGGTTCGTGGGTGACTGCCACGCATTTTGGGACTGTTGAGCCATCCCGACCCCAATTGCTATCTGGTGCGTATGCGCAAGGAACGGCGCACCCCGGCCCTTTTTCGCTTAGGTCGACAGTGGACCGAACATAGTAAACGAGCGGTAAAGATAACCGGACGGTAAACGCCCCAAGCTGACAAAGGATGTTTTTTGACACAGCACGGGCCATGCCCATGCAACATCAAAAAAGCACCTTGCGAGAGCGCTTGACGTTAATACAACTTAAAGTTGCTATCATCTTGCCGTTCGGTTAGTTTTTCTGGCACTTCAAGACGTGGGATGATTCGCAAGTGCATGTAACAACGCAGCACATGGCGGTAGAGGCGAGCATGGATACTTCAACGCGTGAGACGGAATACAGCATCGGGGAGTTGGCTCGCGAGTACGACCTGACTTTGAGAACGCTGCGTTTTTACGAAGATCGCGGCCTCTTGCGTCCACGCCGTGTTGGCATGCAACGTATCTATTCGCGGCGCGACAAGGCTCGCTTGAAACTCATCGTGATGGGCAAACGGGTCGGCTTCTCGTTGCACGAGATCGGTGAGATGCTCGATCTTTATGATCTGAAGGACGGGCAGGCCGGCCAGCTGACCGTCGCGCGCAGCCGTTTCCTTGAGCAAATCGCTGTTCTCAATCAACAAAAAAATGACATTGAACAGGCCATTGTTGAGCTCGAACGTACGGTGGAAGTGGTCACCGGCATGCTGAAAGAAAAGCAGCAAGACATGGACCAGAGCACCCCACCGCTGGCGGCGACCGGGACAGATTAGCGCGTCTTGCGCCCCCGCCCTATCTCTCACATACCCTCACGAACGCGCGATAGACCGTGTGCAGCGCTTGCACCTCTAGGCGTTGCGGCCTAGATCGGGTTCCTTGAATGCAGTGGGCAGCGCCTTGCCCGCTCATTTGCAAAGGACCCACCAATGGCCCCTTCTATTGACTACTATTTTACACTGATCTCGCCCTTCTCTTATTTGGGGCACAAAGCCTTTTTGGCCGTTGCCGCCAAGCATGGGGCAAACATCACCTACAAGCCGATGAATTTGGCCGGTGTGTTTGCAACCTCCGGTGTCGTGCCGATCCCTGAGCGGCCTGTTTCACGCCAGAACTATCGGTTGATTGAATTGCAGCGCATTGCTGATTTTCGGGGGCTGCCGCTGACGCTACGCCCGGCGCATTTCCCAACCAATCCGGCGTTGGCCAATGGCGCTGTTGCCGCGATTAGCGCTGCTGGTGGTGACCCGGCCGACTTCATGTTTGAGGCATTTCAGGCATGCTGGGTGAATGAGCGCGATATCAGCCAACCTGAAACGGTGCGCGAGCTGCTGGAGGCCACTGGTCACGATGCGACGGCTATCATGGCGGCGGCAACATCGCAGGAGATCGTCACGAGGATGGAAGAGAACACCGACGCGGCTATTGCAGCCGGTGCTGTTGGTGCTCCTGCCTATGTGCTGGCTGGTGAGCCGTTTTGGGGTCAAGATCGGATCGACTATTTGGATCATGCGCTTTCAACGCACCGCTCGCCCTTCACGGCTGGCTAGGCTCGATAGCTACACTCAACGCGCGGTCTGCCAGGTTTAAGGATAGATGGCCCCAACGGAAGCTGCCCTAGATGTTTCATTCCTTCTTTCCTAAGCCAAAGCTCTTCTTTCTGTCGTTCGCTGTCTATTCGCTGGTGATGATCATCGCGTGGAGTACGCTGGGCGAGCGGCTTCAATTCCTCTCTCTTGGCCCGCTGTTCGGTGTGGAAAGCGTGACGCCACCTGACCCTGGCGTGGCACCAGATGTGCAAGTGCCGGGCGAAGAAGGCGTTGAGCCGGCTGAGGCCGAGGAAGGTTGGGCCAACGCGGAAACCTTCTGGTTCTACCAGTACATGCTCGCGGCCATTGCATTGTTTGTCGGATTTTGGATGTGGTACGCGCCGCACCCATGGCAGCTTTGGTCGGTGGCGGGATCAGCGCTCATCTTCTTCACGAACTGGTTCCTGGTACAGCTCGATGTGATGATCAATGAGTGGTTCGGTGGTTTTTACGATCTGATTCAGCAAGCCTTGGCAGAACCCGGCTCGATCGATGGCCGCGACTATTATTTGGGCATCGCAACCTTCCTGCAAATCGCACTTGTGTATGTGTTCGTGGCGGTCCTGTTTCGCTTTTTCGTGAGCCACTACGTGTTCCGTTGGCGCACGGCGATGAACAATTATTACACCAGCATGTGGAAGCGTGTGCGCAAGATTGAAGGTGCCTCGCAGCGCGTGCAGGAAGACACGATGCGCTTTGCCTCCATCACCGAGGGTCTGGGCGTTGCGCTGCTCGATTCTGTGATGACACTGGTGGCGTTCCTGCCTTTGCTTTGGGGCTTGTCAGCTGCGGTTACCGAGCTGCCGATCATTGGCGAGGTCAGCCAAGGGCTGGTCTTCGTCGCCATCGTCTGGTCCATTCTCGGCACGGTTTTGCTGGCCGTTGTCGGCATCAAACTGCCGGGTCTTGAGTTCAACAATCAGAAGGTTGAAGCGGCCTACCGCAAAGAACTCGTCATGGGCGAGGACTTTGTCGAGCGCGCGCAGCCGCAATCGCTGACCGAGCTTTTTACTGATGTGCGCCGGAACTATTTCCGGCTCTATTTCAACTACATGTATTTCAACGTGGTGCGGATTTTCTATCTCCAGATTGGCAATTTGGTGCCGTTCATCGCGCTCGGACCGACCATCATTGCTGGCACGATCACCCTGGGCACCATGCAGCAAATCATGCGCGCATTTGGCCGGGTTGAAGGCTCGTTCCAGTATCTGGTGAATTCCTGGACAACCATCGTGGAGCTGATGTCGGTCTACAAACGCCTCAACGCGTTTGAAAAGGCCGCACTGGCAACGCCAGAGTCCGGGTCTGAAGAAAGTGATGGCGGCGAGGTGCCTTCCCCTGCACAGTAGGCGCTTGGCATCAGCGTTTGGTGACCCACATGGTGGGTTATGATCACCAGCGCTGACCAATTCATGACCATTCGCCCGGAAGGCCTTTATTGCATTCCGGGCGATTTTTTCATCGATCCCGTTCGACCGGTGGACCGCGCTGTGATCACCCATGGGCATGCCGATCATGCGCGCCCTGGCCACGGATCGGTGCTGGCCACCGCCGAAACCTTGATGATCATGGCGATTCGGTACGGGGCTGATTTCGCCGGAAGCACCCAAAGCGCAGACTTTGGCGAGATAATTACGCTGGGCGACACCCGGGTGAGCCTGCACCCTGCGGGCCATGTGCTTGGCTCGGCGCAGGTTTTGGTGGAGCATGGTGGGCACCGGCTGGTTGCTTCCGGTGACTACAAACGCCATGCCGATCCCACCGTAACGCCATTCGAAGTGGTGCCCTGCGATACCTTCATCACCGAGGCGACGTTCGGGCTTCCTGTCTTTCGGCATCCCCCCGGCGCCGATGAGATCGCCAAGCTTCTGACCTCGCTCGCCACCTTTTTCGATACGCCTCACTTGGTTGGCGCCTATTCGCTTGGCAAGGCCCAACGGGTGATCGCAGAGATCAGAGCCGCGGGCTATGACGCGCCGATCTATCTGCATGGCGCGATGGAAAAACTCTGCGCGTTCTATCAAAGCCAGGGCATTGCGCTCGGTGACCTTGTGCCAGTGGCGGGGTTAAAGGCCAAAGATGTCGCTGGGCAGATCGTGCTCTGCCCACCTGGTTCGATGGCCGATCGCTGGTCGCAAAAGTTCGGCGAGACCATCACCTGTTTCGCGTCCGGCTGGATGCGGGTGCGTGCCCGCGCCCGCCAACGCGGTGTGGAACTGCCGCTGGTGATGTCTGATCATGCCGATTGGGATGATCTGTGCGCAACCATCCAGGACACCGGAGCCAACGAAATTTGGGTTACGCATGGCCAGGAAGATGGGTTGGTGCACTGGTGCGGAACGCAGGGCATCGATGCGCGCCCGCTGAATATGATTGGTTATGGCGACGAGGGTGATGAGGTGGCTGAGACCGCCGAGGAACTGGCGCAATGAAAGCCTTCGCCGAGCTTCTTGATCGCCTTGCCTATGAGCCACGGCGCAATGGCAAGCTGCGTCTTCTCACGCAGTATTTTGAGCAGACCCCTGATCCTGAACGCGGTATTGCACTGGCTGCGATCACCGGCGGCTTAGACTTCAAGAACGCCAAACCGGCGCTCATTCGGGGATTGGTTGAGGCGCGGACGGACCCCGTGCTCTTTCGCCTGTCTTACGATTATGTGGGCGATATGTCTGAGACTGTGGCACTGATCTGGCCAGCAGACCATGGCGTGAACATGCCACCACCCACGCTGGAAGACGTTGTCGAGGCGCTGGAGACAACCGGCAAAGCCGAGATGCCCGCCTTGATCACGCGCTGGCTGGATACGCTGGACGAGACCGGGCGCTGGGCGCTGTTGAAGCTTATCACGGGGGGCCTTCGCATCGGCGTTTCGGCGCGTCTCGCCAAGACCGCGATTGCGAGCTTGGGCGAGCTTAAGCCCGACGATATTGAGGAAGTGTGGCACGGGTTGGTGCCACCTTATCAAAGCCTGTTTGCCTGGGCTGAAGGCAAGAGCGCGCGGCCGGAGAATGATGACCCCGCACCTTTCGCACCAGCCATGCTCGCCCATCCGATTGAGGATGGTGACTTTGAAAAACTAAACGCTTCTGAATTTTTGGCCGAGTGGAAGTGGGATGGCATCCGGGTTCAAGCAGCCTCTGGCACCGGCAAAGATGGATCGAGTGTGCGGCGGCTCTATTCGCGCACGGGTGATGATATTTCCCGCGCCTTCCCTGATCTGGTCGATGCCTTGCCCAAAAATGCTACGCTGGATGGCGAACTCCTGGTGCTGATCGATGGGCGCGTTCAGACCTTCAACACGCTACAACAGCGCCTCAACCGCAAGACCGTGTCGAAGAAGTTACTCGAAAGCCACCCTGCCCATATGCGGGTCTATGACGTGCTCCGGCTCAACGGTGAGGATATGCGCACGCTTCCCTTTGTTGAGCGCCGAGAACGGCTGGAGGCACTGGTCGCCGAGCACGAACATCCGCGCCTCGACCTTTCGCCAATGGTGCCCTTTAACGACTGGCAAACCCTCACCGAAGCACGTGCCGATCCGGCATCCCATGGCGCCGCTCATGATGCAGATGCGGTCGAAGGCGTGATGATCAAGCGCGCCGACAGCGCCTATGTGCCCGGTCGGCCCAAAGGTCCTTGGTGGAAGTGGAAGCGCGACCCGATGCTGATCGACGCGGTGTTGATGTACGCCCAACGTGGTCACGGCAAACGCTCAAGCCTTTATTCCGACTACACCTTCGGCGTCTGGAAACCCGGCGAGGATGGCCGGATGCTCGTGCCGGTCGGCAAGGCCTATTTCGGCTTCACCGATGAGGAACTGAAGAAAATCGACACTTTCGTTCGGAAAAACACGCTCAACCGTTTTGGCCCGGTGCGCGAGGTTCTTCACAGCGAAGATGCGGGCATGGTGTTTGAGGTGGCGTTCGAAGGGCTGCAACGCTCCACCCGGCACAAGAGCGGGGTCGCCATGCGCTTTCCGCGCATCTCGCGGCTTCGTTGGGACAAGCCACCGCGCGAGGCCGATACGCTTGAAACGGTCATGGCGTTGCTGCCGAAGCAGTAGGCAGGCACGCTCGAACATCAAACTTTGAAATTTTCGGCTTCTTTGGCGCGGAACCCTCATTGGGCATTCGGATTTGGAATGCGTCTATGACTTTCGAATTGCACGAAATTTGGGTCGACAAAAACTCTTGTCCATCAGCACACGGGGTTTTGCCCACTGCAACAACACTGTTGGCTCGCGACAACTGGGAATCGTCGGACCGCTCCCATCCAATTCGACAGATTTTTCTGCAAAACCCTCCTCCGTTTGGATGAGGACGACGCCATTGGTTCATGGGTAGAAGCTCATGGGGCACCACAGTGTCGCAATGTCTCGAACAACGAGAAATTGGGCACCTTGGCGCATGACAGACCTCCCATGAAGAGATGGGTGTTCATCAAGTCAAACGAGCTGCCAAGCCCATTTGAACTTTTAAAGGGCAGACAATGCTGATTCTCCGTTCGAGCGCTGTAACGAACCTATCTTGTGTTTTTGTGACAGTGATCTTCGTTTTTCTCGTGGCAGAAAAAGCTCAAGCACAAACTGATGATAACGGTCATTGGTATGTCGGTTTGTTTGGTGGCGCATCCTTGTTCTCGAGTGGAACGCCCGGATTTCTTGACTATTCCGATCTCGGTGATGGAACTTTCTCTCCGATCTCTTCGTATGAATCATCTCTTGGAACCGGATTTGTCCTCGGTGGAACGTTGGGGCGCGATTTTGGCAACAACTGGCGCGGCGAAGCGGAGATTTCACTATCCCGTCACAGCTTCAGTACCGGTTTTTCGTTGGTGGAGAGAATCTTCAACCCGATGTCTTTGGAAACAGAAGCCTACCCACTCTCGGGTACAACCAATGGTGCAATTACCAGCGTGAATCTACTTGGAAATCTATGGTATGATTTTGAAGAGTTTGGGCATGTCGCCCCCTATATTGGAGGCGGAGCAGGTTTTGGTGTTGCGTTCCTGGATCAGGATGGGAGCGTCGTGTTCACAGAAAATCCCGGGCCAGCTCCCTATCATAGTTTTGAGGATCGCCACCTGCGTTTTCACGAAAGCCAAGTTGGGTTTGCATTCCAATTGGGAACAGGCTTGCGAACGCAAATCATGGACAACCTACACCTGGATCTTGGATATCGTTTCAGGGGCCTAGCTGGCCTAGACTTTGAAACTGAGGCATACGACTCCCCAGGTGGTAATGGAACTCAGAATTTTTACAGTCACACGGTACAGATTGGTTTCACGGCAAGTTTCTAGAAATCTGACCATGACCAGATCCACCTTTGAAACTTCGCGAAAAGAGGCGCTCCCGGTTTGCAGAAGAACCTGCTGGAAACCATCGGTGTTTTCTACGAATGCGTCGGTGAAGAGTTTGACTACCAAACAGCTGCTGCAGCCTACAGCGCACAAGCTGATGATACAGGAATTTCGCTGAGTGAGATTCAACCACTCACGGGGCGCTTCCGTATTCGCGGGTACAAAAATCTGTCGATTGACGCTCTCAATGGATGGGCACCTTCCAAGGTAAAATGTCCGCAGCTTGCGAAACTGAAGCGAGCGCTCATCGCAATTCCCGCTTTGACGCCTGTCATGCGTCGAGCCTTTGTCTCCGATGCCGACTGGCGCAGTTCTGAAACTTTCGCAAGGGTGGCTGGACCGTGGGGCTATCACGCAGATGGTAGTTCCATCATCTCAAAGGGGGTTTTGAATGTTTTGACCTGTGGATTTGCCCGCAACCCCGATCAAACGGAAATCAGTGCTGAAACGCTGGCCGATATGGCCGTGATGAACAAGCATTTGAAAAAAGCGCTATCCATGCAGCAGCGGATTTCGCGGGTCGAGCAAACACTCATTGAAACGCGAAACGTACTCGACATCATTGATTTTGGCGTTGTTCTGTACGGCGATAATGGGCGAATATTATACGCGAATGCCTCGGCAACGCGAATTTTTGCCGATGATGATGGTCTATCTGCGACGTCTTCGGACATATACGCGGAAAGTGGGAAAGCCAATCTTGCAGTCTCAAAATTGCTGAACAATGTTTGCAGATCTGAATTGGCAATGGGTATGCGATCTGGGGGTATGACGCATGTTCCGCGGAAATCTGGCCGCAGACCCTACATCCTGACAGCGGCCCCGATGGTAGCAAACGCCATGGATAATAGCCAGGCCAGTGCCGTCATATTCATTTTTGATCCAGATAAGAGACCAACAACGGCCGCAAAAATTTTAAAGAAGAGCTATCAGCTGACTCAAGTTGAAGCCGAGTTAGCTGTTGCGTTGATGAATGGCCAGAAGCTAGACGAGATCGCCAGCGAAAGGGATGTTAGCTACAACACCATGAAGTCACACCTTCACGCAGTTTTTTCTAAAACCAATACAAATCGCCAGGTTGATCTGGTCAGCTTACTCTTACGGTCTGCCACCGGTTTTGATCTAAGAGGCTAAGCCAATGGCCAGCGCGTTGATTTTTTTGAACGCAGGGCGTTGTTCCCAAACCTTTGTTCGCGGAGTAACGCACTCCCAATAGTCCCTGTATGGCTCATTTGAAAGTAAGTCGTCTCCAGATTGCGGCAGGCCGCCAACAGCGCTGGCAGGCATCTCGATGATGATTGGTTGTTTCGTGCGCAAACACACCGCCAACCGCTTTGGCCCGGTGCGCGAGGTTCTTCACAGCGAAGATGCGGGCATGGCACTGTTGCCCGAAAGCGAGCGAGCTTGAGATACCGCTATTGTCAGCTCGGCTAGAGTGCTTATGGAAGTCTGATCTACCGCCGCTTTCAAGTCAGCAATTTTCATGTCCCTCGTCAACCGACCTGCCCGCCGACCTGATGCACCAGCTATGTGCCAGCTTCTCAATGCGATTATTCGCGAGGGCGGAACGACCGCGCATCGCGAACCATTCTCCGAAGACAAAATGATCGCGCTTTATGTCGAAGCACCGCTGGGTATTGCGTGTACCGTCGCGGCTGAGGGCGACGACATTCTAGGCTTTCAGTCACTGGAATGGCCTGACCACCATTGGTCTGGCGACAACGCCCTTCCTGCAGGTTGGGCCGTTATTGCGACCTATGTGGCGCAAGCCGCGCATGGACGTGGGATTGGGCGGTTGTTGTTCGCAGACACAATCAAGGCCGCGAAGAAGGCAAGTGTGAAGATCATTGATGCCACCATCCGCCACGAGAACACGGGTGGTCTGGCCTATTACAGCCGGATGGGGTTTGTGGACTACCGCCAATATGACGAGGCATGTGCGAAGCGGTTCGATCTGACCTGATGCCGGGTCTGATTTAGCGTCGGCGACGCTGCACCAAAACGGTGCCCACCACCGCCAGCAGCACAGCTGCCAAACCGTACCAGGTGAGCATGTATTCAAGATGCCGGTTTGAGAAGTTGAACTTGGTCTCACCAGCCTGTGGCAGGCCGCCAACAGCGCTTGCAGGCATATCAACCGTGATCGGTAGCGCGGCGCCGACACCCGTCGCCTGCATCATCTGTGTGACGCTGCGGCGATAGAGCAAACCTTGTTCATAGTCAGGGTCAGGCGTGAACCGATCTGGCCGATCATCCGGACGCACGAGCCCTTCAAAGCTGATAATGCCGGAAGGAGCGTCTCGAACCAGCGCATCGGGCGCCAACTCGAATGGGATGAAACCCCGATTGACGAAAACAAGTTGACCGCCATCCGTTTCAAAGGGTTGCATCATCCAATAGCCAGGCCCTTCATAGGGACCGTTGGGGTCAGAAAGCGTGGTGAACACACGCACCGGCTCTGCGATGAACTGACCGACCAAAAGCGCGCGGCGATAGGCGACAACATCGTCTGAACCCTCTTCTTCGGCATACGTTGGTAACGGCACGAGGCCCGCTTCTTCGACCAGTTCATGCAAAGGTATTGGAGGTAGCGTTGGCCTCGTTTCTGCCTGAGCAATCAAATCCTCTTTCCAAGCCAGACGCTGCATCTGCCAGGTGCCCAGACCCAGCAGCGTGACAAACGCGCCAAGGATAAGCGCAATAGTGAAGAAGCGCTTCATGTCGGCCTATCCGTGATGGCCACCAGAGACATCATCGTTGCGCACCTCTGTCGCGTCCATCTGATACTGACGCGCGATGAGCCAACCCTTGAGAGGCCGCAGCGGGAGGAGGCAGGTGACGAGAATAATCGGTAAGGAAACCGCAGCATGCACCCAGAATGAAGGCTGGTAAGCAATCTCCAGCCACAGCGCTGCACCCACAGCGATAAACCCGGCAAAGAAGGTGATGAAAACCGCCGGTCCGTCCCCGGAATCTGCAAAGCCATAGTCCAGATCGCAGACATCGCAGCGCTCTTGCAGTGTGATCCAACCGTTGAACAGCTTGCCCTGTCCGCAGCGGGGGCACTTGCCGCGATACCCAGCCATCAATGTCTGTGGCGTGTGCGGAACGGGTGTCATGATATTGTGTCCTTAGAAAGAGAAACGGGCGACCCTATTGGACCGCCCGCTGTTGGTGTCAAAGCCAAGCAGTCGACCTAGAAATTGCCGCCGCCGCCATAGCCCCAGACATAAATGGCAACGAACAGGAACAACCAGACCACATCGACAAAGTGCCAATACCAAGCAGCGGCCTCGAAGCCGAAATGCTTCTTCGGCGTCATCTGACCTTGCAGAACCCGGAACAGGCACACAGCCAGGAAGACTGTTCCAACGAACACGTGGAAGCCATGGAAGCCAGTCGCCATGTAGAAGGTGGCGCCATAAATGTGGCCAGAGAAATCAAAGTGCGCGTGGCTGTACTCATAGATTTGCACAATAGAGAACAGGACACCCAGTGCCACGGTGAGTGCCAGGCCCTGCTTCACGCCTTCGCGGTCGCCATGGATCATCGCATGGTGCGCCCAAGTGACCGTCGTGCCGGATGTCAGCAAAATCACGGTGTTCAAGAGCGGCAAGTGCCAAGGATCGAAGGTTTCGATGCCTTGTGGAGGCCACACGCCCCCGAAAAGCTCAGCGCGCATGGGCTGTTCGGCAGGACCGGGGAAGAAGCCCGCATCGAAATAGGCCCAAAACCAGGCAACAAAGAACATCACCTCTGAGGCGATGAAGAGCATCATTCCATAGCGCAAGTGCAAGGAAACAACTGGCGTATGATCGCCAGCCATCGACTCGCGGATCACATCGCGCCACCACATAACCATGGTGTAGAGAACACCAAGCATGCCCAGCGCGAAGAAGATCCAGGTTCCGCCGTGGAACCAGGTGACTGTCCCGATGGCCAACACAAGCGCAGACACCGAACCGATGAACGGCCACGGGCTGGGCGGAATGATATGATAGTCGTGATCTGTTGCGTGACCTGAGGCCATCGGTGATCTCCTAAATGCGATGCGCCAGCCGAAGTCAGCGCTCCCCCTAAATCCTAATTCGAACTGTTTGCCGCAATCTCCGCCTCGGCAGGCGCGTCGGCGGCAAACATTGTGTAGCTCAACGTGATGGTGTCGATGCGATCATTGTCCGGGTCATCCAAGATTTCTGGATCGACGAAAAACACCACACCCATATCGATGCCTTGGTTTGGCTCAAGATGCTGCATCTCAAAGCAGAAGCAGTGCATCTTGTGGAAGTAGATCCCAGCCTGTGGCGGCGAAACGTTGAATGTGGCCGTGCCGTAGGTGTCCTGATCGGTAAGGTTATCGGCGCGATAGAAGATTTCCGTTACCTGGCCAATGGGCACTTCGATCTCGTTGACCAGCGGATCAAGATCCCAGCCGAGTCCAGCGGCTACGTTTCCATCAAACCGCACTTTGATGGTGCGGTCTGACACAGCATCGGGTGCAACGTCAGCCACTTGCGTGGTGCCACCAAAACCAGTTACCCGGCAGAAAAGCTCATAAAGCGGAACGGCGGCATAGGCGACGCCAACCATGCAGCCGACAAAGACGCTGAGCGCCATGGCTGTTTTGAGCGGGCGCGATAAGGATCGAGAGGTCATCAATAGGGCCTCGATATGATGCCAGGTCCTTGAACAAGGCTGACGACATAAAACACGATCACCACCGCGCCGAGCGCCAAGGCCATGGCGATGGAGCGTGAACGGCGTTGCTTGGAGTAAAAGTCGCGGTCGCTGTCCGACATCTTCACCTCTTCGGTGTTGGTCGCAACAGGTCTGGGCGCCTCAGGCGCTTGGCGCATCTGGCGTGGTTGACTTGCCATCGTCAGCCTCCCACCACGAAGGTCAACGCCGAGGGCATGGCAAGCGCAAAGCCTGTCAGGCGCTCTACGATGTCTTCGCCAAGCATCACGGCGAACACGGCAAAGAGATAAAGGATCGAAAAGCCAAACAGTTTGCCAGCGGCTTTGTTGCGCGCGGGAATGTCGCCAGCGCGGGACAGACGCAGGGCGTGCTGGATAAAGCCAAAGCCGCCCGCCATCGTCACGAGCAGATAGAGGACGCCAGCATAGCCCAGGAATGCAGGCAGAACAGCCAGCGGGGCAAGCAGGACGGAGTAAAGCAGGATTTGCTGACGGGTTACCTTGTCGCCTGCCACATTGGGCAGCATCGGAACGCCAGCGCGGCCGTAATCTTCTTCTTTCAGGATCGCCAGCGCCCAGAAATGCGGTGGCGTCCACATGAAGATGATCAACACCATCAGGATCGGTTCAAGGCTCAGTGAGCCCGTGACGGCCAGCCAGCCAATGGCCGGTGGGAACGCCCCAGCCAGACCGCCAATAACAATATTTTGCGGCGTCGAGCGCTTCAGCCACATCGTGTAAATGTTGACGTAAAAGAAGATGGTGAAGGCGAGCATCGCAGCTGATTGCCAATTCACCAAAAGCCCAAGCACAGCGACCGAGCCAATTGATAGCAAAATGCCGAATCCCAGCGCTTGGCGCGGCGTAACCGCACCTGACGGAATTGGGCGCAGCGCCGTGCGGCCCATCACAGCGTCGATGTCTGCGTCGTACCACATATTGAGCGCGCCAGACGCACCCGCACCAATGGCGATGCAGAGCACGGCGGTGAGCGCGACAAACGG
Source organism: Hyphomicrobiales bacterium (assembly GCA_040219355.1). Taxonomy (GTDB): domain Bacteria; phylum Pseudomonadota; class Alphaproteobacteria; order Rhizobiales; family MH13; genus MH13. The sequence goes on from JAVJSN010000001.1 coordinate 131,108, forward strand.
ATGCAACGCGCCAGGCGCGGCGATAAGACCAGCCAAAGCAGTGAACACCACCAACGACATCACCCGCGGCTTGAGCAGGTTGATGTAATCGCGTGCAGACGCTGTCGAGAGCCCGGCCTCGCGCAAGGCGAGGCTAGGGTTTGCAGCGTCAGATGTGGCGTCCGTAAGACTCATAAAAGCTCGTCTTGTTGAAAGAGGAAGCGCGGCGAGTGACCCGCCGCGCCAAGACCTTAGTGCTTGTCGAAAGTGACGCGCGGCAGTTTTTCAAACTGGTGGAACGGTGGAGGGGACGTCAGCGTCCATTCCAACGTCGTTGCGCCTTCACCCCATGGGTTGTCGCCAGCCTTGCGCTTGGCGGCAAAGGCATGAGCCACGCCGATGAGGAAGATCAGCACACCGATACCGGAGATGTAGGAACCGTAGGAGGAAACAGCGTTCCAGCCAGCATACGCATCGGGATAGTCGGCATAGCGACGTGGCATACCGTTGAGGCCGAGGAAGTGCTGCGGGAAGAACAACAGGTTCACACCAATAAAGGTGACCCAGAAATGCAGCTTGCCGAGGAACTCGGAGTACATGTAGCCGAACATTTTGGGGAACCAGTAGTACCAGGCCGCAAAGATGCCGAACACGGCGCCAAGCGACAGCACGTAGTGGAAGTGGGCAACCACATAGTAGGTGTCGTGGAACGCACGATCGAGGCCAGCATTGGCAAGCTGCACACCCGTCACACCACCGACGGTGAACAGGAAGATGAAACCCAGCGACCAGATCATCGGTGTGGTGAAGCGGATAGAGCCGCCCCACATGGTGGCAATCCAAGAGAAGATTTTCACACCCGTTGGCACCGCGATCACCATGGTGGCGAACACGAAGTAGGCCTGCGTCTCGACCGAAAGGCCGACCGTGTACATGTGGTGCGCCCAGACGATGAAGCCGACCACACCGATGGCCACCATGGCGTAGGCCATGCCGAGATAGCCAAAGATCGGCTTCTTGGAGAAGGTGGAGATAATGTGGCTGACGATGCCAAACGCCGGCAGGATCATGATGTAGACTTCAGGGTGACCGAAGAACCAGAACAGGTGCTGGAACAAGATCGGATCGCCGCCGCCAGCCGGATCAAAGAAGGTGGTGCCGAAGTTACGGTCGGTCAGCAACATGGTGATGGCGCCAGCCAGAACCGGCAATGCCAGCAGAAGCAGGAAGCCCGTCACCAGGATCGCCCAGGCAAAAAGCGGCATTTTATGCAGCGTCATGCCAGGGGCACGCATGTTGAAGATGGTGGTGATGAAGTTGATGGCACCGAGGATCGAGGATGCACCAGCGATGTGCAGCGAGAGGATCGCAAAATCAACTGCAGGTCCTGGATGGCCGGATGTTGAAAGCGGCGGATAGATCGTCCAACCACCGCCGACGCCAAGACCACCAGGAGGGCCTTCAACGAACATGGAAATAACCAACAGGATTAGCGCTGGTGGCAACAGCCAGAACGAGATGTTGTTCATCCGCGGGAA
>JAVJSN010000002.1:0-221902 GCA_040219355.1 Hyphomicrobiales bacterium
TAACTATAACGGTCCTAAGGTAGCGAAATTCCTTGTCGGGTAAGTTCCGACCTGCACGAATGGCGTAACGACTTCCCCGCTGTCTCCAGCATAGACTCAGTGAAATTGAATTCCCCGTGAAGATGCGGGGTTCCTGCGGTCAGACGGAAAGACCCCGTGCACCTTTACTATAGCTTCACACTGGCAATTGTGCCCTCATGTGTAGGATAGGTGGTAGACTGTGAAGCCAAGCGCCAGCTTGTGTGGAGTCATCCTTGAAATACCACCCTTGAAGTCATGATTGTCTAACCGCGATGCAACAACATCCGGGACAGTGTGTGGTGGGTAGTTTGACTGGGGCGGTCGCCTCCCAAAGAGTAACGGAGGCGCGCGAAGGTAGGCTCAGACCGGTCGGAAATCGGTCGTCGAGTGCAATGGCATAAGCCTGCCTGACTGCGAGACTGACAAGTCGAGCAGAGTCGAAAGACGGTCATAGTGATCCGGTGGTCCCGTGTGGAAGGGCCATCGCTCAACGGATAAAAGGTACGCCGGGGATAACAGGCTGATGACGCCCAAGAGTCCATATCGACGGCGTTGTTTGGCACCTCGATGTCGGCTCATCGCATCCTGGGGCTGGAGCAGGTCCCAAGGGTTTGGCTGTTCGCCAATTAAAGCGGTACGTGAGCTGGGTTTAGAACGTCGTGAGACAGTTCGGTCCCTATCTGCCGTGGGTGTAGGAATATTGAGAGGATCTGTCCCTAGTACGAGAGGACCGGGATGGACATACCTCTGGTGGACCTGTTGTGGCGCCAGCCGCATTGCAGGGTAGCTATGTATGGAACGGATAACCGCTGAAGGCATCTAAGCGGGAAACCAGCCTCAAAACCAGTATTCCCTTGAGAGCCGTGGAAGACCACCACGTTGATAGGCTGGGTGTGGACGTGCAGTAATGCATGAAGCTTACCAGTACTAATTGCTCGATTGGCTTGATTGCTCTCATTACACCATACACATGTACGAATACCTGATGGTTCAGCGTCACCCGCGTTGATCATCACTCACTGAACAGTTCCTGATCGGTTGATCAGGTTATAGACCAAAATCACAACCCCATTCTTTGCCGGCCTGGTGGCTTGAGCAGAGAGCCTGCACCCGATCCCATCCCGAACTCGGACGTGAAACTCTCTAGCGCCGATGGTACTTTGTCTTAAGGCACGGGAGAGTAGGTCGTTGCCAGGCCTGCAAAGAATGGGGTTTTCGTCTCATCACTACTTCTTAAAACCCGCTCTTGTTCGCAGTTATGCGCGCTTGGGCGGGTTTTTTGTGTTTGACGGTGCCGTTGACCATCGCAGCGCGTTTGGCGCTCACCGACGCTTCGGTCTTTTGATCTGCATCTGAACATCCATCCAATCTGATGGACAGCCACGGCGAGTTTTACGCCTGTTGGCGCGGTTGGCTTTAGGCGAGACCGTTTACCTCCAACTGCCCGCAGAGGATTGTTGTCGGTAACGATCCATGACATCTGGACCAAGACGCAAAAAGGTGTGTTTCCAATCACGCATGATGCGCCCGCCTTATGGTATTCTCTGATCTTGTTGTTGACCGCTGCCATCTTGGCGGCGCGCAGACAGGTGAGGTTGTCATGCCGTTTTTCATTGCGCCCTTCTTACTGATCGCCGGTGTCATGCTCGCCAGCATACCGGCCATCGCGCAGGATGTGGCGGGCAGTTCAGACCATCCGCTAATTGGGCGGTTCGAGGGTAGCGTCATCACCGCCTATGAGGCTTTGGCGTTCGATGAAGTCGCAGTGGCACTGCGGCCAGAAGAGGTGATGATGGTTGAAGGCGCCGTGGCGCGCCTTGCCTACACCTATCCCGAAGGCACGGCGTTGGTTCAGGTTGTCCGCAACTTCGAACAGCAACTGAACAATGAAGGGTTCTCGATCAAACTTTCCTGTTCGCAGGAAGAGTGCGGTGGGATGAGCTACGAGGTTGAGCAGTTCGGCAACTCACCGTCTTGGGCTGACCGGTTCAACTACCGCTATGTCATGGGTACCCGCGTTCGGGCCGATGGAACCGTCCATGCCACCTTCTTTGGGTCAGTGAACAATGGCATTGTACGTGGCGTCATCACGGTGACGGAGGAAGAGGTGATGGCATTTGAAATGGTGGCAGCTGAAGAGATGCAAAGTGCCATTTCCGAGACAGGGCGGGTGGCGCTTTATGGCATTCAGTTTGCACTGGATGATGCAACGATCCAGCCTGAAAGCACGCCAACGCTTGAAGAGATCGCACGGTTTCTCAGCGCAAACCAAAGCCTATTGGTGGTTATCGTCGGTCACACTGACAATCAGGGCGCGTTGCCCTACAATTTGGACCTCTCAGCGCGCCGTGCACAAGCTGTCCGCGATGCATTGGTCGAGGACTATAACATCAGCGCTGACCGGCTAAGCCATGCTGGGGCTGGGTTTCTGGCCCCGGTGGCAAGCAATGCCAGCGAAGGCGGCCGGGCGCTCAATCGACGGGTTGAAATCATAGCGCGTTGACAATGATCAGCTAGCGCCTTCTCCCCCTGGACTAGTCCCGAAGTTGGATTTTGCTTGGTGACATTGTCACCGTCAGCAGAACTCAACTGTGCAACCTGTGCCGCATCCGTTTCGCCAATGCCAAAAAATTCTGGCTTGGACGTCGCTCGCGTCGCGACGACCGCAACAGAGCGAGGCGATTGCACACATCGGGAGTGGACTGATGCTTGATAGACGACAATTTTTGGCTGCGACGGCGCTTGCCGGTATAACTTCTGGGTTGGCTCCAACGGCCGCAATGACCCAGACCACGTCGATTTCAACCAATGCCCGTATCGTCATCATTGGTGCTGGTGCTGCTGGAACGGCTCTTGCCAACCGCTTGGTACGCCGTCTTGATGGTGCAAGCATCACCATCATCGATCCGCGTGCCAATCACCTCTATCAACCAGGGCTGACACTGGTGGCTGCGGGCTTGAAACCTGCCGAATATGTGGTGTCGGAAACTACCGACTGGTTGCCGTCGGATGTTTCGCTGGTCACCGAGGCTGTAGTGGCTGTCGATGCGGTCAGCCGCACGGTCGACACTGCCGATGGTCAAAGCCACAGCTATGACTGGCTGGTTGTTGCGCCAGGCTTGGTGCTCGATCATGACGCTATTGAAGGCTTTTCACTCGATATGGTCGGCCAGAACGGTATCGGCGCACTGTATGCCGGACCGGAGTATGCCGCCCGAACATGGCAAGCTGCCTCACAGTTTATCGAGGAGGGCGGCGTGGGCCTCTTCACGCGGCCAGCCACGGAAATGAAGTGCGCCGGTGCACCGCTCAAGCACACGTTTCTTATCGAAGATCTTGCTCAGAAAGCTGGGAACCGCTCGCGCATGAACTTTGTCTATGCTGCGCCGCAGGGCTCGCTGTTTGGTGTGCCCATTGTGGCTGAGAAGGTGCGCATGCTGTTCGGCGAGCGCGATATCTCGCCGGTGTATAGCTACACGTTGAAATCCATCGATGCTGGCCGCAAACGGGCAACATTCATCACGCCCAGCGGTGATGCTGAGATGGCCTATGATTATCTACACGTGGTCCCGCCGCAGCGTGCGCCGGACTTTGTGCTGGAATCCGACTTGCCATGGGAAGACCGCTGGGTTGGGCAGGGCTGGCTGGAGGTTGATCCATCAACCTTGCAGCACCGCCGCTATCCAAATGTGTTTGCGGTGGGTGATGTGGCCGGTGTGCCGAAAGGTAAGACCGCCGCCAGCGTCAAATGGCAGGTGCCGGTGGTGGAAGATCATCTGGTTGCTGCCATCGACGGGCGCGATGGCACCGAAGTTTACAATGGCTACACGTCCTGCCCGCTTATCACGCGTGTCGGACGGGCGATGCTGGTTGAGTTTGATTATCAGAACAACCTTGTCCCATCCTTTCCCGGGGTCATTGCACCGCTGGAAGAGCTTTGGATCAGCTGGCTGATGAAAGAGGTGGCGCTGAAAGCTACCTACAATGCCATGCTGCGCGGACGCGCCTAGGAGGGCAAGAACCATGAAAGAACTGACATTTGGTACATTGATCGCGGTGTTTGAGGAGATATTTGGACGCGGCTTGTTCTGGGCGATGGTGGCTATCGCCGTGCTCGTTACATTGGCCTATCTTTTTGTGCTGATCCGGGACCGCTCGGTGAGCTGGAAGAAGTTTCTTCTGGCGCAACTTTCGATGCCGGTGGGCGCTGTTTTGGCGGTGCTGTTTGTGCAGGGAATGACGGACTCCTCGTTCGCCGACATTGGCGGCCCTGTCGATGTGATCATTCTGCTCGGTATTGCTTTGGTTGGCGCTATTGGAATGGCGATCCTGGTCTACACACTTGAAGCATTGATCGGCAGCCGACGTACCGCTGGTTTCAGAACCGGTTGAGGGGCGGCGATCGCAGTAAGCTGAAGGGATCGTTGGTTGGATGGTGGGTGAGATACCCTCGCCAAGCATTCGAACTGGCCATGATTGTCCAGAGGATAGGCGTAGACCTTGCAAGTCGGGTGCCGGCTGCTAAAAGCAGCGCATTGTGAACTCGCGAGATACATCATGACTTCTGCACTTGGGCTTGGCGTCTTGTCGTGGAAGGCGCCGGAGACGCTTGCCGTTACGTTGCAGTCGCATCGGGACGGCGGCCTGCCTGACTTGTTCGATGAGCAATTGGTTTTGTTGCAGGAAAGCGATGAGACGAGCCGCGGTGTGGTTGATCGTTTCGGCTACCATGCCCACAACATCGATGACAATAAGGGCATCCTTGGCGGTTTCGATGCCCTTGCGGCGACGATGGCGAGTGAGGTGATTTTGATAACCGAAAACGACTTTCCGCTCGTTGAGCAATCGGAAGTTGTCTCGGCTCAGATAAAGCGTGCCTTCGAGCTGATTGAAGAAGATGAAGCCGACATCGTTCTTTTGCGTAGCCGCGATAAACCCGGCTCACCCTTTGATATCGGCGACAAGTATCCTCGTTACTTTCCAGGAACAGATGCAACGCTAAGGGCCCAGTTGGCTGGTCTGGCGCGAAGGACCCTACGACCTGGCAAGGCTCGGCGGCTCCGCGCCAGGTCCACCTGCATCGCCCATGACGCGCCAAAGATTGCGCCGTTCGCAATTGCTGATCTTGGTGCTGGCTTTCATTTGACCAATTCGCAGTTTCTGCCATGGACAAACAACCCGTTCATGGTGCGGCGATCGTTTTTCATCGACACTTTGTTAGCGTTCGCAAAAGCTGCGCCGACCAAGCGGCGAGTCAATGGTTTCAAGAATCTTGAGATCGAGCTCAATTGCGAATGGTGGCGCAAGAGCCAGTTTCGTATCGTCCATGCGCCTGGCCTTTTTACCCACGGGCGCGTCGGTGATCGCGGCTATTAAGCCGCGCAGGTTCCGCTTCTACTCGCGCCAATGCTCGCCGATCCATCGCGTCGGCCTGACATGCTTGTAAAGTTTCTTCCAGACGGCCCGGGTCGGAAAGTGACCGGCGAGCGCTTCGTCTGGGTCGGGTTTGCCGGTGAAGACGACGATTCGGGCATCCCTAGGTAGGACGGGTACTTTGAAAAAGTTCATTGGCCAAGGCGGCATAAGAGTATGTTTAAAGCTCACGCACCAGCCCCGAGGCCAATAAACCACCTCGTCAATGATATGGGTGACAACGTCTTGCTCATTGCGAAAGCGCGTTTTCCAGCCCCATGGATCGCTTTCAACCGCATGAAAAATAGCAGGCTTCATTCCGGCTCGAAAACGGAATGCCGAGGTGTTGCCGACTCCGCGCCCTTCCTGAGTCCAATTGAGGATCACACAAAACTTGCCGGGCTCGTGATCGAAGAAATCATCCAAATTTCCGGTAATCACCAGATCGAGGTCAAGAAAAAGGCAGTCACCCTCCATACCCTCAAGATCTTCGCGCCACAGCGATATCTTGCGCCACGGGGTCCAACGCAAGTCCTCCGGCAGGTTTATGCCTGGCAGATCAAACGTAACGATGTCCGGATGGAGCCCCTTAGGATCGTCGGTGTAACAGACCAGCCGAGTCGGGCGCCTAGTGTTACGCTTGACCATCCCATAAAGGCGATTGACAAACTCTGGACCGTAGCGTTCGCCCCATCTCATGCAAACGACGGTCTGCATTCCACCACTCTTCGCTGCGCGACCCTATTGGGATGCTGTAAAAAGAAACAGCCCGGCTGGCTGTCTCCGGTGTTTGGTAGCGCCAGATTTGAAGCGGGTCAAAGGCAATTATTTGTTGTCTATGTCGTGGCGCACAACAATGTGGAACAGGCTTTGTGTTTCGCCTTGGAAAATCTATCACAAATCATGAATTTGCCCCTTGTATTCATGACGTAAGGCTCGTACATCAGGCGCTCGCACGATGGATCAGGCTCTTTTCTAGACCTATCACCGTGTCGTGTCGCGGGGTGGAGCAGCCCGGTAGCTCGTCAGGCTCATAACCTGAAGGTCGCAGGTTCAAATCCTGCCCCCGCAACCATTTTCCGAAGATTAATTCCCATAAATCGATTGTTTGGACGAAGGCGGACCTCCGCCGTTTTTGGTTCGTCAACAAAAAACCATGAGTTGGCTATACAGGCTCAACTTATCGGCAACCGATCTACTCGCCGCTGTGTGCAGCACAGATGATAAGGCTGGTGTTTTAAACAACAGCTGTTCGGCGAAAGTCTTTCAACGCTCAAAGTGGTGGGTAGGCGGTAAGCGCTGTTGCGCTAATTGCGCCACGCGGATCGCTTTCGAGCCAAGACAGTACCTGGCACCATAACCAGTTCAAGCCACCGTCTTTTCGAAAGCAGTGCGTTGGACGTTTTGATTGCTGCCGCGCCACTTCACGCAAGAGAAGCACGCACCTCTGCTTCTGAATATCCATTCTCTTGCCAAGGGCCACCCGGCGTGAAAACGTGAAAAACAACAACTGTTGCAAGGGCTCGCTAGATGCAGAACTCCGATGTCATTTGGGACTATGTCGACACTCATAAGGACGCGTTGATCGGGCTTTCTGATCGTGTCTTCGACATACCTGAAACGCTCTACACAGAGTATCTCTCTGTGGCTGAACACAAAGCGATGTTGGTGGAAAAAGGGTTTCGCATCACTGAGAATGCCGCAGGCATTCCTACCGCCGTTCTTGGTGAGGCTGGTGAGGAAGGGCCGGTGATTGCGATCCTCGGCGAGTTTGATGCGCTGCCCTATCTCAGCCAGGAGGCAGGTGTTGCTGAGCCCAAACCGCTCGAGCAAGGTGGTAACGGCCACGGGTGCGGGCATAATCTGCTTGGAGCCGCGTCTCTTTTGGCAGCAACAGCAGTGAAAGATTGGCTGGCGGCGTCAGGCGTCAAGGCCCGGGTTCGCTACTACGGATGCCCTGCCGAAGAAGGCGGGGCGGCCAAAGCCTTCATGGTGCGTGAAGGTTTGTTTGATGACGTGGATGTTGCCATATCATGGCATCCGGCGACGTTCACGGCAGTCAACAAAGCCACATCTTTGGCCAACACGCGTATCGATTTCACGTTCTATGGCAAGGCCGCTCACGCCGCAGCACAGCCAGAACTCGGACGCAGCGCTTTGGATGCGGTTGAGCTGATGAATATCGGTGTCAACTACATGCGCGAGCACATGCCTGACGATGCGCGCATCCACTATGCCTATCTCGATGCTGGTGGTGTGGCGCCAAACGTCGTTCAGCACCAGGCAACGGTACGCCAACTGGTGCGCGCGCGTGATCTGCCCGGGCTAAGATCGCTTTTGGAACGCGTTAAAAAGATCGCGAAAGGCGCGGCTTTGATGACCGAGACGCGTGTGGAGAGCAAAGTCTATACCGGGGTTTCAAACCTGCTGGGCAACCGGCCTTTGGAAGAGGCCATGCAGGCCGAGCTTGAACGCCTGGGGCCGGTTGAATTTGACGATGGTGATCGCGCATTCGCCCGTGATATCCAGACAACGTTGACCGATGACGACATCGCTGCCTCCTTTCGGCGTTGCGGCATGCCGCCGCCGGAGAAAGGTCTGGCGCTTTGCGACTTCATTGCGCCGCTCGACCTTGAAGGTGGTGGTGAAGGATCAACCGATGTTGGTGACGCCAGCTGGGCGGTGCCGACCGTTCAGGCGCGCGTGGCAACCTGTGCTGTCGGCACGCCTTTCCATACCTGGCAAACGGTTGCGCAAGGGAAGGCGCCTGCAGCACACAAAGGCATGGTCTATGCGGCCAAGGTTATGGCCGCCACCGCAAAACGCGCGATCGAGGATCCGTCGCTTCGCGCCGCCGCCAAAGCCGAGCATGCTGCTCACCTTAAAAAAACGCCCTATGTCAGCCCGTTGCCGGAAGGGGTTGATCCACCAGTTATCAAGCAAACGGCGTAACCAAGACATCGATCACGGCGGGCGGACCCAATGTGTAAGCTGCCAATTGTCGCGTGATTTCAAGCAGGGGGACAGTTGCAATGAGCGCGACCAATCCGAATAGCTATCCTATCGAGCTTTCCGCGCCGGACATCTCGCCGTATCGCGCCGGCAATACAGGTGTCGATTACTATACGAGTTTTGACAGCGGGCTGGCCGGTCCGCATATCCTCGTCAACGCGCTTGTTCATGGCAATGAGCTTTGCGGTGTTATCGCCTTGGAGCACCTGTTCAACAACAATGTCCGACCCAAGAAAGGTAAGCTGACGCTCGGCTTCTCGAACGTTGCTGCCTATGAGGCGTTTGATACCGAAGACCCGATGGCCAGCCGGTTCATAGATGAGGATATGAACCGGGTTTGGGATGTGGCGACTTTGGAGAGTGATCGTCGATCATGTGAATTGGATCGCGCACGGGAGTTGAGGCCACTTATCGACACGGTCGACCACCTCTTCGATGTGCATTCCATGCAGCACAAGACAGCGCCTTTGATGATTTCGGGGCCATTGGAGAAGAGTGTTGCGATGGCGCAGGTCTTGGGCACGCCAAGCGTTATAGTGTCGGATGCCGGCCACGCCGCTGGTCGCCGGTTGCGTGACTATGGCGGATTCGGCGACCCAGCCAGTTCCAAGATCGCTCTGCTCATCGAATGCGGCCAGCATTGGGAGAGCGCAGCGGAGCCGACTGCCATCGACAGCGTGTATCGCTGGCTCTTGCTGCACGATATGGTCGACGCCGACTTTGCAGCTCCACATCTTCTGCCGAAACCCACCGAACAACGCACGGTCAAAGTTCTGGGACCTGTTACGGTTGAAACCGAAACCTTTGAGTTTGCCCAACCCTTCACCGGGCTGGAGACTCTCGCCAAGGGCGACCTCATCGGCAGAGATGGCGGCAAGGAAATTCGCGCGCCGCACGATGGCTGTGTGCTGATTATGCCCAGCCGTCGGTTAACGCCAGGTGCAACCGCCGTCCGGCTTGGCGCCTGGGTCAATTAGACCGCTTGGCTTCGATCAGCACGCCAACCAATTCGCTCAGGTCCGCTTGGAGCACTGAGAAACCGCTGGTTTTTAGGACTGGCTCCTCATCAAGGAACAGAGCGCGATTGATTTCCACTTGCAGTGAATGTCGGCCTGCAGCAGGTCGACCGTGGCGGCGGACCAATTCCAGACCCTTGTAAGGATCGTTCAGCGATACGGTGTAGCCTTTGCCTAGAAGGAAGGAGCGAACGGCTTCAAGAAGGTCGGGCCCGCACGTCGCGCCTTCCCTGTCCCCGAGAACGAAATCGGCCCGGCGCCGTCCGGCATCGACATTCATCGCGTTGCCAAACTCCTTCATCGAGTGGCAGTTGATGTGCCAGACCGATCCCCACCGCGCATGTGCCGCATCGATCAGTTGCTCCAGCGCCGCATGGTAGGGTTTGTAATAGTGCTCGAGGCGATGTTGGCCCTCGGCAATCGAAAGCTTGCGGTCGTACATCGGCTCACCGGGCAGCGACAGGCGACGGATGACGCCCATGCCTGCCAGCGACTTTTCGCCGGGAGCCATCGGACCCGGCCAGGCCGCGTCGAACAGGCTCTCGTCGATATCGTCAATGGCACGGTTTTGATCGACATAGCTGCGCGGATAGAAGGCTCGCAGATAGCCGCATCCGGCCGACTTGGCGCCTTCCCACAACTCATCCACGAACGTGTCCTCGGCACGGCGCAGGCGATGCGGATCGCATGAGAAGTTGAAGTCCGCCGGATAGATGGTTCCACTATGGGGACTGTCGAACACCAATGGCGCCGCCGTTGCCTCGACCGCCTCAAGAATCTCGTCGCGTGGGGGAATGGGAAAGGTCACGCCTCACCCGTCGTTCAGATGACAGGCGCTCTTGCGGCCCGGCGCGATCTCTTTGAGAGCCGGCACTTCGGTTCGACACCGGTCCATCGCATGGGGGCAGCGCGGATGGAAATGACAGCCCTCGGGCGGATGCAGCGGCGATGGGATCTCACCCTTGATCGGTGCATAAATCCGTCTGTCAGTGTCGAGCCGCGGCGCCTCGGCGAGCAGGGCCTGCGTGTAGGGATGATTGGGGTCTGAAAAAAGCGCGTCTGTCGGCGCCATCTCAACCACCCGGCCGAGATACATGATAACCACCCGGTCGCTGAGATGTTCGACCACGCCCAGATCATGGCTGATGAACAGGTAGGTAAGGCCGAGATCTTCGCGCAGATCCATGAACAGGTTCAGAACTTGGGCCTGGATGGATACGTCAAGCGCCGCAACCGCCTCGTCGCAGACGATGAAATCTGGCTGCACCGCAAGCGCGCGTGCGATACCGATGCGCTGACGCTGCCCGCCTGAAAACTGATGCGGGTAGCGCTGCCGATAGGACGGATCAAGTCCCACCCGCTGCATGGTTTGCGTAACGTAGTCGTCCACCTCTTGCCGGTCGATAAGCCCATGGAAAAGCGGTGCCTCGCTGATGATCTCGGCGACCTTCAAGCGCGGATTGAGGCTGCTCATGGGGTCCTGAAAGATCATCTGCACTTTAAGGCGGCTTTCCAACGCGTCCTTGCCGCGCAGCGAGACCACATCGTTACCGCGATAGCGGATCGTGCCTTCGGACGGCTTGTGAACCCCGGCCACGCAGCGTCCTAGCGTGCTCTTGCCGCAGCCGCTTTCGCCGACCAAACCGACAACTTCACCCGGCTGGATCGACATATCGACGGTGTCGACGGCATGGACAGTATGCTCCTCGACTTTGGCACCTAGGCGCCGGGCGAGTTTCTCGGCAACGTCCAGTTTTTTCACGAAACGCTTGGAGACGGCCTCAAGCTCAATGATTGGTGTCGTCATGCCGCCGTCCCCCGATCAAGTTCGCCAAGCAAGGGATCATGGCACCTCACCAGATGGTCCGGCTCTGGCAGGGACGCATCGGGAGCGACCGCGCAAGCGGATTCCGCCCTCTGGCATCTTGGTCTGAAAGCGCACTCGGCAGGAAGGTCGATGGGAAACGGCGCCATGCCAGGGATTTGCGTCAGACGGCTGCCACGCGCATTGCGCGACGGTGCCGATCCGATCAAGCCTGCCGTGTAGGGATGGAGCGGCCGATTGACGACCTGGTCGGTGCTTCCCATCTCGACGATGCGCCCGGCATACATGACCGCGACGCGGTCAGCCAGTCCAGCCACCACGGCAAGATCATGCGTCACCCAGATCATGGCCGTGTTGTTTTCGGCCACGAGTTTCTGCACTTCGAACAGGATCTGCGCCTGGATGGTCACATCAAGCGCGGTCGTCGGTTCGTCCGCGATGATCAGGTCGGGTTGATGCAGCAGCGCAATCGCGATTGCGACGCGCTGGCGCATGCCGCCGGAAAATTGATGCGGATAGCTTTTCAAGCGCTCTTCAGGGCTTGGAATGCCAACCTGACCGAGCACATCACGGCACCGCTGCCGTGCATCCTCGTCCGACCAACGACCATGAGCACGAAGCGCCTCGATCATCTGTGTGTCGACGCGCAAGACCGGGTTGAGCGTCATCATCGGATCCTGGAAGATCATCGCAATCCGTCGGCCGCGCAGGTCGCGCATTGTCGGTTCCGGCATTCCGACAAGGTCCTGCCCGTCAAAGCGGATCGATCCGTCGACGATACGGCCTGGCTGATCCACCAGTCCCATGATGGAAAAGCCGGTGACCGACTTGCCGGATCCGCTTTCGCCGACAATGCCGAGGATTTCGCCGCGATCAAGATCGAACGACACGCCATCGACGGACTTCACCACACCGGCTTTGGTGAAGAAATGGGTTTTCAAATTGTCTATGCTGAGCAATGTCACCGGCGCAGCCTCGGGTTCAAAATGTCACGTAGCTGGTCGCCGACCAGGTTGATGGCGATGATCGTCAGCAGAAGCGCAATCCCCGGATAAAGGCTGATCCAGTAGCGCCCGGAAAGCATGAACTCAAAGCCGTTGGAAATGAGCAGGCCCAGACTAGGTTCGGTGACCGGAAGGCCGATCCCGAGGAAAGACAAGGTTGCTTCCAACGCAATGGCATTGGCGACCTGAACGGTTGCCACGACGATGATCGGCGGCAGGCAGTTGGGCAGCAAATGCCTGAAGATGACGCGTCGGTTCGACAAGGCCAGACATTGCGCCGCCTCGACATATTCCTTGCTTCGCTCGACCAGCGCCACCGATCGGGCCGTGCGGGCAAAGTAGGCCCATTGCACGATGACAAGGGCAAGCATCACCTTTTCGACGCCGGAACCAAGGATCGCAAGCAGCATGAGCGCAACCAGGATCGTCGGAAAACTCAGTTGCAGGTCGACGACCCGCATGATCACCGTTTCGACCTTGCCGCCAAAATAGGCCGCCGACATGCCAAGGCTCAGACCGATCACCATCGCGAAGAAGCCGCTAACAACGCCCACGGCCAGGCTGGTGCGCAGGCCGAACATGATCGCCGACAGCATGTCACGCCCCTGACCGTCGGTGCCCAGCCAATAGGTCATCAAGGCTTCGCCCTCGGTGGCTTTGATAACGAGTTCTAGTTCGAATGGTTCGGTCAAGGGGCGGTTGGAGGACAAGGTGAAACGGTCAAGGTCGGACAACTCGACGGTCCAGAAGGAACGGAAACTGTGCTTCTCACCGACATCGAGTTCGGCACCGCGCGGAAGATTGTCGATACGCAGCGGCTCCATCGGCACCCCATCGAGGGGAGGCGTGAAGGTCAGCGTGATGGCGACGGCTTGCCCGCCATCAACCGGCGTCCAGGCGAGATTGGCGCTCTCCACCGGGGCCTCCGGGCCGAAGGTCAGTACCGTGCTACCGGCCATCGTTGGGTCAACCCGCAAGTCCAGATCGGTTTCCCAGGGAGGCGTCATGCGCTGCGAACCGGGCGGTTGCCGACTATCCTCCAGCCTGATCTGTGACAGATCATAGGGGTTCTGGGGCGCGATGAAGGGTGCGAAGACTGCAATGAAAACGATGATCAGCAGCAGTACCAGGCCGAGGACGGCCAACGGGCTTTCTACAAAATCGAGAGCGATGCGAGCAGCTGGCGATACCGCCTTGGCCGGTTGGGATGCTGCAAGCTCGGGGCTTGGCGGTGCCGTGTCGACGCTGCTCATGCTTTTTGGTCCGACAATCGGACCCGTGGGTCCAACACAGCGTAGAGAATGTCCACCACAAGGTTGATGGTGATGAACAAGAACACAATGACGATCAGGTAGGCGACGATGACCGGGCGATCGAGCTGGAAGATGCTGTCGATGATCAGCTTGCCCATGCCCGGCCAGGCAAACACCGTCTCGGTCACCACGGCAAACGCGATCACCGAGCCGAACTCCAGGCCGATGATGGTGACCAGCGGGATCATGATGTTCTTTAGGACATGCAGGCCAATAACACGGCTTGGTTTCAATCCTTTCGCTCGGGCGAACTTCACATAGTCCAAATTGATCGTTTCGCGGACCGACGCTCGCGTTAGCCGGATCACAAGGCTGGTCTTGAACAAGGCAAGATTGATCGCCGGCAAGATCAGATGGCTGATGCCGTCCCAGGAGAAGAAGCTGCTTTCGATCCCAAGGAACTCTCCGCGCTCGCCGCGTCCGCCAGCCGGCAGCCACTGCAAGATCACGGCAAAGACCATGATCAGCATCAGGCCTTGCCAGAAGTTCGGCAGGGAAAAGCCGAAGATGGAGCCGGTCATAATCGATCGGCCAGCGATGCTATTGGGTTTCAAACCGGCATAAAGGCCAAGTGGGACGCCGATAAGGATGGAGATCAGCATGGCGCAGATGGCCAGTTCCATCGTCGCCGGAAACCGATCAAGCACCAGTTGCAAGGCAGGCTCGCCGAACACGAAACTACGGCCAAGATCGCCCTGCAGGAGATTGCCGAGAAAGGCCAGATACTGCTCGGGTAGGCTCTTGTCGAGGCCCAGTCGGGCAATAGCCGCGGCGCGCTCGGCCTCGGTCGCGTCCTGGCTTATCAGGATTTCCACCGGATTGCCGATGGCATAAACCCCGGCAAACACCAGCATGGTCATCACGGCGACGACCAGCAGGCTCTGCAATATCCGGCGGATGATAAAGACGGTCATGACGTCAACCGCTCCTTGCCGACCGCTGCCAAACCACTATGCGGTTTTGACGGGCCGATTGACGGAAAACGGGCGGGAAATGCTTTTCTGGCATTGCCCGCCCGCCTTGAGCGCTTTTACTCGATCACCAAATTGGTTGGCCGGGTGTATTCATCGGTCCGCGGCGTATAGCGCAGACCGACACGGCTGCCCCAAGTGTTCACCTGGAAGTGGGTTGGAATTAGACCAACTTCGCGCATAGCGATCTCGGTCGCACGCGCCAGCAAGGCTTGGCGCATTTCGTCATTGACCGTGTTCAAGGCCAACTGAAGCGTGGCATCGAACGGTGCGCTGGAGTAACGACCACGGTTTGTGCGGCCGAGACCGGTATCGTCATTACGGGTGTGCAAAAGCGCCCGCAGCGGAGACGATGCTTCGCCGGTTCCCGAACCCCAACCAACCAACATAAGCGAGAATTCTGAGCCGTTCTCATCGCCGGTTGCACGCCCGAAATAGACCGAGCGTGGCATGGTTTCGACCTCGGTCGTAATGCCCACGCGCGTCAGCATCTGAGCAATAGCCTGGGCGATCTGCTCATCGTTGATGTAGCGGTCGTTCGGACCATGGATCGTGAGTCGGAACCCGTCTGGATAGCCGGCCTCAGCGAGAAGCGCCTGCGCACCTTCCGGATCATACTCCGGCACTTCGATTTCGTCGGATACACCGAAGAAACCTTCTGGCAGCAGTTGGCCGGCCGGGATGGCGATGCCTTCCATCACCTCTTCAACGATCGTGTCGCGGTCGATGGCCATGGAGATAGCGCGGCGAACATTCACATCCTGCAGCGGATTGAAGATCTCGTTGCCATCATTGTCGGTGACAAATGGCGAGTAGACGCGGCGACTGTCGACATGAAGGTAGATCACACGGTTGGAGACACCCTGGCTCAAAACGATGTCAGGATTGCCTTGCAGTGTGGCAATGTCGGACGTCGGCACATTGGCGATCAGATCGACGTCGCCAGCCAGCAAGGCCGCAACGCGCGCAGCATCTGAGCTGACCGGACGGTAGGTCACCGTGTCGAATTCCGGAGCGCCACCCCAATAGTCCGGGTTGGCTTCCATGACGATGCTTTCGCCGGGCGTGTAGCTCACGAACCGGTAAGGGCCGGTGCCAATGCTGGCCGCGCCGCTGTTGTAGTCTTCGGTGGTTGCCTCTGGCATTTCCGAACTGACGATCTGGATGGTCGACAGATCGATGGGAAGCAGCGGGTATGGTCCGTTGGTGCGGAACTGGATGGTGAAATCATCGACTACGGTGATCTCAGCGATACCGGCAGTGTAGGTGGCAAACGAGGATGGGCTGTTTGGAACATTGGGCACGCGCTCATAGCTGAACACGACATCCTCAGCCGTGAATGCAGAGCCGTCGTGGAAGGTCACGCCTTCGCGCAACTTGAACTCCCAAACGTCATCGGCAATCGGCCCCCACTCGACGGCAAGGCCTGGGCCAAGCTGCTGGTTGCTATCCTGGTGAAGCATCCGGTCGTAGATCAGGCCGACGATCTGATTGTTGTTGCCGGTGTTGTGATAGTGCGGATCCATGGCGGTGACCTCGGAGGCCACGGCGATCACAATGTCTTCTGCATGAGCAGTGCCGCCCAGCGCGAGCCCCATTGCAACTGTGGCAACGGACAGCGATTTCCACATCGAAAGTACTCCCTGTTTTCTTCTTTTACGGCTCTGCCGGATGGATTTTGTCTTCCCTCGCAACCAGTTCCGATGGTGAGCCTAGGCGAGGAACTTCAATTCACAAAGTGGAAACTTTGCGCAATTTCGTTCCAATGCGCAGGCAGACCCAATCCGATCCAGGAGATGGTAGGCCAAGCGGTGACATGCGAGAAATGCATAATCGTCATTTGCAAAATTAACGGGACGAATTTGGGGTCGTACAGGTGTCACCTGGGGCAAATGATCAGGTTAGCTTAGGGAAAGACCGTAGCCGGTTGTTGTGATGAGGAGCTTTTAAAGGGGTCTAGAATGCAGTAGAGCGCGCCGCTAGGTCGAGTTCCACATAGCATTCCGCTGTTAGTTCCCGTGCCCAGGCGTGAACGGGATGGCTGTCATTGGCCTTGTGCCACACCTGAAGAATGGATCGGACCGGCGACGGTATTGGCAGTTCCGCTACCCTCAGCCCGTACATTTCAACGGCTACCGGGGCCAAGATCCGGGGAATGCTGGTGATCATATCCGTCTTCGAGGCGACGTGCATCGATGTGGAATAATGTGGTAAGCGCAGACGGACATTGCGCGTGTGTCCGGTCGCGGCGATCTCTCGTTCGAAGCGTGTGACGCCGCTATAGTAGGTGGTGGTGCTGATGTGTGGCGCCGTTTGGTAAAAATCGACGCTAAGGGGAGTCGTAAAACCTGCATTTGAGGCCGAGCCAACGCAGACATAATCTACGTCGCCAAGCTTCTTCGACGAGAAGCGGCTTGGCACCTCATAGTTCCATGAAAAAGCAAGATCGGCTGAGCCGGAGTCCAGATCGTCATGGATTGTCAGCTCTGTTACGCCTTTCACCAATCCCCAGGCCGGCAAAATCCGAAAGTCGATGTTCGGCGCCTTGTTGACGATGATGGGCATGAACACCGATGGCATCAGCCCCGTGAGAAGATCGCTCATGATGATCTTTACGACAGCGCTGACTTCTGATGGATCAAACGGAACAGGTTCCCGCAGCGCGTCGATCAGCGTTTCCATACCCAAGGCAACCTGCTGCACAATGCTTTGACACCGCGCGGTGGGCCGCATTTCAGTTGGTGTGCGGACGAACAACTCGTCGGCGAGCAGAGATCGCAGGCGATTGAGCGCATGGCTGACAGCCGGTTGCGATAGGCCGAGTGATTTTGCAGCCTTGGTCACGCTGCGCTCTTCATGCAGCGCTTGCAGCACCTTAAAAAGGTTCAGATCGACGGCATTCAAATTTGTCCTGTTCATTATGCCCAGTTTGCGAATGAATGTAGCTCATGTCTATAGACGAACCGACCCATGACAGTCAGGCGTACCATTTGAGTTTGACCTTAGACCTGTCTCGTTGTTTGTGCGCACAACTGGCGCCAGGGCTTGGCGGACGCGCTCGAAAAAGGACCTATCGTGCACGAAGATCACCCAACCAGCGTTGACCATCTGCGTACGCTCGTGGCGTTTGATACCGTCAGCCGAAACTCGAACCTCGCGCTGATCGGCTATCTTTCGGCATTCCTCACGCCACTCGGCGCCAAACTTGAACGGATTGGAGATGAGACCGGACAGAAGACCAATCTGCTTGCAAGCTTTGGCCCGACTGATCAGGCCGGCTACATTCTGTCAGGTCACACAGATGTCGTGCCGGTGGACGGGCAGGATTGGACCTCCGATCCGTTTCAACTCACCGAGCGCGACGGCAAACTGTTTGGGCGCGGCACAACCGACATGAAGGGGTTTCTAGCCTGCTGTTTGGCCATGGCGCCAAAGATGGCGGCCGCGCCATTGCAGGCACCGCTGCACATTGCCTTTTCCTATGATGAAGAGGTCGGCTGTATCGGTGTGCGCAGCCTCATCGACCGACTAACGACATGGAAAGTCAAACCGCGCGGATGTTTCGTCGGGGAGCCCACCTCCATGCAAGTTGTGACCAGTCACAAGGCCAAACGCTCCCTGCGTGGCATTGTCACAGGTACATCAGCGCATTCCTCGCGCGCGCCGTCGGCGGTAAACGCCATCGACTACGCCGCCGAGTTTCTTATCGAGCTACGCCGTTTGGGCCAGGAGGCGCAGGATAGCGGGCCACGCGATGACCTGTTCGATGTGCCATTCACAACCAGCCATGTTGGCGTGATCAAGGGCGGTGAACAGCTCAACATCGTGCCACAGGAATGCCAGTTCGATTTCGAGTTCCGCGCGCTTCCAGGCGACGATGTCGACGCGAAGGTTGCCCATATGGAGCGTTTTGCGCACGAGACGCTCCTGCCGCGTATGAAGGCCATCAGTCCGAGGGCAGACTTCCGGTTTGAGGCTATCGCTGGCTTTCCCGGGCTTGATACAGACCCGGATACCGACATTGTCGGTCTCGCCAAGCGTCTGGCTGGGCGCAATGACCACGCCAAGGTCGCCTATGGAACCGAGGGTGGCCTGTTTTCTGAACGTGGCGGTATTCCGACGATCATTTGCGGACCGGGGGATATTGACCGCGCCCACAAGGCCGACGAGTTCATAACCCGTGGGGAGCTGTCAGCCTGCGAAGCGTTCATTGACGCCTTGATCGGCCATGCTAGCGGATAGGTCCCATTGGGTCTAAGTGCCCAACTGCGCATGCCGATAGGGAAGCGTCGACAGATCCGCCGGGCCATAGTCCGGCGTGTCGACAATGATGATCTCGGCTGCAAACGGCTCCCACGCGGCGCGAAAATGGGTTTTCGATCGCAGCAGCACAATGTCGAAATCGGCTGGATCAAGACCGAACTGAGTGAACGGATCGAAATCGATCGCACTTTGGGAAAGGCTTGTAACGCTGATCTTCATGCCATCGACATCCAGCAGAACCGTGTCGCCCAGACGCTCTTCGCTCCCGGCCCTCATGGTGCCAGTGCCGCGGTAGGTGAAATCTGGTCGGACGTGTTCCACGCGCGCCCTCACCGAGACCGGGTGTCCCGCCAGTGGGCCTGAGTTGCCGCCTAGGGCCAGGTCGATGAACGCGCTCTCGCCGGCAGACATTGCCTCCACGACCGCGACGGGATCCCAGAAAAATGGTACGGCGACACGCGCCCATCCAGCTTGCTGCAACAGCGCCTTTAGACCATGCGTGCTGTCGTTGGCTCGGTCCGCATGTTCCAAAAGGACAACGGGGCGTTCTGCGGTCTGCGCAATGGCGAGGGCTTTCTCCACCCCGGTGGCGAGATCATAGACGGGCACAGGCGAGGAAAGAACAGCCCGATGGCTGGCAAGCTGCGCTGACAGGCGATCCGCTAGGCTTTGGGCATCCTCCCGAGAACCGTCCACCACCGCGACCACGCTGGCACCGCAATTGGGCACGTCGGCGTAAGCAAAACCGGCAAACAGAGAGACGTCTGCATAGGGATCGCCGTCGGTTGAAAGAGTCGCGGCCGTCTCAACCATACCGTTCAGCGGGGTCAAATCGGTCGCTGAAAAGATCGACGGTAAGATGAGGCCCGGCCGCGCGATGGCCATGGCTGGCTGAATGTCTCCAGCTAGGGTTTTCAGCAGGCATTGGGCCGCGCGCTCACCGGTTGCGCCCATATCGACATGCGGCGAGTAGCGATAGCCAAACACAGCTGTTGCACCGGCTATGGAGTTGGCATCGAGGTTGCCGTGATAGTCCATAGCGACCATGATCGGCAGGTCTGGTCCGGCGGCTTGTCGCACGGCGTGCAGGGTGGTCGCGTCGGGATCGAGATCGTTCTGCGTGACCATTGCGCCATGCAGATGCAGAAGCACGCCATCGATGCTCCCGAGCAGCGCCTTCAACCCATCAACAATCTCCTGACGATAGCCGGCGATGGCGTCTTGATCGGCAAGTCCGGCTGCGCCGCCATCGACATGGATGATGGGAACTGCCTCAATGTTTGCCTTGTCCAAAGTCGCCAAAAATCCGCCTGGCACGGTGTTGGAGCCGCGATAGGTTTCCAACAGGTCTGCACCACGAACGGTCCTTGTCTCGAAAACGTCGCGCATGGTGACGTGGGGCAGGAAGCTTGCGCACTCCATGTGCAGCCCAGCGATCGCGATACGAAACGTCATGGTAGAAGATCCAACGCCTCAAGATGGAGGCGCGCCCAGGCCGGTGGATTCCAGACAGTGTCTTGATCCAGAGGGTAGACCGGTCGCGGTAAGCCTTGAAATTGGAAATTCGCAAGCACGGGACTTGTCAGCCCTTTGGTGTCAACTTCCAGCACTTGCTCAGCATTGAAGAACTCATCAAACCCCGCTCGAAAATGGCCGCGGCTTTTGACCACCAATGTCCGATAGTGCGCCGGGTTCAGCCCCAGATGTTCAAAGTATACCGGATCAGCACACTGCTTGCGCTGACTGGCCACCACAATCGTGATGCCCCCAATGCGCAGGACCGCGGTTGGTCCCAGATCGACGGCCCGGCCAGCCACAAGACCCCGGCGGCCCACCACTTTGCCATCGCTCAAGGCGACGACCTCCGCCGGGGCATTGATTGGCACACCAAAAGCATCGGGCCCATCGCGCAGAAACCGCGCGTTGAAGTGCGCACCGATGCCAGCCTCATTGGCTTCTCGCGCCAGAGCGGCATCGATATAAAGACCGTAGAGCACATCCTTTGCGTTTGCTTCGATCAGGGCCGCCAACAACTCCGTGGTTGTTCCACGTCCACCGCCACCAGGATTGTCACCGCTGTCCGACAGGATCCAACGCGATCCGTCATCGGCAGTAATGGCCCTTATGGCCTGGTCAATGGGCGTCAGGGCGCGGCGGAAGCGATGGCGTTCCGCCCACAAGCGTCCTGCCAGCCGTGCTGCTTCGCGCTCAGCCTCGTCCTGCACGGTCGATGTTACGAGGACGGCCACGCCATTGTCCGGGGTATCGCTGTAAACAAATCCACCTAAGACCGTTGCATTGGCAAGGTCGCCGGATGGATCGGTGATGCGTGCGGCGTCGGCTACCCGCTCGGCGTAAGCACCTGGCCCGTTGGTCAGCAACGTCACACTCGGTGGCGTCAAAGGCAGACGTATGAAGGCCATATGGAAGGTTTCGCCTTTGATCATGCGGGCAAGAATGGTGGCGGCCTCGCGCGCAATGTCTGCCTGGTCGACATGTGGGTTGGTGCGATACCCGATCAAACAGTCGGCAGCCGCGACCATCCTGTCAGATACGTTGGCGTGAAGATCCAGCGTTGCGACGATGGGAACATCCGGCCCGACATGTTCGCGAACGGTTTGGATCAGGGCACCATCCGGATCAGGGTGCTTGATGCCGACCATTGCGCCGTGGCTTGCAATGTAAATGCCATCCACCGGCCCTTGCTCAGTCAGTTCACTCCGGGTCACCGTTAGGACGGTTTCCAAAACCGCATCATCCAACGGGCCTCCTGGTTCGGCACCAGCCGCAAGGATGGGTAAAATTTCTGCTGGTAAGTGCTTGTGAATCTCGTCGAGAAACGCAGGGACTTCGGCGGGCTGGTGAGGGGCTTGGCTGGCAGCATCTGCCAAAATGGCATCACCTTCCAGCCAACAGCGTGCTTCGAAATCGGCGCGCGTCGTTACCGGGGCAAACCGGTTGCTTTCCAGAGCGAAGCCAAGGACGGCAATCTTAGCCATTTGGATCTCAACGTTTTTGTGGCTGTGGGCCAGCCTAGCCACCTACGCATTAGGGGTCGAGAGCTCTTTCTGCATTTGCTTGGCGCTTGTGGTTGCCCATTGGAGAGGGACGACACCATCAGGGTAACCTCGTTGATCCCAATGATATCAACGCCGCGTCGCCCAGTGAGCAAGCTATGACAAGCGCCATCAATGCGCGTCCATCGCGCTTTGATTTCCGTCGCGAATGTCTGAGAAGTATGTGCGTGAGCCCATCTGCCCGCCCTTAAGAGCAACTTCGAGCGTTGCACCGTCGAACGATTTTGGGTGAGCGCGGTAAAGTCCGGCGCCGGGGGCAGTTGGCATCAAAGCTGTCAGTGCCAACATGTTAAGGCGCTTCAAGGCGTAGCCTGAGCTGTCGCCCCCAGCGATTGCCGCCCGTGTTACGGCGCCCGCCTTGACCAGCTGGGTCAACACATCACCCAGTGCTTCTCCGATTTGCTGGTTTGCAACTTCGCTGGTTAGGCCGAGCTGCATTGCCGCGCGCTTATGCTTGGCTATAGCGGGATCATCACGGCCACGAGCGGCGTAAATCAAAGGGGATTTGCCCTCCGACAAAATGGCGAGTGCTGCCTTTTCACTTTGAGCAACTGCCGCTTGCCGCTCAGCTCCCAAGCAGCGTTCGGTATCAAGCTGTATGCCAACAAAACCGTCGGCCAGTGCTTGATCGATTTGGTCTCGCGTAATTGAGGACAACGATCCGGAAAGCCCCACCATGCTGCTTGTCCCGCCAGGCGGTTGCCTTTTGGCGCTGCCATCCACGTTCTCACCGTTGCCGGCTCGCCAATACTCTACCAAGGCTTCGGCTACGCCTTGGGAGCCGGCAATCAAGCTGCCATGTGGCAGGTTGGCAAACAGCTGACCACAACACACCAAATCCGCTTGGCTTGCCGTGTCAATCGAGACCAACCCAATGCCTTGCTCGCGCAGTGCGGCAAACACTTCCTGGACCCGCGGCAAGTCCGTCAGTGTGATCAACCCGATGGGGTCGTCGGTTTGCCGCGCAATGTGCTTTGCGACATCGGCTTCATCCATCGGCGTGACGGGGTGATGCGACACGACCGGATGTCGATCGAGACGATAGACTGTTTGATCCGCGCGGGCGAAAAGCGTGCCAAAGCACTGGTAGCGCCCCATCTTCGGTGATGCGGGGAAGAGGGGGATTGCGCCGTGCCCGAACTGTTTTCTGGCAATCGCCAACGCCTTGCCGATGGAACCGATCTTTGGCGAGGAATCCAGGGTGGAGCAAATCTTGTAGAGATTTAGCGACGCATTTAGACCCCGCAAGAATGCAAAGGGCGCGGGCAAATTCTGATCCATCCAGTCTGGACTGTGGGCGCGGCTGGTACCCGCCAGCCCAATGGTGCGCGCGCTTGCAAAGCGCGCCAACTGCTCTGCATCAGGGATATCAAGGAAGAGAGCGCTTTCAATGCCAGCGAACGCAAACTCTTCCATGACAGCTGCTGAGCCGGTGAAATCATCGCCGTACCAGGCAACCGACAGTGCATTGGGTGGGCTCATTGAGCGTAGGCATCCAAAGCGCGGGCCAAGGCCGGATACTTTTTGGCATACGTGGCCGCTGGAATGCCTTGCTCGGCAGCGTCCCACGCCTCACGCAGGCTACGCACACCGGCTTCGATGCCATCGGGATGCCCAACGATACCGCCCCCCGCAGCATAAATGAGATCGGTGGTTTGCATGCGTTGGTAGGTCTCGGCGGGCTGAATTGCACTTTGGCCGGATGAAAATACAGGCATGGTTAGGCATGCTTTGTCGTCGAACAGGGGCGTCAACAATGACTGCGCCGACTGGATGACGCTGTCGTCGGGCTCGCAGAACTTGTTGCGTAGACCGTTCACATGAAGGTGGTCGGCACCGGCCAGACGCCAAAACTTTGACCAAGCAACATGCGACCAACCCAGCATTGGATGGCGCGACAGGTACCCCCAACCGTTGCGGTGCGCGTGGATCGGCAGTTGGGTATGGCGGCTGAGCGCAATCATACCGCCAAGCCCCACCGAATTGACGCTGGCCATGACGCAAGTGCCGCCAAGGTCCCGCACCAGATCGTGACGCGCGCGCATCTCGTCGATCTCACCGGTCAGGTTGAAGGCGTACATCACTTTCTTGCCGGTCTTATCGGCATGCGCATTGATCACTGCCATCACGGCTTTCACGCGGTCTTCAAACGGACAATAAGGTCCGTCGGTTTGAAGCTCATCATCCTTGATGAAATCGATGCCAGCTTGCGCCAAGACGGCGACGCGCTCGGCCGTCTCTTGCGGCGAAAACCCGACGCTTGGCTTGATGATTGTGCCAATAAGCGGGCCTTTGGAGACGCCTGTTAGACGGCGCGTGCCATCAATGCCGAACTGTGGGCCTGGATAGGCATCTGCGAACGCTTGTGGCATGCGAATGTCCATGACGCGCAGGCCGGAAAACGGCTTCAACTCAAACAGATTGCCGCTGACGGTGGCCATGAGATTTGGCAGTGACGGGCCGATGTTACCCAGCGGCCAGGACAGCGTCACATGGGCCCGCTGATAGGTGTCTCCGACCGCCGCTCCGGGCAGAGAAGGCGTATCGACAGTCTCATAAACTTCCAAATGCTCAACACGGGCCGCAGAGCGGGCTTTCAGCTCTTCGGTCTCGCCTGGAACAGGCAAAAACGTGCCGGAGGATTGCTCGCCCGCCATGGTTTCTGCGGCCTTGCGCGGGTCTATTGCCGTCTCGATGATATAGTCAGCCTCGATGCGGTCGGTGACGGACATCGATGCGGTCATGAAAAAGTCTCCTGCCAGTTGGCCGTTGTGATGCTGGTTCCGGTGTTCGCTGCGTCGTAAGCGGCAAGTGCCAGCGCCAGTGTTTTCAGATTGTCAGCGCCAGAGGGTGCGGGGGCAGCCTGCCCGCGCGCAACGTCGGCGACGTGGTTTTGGAAGCGTATGACGCTGTCCTGCACGCCATGCCAGGGGGCAGCGCCCCAGCTTGGAATGGCAGGTGCGGCGTCGATGTCGCGCGCGCCCTCGCCTGTGTGGAGGGTTAGGCGGTAATCCTGACCCAGCACCAGCGTGCCTTGGTCACCCTCAATGCGTGCCAGTGTTTGGGGAAAAGGGTCGGGATCGAATTTGCTGTAAAATGAGCAATCGCAGATGCTGGTCGCGCCGTTGGTATGGGCAAGCATCGCCGTAAAAGCGTCCTCGCCGCGCACAATCGGGTTCAGGCGCTGCGTGGTGCAGGAGAGCGTCTCCACCTCGCCCAGAAAATGTCTGGCAAGGTCGAAGAGATGAAGCCCCACATCCATAATTGTGAAGCGCTCGACCTCAGCCAGATACGGCTGGTTGACGTAGTTGTCGTAGCCATGGCGGAACGAAAACTGACCGAAGTGAAGCGCGCCCAGTTCACCGCCGTCGATCATCGCCTTCATGATCGTGAAGGCACGCTGCCAGCGGAAATTTTCATGCACAAGGAGCGTGCTTTCGGAGGCTTCGCAGGCTGCGATCATCGCTTTCCCATCGGCGATAGTTTCGGCAAAAGGCTTCTGGCAGACAATCGTCTTGGCATAGCCAGTCGCCAGCTCAACCAACGCGCGATGGGATCCAACCGTTGTGGCCACATCGACAAAATCGGGTGCCTCATTGGCCAGCATGTCTTGCGCATCGGTGTAGATGTTTTTGACATCGAAGCGTTCTGCCGTTGCCCGCGCCTTGGCGCCGTCTAGATCGCAGACGGCGGTGATCGTCACGCCATCTTGCCGGATCCAGGCATTCATATGATTTTCGGAGAAAAACCCGCAGCCGATCAGCACACCCCGCAGAGGTCCATCAGACATCTTGCCCTCCAAGCCCAGGCAGACGCACAGCGCCTTGGCTGTGAAATTCGGCTGATAGTGACCCTTTTGCGGTTGAGAGCGTTACATTGTCTTCGCCCATTGCAAGGATCGCTTGGGACCCGAGGGTAGCTAAGGCATTAAGCGCCTCGCCGATGGGCAGAAGCGAACCATCATCCTTCATCATACCCAACCGTCCGGAGGGAGCAGCAAGCGTGATGGCCTCAACGCCAGCCTGCGCAGCCAGCGCAAATACAGCTACGGCATAGGCAGCGGCAAATGGTTCTCTCTGCCGTGGGTCATCACCTGTCATGGTGATCTTAGCGCGGTTTGGATTCGGGGCCAAAGCCGCTCCATAAGGGTTGGACCGCATGCCGACGGAGACCAGCCCGAGGCGTATTGGCAGACCACCGGACAGTGCCTTGGCGGACCTAAAGATGTGCGGCAGAGTTTCCAATGTTTCCCAGACCGACAGATCATCGGCGGCGTGAACGATGGCAGTGTTACCGAACGTAATGAAGTCGGCCACAGACGTATCGGGCGGGCGACGGTTGAACTCGGTGAAGTGGGTCAACATGCCCACACCGATGCGTGCCTTTTGGAAGGTCTGGCGAGCAGACTTTGCACAGTCGTCTGGCGATAGCCCATCTGGCCATGGCCCTGAAGGCTGGTAGCTTTTCAGATAGGTTTGCGGCAGCGCGGTCACGTGGTTGGCGTTCAAGCTGCACCGCCCAAGACAGGCATTAACCGCCTCACACACGTCCGAGGCAGTCTCTCCTTCAGGCACGATGATCTCGACATCAATATCGCGATGCGTTCGCGCGATCTGATGGAGCTTTTCGTCACCCCAGGACTTCACGCCGACAAAACGCAGGACTGGTTTCATCGTCAGAGGCAGCAACACGCTTGGGTTCGGAAGCCAGTCCGGTTCGAGTGCTAAACAGAGTTGCGGAGCACGACCATGATATTCAGTCATCTGTGGCGGTGTCGCGGCGACGCTTGGTCTATTGCTTTCCGGCTTGCGGTCGAGATTGATCACAATGCGCTGCGTGACCGTTTCACCCTGCGCAATCGAGTAAGGAAACGGCAGCGATAGCGGGCGGCAATAGGTTTTGAAGGACGCATCGGACCAGTTGCGCTGATCTTCGATCTCAAAGGTCTCGCCTTCGAAGATGATGCTGACATCTACATTGCCCACCGTGTGGGCCAGTCCACTAATGTCGATGGCAGGTTGTCCAGGTGCGATATGATCGGGGAACTTCGTTTCGACCACGCGGCCATCACTATGGGTGATGCTCAATGCGGTCCCCGGCGTCCCAGCAATGGGGTGAAGCAAGGTGAGCCCAGCCCTATTGGTCTTGATATCTTCCTTGCCGGTTAAAGTCAGATTGACTGAAACCACACCCTCTGGCCGGACGTCGAAAATGAGATCTGCCAACAGCTTGCCATCAGCAACTGAAAACACTTCTTCGATACGCACGCGATTAGGTGTTTCATCAATTGAGTTGGACAGAACCTTTGGCGGAAAGGTGCCCCAATTGGCGTCGCGTACCGGTGCACTGATCATACGGACCACTTCGGTGCCAGCCACCGTCAATCGTCGGATCAGGCCTGGTTCGTAGATAAAAGAGATGTCCCGGGTAGAAAGGCGGCGTGGTTCCTGCATCCGGACTCAGGCGCCCTTACCATACACAATCAGCTCGGCGGCTTCTTTGACTTTGGCAGGGTTCAGTGCCTCTTCCCAATCCTCACGCACCACCACGCCTTTGGCGAAGCGCATGAGCCGAAGAGCTGCATCCGAGGGTACTTTTGGCGAGTAACCGAACCACATGGCGATTTCGACGTTCAAATGCCCAATCATGAAATCAAAAGCAGCTTCGCGCGGGATGCCGTATTTTGACGCGCACAGATCGACGGCTTCCACCATTGTGTCCACGAAAGGCATTGCCACCATTTCCGATAGGCCGGGTTCCAGAATGGCCAGTTGCTCCACAGTGACGCGGTAGCAATTGGTAATCGGCGACCACATGGCTTTGCAGATATCTTCGCCCAGCGTGTAGGCGTCTTCCGGCCCCTTCATCAGGGCACACACGATGGATTGGCGGGCAATGCCGCCATGATAATCCCGCCGCGCATCCCACTCGGTTTCATCATTGAAGAGCGGCGGGTGGCAAGGGTGACCGATAACGATCGAAACATCGTCGCGCTCGGTTGGTACATCACCGGCATAGGGAGCTGCTGCATCCAGGATGATGAGCAAGGCGCCGGACTTAAGCGAAGGCATGATATCTCGCGACACATTGCCAATGATGTTGTCGGGTAACGCGAGCACGACAACATCAGCACCAGCAATTCCAGTGGCTTGATCAACGGCGTGAATACTCGCCTCGGCGAGCCTAGCCTTGCCGGCATCCGCAGTTTCAACGGCACGAACATCATAGCCTGCATCGACGAGTTTCTTGGTCACGCGAAGGCCCATTTTGCCTCCAGCTCCCAGAAGGGCGACGGCCTGTGTCATGGGTGGGACTCCTTGTTGGTCGATGAAGCAGGTGGCGGATCGCCACGCACTGGTTCTGGTGAAAGCGGTCGGATGATGCGGCGCTTGCTGTCTTCCAGCCTCGCCTGGCGCAAGCCATCAAGGAGGACGGCGATGAAGATCACCAGCCCAAGCAAAAGTGGCTGCAAATAGAGATTGATGCCGGTGTAGACGAGCCCAGCTTGCACCACCTGAATGGTGATGGCGCCGATGAGCGCGCTGAACGCGGTGCCGACGCCACCAAATAGGCTTGCTCCGCCCAATACAGCTGCGGCGATGACGGAAAACTCGCGCCCTTCACCAAAGCCGGTATCAAGACGCCCGATCTGTGAGATCAACACAAAACCTGCAAGCGAGGCGCAGATGCCGCTGGCGATATAGACGAAGGCCTGTAAGCGCCGCGTGGGCAAGCCAGCTTTACGCGCGCCCTCGGCATCATTGCCAAAGGCATAAATCTGTCGACCCATAGGGGTGTGCGCCAAGATGAGATAGGCGGCCAACACCACGATGGCGAAGACGATAACCGGCATTGGGATGCCGAGCACATTGGAAAGGCCGAACGCGCGAACCTCAGCTGGGAAATCGAGCTGCCGCGAGGAGGTCACATACGAGCCAAAGCCCCTGAACAGGAACAGCGTGGCGAGCGTTGTGATGAAGGGGATAATCCGCAGCACGACGATGAAGAAGGCATTGATCGCGCCCATCAGAGCGCCTGCCAAGACACTGATCACCAGCGCTCCAGTGACGCTCACTTCCATGTCGCGCATGGCGATGCCGGCCATCAGCGGCCCCAGATACATGATCGAACCGACGGACAAATCGATGCCTGCTGTCAAAAGCACGAACACCATGCCAATGGCAGCGATGCCGATGAAGGAGGCCTGCTTGACGGTGTTGCCCATCGTATCGATCGAGAGGAACGCTGGTTCGGCAATGCCAAAGCCGATGATGATGGCGAACAGGATAATGATTGAGGAATGGCGTGCAGCCATACCTGCTGGGTCTAATGTCCCCGATGGACGTAGCATGCTCATGCCGCCACCTCTTTGAATGCGGCAGCTATGATCGCGGCCTCCGAGAAATCCTCGCGTTTGAATTCGCCAGTGACCTCGCCTTGGGCCATCACCATGATGCGATCGCATGTGCCCATCAGCTCCTCCAGCTCTGAGGAAATGAGGAGCACACCGCTGCCAGAAGCGGCCAGACTGTCGATGATGGTGTAGATTTCGTGCTTTGCGCCAACATCCACGCCGCGCGTGGGTTCATCCAGAATGAACAGTTGCGGATCGCCCAGCAGCCACTTGCCGATCACCACTTTCTGTTGGTTCCCACCCGACAAGGCGCGCGCCGGCTGCGTTGCAATATCGCCCGCCTTTATGGTCACCCGCTCGCGTACGGCCTGGGTGCGCTCTTTCAATTTGTCCTGGTCGAGCAAGGCCAGTGGCGCCCGACCGAATTGATCGATGGTCACCAGCGACAGATTGTCGGCAATGGCCGCATCCATCATCAGGCCTTCCTCGCGCCGATTTTCGGTTACGAACGCCATGCCCTTGCCAATACGGGCACGCGCGTCTCCATCCACTTGCGCGTCGTTGAAAAACAGGGAGCCGCGTTGCGTTGGATCGACGCCAAAGATCATGCGCGCCAATTCACTGCGGCCCGATCCCATCAAGCCAAACAGTCCAAGGATTTCGCCCTTGTGCAGTTTGAAACAGATGTCCTCCACAACGCCATCTTGGCTCAGCCCATCAGCCTCCAAGATGATCTCGTCTCCCGGTGCGCTGGTGCGTGGTGGGTAGATGGCCGAAAGGTCTCGTCCAATCATTGCGTTGATCATCGCTGGCACATCGAATTGATCAACGGGCCCGCTGGCCACCAGGTGCCCGTCGCGCAAAACGGCGATCTCATCGGATAGGGCCTGCACGTCCGCCAAAATGTGGGAGATGTACATGATGGTTGTGCCGTCGGCCTTGAGAGCCTTGATGGTCTCAAAGAGCTTGTCGGTCTCACGGGCGGTGAGCGAGGTGGTTGGCTCATCAAAAATGATCAGAGAAGCTTCGCGGTGGAGTGCTTTTGCGATTTCCACCAATTGCCGCTCGCCCGGCGCGAGGCTGCCGACCGAAGTTTCGGGCTCGGCTTGAAGGTTGAGGCGGTCTAACAGGACGCGTGATCGCGCCGCCATCTGGCGTTTATCAATCAGGCCAAACCGATACGGGAAATCATCGATGAAGATGTTTTCTGCCACGGACAGGTTGGTGAAAAGGTTCAACTCTTGATGGATGAAGGCGATGCCGTGGGCCTTGGCATCTGCAGGATTTTTCGGAGCGTAGGGATCGCCGCGCCACGTCATGCTGCCAGACGTTGGTGGCACCACTCCCCCGATCATGTTCATTAGCGTGGATTTGCCAGCGCCGTTTTCGCCAATAACGCCAAGGCAAATGCCCGTTGGCACCTCAAGGTTCATATCGCTGACAGCGGGAACACCAAACCAAGCTTTGGATAGGCCGTGAAGGCCGAGAAGCGCGCTCATAGTCCGCGCTCCGCAGAGTAGCGATTGCGCGCCACATCAAGCAGGGCGGCACACAAGATCACACCACCCTTGGCCATATCGATGTGGAAGGTGGAGAGGTTCATCAGGTTCAGCGTGTTGGAAAGAAGCACAAAGAAAATCACGCCGAACACAGTCCAGATGATCTTGCCTTTACCGCCGAACAGGCTGGTCCCGCCAATGACCGTTGCGCCAATGACATCCAGCAGAAAGGTTCCCTCGCCAAGCGTCGGGCGACCGGCTTCCAATCGTGCGGAATAGAGGATCGAGCCGACGGTGGCGCAGAAGGCGGAGATCGCAAACACCATCACGATGATGCGCTTCACCGGCACGCCTGAGATTTCAGCAGCTTTGCGGTTGGCGCCAATGGCAATGACCTGCCGACCAAAGACCGTCTTGTTGAGCAGAATATGCGCGGCGACCGCCAGACTGATGGCGATAATGGCAGAATAGCCGATGACAGAGAAAATCTCTCGGCGCGGGATTTGAGAGCGATCCTGCTCGCCGAAGTAGACAGAAATGATGTCGCCCTTGCCCAGCGTGACAAGGCTTTCAGGCAGGTTGCCAATGTTTTCCGACTGGGTGAGCCACACGGCAAACGCCGAGACGACAATCATTGTCACCAGCGTCATCATGAATGGCGGCATGCGCAGATAGGCGATTGCCAACCCGTTGAGCACACCAACAAAGGTGCCAACAGCGAGCATGACGATGAGGCTCAAGAAGACGCTGATGGGCAGACCGTGAAAAAGACCGCCACTTTCATCGATGAAGAGTCCCCAAACTGGAGCACCTTCCAAAACGCTGGCCGAACCGCTTGTGGCGACCAGAACGGCCATCACTGTGCTGGTAAAACCGATGACCGCACCTTGGGAGAGGTCGATGCCGGCAATGGTTAGGACAAAAGTTTGACCAACAGCCACCGCCAAAAGTGGCCATGTGTTCGATAGAAGATTTGACAGGTTGGCGGGGTTCGTCAGTGTCGGCAAAAACGGTGCCAGCACCAAGAAGTAGGCAATCGACAGCCAAAGAATGAAATAGTCCGACAGGATCAGGTTGCGCAGGCGAACCAAAACACTGGGGCGCTGCTTGCCTTCAGGCTGGGCCGTCGGTGGTGACGTCTTGGGCGGTAGGGTCGAGTGCATGGGGCGCCATCTTGCCGTGGGGATAGTGTTGGTGGTGGCCCGCAAGCCACCACCAGGTAGAACGGCGACTATGCCGTTCGCTCGGGAGGAACGACGATGAGCGTTCTAGCGGTCGAGAAAACCTTCTGAGAGAAGGACGCAGCCCCACATGTCCATCTCGCGTTCACCGATGTTGGCGGAAGTTAGCGCAAAGCCTGGATCAGCGATCACTTCATTAGGCTGGGCTTCTCCCGCCTCGATCGCTGCAAGGATAGCGTCCATGGCTGCTTCGGCCTCAAAATAAAGATCTTGCACGCCGGTGGCGTCCACATAACCATCTTTGATCAACTGACAGGCCGTTGCATCACCATCAAGACCAGCCATTAAAACATGGCCTTCTTCACCGGCAGGCACCCACATGCCACGTGGCTCCAACACCGAGCGGATGGTTGGGAACAGGAAATCCGATGATGTAAACAGCACATCGATATCCGGGTTGGCTGTGATCGCAGCTTCCAAATTGGCCAAGGCCGTGGCGGCATCCCACTCCGAGGCTACTTCGATGGCGGGATTGAAGTGGTTGGCGTAGCGGTTGATAGCTTCGTAGAAACCATCGCGACGACCAACGGCATTGGAGTCGCTCAAGTCACCAACGATCACCATCGGCGTCAGCATGCGGTCAGGATTCGCGGCAATGGCTTCCTGCGCCACGAAATCCACAGCCTGGGCGGCAATGCTGGCATTGTCAGCAACGACGATGATACCTTTGGAAAGATCGGATGGCGGGCGGTTGAAAACGGCAATTGGCACGTCATTGTCTTGTGCTTCTCCGACAATCGTCTTCGCGCTGTCGCCATCCTGTGGGATGATGATGATGCCATCCACGCCTTGGGCAATACAGTCGCGAACCTGCTCAAGCTGACGGTTGGCATCTTCATTGGCGTTGCGCTCGATCACCGTGTGACCGGCTTCGGTCAGAGTGGTTGTTATCGCTTGATGACCGGCAACCCAAAACTCGGTCTCCAAGTCCTGGAAGGCGAAGCAGATGGTAGCAGCCGAGGCCGAGCCGGCAAAAAGCATGCTGGTCGAGGTCACCGCAAAGGCGGCTCCGATCAGTTTTGTGCGGAATTTCATAGTGTCACTCCCTAGTCGTCGAGCGTGCCTTTTTTGGCACCGTTGGCACCACAGGATTGGTTCCCGTGGAAGCTGTTGGAGGGCTCGTCCACGCCTGCATTTTTCGCTTGGGCATGGCGGCATCGCCTCGTTACTATTATAGTCATTATACCAGTTGAGAAATGAAGGCAAGCGTCGACACGCACAGCTTGCTTGAGACTGGAGGAACAATTGCCTATGAGGCTGGTATGACAACTAAACCAGCAGGGATTAAACGCCGCAAATTATCCGATGAGGTTCAGGATCGACTCCTGACCATCATCCAGGGCGGCGATCTTGAACCCGGTGACTTTTTGCCGTCAGAGCGCGAGCTGATGACCGACTTTGAAGTTGGGCGTCCGGCAATCCGAGAAGCGATGCAAAACCTGCAACGCATGGGTCTTGTGGAAATTCGCCATGGCGAGCGACCCAAAGTCGCCAAGCCTTCTATCGACCAGATGGTTGGCCAGATGTCGCAGACGATGCGGCATGTGCTTTCGCATTCTGAAACGTCGATGACCCATCTGAAGGAGGCCCGTCTGACCTTTGAGGTTGAGATGGCCCGTATCGCCGCCAGAAAGCGGACGCTTTCCGACATCGCTTTCTTGCGCCAAACGGTCTCGATGCAAACAGCCGCGCGCGATGATGCGGCGGACTTCATGAACTGTGATGGGAGTTTTCATCGCGCTGTTGCCACGATCAGCGGCAATCCGATTTTTGCTGTTCTTGCGCAGGCCCTGTTTGACTGGTTGGCCCATTTCCATATCGACTTGGTGCGTCAGGAGGGTA
This sequence comes from Hyphomicrobiales bacterium, assembly GCA_040219355.1. Lineage (GTDB taxonomy): Bacteria > Pseudomonadota > Alphaproteobacteria > Rhizobiales > MH13 > MH13. The sequence goes on from JAVJSN010000002.1 coordinate 33,851, forward strand.
TGGAAAGCCTGACCATCCAGGAGCACGACGCGATCGTGGATGCTATTGAAGCAGGGGACGAGAGTGCGGCTGCTGAGGCAATGGCCAATCACCTCAACCGCGCCAACAAGCTCTACCACCAGAAATACTCAGCCTAGCTGTTTGCTTGTTCGCCTAGGCACAACGCTTGTGATCCCTTTTGCCGTGCTGCAAAAGACTGACCAGTTGTATTTGGCAGGGGAGGGTAGGCATGGCCAAAGTCTGGTTCATGGGTGAAGCATTGATTGATTTTGTGCCCACCGATAGCCCTGCTGGTGAAGCCTTTGCGCCACGCGCGGGTGGTTCGCCATTTAATGCGGCCAAGGCTGCGGTTCAGGCAGGCGCCGACGCAGGGTTCTTGGGAGCGATATCGACAGACCTGTTCGGTGAGCTGTTAATCGACGATCTCCAGGCCTATGGTGTCGACACCAGCCTGACGCCGCGCACCGATGATCCATGCACGTTGGCGTTTGTTGCGCTGAACGAGGGCATTGCCCGCTATGCGTTTTATAATGCGCTGTCTGCCACGGCCTTGATGAAACCTGACCCAAAAGCTTTTGATCCAGCGCCTGGTGATATTCTTTCCTTTGGGTCGATATCACTTATCGATCAGCCTGGCGCTGACAACATTGCCGCTTTTGCCTTGGCGCACGCCGACACCACCATGATCGCGCTTGACCCGAATGCGCGCCCGAGCATGACGCCGGACGTTGATGTCTGGCGCGCGCGGATTAGAGCAATCGCGGCCAAGGCCGGTGTTATTCGCTTGAGCGATGAAGATTTGGAGATGTTGGCGCCTGGCCAATCGCCTGCCGACTATGCTGCTGAGCGGCTGGGCGAGGCTGCTGGGCTGGTGGTTGTGACCCTCGGCGAAAAAGGCGCGCTGGGCTTTTGCCATGATGGTGCGATTGAAGTCGCCGGCCATCCAGCAGAAGTGGTCGATAGTGTGGGCGCAGGTGACACACTGATGGGCGGTATGATGGCAGAGTTGATGCTGCGCGATCTCACCACTCGCCAAGCATTGGCTTCGTTGAACCGTGATGTGCTTGGTGACATTTTGCGCTATGGCGTTATGGCTGCTGCGATGAACTGCGAGCGGTCCGGTTGTGCGCCGCCAAAACGGGCAGAAGTTTTGCAACGACTAGAGAGCCAAGGGTAGCAGCATGCCACGACTGACCCGGGCTGGACATGTTACGCTTTCCGACACCGCTTCTTTGCGTGTGCGCGCGGCATGGCTCTATTTCAACCGTGGTCTGACCCAAAAAGAAATTGCCGGAGCGCTCGGCGTCAGCCGATCCACCGTGGTGCGGATGCTCGATGAGGCGCGCAAACGTGGTGAGGTGCAGATTTGGATCAACACCAGCCCAGACGATTGCACCGCTTTGGCGGTGGAGTTGGAAGCTGCGCTTGGGCTGGATGAGGCGATTGTCGTGCCAGGTAGCGGTACTGCTGAGCAAACAGCGATTGATGTTGGTGCAGCTCTTGGCCAATGGCTGTCGGATGTGTTGAGTGATGGCATGTCGGTTGGCGTTGGCTGGGGACGAACGCTCAATGCCTCCCTTTCCACCTTTCGCCCGCAGCGTCGTGAAGGCGTGCGCGTGATATCCTTGCAAGGTGGTTTGCTGGAAGCAAGCAGTGTAAACCCGATTGATTTTTCTTGGCGCATGGCTGGGCAGTTGGGTGCTGATTGTCTGCTCTATTTGGCGCCCTTGGTGGTGGATAGCCAGGATACCAAGCAGCGTTTGATCGAGAAATGTGGTCTTGAACAGGTTGAGCAGGCTGCTGCGACGCTTGATCTTGCCGTCGTGAGCTGTGGCGATATCGGTGTGGCAGGGTCTTCGCTTAGCCATCAGTTTTTGTCGCAGGACGAATATGATGACTTGCTGAAGGCAGGGGCGATTTGCGACACGCTTTGCCAGTTTTTGGATGGCGATGGCCAGACGGTGGTGCATCCGATTCACGACCGGGTGATGGCGGTGGATCTGGACACCATTGCCCGGGCCAAGCACGGTGTTTTGGCCTCCGGGGGTGCGCGGCGGGCTGCGGCCATTAAAGCGACGCTGAAGCGCACTGGTTGTCAAACATTGGTCACCGATGAAGCGGCCGCCAAAGCGATCCTTTCCACCGAAAGTGTGGACTAAGCCGCCAAATATCCAACGATCCGCCGGTTGACCTTCATGGCCGATTCTACGTGGGGTAAGTGACCAGTGTCCGGCAAAACCATTGCTTGATCGCCCAACTCATCCAGCCAAGCTGTGTCAGGCGGATTGATCGCATCATCCTCGCCCCAGATGATCAACGCTCCATCAGGAAGAGCCGGAGGCTGAAAGTTCAAGGCGGCCTGCGCGATCTGCGCCAACGCTTCACGGCGACCTGGCCTTTCCAGATGCTTCAGGACGTACTGCGCCATTTGCGGCATGATCAGCCGCTCGCGCACGACCAACAGTCGCAAAAGGGTGAGCGCGTCATCTTCGCTTTGGAGCTTTGAAAAACCCGTCAGAAAATCAACAGCGACCGGCCCTGCGCCGAATCCGGCTGGGGCGATGAGAACGGTTTTGCCGATGCGGCCTGGCTTCAGCGCTGCCAGATGCGCAGCAACCGCACCGCCGAGCGAATGGCCAATCAGTGCGATGGGTTGGTCGGTATCTGGCAACATGTCTGCCAGTGCGCGCGCTATATCGATTGGTGTAACCGGCCCTGGTTCCGCAGTACCATGAGCAGGCAGTTCGGCTGCCCAAACCGCATAGGTCTCGAGCAGTGCTGGTGAGTTGGCAACCCAACCCAGCCGATCTGCGCCAAAGCCGTGAATGAGCACGACCGCCGGACCCTCGCCACCAATGTGATGCATGACAGGTGCCAAGGTTAAACTATCTCACCAAGGGTCACGCCAACCTCGACGATATCGCCTTCGGGCACAGCAATGGTCTTGAGGGTGCCATCAGCCGGAGCCTCGATTTCGATGGCCATTTTGGTGGTTGTGATGACAACGATTAGGTCACCGCTTTTCACTGCGTCGCCTTCCGCGGCGACCCATTCGGTTACCTCGGCTTCTGTTATTTCATTGCCAAGCTGCGGTACGAGGATAGGCGTTGTCATGATTGGTTTTCCTCCTAAAGAGCCTGACGAGCAAGGTCGAGATCATCCCAGGAGCGCACGCCGCGTCGGTTGGTGCGTTTGGATGGGAAGAATTCGCCCGTTACCACGTCGATGATGTCGTGTGCCTGCGGGAAATAAGTGGTTTCCATATCAGCGCCAGGCACAATCCAGTTGGGGCAGCCGAGCACGCGCGGTGGCGCTTTCAAGTCAGCAAATCCAAAGCGGGTCACGTTGGTGGAAATGGTCATGGCGAAGCTGCCACGTTCAGACGCCTCTGACACGATGAGCAGATGCCCTGTCTTTTTCACCGATGCGAGCAGGGCATCGTAGTTGAATGGCACCAGCGAGCGTGCATCGATGACTTCTGCTTCTATGCCACTGTCAGCCAGTTCGTCAGCGGCTGCTAGTGCGGGATAGAGCGACGGTCCAATGGTGAGCACGGTGACGTCGTTACCTTGGCGCTTGATGTCTGGTTCGCCGAGCGGGATCCGGTAATATTCCGTTGGAACGCCATCTTTCTGGAAGGTCTCGATCTGATCGTAGAGCCGTTGGCTTTCGAAGAAGACGACCGGATCGTTGGAGGAAAGAGCCGAGCCCATCAGCCCTTTTGCGTCGTAGGGGGTTGCGGGGTAAACGACTTTTAGACCTGGAATGTGTGCAATGAGTGATGTCCAGTCTTGCGAGTGCTGAGCGCCGTATTTGGAGCCAACCGAAGCGCGAAGCACCACCGGCATCGTAAGCAGTCCGGCGGACATGGCCTGCCATTTGGCAAGCTGATTGAAGATTTCGTCACCTGCGCGGCCAATGAAATCGCCATACATCAATTCCACCAAGCTGCGCCCACCTGCGAGAGCATGACCTATCGCAGTGGCGACGATAGCCGCCTCAGAGATAGGCGAATTGAACAGGCGGTGGTGCGGCAGGATATCGCTCAAACCACGATAGACACCAAACGCACCGCCCCATTCGCGGCATTCTTCGCCATAGGCAATGAGGCTTTCATCGTTGGTCATATGGTGCAGCACCGCTTCGGTCAGGCCATCGCGCAGGGTGATAGTTTTAAGCCCTGATAGCCGCTTGCCATCCTCATCCAAACCAAATCGTTCTTTGCGTCCCAACTGACGGAAAGCACTGGCCTCTTCAATCGGTTTGGTCAGCGGGGCCGGCGATGAGGGCACGGCGATCTCGGTGCCGGAAAACATCATCTGGCCGATGCGGGTCGGTTTGGCCGCCACATCCACTGGCGGTGCGATGGCTGGGTCCACGGCGGCGCGTGTCACAGCCAATATCTGCTCAGCCACAGCCTCACGCATGCTCTCAACTTCCGCGTTCGACAGAATGCCAGCCTCTGTTAGGGACGCTGCGAATTGGGTGATCGGGTCTTGTTCCGTCCAGAGCTTGATCTCATCGCGGGTGCGGTAGGCGTTTGCGTCGGTCGTCGAGTGGCCAACCAGACGATAGCATTCCACATCCAGCAGCGCGGGGCCTTTGCGTTCCACAAGCAGTTGGCGTTTGCGCGCCACGGCGTCGGCAACGGCCAGCGGGTTGGAGCCATCGACGGTTTCGGCATGCATTTGTGCGGGGTTCACGCCTGCGCCAATACGGGCCAAGCGCTCCCAGCCCATGGTTTCGCCTTTGGTCTGGCCGCCCATGGCGTAAAAATTGTTGGTGAAGAAGAAGAGCACCGGCAGGCCGCCCTTGTAATCATCCTCCCACAGCGTGTCGTACTGCGACATGGCAGCGAAATTCATCGCCTCCCAAACCGGGCCGCAGCCCGTAGAACCGTCACCCGCGTTGGCGACCACAATGCCATCATCTTGCGCCAATTTACGGCGCAGCGCGGCACCTGTAGCGATGCCTGCGCTGGCACCGACGATGGCGTTGTTGGGATAGGCTCCAAAGGGCGGGAAAAAGGCGTGCATGGAACCACCCATGCCGCCATTGAAGCCGTTTTCGCGCATGAAAATTTCGGCCAGAAGGCCGAACAATAGCACATTTTCGCCGAGCGCTTTGTCTGTGCCACCGATATGCTTGGCAACGGTGTCGCGTAGCTTGCCGCTCTCATAAGTGTCCAAAATGCTGGACAAAGCTGCCTCATTCAGCTCGCCGATGGCGCCCAGGCCCTTGGCTATGAACTCGCCATGGCTGCGATGGGAACCGAGAATATAATCATCGGCTTTTAGCGCCAAGGCCGCGCCAACAGCTGCACCTTCTTGGCCGATCGAAAGATGCGCTGGGCCTTTGTAGAGATAGTCAATGCCCTGATAGGCCCCGGTCCCTTTGAAGGAAGCGAGCATCGTTTCAAACTCGCGGATCACCATCATGTGGCGCAGCGTTTCTTTCAGCGCTGCATCGCCGCGGGCGTCGCGCTCGTCCTCGATAGACCTGGCATAGGCGTGGACCGGTATCGGCGTCAGCTCCAGAGCACCAGACCGGCGGGTTTCTTGCGGATCGACGAGTATTTGCTTGGGCATGACGCGAAGGCCTATCGGGGCTGTGCAGCAACAAAGGAAGGTTCATCCGCTAACGCACGAATAGAACCTTTGTCAAATTCATTACGCAAATGTTCAGAAGTGGAGCACGCTATTGATCTTTGTTTTTGCGGTTGCCAGCGCGGGTTTTGGCAAGCACCGCTTTCATCTGCGCGAAGCGCTGCTGATCACTTTCATCGCGTGCCAGGCTGACGGCGGTAGAGAGAATGTCGATCACCACCATGGCAGAAAGACGTGACACGGTGGGCGTGTAGAGATCCGTGTTTTCCAGCGTTTCCACCAACACTCCGATATCGCAATCTTCCAGCAACGCGCTTTGTGTGCCAGTGATGCCGATAGTCGTGGCACCGCGCTCGCGGGCTAGGCGTGTTGCTTGGCGCACCTGCTCTGTTTCACCGGTGTTGGAGATGGAGACGGCAACATCACCTGGCTGCAACATCGCTGCCGTCATGATCATTTGGTGGCCATCAAGGGGTGCGCCGCAAGGCACGCCAAACAGTGGGAACTTTTGCTGCGCATCCAGTGCCACGATCGCTGAGGCGCCATAGCCGAAAAAGTCAATCCGGTTGGCATTGCGAAGTGCATCAACTGCCTGCTGGATGGTCTGCTGATCCAGCCGAGCGCGCACCCAATTGAGGTTGGAAAGGTTGAAATCAAACACTTTACCAACAAGTGCGGCCAACGTGTCGGTTGGGGAAATGGCCGAATGGGAGGTGGTGCGCGCAAAGGCCAGCGAGCGGGCGAGTTTCACGCGCAGATCACGGAAGCCTTCGCAACCTATGGCAAGGGCAAAGCGGATCACTGTCGGTTCGCTAACACCAGAGCGGCGCGCCAGTTCAGCCAACGTGATCGAGAGGACACTGGAGGGATCGGCGAGCACAGCTTCGGCGACGCGGCGCTCAGATTTGCGTAGGTCCGGCAGGCCGCGTGTGATCACCTCTAGGAGGTTGTCATCAACCTCCGTCGTGGCGAGTGGATGAGGGGTGTCAGAGCTCAATCTTCAGCCTTTCACCGATCACGGGCTTGACCAGTCGCGGGCTTTGCGAGGCTGTGGCTGCATCGATGATATCTTCATCCAAGGTGTTGAAGGCAAACATGCCAAAATGGTGGGGAATCATCCAAGCTATGCCTGTATCCTGGCAAAGTGCCATCGCTTCTTCCAGAGTGAAATTGCCAGGGATGCCGGTTGCCAAACGGGTTGCATCGCGCCCGTTGACGGGCAGAAGGGCTATGTCAGGTGATAGCTGATGTACCGCTTCGGCCAATCCATCGAAGGGAATGGTGTCACCGGAGTGGTAAAGCGTCATGGTTTCGGTCTGGATTCCGTAGCCCAAGAACACCGCATTGCCGTCGCTGTCGCGTTCCAGTGTTTCGTGGGCCGCTGGTAGAACGCGCAGAGTGAGGCCTGAGAGTGGCGAAAGCGTCTCTTGGTCAGAAACGAGGATGAGGTTTGCATGCAGGCCGATGCGCTCGCGTGCCAGATCTCGTTTTGACCGGGGCACCACGAACGGCAAATCCGGAAATCGCCGCGCCAATGGCCCCAGTGTTTCGGGGTCCATGTGGTCAGTGTGGGCGTGGGTGACGAGGACGATATCGGGCTCGGGCAAAGCCTCCGGCGTGATCGGTGCCGACATCATGCGTTGGTGGTCATTTGTCTGCCCGGCGTATTTTTTGGCCAGACTGTCGGAAAGATAGGGGTCCATCAGCACGCGATGCGCGCCAGTGTCGAACCAGAACCCCGCTTGGCCGAGCCAACAAAGGCCGAGTTTGTCGCGCGCTGGAAACCCGGGTTGGCGGCTAATCTGCATGGCACCCGAGATGGCACTCGAGCGTGCGCATCAGATTTTCGACCGCGGCGCGCGTTGAGCGGTCCACCGCGTTAGTGGTGAAACCCCCAATGTGGCTGGTGAGGATCACTTTTGGATGCCCTAGCAACGGGCTTGGCGCGGGTGGTTCGGTTTCAAACACATCTGTTGCGTAGCAGGCGAGCCGGTCACTCTCGAGCGCTGCCAGAAGTGCAGGTTCATCCACCAATCCCGCACGGGCGGTGTTCACCAGCACGGTGTGTGGCATGAGAGCAGCGAAGCGGGCTAGGGTCAGGAGTGGTGTGCCGTTGGCGGGCATGGGTGCGTGCAGACTGATGGCGTCGACATTGGTGAGTGCACCCTCAAGATCGACGCGCTGTAAGCATGGATGCGTAAGGCGATCATCGGGCGCAAAGGGGTCATGGGCTTTCACGTGGGCACCAAGGTCCAGGCACATTTGCGCCAGGTCAGTGCCGATAGCGCCGAGCCCGACGATGCCGATGGTAGCGCCTTTGATTTCTCGTCCGATCTGGCGTGACCAAGAACCGGCTCGCAACCCCTCGTGCGTCCAAACGATGTGGCGCAACCCGGCAAGGGTCAGAGAGAGGGCCAACTCGGCCACGCTGCGCGCGTTGCTGCCGGGCGTACGGCAAACAGTTATGGCGCGTTGTTCAAGCGCTTGCAGGGGCAGATTGTCAACGCCTGAGCCGTTGCGGCTGATCACTTTCAATCTGTCGGCAGCGGCGAGCACCCGTTCACTGACAGGTTCAACGCCCGCCAACCAACCTACGCAGCCGGGCAGGGCCTGCATAAGGGCATCCTCCCCAGGCGTTTCGCCAGGGCTTGGCATCACCAAATGGAAGCCAGCTTGTTCTAGCGCGGAGAGGGCCGGATGGCCTTCTTTGGAGAGCGAGCGCGGTGTGACCAGAATGCCGTTCATCACGCGCGCCCTGTTGCGTCTGCAGCGATGGCGGCGATCTCATTAAAGGCGGGGCCTGATGTTGGGATAGCGATATCAAATACTTCGGCGATCACCTGCGTCCAGCCATGGATGAAATAAGTCCAGCCATCTTCCACTTGCAGGCCGCGCGAGGCCGCCTGCGCGTTTGCCTGATCGAGAAACACCAACTCGCCGCGATAGTTCAGCTCCCAGATGATCCCATTTTTTGGAAACTGAGCGGCATCGCTGAGCGGCGAGCCGGGGGCGTCCTTGCCTAAACCAGTCGCATTAATGACAAGGCTGCCTGACTTCATGGATGCCAGAATGGCGTCATTGTCGTCTGCGGTCGGTGCCAGCACATACTCGACCGGAACATCGCTGCCCATGGCTTCGTGGATGCTGCGAATATGATCAAGGCGCGGCTGCGAGCGGTTGGACACGACGATACGCGCAGGCCTGTCTTTGCCGCGTGAGGCCTGCATCAGATGCCAAGTGAGCGCGATGGTTGATCCGCCAGCGCCCATACTGAAGACTTCAGCGCCGGTGTCGGCGAAATGATTGTCTGGCAAAAAACCGTCCAGCGACAGACCGGAGGATATTGGGTCCTTGGCGTGGCAGATCAGCTTGCCTTCACGTTTCGACAGGCAACTGGTTTCGGCCATCATGGTGGCCAGCGGGTCGATCTCATCAAATTGATCGCGGCAAGCATCATAAAGATCGAGCTTGTGGGTGGTAATCAGCGCGCCGAGCGAGAGTGGATCAGATTTTAGAAATGCCACCATCTCGCGGTAGCGTTCTGGCGTGTCGTGCGGCACAAAATCAACGCCGCACATGGCAACATCGCCCAACCCGAGATGGTCCGCCCATTGCGGAAATACCTTCATAATCGAGGATTGTCCGGTCGTGACGCCGATAAAGTAAAAGGTCGGCTTGCTTGCCGGCTCGTAGCCCATCAAAGGCTCTCCCGAATCTCAGAAGCGCGGGCAACGGCTTGGCGGGCGTTCTGTGTGATCTGCGACCAGTTGCCAGCGGCGATATCGGCTTTGCTGGCGATCCAAGTGCCACCTACAGCGCGCACCTGTGGCATCGACAGCCAGTCGGATAGGTTATCCAGGGTGACACCCCCGGTCGGATTGAAGCCAATACCGGTGTGGGCATAAGGGCCAGCGATGGCGTTGAGCATCTTTGGTCCGCCCGCCGGCATCGCGGGGAAAAATTTTACCATCGAGCAGCCAAGCTTCAGTGCCAGCTGGAGGTCGCTCGGTGTCATGATGCCGGGCGCGAAAGGCAAATTTTTGCCATTGGCGTGTTTGAGCACATCGGCATCAATGCCTGGGGAAAGGGCAAATTTGGCGCCCGCGTCGGCTGCCACGTCCACTTGGGACGGTGTGATAACGGTGCCCGCACCAACAAGCAGGTCTGGTCGTTCGGACGCGATGCTGGCAATGGTTTGCGCCGCAGCCTGCGTGCGGAAGGTGATTTCAGCCACCGGCAAACCGCCTTCCAGGAGTGCGTCAGCCAAGGGTAGTGCCGCTTCTGCATCATCAACAGCGATCACCGGCACCACGCCTATGGAAGCCAGTTGATCGAAAATGGAATGAGTCATGTGGTGCCTTTCGCGGATGTTATGCTTGGGTGGCCAAAATGGCGTCGATCTCGGTCTGGCTTCGTTGCCGGTAGGCTGCGTTGGGTACGCTGATCCAGCCATTGCCGTCGGCCATGATGCGCACCGCCATGCCACCGGAGCGTGCGATGACCTCATAGTCCTGGCCGGAATCAACAGGATAGCAGAAGCTCATTACCAGCGGTGTGTCACCTGTGTTCACCGAACGGTGAATCCACAGCGGTGGCACATAGACCATGGTTTTTGGGCGGACTTCGAGGATGGAGACCTGACCGTCCGGCGCCTCCATCAGCATTAAACCCTCGCCGGACTCGCCATAATAGGTCTCGGGACGATTGGCCGTGGCGTGGATGTGCCCGCGCGTCATGAAAAACTCCTCGCCGATGCGACCGGGCTCCATGAATGTTGTGCCGAAGATCAGGTCGCCTGAGCTTGCTTGCGGCCGCACATCTTCCACCGAGTAAACAATCCGATCACCGCTATCTTTGAGCGTCTTGGCAAAAGCTGATGCATCGCCATAAAGGCCATCCAGATCCGACAAGTGCTTTTGGTAGCGCCCGGTATGGGCAGCGAGGGCCCCCGTCTCAGGGTCTATGGTATGCGCTGTTGGCGTCACCAGCATGCTGAACTCCTCAAAATTTGTAGTAGAATTACCTGAAGAATGAAAAATGGCAACTGAATGATGCCGATATTGACCAATAATCCGCTGTTGAGCAGCAATTTCGCGTGATTTGGCAAAACTTTTGTATTTTTGGTTCATCAAAAGTCGGTGACATGTTAGTTTTTCATAGTAGAACTACAAAAATGGGTTGAACTCTGCGTCAGTTCGAGGCAACCTTCAAAAAAACGAAGGGAGTGAGGATGCACGGGGACGCAGTACGCCATGACAAGGTGAAGTACGCCTTCATCTGGCCGGCGTTTATCATCGTGCTGGTGATATCGATCTTCCCGCTTATCTATGCGCTCACCGTCAGCTTCCAGTCGGTTCGCTTGGTGCCGCCACTTCCGCCACGCTTTGTCGGCGTCGACAACTATGTTGATATTCTTTCATCGCAGCGTTTTTGGGGGTCGACCTGGACCACGGCGACCATCGTTTTCGTGTCCGTTGCTTTTCAGTATGCGCTGGGGTTCCTGTTGGCCCTCGCGCTGCACCACAATGTGCGCGGATCTTCGCTCTACCGGGTGGTTTTCCTGCTGCCCATGTTCATTGCCCCGGTCTGCGTGGCGCTGATCGCTCGCATGGTGTTCCATCCCTATTTGGGGCCAGTGAACGACGCCATGGTTGGTCTGGGCTTTGGCAATCTGCCCTTCCTGACCGAGCCAGCCTTGGCAATCATGGTGCTGATTTCTATCGAAACCTGGCAGTGGACGCCTTTTGTGACGCTGCTCATGCTGGCTGGATTGCAGAGCATGCCAAGTGAGGTCTTTGAGGCGGCGCGTGTGGACGATATTGGTCCGTGGAGGCGCTTCTGGGACCTCACATTTCCGATGCTTTTGCCGCTGTCGGTGGCGGTGATTTTTATTCGCCTGATCGAAGGTTTCAAGGTCATCGACACGGTGTTCGTGCTCACTGGTGGTGGGCCAGGTACGGCGACCGAAACGCTGACACTTTTTGCCTACAATGAGGGCTTCAAGAAATTCAATCTCGGCATGACATCGGCGCTCTCCTTCGTCTTCCTGATTGTCGTGATCGTGTTTGGCACGATCTATCTGGCTGCCGCTCGCCGCCTGATGCGCAGGTACGCATGATGGAAAACCGCTCGCTGCGCATCGTCGGCCTTGTCGGATGTCTGGTCTGGCTCTTTTTTTCGTTCTTCCCGCTTTATTGGGTGTTCGTGACGGCATTCAAACCGCCGCTCGCAGTTTCGCAGGGTGCAACCTACATTCCGTTCGTCGATTTCCAACCGACGGTGCAGGCGTTTCGCGATGCGTTTTCGGGAATTCGGGGCGATTTTTTTGGGCCCATCATGGCGTCCATCTCGATCTCGCTCGTGGCGACCGTGCTTTCGGTCTTCTTGGGCGCAATGGCCGCCTATGCGCTGGTGCGTTTTGAGTTTCGCATCCGCTTGGCGTCTGGGCTCATGTTTGGTGTGATCTCTATTGGCGGATTTGTTCTGCTCAATGGACTGTTCGATATCGGCGTGCCCTATGCGCTGCTGGTCGTTTTGGTGTTGGCGTTGGTCGTCTCCATCTGGATGAATCGATACGGGTTGCCTGGACCCGTGCTCGGCAACAATGATGTGACGTTTTGGTTTGTCTCACAGCGCATGTTTCCGCCTATCGTCTCAGCTTTTGCGTTGTTTCTGCTCTATGCCGAAATTGGCCGTGCGGGCTTTCCCCTGCTCGACAGTTTCTTCGGCATGGTGCTCGCCTACACTGCCTTCGGTCTGCCGTTTGCGGTGTGGCTGATGCGCGACTTTTTTTCCACTGTACCGGTGGAAGTGGAGGAGGCCGCGCAGGTCGATAATATCGGGCGCATGCGTATCTTCATTCAGATTGTGCTGCCGATGTCGCTGCCGGGACTGCTGGCGACGTCGATGATTGTGCTTGCCTTTATCTGGAATGAATTCCTGTTCGCCCTGCTTTTGACGTCAGGCGACTGGCAAACTTTGCCCATCCTCCTTGCCGGACAACAGTCCAGTCGCGGCGATGAATGGTGGGCGATCTCCGTTGCGGCACTGATCGCCATCATTCCGATGGTCGTGATCGCTGCAATTTTGGGCCGGATGATGCGATCCGGCCTTCTCTCCGGTTCAATAAAATAATCTTCACAAGGGAGGAAACCATGAAGAGACTTCTACTATCCACCGTGGCATTCGCAGCGCTGGGCGCTGGTACGGCCATGGCCTGTGAGCCCGACTACACCGGCGTTACGCTGAATGTGTCGACTCAGAACGGTCCTGCCATTGCCTCTGCTCTGGCGGCGGCTGCTGTCGGATGGGAAGAACGCACCTGCGGCACGGTCAATGTGATAGAGTTTCCGTTTGGTGAGCTTTATCCAAAATTCCTGACGGCCATGAGCCAGCAGACCGGCGACTTTGATGTCATCGGGTTTGTTCCAGCCTGGCTGCCAGATTTTTCCACCTACCTGTCCAGCATGCCTGTTGAACTCCAGGAAGGGTCCAACTGGGACGATATCCACCCGGTTTACCGTGAGCGTTTGATGACGTGGAACGGTGAAGTGAAGTCGGCCACAATGGACGGCGACATGCACATGTTGAACTTGCGGGCCGACCTCCTGGAAGATCCAGAGGAAATGGCCGCGTTTGAGGCAGCCTATGGCTATCCGCTCGCGGCACCGGTGACCTGGGCGCAGTATTACGACCAGGCGGAATTCTTCCATCGTCCCGATGATGGCCTGTTCGGCACCGCTGAAGCCTATCGTCGTGGCGGCCAGCAGTTCTGGTACTTCTTCTCCCACGCTGCCAGTTATACCAACAATCCGAGCAACCCTGGGTCCATGTTCTTCGATCCCGAAACGATGGATGCGCAGATCAACAACCCTGGTTGGCTTAGGGCTCTGGAAGAGTACAAGCGTGGGCTGGACTTCAACCCTCCTGGTGCTTTGAACAACGGGTCTGGCGATGTGCGTCCGCTTTATGCCGGTGGCACAGTGGCGATGAACATTGACTGGGCGGATTCAGGCGTTTTGGGTTCCACCGAAGGGTCGATTGAAGGCCATGTGCGCACGGCCATGCTTCCAGGCTCAACGGAAATTTGGAACCATGTGTCGGGTGAGTGGGACACATTTGACGAAGTGGTCCACTCTCCGTTCCTGGCCTTTGGTGGTTGGCAGTTGGCTGTTCCAGCCGACAGTGAAAACCCCGAAGCGGCTTGGGATTTCGTTGCTGAAGTGATTAGCCCCGAAGTGTCAGGCCAAGCCATCGTCACAGCAAACTCTGGCGTGAACCCCTATCGCTTCAGCCATTATGACAACCTTGAAAACTGGTCCTCGGTCTTCTCTGAGGAAGAGGCTGCCAGCTATCTGGGTGCGCAACGGGCGTCGCTTGATGCGCCAAACGTTGCACTCGACCTGCGGCTGCCGGGCTTCTTCTCCTACACTGAGATTTTGGAGATTGAACTTTCCAAAGCCTTGGCTGGTCAGGTGACCCCGCAGGAAGCTCTCGATGCGATCGCTGAAGGCTGGGATGCTTTGACCGATGAGTTTGGTCGTGACACCCAGCTGGCCGCCTATCGCGCTTCGGTTGGCCTTCCCCCGCTGTAAGCCATTTCGGCTGTATGCTTTGTGCCTCCCGGCCTATGGTCGGGGGGCACGTTCTTGAAGGAGACCGCGTGTGTCGCACGTTGAACTTAAAGACGTCACCAAGAATTTCGGCGACGTGAACGTAATTCCTCCGCTCTCGCTGAACATTGAGCAAGGCGAGTTCATTGTGCTGGTCGGACCGTCAGGTTGCGGCAAAACCACGACGCTGCGCATGCTCGCTGGGCTTGAGCTGCCCACATCTGGCGCGATCAGCATCAGCGGCAAGGACGTTACCTTTGCGCGCCCTGGTGAGCGTGACTGCGCGATGGTGTTCCAGAATTATGCGCTCTATCCGCACATGAGCGTGCGCGACAATATTGGCTACGCGATGAAGGTGCATGGCACCGACAAAGCGGTAATCGAGGAGCGGGTTGGCGATGCTGCCAAACTGCTCGGCCTTGATCCTTATCTTGATCGCAAACCAAAGAATTTGTCCGGCGGGCAACGTCAACGCGTCGCCATTGGCCGGGCGCTTGTCCGCCAACCGCAAGTTTTCCTGTTCGACGAGCCACTCTCGAACCTTGATGCCAAACTGCGCGTGGACATGCGCACAGAGATCAAACTGCTTCAGCGGCGCTTGGGCACCACCGCTGTTTATGTGACGCACGATCAGGTGGAGGCGATGACCATGGCCGACCGTGTGGTGGTGATGCGAAATGGTATTATCGAACAGGCTGCCGAACCGATTGTTCTTTATGAAGAACCAGCGAACTTGTTTGTCGCCGATTTTATCGGCTCACCATCCATGAATGTGTTCAAGGCGGCTATCGAAAACGGTGCGGTGAAGCTCGGTGACCAGACGCTTCCCTTGCCGCCTGAAGAAGCGGCGCGCTTGGGCGATCGCAAGCAAGTGATGTTCGGTATTCGCCCCGAGCATATGCGTCAGTCCGCCCATATCGCGACGCTTACCATTGATCCTGTGGTCATCGAACCGTTGGGTGCGCACACGCTGGTGCTTGGTACCATGAATGGCCAGAAAGTTACCGCCCAGGTCGACCCGCGCTTCGATGTGACGGTGGACGAGTCTTGCCAGATTACGGTCGATATGACGCAAGCGCATTTCTTTGATCCGCAAACCGAGCAGCGCCTGTAGGAGATAATGACCGAATGCGGGATCTCTATCTGGCCATTGATGTTGGTACGGGCAGCCTGCGGGCTGCCCTTGTTGATCGGTCAGGGCATATCCTTGCTTTCGCGAGCCGCGAGCATGATCAGATCGTGCTGCAGCATGGTTGGTCGGAACAGCGACCTGCCGATTGGTGGACCGGCACAGTCGAAAGTATCCGCGAGGTGTTGGGCAAGGTGGAAAACGCGCCCGATCGCGTTGCCGCCATCTGCGCTTGTGGCCAGATGCATGGCTCGGTACTCATTGATGATGATGGTGAACTGACGCGCGACGCGGCGCTGCTTTGGAACGACAAGCGCGCGCTGCCGCAAGTGGAATCTTTTTCAGCGCGCGTGCCTGCCGACCAACCCCTGGCGCGCACCGCCAACATGCCGGCTCCGGCCTGGCCTGCGTTTAAGATTGCTTGGCTGATGGAGAACGATCCGCAGAGCGTGGTGCGGGCGTCCAGTTTGTTGATGCCGAAAGACTGGATCAACTTCAAGCTGACCGGCGAGCGCGCGCAGGATGTTACGGAAGCGTCTTTGAGTTTCCTGATGGATTGGAAGACACGCACTTGGTCTGACGAGATGATTGCACTGACCGGTGTTCCGGGGCAGCTGCTCCCGCCGCTGCACAATCCGCAGGATGTGCTTGCTGGATTGTCTGATGAAGCTGCCGATCTGCTTGGGTTGAGCGCAGGCATTCCCGTTCTGGTTGGTGCTGGCGACTATCCGCTGGCGCTGCTTGGTTCCGGAGTGACCGAGCCTGGCACCGGGTCAGATGTCACAGGAACATCCACTATCATCACGCTGATGCATGACACGCCGGTGCTTAATCCCAATGTTTCCAACGTCATCGGCGCGGGCGGCACATGGGGCAGTTTCACTCTGCTGGATGCTGGTGGTGATGCTGTACGCTGGGCGCGACGAGCGTTTCATGACAATCGGCGCAGCTATGCTGAGGTTGCCGAGGTTGCCACGCAGGCTAAGGCTGGATCGAAGGGGTTGTTCTTCCTGCCTTACCTTTCTGGTGAACGCTTTGGTGATCACGCCAACTCGCGTGCGCAATTCTTTGGTCTGACCTCCTCGCATGGTTTGGCGGAAATGCACCGAGCTGTATTGGAAGGTGTGGCGTTTTCTGTGCGGCACCGTTTGGACGCGTTGCAAGGCGAGCATGGTCGGCCAGAGCGGATTGTTGCGTCGAGCGGTGGTGCCAAATCGCGCCTCTGGCTTGAAATCAAGGCAAGCATGTACAACGTTCCCTATGCCGTGCCCGAAGAACTGGAGTGCGGCGTCGTCGGCGCTGCCATACTGGCCTCTGTTGCCGCTGGCGATACTGCCAATGTGGGCGAGGCGACCCGCGCCATGGTCCGGTTTGCTAACGATGTTCATCCTGATCCCCGAGCGGTAGCGCTCTATGATGAAATGATGCCGGTTTACGCCGATCTCTATACGGGGGCACAGCCCTTTTATGCCCGTCTCGATGGGCTTTCTCTCTGACCAGAAAGACACTCTGATGACCGCGAATCCCCCCCTTTCTCTCCTCGACGGTAGATCAATCCCGCAACTGGGTTTTGGTCTTTGGCAAGTGCCCGAAGACACAACCGCCCAGACTGTGGCGCAGGCTTTGCAGCTTGGCTATCGTCTGCTCGATGGTGCTGCGATCTATGGCAATGAAGTCGGCCAGGGCGACGGCGTCCGCGCCTCCGGTCTGCCGCGCGACGAGGTATTCGTGACCACCAAGGTGTGGAACGACAAACAGGGCTTCGACAGCACACTGCGGGCAATTGATGCGAGCCTAGACCGTCTGGGGCTCGATGTCGTTGACCTCTGCCTTATCCACTGGCCATGCCCGGACAAAGGGCTCTATGTCGACACGTGGAAGGCCTTCATTCGCGCCAAGGAGGAGGGCAAGCTGCGTTCCATTGGCGTGTCGAACTTCGCGCCGGACCATCTTGAACGCATCATCGGTGAGACCGGTGTTACGCCGGTGCTCAACCAGATCGAGCTGCACCCACGTTTTCAACAGAGCGAACTGCGTGATTTCCATGATGAGCATAACATCATCACTCAAAGTTGGACGCCGCTTGGCAAATCTAAAAGCTTTGACAATCCTGTGATTGTCGCCATCAGCGAGCGTTTGGGCAAAAGCCCTGCACAAATCATTTTGCGGTGGCATGTGCAGCTCGGCTGTTCAGTGATCCCGCGCTCCACCAACCCTGAGCGCATGGCGCAGAACATGGCGCTGTTTGATTTTGAACTCAGCGCCGATGACATGGCCGCCGTAGCCGGCCTGGATGCCAATGATCGGCTTGGGCCAGACCCAGCAACCTTCGAATAGTAAGCTCGTCCGGCCATTGGGCCATGCGCCAGCCGTTTAATCCTTGCCGGAAAATCGATTGACTTCGCGCGGGCGATGGTTCACCTGTCGCCTCGCTTTGCTTGACGATCCATTGGCGCATCGCCATATAAAGTCATCGCTAAGGCGTTTGCCCAAAGATTTAACGATTTTCGGGCTTTATCCCCCTGAAGCATACAGACGATCCGTATGCGAGCACCGGCTGCGCCTGAGGTTTTGACCCACGGCGCACTCTTCGTGCTCACCAATGAGTATGACCCCGGTGTTCCAAAGCGCTGTTTGCCCAAGTGAGGCGCAGCGGCGCCAACTTTTTGAAAGAACAGATTTGACACAGTTTTCGGACCTCGGCCTCGCCGAGCCAATCCTTCATGCCGTTTCGGGTGAAGGTTACACAACCGCGACGCCTATCCAGGGTCAAGTGATCCCGTCCATGTTGGGCGGTCGCGACATTCTCGGCATTGCCCAGACAGGAACGGGTAAGACGGCGGCGTTTGTGCTGCCGCTGCTGCACGCTCTAGCGCTGGAAAAAGCAGCGGTGCAAGACGGCGACGTTAACGACAAACGCGTTCACAAGACCTTTGTGGCACGCAAACCCAAAACCGCCAAGGCGCTGATCCTGGTGCCAACGCGCGAGTTGGCCCAGCAGATATCCGTCGCAGTGAAGACCTATGGCCGCAACTTGAAGCCTGTCGTTGCCGTAATAGTTGGCGGTGCCAGCGCATCGGTTCAGTCCAAAGCCATGGCGCAGGGCGTCGATATTTTGGTGGCGACGCCGGGCCGTCTGGAAGATCACATGCGCACTGGTGCGGTGCGGTTGAACGACACCGATCTGGTGGTGCTCGATGAAGCCGATCAGATGCTCGACATGGGCTTCATTCCTGCCATGCGCCGTATTCTGGCTGCTGTTGCGAGCCCAAGGCAAACGGTCCTCTTGTCGGCAACGATGCCCAAGCCCCTGGCGGCCTTGGCGAAGGACTTCCAGGACAACCCGGACAAGATCTCCGTTGCCGCCCAGTCGACCCCTATCGACAGGATTGCCCAGTCAGTGATGCACATTCCTGCGGCGCAGAAGCGAGACAAGCTGCTTGATCTGCTTGCACCGCTTGAGGTGGAGCGTGCGATTGTTTTCACTCGCACCAAGCATGGCGCCGACAAGGTCGCCAAGTTCTTATCGTCCTATGGGCTGAAGAACGCGGTCATCCATGGCAACCGTAGCCAAGGTCAACGCGAGAAGGCGCTGCAAGCGTTCAAACGCGGTGATGTCAAAGCGTTGATTGCCACTGATGTGGCGGCGCGTGGTATCGATATTGATGGCGTTTCCCACGTCATCAATTTTGAGCTGCCGAACGTGCCCGAAGCCTATGTTCACCGGATAGGGCGAACAGCCCGTGCCGGCGCCAGTGGGATTGCAATTTCTCTGGTCGATCCGGCTGAGCGAAAATTGCTGCGCGACATTGAACGCCTCATCAAACAGAGCGTGCCAGTGCACGGTGATGTAGACGCGGTTGAGCGCGTGAAGGTGCACGTTTCGACCCAGCTGCAAGCTGAAAACGATGGGAAGAAAAAAGACCGACACCGCGACCGGGTTAACCCGAAAGACAAGGGCAAGCGACGCGCTCCGACAGACGAAAACCGCCGTGACAGGCTGGTTTCAAAACCGTCGATGAAAAAAGGTGGCAAGCGCGAGACCTTTGGGTTTGATCCGTTGAATCCAACTGAGGTTGCCGCGCAAGGCAAGAAGCCTAGCCGCCAAGAGCGCAAATCTAGCGGTCCTGCTGGACGCGCGGGCGACGGTTCGAGCGGTGTGGTGAAATGGTTCAACAACCGCAAGGGCTACGGTTTCCTGGCACAAGATAACGGCGGACCGGATGTGTTCGTGCATATCAGCGCAGTGGAAAAAGCTGGCCTGAAAGCCGTCAATGAAGGTCAGACATTCCACTATGAACTGGCCGAAGAAAAGCGTGGCAAACTAACGGCAGTGAACCTGCGCGCAGCTTAGGGCTCCGACCCTACGCTTGCCGATTAAAGAAGCCGGGTCGCCACCAAAATGGCGGCCCCGCCCAATCCTGTGTAGAGCGCGCACCAAAGCACAGTGCGCGCCAGCACACTTCCCTCTTTGCCGACAAGACCGACCGTTGCCGCGCCTGCAATGATGTTGTGCGGCGCGATGATGTTGCCAATAGCCGACCCAAACCCTTGGGCCGCGACCATCGTTGTCGTTGGCAAGTTAAGCGCCTGCGCAGCCGAGACCTGAAGCTCGGTGAACAGGATGTTGGACGTTGTCGCCGATCCGGTGATGAAGGTGCCAAGCACGCCGACAGCTGGCGCAAGCAATGGCCAAAACGTACCCGTGGTTGCGGCTGCATCGGCGAGCGTCGTGATCATGCCCGACTGCACCATCAGTCGTGAAAGGGCCAGCATCACGAACAGTGCCATGGAGACTGCGATGAGCCGCTTCAGGGCTTCGCGTGTTGCCGGCCAGATGGCGGTAGCGCGGCTTGTGATCAATGCGCCAACGATCAACCCACCCCAGAGCAGCGTGCCGGGGTGGTAGAGTGGCGCAAAGCTGCCTGAAAACTGCTCCAGATAATTCCAGTTTAGTGTCAGTTCGCTGGTCGCAGCGCGTAGCGGCTCGATCAGTCGTGTGGCCAAAACAAGTGCGACGATGATGAGATAAGGCGTGAGGTCAGCGGTTAGAGACCGCAGATTGATGGAGGTTTTCGCTCCGTGTCGGCGCAACAGCGTAACGAAGACCGCCGTGCCGATTAGCGCGCCTGCAAGTGATGGCAGCTCAGGCCCGGCAAGAAAAGCGAGTACCAGAAACGGCACGAAGAAGCAGGTGCCCGCCAACAGTGTCCAGCCAAGCTCATTGCGCGTTATCGGGCCATCATCGGCCAGGCGAACCATGGCGAACAACAATATCCAGCCAAGGCAGGCATGAAGCATAGCAACATGTCCAGCGAGCGCTTCTGCGCTTAAACCAGTGAGTTCCAATTGTGCCAGCGTTGGTGTGCCAACGGCGCCGAATGAAACACCTGCAGCATGACCCAACAGCGCCAATGTAACGGCGCGGACCGGCGAATAGCCGATGCCAAGCAAGAGGGGGGCTGCCAAGGCAACCGGCGTGCCGAAGCCCGCGGCCCCTTCAATAAACAAGCCAAAGAACCAGGCTATCAGAAGCGCTTGGATGCGACGGTTGTCGGTTAGGCCCGCCAGCGCGTCGCGGATACGGCTAATCGCTCCGACGTGGCTTTGGTAGGCGTACAGCGCCAGGGCCGGGAAGACGATCCATAGAATCGTGATGGTCGAATGTGCCGCTTCAGCAAGCGTGCCCGCGGCGGCGGAGCCTAGCGGGAGATTGACAGCCTCTGCCAGATTGAAAGGGCCAAACAGCGCCAATCCAGCAGCAATCGCGAAGCCAGCAAGCCCAGCAATGATCGCCGATGTGTGCAGCACCGCCATGCCAATAAGCACACAGACAAGAGGCAAAGCGGCAAGCAGAACGGGCAAATGGGCCTCTAGACGGTTTCTATCGCACGGAGCTGGTTTCTCCCAATCGATAGCCAGACGTCGTCAGCCTATCAAGCAACCCCTGATGGAAGAGCGCAAAATCTTCCCCCTAAACACATTGGGCAGTGACCGACCGTCAAACCCAGGGGCGGTCTGCGCCCAACTTGCCTTCGAAGCTATCGATTTGCGGTGCTTTTTCCATCGTTAGGCCGATGTCATCCAGGCCGTTCATCAGGCAGTGCTTGCGGAATGCATCGATCTCAAAATTAATCGTGCCACCATCAGGGCCTTTGATCGTCTGGTTTTCAAGGTCCACACTCAAAGTGGCGTTGGAGCCACGCTGCGCATCATCCATCAAAGCATCAAGTTGTTCGGGCGACACCACGATGGGGAGAATGCCGTTTTTGAAGCAGTTGTTGTAAAAAATGTCGGCAAAGCTGGTGGAAATCACGCAGCGAATGCCATAATCGAGCAGCGCCCAAGGTGCGTGCTCACGACTTGAGCCGCAGCCGAAATTGTCGCCTGCCACCAAAATGTTGGCGCCGCGATAGGCTGGCTTGTTGAGCACGAAATCGGCGTTGTCGCTGCCATCTTCATGGAAGCGCATTTCATAAAACAGGCTCTTGCCAAGGCCTGTGCGCTTAATCGTTTTCAAAAACTGCTTGGGGATGATCATGTCGGTATCGACATTGATCACGGGCATCGGTGCAGCGACCGAGGTGAGGGTGGTGAACTTTTCCATCGATGTGAAATCTCCTGATTGGCCGGAGTGTTAGCAAGGCCAATGCAGTGCCACAAGAGAGCACCGTAGGTTGCTTGACCCGCATCACCACCTCTGCCACTGCCAACACATGTCTGATGTTTCGCCGACGCCTGGTTTCACCCCACGTTTCACCGCCCATGGGTTGGTGCGTGGCGGTCAGCGTCTTCTGCCGATTTCAGTTTTCGTGTTCCCTTTTGGTGTGGCCTATGGGGCCGCGGCCATTGAGGCTGGGCTCTCTGTTGATCAGGCGCTGGTTATGAGCCTGGTCGTGTTTGCCGGTGCCTCGCAATTTGCCGTGCTTGATCTTTGGCAGTCGCCGTTGCCCTTCTTGTCACTCGCGCTTGTGGTTCTGGCTGTGAATGCGCGGCATTTCATATTGGGGGCGGCGATTTCTCCCTATGTGAATGGTCTGCCGGCGCGTCATTGGTTTGGCTCGCTGATGCTTCTGTCCGATGTGAATTTTGCCGATAGCTATCGGGCGATGAAGGAAGGCGAGCGCGACGCCGCGCATATATTGGGCGGCGGGCTGGTGCTTTGGTCGGTTTGGGCCATTGCCACCACGGTCGGCGTCTTTGCTGGCACCCTGCTTGGAAACCTGGAACGTTTTGGCGTTGATGTGGTTATGGCCGCGTTTTTCGCGGCGCTCGCGGTAGGTATGGTGCCAAGCTTCAAGGCAGCGTTGCCTGTCATTGTTGCGTGTACGGTGGCCGTTCTTGCGCTGCCACTTTTGCCAACCGGGTGGAATATTATTGTGGCTGCCTTGGCCGGTGGGCTTGTGGGTGTGGTGTTTCCTTCAGAAAGGAAGCCTGCGCCATGACGGTCGATGCTCATACGGCCTATCTTGCCATAGCCGTCATGGCATTGGTCACGCTTGGCACCCGGCTGGGCGGGGCGTTTGTGATGCGGTTCGTGACGCTCTCTCCACGCGTAACGGGTTTTTTGGAAGCGATGTCGGCGTCGGTGCTGGCGGCAATCGTGGCAACGTTTATCGTCAACAATGGAACGCGCGAGGCACTCGCTGTTGGTATCGCGATCCTGGTGATGCTCGCCACCCGTAGCGCGATCTGGGCGATGTTTGCCGCGATGGCATTTGCCGCTGGTTTTACGGTGTTCTTGAGTTAAAGGTTCTCAGCCTCGATCCGGTCCATATCGTCATCTGACAGGCCGATATGATGACCCATTTCATGGATGAAAACATGGCGCACAACTGTGCCCAACGTTTCTTCGTGCTCGGCCCAGTAATCCAGGATCGGTCGGCGATAGAGCCAGATCGCATTGTCCAATTGACCGGACTCGCCCGTGCCTCCGCCTTGCGTGATGCCTTCACCGACGAAAAGCCCAAGCAGTTCGAACGGCGTTTCCATATCCATTTCGGCAATGATGGCTGGGTCGGCAAAATCATCGATTCGCACGGACACTTGACGGGCTACCTCGGCGAACGGCGTTGGCAGTTCTCGAAATGCATCATGTGCCATGGCGGCGAAGTCATCCAGCGTTGGTGCCATCGCATCAGCCCACCGATTGGCGGGAAAGTCTGGAAATTTTTGGCCCATGGCGGTTTCGGTCTCGCCGTCTTTGTCGAACGCGATGCTCAACGCTAGCACGCTGAAGTGCCGATTTCGCCTCGCGAGCCTACATAATTGCGTGATCGGCTTGCTTCAAGGTTGGTGTCTTCGACCTCTTGGCTCGACAGCGTTCCTTGCTTCGTCAATAGTCTCGCCCAAGGTGTCGCAGCAGAGAATCAACGCGATGCCATAACAAAGACATGCGGCGTTCCCTTTGCCCGCGGCGGGCAGGTTAGCAACGCGCGGCACAATGAGGGGAAGCTGCTATGGGCCAGTCAGCGCAGGTGCAAAAACGCAAGCTGATCGAAGGGGCCGTGAAGGTTCTCAGTGAAGAGGCAGATGGTGCAGAAGCGCTATCAAAATTCGCTTCGGCGCTGTTCCGCGAAGGTGCGGCGGAAGACCTTGTCACATACTCTGCTGCTGAATTGGCAACGATAGCGCGTGACACGTTTGAACGGATGGCGGACAGGCGGTCTGGCCAGGCATTCGTGCGGGTTTTTAATCCCAAGCCTGTCTCAAGCGACGGGGTTCTCAGCGACGTCTCTGCCGTTGAAATTGTCAACGACAATATGCCGTTCCTGGTCGACTCGGTGATGAGCGAGCTTCAAGGCGCCAGCGTTGACTTGCGGCTCGTGCTCCATCCGATTTTGTGGGTCAACCGCGATGCCAATGGTCACCTCACGCACGTCCATGGCCATGAGCGTCCGATGGGTGATGAAACCGCGATACGAGAAAGTGTGATCCTGTTCCATGTCGAGCAGATGGATAGCGTCTCCGACCGTGACGCCTTGGAAGCCGGCATTCATGACGTGCTGTCAGATGTGCGAGTCGCGGTGCGTGACTGGAAGGCGATGCGCCACCGTGTGAACCAGGTGGTGATGGGTTATAAGTCTGATCCACCTTCGCTCCCCGTAGACGAATTAGCCGAAGGAATCCAGTTCATCGATTGGGTGCTGGACGATAATTTCACGTTCTTGGGTATGCGCGATTACAAGTTCGTCGATAACGGTGAAGGTGGCTCGTTGGAGCGTGTTGATGTGCCGGGTCTTGGGCTTCTGTCCGATCCGGATTTGATGGTGCTGCGCAAGGGCGCGACCTTCGTTACCCACACGCCGGAACTCTTGGATTTCATGCGTCGGCCTGAGCCGCTTCTGGTGACCAAAGCGAACATTCGCAGCCGCGTTCACCGGCGCACCTACATGGATTACATCGGGCTGAAGACCTATGCCGAGGATGGCACGCTGTTTGGCGAGTTGCGCATTGTCGGGCTCTTCTCAGCAACGGCTTACACACGTTCGACGCGCAACATTCCCTATTTGCGGCGCAAGACCGATCAGGTGATGGAACGGGCCGGTTACGATCCCGATAGCCATTCCGGCCGTGCGCTGGCCAACGTTTTGGAAAGCTATCCGCGCGATGAGCTGTTCCAGCTTGACCTGGAAACACTGCACCGGTTTTCAACCGCGATCCTACAGCTCGGAGAGCGGCCTCGCGTGCGGGTTCTGTCGCGTATCGACAAGTTTGATCGCTTTGTGTCCTCGCTCGTCTACGTTCCGCGGGAACGGTACTCCACAAGCATGCGCATGAAGATCGGCGATTGGCTCGCCGAGCAGTATCAGGGCCGTGTGTCGGCCTGGTACGTCGCCTATCCTGAAGGTCCGCTGGCGCGCGTGCATTTCATCATCGGGCGTTCCGAAGGCGAGACGCCGCAGATCGCGCAAGAGGTGCTGGAAGAGGGCGTGTCGGAGATTGTGCGCACTTGGGCTGATGCGTTTCGCTCTGCAGTGCGCGCCAGCCAGGACAGCGTGCGCGGCGCCCTGCTTCTGACCCGCTATTCCGATGCATTCACCGGTGCATATCGAGAAGCGTTCTCAGGCGAAGCCGCGCTGGATGATGCGGTGATGATGGAGGGCCTAGGTGAGGCCCGAAGCCTTCAACTGGCCTTCCGTGGCCGTGATTACACCGACGGCAAGCGTATCGACTTAAAGCTCTACCATGTTGGTAAACCGATCGCGTTGTCGGACCGCATGCCGATTATTGAGGCTATGGGGTTCCGGGCTATCAATGAGCGGACGTATCGCGTGGAGCGCCGCGATGCTGCGGCAGTGTGGATCCATGATATTCTGCTGGAGCGCGCTAATGGCGAGGCCATCGATCTGGAAAAGCTGGCTGAACCTCTGAAAGCCGGTTTTCTTGCTGTCTGGTATGGCCAAGCAGAAAATGATGGCTTTAACGCCTTGATCGCAAGCGCCAACTTGCCTTGGCGTGATGTGGCGATGCTGCGGGCGCTGGCTCGATATCTCCGCCAGGCACTGCTCGCCTTCAGCCCAGATTATGTCTGGGCGACGCTGATTAAGCATGAGGCGATCACGACATCGTTGGTCGATCTGTTCCACGCCCGTCTAGATCCTCGCAAAACCGAAGCTGAGCGTGACCAGCAATCAGAGAAGATCGCAGCAGCCATCAATATGGCGCTGGAGGATGTGTCGAGCTTGGATGAGGATACGATCCTGCGCCGATTCCTCAATCTCATTCAGTCGATTTTGCGAACCAACTTCTTCCAGCCTGGGGCGGACGGCAAACCCAAGCCGACCTTTGCGTTCAAGATCGATTCCAAGAACGTCGATGGCCTGCCAGAACCGCGCCCATTGCGTGAAATCTCAGTCTACTCACCGCGTGTGGAAGGGGTTCATCTTCGCGGCGGTATGATCGCGCGTGGTGGCCTACGCTGGTCGGATCGACCACAAGACTTCCGGACTGAAGTGCTGGGTCTTGCCAAAGCGCAACAGGTGAAGAACGCTGTTATCGTGCCGTTCGGCGCCAAGGGCGGGTTTGTGCCCAAGCAGCTTCCCTCCCGCGATGATCGCGAAGCCTGGTTCAACGAAGGCACTGAAGCCTACAAAATTTTCATCTCCTCGCTGCTCGATGTGACCGACAATCTTTCGCTTGATGGCATCGAACCGCCCGACTCGGTTGTGCGGCTTGATGGCGATGATCCGTACCTGGTGGTCGCAGCCGACAAAGGCACGGCAACCTTCTCCGATACGGCCAACAGCATTTCTGAGGCGCGGGGCTTCTGGCTTGGTGATGCCTTTGCGTCGGGAGGGAGCCAGGGTTACGACCACAAAAAAATGGGCATCACGGCCCGTGGCGGTTGGGAGGCAGTGAAGCGCCATTTCCGCGAGATGGATATCGATATCCAGACCGAGCCGTTCACAGTTGTTGGTGTCGGCGACATGTCGGGCGATGTTTTTGGTAACGGCATGCTGCTCTCGCCGGCGATCAAGCTGATGGCGGCTTTCGATCACCGCGATATTTTCATCGACCCCGATCCCGATCCGTCAATGAGTTTTGCCGAACGCCAGCGGCTGTTCGATTTGGGTCGGTCCAGTTGGCAGGACTACAATCTCGATCTGATCTCCAAAGGCGGCGGCATTTTCCCTCGGTCGTCGAAGTCGATCACGCTGTCGAGCGAGGCCCAGGCCGTACTCGGTTTGGAGCAGGCAACAGTGACGCCTAACGCGCTGATGACTGCGATCCTGAAGGCCGAGGCCGATCTGCTCTGGTTCGGCGGCATCGGCACGTACATTAAAGCGACATCGGAAAGCCAGGCTGAGGCCGGCGACCGTGCCAATGATGCGATCCGTATCAACGCACCCGAGCTACGCGCGAAGGTGATCGGCGAGGGTGCCAATCTTGGTATAACCCAGAAGGCTCGCATCGAGGCCGGCCTGCATGGCGTTCGGTTGAACACCGACGCCATCGATAACTCTGCCGGCGTGAATTCCTCTGATCTTGAGGTGAACATCAAGATCGCGCTGGGAGCTGCTGAAGCAGCAGGCAAGTTGACGCGCGAGGATCGCAACACATTGCTCGTTGAAATGACCGAAGAGGTCGCCGCTCTGGTGCTGCGGAACAACTATCTGCAGACACTGTCCGTGTCACTATCCGAGGCCAAGAACGAGAGCGACTTTGGTTATCAAGCCCGTCTCATGAACACGCTGGAGGGTTCGGGTCTTCTGGATCGCGCGGTAGAGTTTCTGCC
The DNA here is from genome assembly GCA_040219355.1 of Hyphomicrobiales bacterium. GTDB lineage: Bacteria > Pseudomonadota > Alphaproteobacteria > Rhizobiales > MH13 > MH13. Next base: position 61,436 of record JAVJSN010000002.1, read on the forward strand.
CGATGCGATAACGCTCGCCGAACGGCGTGATGCCGGCCAATGGTTGACCCGGCCAGAGCTTGCTGTGCTTCTCGCCTATGCCAAGATCGATCTGTTCTCATCGCTGTTGGAAAGCGATGTGCCCGATGATCCATATCTCGGTCGGGAGATGTATCGCTACTTCCCAATGCCAATGCACGAACCTTACGGCGATGAGATCGAGGGTCATCGGCTGCGCCGCGAGATCATCGCAACCCAGCTTTCCAACTCAATGATCAATCGCGGCGGTGCTACGCTCATTCAGATAGTGTCGGATACCACCGGTGCTTCGAAAGCAGATATTGCGTGCGCTTTTGCTATTGTGCGCGATGCATACCAGTTGACGGCGCTGAACGAAGAAGTCGACGCGCTGGACACAAAAATTTCCGGGGCATTGCAGCTCTCGCTTTACAGCACCGTGCAGCGTCTTGTGATCGACCGCATTGGCTGGTTCCTCACCAATGTCGACTTCTCTGAAGGGTTGGCCGATGTGGTGGATCATTATCGCGACGGCATCGCCGCCTTTGCGCCTGTTCTTGAGCGCACCATGGCGCGACCCGTGGCAGAGCGTATTGCCGGTGACACGCAAGAGTTGATGGAGCGCGGTGTGCCTGAAGACCTATCAGCACGTATCGCTTCGATGGCAGTTTACGCCATTTTGCCCGACATGATTTTGGTGCGCGACGCCTGCGGACTTGAAACGGAGCAGGTCGCCAAAACCTATTTCGAGCTTGGTGCGATCTTTGGTCTCGGGCGTGTGGATGCTGCGGCTCGCGATCTTCAGGTTACCGATTACTATGATGCTTTGGCACTTGATCGGGCACGCCAGTCACTGGCGTCAGTGCGGCGTCGATTGACCATCGATATTCTCCAGCATGAAGGAGGGTTGGAGGCGTGGAAAGCTGAGCGTGCCGCCAAGGTGGAACGTGTGGCGCGGGCAATGGCCGATATTATTGATGGTGGCGCTTTGACGGTCTCCAAGCTCTCAGTGGCGGGCGGGTTGCTTGACGACCTCTCCTAACGATTCTCCTGACCATATGGCTGAAATAGCCGACAGCCTTTCCGATCCCCCAGCGGACAGGAAAGGCATTCTTGGCTGGATCTTCTTCGATGCGGCAATGCAGCCTTGGTTCACGCTGGTAACGACCTTTGTGTTTGGCCCGTACGTGGTTTCGGCGCTTGCGGCCTCACCGGCAGAGGGTCAAGCCATGTGGGGGTATGCAGCCGGGTTTGCCGGGCTGACGATTGCACTTCTCTCACCCCCTTTGGGCGCAATCGCTGATGCTGCGGGTCCGCGCAAGCCTTGGATCGCAGCGCTTGGCCTGATCATGGCAATATGCGCGTGTGGTCTGTGGTTTGCCGAGCCGCGTGTGCCTTATGGCCTGACGCTCGCCCTGGTTTTGTTTGCCATTGGCACCATCGCCGCAGAGATGGCAGGGGTCTTTAACAATGCAATGATGCCAAGTCTGGTGCCTGCCAATCGTTTGGGGCGCCTGTCTGCGCACGGTTGGGCATCTGGCTACATGGCGGCTGTTGTCACCATTTTGATTGCCATCGGTTTGTTGGTTGGCTCACCGGAAACTGGGCGCACGATTTTGGGCCTTGAGCCTTTATTTGGTCTGGACGCCGCGGCTCGTGAGGGCGACAGAGCGGTTGGTCTTTTCACGGCTGTTTGGTTTGCTGTGCTGGTGCTACCGCTGATGCTGTTTACACCCGACCGACCAACCATGATGCCTGTATCCCAGGCGGTTGGCCAAGGGCTAGCAGATTTACGTGCCGGGCTGGCAGCCTTGAAAGGCGATAAGCCGCTGACCACTTTTTTGATCGCCCACATGATCTATGCCGATGGATTGGTCGCCCTGTTTGCGTTTGGTGGCATTTACGGCACCGGCGTTTTTGGATGGACGATTACAGAAGTTGGTCTTTTTGGCATTCTGCTGACGATCACTGGCACCATCGGTGCGCTGATCGGTGGGCCGCTTGAGGATAAGGTGGGCGCCAAGCCGGTGATTTTGACCAGCCTTGTCGTGCTTGCCTTGGCCAGCCTCTCTGTGGTGAGTCTCAGCGCTGATCGAATGTTTTTTGTCATTCCCGTTGCGCCGGCCGAAGGACTTTTCGCCACCATGCCAGAGAAACTCTATCTGCTTCTGGGTGGCTTGATGGGTGCGGCGGCGGGCCCTTTGCAAGCATCGTCTCGGGCGCTTTTGGCACGTCTGGCGCCAGCGCATGCGCGAGCACGCACCTTTGGGCTTTTTGCCTTGTCGGGCAAAGTTACCAGTTTTGTTGGGCCATGGGCGGTGGCTACCGTCACCGCGTTGACGCTTGATCAGCGGGCGGGAATATCGGTGCTAATCCTCTTTTTCGTTGTCGGTGGTGCCTTTCTTTTGCGCGTTGACGTGCGTGATCAAGGCAGTTGAAGGCTTGATTCCAGGCGGTTTTTGGCCAAGTCTCGTCGCATCAGAGCCGATGCAAGGGAATCCGCGCTATGATCTTCCAACGCTCACTTGCAATGCTTGCTGGCGTTTTGGCGATACTCGGCGGGCCGATGGCCGCCGCTGCGGTTGCTCAAGACCAGCTGCCGCAACCTATCCAGCCGATGCGGTTTTTGCTGGTGGACGATGATGTTGATTGCCAGACGTGCCGGTACATTCGCGCGGTTGGTGATATTGAAGATTTCACCGCCGCACAATTTCGCGATTTTGTCAGAGCGTATCGACTGGAAGGGCAGGGCCTTACCGTCGTGTTCAGCTCGCCAGGCGGCGATGTGATTGCCGGGCTTCGCTTGGGGCGCGAGATTCGTGAGCAGGGGTTCAACACTCAGGTTGGGTTTGCGCAGCGCTTGCCGCGCGGCGGCTACACAATGCGCCCAGGTGACTGCGCGTCCGCTTGCACGTTCGCGTTTCTTGGTGGCGTTGAACGTTATGCCGACGATGATGTGATCGGCGTGCATCGGTTCTACCCGGGCAATTTGGAGCCAGACAATCGTGTGATTTTACGCCCCGGCGATGAGGCTGTGGCGGCCATGATCAAGGTCTATGCGCTCGATATGGGCGTGGACGATGGCTTCATCGATATGTCGCTCGACGTGCCGCCAGCTGACATGCGTTATCTGTCCAATGACGAGCTGCGCGATTATGCGGTGGTAAATGCCGAAGGGCCCATTCCACTGGTTGCCCAATTTTTGGAAGCTGGTGCCAAGGGCAGCAACTAGTCGCGCCGGTGTTTCTAGTGTCGGAAGTGGCGCACGCCTGTTAGCACCATCGCGAGGCCTGCCTCATCAGCGGCTTGAATGACTGCGTCATCGCGCATTGACCCGCCTGGCTGGATAACTGCCTTAGCGCCCGCCTCAGCGGCGGCCAGCAACCCGTCAGGGAACGGGAAGAACGCGTCGGACGCCACCACCGACCCAATGGCGAGCGACTGATCAAGGCCGGCGGTTTGGGCAGCTTCCGCCGCTTTCATCGCTGCGATCCTGGAGGAATCCAAACGGTTCATCTGACCTGCCCCAACGCCCACAGTCGCGCCGTCTTTGGCATAAACGATAGCGTTGGATTTCACGTGTTTGGCGACTTTGAAAGCAAAACGTAGGTCGCGCATCTGCGCGTCCGTTGGCGCAAGCTTGGTGGCAACGGACAGCTCCAAGTCTTCGGCTTCTAGGGTGTCACGCCCTTGAACCAGGAACCCGCCTGCAACGGTGCGAATGGTATGGCCGGCGGCGCGCGGGTCGGCCAGGCTACCGGTGAGCAGCAGTCGCAAATTCTTCTTTCTGGCGATCAGCGCTTTGGCCTCATCGTCGGCATCCGGGGCCACAATAACCTCGGTGAAGATGTCGGTGATTTTTGCCGCCGCCGCCCCGGTCAGCGGCGTGTTCATCGCCACGATGCCACCAAAGGCCGACACCGGATCGCAGCGTAGAGCGAGTGCGTAGGCCGCTTCCAGCGAAGTAGATTGCGCCACGCCACACGGGTTTGCGTGCTTGATAATAGCAACAGCTGGACCGTCTTGAGGGCTGAAGCTTGAGGCCAACTCAAACGCTGCATCGGCGTCGTTGATGTTGTTGAAAGAGAGCGGCTTTCCTTGTACCAATTCAGCGCGTGCCACTCCAGGGCGTTTTTCCCCGGTGAGATAGAGCGCAGCGGTCTGGTGTGGGTTTTCGCCATAGCGCATGTCGAGCGCCTTGGTGCCGCCCAGCGTGATGTGCGTAGGCAAAGCATCTGGGGTGTCGCGGGCAAACCATGCGGCGACCGCTGCATCATAGGCTGCTGTGCGGGCATAGGCTTTGCCTGCCAGTGCTGTGCGGGTGGCAAGGCTTGTCTGACCATCATGCGCTGACAGGTCATCCAGTACCGTCTGGTAGTCTTGCGCTGAGGTAACGACCGTGACGTCGCCATGGTTTTTGGCCGCTGCGCGGATCATGGCTGGTCCGCCAATATCGATGTTTTCGATCACGGTGGCATCGTCAGCATCGGTGGCAACCGTGGCTTCGAACGGGTAAAGGTTCACGACCAGCAGATCGATCGGCGAAATGTCTTGCTCGGCCATGGCTGCTTGATGGTCGGCATTGTCGCGCATCGCCAGCAGGCCACCATGGACCTTGGGGTGCAGCGTTTTCACGCGGCCGTCCATGATTTCTGGAAAGCCAGTCACCTCAGACACATCCGTGACCGCAATGCCTGCCTCTTTCAATGTGCGGGCTGTGCCTCCGGTTGAGAGAATGGTGACGCCGCGTTCTGTAAGCTGTCGCGCGAATGGCACCAAGTCTTGCTTATCGGAAACAGATACGAGGGCACGGCGGATAGGGGCGAGGTCGCTCATGCGGGCGTGCTTTCGGTTGGTGCTGATGGTGTTTGTTGTCTGGGGTTGGCGCTAGCACGCCCACCCCCGCCAGTGAAAGCTGGTTGGTTGCCTTATCTGGGGACGAGGCTTCCCCATCTTCGTTGGCCAGATGAAGTAGGTGTGATCGCGGCTCACGAGGTTTCGAAGCCACCACCCATTTGAACGATAAAGCGCCAGCGTATCTCCGCAGGACCAGTGCTTGGCCCGTCAACGACGATGCGCCGTGCCCGGCTGGGACCGCGATAGGTGGGCCGGTCTGTTGGATCCACAACCGTGACCGTGCCAGCCTCAACTTCAAACATGATGGTGTGGTGGCGCATTGTGATGCGCAGCCGCCGGTCACCCTCACTGCGTACCCGTGCACCAGGTTGGAGTTGAAACGCCAGGGTGAATGGATTGCGGTTGTTGGCGGCAAGCGCTCCGGATGGCAGCAGCAACTGATCGTGACCCTCCACCATATGGCCATTGTCTGACAGGGTGAGTGTGCGGGCGTGATCCACGCCGAATTTCTGGCGATATCCTGTGTGGCGGCCTCGAAAGCCGCGTGTCGGTGCGTCTGGTGACTTCGCTGTGTCAACCGCCAATCCGTTGGCAATTAACCGGCTGTTGGCGCGCCCGTCGGGGAAGCTGGCCGATGAAACACCGCCCACACATAAGGTCGAGTGGGCCGATGTGCGCCGCTGGTCTAGCAGATCGACGTCCACCGTATAACCGATCTCTGGGGCGTTGGTGATGATTTTGGTCGCACCATAACTCCATTCAAAGGCCAAGGTGGAGGCGTGTGCCTGGTGGCTTGCTTCAGGCGGTGGTGGCGTGCCGCAATCGATGAGCAAGACCGAGCCTGGCGCTTCAAGCCGAGCGTATCCGGTGTGCGACGCCAGAATAGGCAGCGGGCCACGCTCGGTATCAAAGAAAAGAATGGTGGCGATCAGATCGGTTTCCAACGCCATAATACTGTAGGTGCCTTGGAAGCGGGCCAGTGTCCCATCTGGGTGTCGCACCATGCGCAGCATCCGCTGGCCGTTTTCAATGGACTGGAGCAAACGTTGCGGCACGTTCAATCCACGCGCTTCCATCAAGGCCTTCAGGGAAAGCATGGTCGCCAGCAGCGGAGGCAGATCGCCGGGGCGCCGCGTGCGCGGACCACCATCGGCATGGAAGGCATTTTTCAGGGCATGGGTGAGGGTATCGCGCGTTTGCTGCTTGACGGAGATATGCTCGCGCAGCGCGTGGGCAACAGAGCAGCAAGCCAGCACCAGCATGCAGTGGTCGGTCGGGTCTTCCACCTGTGCACGGTGGGTGAAAGCAAACTGCGTGTCGGCCAAAATGCTTGCCATGATGGTTCGGTAATCATGAGGATCAGCCTCATCGAGCAAGAATGACGCCTGGTTGGTCAGCGCCAGGGCACGGCGTGCTGCCATCAACGGCGTGTGTGCTGAACGTGGGTGCTTGGTACGCGTTGCGATCCAATCCAGAACATGGTCTCGGGCATGGCCAGCGGCGATGCTCTGGGCTTCTTTGGCGCTGGTGGATGCCAAGTCGTAGGCGCGCAGATGATGCAGCCACTCAAAGCTATGCATTGAGGTTGCAAAAGCTTCCGTGGGCGCGGGGATCGAAAAAAGCTTGCGACCCTTCAGCTCCACGATTCCATCAGCAAGCGCAATATAGCCCTCGATCCACTCGCTGGCTCGGGTTGGATCGGCGGTGCGCATATCGCGGGGAACGAGCTCAAAGAAAGCGCGGCGTGATGACCAAGTGCCGACAAGAAGGTTGGACAGGCTTGCGCCCATAGCACGCCATCGGCTCGTCAGTGACGCGCCGAATCGTTTGAATGCTCCAATAAGTGGTCGAAAGGCCATTCCGATCGCCACCTTGCTTGCCCCCAGTCACATAGAATGCGTGTGTTGTGATGCCAAATGGGCTCACATTGTGTGATAGGCGGCACGCAATAGCTCAAATTGTCCCTAAACGGTTAGGAAAGTTGAACTTCCGGTTAACGTCGTGACGCAATTTGCCTTTACGGCAGGCCTGCGCTTTGGATCAAGCAGTCGCGCGTAGGCGCGCAACGAAAAAACCATCCATGCCGTGGCTTTTACCATCCTGATCCGCCATCAAGTGCGGCAGCGTGCGCAACGTTCCATCATCTTGGAGTGCGCCTTCTGGCGCGAGTTCAGGGGTGACCGGGTCGAGAGACCAGTCTTTATGCTCGCGCAAGAAGCGTGTGATCTGCGCCTCGCCCTCTTCAGGCTCAAGCGAACACGTGGCAAAGACAAGAACACCGCCGGGTTTGACGAAATTAGCTGATTTGCTCAAGAGATTGGCTTGCAGCTTGGCCAGAGACTGGATGTCTCGGTCGCGGCGCACATAGCCGATGTCCGGGTTTCGGCGCAGCGTGCCCGTCGCCGAACAGGGTGCATCCAGCAGCACAGCATCAAAGCACTGATCGGGTGAGAAAGTTAGGGCGTCACCAATATGGGTTTTCACCATCAGGCCGAGGCGCGCCATGTTGGCGGTTAGCCGCTTCATGCGCGGCGCCGATTGATCCAGGGCGGTGACGTTGCATCCAGCACTGGCCATTTGGGCCGTCTTTCCGCCCGGTGCAGCGCACAGATCAAGTACATGGGCATCGGACGGGGCTGACAAAGCGTCCAGCAAAACGCGCGCCGGCAGCGTTGCTGCGATATCCTGTACCCACCAATCACCATCTTCAAATCCTGGTAGGCGTTCAATACTGCCAGGTTTGATTAAGCGCACAGATTGGGAGTTCAGTGCAATTGGATCGTGATCAGCAAGTTTTTCTAGCCATGCTTGCATATCGGCGTCTGGCTTTAACGATAGGTCGATGGCCGGTTGTTGCTGCACAGCAAATGCAATTTTAGCAGCTCTTTTTGGACCATACGTTTGACGCCAACGGTTTTCCAACCAGCCTGGCAAGTCGGAGACTGGCGTCGCTTTGGTCAGCGCTTGCTTTTCGCGCACCATACGGCGGCCAACAGCATTGATTAGCCCCTTGAGTTTACGGGTGTCTTTTCGTCGTGCTGCATCCTCTACTGCCAGCGTAACCGCGGCATGGTCAGCCATGTCCATCACCAAGAGCTGAGCCGCCATCACCCGCAGAATGGCCATCGCTTTGGCGGCATTGGCGTGTAACGGCTTGTCGAGACAAGCATTAATAGCTCTGTCGAGGGTTGGAAGTCGTCGCAGCGTGGTCAGCACCAACGCCTGGATCAGCGCGCGGTCGGCGCCAGCATGATCGCCGCTCGAGGTGGAAAGACCTTCGAACGCGCTGTCCAGCCCCTTTTGCTCAGTGAGAACACTGAAGACAAGATCAGCGGCGTGTGAGCGCGCTGGAAGGCCTGGAATAGGTTTGCGGTTTGGTTGACTGGTTTGTTGGCGACGGTGCGCGTTTTGCCCGCTCAACCCCATGGGCCTTTGGTGTCGCGGAACGTGGCACCACGTGACTGGGTTTGCTCGCCACCCAGCGTGAAAGGGTCATCGCCCCAACTCATGCCAAGATCATTGAGTTTGGCAATGCGTTGCTCCATCGGTGGGTGGGTGGCGAACAGGCCAGCGAAACGCGATCCCGACAGAGGATTGGCGATGAAAAGATGCGCGGTCGCCGGATTGCGTTCTGCGCTTTCGATCCGCTCGCGCTGAGACAGTTGGCCGATGCGCGCCAAGGCCGATGCCAGCCAGTCGGGCCGCCCGCAAATCTCAGCGGCCAACTTGTCGGCGGCGAATTCACGGGTGCGCGAGATCGCCATCTGCACCATCATGGCCGCCATTGGTGCAACGATCATAGCGGCCAGAACACCGATAATGCCCAAGGGATTGTTGCGGTTGTTGCCGAAGAAAAGGGCGAAATTGCCGAGCATTGAAATGGCACCTGCAAGGGTTGCGGTGATCGTCATGGTTAGCGTGTCGCGGTTTTTGACGTGTGCCAACTCATGGGCCATCACGCCCACGACCTCCTCCTGCGTGAGGGTTTCCAGCAAGCCGGTGGTAGCTGCAACGGCCGCGTTTTCCGGGTTACGGCCGGTAGCAAACGCGTTGGGCTGAGGCGTGTTGATGACATAGACTTTGGGCATCGGCAGGTTGGCGTGCTCAGCGAGTTGGCGCACCATGGCCACCAACTGCGGTGCGGACCGCTCGTCCACCTCCTGTGCATTGTGCATGCGCAGGACCATTTTATCAGCGTTCCAGTAACTGAATAGGTTCATACCTGCAGCAATCACAAAGGCGACGACCATGCCGCTGGTGCCGCCGATCATGAAACCCACGCCCATAAAAAGAGCGGTGAGGCCTGCTAGAAGTATGCCGGTGCGCATAACGCTCATTGCTGCAAAATCCGTTGTGGTTGGTGCTGCTGTTTTCTCTTTTATGGGGTGCGACACAGCGTCCAACAAGGTTTGACCTATCAGGAACCCATCTCTAAGTCTCCAGTTCCATCAAATTGTAGGGCGTGATGATGAGCGATCAAAAAAACGACAAGGCCGCTCGGCGCAAAGCGGCTGCAGAGCGCGCCAAAGCCGAGGCGCAAGCGCGGCGCGCACAGGTTGATCAGCGGGCAAAGATCGCGCCCAATGAAGTGGATGGGCGCGGCGGGTTGGACCCCGTGCGTTACGATGATTGGGAGATCAAAGGCCTGACATCAGACTTTTAGGCTGATTTGACGAAGCGTTAGACTTGCTAATGCTTGCCAGCACCGGCGCAAGTTTTGCAACGCGGTGTGTGGGGGACGGCTTCCAGGCGTTCTGCCGATATCTGTTCGCCACAAGAAACGCAGGTGCCATAGGTCCCTGCATCGATACGCTTCAGCGCTGCTTCAATCATGCGCACTTCCACGAGGCCCACCGAGCCCAACGCTTCAAGCATCTCGTCGCCCTCGCGGTCGCTTGCAGCTTCTTCGAAATCAGCGGGTTTTGCCTCATCCAAATCATGCTCAATATCGACAAGGCGGTGATCAAGCTCGGCTAAGCGAGTTTTGAGTCGTTTGCGGGCATCATCAAAGGCGATCATCGGGGCTCTTTCTTGGGTAGAATCGATCCGGCCATCGTGACCTATACCGATGCTCAATGCATTGCGCTTGATCATAGGATCATCGCGTTAGCTGCTTGGTGCATCCACTTGATCGTCCTCTTCAAGAACGCGGCGCAAACGGCCAAAAGCTAGGCGAATGCGAGACTTCACCGTGCCCAGCGGCAAGCCGGTCTCTTCTGCGATCTGGCTATGAGACAGCTCGGTAAAGAACGCCAGTTCGACGAGCTGCAACTGCTGCTCCGGCAGCTGGGCGAGCGCCTTGCGGATGCGTTTTTGTCGCTTTTCCTCATCCAGCGTTTCGTTGGGATTGGGCAGGTTCTCGTCTTCAATCACCATGGTCTCGGTATCGACATTGACGGTGCGCTTGCGGCGCAGCATGTCGATCCGTCGGTTTCGCGCCACGCGGAAAAGCCAAGTGGCCGCAGAGCTTTTGGTCCGATCAAACAGCGCCGCCTTGCGCCACACGGTCACCATAACATCTTGGGCGACCTCTTCAGCCATGGTGTCATCGGAGCCAAGGCGCATGAGGTAGGCTTTCACGCGCGGGCCAAAATGGTTGAACAGTTCTGCGAACGCATTGCGATCTTGATCCGTCGCCACTGCTTCAAGCCAAGCAGCGTGGCGCTGGGCATCAGCCTTGGCGGCTTCAGATCGCGTGTCAGGCTGCGGGGATCGCGGCATTCAAATGTCCGTTTGGGATGGTGAAGAATTGGATGTTGCCGACGAGAAGCAGAAAATAGGGCGTTTTTGCAATTTGTCCTGAGGTTACGGCTCGAATACGTCTTACCGCGTTGAAGCGAGCTTGGGCCATTTGTTCCAACAGGTAAACAGCGTGGCGACACGTTGCCACTTTGACGCAGTTTGGTTCGGCGCAAAATAACCCAATGTGTTGGCCACACTGTTGCCCCACTCGCCGCTAGGGATGCATTTGGGCGGATGGCCGGAAAAGTGCAGAGCCAAGCGGCAGTCCTTAACCGGCATTTAACGACCTGTGGCGCAATGTCATGGTGAATTGGACCTTGTGGACCAGCTTCGCCTTTGATGGTGTGCCTTAGGCATGTGTTAACCGTCAGGAGCCATCCCGAACTGGCCCAGAACTGACAAGCGACCGAGCGAGTTTATGATGTCTGTGTTTCCGCTTTCTCTCCCCCGTGCCCGCAATGCGCTGATGGCTGTTGTCGTTGGGTTTGGCATGATCGCCCCCGGCGTGATCTTGATGCCCAGCGTTGCGTTGGCTCAAGAGCCAACCTTTGTTGAGCAGTCGCGCGATTGGGACGTATTCACCACCACGATTGAGGGCTCCCGTGGGTGCTTCATCGTTTCTAAGCCGCGCTCTTATGACCCGATGCCTGAGAGCCGCCACGGCGATGTGTTCTTTTATTTGACCCGTCGTCCGGCAGCCAACGTGATAGCTGAGCCACTGATTTTGGTTGGCTACTCTTTTGCTGAGGGTTCGCAGGTTACCACAACCGTGGCGGGCTCCAGCTTCACGTTCCTCACCCAAGGGCCGCGCGCCTTTTTGAACAACCCTGCCGAGGGGCCCAACCTTTTGGCGGCAATGCGTGCCGGCAGCGATATGCGGGTGTCTGGCACAAGTTCGCGCGGAACCAGTGTGACCTACGTGTTTTCGCTTTCAGGCGTGACCGCAGGCACCAACCGCACAGAGGCTGACTGCCCAGCCTAACACGCTGGCATTCTTGTTTCTTAAACCGCCGTCCGGTTTGCCGGGCGGCGGTTTTTGCGTTATGCACGCGCCCTTCTACCCCTTTGCTTAATGATTGATGGAAGCCGCTCCTCACCATGGCCGCCACACTTGACCTTGCTCGCCATAATCCCAATGCGCCGATGATCGACGCAATGGCTGCTTTTGTAGCGCCAAAACCGCAGCTTGTTGGGCTGGACCGCGCCGATCTTCTGGACATCTTGGAAAACATCGGGGTGCCGGAAAAGCAGCGCCGCATGCGCGCGCGCCAGCTATGGAACTGGCTCTATGTGCGTGGCGTCCACGATTTTGACGCGATGACCAACATCGCTAAGGATGTGCGCACCGCGCTTGCTGATGCTTACTCCGTCAAACGCCCTGAGATCGTAGCCGAACAAATCAGCCAGGATGGCACCGCCAAATGGCTGATGCGCTTTCCTGCCCGCGATGCCACCGAGCAGCCGGTGGATGTGGAAACGGTCTATATCCCTGAAAGTGATCGTGGCACTTTGTGTGTGTCGAGCCAGGTGGGTTGCACGCTGACTTGTACCTTCTGCCACACCGGCACTCAGAAGTTGGTGCGCAACCTCACGGCCGATGAAGTGTTGGCGCAGGTTCTTGTTGCTCGCGATCGGCTCGGCGACTGGCCTGACCAGGAAACACCCGTCGGCATGACAGCGCCGCGTGATGGAGGCCGAGCCGTCTCGAATGTTGTCATGATGGGCATGGGCGAACCGCTCTATAATTTTGAGCATGTGAAAAAGGCATTGCTGATCGCTTCGGACGGCGAGGGCGTTTCGATGTCGAAGCGTAGGATCACGCTGTCGACTTCAGGCGTGGTGCCGGAAATCACCCGTTGCGGCGATGAAATCGGTGTCAGTCTTGCAATTTCCTTGCACGCGGTGCGCGATGAGTTGCGCAACGAGTTGGTGCCGCTGAACAAAAAATATCCGATTGCCGAGTTGCTTGAGGCCTGCCGGACCTACCCTGGTGCCTCAAACGCGCGGCGTATCACATTTGAATATGTGATGCTGAAGGGCGTGAACGACAGTTTGGCCGATGCCAAAGAGTTGGTGCGGCTCTTGAAAGGCATACCGGCGAAGATCAATCTCATTCCATTCAACCCCTGGCCAGGTACGCTCTATGAATGTTCCGACTGGGATCAGATTGAGCGCTTTGCCGACGTGGTGAACCGGGCAGGCTACGCGTCGCCGGTGCGCACACCGCGAGGTCGTGATATTTTGGCAGCATGCGGGCAGCTAAAATCAGAGTCAGAGCGTATCCCTGCTTGGAAGAAACGGGCGATGAGCGCGGCTCTGGCCGGTGAGGCGCCCGACCCGCATGATGCAGCGCATTTGGCAGCGCAACAGGCCATTGCTGAAAATGGCTGATCAGCCGCACAGCATTGAGAATGGCCGGGTGTCTTTCACGCTGCTGTTTCTGCGCTCTTTGCTTTGCATTGTTGCTTTTCTTTTTGCGGTTTTGGCTGCTGGCTTGGTGGGTACGTTCGCGCTCTATCGCGGCTTGGAAGGCGATGAGGCTTACCAGGCCTTTTATTGGGGCACGGCGATCTTGGCCGTTTTCGCGGTCGCCCATACTGCATTTGTGCCCTCCGCCATCGTGGTGCTGATAACGGAGCTATTTCGTCTGCGTGGCGTCGTGGTGTTCGCCCTTTTTGGGGCTTTGATTGGGCTCTATTGCGCTGTCGAAGCCCTTGGCCCGCAGGTCCATTTTTCTGATCAACGGGTGCTGATTGCTGCCGCTGCGGGTATCGTTGGCGGGTTTGTCTATTGGTTCATCGCTGGACGCACGGCAGGGGCCTATCGAGAGCGGGTGTACAACGCCAGCCCGGCGCCTAACGCGCCTGAGTCGCCAGAAGCTTAAGCGCGAAACCGCCCATCACGCCGGCAAATACCCAATCAAAAATCCGGGTTGCCCGCTTGGAGCGCCGTAGGAAACCTGAAATGCGCTCCGCGCCGAGGATCATTGGGATGACCATCGGTATGGCGATTACTAGAAAGAACAGGCCTAAAAACATCAGCTTGCCGGAGGCGTGCGGATCGGTGGGTGACACAAATTGAGGCAGGAAGGTTACGAAGAAGAGGATAATCTTCGGGTTGAGCAGATTGATCGTCAGGCCTTTCATATAGGCTTTTTTGAGCGAGTTTGATTTCGCTGGGCCATCGCCGGTGAGACCTGAGCCGTGGCGCAAAACCTCGTAGGCCAGATAGGCCAGATAGGCCGCGCCGACCCATTTGAGCACTTCAAAGGCCTGCGGCGAGGCAGCAATAAGTGCCGACAGCCCGATGGCTGCCGCCAGGGAGTGCACGACGATGCCCGAAGATGCTCCAGCCATCGACATAAAGCCAGCGCGGCGGCCATTGGCGACGGTCTGACCGAGAAACAGCGTCATGTCTGGACCGGGCGTTAGCGTCAACGCGATCGCGGCCAATGAGAATGCGGCAAGGGTGGCCAATGATGGGACAAACTCAAACATGAATCGCGTTTAACGCGGACAAGCGATCTGTGTCACCTGAAATCATACTTACTCTTGCGGGCCAACAGCGAGGAAAAGGTAGCTGTTGGAGCGGAAGGGAGCTACCCCATCATCGGCTTCCACAACGCCAACCAACCGTGCGCCACGCAGCGGGCTTATGTTGCCCGGCGAGATAATCACTGCACGTTCACCAGGGCCCGGCCTGCCCCACGGCGCGGTAAACTCGAAATGATTGCGCGCGGGGCTGCCTTCTTGGCGGAATGCGCGCAGGGGCTCCTCGCGCTCGCGCAGATAATAGGCAAAACCGGCTGAATACCGACGACCGACCGTAACGATAGTGTCCGGCTCCAAGCGGTCCAGGCGCCTGCTCAGTTCATCGGCATGCTCGGCCCAGCCAAACATGTCTTCCAGATTGGTGCTGGCAATGATGGGGTGGTCGGGGCGTACGGTCAGCGCCGCGAGAGCACCAGCGAGCATAATACCGGCCATCGCCATGCACGTTATCAGGTTCCAGCGCACCCATTGCCAGCGCGCGCGGTCCATAAGGATCGCGGTTGTGACGATGATCAGCGCGGGAAAAGCTGTGGCCGCCCAATTGTAGTTGGCGCTTGATTGGAAGGCTTGAAGGCCAAGCAGCGTTAAAATCGGCAAGCTGAAAAAGAGCATCAGCCGGTCCGCTTTGGGCGTGTCGCTGCGCCAATGCTTAAACAGCGCGAACAGCAGGCCGACGAAAAGAATGGGGCCAGCAACGGCGAACTGGCTGCCGAAAAATTCCAAAAAGCTTGCTAGATCGAAGGTCAGCCCGCTGCCAGAAATGTTCTCGCTGGTGTGGCTGAACGTGATGAACTCGTGCTGGATGTTCCAAATGAGGTTGGGCAAGAAGCCCAGCAGACCAACGCCAATGCCAAGCCACAAATCAAACCGCTTCAACATCGGGCGCATGTCTCGCGTGAATGCCAAATAGGCCAGGGCGCACAGCGGAAAATAGATCATCGCATATTTGGCATTGAGGCCAATGGCGATGGCCAGACCAAAGCCGACCGCAAGTTTCACACTCGGTGCGCTGGTGTAGCGGACAAAGGCCCAAAGTCCGGCCACCCAGCAAACGAGCAACGGTACATCAGTTGAAATCAGCAACGATGATGCTGAGACAGCGATAGCGAAGAGGTAGCCCAGCGCGGCGAAGAACGCGGTGCGCGGTGCGTAAAGTTTGGAGGCCAAACCGAAGACCAGCATCGTCGTGATGCCGTGGAACAAGGGTGCAGCTGAGCGCACGCACCCTTCGCTATCACCGCAGATTGCGGTGGTGGCAGCGATCAACCAGCCAATGAGAGGTGGCTTGGAGAAATAACCAAGAGCCAACTCCTGCGACCAGTACCAGTACTGTGCCTCATCGTAAAAAAGGTCGAGCGGGGTCAGCAGCAGAACGGCCAGGCGCACAATCACCACGCCGATAACAATCGCCGCCAGCCTTTTTGCATAGTGTGCACGGGCCTGCTCGACGGGCGGAGCGGTACCAGGGCTTTCAGGGGTGGTGGTGGGTGTTGCCATAGCGGCGGTGGGCGTCCTATGTGGCGTGAGCCCACCTATCGCGGGCAGATATCCAGAGCAAGTTGTTGTGACCACATCAAGCCCAACGCGCCAGCCTTTTTCCATCCGACCTTTGACGCCTAGCGATTATGAGGCGTGGCTGCCACTTTGGCAGGGCTATCTGACCTTTTATAAGGCGACGCTTGACCCGGCAGTGACAGATGTCACCTGGGCGCGCTTTCACGATGAGGGCGAACCGATGTTTGTGCTCGGCGCGTTTGATGGCGATCAGCTGCTCGGCATAGTGCATTACGTGACCCATCGCGCCACCTGGACGCAAGGGTGGTACATCTATTTGGAAGATTTGTTCACGGTGCCCCAGGCGCGTGGGCAGGGCATCGGAAAGGCTTTGATCCAGGCGGTCTATGATAGGGCTGACGAGATCGGTGCATCCCGCGTTTATTGGCACACCCACGAGACGAATGCTGCCGGGCGCGCACTCTACGACAAGGTGGGGCACAATGCCGGGTTCCTTCAGTATCGCAGGCCATGATATTGCGCGGATACTGCCAACAAGGATGATCTGATGGACGCTTCGTTTGCCGCCCACATGGCGCTTTATTCTGCGCTCTTCTTCACCGCATTGTGCGCCGGTGCCATGGCCTTGTTTGCTGCCGCCGTGGCACCTCTCATTCATAGAGTGCTGGACAAAACACCTGCGCGCACGCTGACCCGCGCAATCTTTCCCGCTTACTACCTGGTGCTCGCCATCATGGCTGGTCTGGGCGCGGTATCAGCGTTTCTGGTCAACGTGGCAGCGGGTATCGTTTTGGCCGTCATCGCAGGTGGCTTTTTATTTGCTCGACAGGTGATGACGCCACGCATCAACGCGCTCAACGATGAAGTGGCCCGCGGCTCCACCATCCAGACGGGACCAGCGAAAATGCTTCATGCCTGGTCTGTGCGTATGAACATGCTGCAACTGTTTGTGTTGCTTGTCGTGTTCTGGTTTTTGGCACTGAGCGCCGGGTAGGCGTTCGCTCAAGGATTGCCCGTCATCTGTGCTTGCCAGCAAGCCGTGCGCGCGCTTAAACGCAAGCCTCTCATGATTTCTTATAGTGGAGTGAATGCCATGGCCCACAAGGGTGACGTCAACAAAGTCGTGCTTGCCTATTCTGGCGGTCTCGACACCTCGATCATCCTGAAATGGCTTCAGACCGAGTACAACGCTGAAGTGGTGACCTTTACCGCTGATCTTGGTCAGGGCGAGGAGTTGGAACCAGCACGAAAAAAAGCGGAGATGCTGGGGATCAAGGAAATCTATGTCGATGATTTGCGCGAGGAGTTTGTGCGCGATTTCGTGTTTCCAATGTTTCGCGCCAATGCCGTTTATGAAGGCGTCTATCTTCTTGGCACCTCCATTGCTCGCCCGCTGATATCCAAGCGCCTCGTTGAGATTGCGCGTGAAACTGGCGCTGATGCGGTGGCCCATGGTGCAACCGGTAAAGGCAATGATCAGATCCGCTTTGAGCTCAATGCCTATGCGCTGGACCCGGATATCAAGGTGATTGCGCCGTGGCGTGAGTGGGATTTCAAATCGCGTGAGGCGCTGCTTGAGTTCGCTGAACTTCATCAGATCCCGGTGCCCAAGGACAAACGAGGCGAGGCTCCGTTCTCGGTGGATGCCAATCTTCTGCATTCCTCTTCAGAGGGCAAGGTGCTGGAAGACCCGAACGTGGACGCACCTGAATATGTGCATATGCGCACGGTCTCCCCGATGGATGCACCCGATGTGCCGACCAAGATTACCATCGGGTTTGAAAAGGGCGATGCGGTTTCGATCAATGGCGAACGGCTATCGCCGGCCACGCTTTTGGCCAAGCTCAACGATCTTGGCCGCGACAATGGCATCGGCCGCCTCGATCTGGTGGAGAACCGCTATGTCGGTATGAAGTCACGCGGTGTTTATGAAACCCCTGGCGGGACGATCTTACTTGCTGCGCATCGGGCGATGGAATCGATCACCCTGGATCGTGGCGCGGCGCATCTGAAAGATGAGCTGATGCCACGTTACGCCGAGCTGATCTATTACGGTTTCTGGTTCGCACCGGAGCGCGAAATGTTGCAAGCCGCCATCGATCACAGCCAGGCCCATGTGGAAGGCGAAGTGAGCCTGACGCTGTATAAGGGCAATGTGATTGTTACAGGTCGCGCATCTGAAAAGTCGCTTTACTCCGAAGCGCTCGTGACGTTTGAAGATGACCAGGGCGCTTATGATCAGACCGATGCCCAAGGCTTCATCAAGCTAAACGCGTTGAGGCTGCGCACACTGGCTGCCCGTACCAAAAAGTTCGGCGGATAGCGCTTCATGCCAAGCCCTGTCCCTGTCGCGCAGTCCACCGTCAAACATACACCGTTGGAGGATGTGCAAGGGCTGGCGACCGGCGTCGTTATGTGCACGATGGGTCTTGTGATATTGACCCATCTGGGGCTGATCACCGGACAGACGGCGGGCCTTGCGGTCGTGGTGTCCTACCTCACCGGCATATCGTTTGGACTTATTTTCTTTCTCATTAACATCCCGTTTTACCTGTTTGCCATCAAAGCAATGGGTTGGGAGTTTACGCTGAAAAGCATGGCCTGTGTCGCGGCACTATCTCTGGGGACAGAGTTGGTGCCGCTTGGCTTTGCCATTGAACGGCTGGACCCAGTGCTTGGCACGATCATGTTCGGTGTGGTGACCGGCATTGGCCTGCTCGCGATCTTCCGGCACAAGGCATCGCTTGGCGGTCTTGGCGTTGTGGCGCTCTGGATACAGGACAATTTGGGTGTTCGCGCGGGGTATATTCAGCTTGGCTTTGACGCCGTGCTGTTTGCGGTGGCCGCGTTCTTGTTCCCGCTGTCGGTGGTGATGTACTCGCTTCTTGGCGCGGTAATGCTCAACGGGTTGATTGCCTTCAATCACCGTCGCGATTGGTACATTCCGCGCTAGCTTTTTAGGGGCGCTTAGTTGGCTGACGAGGCCACGCGGATCGTTGCGCCGCGATCCCGCTCCATCAACTGATCAATCCGGTCACGTTCGCGCTCAAAATCGATCAAGCGCTGTCCGGCCAATGTTTCTTCGCGAGCCACACGGATACCCATTGGGTCCACATTGCGACCGTTCACCAGCACCTCATAGTGCAAGTGCGGGCCGGTGGAGAGGCCGGTGGAACCGACATAGCCAATCACCTGACCTTGTCTTACTTCAACGCCCGGCGCGATGCCGTCGGCAAACCGTGATTGGTGGGCATAGGTGGAGACATAACCATTGGCGTGCTCGATGCGTATCCACCGACCGAAGCCGGAATTCCAACGTGCGTCGGTCACTGTACCATTGCCCGCTGCGATGATCGGCGTGCCGCGCGGGGCAGACCAGTCAACGCCATTGTGCATGCGATTGTAGCCCAAGATCGGGTGGCGGCGCATGCCAAAGGCAGAACGGAAGCGTCCATTGGGCACGGGGTTTCGGATCAAGAATTTGTTGGCTGACACGCCATCTTCGTCAAAGTAGAGCAACGAACCATCTTCGGCGGTGAAGCGGTAGAATTTGTGGGTTGTTGAACCGGTGGTAATAGAAGCAAAAACGACATCGCCCGATGCGTCGCCATCGCCATCAAGCTCATGCAGCACTTCCAATGTGTCACCGGGTTGCACGACGCGCTGGTAGTCCAGATCATAGGCAAATATCTTGATGAGCTCATTGGCAATGTCCATCGACATGTCATTGGCCAGCGCTGTCTCATAGATCGACGAATAGGTGCGTGCTGAGCCTTGGGCTTCCTGCTCAACGGCAGCAAAGGCATTGAGATCGACGATGCGTGGCTCTTCATCCACTTGATAGCGGCCGTCTTCGGTCAGAGCGATTGTCAGCAGGTGCGAGCGCTGGTCGTAAAGGCTGACACGGATGGGATCGAACGTTTCACCGCTCTCATCAGCTGGTGCCATCGCGATGCGTAACCGGTGGCCCTCGCGCATTTGCGTGGTGTTGAGGAAGGTTTCAAAGGCCGATTCAACCGGCGTTACAGACCCCTCGCGCGCGCCATTATTGATAAGCACCGAACCAAGGGTGTCACCATCGCGCAGGGCAACAATCACTTCGTCCAAGCCGTCAGATGGGGCGAGTTGTTCGTCTTCAACCTTGCCGATGATCGAGAAGTTTTCCGGCACGACGCGAACAGCATCGAAGCTTTCCAGCGCGTTCAACGCCGACTGGGCATCCGCTTCGGCGGCGTTGAGGGAGGCAAAAGCGGTGGACGCTCGGGTGGGGTCGGCGAAAGCCAGCGCGCCACCTCTGCTCAGGTCAAGCGAGGGGGCGAAACTTGCAGCGACTGCCGGAGCTGAGCTGTCTCCAACAGTGAAGCGGGCAATGTCTGCCACTTCAAAAGCCACCTGCTCCGGCGCAGGCACCGCGTTTTGGTCAAGTTCAACTTGGCCGAACGGGAACGGCGTTTCCCGCACGGCGATCTCACCTTCCACTTCAGCATCATAAATCAGTGATGCCGCATCGGCGCTGATGATTTCATCATTGCCAGCGAAAAGGTTGAGCGGATTGAAAGGCGGTCGCCCCTCGCTGATTTCTGTCGATTCAAGAGCCAGTGATGCAATCACGCGAACGAAGGGCTGAAGCCGCACAACATCCATGTCGCCTTCGCGGTGGATGGTGGACACATCAATCAGTTGCCGGTTTGCGATTGGTTCGGCAATGCGGGTAAGGCGATCGCCTTTGCCGATGCGGCCATCTTCATCAATTAGGCTGGCCAACAAGTCTGTCTGGGCCACGTTTGGCGGCACGGCAATCTGCTGGCGACCATCGACAGCGGCATAGAGTGCACCGATCATCAGACCGGTCGACGCCAAGCCTGTGACAACCGTGCTTAACAGCCATTTCAGGCTCACGCCGCGATGCTCAACAGCAGATGGCTTTTGCGGCTCAAGATTGAGCGCAGGGTCGTTGCCAACCTTGATCCGTTTGAGTGTACGCCGAAGTGGTGCCATAAAAGCGGTGTATCGTGCCAAGTGTGTGCGGGTAAAGCACAATTATCAAAACCGATAGCTATGCGCTGGCAGGCAAATGTGGTGCCAATATGAAAACCTAAGCCTTGCCTGTGCGCAGGGTGGCGTAGTGCCGGTTTGACGATTGCCCGAATCGCGCATTGCGTGGCATGACTGCGCCTATGGTGTTCTTCAAAGCGCGAAGTTCGGCACGCGACAAAACCAGCGATGATGCGCGGGTTGCAGCGCTTGTGCGGCAAATCCAAGAGGTTCGTTCCGGCATGATGAAGGAACGCCGCGGGTTAGAACGACGGTATGCTGATTTTGTTGGTCAGGCCGCGCATTTGGTGGATACTGGTTATGAAGGCGAGCGCGACGATGGCGCGGAGCAGCAGCTTACCAAGGTTGAAAGCGATGCGCTTTATGCCCGCAAACGCCTTTCCGACCTTGATCGGCACCTTAAATCACTCGATGCGCTTACCGACCGGGTGAAAGTGATGTTTGACCCGATTGACGAGATCGAGCGGCTGCGCAAGCGATAGCGCCGCTGTTGTGGTAGGATGGCCTCTGAAAGGATGGTCATCATGTCGTATGTCGATGGGTTCGTTTTCACCGTTCCAACCGCCCGCAAGGAAGATTTCCACAAGCAAGCTCAAGATATGGCCGCCATTTTTTGTCAGTACGGAGCGCTGTCGGTATGCGAGTGCTGGGGCGTGGATGTGCCTGATGGTGAGATTACCAGCTTTCCCATGGCGGTGAAGAAGGCCGATGATGAGACCGTGGTCTTTTCGTGGATCGTTTGGCCAGACAAAGCCACCCGCGACGTGGGCAACGCGAAAGTCTTTGAAGATCCGCGCATGGAACAGCAGTTTTCCGCTCTGCCACTTGATGGCAAACGTATGATTTTTGGTGGCTTTGAACCGATTGTTGCCGTTGGCCCGGCGGCGGCCGGAATGTAGTTTCAACTACATGTGAATTTGCCGTTTTTCCACGGCCATGGCCGCCTCTTTGACGGCTTCCGACATGGTTGGGTGCGCATGGCAGGTGCGGGCCATGTCTTCTGATGACCCTCCGAATTCCATCAGCACAGCAGCTTCATGGATCAGGTCACCGGCGCCTTTGCCAACAATATGGACGCCCAGAACTTTATCTGACTTGGCGTCAGCAAGCACTTTGGCGAAACCATCAGTGGCGTTCATCGCCCGCGCGCGACCATTGGCCGAGAACGGGAACTTGCCGGACTTGTAGTCGATACCTGCGGCTTTCAGCTCTTCTTCGGTTTTACCCACGGAGGCGACTTCCGGCTCGGTGTAAACGACCGATGGGATAACATCATAGTTCACATGGCCCGCTTTGCCTGCGATCAGTTCCGCCAGGGCGACGCCTTCATCTTCAGCTTTATGGGCCAGCATTGGTCCGTCGATCACATCACCGATGGCGTAAATACCGTCCACATTGGTTTTAAAATGACCATCGGTGACCACGCGACCGCGATCATCCAGCGCCACACCAACCTCTTCCAAGCCAAGGCCCTTGGTGTAGGGCACGCGACCTGTGGAGACGAGCACAACATCGGCTTCCAGGGTTTCGGCATCGGCCTCGCCGCCGGCATGTTCCACTGTGACAAGGTGCTTGCGGCCTTTCTTCTCCACGGCGGTGACCTTGGAGGAGAGCATGAATTCCATGCCCTGTTTTTTGAGGATGCGCAGGAACTGTTTGGAGGTGTCGAGGTCCATGGCACCGAGAATATGATCGAGGAACTCGACCACGGTGACTTTTGCACCGAGTCGGCGCCAGACCGAGCCTAGCTCAAGCCCGATCACGCCGCCGCCAACGACCACCATGTGTCCTGGCACTTTGTCCAGTTCCAGAGCGCCGGTGGAACTGACGACTGTTTTTTCGTCAATATCAATGGCAATGCCTGGAATGCTGGCCGAGTCCGAGCCAGTGGCGATCACAATGTGCTTGGCTTCCAGATCGATTGTTTTGCCGTCCTCGGCCATCACCGTCACTTTGCCGGGCGCTGTGATCGCACCGGTGCCAATGTAGTCGGTGATCTTGTTCTTCTTGAACAGGTACGCGACGCCGGTCACGTTATCTTTGACGACGTCATCCTTGAAGCCCATCATATTGGCGAGCTCAAGCTTGGGCTTGTTGACTTTGATGCCGAGCGTCTCGAACGTATGACCGGCTTCCTCGAAAACTTCTGAGGCGTGCAGCAGCGCCTTGGATGGAATGCAGCCAATGTTGAGGCAGGTGCCGCCATGGGCAGGGCGCTTTTCCACCACGGCCACTTTCATACCGAGCTGCGCTGCGCGGATGGCGCAGACATAGCCGCCAGGGCCGGTTCCGATAACAATGAGGTCGTAAGCGTCAGCCATGAACTTGATGGTCCTTATGGAATAGGCGTGAGGGTTTCACTTGCTGTGCCATTGGCCCAGCTGCCCGACAGGGAGAGGTCGGGCGTGACCGTGTAAATTACTGGCGATGTGTCGCCCCAATCGATGACGAGGCGTCCATTGTCGAGTGGACCTTGACCTTGGTAGGTGTCCGCGCCGACTTGCCATACAATCGTGGCAGTCATTGAGTTCCAGTTGAAACTCATCTGGGCGGTGCCCGAGTAGGCCGTTCCATCAGCGTTGAGGCCATCGACTTGGAAGGTGGCTGGTAGGGTGTTGAGAAACGCCTCTACCAGATCCCCGCGTACTTCTGAGGTGGCCTCTCCACCCTTTTGCGCCAATGCGGGCGCGGTCGGTGCCACGCCGAGCGCCAGTCCAACAAATAGAATGTGCAACAGGCGCATGGCTGCTCTCCTACAGATCCAGCACTAAGCGCTGAACGTCTTCCAAGCTTTCCTTCACGCGCACCAGGAAAGTGACAGCTTCTTTTCCGTCAACGATGCGGTGGTCATAGGAAAGCGCCAGATACATCATCGGCCGGATGACGACTTCTCCGTTCACTGCCATCGGGCGTTCCTGGATTTTGTGCATGCCCAAGATACCCGACTGTGGCGCGTTGAGAATGGGTGATGACATCAGCGAGCCGTAGACACCGCCATTGGAGATGGTGAAGCTGCCGCCTTGCATGTCATCCATGCCAAGTTTGCCATCGCGTGCGGCCAGGCCAAGACGAGAGATTTCTTTTTCTATCTCCGCAATCGACATCTGGTCGGCATCGCGAACAACAGGCACCACAAGGCCCTTGTCGGTGCCCACTGCGACACCAATGTGCGCGAAGTTTTTGTAGATGATGTCTGTTCCATCGATCTCAGCGTTTACAGCCGGGATTTCTTTGAGCGCATGGGTGACCGCTTTGGTGAAGAAGCCCATAAAGCCGAGTTTCACGCCGTGCTTTTTCTCAAACAGTTCTTTGTACTGTTTGCGGATGTCCATGACTGGACCCATGTCCACCTCATTGTAGGTGGTGAGCATGGCGGCGGAGTTCTGTGCATCTTTCAAGCGGCGCGCGATGGTCTGACGCAGGCGCGTCATGCGCACGCGATCTTCGCGTGGCTCATCATCGCCATTGGATGGCGCTCGAGCGGATGCTGGGGCGGACGCCGCTGGAGCCATCTGACCGGATTTGATGGCGTTGATCACATCACCTTTGAGGACCTGACCGCGCTTGCCTGTGCCTGCTGCTACGGTGACGCCGGTCTCTGCCATCATACGGCTTGCCGACGGCGCCGGTGACATCTCGGTTGCTTCCAATGGTGGCGCTGTATCGGGCTGACGCGCTTCATTGGTTTTGGCCGGAGATGTCTTGGCATCTGCCGAGCGATCAACGGCGACCGCGCCACCTTCCTCGATCTTAAGAAGCAGATCTCCCGGCTGGACCGTATCGCCGGTTTTGACGGCGATTTCAGCGATCACACCCGAGACCGGTGCCGGAATTTCCTGGGCGGCTTTGTCGGTTTCTAGCTCAAGAAGAATGTCGTCGGCTTTGACGCTGTCGCCAACCTTCACTGAGAGTTCGCCAACGTCGGCTTCTGTCACCGACTCGCCAGCGCTTGGCGTGATGACATCAACCAGGGTTCCACCTTTTTTGGTGTCGCCTTCGACCGCATCCTTGTCGGCCTTGCTGTCGGAGCTCTTGCCTTTTGAAGGTGCGGTAGCGGCGCCATCACCAGCTTCCAACATGCCAAGCAAGGTGCCGACCTCCACCGTTTCACCTTCCTTGACCAGGATTTCGCCCAAAGAGCCGGAGGAAGGTGCAGGCACTTCAACGGTCACCTTGTCGGTTTCCAGTTCAACCAAGGGTTCATCGGCGTTCACCGCATCGCCGGTCTTCTTGTACCAGCTGGCAACGGTCGCTTCGGTGACGGACTCACCAAGGGTGGGAACGCGGATTTCACTGGCCATTTTTAGTCTCCATGCAGCCGGGTTATCTCGGCGCGATTGCCCGGCCTCAAGCCGGAAGAAAGTCTTTCGTTCTGGTGCCTGGCTACTCGCCCAGCGCCTCTTCAAGGAATGCGTTAAGCTGTGCCAGATGTTTCGACATCAAGCCGGTCGCCGTTGCCGCTGCTGCCGAGCGCCCGGCATAGCGAGGCCGTTTGTACTTGGCGTCGATCTTGTTGAGCACCCACTCGATGTTCGGTTCGATGAACGTCCAGGAGCCCATGTTTTTTGGCTCTTCCTGGCACCAAACGATCTCTGCCTGTTTGAAGCGGGAAAGCTCAGTGATCAGCGCGCGGGCAGGGAACGGATAGAGCTGCTCGACGCGCAAAAGCTGCACATCGTTGACGCCGCGCTTCTCGCGCTCCTCATAGAGGTCGTAATAGACCTTGCCGGAGCAGAGCACGACGCGCCGGATTTTGTCGTCTTTCACCAACTGAATGGGCTCATCCTTGAACACTTCGGCATCGTCCCAAAGGACACGGTGAAAGGTGCTGTCCGGGCCGAACTCGTGCAAACGCGATGTTGCGCGTTTGTTGCGCAGCAGGCTTTTGGGCGTCATCAAGATCAACGGCTTGCGGAAGTCGCGTTTCAGCTGGCGGCGCAGCACGTGATAATAGTTTGCGGGCGTCGTGCAGTTGGCGATCTGCATGTTGTCTTCAGCACACATCTGCAAAAAACGTTCAAGGCGCGCTGAGGAGTGCTCCGGTCCCTGACCCTCATAGCCATGTGGCAGAAGGCAGACGAGACCCGACATGCGCAGCCATTTGCGTTCACCAGAGGAAATGAATTGATCGAACAGCACCTGCGCACCGTTGGCAAAATCACCAAACTGGGCTTCCCACAACGTCAACGCATTGGGTTCAGCCATTGAGTAGCCGTACTCAAAACCAAGCACGGCCTCTTCTGAGAGCATCGAGTTGATGACCTCATAGCGTGCCTGCCCCGCACTCAAATTGTTGAGCGGAATAAAGCGTTTTTCATCGCGTTGATCGTACAACACTGAGTGACGCTGAGAGAACGTTCCGCGCTCGCAGTCCTGGCCAGATAGGCGGATCGGGTGGCCCTCGACTGCCAATGTGCCAAAGGCCAACGCTTCGCCGGTTGCCCAATCGATGCCTTCACCAGAGTCTATCATCGCTTTGCGGTTGGCCAAAAAGCGTTTGATCGTGCGGTGTGCTTCAAAGCCCTCAGGCGCCGTTGTGAGTTTGGCGCCGATATCCTTCAGCACGTCCATATCCACGCCAGTTTTGCCCTTGCGCGGATCATCATCAACCTTGGCCTGCGAAAGCCCAGCCCATTTTCCATCCAGCCAATCGGCCTTGTTGGGTTTGTAGGCCTGGCCGATCTCAAACTCCTTATCGAGTTCAGCGCGGTAGGCCGCGCGCATGGCATCCATGTCGTCAGTCGTGATGACACCATCTTTGATCAGCTTCTCGCTGTAGAGCGTCAAAGTGGTGGGGTGCGAGCGGATCTTTTTGTACATGATCGGCTGCGTGAACGCTGGCTCATCACCTTCATTATGACCAAACCGGCGGTAGCAGATCATGTCGATCACCACCGGTTTGTGGAATTTTTGACGGAACTCAATGGCAATTTTGGCGGCATAAACGACCGATTCAGGATCATCGCCATTGCAGTGGAACACTGGTGCTTCGACCATCTTCGCGACATCTGATGGATAGGGCGAGGACCGCGAGAAACGCGGGTTGGTCGTGAAGCCGATTTGGTTGTTGATGATGAAATGAATGGAGCCGGAAGTCCGATGACCGCGCAGACCCGACAACCCAAAGCACTCGGCCACGACGCCTTGTCCGGCGAAGGCTGCATCACCGTGCAGGAGCAGCGGCAGAACCTTGGCGCGTTCTTCGAGTGGCACAACTTCAGTTTCTTCATCGAAGGTGCCGATTTGATCCTGCTTGGCGCGCACTTTACCGAGCACAACAGGGTTGACGATCTCAAGGTGAGAGGGGTTGGCTGTCAGCGACAGGTGCACCGTGTTGCCATCGAACTCACGGTCTGACGACGCGCCGAGGTGATACTTCACATCACCGGAGCCTTCCACATCGTCGGGCGCATAAGAGCCGCCTTTGAATTCATGGAAAATCGCGCGGTGCGGCTTTTCCATGACCTGTGACAGAACATTCAAGCGACCGCGGTGGGCCATGCCGAGCACAATGTCTTTGACGCCCAGCTGGCCGCCACGCTTGATGATCTGCTCCAGTGCAGGCACCAGGGATTCACCGCCATCCAGGCCAAAACGCTTGGTGCCGGTGTATTTGACGTCCAAAAACTTCTCAAAGCCCTCAGCTTCGATCAGCTTGTTGAGGATCGCTTTCTTGCCGTTGTCGGTGAAGGCAATGCCTTTGTCCGGCCCCTCAATGCGCTGCTGAATCCAGCTTTTCTCTTCGCCATCGGAGATGTGCATGAACTCAACGCCCAGCGTGGAGCAGTAGGTACGCTTGAGGATATCAAGCATCTCCGGGATGGTCGCAAACTCAAGGCCCAGCACTTTGTCGAGGAAAATCTTGCGGCTGAAATCCTCTTCCGTCCAGCCGTAGCTGCGCGGATCAAGCTCAGGGTGATCTTCCGGTTCGGTGAGCTCCAAAGGATCAAGATCAGCGGCCAGGTGACCACGCATGCGATAGGCGCGGATCATCATGATCGCGCGCACCGAGTCGCGCGTTGCCTGCTGCACCTGCTCGTCGGAAACCTCTACGCCAGCGACTTGGGCGTTGGCTTTCAGCTTGTTGCCAACCGCTTTGGCCGCGGCTTTTTCATCGACACCCCAATGGCTGTCGAGTGCTGAGACCAGTTCGCCATTGCCGGCAATCGGCCAGTCGGAGCGTTTCCAAGATGCGCCGCGCGCATTGTCGCTGACATCGGCTGCATCATCGCCCAATTCAGCGAAGAAAGCGGCCCATTCAGCGCCAAATTTGGAGGGGTCTTTCTGGTAGTCGGCGTAAAGCTGATCCAGATAGGCGGCATTGCCGCCATAAAGGAATGACGTGGCGGCGAAAGCCGCATTCGCATCCTGCCGTGCCATCGGCGTTTTCCCCGGGGGGTGTCCCCGTGCTCCCTATGTCGGCCGCATGCCTGTCACGCGGCCTGGTTTTCGATTGATCTCTGCCCAAATGGGGATTGTCTCAACCGATTTCACTATCCATTCAGAATCTTCACCAAAGTCTTGCCAAGTTGGGCTGGTGAGGGAGAAACGGCAATGCCAACTTCTTCCATCGCCGCAATTTTGTCGTCTGCGCCGCCTTTGCCACCAGAAATCACAGCACCGGCGTGGCCCATCGTGCGCCCTGGAGGCGCTGTGCGTCCGGCGATGAAGCCGACGGTTGGTTTCCAGCGACCTTTTTTCTTCTCATCGGCGAGGAACTGCGCGGCATCTTCTTCTGCCGAACCGCCGATCTCACCGATCATGATGATGGAGGTGGTTTCATCGTCGGCGAGGAACATTTCCAGCACGTCGATAAACTCGGTGCCCTTCACCGGATCACCGCCAATGCCGACAGCCGTCGACTGGCCAAGACCCTCATTGGTGGTTTGGAACACCGCTTCATAGGTCAGTGTGCCGGACCGCGAGACGATGCCGACATTGCCTTTTTTGAAGATGGAGCCCGGCATGATGCCGATCTTGCACTCGTCCGGCGTCATGATGCCTGGGCAGTTGGGGCCAAGCAGGCGCGAGTTGGAGCGGGCCAGACGGGCTTTGACACCCACCATGTCGTTCACCGGGATGCCCTCGGTGATGCAGGTGATGAACGGGATGTCTGCGTCAATCGCTTCGGTGATGGCAGCAGCAGCGCCTGCCGGCGGCACATAGACAACCGAGGCGTTGGCGCCTGTGGCTTCCTTGGCCTCGGCGACCGTGGCGTAGATCGGTAATTCTTTGCCTGATGCCGGGCCAGCGCCTTCGCCAGCGGTCCAGTTGGTGCCACCCTTTTTCGGGTGGATGCCGGCGACCATTTGCGTGCCGTGATAGGCCAGTGCCTGTTCGGTGTGGAACGTGCCAGTTTTGCCGGTTAGGCCCTGCACGATGATCTTGGTGTTCTTGTCGACAATGATGGACATGAAAAGAAACGCTCCGAGGGTTGGGAGTGGTTGTGTCGGGTCTAATGCTTCGTCGGCGTCAGAAAATCGCGTCGCCATCTTGCAAAGCGATGGCTTGCTTGAACGGCCCATTTGCCGCTGAAAACAAACGCCGAGAGGGAATCATCAGGATAACTATCGACCAGATATCCCGCTCGCTTTGGGTCACGGATGGAAAGTCGGTAAGTGTCGTGTGGCTGCTCCCAGGTTTGGCAAAAAGACCGCTTGTTGTAGTCAAATGCGACTGAATGGGCGCAAGTCCAGCTTTAAGGGCTGCGGCCTCAAGTGTTTCGCTCAAAAAGCCGTGCACATGGGCGAAATGGAAGCGGTCGAAAGACGGCTTGTGGTTTGGACGCATGTCGGGAACAGCAATATGCACAACCCCTTCATCGTTTAGCCATTCAGCCATTTTGGCAATTGCTTCGACTGGCTTGCGAAGATGTTCGACAACGTGAAAGCAGGTGATGATATCAAATGATCCAGCTTCAAGATCAGCATCTTCCCAACGCGAGGAAAACGCATCCACGCCATATTCTTTCTTGGCAAAGTCCAGATAGTCGCTGCCCGGGTCGAAGGCCGTGACTATGCATCCAGATTCCTGGGCAAGATAAGCAAACTCTCCGCTTCCACACCCGATATCGAGAACCTTTTTGTCTGGCTTCATCCATTGTTCTAGTTCGGCCATGCGAGATTTTGCGATCCGCATGGAGTTGGCAATGTGTGCCCTGGGTGGTTTGGATCCGGCGAACTGATAGTCCTTGCGATAACCTGATGAGTAGTAGGCATTCAGCTCGTCTTCGGTTGGCATCGGGTCTGTACGCATCAGGCCACAGTCTGTGCAAGCAACCGTTTTTAACGGCTTCAGTCGCCTGTCCGTGGAGCAAATCAGAACTTTCTGCCCACTGCCACATAGGTTGCAAGCTTCATCGCTTCCAACGAAGGGGTAGGGTACAAAAGGGAGAAGGTTCTGCAGCACGGTGTTTTGCTCTTCAGCGACGGTTTAGCCGACAGCCTTCACGATTTTCTGGGCGGCGTCGTCGAGATCATTTGCGGCGATGACGTTCAGGCCGGAGGAGTTGATGATGGCCTTGCCTTCTTCAACTTTCGTGCCTTCCAGGCGCACAACGAGCGGCACTTGCAGGCCGACATCTTTGACCGCCTGCACCACGCCTTCGGCGATCACATCGCAGCGCATGATGCCGCCGAAAATATTGACCAAAATGCCCTTCACATTGGGATCGGCGGTAATGATCTTGAAGGCGGCTGTCACCTTCTCGGTGGTCGCACCGCCGCCAACATCGAGGAAGTTGGCAGGCTCCTTGCCATACAGCTTGATGATGTCCATCGTCGCCATGGCAAGGCCTGCGCCATTGACCATGCAGCCAATGTCGCCATCGAGCGCGACATAAGCGAGGTCGTATTTCGACGCTTCGATTTCCTTCTCATCTTCCTCGGTCTCATCGCGCAGTTCCATGATGTCGGGATGACGAAAAAGCGCGTTGCCATCAAAGGAGACTTTGGCATCGAGCACCCGCAAATGACCGTCTTTCATGACGATCAGCGGGTTGATTTCCAGAAGGCTCATATCCTTCTCGGTGAAGGCTTTGTAGAGGATCGGGAACAGCGACTTGCCGTCCTCAGCGGCGGCGCCTGAAAGCTCAAAGGCGGCGTTCAGCTTGGCCACCGTCGCGTCGTCCACACCGGCGTCCACATCCACATCGATGGTGTGGATTTTGTCAGGCGTTTCTTCGGCGACAGCTTCAATGTCCATGCCACCTTCGGTCGAGGCAACAAAGGAGACCTTGCCTGTTTCGCGGTTGACCAGGATGGAGCAATAGAGCTCGCTTTCAATGTCGGCGCCATCTTCCAGATAGAGGCGGTTCACCTGCTTGCCAGCCGGGCCGGTCTGCTTGGTGACCAGCGTGTTGCCGAGCATCTCGTCAACATGGGCAAGGGCTTCTTCTTTGGAAAAGGCTAAGCGCACGCCGCCCTTGGCATCGGGCCCCAACTCTTTGAATTTACCTTTGCCGCGGCCGCCAGCGTGGATCTGGCTTTTTACCACCCAGACCGGGCCACCAAGTTTGTCGGCAGCGGCGGGAGCGTCGGAGGCATCAAGCAGCGGGACGCCATTGGCGACGGGAGCGCCAAAATTCTTCAGGAGGGCCTTGGCCTGATATTCATGGATGTTCATGTCATATCCTAGGTTGGACGAGTGCCAGTTGGTTCAGTTCAAAAGAAATGGGAAAAAGCCAGCCTGACGGCCGACAAGGGTTTGGAAGCGTTGCCAGTTGGCGTCGCTGATAACGGCACCTTCTTCAACAGCGTAAAGAATGCCGGCACCTTGGATGATGCCAAGCAGATCATAGGATCGCGGATCATCCAGCATGGTGCGGATATTGATGCCATGAGAGCTGTTCATGGCGCCGAGACGCCAGTGCGGGGCAAGAAGCTCGCCTTCGAGCATAGCTTCAAGATCATCAAGAATCGCGAGCCAAGCCGGACCTGTTCCAGCGGGAAAGTCGATACCAAGTCCGGACGCTTGGGTGTCGCTGGGGATCCATTCGCGGCTTGTGTCGCTCTCGTCGCCAACGCGCTGCCAAAATGTGCGATTTTGCGCCACCATATTAAGCAAATGCATGCGGGCGCTTTGGGTGTGGTCTGCATCTGGCGGCTGTTCCAGCACCCAGATCAGCGCTGCGATAAGATCAGCCCAGCGTGTGTCTTGGCCGGTAAAGCCAGGTCTCGGACTGGCCCGCAAGGCATCAAGTTCTGCGCCGCTTCCCAGTGCCTCATCGATTACATCGCCTGGCGCAAGGGCGAGCACCATGTCGCTGGTGCCAGAAAGCAGATGTGTGTAGGCGGTCAGCCAGGCCGCATCTGCCAGATCAAAATCAATCACCAGTGGGCCAGGCAAATCATCGAGCGCGGCCTGCGCGCGGCGACCGCCAATCGCCACCGCGCCGAGGGTGAGCACCTGCTCTTCGTTTTGGCGCTCGCCGTCGTTGTTGGCATCCATCCAAACGCTTGAAAGATCAATGGTTGCGGTGAACTCCTGGGCATCGTCGAGTGCCGCAAGTGTTTCGCGGGTTGCATCCATCTGGGTTTGCAGATCGGCAAAGATCGTTTCGATAACCCCGCCAGAAAAAGGTTCTGGACTTGGATTGCTGGGCAAGCTCAAGCGCAAAATCGGCAGAAACTCGATCTCTTCTGTTGCGCCGAAGCGATAGCGTGTTTGCAGTGCCAGTTCGATGCCGCGCAGAAACTGCGCGCCAGCCAATGTGAACCTATCAGCGTCGCTTAGTTCATTTTCTGTGCTGAGCCGATCAATCAGCGGCTGAAGGCCTTCGGCAAAAGAGGTGGCGTTTGCGTCCACTAGCGCAAGCGTTTCCGCGGGCGCCTGCGTTGGTGAGTTTGGGCCTTTTTGGGCCAGAGCCTGACTGGTGCCGATCCCCAGCAAACCGCCTGCCAATAACGCGGCGCTCAGCGCGAGGTCTATTACCCCTGGCGCCGGTGCCGTGCATTGTGCGGATGTGGGTGATGGCATGTGCGCCGTCCCTTCGGGGCTTGGTGCCTTATAGCTTAAGCCAGCGAAGCATCGATAGACCTACACGCGTCCATCAGGCCTTTGACCGAATTTACCGACTTGTCGAACTCTTCACGCTCGGCAATATCGAGATCGATTTCGATGACCTTCTCTACACCGTTCTCGCCGATGATGGTGGGCACACCGACATACATATCGTCCAGTCCGTACTCGCCTTTCAGCGCAGCAGCGCAAGGCAGGACGCGTTTTTTGTCTTTCAGAAAGCTCTCGGCCATCATGATCGCCGAGGCTGCCGGAGCGTAGAAAGCAGAGCCGGTTTTCAACAGGCCAACGATCTCTGCGCCACCGTCACGTGTGCGTTGTACGATCTGGTCAAGCTTGTCTTGGCTCATCCAGCCCATAGAGACGACGTCGTCCAGGCTGATTCCGCCAACAGAGGAGTAGCGTGTGAGTGGCACCATGGTGTCGCCGTGGCCGCCAAGCACGAAGGCGTTGACGTCTTCGACCGACACATTCAGCTCCTCAGCGATGAAGTAGCGGAAACGCGCGGAATCCAGAACGCCTGCCATACCGCAAACCTTATTGCGAGGTAGGCCAGAGAATTTCTGCAATGCCCACACCATCGCGTCCAGCGGGTTGGTGATGCAGATGACGAAAGCGTTGGGCGCATATTTCGCAATACCAGCGCCGACCTGCTGCATGACCTTCAAATTGATGCCGAGCAGATCATCGCGGCTCATGCCAGGTTTGCGTGGTACGCCTGCGGTGACGATGCAAACGTCGGCGCCTTCGATGGCTTCATAGCCAGTTGTGCCGGAAAGCTTGGCGTCGAACCCATCGACAGGTGAGCTTTCAGCAATGTCCAGCGCTTTGCCTTGGGGGATGCCATCGGCGATGTCGAACATCACGATGTCGCCAAGTTCCTTCAGGCCCGCCAAATGGGCCAGCGTTCCGCCAATTTGACCAGATCCGATCAATGCAAGTTTCTTGCGAGCCATTCATTCCCCCTGGGACGCTTGCCCCGTTAGGACGCCGGTGCTTTCAATCACTTGAGAAAGCCAGCGTCTGGCGCTGGTTACGCGCCACTGCTTCATAGGTGACGTTAAGGTAATGCGCCTGTTTGCCGTCTTTTGGGTGGTATACTCAAGATATCGTCAAAGCAAGTTGGGCAAACGCATAAGGGCGGTTTCTTTTCATAGCCTTACGTATACGTAAGCTTATCTGGTCTGTTTGACCGGCATTAAGCCGCCATCGCGCGGCGTGGTGCGCGCAAATAGTCCTCTGACCGCATGTCGATGAGGCGTGAGGCGGTGCGATCAAAGGCAAATGCCTCGTTGCCGCTTTTGGCGGTGTAAAGTTCATGCGCTTGGGCATCGGCGGACGCGATCAGTTTGGTGCGCGTGTCATACATGGCATCAATCAGTGTGATGAAACGCTTGGCCTCATTGCGTTTCTCAGCGCCCATGCGTGGAATGCCGTCGATCATCAGCGTGTGGAAATGGTTGCACAGCGCCAAATAATCCTCCGCGCCGAGAGGTTGTGCGCACAGCTCATCAAAAGTGAAGCGGGCCACGCCATGGGCCTGGTGGCGCACGTCTATATCGCGGCCCTTGACTCGAACCGAATAGGCCTCACCATCGTGATGGTTGGTCAAGCGACCCCATGCCTCGTCCATAGCATGGTCTGAAACTGGGCCGAGCGGATTGTGCCACGTGGGTGCGGCCCCCAGCTTGTCGATGCGATAATCCTTGTCGGCGTCCAACTCAAAGATGTCGACATGGCGGTGCAGCATGTCAACGAACGGCATGAACAGGGCGCGGTTGAGGCCATCCTTATAAAGTTCAGAGGGAATGACGTTCGATGTTGCCACAAGCACCACGCCGCGCTCGAAGAGCTGGGTGAAAAGCCGCCCCAGGATCATTGCATCTGCAATATCGACCACATGAAACTCATCGAAGCAGATAAGCATCGATTCATTTGCTATGGCCTGTGCGACCGGTGGAATGGGATCGTCTTGTTTGGTGGTGCCTGCTTTCAATGCCTGCCGGTGGGCGTGGATGCGCTCGTGCACGTCAGCCATGAAAGTGTGGAAGTGGGCGCGGCGCTTGCGCTTGATCGCGGCCACATCGAAGAACAAATCCATCAACATCGTCTTGCCGCGACCAACTCCGCCCCAAAGATAAAGCCCTTTGATTGGTGGAGCCGCGGCTTTGCGTTTGGCGAAGAGCCAGCCCAATGCGCTTGATTTGCGGGCAAGGCGAAGCTCGGCAAGTTCAGC
Organism: Hyphomicrobiales bacterium; assembly: GCA_040219355.1. Classification (GTDB taxonomy): domain Bacteria; phylum Pseudomonadota; class Alphaproteobacteria; order Rhizobiales; family MH13; genus MH13. Next base: position 96,407 of record JAVJSN010000002.1, read on the forward strand.
GTTCAGCTGATCGAGCGTCTTGGCTGCTTTGCGCTGGACCCGATCCTCATCGAGTTCTTTGGTAAGGATCAGCGCATTGTACCGCTCTTCAACCCGCAGATGCGCAGGAAGAAGTGGGGCGGCTGGCTTGGGTTCGGAGAGACGAGACGAAGCCAAAGGGTAGGTACCTAACGGAAGAGGGTTATCGCATCGCCGGAATCCATTTGACCAGCATAGCGGGTTGGACCGGTACGATACAATCGACCGATAGGAGCGCCCTCAGTGTCTCGTAAGAGGACTTGCTGGCCCTCTATCGACCACGCGGTCAAACCAGCCATTTGTACATCGGCGCAGTTGCGCGTGGATGCACGGTAGCCGCCTTGCCAGGTGGTCAGCGACAGATTGATGGAACATGTGGCGACCGGCGTTGCAGCTGACCATGCGCCAATCAGATCATCTTCGGTGACATCCGTAGCGCCACCGGGCGGTTGTGGTAGGGGCGCGGGTTCAAGCGAGGCGGTGTCGAACGCGCCGTCGACGCGCGAGTCGGGCGTTGCGCCGGCGACATCGTCCAAGCTTTGGCTTTCGATAACCGGTTCTTGGCCAAAGGTGATCGGCTGGGGGAGGCTGTTGGCAGTGACCGTGGTGGTGGGCACAGGTGGCAGCGGGCGTAATTGGTTTCCGCCACTCATGCATCCGGCCAGAAAAAGGGCAGATGCGCAGGTGACAGCTAGTGGCCCTAAGAGTGTCTTGGCTCGGCCATATGAAGCGCTTTTTGAAACGATTGCGCGCGTGTCGAAACCCATGGATGCTTTTCCTGTGCCATTGTATGCAGTTAACGAGGTCCGACTTGACCCATCCTGCGTTCTATAGCCAAGGGGATAAGGTGTGCACAACACACCATGTGACCAAGGCTTTCGGGAATACCCAAATTGGGCAATCAGCGAAAAGCAGCGGTCACGTCAAAGTGTGATGTATGCCGATTGATCTGCGCTAGGCGGAATTGGCCAAAGGATTGTCAGCCGCGGCATCCATAGCGGTCAGCTCTTCCACAAGGGCTTTGATAGATTTGCGAAGTTCATCGGCAAGTCGCAAGTAGCCCACATAGCGGGTGCCTGGTGCATCGTTTGTGTCGCTGATACTTGGGGGCGTGATTTCCCAGTTGCGCACGTCAATAGTATCGCCCAAGGCGAGCTTGGTGGCAGCGGGAAGCTTTGCGCCAAGCATTATCACGTGATCGATTCGCGGTGCTCCAGCAAAAGCGTAAAGCGCCAGTGGTTTCAGCGACAGGCCATTGGTGTCGAGCTTCAGGCGTTGCATGGCGCGCAGCATCACAGGGTCAGATTGGGCAGCATTGCTGGTGGTTGCGGAGTAAACGCGCAGGGGCATGGGTCCAGCAGCGTTGCGTGCGCAATCCAGCGCCAATGCTTCTGCCAACATACCCAATCCAACGCCTTCTGCGCCGACAAACAAAACACTGCGATCAAACATCGTTCGCCCTTGTGATATCGTTATTCCGTCGAGATTGGCGCATTCGATCGGGACATCATGCCCACCGAATCGAATGCCTGAATTTACCGCTCCAGACGCCTTTGATGAGCGGGACGTAGGTCCCAATCTCAACAAAAGTATGACACGACCGATACCGGTTTCTGTTTAGTCCTGCAAGGTGCCGACAAGGGAAGCCACAGTTGCATCATCTTCCAGTTGCATGGCAGCTGCAACCAAAGCTACGGCGCGAGAGTGAAGCGGTATGTCCCCGTCTGGAATCGCAATCGACACCACACCATCGGCACTGACGCTCACACATACTTGGTCCGCTGGCACATGTGTGCCGTCGGCGCTCGTTGCGGTGATCAGCCGAATGGGCTTGTCGGTTTTGGGTGTCTCATTTGCCATGGTTTTACCGTCTCACGGGTCGCCTAAGCGTGCAAGCAACAGCCCAAAGCATGCCTAACGCCAAGGCCAGGCCAGCTAGTGGTTCACCCCTGCATAGGCATCCTCGCCCCAGCGACGCTCCACAGTGCTGTCGCGGCGGCAGGACGCACGGTAGAACTGATAGCGAAGCGGGTTCTCCAGGTAATAATTCTGGTGATAGTCCTCAGCTGGCCAGAAGCGGGGCGCATCGAGAATTTCGGTGACCACGGTTTCACCCAGCGCTTGGGAGGCGTTAGCGGCTGCAACTTCAGCAATGGCGCGTTGATCCTCGTCCAGCACATAAATGGCAGTGGTGTAGGAGTGGCCGCGGTCGCAGAACTGGCCGCGATCATCCAGCGGATCGACGGTGCGGAAGAAGCTGTGGGCAAGCTCTTCGTAAGTCACGACCGTTGGATCAAAAATGATTTCCACCGCTTCGCGATCACCGGACCCGACATGGGTTTGATAGGTTGGGTTTGGCAAGCGACCGCCAATATAGCCCGATGTTGTTTCCAGCACGCCTTCCACATGGTCGAAGTCTTTTTCCACGCACCAAAAGCATCCACCGGCGAAGATCGCCGTTTGCGTTTCACCGACGGTGGTGCTGGCTGCGTCACTGGTGGTCGATTGGCCGTTGGCGGTGGAAGCAACAGCTAACCCGGCGAGCGCCGCCAGTGACAGGCCAAGGGTGGTGCGGCGGGAGAGAAGGGCCATTATTGGTCTCCAAGATAAGTTTGGTGATCGCTATATGGTCCTTAAGCGCCCGCCGTGCCAATCGCGTTTGATCACGGCTGCGTTAGTGGCTCGTCAGGCCGAGCCGTCGGGAAGTGTTGGTGGCACGTTCTTCTGCTGGCTGCGACCAGACCAATCGATGCGTTGGGTTGTAAACATGGTCACGGCAAGAACGCCAAAGGCGAAGATTGAGCCGGCCAGCAAGGCATAGTCTTCCAGCCGCAGGAAAAGGTAGAGGACGCCGAAGACACCGGCGATAAGCGCGGCGACCAAACCGCCATACTTGGCACTGTCCAGTGAGCGGGCGCAGTAGGTGCCGATGAGCGCTGCCGTCGCAGTGCCTGCAAGCAAATAGGCGATGAGGAAGCCCAGATGTTCTGCAAGCGAAAGCAGCAGAATGTAAAACAACACCAGCGCCAGACCGACGAAAACATATTGCACAACGTGCACGCGCTTGGCGGTGCGCACCTCAATCACAAAGACGGATAGGAACACAACGCCGATGAACAGGATCGCGTATTTCAGCGCTCTGTCGACAAGCGCATAATAGTCCACCGGCTGGAAGAAGCGTACACCGAATGCGTCCTGGTTAAGTTGATTGAGATAGTTGTTGCTGCCCAGTGTAAAGGCGAGCGGCACGGCGCGGGCCAAATGCGGCACTTGCCATTGGGCGGAAAACCCAACCTCGGGATTAATGGTGCTAGCCTCTGGTAGCGCCGCGCCGGTGAAGGATGGATGCGGCCAGTTGCTAACGATGGAGGCGGTGGTGTCACGTGCCGCTGGGGCGATGAAGAGTGAATCAGACCCGTTGAGCGCCAAATCAATTCGGAAAGCAAAGCTGCGCGGGTTCACCAGAAAGAGGTTCGGTACGTGAATGCCGCTTAGGTTTCCGCCTGGATCGCGCGCTGGTGAAAAATTGGTTTCGTCGCGCACGGTGCCAGACAGCCCAAGGCTTGGCTCGAAGGCTCGGGTTTCGCCGTCCATCTGCAAAGTAACTGCGTTGCGGATGGCGCGCACGGAGGAAATGCCCAGCGACAGCCGGGCTTCGGCCCAGCGAAACCTTGCATCAGCGGGCGCAACAGCGCTGCCAGCAGGTTCAGCGAAATTACCCTCAAACGTGATGTCGGAGCCATAGACGGTGACATCGAAAATGCCGCGTGAGCGCACTTCCGTGGTCGCCTCGGCGGTGATGGTGAGGTCGTCGGGCAGAAAAACCGCCTCGCGCTTCACGGTTGTGATGGTTTCCTCATCATCGACGATGCGGGTCTCGTCCACCTCGTAGGGCACGGTGATAAACGGGCCAATCAGTCGCTGCGACCCGCCCCAGGTCTGGGCAATCTCGCGGGCCACATCGCGGGCGCGGTCCTCGCGCTCGGAGACCAAAAGCCAGATCAGCGAGGCTGGTATGAGCAGAAGCAGGCAGAGCAGGCCGAGAGTGAAAAACTTGAAGCCCGGCGAGCGCATAAAACGCCCCGAGGCATCAACGAAAGTGGTTGTCATGGAAAATGTCGCCTAATCGTTCGCACGTCTTATCTGGCGTGCTTGCGCCCCGGCGAAGATGGCTAGAGACCAATTGTGGCAGAGGTTGGCGTCACGTGAGGTGAGATTCAGGTTAGGTTTGGGCGCGGATGGGCTGCAAGCACAAAGCAGAAGGGGCGCAGTTGGGCCATAGGCCCAGAGCAAGGAAAATGGCGTTAGGCGCACCCTAGCTAGTGCACACCAATGAGTGGACACGGCCCGCTTGGCCGATAGAGTGGTATGACAAGGAGCTTGCCCATGCGCTGCAACCATCGCGACCAGATAAAACTCGATTTGCCCAGTGACGAGGCTAAACAGGGCGCGGTTTGCCAAGCATGCCAGGAGATCGGTGGCACCTGGGTGCACCTGCGCATGTGCATGACCTGCGGCAGAGTTGGCTGCTGCGACGATAGCCCCCACCGCCATGCCCGTGCCCACGCGGAATCCGATGACCACCCCATTATCACATCCTATGAGATGGGCGAGCGTTGGCGCTACTGCTTTATCGACAACAAGCTGGTTTGATTCTTGGGTGGCTGAGCGCTGTTATCTTGGTGACTTATCATGCCTCACCCTAGTGGCTGTGCTGCGCGCTTAGGCCGGGGTTCATCCTCAAGGCTCATCGGTATTAACGCGTCTGGCCTTGGCCGGGAGAAGCCGAATTATGGTATCGATGAATGTATGCAGATGCGGTACAGGTAGGTGTCGGTTTGATCATGGATCATCCGGATTGATGGAGACTAAAATGACACCAAAACGGATCACCCTGCATCGCGTTGCCTGCATTGTTGGGGCGTTACTTGCCACGCCAGCATTCCTCGCGACATCAGCCATGGCTGCCTCTTGCATTACCAATCAAGGGCAGTTTGAGGCCTATAAACAGCAGCTGGCGCAACAGGCTGCCTCGTTCGGCGTCGGGCAGAACGGTTTGCAGGCATTACAGCAGGCGCGGCTATCAGGCATCACTTGGCGGTTTGAATCAAACCCAGCCTCTCAATCCGGTACGCGCCACCGCAGTCCTGAACAGTTTTTGACCAGCCGGTTTTCCAGCGTCAGTTCCTTTGTTTCTGGCGCCCAACAAAAGCTGCAGCAGAGCGCCGGATTTTTCCAGGCCATTGAACAGCGTTACGGCGTGCCGGGGTCAATTCTAGTCGCGATTTGGGGCTATGAGACCAATTGGGGCGGCTATACCGGCGACACGCCCATCGTGTCCGGCGCTGTAACGTTGGCGTCCTATTGCCGTCGCCATCCGCGTTTTGAAGATGATGCGATCGCCGCCCTGCAACTTGTCGATCAGGGGCTCATTTCCGGCAACAGCCGCGGTGGTCCCTCGGGTGAACTGGGGCACATGCAGTTTTTGGCCGGCAACTGGGTTCGCTTTGCTGTGGACGGCAGTGGCGATGGCCGCGCTGACCCCAACAATTCGGCTGATGCCCTGGCAACCGCAGCGAACATGCTGCGCAGCAATGGTTGGCAGGCTGGCGGCTCTTTCGCTGAAGGGTCGGCCAATTTCCGTGTTTTGTCGGCGTGGAACGACAGCGGCAACTATCAGCGGGCCATCGCTTACGCTGCCGGTTTGATTGATCAGTAGGCGGGGTTTTCGGCTAGCTGCGAGCAGATAGCGGAACGAAAACCGAAAATCGCAGCGGCGTTTGAACCTAAAGCGCCGAGCAAGAGGGCGAGCGACTATCCACGCTGCTAACCGTCATCCCGGCCGTCACGCCACGCGTGCGAGCCGGGACCTATGCCTGAGGCTTATCGGCTTTCATTGCGGTGGCGGAAAGCTCGTCGGAATGGATCACCGCCATAAGGGCGAGGATGACGGTGGAGATGAGTGGATATAAGGTGGGCAACGTGCTTTGCCCGTTTGATTCTACAACCTGCATCACCTCTAGGCGTCATCCTCGGGCTTGACCCGAGGATCCAATCCAAAATTGGGGGCCTATATACGTGTGTGACCCATTGACTTGGGTCACGTAAACACCTAAGATGTAGTCATCGAATGGAGCCGATGACATGACTGCGCAATTCAATAGTCTCTTTGACATGATGGAAGCCTTCCCGGATGAACAGTCCGCGATTGACCATCTCCGCGCTATCCGCTGGGGCGCAAGCGACGAAAACGCGTATTGCCCGCATTGTGGCTCGACCCGTGTCAATCACTTCAAGGACGGCAAGAACCACAAGTGCGGCGATTGCCGTAAGCGGTTCTCAATCAAGGTTGGCACCATCTTTGAAGACAGCAAGATACCGCTCCGCAAGTGGTTTATGGCTGTCTGGCTGATCACCTCACACAAGAAGGGTGTGGCCAGTACAACGCTCGCGCGAGACATCAAGGTCACTCAAAAGACCGCTTGGTTTATGCTGCACCGTCTTCGTCACGCGGTCCGCACCAAATCATTCAACGCGCCTCTCGATGGTACGGTTGAGGTCGATGAGACGTTTGTGGGCGGCAAGGAAAAAAACAAACACGCGAACAAGAAACAGCGCTCAGGGCGCGGCCCGGTCGGCAAGGCGGTTGTATGGGGCGCACTCAAGCGCGATGGCGAGTTTCGCGCCGAGCACATTGAAAGCCTGCGTGACGTTAAAGGCCATGTCTATGAAACTGTGCAACCCGGCGCGACGGTGATCACGGACGAATATGCAGGCTACAGGGGCCTTGTTGCGGACTACTGGCACAAGACGGTCAATCACTCGGCTGGCCAGTATGCGCACACTGGCAACTACTACCACACCAACGGGATTGAGGGTGCATGGTCGCTGATCAAGCGGCAAATCTATGGCATTCACCACTGGATTTCAGACAAGCACCTCAAGCGCTATCTTGCTGAAATGACGTGGCGATACAATCGGCGCGACATGGATGAGGGTGAGCGCCTTAATGTGTTGCTGTCTAACGTAGAAGGCCGTCTCCGATACAAGGAACTGATTGCATGACAGATCGAAAACGCGAGGGACCTTTCGGGCTAGACATGGACTTTGACGAAGCGCTACAGCGCTTTGCAAAAACAGACCCGAAGGAAATCACCCCAGACGCCAATAATATCAGAGCGTTAGCCCCGACAAGGGGGTCAAAGGAAATCACCCCCCAAGGTGAGCTTGATCTTGGAATTGAGATGGAGAGGGACGTTGGGGGCATCGGGATGGGCGTCTTGGGAGACGGGACCCCTTATCTCAACCAACGCGGCCTAGCTGTCCTTTGCGGCGTGCAGAACGCACATATCGGCACCATCAGTTCGCAGTGGAACGAAGACCCGCCTAAACCTCGAATAGCTTCAATCAAGTCCGTTTTGGAGAAGGCAGGGTACGTCGCGCACAAGGCGCACATCGAGATCATGCACAAGGGCGTTGTACACTATTGCTACCCATCCGAAGTGTGCCTTGCGGTTCTGGAGTACTACGCATTTGACGCTGGAACGAACGTGCAAGAGCAGGCACGTGATAACTTCCGCCTCTTGGCCGGGTCCAAGCTCCGCGAACTGATTTACAGCCAGCTTGGCTACGATCCGACAGGGCAATATGCAGATCGCTTCGCTAAGTGGCACGAGCGGATCGAACTCAATCACCAGTCAGCCCCCAAAGGCTTTTTCTCTGTATTCAATGAGGCTCATACAATTATCTACGAAATGATCCAAGCGGGGGCGGATATCGGAGAAAAGACGGTCGTTGATATCTCAATTGGGCAGCACTGGAGTCGCTTCTGGGACGAAAACAACATTGCTGCAAGGCATGGTGCGCGCATGAAGTACCCGCACCGATATCCTGAGTCGCACCCGCAGGCCCAATCGAACCCACAAGAGGCATGGTGCTACCCTCTGTCTGCCCTAGGCGACTATCGGCAGTGGTTGCAGGACACGTACATAGAAGACGGCAGGTTCGCCAAGTATTTGGACGGGAAGGTCAAGAGAGGCGACCTGCCGCCATCTGTGGCACAGTTGGCCATTGACGCGGTAGAACAACGAATGCTGCCGTCATCATAGGTCAGGGTAGCGCTCTGCCATCTCTTGCCGCCTAGTTGGCATACCTATGCGGATGCGCATAGCGTCTTCTGACACGTTGAACGCTCTCGCCATATCTGCAACCCCACGATCAGGATTGCCCTCTTGATATCGTCGGATTGCATCACGGGGCATTAGCAGGTTGGCTGCAAACGCATTTGCCTGCTTTTCATGATGGGGCTCAAGTGGCGTTTGATCATAAACAGTTTGATCGGGCGCGCGGTAGGCGGGCGTGTCCGACACACCATCACCGATAAGCGACTTGTGATAAATGAAATGTCCAAGCTCGTGCGCAATGGTGAAACGCTGTCGGACTGGCGGCTCATTCTTATTGGCGACAATGAAATAGCGGCCCGCACCATCCCGTTGTATTTTCCCTGACACCCCATCAGGCAAATCACCCAATGAAACACGCACGCCTGCCGCTTCTGCAGCAGCGATCACGTCAACCGGAATGTTGTCTGCAAAGTCCATAATCAGATCAAGATTGGACTCAATTTGTATCTTGTTCACCATAGTCCCCTCCCTTCCTGACTTCACTGTCAATGGCTTCTACCAATTTGCGAACTTCGTCTGGCAGCTCATCATTAATGTGGGATTTGAGTAGCTGCTTGGCAATCTCTCGGCACTCATTGCGCGCTGTTTCTTCTGCTACTTTTTTGGCGCGATATCGAACTTCTAGAAACCCGAAGATACCGCCAAAGACTAAAATAATGGCAAGTGCAGCCAGCACAGCGGATACAAAATCTAGACGCCCAAGTTGGCCTGAAAGCATGATGGCATCAGAACCCTCCGCGCGGTCAATCAACGATTGCAGTTCGTCTTTCATTTCTTGGACTGATGCCATCACCGACCCCTGCGACCGTTTCGCGAAAGCGTATCAGAATCTCTTGCAATCACCTATATGGGTCACACACGTATATAGGCCCCCAAAATTGATCTGCTTCTACAATGGACATGAAGTAGATAGTGAATCCTGCTGAGCAGGACGAAGCATTTTTAGTATTCATGAATACTCACAGATCAAAAAAGAAAAATTTTCATGTCAGTTTTTTTAGATGGCGTTGCTGCTCGCTTCTATCGTGGGATAGGCCCCGAAACGCAGTTCATCGGCCCCTTTTCCAAAGTAAATTTTTTTATTGGTGCCAACAATAACGGCAAGTCAATTGTTCTAAATTTGTTAAATGATCGACTAGCTACTGAGCTGAACCGCGAACCATCTAAGCAACTCGACGCGGTCGAAACTTATCGAGGCCGCGAAACAGGGAAATTCGTTATCGCGGTTGGTGTCTTACCTGAATCCGTCCGGAATTCTGTGATCGAATTCGAGCGAAAACATAACCATATACAGTCTAATTTCATACCACGGCTGAAATTGGCCGTGGATGATATCTTAGACAACGCGGCTGTTTCAGGATTGTTCTGGACAAACAAGCATGAGGGAACCTCGGTTTCCATTTTCCCCCAGCCGAATGTCAAAGATGCAGAAAACTGGACGGATGACTGGAACTTGGTTTGGCGTAGCCTTACTAACAGAACAGGTGGGGGGGCGACACAGCAATGGATACCGCAGACCCTTGAGGAGTTGCCGAAAAACGCTCGTCCCAATATTCCACCAGTACATCTCATCCCCGCTAAACGACAGCTAGGCGAAAAAGGCGAATCATTCGACGACCTAAGCGGTCGTGGACTTATTGATCATCTCGCAAGTCTCCAGAACCCATCCTACGATAAGCAATCAGATCGTGATCGATTTGAACGGATTAATGCTTTCTTGCGTGAGATCACCGGAAAATCAGAAGCAAAACTCGAGGTTCCAAGCGACCGAGAGCACTTGCTGGTCCACATGGACAATAAAGTACTTCCCTTGTCAGCCCTGGGTACCGGCATACATGAGGTCATACTGATCGCAGCATTTTGCACGATCCATGATGAAAACATCATGTGTATTGAGGAGCCGGAGATCCATCTTCATCCGCTTCTTCAGAGGAAGCTCATCAGTTATCTGGCTGAAAACACCGAAAGTCAGTACTTTATTGCCACCCATTCGTCAGCGTTCATTGATACGGTCGATGCTTCAATATTCCATGTTCACAACGATGGTTCCCAGACGTACGTGAATTCAGTTTTGACCAAAAATGACCAGCGGAGCATTCTCGACGATCTTGGGTGCCAGGCGTCAGACATTTTACAGTCAAACGCAGTGATATGGGTCGAGGGACCTTCTGATCGTATATATCTGAAACACTGGATAGAAGCTGTCGATGCTCGTCTCCTTGAAGGGACTCACTACACAATAATGTTTTATGGAGGCGCGCTCATCCGCCATCTCACCGCGTCTGATGAAGCGTTGAACGACTTTATTAAGTTGCGCGACTTGAACCGACATATGGCCATTGTGATCGACAGTGACAGAAGTAAGAGCCGCGAGAAACTGAAGCCTCATGCTCAACGGTTGAAGAGGGAAATGTCAGAAGGACCCGGTGTCGCTTGGGTGACCGCAGGGCGAGAAGTCGAAAACTACATCGACGGCAATGCGGTGCAGGCGGCTTTGAAGATAATTCACCCGAAAATTTATAAAGGCGCTGGCTCCACAGGCCGATATGATAACTCCTTTCATTTTTTGCGCGAGGACCCCGAAAAAAAAGGCGTCCAGATTTCTTATGCTGGAGCTGATAAGGTCGGGCTGGCAAATCTATTGTGTGAAGACGCTGCCGACCTTTCGCTTCTTGATTTACGCGAAAGGATAACCGAGTTGGTCAAGATGATCCGCGAGGCTAACAACCTGAGTTAGGACGGTCCCAACTCTCAAATATGATGACGGAAATCGAGGTGGATTTTCTTGCTGGATGGCCGGATCAAGTCCGGCCATGACGGTCTCGAAAACACAAAGCCCCGGAATGCTTTGCATATCCGGGGCCTCGATGATCATTCGGCTCTAGGCCCCTGATCACGCGCTCGCGCGATGTCCGGGGCTTGGCGCATCTTTCTTTGCACTGGGCCGTTGGCCCAACCGCCTAGACCCTTCTCTCCACCATCATCTTTTTGATCTCAGCAATGGCAAGTGCAGGGTTCAACCCTTTGGGGCAGGCCTGGGCGCAGTTCATGATCGTGTGGCAGCGATAGAGCCGGAACGGGTCTTCCAAATTATCCAGCCGCTTGCCGGTTTCCTCATCGCGGCTGTCAATCAGCCAGCGATAGGCCTGGAGAAGAACCGCTGGGCCGAGATAGCGGTCGCCGTTCCACCAGTAGCTGGGGCAGGAGGTTGAGCAGCAGGCGCAGAGAATGCACTCGTAAAGCCCATCCAGTTTGGCGCGATCATCATGGCTCTGCTTCCACTCGCCCTGGGGCTGCGGCGTTGCCGTTTGCAGCCATGGCTCGATGCTCGCATGCTGGGCATAAAAATTCGACAGATCCGGCACCAGATCCTTGATTACCTGCATGTGCGGCAGCGGGTAAATCTTCACCGCGCCCGCGCGCACCTCGTCCATGCCTTTTGTGCACGCCAGGGTGTTGGTGCCATCGATGTTCATCGCGCACGACCCGCAAATCCCCTCGCGGCAGGAGCGGCGGAAGGTCAGCGTGGGATCGACATTGTTTTTGATCCAGATAAGCGCGTCCAGCACCATCGGCCCGCAATCGTCCATGTTGACATAATAGGTGTCGATGGTCGGGTTGGCGTCATCGTCCGGGCTCCAGCGATAGATGCGGAAGGCGCGCACATTGCTAGCGCCCTCAGGCTTCGGCCAGGTTTTGCCCTCGCTCATTTGCGAGTTTTTTGGAAGCGTCAGTTGAACCATGATGTGTCCGTTCTCGACTTGTCTTCAGTGATGCCGTGTGGGTGGGTGGCTGCGTAACAGACCGGTGTTGTTACGTGTTGTCAGCGTACGACTGTATCCAAGCGCCAGCAGGTCTTTGATGATTGGGCGGGTCCAGCGGTCCTGTGCTATGTGCTCAATAAGCACGGTGCCGGGCAGCAGGTCTGTAGGTGCAGAATCGAAAAATGGGCCGAGGGCCGCGTCCTCAAAGCCTTCAACATCAATCTTCAGCGCGGTGATTTTGGTGATGCTCAGTTCTCGCAAAACATCGAGCAGTGGCCTGACCGGAACCGTGAAGGCCACGGCATCGCTCTGGTTTTCAACGAGAGACCCAGCGCCGTGATCACCACCAGCAATGCGTAAAGGCAGAGTGGTTTCTTCATCACCTATAGCGCAGGCCATTTGCTGCACTTGAATGTCGCCGTTTTGAACCCGCGCATTGAGCGCAAGGTTGGCCGCTAGCCGCTCTCCCATGACGGGGTTAGGTTCAAAGGTCACCAACCGCGACCCCGTGCCTGCGGCTTGCGCGATGGCAACGGAGTAAAGGCCGGCATTGGCGCCGATGTCCACAAAGACACTTCCTGCCTCTTTCATCGCGGTTTGAAGAAAAGCTATTTCTTGCCGGTCTACCACTGCGGGCTGCATCAGCGCTTTGCGTTCCACCACATTGTCATGATGATGGAACACCATCGGCGCACCATGAAACTGTGCGGCAATAGGGCCCGGGTGCGCGCGCGCTATCATGGCATACATCCATCGCTTGGCCGTGCCGCGCCCCAAAGGCGTGTTGCGCGTGAGCCAGAGCAGAACGTGCACCGATGCTGGCAGATCATCGCCATCCACCGTTCAGCCAATGCGCTGCGCGGCGGCGGGCACGCTTGGGTGGGCGAATGCGTCGCAGTGCAGAACCATCGATCAGTACACCCGTGCTTTCGGCTCGATATAAGCAATGTCGTTGGACATGGTGTAGGTGTGCACCGGACGGTCATCCAGTTTCACCGTCTTCTCGTCCACGTCGACAAACGCCAGCGTGTGCTTCATCCAGTCCTTGTCATCCCGCTCGGAGAAATCCTCGCGGGCGTGGGCGCCACGGCTCTCTTTGCGGTTGGCCGCTGATTCCACCGTCACCACGGCCTGGGAGATGAGGTTCTCATATTCCAAGGTCTCGATGAGATCGGTGTTCCAGATCAGCGAACGATCCGTGGTTTTGATATCGTCCGAGGCGGCCCAGGTGGCGTTGATCAGTTTAACGCCTTCATCCAGCACGTCTCCGGTGCGGAACACTGCGCAGTTGTTCTGCATCACGCGCTGCATTTCGAGCCGCAGATCGGCCGTGGACCGCGAGCCATTGGCGTAGCGTGCTGCGTCCAGGCGAGAGAGCGAAAGATCAGCGCTGTCGGCAGGCAGTTCGGGATGCTTTTCACCGCCGGAAAGCTGCTCGGCGCAGCGGGCACCGGCCGCGCGGCCAAACACCACCAGATCGATCAGCGAGTTGGAGCCCAAACGGTTGGCACCGTGCACCGAAACGCACGCCGCCTCGCCGATGGCCATCAGGCCAGGCACCACCGTATCGGCATCGCCGCCGACTTTGGTCAGCACTTCGCCGTGATAATTGGTGGGAATGCCGCCCATATTATAGTGGACGGTCGGTAGAACCGGGATCGGTTCTTTGGTCACATCGACACCTGCAAAGATGCGCGCGGATTCAGAAATCCCTGGCAGGCGTTCGTGCAGAATCTCCGGGTCGAGGTGATCAAGATGCAGGAAGATATGATCGCCGTTCTTGCCGACACCGCGTCCCTCGCGGATTTCCATGGTCATGGAGCGAGAGACGACATCGCGCGAGGCAAGGTCTTTGGCCGAGGGAGCGTAGCGCTCCATGAAGCGCTCGCCTTCGGAGTTGACCAAATAGCCACCTTCGCCGCGGGCCCCCTCGGTAATCAGGCAACCCGCGCCATAGATTCCAGTGGGGTGGAACTGCACGAACTCCATGTCCTGCAAAGGCAGGCCAGCGCGCAGCACCATCGCGTTGCCGTCACCGGTGCAGGTATGTGCTGAGGTGGCTGAGAAGTAGGCGCGGCCATAACCGCCGGTGGCGAGCACGGTTTTGTGGGCGCGGAAACGGTGGATCGAGCCGTCTTCCAGGTTCATCGCGACAACGCCGCGGCAGGCGCCCTCGTCCATGATGAGGTCGATGGCGAAATATTCGATGAAAAACTCAGAGGAGTTGCGCAATGCTTGGCCATAAAGCGTGTGCAAGATCGCATGACCTGTGCGGTCAGCGGCGGCACAGGTGCGTTGGGCTGCAGGGCCCTCACCATATTGGGTGGTCATGCCGCCGAACGGGCGTTGATAGATTTTGCCCTCTTCGGTTCGCGAAAACGGCACGCCCCAATGTTCCAGCTCATAAACGGCTTCTGGCGCGTTTTTGCAGAGATACTCAATTGCATCCTGATCACCCAGCCAATCGGACCCCTTGACGGTGTCATACATGTGCCAGCGCCAGTCATCCTGGCCCATATTGCCCAGTGAAGCAGAGATGCCACCCTGCGCCGCAACCGTATGCGAGCGGGTCGGAAACACTTTTGAAATGCAGGCGACTTTCAAACCCGCCTGGGCCGCGCCAACGACAGCGCGAAGGCCCGCGCCGCCTGCACCGACCACAACAACGTCGTAGGTATGATCGGTGATGGGATACGCGGTCCCGTTGGTCGCGGGAGCAGAATCAGCAGATGCCATACTCGGTTAGCCTCCGAAGCTCATTTTCAAGATCGCGTAGATGGATGCCGCCGCGATGAGAATGGTGAAAAAGGTGTTGGCGAGAAGGGCCAGAATTTTGGTCAACTCGTTATGCACATAGTCTTCAATGATGACTTGCATACCCAAGCGCATATGAATGGCGCCCGAAATGATAACGAGCAGCATAATGATTGCCACCAGCGGCGAGCCCATGGTGGCCACGAAGCTTGCATGGCTTGCATCCTGTAGGCCGATGACCATAACGACGAAAAACAATAGCAGCGGCACATTGGCGAGCGCTGTGACGCGCTGACGCCAGAAATGATCAGTGCCTTCCTTGGCAGATCCAAGGCCGCGAACGCGGGAGAGCGGTGTGCGCATATCACTCATGGTTGTCTCCTAGCGTATGGCGTAGCCGATGATCCAAAGGATCAACGTTAAGGACAGAGAGCCCACCAGCGTGGCGCGTGCCAGCCAGTTGCGGCCCACTTCATCAAGCCCGCGACCGGTGTCCCAAATGAAATGGCGCATGCCTCCCAACATGTGGTGAAGCAAGGCCCAGGTGAACCCGAACAGTATCAAGCGACCGAAGATGGAGCCGAAGAAGTCCATCGCTGTGTTGTAGCTATCAGCGCCTGTGGCGCCGGCCAGCAGCCAATAGACCATGAGGATTGTGCCTACATAGAGCGCTGTCCCAGTGATGCGATGCATGATCGACATCATCATCGTGAACAGCGGGCGGTAGACCTGCAGGTGTGGAGAAAGTGGCCGATTGGCCCGCGTGTCAGTGTTTGCCATGGCGCGTCGACTTTGACCTGTTGATTGAAGCCCTGCGCTGTTGGCCCCCGATGGCTCAGCGCTTGGCGTGGCAATTCTTGCGAAGTGCAGATTGGGTTGTAGCGCCGATCCCTGAGTCGGTCGAGCCGACCAAGGTCGAAACTGGGCAGGGTTTTTCGTCGCGTTTGACTTACGTTTACGTAAGCGTGATTTATAATTTCATTCGACCCTTGGCTTTGCTGAGGTTGCCATCGCTCCAGCGACGTGCCGTTTCGACAGATGCATTCCTGCATACCGCCGTCTTGCCAAGCGTCGTAGCACGTCGTTATTGCTCAAGCCCATCTCAGTGAAAAAGGAACGGTAATGCCTAGCGTCGACGATGCCATTTTGATGGCGCGCTACAATCATTGGCAGAACGAAAGCCTTGTGGCTGCGGCCAGCACGCTTGGCCCCTCGGACCGTCAGAAGAAGCGTGGTGCGTTCTTCGGTAGTATCGAGAAAACGTTCTCGCACTTGCTCTGGGGCGATATGTCTTGGCTCAGCCGGTTTACAGGCTCGCCCTTGCCGAAAGGTGGCATCCCGCAGTCGACCGATTTGATAACCAACTGGGATAAGTTTTGTGAAGAGCGCGCGGCGCTTGATAAACGCATCCTCGCCTGGGCGCGCGCCCTTACGCCAGATTGGATGGCGGGGGAAATCTCCTGGTTCTCGGGTGCCTTGGGGCGCGACGTTTCAAAACCTAAGCAGACGCTTGTGCTGCATTTCTTCAATCACCAGACACATCATCGTGGGCAAATTCATGCCATGCTGACATCCGCTGGTGCTCGGCCAGGGGCCACCGATTTGCCGTTTATGCCTGAGACCTTTGGCCAGTTCTGATTGGCGCTGCTGAGAATGCTTCTGTGAACTTTCGGGTTTTCAACAGGCACTTCTGTGATCGATAGCGCCGCCTATGGCGTGATGTTTGCCTCGGCCTTCTTGGCTGCAACCGTCTTGCCTGCTCAATCTGAGCTCGTGTTGATCGGCTTTCTCACGGCTGGTGAGCACTCGGTTGTTGGCATGCTGATTGTCGCAAGCATCGGCAATGTGCTCGGCTCGGTGGTCAATTATTATCTTGGTATCGGCCTTCAGACGTTTCGAGGTCGACGCTGGTTTCCAGCCAATGAGGCTCAGTTGGCGAAGGCGCGAGCCTTTTATCATCGCTGGGGGCGGTGGTCGCTGCTGCTGGCCTGGACGCCGATCATCGGTGATCCACTGACGGTTGTTGCGGGCGTGATGCGCGAGCCGTTATGGAGCTTCCTGGTGTTGGTGACGATTTCCAAAGTTAGTCGGTATTTTGCCTTGGCGGCGATTACGCTGCAGCTGCTTTAATGAGGCATATAGAATGTCGGGGCGAATAGCATGCTAGCTCGCGACCCGTGTGGGTTGCACGGTATCTCGCCATGAAAGGTTTGGCTTTTGAAGGGCAAAGGTTTCCACCGCGCTGGCCTCTATGGGGCGACTGAACAGAAATCCCTGAACTTCGTCGCATCGCATAGCACGCAGCAGTGTCATTTGAGCTTGCGTTTCGACGCCTTCGGCAACAGATGTTAGGCCAAGGGTCTGCGCCATCCCTATTACGCTGCGAACGATGCTTTGCGCGCGGGTATCGCTGCCGATGGTACGAATCAGTGATCGGTCGATCTTGACCGAGGTAAACGGTAGCCTCGCCAATTGCGATAGATTGGAATAACCGGTGCCGAAATCATCAATTGCGATGCGAAACCCAGCCTCGCACAGCGCCATCATCTGATCTTGTGTGCTTTCAAAATCAGACATCGCCATGGATTCGGTGATTTCCAGTTCGATCATCATCGGATCGATACGGTTGGTTGTGGTCACGTTGACCAGGCGTTCTACCAGCTTTGAATCGGCAAATTCGGCGGGCGAGATGTTGACGGATGTGCAAATTTTGAGACCGCAGTCCTGCCAGCGCCTTGCCTGTTCGCCGGCCGCCTCAAACATGCGAGCGCCCAAATGTGGTATGAGGCCGGACTGCTCGGCTATTGGAATGAACGTGTCAGGAGGGATCGGTCCACGGGTTGGATGGTTCCAACGCGCGAGACCCTCAACGCCGACACAACTGAGATCATCGGCTGCCAGACGGGGCTGATACACAAGATGAATGTCACCAACATCGAGCGCGCTTCGTAGATCGGCTTCCACTTCGCGGCGCTCTGACCAGATTGCGTGCAAGGCTGGTGTTGTGGCGACAAAACAGTTTCGACCATTGTTCTTGGCCTCATACATGGCCAAGTCAGCGATGTTGAGCAATCCGTCGGCGGATCGTGCATCTTCTGGGCACCAGGCAATGCCGATACTTGCACCGATTGTGACGTCAGCGTCGGCCAGCGAGAACGGCTTGGACAAGGTGTCGATGATGGCATGACAAAGCGCCTCAACCGCCTGCTTGCTTTCTGGTTTTGGGAGAATGGCAACGAACTCATCGCCGCCGACCCGACCGAGAACGATATCGTCTGGAGGCATGTCGCACAGTTCACCCAGTGACGATGTGCAGCGGTAGAGCTCATCCGGTTGGCGGCCCAAAGCGCTGGCGATGCGACCACTTGCAGCGGCCAGAACCTCGTCACCTGCTTCGTGACCAAAGCGGTCGTTGATCCGCTTAAAGCCATCCAAGTCCACGAAGAGAATAGCGCCAGATGTTGGGTTTTCTTTCGCCGTCATCCGCTCCAACAGGTGATAAATCACCGTTCGATTGGGCAGACCTGTGATAGCATCGGTGTAGGCCAAGACATTCATGCGCAGAATGTTGCCGTTTAGGCGATCGACCATTTTTCGAAAGCTGTCGGCCAACCCACCAACCTCGCAGGCGCAGGTGACGTCTACTGGTGCGTTCGTATCACCATTGGCGATGGCCTCGGTGCTCCTCCTCAAGGCTTCGATCTGGCGTCGCAGCATTTTGGCCGCAACAAAGGTGATAAACGCTGGCAATACAATTGCGAGCACTGCCATCACAGCGAAAGCTGCACCACTTGGGCGCATGTCGACCGCGCTGAGCAGGCCAAAAACGGCAAGACCACCGGTTACCGCCGACATCAGCGCGAACCTGATTGGAATGCTGTTGAGACCTTCACCTTTTTTGGACATTGCGCGCACCTTTGGATGGGGTTCGCGGGATAGTACGTAGTATCGGTTAAGGTGTGGTGTCTATGGATGCTAAACGAAAAGTTGTAGCGGGCGGACCATCTCGCTGCATCGTGCGCATCACTTAAAACAAAAAGCCCGACCGTTGGGATTTCCAACAGGCCGGGCTTTTGAGTTCAATTGGTCTAACGCCTGCCCTTAGAGAACGGCTTTGACCTCTTCCAGCTGTGCCAATTTCGTTTCGGCAGCCGTTTTGGACGCATCGTCCTTGGCATCGGCAGCATCTTCGCGGGCATCCTGAATCGCTTGATCCAATGAGGCCATGTCCATGTCCGCCAAGCGCTGCGCTTCTTCTGCCAGAAGGGTCAGGCCTTCCGGGTTAGCGTCAGCAAAGCCGCCGCGCACGAAGATGCGATCGGTCGAGCCATCCGCCATCGTCACGTCCAACACGCCAGGTTTCAGCGTGGAAAGAAACGGTGCGTGATTGGCAAGCACGGTGAACTGGCCCTCGGCGCCCGGCACGACCACTTGCGTGGCTTGCCCAGCGACCAACTGGCGTTCCGGTGAAACCAGCTCAAAAGAAAAGGCGTCTGCCATTAGGTTGGACCCTTAGAGTTAGGCGGCTTCGGCCAGTGCCTGCGCCTTGGCAACGGCATCATCGATGGTGCCTACCATATAGAACGCAGCTTCCGGCAGGTGATCATATTCGCCATCGACAACCGCTTTAAACGAGCGGATTGTGTCTTCCAGCGAAACGAACAAACCTGGCGAGCCGGTGAAGACCTCGGCCACGAAGAAGGGCTGCGACAAGAAACGCTCAATCTTGCGGGCGCGTGCCACAGTCAATTTATCTTCTTCGGAAAGCTCATCCATGCCGAGAATGGCGATGATGTCCTGGAGCGATTTGTAGCGCTGCAGCATTTCCTGCACGCCGCGGGCCACATCATAGTGCTCCTGACCGATGATTTGCGGGTCGAGCATGCGCGAGGTGGAATCCAGCGGATCCACAGCAGGGTAGATGCCTTTTTCCGAGATCGCACGGTTCAGCACCGTCGTTGCATCCAAGTGAGCAAACGAAGTTGCTGGCGCCGGATCGGTCAAGTCATCGGCAGGCACGTAAATGGCCTGCACCGAGGTCACCGAACCCTTTGTGGTGGTTGTGATGCGCTCTTGCAGGGCGCCCATGTCGGTTGCCAGCGTTGGCTGGTAGCCCACAGCTGATGGAATACGGCCAAGAAGCGCCGACACCTCAGAACCTGCCTGGGTAAAGCGGAAAATATTGTCCACGAAGAACAACACATCCTGGCCTTCATCACGGAACTGCTCAGCGATGGTCAGACCGGACAGCGCCACACGGGCACGCGCACCGGGAGGCTCATTCATTTGGCCGAACACGAGGGCTGCTTTGGAACCTTCGCCGCCGCCTTCTTTGTTCACGCCGGATTCGATCATCTCCCAGTAAAGATCGTTGCCTTCACGGGTACGCTCACCGACGCCAGCAAACACCGAATAACCACCATGCGCCTTGGCAACGTTGTTGATCAGTTCCTGAATGAGAACGGTTTTACCAACGCCGGCACCGCCGAACAGGCCAATCTTACCGCCACGCGCGTAAGGGGCCAAAAGGTCCACAACCTTAATGCCGGTGACCAGAATTTCAGCTTCGGTCGACTGTTCGGCAAAAGATGGCGCAGGCGCGTGAATGGGGCGCTTGGCGTCATGGGTAACCGGGCCAGCATCGTCAATCGGCTCGCCGATGACGTTCATGATGCGGCCTAGGGTGCCAGCACCGACAGGCATCATGATGGGCGAACCGGTATCAGCAACCGGTTGGCCGCGGACCAAGCCCTCGGAGGTGTCCATGGCGATGCAGCGCACGGTGTTTTCACCAAGGTGCTGCGCCACTTCCAAAACCAGGCGGTTGCCGTTGTTGTCGGTTTCAAGCGCGTTCAGGATTGGCGGCAGCTCGCCATCGAACTGCACGTCAACGACGGCCCCGATCACCTGAAATACGCGCCCTGTTGCATCTGCCATGAGAAGCTCCACTTGAGTGTTCTAAAGCGCTTCAGCGCCTGAAATAATTTCGATCAGTTCTTTGGTAATCTGCGCCTGGCGCTGCCTGTTGTAGGAAAGCGTCAGGGCATCAATCATATCACCCGCGTTGCGGGTGGCGTTGTCCATGGCGGCCATGCGCGCGCCTTGTTCGGAGGCTGCGTTTTCAAGCAGCGCTTTGAACACTTGGACGGTTAGGTTGCGCGGCAGGAGATCGTCCAAAATGGCGTTCTCGTCCGGCTCGTATTCGTAGAAGACAGGGTCTTCAGAGACTTCAAATTTGGCCGGGATCAGCTGATGCGCGGTTGGCACCTGCGAAATCACCGATTTGAAGGCAGCATAGTAAAGCGTGCAAACATCGAACTCGCCAGCCTCGAACATTTCCATGATTTTGGCAGAGACTTCTTCGGCTTGGACGTAACCAACCGATTTCACACCGCGAAACTCAATGGTGCTCTCAATACGCGAGGACATATCGCGCTTGAGCTGATCATAGCCTTTTTTGCCAACGGTGAGGAGCTTGACCTCTTTGCCGTCTCGGATCAACTCGCGCGCTTGCTTGCGCGCCAGGCGCACGATGGATGAATTGAAACCGCCGCAAAGACCGCGCTCAGCGGTAGCAACCACAAGCAGATGCACCTGGTCAGAGCCGGTGCCAGCGATAAGCGGCGATGCGCCTTCACCACCGCCAGCCATTTGGCCAGCGGCGAGGTTGGACAGAACGGCGCTCATCTTATCGGCATAGGGCCGAGCTGCTTCGGCGGCCATCTGGGCGCGACGCAGCTTTGCCGCCGCAACCATCTGCATGGCCTTAGTGATCTTGCGCGTCGCCGTCACAGTCGAGATGCGATTGCGCAGGTCCTTCAACGATGGCATTTTGGCCTCAAGCCTCCACTTGCGTCTTCAGCTTCAAGCGAAGTTCTTCAGGAAATCGTCGAGGATCGAGCGCAGTTTTGCATCGATCTCATCGGACACCTTGGCTTCATCGCGGATGGTGGTGAGCACATCATCATGCTTGTCACGCATCAGGCCGAGGAACTTCTGTTCGAAGTCACCAACCTGGGACACATCAACCTTATCGAGGTAGCCGTTCACACCAGCGAAGATGACAACAACCTGCTCTTCGGTTTTGAGCGGCGAGAACTGTGGCTGCTTCAACAGCTCGGTCAGGCGCGCACCACGTGCCAGCAGCTGCTGGGTGGTCGCATCAAGATCAGAGCCGAACTGCGCAAAGGCCGCCATCTCACGATACTGGGCAAGCTCACCCTTAATCTTACCGGCAACCTGCTTCATGGCTTTCACCTGCGCAGCAGAACCCACACGTGACACCGACAGACCAACGTTCACCGCTGGGCGGATGCCTTGGAAGAAGAGATCACTTTCCAGGAAGATCTGACCGTCGGTGATCGAAATCACGTTGGTTGGAATAAACGCCGACACGTCGTTGCCTTGCGTTTCAATCACAGGCAGCGCGGTTAGCGAACCTGAGCCAAAATCATCGTTCATCTTCGCAGCGCGCTCGAGCAAGCGGGAGTGAAGATAGAACACATCGCCCGGGAACGCCTCACGCCCTGGTGGACGACGAAGAAGCAAGGACATCTGACGATAAGAGACGGCCTGTTTGGACAGATCGTCATAGGCGATCACGGCGTGCATGCCGTTGTCGCGGAAATACTCGCCCATGGCGCAACCGGCGAACGGTGCGATGAACTGCATCGGTGCCGGATCAGACGCGGTGGCTGCGACGATGATGGAATATTCCATCGCGCCGCGCTCTTCGAGCACCTTCACCAGCTGTGCAACGGTGGAGCGCTTCTGGCCGACGGCGACATAGACGCAATAAAGCTTTTTGCTTTCATCGTCGCCATCGTTGAGCGGCTTTTGGTTGAGGAATGTGTCGAGGATGATGGCGGTTTTACCGGTCTGACGGTCACCAATGATTAGCTCGCGCTGGCCACGGCCAATCGGGATCAACGCATCAACGGCTTTCAGGCCAGTGGACATTGGTTCATGCACGGACTTGCGCGGGATGATGCCAGGCGCTTTCACATCGACTTGGCGCATTTCAGCGCCTTCGATCGGGCCTTTGCCATCAATTGGGTTGCCAAGTCCGTCAACGACGCGGCCGAGAAGACCTTTGCCGACCGGCACTTCCACAATGTTACCGGTACGCTTGACGGTGTCGCCTTCTTTAATGCCACGGTCATCACCGAACAGCACGACGCCGACATTGTCGCTTTCCAGGTTCAAGGCCATGCCCTGAATGCCGCCAGGGAATTCGACCATTTCACCGGCTTGAACCTTATCAAGACCGTAGACACGGGCGATACCATCACCGACGGACAGAACCTGTCCGACTTCTGTCACTTCAGCTTCTTTACCAAAGCTTGCGATCTGCTCCTTCAGGATTGCAGATATTTCAGCGGCGCGAAGTTCCATCAGCCAGCCTCTTTCATAGCGTATTTCAATTGGTTGAGTTTCGTCTTCAAGGACGTGTCGATCATCCGCGAACCAACCTTCACAACAAGGCCGCCGAGGATGGAGGGATCAACGGTCTCGCTCAGCGTGACCTTGCTTCCCAATTTTTCTTTCAAGGATGCGGAAAGCTCCTTGCGCTGCGCCGCAGTGAGCGCAATGGCCGATGTTACCTCAGCGGATATTTCGCCGCGGTTTTCAGACGCCATTTGTTTGTAGGCTTTAATCATGCCGGGCAGAGCGAAGAGACGGCGATTGTCCGCCACGACGCCAATAAATTGTGCGGTCAAATCTTTGACGCCGGCTTTGTCCAGTACCGCTGCCATCGCTTTGCCTTGCACTTCTTTGGTGAAGGCAGGACTTTCGACCAGACGGCGCAGATCAGCGCTTTCTTCAAGAAGGGATTGGATGCCTTCCAAATCGGATTCGACGGCGTCGATGGCTTTGGCGCCATCGGCAAGCTCAAACAGCGCTGCAGCGTAACGTCCTGCAACACCGGAAGTCAGGGATGATGACGACAATGGAGCCCCAGCTGATAAGTCGGATGTGACGAGGTTAGCGGCGGGCCAAATTGACCCAACGTAACATGTTGAAATTCTTTAAAATTTCCGTACCCAGGCCTTTGTGATCAAGGCGCTTTTCCCGGAAAGCGCGTGGGAATTAACACAGGGTTTCCTAGGACGCAACCAAGCCGAAAGGGCAAACATGTCGCGGGTCATGCGCACTTTGGTCGATGTGCTGTGCTTGTGGGAGAGCAGTTTGTAGGGCTGCTAGAGAACGCTAGGCAGATTGATGATCAGCAACAGGGCTGCAAATGTGGCTTCAACAGCAAAGAAAATGACCGGCTTGCCTTTGTTGGCGCCATCAATGGTAACAGCGGTCAAACGGCCTGTGGCCGCGCCGACATAGACCAGAGCAAGCATCACATAGGCCGTCGGCGTGCCGATAATAATGGCACCCAGGCCAACAGCCACCCATAGTGCGCCGGAGGCAGCGCGGACCTCTGACTTTCCAAGACCTGAACCATCAGCAGGTTGTAGCCCCAAATAGTTCATCGTGTCGTTTGGCTTCAACCAACCGAAAAGACCAAAGGCTATGGTGCCCAAGGCAAGAAAAATGTTGAGGCCATCAACGATGAGACCCATGGGAGGCTCCAGACAAAAACGCTTGGAAAAAAGGGGGGAAGGGCGGGCGTTCTCAAAATTCTCTACGCGCTCTAGGCAAGGCTGGTTCACATCGTGGCGGTCAAACAAAACTCTGTGGATCAACGTCCACATCAATGCGCATGTCGCCACGTGTGCGGTCTGCCTTGGCAAGCCAGGCTTTGACGAAGCTTTGGGTTTCGCGCCCTCTTGGCCCGCGTACCAAAAGGCGTTGGCGATGGCGTCCACGCAACATGGCAAGGGGGGCATCGACCGGGCCGAGAACTTCGATGCCATCGGGTGGCCTTGCGATCGCTTTCAAATGGTTGGCGTGGGTTTTGACGGCGATTCCATCTGTGCCTGAAACAATCACGGCCACGAAGCGCACGAACGGCGGTAGGTGGGCGCGCTGCCGAGAGGCTTCTTCCAGGGCATAAAAGCCTTCAGTGTCGTGGGCGAGCAATGCCTGGAGCACAGGGTGATCGGGCATGTGGGTTTGGATAAGACCAATACCAGGCTTTTCGGCGCGGCCAGCACGGCCGGTCACCTGGGTGAGCAGTTGAAAGGTTCGCTCCACCGCGCGGGGATCGCCTTGGCCAAAACCGACATCAGCATCGACAACCCCCACCAGCGTTAGCCCTGGGAAGTTGTGACCCTTGGCCACCAGCTGAGTGCCTACCACGATATCGACCTCACCAGCGGCGACAGCTTCCAACTCTGCTTTCAAGCGCTTCGGCCCGCCTGTCATATCCGAGGAGAGCACCAGCGTGCGGGCATCGGGGAAACGGTTTGCCACCTCTTCGGCAATGCGTTCCACACCCGGGCCTGAGGGCACCAGTGTGTCAGCATTGCCGCATTCCGGGCAGGTTGTCGGCATTGGTTCCACATGGCCGCAATGGTGACAGTTGAGCGTTTGGGTGAAGCGGTGCTGCACGAGCCAGGCCGAACAGAGCACACATTCAAAGCGATGGCCGCACGTGCGGCAGAGGGTGAGCGGGGCGTAGCCGCGTCGGTTGAGAAAGAGCAGACTTTGTTCGCCACGCTCCAGCGTGTCGTTGACGGCTTCCACCAGCGGCGGGGAGAGCCACGTGCCGCGTTCGGGTGGGGTGCGGCGCATGTCAATGGCCGCAAGGCTAGGCAGCGGACGCGAGGCATAGCGCGCGGGCAGGGGGATATGGCGGTAGCGTCCGGCTTTGGCGTTGATGCGGCTTTCCACCGACGGTGTGGCGGAAGCCAGAATCACCTGTGCCTTTTCAAACCGCGCCCGCACGATGGCCATGTCGCGGGCGTTGTAGCTGACCCATTCTTCTTGCTTGTAGGCGGCTTCATGCTCCTCATCGATGATGATCAGGCCAAGGTCTTCAAACGGCAGATAGAGCGCGGAGCGCGCACCAATCACCACTTTGATTTTACCCTCGGCCGCGCCGCGCCAGGTCTGGCGACGGGTTTTTGGTGTGATGCCGGAATGCCACTCGCCGGGCATGGCACCAAAGCGTTCAGCGAAGCGATCAAGCAGCGCTGCGGTCAGCGCGATCTCCGGCAACAGGATCAACGCCTGGCGATCTTGTCGTAGCGTGTTAGCAATGGCCTCGAAATAGACCTCTGTCTTGCCTGACCCGGTAACGCCTTCGAGCAGCGCCACGTCCAACGATCCATCTTTCGGCCTCTCAGCGATAAGGGCATGCACCGCATCGGCTTGGCCTTCCGTCAGTGTGCGTGGGTCAAAGTCTGGATCAGGTTCGATCCGCCCTGGTTCGCGCTGTACCGTGATTGTTTCTAGGGTGCCGGCTTTCACCAGCCCGTCGATGACGGCGGTGGAGACGCCTGCCAAATCGGCCAGACCGGGCTTGGTGTATGCGGCATCCTGTACCCCTTGGCTTTCCATCACATCAAGCACCTTAGTGCGGGCCGGTGTCATCCGTTCTGGCGGTGCGCCAATTTTCCGTACAGCCGTCACCGGTGGGTCGCGCTGCATCAGTTCTTCGCCGCGCGTGACCATGCGCGACACCATGCCAGGGGCAGACAAAGTCCAATCGGCGACCCAATCGATGAACTGACGCAGCGGGGCTCGGATCGGCGGGGCGTCGACCACAGCGTGGACGGGTTTTAGGCGGTTTGGGTTCACCTTGTCCTGGCTCGTTCCCCAAACAGTTCCGAGCACGAGACGTTTGCCGAGTGGCACTTTGACGATGGATCCGTCGACAACATGCTGTCCTTCGGCGACTTGATACGTCAGCGCCGTTGGCATCGGCGCAGGCACCATCACCGATACGTTTGTGCCTGCGGCATAGTACAGCGGCGAATCATTCGGTGCAGAAGGGGATGACGGGAGCATGCAGACACGTTAGACGAGCGGCAAAGGAGCGGGTAGCCCGCAGATCACCAGCGTAAGGATCAATGTGATGAAGTTTTTCGTGGACACCGCCGACACCAGCGACATTGCCGAATTGAATGATTTGGGCCTTTTGGACGGTGTTACAACCAACCCATCTTTGATCGCCAAATCAGGCCGCGACTTCAAGGAAGTGATCGCTGAAATCTGTGGTCTAGTGGAAGGCCCGGTGTCGGCTGAGGTCACGGCGCTGGATGCCGACGGCATGATCAACGAAGGCAAAGAGCTCGCAAAGATTGCCAAGAATGTGACCGTGAAAGTGCCATTGACGCTCGATGGTCTGAAAGCCTGTAAGGCGCTGTCGGGCGAAGGCACCATGGTCAATGTCACGCTTTGTTTTTCGGCCAATCAGGCTTTGCTCGCCGCCAAGTGTGGTGCAACCTTCATCTCACCTTTCATTGGCCGTCTGGATGACATCAACATCGATGGCATGGAGTTGATTGCTGAGATCCGCGCGATCTATGACAACTACCCTGCGCTTGAGACACAAATTCTTGCCGCTTCGATCCGCACTGCCAACCATGTCAAAGAGGCGGCGATGATTGGCGCTGATGTCGCGACCATTCCACCGTCGGTTCTCAAAGGCCTGGCCAAGCATCCGCTGACCGACAAGGGCATCGATGCGTTCATGGCCGATTGGGCAAAAACCGGTCAGAGCATTCTTTAAGCCGTTTGGTCGATCTAAGGGTGGAGCCGAACGAAGGTCTGCTCCACCACTTTCTTACCCCATGATTGCCCCGCCTGCTCTTGGGTTATGACGAAGCCAGCCTGTTCATAGAGTGCGCGCGCTGCGTCCAGGCCTGCAAAGGTTGATAGTTCGACCTGCGGGAATCCATGTTCGTCGCAAAAGGCCATCGCCGAATTCATCAGGCGACGACCGACGCCACGCCCTTGCAGCTTGGGATCGACGATGAACCAGTGAAGGATCGCTGGTTTTTCCGGCGCGCCCTGTCCGTCGATGGCAATGCTGGCAGCAAGTGTGTCATCGATAGCGGCCCACCATATCGCGTTGTGAGGGTGGCTCAATCGACCGACAAAGGGTGCAAGCTCGCTTGCCACTTTGATCTCGAAAGCTGCGCCGAAGCCGACCAGATCGGCATAGTAGGACGCGTGCATTGAGACGATTTGCCCGATCAGCGTGGGGATGTAGCCTTCACCATAGGTAAGGCCCTCGCTCATAACACCTTCGTCATGAACACGGAGTTCGGGTCCAGTGTGTAGTCGCCAAAGGGTTCGCATACGGTGAAGCCACGCTTTTCATAAAGCTTGCGGGCCGGTTCAAAATAGTCGAACGAGCCTGTTTCCAACGAAAGACGTTCCATGCCTTTGGCGCTGGCATGCGCGATCAAGTGGTCGAGCATCTGCGCGCCAATACCGTTGCCGCGTCGCGCTTCGACGGTGCGCATGCTTTTGATTTCGCCATGGCGGCGGCCATCAGCCTCAGGCGCAATTTCTTTGATAGCGCCGATGACCAGAAGATCGTCGCTGGAGCCTTTGTCTTGCCATCCGGCAAAGAAGGCCACTTCGGGGACTTTGAGTGCATCCAGATCGAGCGCATGGACACTGCCCGGCGGTGTGACAGCGATGTTGGTGTCGAGGTGAAATTTCAACAGATCAATGATGGCTGGGTGATCAAGATCGCCGGGAATAATGTGCATGGGTGTCACTCGTCGTGGGGGAATTATTGTCGGGCCAGTGCAACAAGATACGTGCAGGCACTTCCGGCGTTGTTCTCAAACGTCACATCGCTGGTTTTAGCCAAGCCGATGCTATCGCCGGTTTCCAGAATGTGGGTTTGGCCGAGGGTTTGTAGGGTCAAGGTACCTTCCAGAATGTGGATGACTTCCTTGATGCCATCAAAGCCCGTTGATGGGATCGTCACGGAGGCGCCCGCTGGCAGATAGATTTTGGCCATCTCAATAGGATTGTCTGTGGTACGGAAAACTTGGCGGCGCACATAGTGAGATTCTGGGTCTTCCCAGAGAGGTTGATCATGTGTTCGTTGCACAGCGCCGGCTTGCCGCTCCGCGCGCATGAGCAACCCTGCCAAAGTGAGATCAAAGGCATTGGCGAGCCGTACCAAAACGCTTGCGGTGGGGCTCATCTCGCCACGTTCGATCTTTGAAATGGCAGCTTTGGAAACACCAGATCGTCCGGCCAGATCCGACATCGACCATTTGCGTGCCTTGCGTTCAAATTGGATGCGGCGTGCGAGGGCTTGGCCTGAAGTGTCTACTAAAGTATCCATAATTCTCCTATAGTGGATGGGGCAATTACACGTCAAGCCTCGATGTTAGGCCACACTTAGCAGCGTCATCCCTGTGCTTGTCACAGGGATCCATTTCGCCACGTAACCGGCGACCACTATGTCAGCGACAAACGCGTTGGAATGGATCCCCGCCACAAGGGCGAGGATGACGTTTTGCTCGATGGAAAGCGCTTAAGGGCAGGTGTTGGGCCGAGCCCTGTGCAGCTCGTTTATAGCCTTGTCCAAATCCTCATCCCACGGCATCTGCCAGGCAGCTATATCGTGTTTCAGCTGCTCCATACTGGTCGCGCCGATGATGGATGAAGCCAGGAACGGCTTGGATGTGGTGAAACGGATCGCGGTTTGGGAGTAGTCCAGTCCGCGCGCATCACACAGTGCGAAATAATCCTCCAACGCAGCATCTGCACCGGGGCCTTCATACCGTGAAGCGCGGCCAAACAGCGTTTTGCGAGCACCCGCAGGTTCAGCGCCACCGCGATATTTCCCGGTCAAGAAACCTTGCGCCAAAGGTGAGTAAGCCAACAATCCGACATCCTCACGCATGCCCACCTCAGCCAAGGCCGTTTCGTAGGTTCGGTTGACGACGTTGTAAGCATTCTGGATCGAGGCGACGCGCGCTTGGCCTTTGGACTCGGCAGTCTGCAGCCATTTCATCGTGCCCCAGGCGCTTTCATTGGAAAGGCCAATGGCGCGAACCTTTCCGGATTTCACCAACTCATCAAAGGCGCCCAGCGTTTCTTCAATGGCAACTTCGGGGCCTTCGGTTGGTTCCCAGACGATAGGGTTGGTGCCGAAAATCGAGAACGGGCGGCCCGGCCAGTGCAGCTGGTAAAGATCGATATAGTCGGTTTGCAGTCGCTTCAACGATCCATCGACGGCTTCCATGATAGAGGCGCGGGTGGGCAGATCCGGCTTGCCATGCTCGCGGAAATAGGTGGCCGATGTTGCGCCAACCGCTTTGGTGGCCAAAATCACCTTGTCGCGGTTTTTGCGGTTCGCAAACCAAGACCCAATGATGGTTTCTGTCGAACCTTGGGTCTCTGCTTTGGGTGGGATCGAATAAAGCTCGGCAGTGTCGAAGAAGTTGATGCCCTGATCGAGGGCGTAGTCCATCTGCTCGTGGCCTTCAGATTCGCTGTTTTGCTGGCCCCAGGTCATGGTGCCAAGGCAGATCACCGACACATCCATGCCGGTGCGTCCCAGTGGGCGCTTTTCCATGGGTCGTTCCTTCAAAGTGTTTCATAGAGGGGAGCGTCAGCCCTGGTCGGCGACGCGGGAAAGAAGGTCTTCAACGTAGGGCATGATGCGCTCCACGATCAAGCCAATGCCTTCAGCGGTTGGGTGAATACCGTCAGAAAGATTGAGTTCTGGCACAGATGCAACCCCATCGAGAAAAAAGGGATAGTGGATGGCATCATAAGTTTCTGCCAATTCGCCATAGATCGGGTTGAACGCTGCGCCATAAGCCTCGCCCATATTGGGTGGGGCGATCATTCCAGCCAAAAGCACCGGCAAACCACGTTCTGAAAGGTTGGCCAATATGCCATCCAGCGAGGCCCGTGTGACGGCGGGATCGATGCCGCGTAAAGCATCATTGGCGCCAAGTTCGACGATCACCGCATCGGTCGCTGGGTCCATCGACCAATCCAGCCGGGCAAGACCGCCGGAGCTCGTGTCACCGGACACGCCTGCATCGAGCACGCGCACATCATAGCCTTCGGCCAGCAAAGCTGCTTCCAGCTGCGCCGGAAACCCTTCACCTGGAGCCAATCCATAGCCTGCAGTAAGGCTGTCGCCGAGCGCCATCAAGGTGATTGGTTCAGCGCGCACCGAGGTGATGGTCATCAGGCAAGCGGCTAAGATGACAAAGAGTTTAGACATGGCGGCGGAAGATTGGCGTAAGTTGAGACCTTGGAGCATCAGCTCGGCGTTCCTATTTGATCGAGTACGATCGATGCGACGTAAGGCGCATGACCCCCCATTTCCAGCTTGAACGGAAAATCTTGTGACAACGTCCGCCTTAAACACATCCACTCAATCTATTATTGCGCTCAATGATGTCCACCTTTCTCTTGGGTCTGGCGCAGCGCGGGTGGATATATTGAAGGGCGCCAGTCTGGATGTTGCGGCGGGCACCTCGGTGGGTTTGGTGGGGCCATCGGGGTCCGGCAAGTCGACGCTTTTGATGGTGCTGGCCGGACTGGAGCGACCGACCTCCGGTTCTGTGCGCGTAGGCGATGCGGTGCTCACAGATTTGTCCGAGGACAAGCTGGCAGCGTTTCGTGGGCGCGAGATTGGCATAGTCTTTCAGTCTTTCCACCTCATCCCGACCATGACGGCGCTGGAAAATGTCGCAGTGCCGTTGGAGCTGGCAGGGCACGACGATCCGTTTGGCGCGGCCAAAGCGGAACTAGAGGCAGTGGGCCTTGGCGAGCGAAATACGCATTATCCAACGCAGCTTTCCGGCGGGGAGCAGCAGCGCGTGGCCGTTGCCCGTGCGCTGGCGCCTAAGCCCACAATTCTTGTGGCCGATGAGCCAACAGGAAACCTGGACGGCCCGACCGGCCGGCAAATCGCTGACCTTTTGTTTGAGGCACCCGCCAAACGCGGCACAACCTTGGTGCTCGTGACCCACGATCTAACCTTGGCGCAGCGATGCGACCGGCAGGTGCATTTGGAAGGTGGCTGCGTTGTCGAAGACGCGCAAGCCAAGGCTCTTCCAGAGGCAGCGGAATGATGATGAGCTTGGACCACATCTTGCCGTCATCTCTGTGCGTGTCACAGAGATCCATTCCGTTGAGTGGCTTGGCGAAAGCTATGATTGGAACACATTCATTGGAGTGGATCCCCGCCACAAGGGCGAGGATGACGCCATTGTGGGTGAGGGTATTTTGATGGCCGATATCACCGCCACAAGCGCGGCCCCACTCGGTCGACCGTCATCCAGCCTTGCCCTGAGTTTCGCTTATGCCATGCGCGAGTTGCGCGGCGGCTTGCGTGGGTTCGCGATTTTTCTGGCCTGTATCGCACTTGGCGTTGCCTCCATTGCAGGCGTGAACGCGCTCGCTCAATCGATGACCGGCGGCCTGGCCAATGAAGGCCGGGCGATCTTAGGCGGTGATGTGCAACTGGAGCTGATTCAGCGCGAGGTAACGCCGGGGGAACGTGCGTTCCTCGACGCGCAGGGCGCAGAGATGATGACCATTGCCGATTTGCGTGGGATGGCCCGCACGGGCGATGAACAAGACCAAACCGTGGTTGAGATCAAAGCGGTCGATGACTCCTATCCGATGGTGTCGGAACTGACGTTTTTTGATGGTACAGGGCAAATACGCTCTGATCTTCACACGGTTCTGGCAGAGCAAGATGGCGCGTTTGGCCTGCTCGCTGAGGGTACGCTCGCAGCTCGCCTTGATGTTGAGGTGGGCGAGACCATTCGTCTTGGTGAGCACGCCTTTCAGCTTCGCGGCATCATAGAGCGCGAGCCGGATCGCTTGTCTTCTGGTTTCGGCTTTGGGCCAAGAGCCATGGTGTCCGACCAGGGTCTGGCAGCCAGCGAATTGGTACAGCCGGGCAGTTTGGTGGAATGGGAATACACGCTCGCATTTCCAGAGCCACTGGATCAGGCTGGCCTCGATGCTTTTGAAACCGCCGCCAATGAAGCACACCCGGATGCCGGATGGCGCGTGCGTGATCGCACCGAGGCAAGCCCGCGCCTTACGGGCGCGATCAATCAGTTCGCGCAATTTTTAACGCTGGTTGGCCTCACAGCCCTGGTGGTTGGCGGCGTGGGCGTGGCCAACGCGGTGCGCGCGTTCGTTGAATCCAAGCGCAAAGTGATCGCCACTTTCAAGTCACTGGGTGCCGCCGGGCCGTTCGTGTTCCGCGTGCAGTTCTTCCAGGTTATGGCGATTGCGTTTCTCGGCATTGTTATCGGACTCGTGGTTGGTGCTTTGGTGCCGTGGGCGGTGCAGCTTCTGTTCGGTGATTTTTTGCCCGTACCGCTCGACACGCGCCTTTATCCGGACGCGTTGGGTCTGGCAGCGCTCTATGGAGTGCTGGTGGCGTTGGCGTTTGCGCTTTGGCCGCTCGGTACAGTGCGCGATGTGCCGGCGACGGCATTGTTCCGCGATGTCGGCGGCAACTCACGACGCTTTCCGCGCTGGATTTATTTGCTTGGCGCTGCCGCTGCGATGATAGGGCTGGGCGTTGTAGCCTTTCTGGTGTCGGACAGCCAATTTATTGCCGCGATCTATCTGGCCGCGGCGGGCGCTAGCTTTGTCATCCTGCGGCTTGTTGGCTGGGCCGTGATGGCCATTGCCAAGCGCAGCCCTCGGCC
Source organism: Hyphomicrobiales bacterium (assembly GCA_040219355.1). GTDB lineage: Bacteria > Pseudomonadota > Alphaproteobacteria > Rhizobiales > MH13 > MH13. Next base: position 129,698 of record JAVJSN010000002.1, read on the forward strand.
TAAATCGACGGCGGCGAGGCTTGCGCTCGGCAACATTCACCGTCCCGGCGCGCTCACGCCCTCGGTGATCCTGTCGCTTGGTTTGGGGCTAACCTTGCTTGTGGCCTTGGCGCTGATCGATGCCAATTTGCGGCGCCAACTGACCGATTCCATCCCGGATGTTGCGCCAAGCTTTTTCTTCTTGGACATTCAGAACAGCCAGATCGATGGTTTTAAATCGCTGATTGCCGAGGAAGCTCCGACAGCGACGCTGGAAAGTGTGCCCATGCTGCGCGGTCGGTTGATTTCCTTGCAGGGCATTCCCGCGGCTGAGTTTGATGCTCCACCTGAAGCAGCATGGGTGCTGCAAGGCGATCGCGGTATCACCTATGAGGCAGAGGCGCCGGAAGGCACCGAATTGACAGAAGGAGAATGGTGGCCCGCCGACTATGCAGGCGAGCCGCTGGTCTCTTTCATTGATGAGGAAGGCAAACAGCTTGGTCTTGAGCTTGGCGATATGCTGACCGTCAATGTGCTCGGTCGCGAGATAACGGCTCGCATCGCCAATTTCCGAGCGGTTGAGTGGCAATCACTGGAAATCAACTTTGCCATGGTCTTCTCGCCCAACGCTCTGGCGGGCGCGCCGCATGCCCATCTGGCCACGGTGACCTATGAGAGCGAGGCCGATGATGAAACTGAACTGGCGCTGTTGCGCACAGTGACGGCGGCGTTTCCCGGTATCACATCGGTGCGCATTTCAGACGCGCTGGATGAGGTGAACGCTTTGGTGGAGGATTTGGCGCTGGCCGTGCGTGGCGCAGCATCTGTCACGCTGATTGCCTCCATATTGGTGCTTGCTGGCGCGCTTGCAGCTGGGCATCGACATCGGCTGTACGATGCGGTGATCCTCAAAACACTCGGCGCGACGCGCGGGCGCATTCTTGGAGCGTTTTTGTTGGAATACGCTTTGCTCGGCCTAGCAGCCGCGACATTTGGTTTGGCGGCGGGCAGCTTTGCGGCTTTTGCGGTGCTTGAATATGTTATGACGGCTGGGTTCACCTTCCTGCCCTCAGTGGCCTTCGGTGCGGTTGCTATCGCGCTGCTTCTGACTGTCGGTTTGGGGCTGATCGGCACCTGGCAAATTCTTGGCCAAAAGCCCGCGCCTGTTCTGCGTAATCTCTAGGGTTTCGACCCTAAGTGCCCTTAGGTCAGTGTGTTTGGTTAGGGATTTCTTGAATATCGACCTATTCTCGCCTGAATGGGTCTTGTGATTGTTGCCGTTGATATACATATTATCCCCAATATCCGAGTTTCGTGGGCAAACATGGCGTTTGACCCACCTTTTTGGCCGTTTTCGACCATTTGGAGAGACAAGAACATGAACAACCCGCTTCGCGACGGTTACGTCCAACAGGGCGCGCAGACAGCCGCAGGCATTGATGAAGGCCTTCGCGCCTACATGCTGAAGGTCTACAACTACATGGCCATCGGCCTTGCCATCACCGGCATTGCCGCAATGGGCATGTTCCAGCTTGCCGTGGTGCAAGATGCGTCAGGCTCAGTTATCGGGCTGACAGCCATTGGTGAAGCCATCTACACCTCGCCTTTGCGCTGGGTGATCATGCTTGCCCCGCTTGGCGCTGTGTTCTTCCTCAGCTTCCGCATCTCAAAGATGAGCGTGCCGGCTGCCCAACTTACTTTCTGGGCCTTTGCCGCTGTGATGGGCATCTCCCTGTCATCGATATTCCTGGTGTACACCGCTGAGTCGATCACGCGTGTATTCTTCATCACCTCGGCAGCCTTCGGTGCGCTGAGCCTTTGGGGTTACACCACCAAGCGGGACATTTCCGGTTGGGGCTCGTTCCTCTTCATGGGTCTGATTGGTGTCATCATCGCGTCGGTCGTGAACATCTTCTTGGGTTCTTCGGCTCTGCAGTTCGCCGTCTCGGTGATTGGTGTTCTGGTGTTCGCTGGCCTCACTGCCTACGACACGCAGCGCATCAAAACGATGTATTATGAGGGCGACAGCGTTGAAGCCTCTGGTCGCAAGGCCATTATGGGTGCGCTCAGCCTGTACCTCAACTTCATCAACATGTTCATCATGTTGCTGCAACTTTTTGGTCAGCGCGAGTAGTGCTTGCCAAGCTTTAAGAGCTATAGAAACCCCGGCAGAGATGCCGGGGTTTTTTGTTAGCGGCGGATTGTCAGCACGCCGGCTGCTACGATGAGGACAAGCCCACCAAGTGTCAGCAGATCGGGCAGTTCATCGAAGAACAGAACGCCCCACAGCACTGCAAACCCGACATAGGCGAACTCAAACGTGCCGATGATCGACGTTGGCGCCTTTTGATAGGCTATGGCTGTACCGACAGAGGCAATGAGAATGGATGCGGTGAGCAGTGCCATTAACTGCCACTCATCAGACTTAAGAACGCGCCACGATCCACTCAAGAAGCCATCGCCTGAGAGGTTTGGGAAAACGGCCAGCGCAGTCAGCCCGGCCAGCCCCACCGCCACAAACGCGATGTGCAGATGGAATACCAGGGCAAGAGGATGCTCCTCCTGGCAGCGGGTGCGGGTTAGCACCATCGCGCCGGCGAACAGCATTGCTGCCACGATGGGCAGCAATGCATAGGGCGTGAAGGCCTCACTGCCCGGGCGCAATACCAGTGCGACGCCGATAAAGCCCAAGCCGGCTGCGATGGCGTGCGCTTTGGTGACGACATCATGCGTCCACAGCGCTGAGAATCCGACGATGAATAATGGTAGCGTGTAAAGCGCGGCAGCGGCTGCCGACAGCGGCATGTGGGGCAGCGCGCTATAATAGGCGATCCAAACCCCAACCAGTAAAGCTGCGCGCAGGCCGACCCAAAAACCAGATTTGGGCCAAAGGCTGGCCCGGCGACGCAGCACCCAACCTGCCACCAGAAGCAGGGGCAAAACGAGTGCGGAGCGCACGGCAAAGAGCTGCCAAATGCCGACTGACGACTCCGCTCCCATCCCTTTGATCAGCGCGTCGCCTAGCGACATCGCAAAGACGGTGAACATGATGGTGGCGATTGCCAGTGGAAGGTTGTCTGAGGGTGAGGAGTTGGCCATTGCCGCAGCTAGGCAGGATCAATCTTGCCTCACAAGGTCAAAGTGTGCCAATTGCGTTCTGTAAAAATATCAATTAATCATGATATATGGATGTATTAAACGCCACGGATAGTTTTGCAGCCCTTAGCCAACCCTCGCGCCTGGAGGCGTTTCGGCTTCTTGTCAAAGCTGGCGAGGATGGCCTGGCTGCCGGTGATATCGCGCGAACGCTTAAAGTGCGGCAGAACACGATGTCGGCCAATCTTGCGGTGCTACTGCATGCTGGTTTGGTGCGACGAGAACGCCAAGGCCGCACGATCCGCTATTTCGCTGACTTTGGCACAATGCGCAGTCTGCTTGGGTTCATGCTGGAGGATTGCTGTGGTGGCCGACCCGAACTGTGTCAGCCACTGATCAAAGAGATCGCTTGTGCCTGTTAGCGCCTGCAGAAGACCAGTAATGTGAATCGCTAAAGGACGGCCAAAACCCATGGGACTTTTCGAACGCTGGCTGACGGTCTGGGTCGCTCTGGCCATGCTTGCCGGCATCATGCTGGGCATTGTCGCGCCTGGTCTGGTGAGCGCTGTGGCCGCTGCCGAGGTCGCCTCGATCAATCTTGTCGTCGCGGTGCTGATCTGGGCGATGGTCTATCCGATGATGGTGGGCGTTGATCTTGGCGCTGTCAGCAAGGTTGCGCGTGCGCCGCGTGGCCTTCTGGTGACCCTTGTCGTCAACTGGTTGATCAAGCCTTTCACCATGGCCGGCCTTGCCGTTCTGTTCTTCGAGGTCGTTTTTGCCGACCTGATCCAGCCAGAAGATGCGCAGCAATACATTGCCGGTCTGATCCTGCTGGGGGCAGCGCCGTGCACCGCCATGGTGTTTGTGTGGTCGCAACTGACCAAGGGCGATGAAACCTACACGTTGGTCCAGGTTTCGGTGAACGATGTTATCATGATCTTCGCATTCGCGCCGATCGTCGCTTTTCTGTTGGGCGTAACGGACATCATTGTTCCTTGGCAGACGCTTTTGCTGGCCACGGTGCTTTATGTCGTCCTGCCGCTGCTTGCCGGGCTTGTCACCCGCAAGATCCTGGCGACGCCGGAGCGGATTGATCGCTTCAAGGCGGTCGTCAAACCTTGGTCGATGCTCGGTTTGATTGTCACGGTGGCCATTCTGTTTAGCCTGCAGGGCCGTGTGATCATTGAGCGACCGCAGACCATCGTTCTGATTGCCATCCCGATCATCCTGCAGAGCTATGCCATTTTTGCGCTGGCCTATGGCGCAGCGTGGGCGCTCAAGGTGCCCCATCGCATTGCTGCGCCGTGCGCGATGATTGGCACGTCCAATTTCTTTGAACTTGCGGTGGCCGTGGCCATCAGCCTGTTCGGGCTGAACTCTGGCGCGGCCTTGGCAACGGTCGTTGGTGTCCTTGTTGAGGTACCCGTCATGCTGTCTCTGGTTGCCATCGCCAACAGGACCCGTGCCAGATTTCCCGCGCCTTCTGGCCGTGACCGGGAACACGCAGATGGTTGAATTGCCCAACCTCCAGCGCGATGATTTGCGCCCCATCGATGGCGCGATCCTCGGTGACACGCTGCCCCACAAGCCGCGTGTGCTGATGCTCTATGGCTCCCTGCGGGAGCGGTCCTATTCCAAGCTGCTGACGCTTGAGGCCAAACGCATATTGGAGCTGCTGGGGGCTGATGTGCAGGTTTTCGATCCTGCCGGATTGCCGCTGGTCGACGATAGCTCTGAGGCCCATGATAAGGTTCAGGAGTTGCGCGCGCTGTCTCTTTGGTCGGAGGCGCAGGCCTGGTGCTCGCCAGAGCGTCACGGGGCGATGACCGGCCTGATGAAGACGCAGATCGACTGGCTGCCGCTTGCCCCCATTGGAGGGGTGCGCCCGACGCAGGGGCGAACGCTGGCGTTGATGCAGGTTTCCGGTGGCTCGCAGAGCTTCAACAGTGTCAATCAGATGCGCATTCTTGGCCGATGGATGCGCATGATCACCATTCCCAACCAATCCTCGGTGCCCAAGGCCTTCACCGAGTTCGATGAAGAAGGCCGGATGCTGCCTTCGCCGTTTTACAATCGGATGGTGGACGTGATGGAGGAGCTGATGAAGTTCACCCATCTGACCCGTGGTCGTTCGGCCTATCTGACCGACCGCTATTCCGAGCGTGTTGAAACGCGTGAGGAACTGTCCAAGCGGGTGAACATTCGTTCTATCTAAATCTACGTGCTTGAACTTATCTCGGTAGATGTCATCTTGGACATATGAGCCAACGAGCCCGCTCCACGCAACTGAATGAAGGTGCCAGCCCGCCGGTGCTTGCAAAGCGGGTTGAAACGTCGGCAGGCGGCGGGGCGTTTGACCTGCCGAAGCTTTCCATCGGCGTGTTTTTAACTGATCAACCGGCACACGAAATTTCGGTGGGTTCTGACCGCCCCGCTCATACCCCCTTGAAACAGGATGAAGGATTCATCCTGCCTGCCGGGGCCAGTGGGTTTTGTTTCTATGACGAGACACACAGCTTTCTGTCGGTGGAGATGGATGAAAGCCTGTTGCGCGAGGTGGGTCTTGATAGTCCAGGCGCCATCGCACCTCGGTTTGGTGCCTTTGATCCGCTGACACTGCAACTGGCCAAAACCGCGCTTGATGTGACCGCCACGCCCAGCGCGCTTTACCGCGAAACGATGCATCGGGCGCTGGCGGCGCATTTGGCGCAGAGCGTTCAATCTGCCCATGCCGATGTTGCAGCGCATGATGATGCGCGCATGCGGCGCGCGGTCGCCTATATCCATGATCATTTGGCCGAGGACATTTCACTGGAGGTTTTGGCCGGGGAGGCGGCGATGAGCGCCTTTCACTTTGCCCGCGCGTTCAAGGCGGTGCTTGGTGCCTCACCGCTGCAGTATGTGATCGGCGAGCGCATGCGGGTGGCTGGCGTGCTTCTTAAAACGACTGGCCTGCCGGTTGCCGAGATCGCGCTGCGCGTCGGCTATGAGGACACGTCGCGTTTCGGAAAGCACTTCAAGCGGGCCTTTGGCGCAACCCCGGCCCAGCACCGCACGAGCTGATCTCTCCACAACCGCAAGAATGACCTAACCGACGGCAAGAATCGCGCCTGTGGGCAGGCGGGGCATTCGGCATTGTCTCCTTATCGCACCGACCAACCCGGACGGTGCTTCCAACAGGAGACAGACCCATGACCAACAGGACCAAGACACTTGCTTCCACCGCTTTCGCTTCGGCCCTCATGACAGGTACGGCGTTGGCAGACATCCAAACCCGCACCGTGACGTTCGAAAGCAACGGCGCGCAGATGGCAGGCACACTCTTCCTGCCCGCCGATCATGATGGATCAGCTCTGCCAACGGTTGTTGTGACCGGCGCGTGGACCTCGGTTCAGCAGCAAATGCCCGCAACCTATGCCCGTGAGATGGCCGAGCGTGGCTTTGCCGCCTTCACCTTCGACTTCCGTGGTTGGGGCCAGTCCGGCAACCTGCCGCAGGCTGTGCGCTTTGAAGAAAACCCGTCGGCTAAGATCGAAGATATCGAAGCGGCCATCGCGTTCATCGCTGATCTTCCTGAAGTGGATGCGGCCAACATCCATGGCTTAGGCATCTGTGCTTCGGCGGGCTACATGATCGACGCTGTCGCCGGTAACCCGCTCGTCAACCGGGTTGGTCTTGTCGCGCCCTGGCTTCAGAACGAAGCGCTCGTCAATGCCGTTTATGGCGGCGAAGACGGCGTCAACGGCCTGATCGAACTTGGTCGCGCGGCGCAGGCAGAGGGTGGGATGATCATCCCGGCTGCCGGTCCAGAAGGTGCAGACGGCGTGCTGATGCCGATTGGCGGTTATTATTATGAAGCTGATCGCGGTGCGATCCCTGAGTATGACAATCAGTGGATCCAGACGAGCTGGGAAGGCTGGCTGACCTACCACCCTGCTGACCATGGCGCGATGCTCGATAAGCCGCTCGCCATCGTCCACTCCGAGGCAGCCGCCATCCCACAGGGTGTGCGCGACTTCCTGGGCGGGTTCGCCGGTGAGGCGACTCTGCAGTGGCTGGAAGACGTCTCGCAGTTCGACTTCTACGACAATCCTGACGACGTGACCCGCGCCGCCGACACGATGGCCGCCCATTTCTCTTCGTAACTCTCAAAAGTATGGAAGCTGCACCGGTTGATGCCGGTGCAGCGCTTCGAAAGGTTCAATCCGATGAAACTAACTGCAACCACGATCGCAGCGCTCGCCATGAGCACCGCTGCAACCCTTGCCGCGGACGTTACCCTCGGCGGATCTCCTATCACCCAAGCAACCCTTGTCGATCAGGCCGAGATGGTCCGCATCGCCGATGCCATCGATGCTGGTGTCGACGCCAAAGACTGGGACACGACCCGTGGCTTCTTCACCGACGAGATCACCGTTGACTTCACATCCTTGGTTGGCGGTGAGCCAGCCACCATCCCCGCTGATGGATTGATTGCCGGTTGGTCGGCCAACCTGACGGAAGAAAAGACCTCCTTCCATCTACGTGGCAACCACCGCGTGACGTTCCACTCAGCCGACAGCGCGACCATGGTCTCCCATGGTTATGCCTGGAACCGGATGGAGCGTGGCGCGCTGGCGGAGAACGGCGGCGAAGCACTTTGGGAAGTGTGGGGCACCTATGTGCACGGCTTTGAGCGCACCGGGGACGGCTGGAAGGTGAACGCCATGACCTTCACCGCCATAGCCCAGCGCGGCAATGAGTTTGTCCGCGACACGCCAGGGTCCTAATCAATAGCGAAACAACAAAAGACAAAACCCCGGCCGATTGGTTGGGGTTTTCATGTCTGCCTAGACGTCAACGACAGTTTCAAAGCCGCCATAGATCAGGCGTTTGCCGTCGAACGGCATGGGGTTGGTTTCTTGGCTCATCGCAGGATCGGCCATAGCCTTTTCCATCCCAGTGTTGCGCGCCTCACGCGAGGGCCAGACGATCCAGGAAAAAACCACCACCTCATCGTCCTTGCATTGCACAGCCATCGGCAAGGAGGTGACCTTGCCGTCCGGTACGTCGTCACCCCAGTTTTCGACCACCTTCAGCGCGCCGTGCTGTTTAAAGCCCGCGGCCGATTTTTCCGCGTGGTCTATGAATTCCTGCTTCCTGGCCTTGGGAACAGCGGCGACAAATCCGTCAATATAGGTCATTCGATCCTCCTTCGAACTGCTTGTGACTTGCAATCGGTTGAAGGTCGCCTATCTGATTGTAAAATGCAAGCAGTTTATGATTCGAGGTGATGTCGCTTGAAGCTACGGTCCGGGTGTCCGATCAATCTTTCGGTGGAATTGCTGGGTGACGGTTGGACGATGGTGATCGTGCGCGACATCATGTTCGGCAATTTCCGCACCTATCGCGAGCTGCTGACCAACTCGCTGGAAGGCATCGCATCGAATATCTTAGCGGATCGCTTAAAGAGCATGGTGGCCGAGGGGCTTCTCACCAAAGCGCCGGACCCTGACCACAAGCAACGCGCCATTTTCAGTCTCACCGAGAAGGCGATCCAACTGGTGCCGTTGATCGTTCAACTTGGCGCCTGGGGACGCCGTCATCTTCCAGCGACCGAGGAACTGAGCGTGCGCGCGCAGCTTTTGGAGGAGAGCGGGCCAGCGATTTGGGAGGATTTCATGGACGATCTGCGTGCGCTTCATCTTGGTGCGCCAGGCGCGGCGGGTCGCCCGCTGGTGATCGAACAGCTCCAAACTGCCTATGAAGCTAAGGTTGCGGGCGGCTAAACCAGTTCCAGCTTCGGCTTTTTGTCGAAGACTTTGAGGACCTGTTTCAGGTCATGCCCACGCTTCAAGATCTGCCCGGAGGCTGCCACCACTTTGTAGGCGCCTTGGCGGCGGGCCATTTTTGGGTCTTTTTCGATGGTGTAGAGCGGCACCTCTGCGGCGCGTCGGAACACCGAAAACACGGCCCGGTCTTTGAGCATATCGATGGCGTAGTCGCGCCACTCTCCATCGGCTACCATGCGCCCATAGACATTTAATATCACGTCCAATTCGCGCCTGTTGAAAGCTATCTGCGATGGCTGATTGGCCGAGGGCGGGGCATTATTGGAGGTGACAATGTGAACAATGGCGTCTGAGGAGGTTTTTGGCGCGGCGTACGATTTGGAACGAGACTGCCGATGAGCGTCAAGCTCAACAGGTGTGTTCGTATCGGAAGTGCTGTCCGTCATGCGCTCTCAAAGGTTTTGGCCGCCGTTGGGCGAAGTGTTTCAAGCCTGGCCTGATTTGGCAAGGTGTGGTGCACTTTGTGCACCTTTCGATTGGATTGGACAGAACAAGGTTATCCACAGCGCCACAATATTGCCCTGAAACAGCCCTGATCACGCCCTCTGCGGAACAAACTGGCGCTGTCCATTGATCGTGTTGCTTGGTAGCGCGGCGCTGGGTCTTCAGACCCTCCAGCCCCCAGCCCCTGATGTCTCGGCGTCGTGCACCATAGCAGCATAAAGAGTGCTCAGTTCTTTGGAACGAGCGTTCTGTGAGCCAGACACCCGCAGCATACACAAGGTGGGGCTGCTCCGTTCAGGCTAGACTGACTGTTTTCAACCCGCCTCGGCGCTCATCGCCTTGGCGGGTTTTTTGCGTCCGGCGTTAAGGTACGATGATCAGCGCTGGTGGGTCGTTTTCTCAACTTGAAAACTTGCTACGCGGCTCAGCCATGAGAAGGCCTCGGTTACTTTTAAGGCGCATACTGACCAATCTGGTACGACGCCAACTCAGTGAAGGCCCTGCCCATGCTCGTTCAATTAGCCCTTGGAAGTGGCCTCATTGTGATAACGGCAGTGGCTGCGGCGCTGGCTTGGTGGGGCCTTGAGGTCTTTCTTTTGCGCACACATGACTGGGTTTCTCGCCCGCCGCATGGGCCAAAGCTGGCCATGATCTTGTGTCTGGTGATGCTGTGGACCGTCGCCATGGTCACCGCATCGGTTTGGATATGGGCGATTGCCCTGCGCCTGCTACAAATCTTTGTCACGTTTGAAGCGTCGATGTATTTCTCGCTGGTGGTGTTCACAACGCTTGGTTACGGCGATGTTTTGCTGCCTGTCGAATGGAGACTGCTCGGTGGACTGGCAGCATCCAACGGTCTTTTGATGTTCGGCCTTTTGACGGCAATGTTGGTGGAAACGTTGCACCAAACCCGTCAGCGTCAGCGCGGAAGATTTCACTAGGTTTGACACGGTAGGGTGTCTGGGTGCTTTGCCAGGGTATTTTCAATAAAAGTTGGCGACCTTTGCGCCCGCGAAAATGCCACCGAACGAAAGTCTCAAGCACGTTCAGTGACCGGGCTTTACCCAAACATGCTCTGGTGGTTAGGCGGCGGCTTTGGGAGCGAGGACATGTTCATCCAGCATGTCTTTGAAGGCCCCCAAAAGATCCATATCAATCTTTCCGTCCATTGAGCTGAGGATTTTGTAGGCTTCCAGTGGACTCATGGATTTCTTGTAGGCCCTGGCATCTACCAGTGCGCTGTAAATATCGATGATCGTCATGCAGCGCACGACATCGCTAATCTGCGATCCGCTTAACCCTCGCGGGTATCCAGTTCCGTCCAGCAACTCGTGATGGGAATAGATGATGTCCTTGACCATGTCGCAGACGGTCAGATCATCACTGACAATCTCCAGCCCTTCTGCAGGGTGCTGGTTGATGATTTCGCGTTCCTCATCGGTCAGTTGAGTTGGTTTATCGAGAATGGCTCGCGGTATGACGATTTTGCCAATGTCGTGAAGCAGTGCCGCTTGCGTAAATTTCTCCTGGTCCGCTTTGGTGAATTGCAGCGTCTGGCTCCATTGTGACGCAATGCCTGCAACGTTTATACAATGGCGCGCGGTGTAAGAATGGTGCTGACCAACCGCCTGGACCCAGCTTTCAAACCCATGCGTTTTGATCACCGCATTCATTTCGGCGCCAGCCGTTGAAACTTGCTCCAGAACCTCTTTGGACCAGGTTGGATTGCCATTAAACAGCGACCCAAACGTGTTGGCCAACGATTGTACGGCGCGTGCGGGTGCTGTCGTTTTTTGGCGGCGTGCCGGCCCAAACTGGCGGTCGCTGGCTTCCACCGCATCGAGCAGCGCGCCAGGATCGACGGGTGTCGACACGATGTTTGCCGATATCTGGCGGATTGAAGCGGAAAAACGCGCGATGTCGGCCTTGGCGAGGCAAAGGACGACCGGAATGCGCTGGACTCCTTGGTCTCGCAGCCAATCGAAAAGTTTTTCTAAGGTCCGTGTCGGGAACCGGTCAAACGCTAGGACAATCACCTCTGAACGTTTGAATTCGTTCGGTATAGGTCGCGGCAAAACATGCAAATCAATGGGCACGATGCCGTTGAGCGCCTGGATCGACTCCAGGGCCGCACCAGACCCATCGGTTATGGCTAACAGTCTCATTCAAAACTCCCCCAACCGCTGATGGTAAAATACAACCGTTAAAAGGTGCTAAAAGGACTGCTGTTGGCGGCCGCGCTGGTCTTTTCGGGCTTGATGGCGTTTGCCATTTTGGGCTTGCGTGGCCCTGTTGGTAGAAACGCCGGTTTAAAATCGCCATTGCATGTGTGGTTGGGCGGCATAAGAGGCTAGGGACACATGAGTGAGGCAACCCAACTTACAGCTGCGCGACAAATGGCGGCGCAAGTGCGTGAAAAGGTTGATGCGCATTTCTCACTGCGGCTTTGGGATGGATCGCTGGAACCGCTTGGCAGAAGCCCTGTGCCGGGTTTGGCCATCAAGGTCGTTTCACCGGGCGTGGTGTCTTCCATACTGCACCGTCCGACGCTCGATAGGCTGCTGCGCCACTACGCCAAAGGCGGCATCGAGGTGGAGGGTGGCTCTCTGATCGATCTGGCAGAACCCATTGCCCATGATCGAAGCTATCGCCGCAAGTTCAAGCAACTGAGTAAGGGGTCACTGATCCGCGCGCTGGCTCCGTTCTTTTTCGCCAAGGGCGATCACCCTGACGCGGTGCGCGACTTTTCTGGTGACGCTGACGGGCAGGGGCGCAAGGCCGGTGACAACAAGCGTTTCATCCAGTTCCACTATGATGTCGGCAATGCTTTTTACCAGCTCTTCCTGGACCCGCAGATGCAATATTCCTGCGCCCATTATCCGCAATGGGACGCGTCGCTGGAGGACGCGCAGGTCAACAAGCTGGACCTGATCTGTCGCAAGCTGCGGCTAAAGCCCGGTGACAGGCTGCTCGATATTGGCTGCGGCTGGGGCGGGTTGCTGTGTCACGCTGTTCAAAAATATGGCGTTGAAGGCCATGGTGTGACGCTCTCGCAGGAGCAATTGGCGTTCGCTCAAGCCAAGGTGGAGCGGTTGGGTATCGCTGATAAGGTGAGCCTGCACCTGAAGGACTATCGGGAGATGGAGGGGAGCTTCGACAAAATCTCCTCGGTCGGCATGTATGAGCATATCGGGCTTGCTAACATCCCGGAATACTTCGCCACAGTGCAGCGGCTTTTAAAGCCTGGTGGACTGTTCATGAACCATGCGATTTCGCGTGGGGCCAAACGCAAGAAACGCAAGTTTTCCAGTCGTCCGGAGCAGCGGGCCTTGCAGAAGTACATTTTCCCCGGCGGTGAGCTGGACGATATCGGCCACACGCTGGTGCAGATGGAGATTGCCGGTTTTGAGGTGCAGGACGTGGAAGCGCTGCGCCAGCATTACCAGAAAACCACGCGAGAATGGTGCGAACGGCTGTACAAAAAGCGCGCCGATGCCGAGGCGCTTGTGGGCGCGGAAACCTATCGCATTTGGGCGGCCTATCTGGCGGGTTGCTCGTTTGCTTTCCAACGTGGTTCGGCGCGTCTTTATCAGACGCTTGCAAGCAAATCGCCCAAGGGCTTCACCGCTGTGCCGCCATCTCGGTTCGATATTTATGGCAGCTAGGATGCCGGAGAAAGACCGGTCTATGAGAGGCATATAGATGATCGAGAACTGGCTAACACCCATCAGCAATCTATTGAGTTGGGCGAACCAGTCTTCTGGCTGGGTGACCGCATTTGCAACGGTTGCACTTGCCTTTTTGACGCTTGCGTTGGTGATAGCCACCAATCGCCTGGTTCAGGCGGGGTCATCGGCCAATGTGATTGCCAGCATTGAGCCGAATAAGTGGTCCCTTATGCATATGGATTTGGTGATCTAAAACTGTGGCAACGCTCCAGCTTTTCTTGTTGAGATTGAACTTGATCCCCCAATAGTGAAAAAGATTGCAGGAAAGAGGCACCCTTACCGTTTTCCAAAGTTAGCCTAAGTGGGTCGGGTCAGATACTGCGAAGCTCTTTGGCTAGCTATAGTGATGTTGAAGATGTGTCCTTTCAAATAACTACAAGTTGGACGCTTAAGCCTGAGGGAAAACACAGAAATTCGGTATCCTATACATACGATCTTGATGCCTACATTGGATATGGAAAATTAGGAGGGGATGACCCGCTGGTTGAAGTTTCGAAGCAGCTCAAAACCTGTGAGATGATTGGAAGCAAGTGGCCAACGGCGGTAGGCGCACCAGCGTTGAAGTTTTTGACGGTCATGACCGAGAGCGGGCAGCGTCGGAAGCGCGTGAGGCGTTTCGTGCCTTCAGCAAAAACGATTCGGAAACCGACTAGCGTTAGTGGCCTCCAACAAAAACGCCGGAGCTTTGGCCCCGGCGTTTGAAGTTAGTCAGTGAGTTGGTGTTTTACGCCGCTTCTTTGGCCAGATTGCGCAACACATAGTGCAACACGCCGCCATGCTCGACATACTCGATTTCAACTTCGGTATCGATCCGGCAGAGCAGCTCGATTTCCTTCGTAGAGCCATCAGAATAGTCGATGGTGGCCTTCACATTCTGGCGCGGCTTCAAATCACCGGACAGGCCGTGGATAGAGACTTTCTCATCGCCTTTCAGACCAAGCGATTTGCGGGTGTCATCACCAGTAAATTCGAAGGGGATCACGCCCATGCCAACCAGGTTGGACCGGTGGATACGCTCAAAGCTCTCTGCGATCACCGCTTTGACACCCAAAAGGCTGGTGCCCTTGGCCGCCCAGTCACGTGAAGAGCCGGCGCCATACTGTTCGCCACCGAAGACGACGAGCGGCACGCCTTGCTCTTTCCAGGCCATGGCCGCCTCGTAGATGGAGGTTTTTTCGCCATCTGGGCCAAGCGTGTAGCCGCCTTCAACATTGTCGAGCATCTCGTTCTTGATGCGGATGTTGGCAAAGGTGCCGCGCATCATGATCTCGTGATTGCCTCGACGCGAGCCGTAGGAGTTGAACTCGCGAACCGGCACCTGACGCTCTGTCAAATATTGACCGGCAGGCGTTGTTTCTTTGAACGCACCGGCCGGAGAGATGTGATCGGTGGTGATCATGTCACCAAGGATCGCCATCACCCGAGCGTTTTCAATGTCGGAGATTTTGCCCGGCTCTTTGGGCATGTCTTTGAAGTAAGGCGGGTTCTGCACATAGGTGGATGCAGGGGGCCAGTCGTAGGTCTGGCTGTCAGTTGTTTCCACGCCTTGCCATTTCTCATCACCTTCAAAGACTTCCGCGTATTTGCTCTGGAAAGCTTCGCGGGTCACCGTTTGGTGCACAAGATGGGCAATCTCGGCCTGGGTAGGCCAGATATCTTTCAGATAAACATCCTTGCCTTCCTTGTCCTGACCGATGGGTTCACGCGTCAGGTCGATGTTCATGTCACCGGCAATGGCATAGGCAACAACCAGCGGCGGTGAAGCCAGATAGTTCGCACGGACATCCGGGCTGATGCGGCCTTCAAAGTTGCGGTTACCTGAAAGCACGCTGGTTGCGACCAGATCGCCTTCATTGATGGCTTTGGAAATCTCTTCCTGCAATGGGCCGGAGTTGCCGATGCATGTCGTGCAGCCATAGCCAACCAGATTGAAGCCAAGAGCGTCCAGATCTTCCTGTAGGCCAGCGGCTTCAAGGTATTGCGACACAACCTTTGAACCCGGTGCGAGCGAGGTTTTCACCCAAGGCTTGCGGTTCAGACCCTTCTCACGGGCTTTGCGGGCGACCAGGCCAGCACCGATCATCACATAGGGGTTGGAGGTGTTGGTGCAGGACGTGATGGAGGCAATCACCACCTTGCCAGACGACATGGTGTAGTCTTCGCCCTCAACTGGCACTTCCTTGTCTGATGGACGCTTGAACGTGTCCTTCATTTCTTTGCGGAATGCAGACGACGCTTCGGTCAGTGCAACAAAGTCTTGCGGGCGCTTGGGGCCGGAGATGGCGGCGCGGATGGTGCCCATGTCCAGTTCCAGCGTATCGGTGAAGATTGGCTCGCTTTTGCCGTCACGCCAAAAGCCGCAGGCCTTGGCATAATCTTCAACCAGCTTGATGCGTTCTTCAGAACGACCTGACATGTGCATGTAGCGCAAGGTTTCCTCATCGATGGGGAAGAACCCGCAGGTCGCGCCATATTCAGGAGCCATGTTGGCGATGGTTGCACGATCTGGCAGTGGCAGACGATCCAGGCCGTCGCCGTAGAATTCCACCAGCTTACCAACCACACCTTTTTCGCGCAGCATCTGCACGACTTTCAGCACCAGATCGGTTGCCGTTGTACCTTCAACCATCTCACCGGTCAGCTTGAAGCCAACCACCTCAGGAATGAGCATGGAGATCGGTTGGCCGAGCATCGCCGCTTCAGCCTCAATACCGCCAACACCCCAACCTAGCACGGCCATGCCGTTGACCATGGTGGTGTGGCTATCAGTGCCAACCAGCGTATCTGGATAGGCGATGGTTTGCCCGTCTTTCTCGTCAGTCCAGATGACTTGGGCGAGATATTCCACATTCACCTGATGGCAAATTCCAGTGCCAGGAGGGACGACGCGGAAATTGTTGAATGCCTTCTGGCCCCACTTCAGGAACGTGTAACGCTCCATGTTGCGTTCATATTCGCGGTCCACATTCATCTGGAAAGCGCGTGGGTTGCCAAACTCGTCGATCATCACCGAGTGATCGATGACCAGATCAACGGGATTGAGCGGATTAATCTTCTCAGCATCACCGCCCAGGGCGACAATGCCGTCGCGCATGGCAGCGAGGTCAACAACGGCAGGCACACCGGTGAAGTCCTGCATCAACACACGTGCGGGGCGGTAAGCAATTTCCTGGGTTGAGGTACGCTCGGTGGCCCAAGTGCTCATTGCTTCGATGTCGGCCTTATGCACCGTTTTGGCATCTTCGTGGCGCAGCAGGTTTTCCAAGAGCACTTTCAAGGAGTAAGGCAGCTTGGAAACCCCGGTGAGACCATTCTTCTCGGCCTCCAGAAGGTTGAAAACGGTGACCGTTTGACCGCCTGCGGTCAGGGTCTGGCGAGACTTGAAGCTATCGAGCGACATCGGCGTCCTATCGTGTGAAAAACTGTGTCTGGCGGGTTTTCACCGGCGCTGCCATGGTTCCCGACATGTTGATCCGGTTCGTTGGTCTGCACCTGGTTCCTGCGTTCCCGATTTTGGCAGGTTGCGCTTCAGATAGCCGGTTTTCTAAGGCAATCAAAGGGCAACAAAGGTCGCGGCCAAAGATAGTCTGATGCCGAGAACGATTGATGTTATGTCTCTGGGCGTGTTGTCGGCATTTGCCGTGGAAAGCAGGTATCCCCATTCGGGTCCGTTTTGAGAACCTGCATAACCTCACTGTGAAAAAGCGGTGCGACTTTTGGCAGAAGATAGCGCTCTGCGCATCGCTCATAGCCAGCGCGGGCCAAATGGTCGGCAAGCTTGGGGTCCTTGACCACCTTTTCAATGGCGGTCGCCAAGGCATGGTGATCCTCTGTTGGAACCAGAATGGCCGTCTCCCCGTTCCCTGAAACCCGCACGGGACCTGGCGTTTGGGTGCTAATCACCGGCAGGCCGGCGGCAAACGCTTCAACGATGCCCAGACCCCAACTCTCCGAACGTGATGGCGCAACATAGAGGTCAAGCTTTTTAAGAAAGTCAGGCGTGTTGGAAACCCAGCCAACAAAATCCAACTGATCCTCAACGGCGCAGGATTTGGCCAGTTGTTTGAGCGCATGTTCCTGTGGCCCCTGTCCAGCGATTAGAAACCGCACCATGACACCGCGTGACTTCAGCGCGGCAAGTGCACGTATCATCAGGTCCAAACCTTTGACGTGCTCCATAAGACAAAGCGTGCCAGCGACAAAGTCTAAGTTTTTTTTGCGTTTTGGGAAGGGTGGAAGACTGTCGACCGGCAAGGCGTTGTCGACGACTGCGATACACTCCTTGGGAAAGCCAAGGGTTATCAGTTCACGGACCAGTGCGTCATTGACTGCGATGACCCGATCAGCTTTGGCGTATCGCTGTGGTTTGCCACCATGGTAGATCGCGACAATGGGTAGGTCCGGGTTGGTCCGCTTTTGTGCAGCAACATGGCGGCCATTGTTGAGGACCAGAATGTCCGGTTTGGCACGTCTGATTGCTTGTCGAAGTCGCACGGTTTGGAGCAAAAAGTTCCACGTTCCGCCGCGCTCTAGGTTTGCAACGGTATGAAGTTCTAGACCAGTCGCTTCCAGACGCTCTAGAAAGCTAAACTGCTCGGGTACGATCGCGATAGGCGTTGCGCCCTGGCGTTGCAGCATCTCAAGGCTGTTGAAGAACGCCTCTGTTATGCCTCCGCCACTTGCGATAGGGCAGACGATAGCAATACGCGTAGACATGAATTCCCCAAGCCTTGGTGTTAGGTGCTGAAAACTCTTATCCTTTGTGCGCGGCAACCAATCCTAGTTGCTTCCTGGACGCAAGCACCGCTTGATGAAGGTCTGCACCGTGTGGGTTGAAGCGCGAGTGAAGATTAAGGAGCTGGCGCTTTCGCGCGGTGAGCGGGCGTTGGTCGCAGGTTTATCCCTCACGCTTGTTGGCGGGGATGCTGTCGCACTTGTTGGACCCAATGGATCAGGCAAAACCTCGCTTTTGCGTGTGCTTGCCGGGCTGGCCGAGCCAACGGCAGGTGATTTGACCGTATCGATGCAAGGCGCCGATGCTGACCTGCCGCGCAACGCGTTGGTGCATCTGGGTGGGCACCAAGATGGGCTGAAAGGTGCACTGACCGTTCGGGATAACCTTGAGTTCTGGATCGCCTATTTCGGCGGTGCTGGCCTATCAATCTCCAAGGCGCTGGATCAGCTGGGCGTTGGGCATCTGGTTGATCTGCCCGCAGCGATCCTTTCGCAGGGCCAGAAACGGCGCGTGGCGCTTGCCCGATTGTTGGTCGCGCCACGCCCTATTTGGCTACTCGATGAACCGACAGCAGCGCTTGATACGGCCTCAACAGCACGATTTTTGACGCTGGTTGAAGCACACCGTCGGGCAGGTGGCATCGTCGTTGCTGCTACGCACACATCGCTGGACCTGAGCAATCTCAAAACGCTAGATCTGGGTGACTATCCTGCCCATCGCCAGGACGGCGAGCAGACTGTGAAGGATGCAGAATCCTATTGGCTGGAAAGTGAGCCTTTATGAGTGCGTTTCGGGCTTTGATCGCGCGCGATGTGCGCTTGGCAACGCGTGTTGGCGGCGGTGCTCTGACGGGCACGCTGTTTTTTTTGGCGGTGATTGTCACCATTCCTTTCGGCGTTGGGCCCGACTTGAACCTGCTTTCGCGCATTGGCCCGGCCATCATGTGGATTGGTGCGCTGCTTGCCACGCTGATCGGGCTGGAGCGGCTTTTTCAATCCGATAAAGACGATGGTGCGCTGGATCTTTTGCGTCTTACCGACAGCCCGGTATCGAACTTTGTCATCGCCAAGGTGATCGCCCACTGGCTGGGGTCGAGCTTGCCCTTGGTTCTGGTCACCCCATTGCTCTCATTGCTCTTGGCCTTGGAGCCAAGGGCGATCTTGGCACTGACGGCGACGCTTGCCGTGGGGACGCCTGCGCTATCGTTCTTGGGGGCGGTTGGGGCGGCTCTTGCTGTGACTTTGCGTCGCGGGGCGCTTTTGATGGCGGTCATCATTCTACCCTTTTCTATTCCGGTACTTATCTTCGGCGTGGCCGCCACCCGTGCTGCCATCGTGGACCCGGACCCGTTTTGGCCACCTTTTGCGCTGTTGACGGCAACAAGCCTCATTTATGCGGTGATTGGCACGTTGGGCGCGGCGGCAACATTGAAGATCGGGGATGGGTGATCCCCAACTGGATAGGGTATTCTCCACGTGCTAAACGCGTGCTGACAACCAACATGAAAGCGCTCTGATGGGCATTCTAGACTATGCCAACCCCACCCGCGTGTTGCGCTTTTCGCGTGCGGTGAAACCGTGGTTTCTTGGCCTTGGCTTGATAACGCTGGCGGTCGGGCTTTATGGCGCGTTTTTTACAGCACCGGCTGACTATCAGCAGGGTGAGACCATCCGCATCATGTACCTACACGTGCCAATGGCCTGGCTTGCGATGATGGCCTATTCCATGATGGCGCTCTCAGCGATTGGCACGCTTGGGTTCAAACATCCAATGGCCGATGTATCGGCCAAGGCCTTGGCGCCTATTGGTGCGACGTTCACGGCAATTTGCCTCATCACCGGATCGCTGTGGGGCAAACCAATGTGGAACACCTGGTGGGTGTGGGATGCGCGGCTGACCAGCGTCCTTATTCTATTTCTTGTTTACCTTGGCATCATTGCGCTGTGGCAGGCGATTGAGGAGCCGATTAAGGCCGGCAAGGTGACCGCCATCATCACGCTTGTTGGCGCGATCAATCTTCCGATCATCAAGTTTTCCGTTGACTGGTGGTACACGCTTCACCAGCCAGCCTCCGTGTTCCGCGTGGACGGACCGACGATCTATCCAGCTATGCTTTACCCACTGCTCATTTGCGCAGTCGGTTTCACCTTGGTGTTTTTCTATTTGCACTTTGCCGCGATGGAGAACGAGCTGAAGCGTCGGCGTATCCGCGCCATGCAAATGCGCGCTGCCCGTCGTGTTGCACCCGAGCAAACAACGTTGCCCCAAGGGAGCACGGCCTGATGGTCATAGACCACCATTTTGGCTTCATCGCGTTTGCCTGGTTGTCGGGTATCATCGGATTTGCCGGTATCGCGTTTTGGGTTTGGCGCGACCGTAAAGCGCTAGACATGCAGTTGGCCGAACTTGAAGCCCAAGGCGTTGATGTCTCGCGTGCGAAAGAGATTTCATGAGCGAGCAACGTTTGGATCAGCCGACGGACACACCTAGGCGCAAGGTGAACTTGCTGGCGCTTGCGCCATTGTTGGTTTTTTTGGCGTTGGGCGGCGTGTTTGGCTATCAACTGGTTTTCGGCGGTCAGGCCAGTGATATTCCCTCCGCATTGATTGGTCAGCAAGTGCCTGCTGTGGCGTTGGCGCGGCTGGAGGATAGCGGCGTGCCAGGCTTTGGGCCGGATCACCTTGAGGGCCAAGTGACGCTGCTCAATGTTTTTGCAAGCTGGTGTGCACCATGCCGCCAAGAGCATCCCATGTTGATGCAGCTTTCCGGCGATGATCGCTTCCAAATCATCGGGATCAACCAGAAAGACCAGCCTGCTGATGCGCGCCGGTTTTTGGCAACGCTTGGCAACCCCTATGATCGCATTGGCGTTGATCCAAACGGTCGCGCATCCATCGAATGGGGTGTCTACGGCGTGCCGGAGACCTTCATCATCGGCACTGACGGGGTGATCCTCTACAAACATATTGGCGTGTTTGACGCGCGTGATGTGGAAGAGACGTTTCTTCCCATCATCGAAGAGGCGCTTGCAGCGGGCGCCGCTGCGTCCTAAGCCGCTGGCATGAATGCTAAGTCATCAAACAACAAGCTCACCACGCTTTATGTCTCGCCCATCAAGGGCAGCATCTTGGCGGTGTTTCTCATTACGCTCGGGCTCGCGCTGGCGGCCTTGCCACACTATTTGATGTTCGTGACACCCAGCGCGACAGCGACCCCACTGACAGCAATCTTGGCGTTGGTTTTTTTGGCACTGGGCGCTGTTTTCCTATGGCCCGGCTTCCAATTCGCCAAGGCGATTGTGCTGCGCAAACCCTTGGCAACAACTGATGGCGTGACCATTCACCGGATGCGCTTGGGGCTCGGCACCACCGAATTTGAGTGGGAGCATGTGGGCGAATTGGTGGTGCGCGGCGTGTGGCTGATCTTGCTGGACGGCCGTATCCCACAGAGTCGCTTCACCCGCTTTATGTTCGGTGCCAAGGGACTTTGGATCCCCTCGCTGTTCGTCTATGGCGGTGGGCGCAAAGTGATGCAGTTCATCATGGATTATCGTCCTGACCTGATCGACCCAATGATGAAACGGCTGAACCGTAGCAAGAAATAACCGCTTACCTCCGCGTTATGCCGAGCGCTTCGCTGTCGCCTCGATCTCAACCAGCATCTCTTCTTCCAGCAGATCGCAGATCACCAGTGTGGCCGCTGGGCGAATATCACCGAGTACCTCACCGGCCATCTTCATCATGGTGGCCGCATCGGCGCGTTTGGTGATGTAGTAGCGAACGCGCACGATATCTGCCATCGCCGCGCCTGCTTCCTCCAACACGGTTTTGATGGTGGCAAACGTGTTGCGGGCTTGCGCTTCCACGCCGTCAGGCATGGTCATCGCCGTGTAGTCGTACCCCGTGGTGCCCGAGACAAACACCCAGTCCCCATCAATGACGGCACGGGAGTAGCCAGCCTGTTTTTCAAACGGCGAGCCGGAAGAGATGAGCTTACGCGTCAACGGAATTCTCCAGCTGACCACCGCTCATAAAGGTTTTGTGCATCTGCACTCCACTCCTCCAAAGGCGGGCGGATATCCGGAGCGCCTTCGTTGAGAAACGCTGAATAGACCTCTTCGCTGGCTGGATTGACGGCGAGCATGCCGATGGCGAACGCGCACTGGCCCGGAAGACAGCCCGTTTGCAATAGGAAGTTGCCTTCGATCACTGGGATCGTGCGTGTGCCGAGATGGCGGGCAAAGATCGACAGCTCATCCTGCCACTTATCCCACAACGCATCGTAAACCGGTTGAGCGGCATAGAGATCGAGGGCGCTCAAATCATTGTAGCCGCCGACTTCGCCATCAAGAGCATCCCAACCACGACCCTCTTGCGGAGCGTAGCTTATTGGACCGAGGCGGTAGGCGCCCTGTTCCAGATCGAACATCACGGCGTCGCCGTCCCGATAGAGTTCTGGCGGGCTGAAAAGGATTGCGCCTCCTGGATAGCCCGCGCTCGCGTAGGGAACGCAGAGCTGACCGATTGGGCCTTGCAGCCAAGGTTGGCCGAATTGGACGGTAACGCCATAAGGCGAAGCAGGGCAGGCAGGATCTTCGGCTGCGGCCTGAACGATCAATCCGGCCGGTTCGCCATTGATGTCGAACATATCAAGATCGATGGTGATTGCTGGCGCGCGCAAGATTTCGTTTCCGTTGGCGGAAAGAACCTGGACATTCTCGTCCGTCAGAATTGTTATCGTCAGGTCTATCCCGCCAGGTAACTGTGCGACGTCTATTGTCTGGGCATTCAGCGAACTGATGGGCGAAAAAAGAGCGAAACAGGCAAATGCAAGGCTAGGGCGTGCGTAGTGACGGGTCATGACGGTCGGGTCCAAATGGTCATTAGATTGTTGGCGGGCATAGCGATGGTAATTTGGTGTTTCAGGCTATGGGTGGTCAGTTGGTCTTCCACCCAGCCGATGTCCTTGTAGCCCGCATCGGGACGTTCGACACGGATCGCGGCATCAAATCTTTCATCTCCCTCGCTGGCACGAGCAGTGCCTCGCTTAAAAGGACCATAGATCGCCAAAATGCCCCGTCGTGCAATCGCACCGGCAAGATGGGACAGCAGGGATTGGGCGGCCTCCGGTGAGATCAGGTGCGTGAGGTTGGAGAGAAATACCACGTCCATCGGCAGGCCAGGCCAAGCCTGATCCACTGCGTTGTAGGCAGACGGCGCGCGAATGTTGGTGGCACCGCTGTGGATTGTCCAAGCGCTGATGCTGTTCAGTCGTTCAGGATCGACATCAGATGGATGCCAAACCAGTCCGGGCGCTGCTTTGGCCAGACGCACGATGTGTTCGCCAGTGCCCGAGGCGATCTCAAGTGCATTGCCGGACGTCGGCAGGTGCGGCACCAAAGCGGTGACAATGGCATCGACGTTTCGGGCTGCCGCGGGCGCATAAAGCCTGCCATCATCCTGATCGCCGGGGATCGCGAAGGAAATCTTCTCGGTTGCCATTGACTACTGTACCCCAAAGTCGCCCTTGCCGCAGTGCAGCATGGCGGTTCACATCAGACCAACTGATGGCACAGCTTGGGAGTTGGCAGAAGCATGTCGAAGACGAATGCGGGCAATTTCTTTGAAGATTTCATGGTAGGGCGCGTGCTCCACCACGCCACTCCGCTGACGCTGACGCGAGGTGATGTCAGCCTCTATCGCGCGCTGTACGGAACCCGCACGGCGGTGCAGTCAGCCGACAGTTTTGCGCACGCAATCGGGTATTCCCAGGCTCCGCTGGATGATCTGCTGGTTTTTCATGCGGTTTTTGGAAAAACAGTGCCCGATATCTCACTCAATGCTGTGGCCAATCTCGGCTATGCGGAGGGTGTGTTTCATGCCGCCGTCTTTCCTGGTGATACGGTGACCTCCGTCAGCGAAGTCATTGGCGTCAAAGAAAACTCGAACGGAAAGACCGGCACTGTGTATGTGCGCACGACCGGCACCAACCAACGTGGCGAGACTGTGCTTTCCTATGTGCGCTGGGTGATGGTGCGAAAGCGCGATGCGGCCAGCCCCGCACCTGAGGCGCAGGTTCCGGAGCTTGCGTCCGTGGTGGATGCAGCGGAACTCGGCAAAGCGGTACCTGCTTTGGACATCTACAAGTGGGATGCAGCGCTGTCAGGGTCTGATTTCTTCTGGGACGATTATCAAGTCGGCGAAAAGATCGATCATGTCGATGGCATGACGGTCGAAGAGAGCGACCACATGCTCGCCACTCGGCTCTATCAAAACACAGCCAAGGTCCATTTCAACCAGCACACTGAAGGCCATGGCCGGTTTGCGCGGCGGCTGATATATGGCGGGCACGTCATCTCGTTGGCGCGAGCGCTCGCCTTCAATGGCTGCTCGAACGCGTTCCACCTGGCCGCGATCAATGGTGGCCGGCATGTGGCGCCGCTTTTTGCAGGTGACACAGTGTATGCCTGGAGCGAGGTACTGGATCGATCAGAGATCGAAGGGCGATCGGATGTCGGTGCAACTCGCATGCGGCTGGTGGCCACCAAAGATCGACCCTGTGCGGACTATCCTTACAAAAGCGATGATGGCTATGCGGACGGCGTGATTTTGGATTTCGATGCTTGGTTTGTGCTGCCGCGGAAGCCATAATTAAGCCCCGGTCTTGAACCGGGGCCTAGCGCAATGAGATCATCGAGATCCCGGCTCGCTTGCGCGTCCGGGACTTGGAACAAAAATGCCACCATCGAGCGTCATTCCGGAAGCCGTCGGCTGTCCGGGATCTGACAGTTCACGATGCTTGCGATCCCGGGTCTCGTTCCTCGCCCAGGATGACATCATCCTGAATGGCCAAACCGCTTCTCGATATAGTCCTCAACCAAGTCCTTAAAGTCGGATGAAAGGTTGGGTCCGCGCAAGGTCATGGCTTTCTTGCCATCGATAAACACCGGAGCGGCGGGCTGCTCGCCGGTGCCGGGCAGGGAGATGCCGATGTCGGCGTGTTTGCTTTCCCCAGGGCCGTTCACAATGCATCCCATGACAGCAAACGTCAGGCTTTCAACGCCTGGATAGGTTTCTTTCCAGCTTGGCATTTTTTCGCGGATCATGGTCTGCACATCCTGCGCCAGTTCTTGGAACGTTGTGGAGGTTGTGCGACCGCAGCCAGGGCACGCAGCGACCACCGGCACGAAGGAGCGAATGCCCATGGTTTGCAGAAGCTCTTGGGCAACTTGCACTTCCTTGGTGCGATCGCCGCCAGGTTCAGGTGTTAGCGAGATGCGTATCGTGTCGCCGATGCCCTGTTGCAACAGAATACCAAGCGCTGCCGACGAAGCGACGATGCCCTTGGAACCCATGCCAGCCTCGGTCAGGCCGAGATGCAGCGCGTAGTCAGACCGGGCGGCGAGCGCGGTGTAACAGGCCACCAAATCCTGCACCTGGCTGACCTTGGCGGACAGGATAATCTTATCGCGGCCAAGCCCAAGCTTTTCGGCATAGTCGGCCGATAGAAGGGCTGATTGCACCATCGCTTCATGGGTCACCTGGCGGGCGGTAAGCGGTGAGCCGTTGTCGGCATTCTCATCCATCAGTTTGGTGAGCAGCACCTGATCAAGCGAGCCCCAGTTCACGCCGATGCGCACGGTCTTGTCGCGCTTCATCGCTTCTTCGATGATCGCGCCGAACTGAACGTCTTTTTTGGCTTTAAAGCCGACATTTCCAGGATTGATGCGATATTTGGCCAGCGCCTCGGCGCAGGCTGGATGGTCCCGCAAAAGCTGGTGGCCGATGTAATGAAAGTCGCCGACCAGCGGGACATTGACGCCCCATTTGTCCAGCTTCTCTTTAACGTGCGGCACGGCGGCGGCCGCCTCGTCGCGGTCCACCGTGATGCGCACCAATTCTGAGCCTGCTTTGGCAAGCGCTGCAACCTGGATCGCGGTGGCGCGAATATCGGCGGTGTCGGTGTTGGTCATTGACTGAACGACGACGGGTGCGTCACCACCGACGACAACGCCACCAACGCTAACTGGCACGCTCTTGCGGCGTGGCATTATCGTGGAAAGGTACCCGGTAAAGCCGGAGGATGGTGCGGGTCGATCAAGCATGGTTTAGGTATAGGGCTGGTGCGGTGGCATCGCAACAAAAAGACAAGGCGTTCTAAGCGTATGGGTATGCTGATAGATGGCCGGTGGCATGATGATGCCGATCGCTCGATGCAAGATGGCGCTTACAGGCGCGAGCTTAGTGCGCTGCCGTCGCGGTTGGACGGCACTGCCATTGCGGCGCTTGCCGAAACACCAGATCGTTTCGTGTTAATCGCCTCCTTCAGTTGTCCGTGGTCGCATGGCGCGGTGCTTGCCTGGCAGTTGAAGGGATTTGCCGGCAGAATGCCTCTACAGGTCGCTGGTGGACCACGTGTGGAAGGCTATGCCATCAAGCCGGATGGGTCGTTGGCCAATGCGGGTCACCAGCATGTGCATGAGCTCTACACGGCGACGGACAACGCCTACACAGGGCGCGCGACGGTTCCAGTGCTTTGGGACGCCGATAGGGAGGCGATACTTTCCAATTCTTCCGAAGACATTTTGGTGGCGCTGGACAAGGCAGGCAGTGGGCCGAGCCTTTTTCCAACTGAGCATGCCGTGGAGATGGCGGCCTTCTTGCCAAAACTGTTCGACGGATTGTCGAACGCGGTTTATCGCGCCGGAAAAGCTCAGCGGCAGGATGAATATGAACACGCAACAGCCTCGGTCTATGCCACGTTGCACATGCTTGAAGAGCGCCTGGCCGGCCAGACCTATCTTTTCGGTGCAACAATCACAACGGCTGATCTGCGCCTCTTCGCCACGTTGGTGCGCTACGACAGTGTTTACGCAACGCACTTTCGCTGCACGCGCTACCGATTGACGGATTTTCCTGCTCTTTGGCGCTTCACGCGGCGAATGTATCAGATGCCTGGTGTGGCGGAGACCGTGGATTTCGATGAGATACGGCGCGGTTATTACCTCAATGACGGCTCTCATAATCCATTTGGCTTGGTGGCCGATCAACCGGAGATTGATTGGATGGATCGATCTGGGCTTTAGGCGTGCAGATTGGCGGTAAGGGTCGCTGCTCCAAATCAATCAAGATGCCAATACTCGATGATGCTGTGTTTGCGACGCGGTTGCTCGCCCTCGATGAAATGGAGGCGGTTAATCGTGCGCGCGAGGCCATGATGCCCGGTCGCATTGCCTCCGCCAAAGGCCCAAAGGGAAAGCTGGATGCGTGTCATTGCTGCGTACCGTGCATCCTGTCGGCTCCCGGCAGGATGACCCGCGTCGATACCAGAGATAGAAAAGGCCGGCCCGCGCCGCATCGCTCGCACGCGGGCGCAGGTGCGGCCTTTTCATCGGTTGGGCGTGTCAGGCGATGAGGCTGGCGGGTTCCGTGGGTAGAGTGACGATCAGACCGCCATTAAGGGTGACGGACTGACGGCGTACCCAAGACAGCGATTGGATGACGCCATAGTCGCAGGTGATTTCCTCGCCGGGCGCGATGTTGCGGGATGCAACCGTCATGGCATGCGGTCCGTTGGGAAGTATAACATGAGAGTTGGGGTCGTCGGAATGATTGGTGAACCGGTCGTGGTCACCGGACAGAACAAAGATGCCGATGTCTGGGAAATACTCGCAATAATGTGCGAGATACTCGGCGGTGTGCTCCGGCATTTTTTCCATTTCCTTAGTGCTGATGAATTTGTCGATCAGCCGATTGAACTGCCAGATGATGCGGTCTTTTTTGATTTCTTCATCTGCAAAGACGCCAAAGCCGTGAATTATATTTTCTTTTAGAAGTGTTCGTATTGTTAACATCTCAAACTCCGTAGAAGAGATGCGGCATAGATGTGCTCTTTTCTGAGATTCTACAAGATGGCAATTGGATGCCAGTACAGATGTTGCGCCCGCCTGGTGAATCCGGCTGCATGCTGCATTGCAAAATAGAGCCAGGCGCGTATGGTCCGCGACAAACACAGTCATGATTTTTTTGGAGGCCAATATGGCTTTGACCCTCGATCTTTCCGGTCACGTTGCCGTTGTTACCGGATCCACCTCTGGCATCGGGCTTGGCATCGCCAAAAGCTTGGCGCAAGCGGGCGCTAAAGTGGCGCTCAATAGCCATCTTGATCGTGAAGAAGACTATCAAATCGCCGCCGATCTGGCCGCGGAAACCGGGGCCGAGGTCGTCTATGTCCAGGCTGATATGTCGAACGGCGAGGACTGCGTTAAGTTGGTCGAAACGGCCGCCGAGAAACTCGGCACGGTTGATATCCTCGTCAACAATGCTGGTATCCAATATGTCGCGCCGGTTGAAGATTTCCCGGTGTCGAAGTGGGATGCGATCATGGCGATCAATCTCTCCAGCGCCTTCCACACCATCCGCGCAGCGGTGCCCGGTATGAAAGAAAAAAAGTGGGGCCGGATCATCAACATTGCCTCTGCCCACGGTCTGACAGCTTCGCCTTACAAAAGCGCCTACGTGTCGGCCAAGCATGGGCTGGTGGGCCTGACCAAAACCATCGCGTTGGAACTGGCTGAATGCGGTGGCACCTGCAACGCGATATGCCCAGGTTATGTGCTGACGCCGCTGGTGGAAGGGCAAATTCCTGACCAGATGAAGGCGCACAACATGTCGCGCGAGGACGTGATCAAGAACGTTATGCTCGATCGTCAGCCGACCAAAGAGTTTGTGACGGTGGAGCAGATGGGCACGTTTGCGGTGTTCCTCGCCTCCGACATGGGCGCACAGATAACTGGCGCGGCGCTGCCCGCCGATGGTGGCTGGACGGCCATGTAATGGCGACGATGTAGGAGACGCTAGTGGCCAAAGACGAAGCCGGTTCCGACAGATTTGATATCGACAATATGGATTTGTGCGGTTCGCAGTTTAGCCGCGTGAACCTGTCGGGAACGAACTTTACCGATACGGTCATCACCGGCGCGTCTTTCAACGATGTAAACGCATCGGAAGTGGCGTTCGAAAATGTGAACCTGTCCGGCTCCAAGTTTGACGACGTTAATCTCAGCAAGGTTGCGATCACCAATGCCAAACTAACCGGCATGACCATCAATGGCGTTTTGGTCTCCGATCTCCTCAAGAAATGGGAGGAGGGATGACCTCCAACTCGACCAACAAAAAAATGGTCAATCTCGCCCTCCAGGGCGGTGGCGCGCATGGCGCTTTCACCTGGGGCGTGCTCGACCGACTGTTGGAAGATGGGCGGCTTGGCTTTGAGGGCATTTCCGGCACCAGCGCCGGCGCCATGAACGCCGTTGCGTTGGCGGACGGCTGGTACGGCGGGGCCGATGGCAAAGGCGGCGCTGATGGCGCGCGCGAAAAGCTGGAAACCTTTTGGCGGGCGATTTCCCGTAACGGCTCGTTTTCTGTTACCGACAAGCAGCAGGAAGTGCTGGACCGGTTCTTGAGTTTTTGGATGTGGCCTATGCGCAATGGTGGCGCAGAGGCCATCGCCAAACTGTTTCCCTTGGCGCCCTGGTCCAATCCATTCACCTCGCAGCTTACCAGCCCCTATGACGTGAACCCGCTTAACATCAACCCACTGCGCGATGTGGTGGAGCGGCTGGTGGATTTTGATCGTGTGGCCAAGTGCGATGATTTCAAACTTTTCATCGCAGCCACTCGCGTGCATTCCGGTAAAATTCGATTGTTTCGACGTGAGGATGTGACGGCGGACGCGGTGCTGGCCTCGGCCTGCCTTCCGTACGCCTTTCAGGCGGTGGAGATTGACGGCGAGCCTTATTGGGATGGCGGCTATACCGGTAATCCGGCGCTTTACCCGTTTTTTACCGAGACCGAATGCGAAGATATCGTGCTCATTCAGATCAACCCGATTGAGCGCAAAGAAACGCCAAAAACCGCCCAAGAAATCCTGGAACGTGTCTCTGAAATCACCTTCAACGCCTCGCTGCTGCGCGAGTTTCGCGCCATTGATTTTGTCAATCGGCTGATTGACGACGGTAAGCTGGAAGGCGGTGAGTATCGCCGCAACCGCGTGCACCGCATCAATGCCAGTGATGAGCTTGCCGCGCTGGGTGTAGGGTCGAAATCCAACACCAGTTGGGCTTTCTTCACCCAGCTTCGGGATGTCGGGCGAGAGGCTGCCTCACAGTTTCTCGATGCGCACTTTGAGGATGTTGGCAAACGTGGGACGCTCGATTTGCGCGAGGCTTTCTCCTAAGGTCACGCCATGATGGATCGCGCCGCCTTTGATGCCCTTTGCCAAGGCCTGCCGGCCACCTTCATGGTGGTGCAGTGGGGCGATGCGCATGTGTGGAAGGTTGGCGATCAGGCCGCCAAGGGAAAGAACAAGGTTTTTGCCATGTCCACCTTTTGGCTTGGCAAGGATGGCGGCCCCGATGATCCCAAAAATGGCCAGCATGGCATCGTGCTCAAAGTCGCACCGATGAGCTTTGAAATGCTCACCCAAGAGGCTGGCATCGCTCAAGCACCTTATATGGCCAAGGGTCAGTGGATCCGCGTGGTTGAGGAAAACCCGCTGAGCGATGACGACTTGTCGGCCTATATCCGCGAAGCGCATCGCATCATGGCAGGTGGGCTGACCAAGAAACTGCAAGCCGAACTTGGCCTGGTCAACTGGGTTGCAGGGAACGCCTGATGCGTGCGTTTGCGGCGGTCATTGTCCTGCTTTTGATGGTCATGCCTTTGCGGGCTGAACCGCTGACGATTTTTGCCGCTGCCAGCCTGAAAGACGCTTTCGATGCGATAGGCGAAGCGTTCACGCAGGAGACAGGCGTTGACGTCGTGTTCTCTTATGCAGGCACCTCAATTTTGGCCCGCCAGATTGAGCAGGGGGCGCCGGTGGATGTGTTCCTGTCGGCCCACCGGATTTGGGTGGATTATTTGGAAGAGCGCGGGCTCATCAACACTGAAACCCGAGTCACGTTTGCTGGTAATCGTCTGGTTCTGATTGCGCCCACAACGCTGGCTTTGGATGCGCCACCTGACCTATCTTCGGCAGATGAATTGCTTGCCATTTTGGGCGAGGATGGTCGCCTTGCCGTGGCGCTGGTGGATGCCGTGCCGGCCGGAATTTACGCCCGTGAGGCAATGGAAAATCTCGGCGTTTGGGAGGCCTTAGAGCCACGTTTGGCCCAATCAGACAATGTGCGATCGGCCCTGTTTTTGGTTGCGCAAGGCGAAGCGCCGCTTGGGATCGTCTATGCCAGTGATGCGCGGGCCGATGAGGCGGTAATCGTGGCCCAAACCTTCCCGTTGAATAGCCATTCGGCCATTGGGTACACTGCATCACATGTTGCGCACTCGCAGAATCCTAACGTGGATCGGTTTCTGACCTACTTGCTCAACCAAGAAGCGCAGACTCTGCTGGAAAATGAGGGATTTCTAGCCGTTCGTGGGCGCCAGGCAGAGCCTCGCGATGGCTGATTTCGCCATCGCAGAATGGCTCGGACCGGCAGAGTGGCAGGCTGTTGTCCTGTCGCTTCAGGTGGCGTTTGTGGCAATGCTGGCAAGCCTGCCGCTTGGTCTGTTCATTGCCTATGCGCTGGCCCGCTGGCGGTTCTTTGGGCACGGTCTGCTCAATGCTTTGGTGCATTTGCCGCTAGTTTTGCCACCGGTGGTCACCGGCTATTTGTTGCTCATCGGCTTTGGCCGCCAGGGGCCGATTGGCGGCTTTTTGGATGAAACCTTCGGTGTTCGTTTTGCATTCGAATGGACGGGCGCAGCGCTCGCCAGCGCGGTGATGGGGTTTCCGCTGATGGTGCGGGCGATCCGCCTGGCGTTTGAATCCATCGACCCGAAACTGGAAGAAGCCGCATCAACGCTTGGCGCAAGCCGTTTGATGGTGCTGCTGAGCGTGACCCTTCCCTTGGCGTTGCCTGGAATCATCGCGGGGATGGTGCTGGCGTTCGCCAAGGCGATGGGGGAGTTCGGCGCGACCATTACGTTTGTTTCCAACATCCCTGGGCGTACGCAGACAATTCCCTCCGCCATCTATGCTTTTCTGCAGGTCCCGGGCGGCGAGGAAAGCGCGTTCCGCCTGATCCTGGTGTCGATTGCGGTCTCGATCGGTGCGGTTTTGGTCGCTGAGTTGTTGGCGCGGCGTGCAACAGCGGCGCGGGTGGATCGGCCATGACGCTTCATATCGCGATCAAGAAACATCAAGGCGAGTTCTTGCTTGACCTCGATATCAGCGCCGGCGACGGCGTGACGGCTTTGTTCGGGCGCTCAGGGGCCGGCAAAAGCACGGTTATTAAGGCAATTGCCGGTTTGGTGACGCCCGACAGCGGGTATATTCAGCTGGGCGACCAGGTGCTGTTCGACAGTGCCAGCCGCACCAATCAGCCCGTTCACAAACGACGGATCGGTCTCGTCTTTCAGGATGCGCGGCTCTTTCCGCATCTGTCGGTCCTTAAGAATTTGCTCTATGGCGCGCGCTTTTCCGATGGGTCGGTGAAGCGTACTGACGCCGTGGCGATGGCCGACCTTTTGGGGCTGGAGGGTCTGCTAGGCCGCAAACCATTTGGGCTGTCCGGCGGCGAGGCGCAGCGGGTGGCGATTGGCCGGGCGCTGCTTTCCAAGCCCAAACTCCTGATGATGGATGAACCGCTGGCGGGGCTGGATCAGGCGCGCAAGGCCGATGTCTTGGCGCTGATTGAGAGAGTGCGCGACGTGGTCGGTGTGCCAATCTTGTATGTCTCGCACGCCCGCGAGGAGGTGCTGCGCCTTGCCAATCAGGTGGCGATTATAGCTGATGGACGCTGCGTGGATCAGGGTGTGCCGGACGCGTTGCTTGGCGGTGGTTCTGGTACCGGTCTTGCTCGCACAGTGCGGGCGCGCTTGGTTATGAAGAACAGCTCCGATGGTCTGTCGGAGCTGGCGCTGGCCGGTGGGCGGTTGTTCGTGCCGCAGGTCGATGCGCCCCTTGGTTGGGTGCTCCAGTTGGAGATAGCAGCGCGTGATGTGATGCTCTCCCTTCATCCTCCGGAGGGTCTGAGCGCGCTCAACGTGTTGGCCTGTCAGATCACCGAACTTCGTGCCGCTGGAGCCAATCCTTCGGCGGTGGATGTGATGCTCGCCTGTGGTGACGACAGTCTGGTGGCGCAGGTCACCCGCCGCTCCGTGGAGCAGATGGGTTTGCAGCCGGGCATGGGTGTTTATGCCGTCATCAAGTCGGTGGCGCTGGCGCAGACCTCCGGCGCCATGACTATGGTGGATGCCTAAACAGGCTCGATTAGGATCGCGCGGAAATCGTTAACATTTGTCAGCGTTGGGCCGGTAATCACCTGTGCGTTGATCGCTGCAAAGAAGCTGTGCGCATCATTCTTGATGAGCGATACCTGCGGGTCGATGCCTTTGGCGCGTGCTTTGGCCAGCGTATCGGGCGTCACCATGGCGCCTGCCACTTCCGCCGCGCCATCCACACCATCGGTGTCGCAGGCGAGCGCATGGATGCCGGACGCGCAGCCTAGCGCGATGGCAAGTGATAGGGCGTACTCGGCATTCGGTCCGCCCACACCGTCGCCGGTGCGGGTGACAGTGCATTCTCCGCCTGAAAGTAGCAAATTTGGTTGGCTGATTTCACCCTGCATTTTAAGGGCAAGGGCTGCGTGCTCGCGGGCGAGGTCGCGGGCTTCGCCTTCCAGTGCATCGCCCAGAATGGTGACCTCGATGCCTTCTGCTTCCGCGATTGCCTTCGCGGCCTCAAGCGACTGTGACGGCGCGGCGATGATGGTGTTGGTCGTCGTCGACAGACGTTCATCGCCCGGTGGAATGACGCCAGTTTTTCCTGCGAGCACAGCTTTTGCCGAATCCGGCAGGTCGATGCCATAGCGCACGATGATGGCCAGGGCGTCGTCGGGCGTGGAGCTATCGCCAACCGTTGGGCCGGACGCGATGTAGGCCGGGTCATCGCCCGGGACATCGGAGATC
The DNA here is from genome assembly GCA_040219355.1 of Hyphomicrobiales bacterium. Classification (GTDB taxonomy): domain Bacteria; phylum Pseudomonadota; class Alphaproteobacteria; order Rhizobiales; family MH13; genus MH13. The sequence goes on from JAVJSN010000002.1 coordinate 163,479, forward strand.
ATCAGAGCGTGCAGCGAGGCGGGGTAGGCGGCGGCGGCAAGCTGTCCACCCTTGATGCGTGAGAGGTGCTTGCGCACCACATTCATCTCATCGATCGGTGCACCGGAGGTCAGTAGCGCGGCGTTAACGGCCATTTTGTCGGCCAGAGTCATCTCGCCTGCCGGATCGATCATCAGCGAGGATCCGCCGCCGGAGATGAGTGCCAGAATGAAGGTGTTTTCATCGGCCTGTTCCAGCATCGCGCGCAGTTCGCGCGTTGCCAGCAAACCGGCCTCGTCGGGCACGGGATGTGCGGCGCTTTTAAGCTGGATGCCCTGCAACGGGCGTTCATAGCCATAGCGCGTGATGATCAAGCCATCGCATGGTCCCCAGACGCTTTCCAGCGCCTCGCCCATGCGGGCCGATGCCTTGCCAGCACCGATCACAAGCAGTTTAACATCGGGCTTTGGGGGCAGGTGCGCGGGCACGCAGATCATCGGATCGGCGACGCGGACGGCTTCGTCAAACACTGAGCGGAGAAGGTCAGTCTGGTTCATGGCTGCTTGTTAGCAGCGCACTTAACGCCAGGGAAGCGTCCCTTTGGGCAGTTTGGGGTGCAGGCTGTCGAGGGCGATTACCAACGCCAGCACGACCAGAACCGTGACCACGGCAACAGCCGAAGCAAGGGTAGTGTAGCCACCATCTTCAAAGTTGAAGAGCACGACGCCAAGCGTCTCTGTGCCCGAGGACCAGAGCAGCGCCGAGACGGTGAGTTCGTTGAAAGCGGTGAGGAATACGAGCACCGCGCCTGCGGCCGCTGCTGGCAAAACGCCAGGAACCAGGACCAGATTGAAACGCTGCCAAAACCCCGCGCCGCACATGGCGGCGGCTTCTTCTAGGCGCGGATCAAGCTGGCTGAAGGCGGCGGTCACCGGGCGGAGCGCCAGAATGTAAAAGCTCGACAGGTAAGCGATCAGAATGATGCCGTAGGTCCCGTAAAGGCTGACGCCAATCACCGGTAAAGGGCGGATAAAGAGTAGGATCATGGCGATTGCCAAAACGATGCCGGGAAGCGCATAGGGCGTTTCCACCAGCGCTTCGAACAGCACACGGCGGCGCCCAGACAGGCGAGAGAGGGCGTAGCCGGAGGGCAGCGAAATCGCCATCAGGATCAAAGCCGCGCTGCCGGCGAGCATGAAGGAGTTCATGAACGCCCGCGTCGTCACGTCCTGACGGACCAGCACTTCAGCATAATTGTTGAGCGTAAAGGTCTCTGCGTTCAGCGCCATGCCGTAAGAAGGCAAAAGCGATGCGGCCACAAGCGCCGTTAGTGGCGCAACCAGCAGCAACGCGTTCAAGCTCCAGACACTGATCTCGGCAGGCAAACGGAAGCGGCCTAATGCAAAGGGGGTCAGCGGTTTGTCCGCCTCAATGCGGGTGGCGTAGCGGGCAAGTACGAAGGCGGTGATGATGGTGCCGATGCCAGCGATGAAGGACACCAACACTGCAAGCGTCGCGACACGCGGGATCATGCCGGTGCCGAAGCTTGCCAGTCGTTGGTAGATGAGCGTCGGCAAGGTCAGGTAGTTTTCCGGCATGCCGAGCAGGGCGGGGATGCCGAAGTTACCGATTGAGGAAACAAAGCAGAGCGCAAAAGCGGCGGCCAAGAATGGCGCGAGCATTGGCAGCCCAACAAAAGAGAAGGCGCGCCAGGAGCTTGCGCCGCAGGCACGCGCCGCCTCTATCACATCTCCAGGGATGGCCCGCAGACCAGCGCGGAGCGTGATGAAGGCAAGAGCGGTGTGCTGAACGCCGAGCAGCAGAATGATGCCCTCACGACCATACATTGGATTAGCCGAGCCGGGCGGTGGGGCCAGCCCGATGGATTGAAGGAGCGCGGAGGACGGGCCGAACAGTTGTAACCAAGCAAGCGCGGTGACCTGTGGCGCGATCATCAGCGGCAGCAGGAAGGCCACCGACAAAAGCCGCTTGGAACGCATATCCGTCGCGCCGACCAGAAAGGCGAGCAAGCCGCCAAGGCCAAGCGATAGGAAGGATGACCAGAGCGCGACGTCGAACGTGTTTACCGTCGCACGAACGGAAGCCGTGCGGCTGATCTCTGTCCAAAAAGCTTCCAGTCCCGGCGCGAAGGCTGCGATCAGCAAGCGGGCAATCGGCACAAGCGCAAGCAACAAAACGGCAATGCCAAGGACCAAGTAGGGCGTGAACGCATCCATCCTTGAGAGCGCGAACGGAACGCGCTGGCTCAGCCTTTTGGCAGGGTCTTTGGGTTCCACATGATGGCGTGTGCGGGGCAGAACGGGCGCGCCTATCGTCTGGTCACTCATGCGGCAACCTCACGGTCTGTTTGGAGTGGCGCGCCAGCCAATGTCAATGCGTTTCTCCGGCCGCTACTGGCCGAACAGATCGGCAAAGCGAATGCGGTTTTCCTCTGAGCTTGCCAGTGCTTGCGCTGGATCGAAATCCATCACAGTGATCTCTTCACGTGTCGGGAACCCATCTGGCAGTTCGATGGCCGGATGGGCGGGGATATAGCCTTGATCGGCGGCAAGTTGCTGTCCGGTCGGTGAGAGCAAGAAATCGACAAAGGCTTTGGCCGCCTCAGGGTTCTGCGCGGTGGAGAGAATGGCCACCGGCTCAGTGACCGCCGAGACGCCTTCGCTTGGGAAGACGAACTCGATTGGTGCGCCATTGGCCTTTTCGCGGATGGCCAAGAAATCGACGACCATACCGAACAGTTGCTCGCCACCGGCCACAGCGTTGAAGGTTCCGCCATTGCCACCAGCGGCGATAGTGTCCCGGGCGGCCAGCCACTCATAATATTCCCAGCCCATGTCGAGGTTGCTGGTCAGCGTTTCCAGGTGAATGAGCGCAGCTCCGGACGTGAGCGGTGAGGGGATGCGCACTTGGCCAATGGCCTCATCGCGCAGCAGATCAAGCCAGCTTTCCGGTGCGAACGGAGCCGCAGTGTTGTAGACGATGCCGGTGGTAATGAGCTTGGTGGAGAAATAGTAGCCTTCGGGGTCCATCAAGCCATCATCATAGGCAGACGTGTCGGCGTCTGGATGCGCCATCAGACGGCCTTCCTGCTTGAGGCCTTCCATGGTCACCATATCGGCGATCAGCAGCACGTCGGGTTGAGGGTTGCCGGCCTCGAATTCGGTGGCAAGACGCGCCATCATCTGTGTCGTGCCATCACGGACCCATTCCACCTCAACGTCGGGATGCGCGGCGGTGAATGCATCCACAGTGGCTTGCGCATCGGTGTTGGGTTGTGAGGTATAAAGCACCAAACGGCCTTCAGCGGCTTGCACACCAAGTGGCGCACCAAGTGTCAGCGCTAGGGCGGTGGCGAGGGATTTGAGGGAACGCGAGGCGGACATAGAAGGCTCCAGACTTTTCAGTGTAGGTGGGTGATGCTGGGCCTATTGAAGCTTCATCACAAGTCTATGACGCCATAAATGTTTTCCTTGGGAAAACATTTATGGCGTCAAGATGCGCGGCGTTTCGGCGGCCAGGCTAAGGCGCGTTGTGTCTCCCGCTTCCAGGGTTGTGTCGGGCGGGGTATCAACAATGATGGGTGGTCCATCGGTTAGCGTGATGTGCAGCCGCTTGCGGTCACCAAAGTAGGTGGCAGCGGTCACTTCGCCATGCAAAGGTCCATCGTTGGTTGGTGTCAAATCTTCGGGCCGGGCGACCAAGAACACGTCGCCGCGCTTGTCACCGTAGCTGGCCACGCGCTGGCCCTGGACATGAATGCCACCGTCATGAGCATGGGCTGGAATAAGCGCTGCTGCGCCAATGAATTTCGCCACAAAGGGCGAGGCTGGTTGTTCATAGATCTCAAACGGCGTGCCGACTTGGGCAATGGCACCGCGATCCATCACAACGATCCGGTCCGCCAGTGCCATGGCTTCAGATTGATCATGGGTGACGTAGATCGCCGTGACGCCGAGCCTATCAAGCAAAATGGAAAGTTCAGCTCGCAGCCGCTCGCGCAAGCTAGCGTCCAGGGCTGTCAGCGGTTCATCGAGCAGCAGAATACGCGGTTCAACGGCAAGCGCGCGGGCCAGGGCAACGCGCTGTTTTTGTCCGCCGGAGAGTTCGTGAATATGGCGGTGTTCTAAGCCTTCAATACCCACGAAACCGGCAAGTTGAGCCAACCGCGCTTCCTGAACGGATTTCTCAACCTTCTTCAGTCGCAGCGGAAAGAGAATATTGCCTGCAACCGTAAGCGTTGGGAACAAAGCGTAGGATTGAAACACCATACCGACCTGACGTGCCTCGATAGGCTGGCCGGTGACGTCATCCTCGTCGAAATGGACCGAGCCTTCCAGGTCCGGTGTTTCCAGGCCTGCAATGATGCGTAGCAAGGTTGTCTTGCCGCAGCCGGAAGGTCCGAGAATGACTATTTTTTCGCGCGGTTTGATCTCCAACGACAGTGGCAGGAGGGCGCGCGTTCCGTCTGGAAAGGTTTTTGCGCAATCGGTCAGTACGATGCCTGCACCGCCGTTCATTGCGGTTGGACTGTTTTGCGGGCGTGTATGCTCTGCGGGGGTGCCTGTCATAATCGCGGCTTAGGACGGGTGTGTGACGGATCAATGACATCGTCACGACCATATACATTGCCATGCCATGACCGCCAATTGGGCGGTCATGGCATGGGGGGTGCTAGAGGATTTGGTTGAGGAATTCTTTCGTCCGCTCATTCTGCGGATTGTCGAAGAAGGCGTTGGGCTCATTCTGCTCGACGATCTCACCCTGGTCCATGAAGATAACCCGGTCGGCAACGGCCTTGGCAAAACCCATCTCGTGGGTCACGCACAGCATCGTCATGCCTTCTTTGGCGAGATCCACCATCGTGTCGAGCACCTCTTTGACCATCTCTGGATCAAGTGCTGAGGTGGGTTCGTCAAACAGCATAATCTTCGGTGTCATGCACAGGGCGCGGGCAATCGCCACACGCTGCTGCTGACCACCGGAAAGCTGGCCAGGGTATTTCAGGGCCTGTTCGCCAATGCGTACGCGCTCGAGATACTTCATGCCCAGCGCTTCGGCCTCCGCCTTGGGCGTTTTCTTTACCCAAATCGGTGCCAGTGTGCAGTTGTCGAGCACTGAAAGGTGCGGGAAGAGGTTGAAGTGCTGGAAAACCATTCCAACCTCGGCGCGCACCGCGTCGATGTTTTTGATGTTGTCGGTTAGCTCAATTCCACCAACGGAAATGTCGCCCTCTTGGTGCTCCTCAAGGCGATTGAGGCAGCGAATAAGGGTGGACTTGCCCGAACCTGACGGTCCGCAGACAACGATGCGTTCGCCCGACCTAACCGAGAGGTTGATGTCTTTGAGAACGTGGAAATCGCCATACCATTTGTTGACGCCAGACATCGAGATGACTTCGCTGGTGCCCATAGAGGAGGCGGCGGTGGATGCGGGTGCGGTGGTAGCCATTGTTGGTTATCCTTACGCGAGAAACTGAGGAGAGGTGGCAAGCGCTAAATGCGCTTGTGTCCCCTGTGAAGTTCGTGCTCCAGCCATTGGCTGTATTTCGACATCGAAAAGCAGAACAGGAAATAGATGACGGCAACGAAGACAAAGCCTTCTTTGTAATAATTGCGCCATTCCAGATCATTGATGGCCCCACGCATGGTGAACATCAGATCGAAGATACCCACGATCAGCACCAGTGAGGTGTCTTTGAACATTCCGATGAAGGTGTTGACCTGTGGTGGGATCGTGATCTTGAGGGCCTGCGGCAAGATGATGAAGATCATCGCTTGCCAGTAGGACAGGCCCATGGCATCGGCCGCTTCATATTGACCCTTGGGGATCGCTTGGAGTCCACCACGCACGACCTCCGCCAGATAGGCGGCAGCAAACATGATGATGGCAACCTGTGCCCGCAGCAGCTTATCGATGGTGATCCCTTCAGGCATGAACAGCGGGAACATCACCGAGGCCATGAACAGCACCGTGATCAGCGGAACGCCGCGGATCAATTCGATATAGCCAACGCTGAACGCTTTGATAATCGGCATTTTTGAGCGTCGGCCAAGGGCGAGAGCGATGGAGATGGGGAAGGCGACGCCGCAACCGATCACAGCCAGCATCAGCGTGATGGGCAAACCGCCCCACAGATTGTTGGGCACGTGGCTGAGGCCAAAAATGCCGCCCGACAACAAGATCCAGCAGACGAGCAGGCCAACCGGCCAGATAACCAGCAAGCTCTTGTTCCACATCGGCTTGAAGCACGAGACGATGACCAACCCAATGAACACGATGACGGAGGCGCCAGGGCGCCACTGCTCTTCAAACGGGTAGGTGCCGAAAAGAATGAAGCGCCATTTTTCGTAGACAAATGCCCCGCAAGCGCCGGAAACGTCGCGGCATGCTTCGGCGGGAGCAGCCTCCCACAGAGCATTGACGACCAACCAATCGATGATGTTGGGAATCAGAGTGGCCAAAAACCAAATGGCAGCCAGTGTGAAAACTGCATTGTACCAGGTGTTGAAAAGATTTTCTTTCAGCCACGTTAGCGGGCCTGGCCGGATCGCGATGGGTGCAGGTCGCGCTTCAGTGGGAACGAAGTTCGCCGGATCTGCAAACGGCGCGCTTGTTGTCGGGCGCTCGTTGACGGCGGAGTTTGTTGTATCTGTCATGGTCTTTTCTCCGCCTATCGTTCTGTCAGCGCTATGCGCCCGTTGTACCAGTTCATGAACAACGAGGTGAGGAGCGAGAGCGACAAGTAAACGGTCATGAACACGGCGATGATCTCGATCGCCTGACCCGACTGGTTCAGAGCTGTGTTGCCCACAGCCACAAGGTCCGGATAGCCGATCGCAATTGCCAATGAGGAGTTTTTGGTAAGGTTGAGGTACTGGCTGGTGATCGGTGGAATGATCACCCGCAATGCCTGCGGCAGTATCACCAGGCGCAGCGTGTTGCCGGGATTGAGGCCAACGGCCTTGGCTGCTTCGGTCTGCCCGTAGTTCACGGCCTGGATGCCCGAACGCACGATCTCAGCGATGAAGGCGCTGGTGTAAATAGAAAGCCCCAAAAGCAGTGCAAAAAACTCTGCAGACAAGGTGGCCCCGCCGCGAAAGTTAAAACCGCGTAGTTCCGGTGCATTGACCTCTGTGGGCGCGCCGCCGATCAACCACACCACAGCGGCAAGGCCGAAGATGAGGCCAAGGGACGGCAGCAACGTTTTGGGTCGAACGCCGGTTTGAGCCTGCTTTTTGTCTGCCCATCGCGCATAAAAATAGGCGGCGATAGAGCCCACCAACAGGGCAACCACCACCCATACCCAAATGGGATGGTCAGCCATGACTGGAATTTTCAAGCCGCGATTGGACAGGAAAATGCCCGGGATGACATTCCAGCTGTCGCGCGGTCGCGGCAGGACGTTTAGGACCAGCGCATAGATGAAGAACAGATGCAGCAGCAGTGGAATGTTGCGCAGCACTTCCACATATACTGTCGCGAACTTGGCGACCAGCCAGTTGGTCGACAGGCGGGCAATGCCCATGACGACGCCAACCACGGTCGCCAATATGATACCGAAGAAGGCAACCTTGATGGTGTTCAAAATACCAACCACCAAGGCACGGCCGTAGGTGTCATCATTGGTGTATTCGATCAGTGCTTCGCCGATATCGAACCCAGCGCGGACATCAAGAAAGCCGTAGCCGGACTGGATGCCGCGTGCAGCCAGGTTTGCCAGCGTGTTGGACACCAAGAAAAAGCCAATGCCGATGACGACGGCGATCAAAAGGACTTGGTAAACAATGGCGCGAAATTTTTCGCTGTAAAATAAGTTGGTTTTTGGTGCGGCTTTGGGTTGCGGAGCCGATGGCTCCGGAAATCCTGCGCCGCTATGCGCGTGATCAGTCATGCGTGATCTCGAATCTGTTCCCTGTGCGCTGTTTTGATCCCGCGAACGTATGGTCGTTCGTCATGTCAGCGCGATACGCTTTGGCCAGAATGACTTGTTTGATGAACAAGCAAGCGGTGACGCTTGCGCGGGCATCGGAATCTTCGGCCTTGAAAGCAAACGGGCCACAGTGCGTGTGCACCATGGCCCGTTCTTAGTGCCGTCTTAGCGAACCGGCGGAGCGTACTGAATGCCGCCCTCGGTCCACAGCGCGTTCAAGCCGCGTGGCAGACCAAGTGGTGACACATGGCGCTCATACATTTCGCCGTAGTTGCCAAGTTCAGAGATGATGTTGAAGGCCCAGTTATTATCTAGGCCAAGCAACGAGCCCATCTCACCGGACGTGCCCAGCAGACGCTGAACAGTCGGATCGCTGGAGTTTGCCTGCATGTCAGCAACGTTGGCCGACGTGACGCCTTTTTCTTCAGCTTCCAGCGCTGCGAACAAAACCCAACGCGCGATGGCGTAAAGTTCATCATCGCCACGGCGCAGCATTGGGCCAAGCGGTTCTTTCGAAATGAGATCTGGAAGGATCACATAATCATCTGGATTTGGCGCGTTGGCCGTACGCACAGCAGCAAGTGCCGAAGCGTCCGTGGTGTACACATCGCAACGACCTTCAAAGAAGGCGGTCAGAACTTCCTGAAGCGCTTCAAACAATACAGGCTCGTAGGCGATGCCGCGTGCAGAGAACACGTCAGCCAAGTTCAACTCGGTTGTGGTGCCGGACTCAACGCAGATTGAAGCGCCGTCCATGTCTTCGAGCGACTCAATGCCGTCTTCAGCGCGGACCATGAAGCCCTGGCCGTCATAGAACCATGTGCCAGCGAACGTTGCGCCAAGTGACGCGTCGCGGGTGAGGGTCCATGTGGTGTTGCGCGAAAGAATATCGACTTCGCCTGCCTGCAGGGCTGGGAAGCGCTGCACGGAGGAAAGTGGAACATACTGGACAGCGCTGGAATCGCCGAGAATGGCAATGGCCATGGCTTTACAATAATCGACGTCAAATCCAGTCCAGACGCCCTGGCTGTCTGCAATGCTGAAACCAGCAAGGCCGGTGTTTACACCGCAGATCAGTTCGCCACGGTCAATGATCGCATCAAGCTGTTCGCCAGCCTGAGCTGGCATCGCCGATACGGTCAGCGCGATGGCCGATGCTGCTGTAGCAGCAATCGTAAGTTTTTTCATTGTTGGTCCTTCCCTTGTTTACGCAGACACGAGTCAGGAGTTTTGGCCAACAACCAAAACAAGTTCCTCTGGTCTTTTGCCCAACCCCTCAGCGGACACGTGCCACCCTCGCACTGGAGGCCGAGTGTTCTCGGTCCGTCGCAGCAAAAGGATACGAAGGGCTACCACAGGGGTTGGGGGTGCTCAAGGGCTGTGCACCGCACAAAATGCAGGCTTATTTTTCCCAACTGCGCAAAGCGTAAGCAGCATGCAAGGATCGGAGCTTATAATCTTGAGTGCAAACGCAGCGGCTGACGCCGTCTTCTTAGCCTGTTCAGAAAGGTAGTGTGTCACCATTGTAAGCGACCAAGGTGCCCGACTGGGCTACACTTGCCGCGTTGATGACCGACAGCATTGACGTTACGGATTCTTCGGGGCTTTGAAGCCTCACGCCCTGTTTTGCAAAAGGATCAGAAAGCTTTGTTGCAACCGTTCCTGGATGCAACGCCAAGCAGACTGCCTCTGAGCGTTTGCGCGCAAGCTCGATAGACGCGGTTTTGACGATCTGATTGAGTGCTGCTTTGGCGGCGCGATAACCGTACCATCCACCTAGCTGATTGTCGGAAATCGAACCAACCTTGGCGGAAATTGTTGCAAACACTGCTTTGCCCTGACGCGGAAACAGTGGCAGCAGATGCTTGATAAGAAGTGCCGGACCGATTGTGTTGATGGTGAACTGGTAGGCCATAGCGGCAGGGTCGATGGCAGACCAACTTTTTTCTGGCCCACCCTGTGCCCCGTGAAGATAGCCGGTGGCATCAAACACCAAACGAAGATCAAAACCAGTCAACCGTATATGATCGGCAAGCGCCTTGATGTCGTCTTCTTGAGTGAGGTCCAGCGAAGGCTGACCGCTTCGCGATGTGCCGATCACATCGGCAAAATGCCCGCTGGCACGAACCTGGGTTGCAACCTCGGCGCCTATCCCTCCACGGGCTCCGATGATGACTGCCAACCCGCCGGGTGGAAATGAAGAGAAAGGATGCAGTTCGGGCATCGTGTTTACCTTGCTGTTTGCTGAGGTTTCAAGAGCCTGACGTTAGCTGCGCCACTGCGTATTGTTTGCAAGTGCGATGCGTTGCCTCATCCACTTTGCTGGCCCACCGACCTGCTTGAAATGGCTCGACGAAAAGGTGTGACACATGTCACAAACGTGGCTCGCCGAGTGTGCTTGGTAACAGTTGGCCAGCAAGCGAGCGTCCGCGTGGTTTGATGAGGCCACATTTGACACGTCAGCCTTCAAGACTTTGTATGTGGGGTCATGGAGGGAATGTCGGGATGACAAAATGCCCGGCAGCAGTTCAGGGGAACACACATGAAACGCATGATTTTATCCGTACTCGGCGGCGCTATGGCGCTTGCCACTGTAACATTTGGCGCCTCTTTTGCCTTTGTGAACGATGCTCAGGCCGCGTGTCCGACGTGGCAGGGCAGTCCGCACTTTGGCACAGTCAACTTGACCGAAGGCTTTTTGCCCGACCCGTGGAATCGCAGTGTGACAGCTGGCGGCCGCAATGATGTGTCGAACTGCGGCATTGGCGCGTGGGGCTGGGTGGCCCGTCGTCCGGACTACCGCTTGCAATACAGCACGTCGGGTGCCTCGGCGCTGACCTTCATCATTCAATCCAACGTGGATACAGTTTTGCTGGTCAATGGCCCATCGGGTCAGTGGTTTTTTGATGATGATGGCGGCGTAGATTTGGGCGCCCAGCTGCGTATCGGCAACGCGCCATCCGGTCAGTACGACATCTGGATCGGATCTTACAATCGCGGCAGCGGTATCCCAGCCACGCTGCAAATTTCTGAGCGCTACTAAGCAACAACGCCACAGACTGATTGTGAAAACCTCGCCCACTGGGCGGGGTTTTTTTGTTTTGCGATGATATGGTATCGCGGCTTGGAAGCTGGACTCTGGCGTACTAGTCTTGCGCCAACTTAGCGAGCAAAAGGCGCCCATTGATGCGCGGGATTACCCAACAGGGCGCAGTGGCCGCGCCTGCCGATATTGGTCATGTTGCCTGTTCCAAACGTCAGCAGCTTATCGTGCTTGTCGTGGCTATTCTTGGCTCCACGCTTGGGTTCATTGATGGAACGATTGTTGCCATAATCGCACCTGCCATTCGCGCTGACCTTGACGCGTCGCTGGCAACTATCAGCTGGGTGGTCAATGGTTATACGCTGGTTCTAACCGCCTTTATTTTGGTGGGAGGCAGTGCAGGCGATGTGTTTGGTCGCCGCCGCGTGTTTGGACTTGGCATTGCCATCTTCGCGTTGGCCTCGCTGGCGTGTGCGGTTGCACTGAATGGCGGGCAGTTGATCACCGCGCGTGTCGTGCAGGGCCTTGGTGCGGCGCTCATGGTGCCATCTTCACTGGCGCTGATTGCTACTTATTATCCGCGCGAGGAGCGTGGTCGTGCTGTCGGCATTTGGGCTGCCGCGTCCGGCGTATCGGCTGCCATCGGCCCAATCATCGGTGGTGCGATGGTGGATGCGCTGGGATGGCGGTCCACTTTTTACATCAATTTGCCGCTTGCTGCCCTCACGCTTTGGCTGCTGTGGACCCGCGTGCCGGACGATGCACACCGCACGGTCACGCAAAAGCTGGATTGGCTGGGCGCATTGTTGGCCGTGGCGGCGCTTGGACTGCTGGCCTTCTCGCTCACGTTGATGGGTGAGGGTGGCGCGCTGGGTCAGATTGCGCTTGGCACACCGGTGCTTGTTGGGTTGGTTGTGCTCGGCCTTGTCGCGTGTGGTCTCTTCCTCTGGCATGAGGGTCGAACACCCGATCCGATGATGCCGCTTGGCATGTTTGCATCGCCTGGTTTTTCCGCAGTCAATGCCGCAACGTTTCTGCTGTACGCTGCGCTTGGTGGATTGCTCTTCTTCCTGCCGGTGACGCTGCTCAGTGCTTACGGCTTTTCTGCGCTGGCAGTTGGTTCGGTGTTTTTGCCGTTTACCGCCGTGATGGCCCTCATCACGCCACGCGTTGGTGCGCTGGTGGATACGATCGGTGTGCGACTGCCTTTGGCAGTTGGGGCGAGCATTGCCGGGGTTTCGTTCTGGCTGACCAGTCTGGCGGCGGGCACAGGTTCTCTGATCCTCGTTGGCTTGGCACTTGTGGTACTCGGCGTGGGCATGGGGCTTTGTATCCCGCCGCTTTCAACCGCCATCATCAACGCCGTCAGCGATGGGCAATCAGGTGTTGCCTCGGGCATCAACAATGCTGTCTCGCGGGCTGGCGGATTGTTTGCCGTGGCAGCCTTTGCACCACTGGGTGCCATTGCCTATGGAAACGCCGATGGATTGCCAGGCTTTGCTGTGCCCGGGGAAGAAGGCCTTAGCCTCAATGATCAGGTGCTGCACACCGTTGCCTCATTGGAGGCCTACAGCCTGCTCGCCTGGATCGCGTTTGGCCTTGCCTTGCTCAGCGCTGTTTTGGTGCTCGTGTTCGTTAAGTCTGAGGCAAAGTCAGCCAGCACGAGCGACTAGGCAAGACAGTTCAACCGCCGCATACTTGAGCCATGGCAGACATCTCATCTGGGCAGCGCTTTCTGAAATCCGATAGCGGACGCCTGACACTAGGATTGTTGGTGGTGATCGCGCTGGGTTTGGCAGCTTTGCCAAGCGTGGAGCGGCTGTTCTTGGTGCGTGCTGGCGATCAGGGTATGGCGACGTTGCGGCTGTCGGTGGAGGGCTTGCGCGGCGCGCTGCAACGCTTTGAACCACTGCCCAGTTTGATCGGCGAGCGACGTATTCTTGCTCAGCTTCTGGCCGACCCTCAGAACAGCGTATTGCAGGGCGAGGTGAATGAGCAATTGCGGGTGACGGCTGATGAACTTGGTGCCTCTGACGTTTATTTGTTGGATGCCGACGGTCTGACCATTGCAGCCAGCAATTACCTCAAGGAGCGGCCCTTTATCGGTCGTAGTTTTGCCTTCCGGCCCTATTTTACGCAGGCTATTGCCGGGGGTCTTGGGCGTTATTTTGCGCTGGGCACCACATCGCTGGAGCGCGGTTATTTTTATGCCGCGCCCGTCATGGACGGTGGCGAAATTGTTGGTACATTGACGCTGAAGTTCACTGTCGATGCTTTTGAAAATGCGTGGCGTGGCGGCACCAGCGATATCATTGTCAGCGACCTTAACGATATTGTTTTCATGGCGAGCCGAGAGGTTTGGCACTTTCGCACGCTTTCAGATCTTTCGCCTGCTGTGCTGGCTGAAGTGGCCGATACCCAACAATATCCGTTGGAAGAGCTCACACCGCTGACCAACAGTCGCGAGCCGTTGACGGATGTGTTGAGCGTATTGCGGGTGCAGGATGAGGGTGTGAGCGAGGACTTTGTCACTGCATCTACCTTGATCGAGGACGTTGGGTGGCGCGTCGCGATCCTTGTGCCTGCCGGTCCAGCCAAGGCGCAGGCCTTAACTGTGCTTCTGGTTTTTGTGTTGTTCGTTTTGTTTGTTGGCTTGGCGCTGATGAGCCTGCTGCAACGACGGGCGCGCATCTTGGAGCGTATGGAGGCGCAGCGCGCTGCGCAGGATCTCTTGGAGCGCCGCGTGGAGGAGCGCACTGCTGATCTCAACGCTGCCAACGCCAATTTGCTGGTGGAAGTGGACGAACGCCGCGCCGCTGAACAACGGTTGCGCAAAACCCAGCATGAGTTGGTGCAGGCCGGCAAACTTGCTGCTCTTGGTCAGATGTCGGCAGCTCTGTCCCATGAGATCAACCAGCCTTTGGCGGCGGTGAAAACTTATGCCGACAATGCTGTGACATTCCTCGATCGCAACCGGCCATCGGACGCCCGAGAAAATGTGTCGCGCATATCCAAGATGGCGGACAGGATGGCAGCGATCTCCGGCCATTTGCGCAATTTTGCGCGACGCCCCCAGGAGGGCGTTGGGCCGGTCAATGTGCTTAGTGCCATCGATGACGCCATAGCGCTGATGGAGGCGCGTTTCAAAAAGACCGGAACAGAGATCGCCTATGTTCGCCCTGAAAACCCACTTTGGGTGATGGGCGGTCAATTGCGCTTGCAACAGGTGATCATCAATCTGCTCAATAACGCGTTGGATTCCATGGAAGCTCAGCCGTACCCATCCCTTGAGATCGCCATCGAAGCTCATGATGGTACCCATGTGCTGATCCATGTGCGCGATAGCGGTGGCGGTTTGGATGAACGCGCGCTCACACAGCTGTTCGATCCGTTCTTCACAACAAAAAGCCCTGGAAAAGGGCTAGGGCTCGGCCTTTCGATTTCCTACAACATTGTCGAGGACTTTGGTGGCCGCCTGCGGGCGCGCAATCGCACACAGGGCGGCGCGGAGTTTTCTATTGAACTGCGCGCGGCGGAAGCGCCGGCGTCGCATGGGCTGGCCGCAGAATGAGCACCGAAACCGTTCTGTTTGTTGATGATGAGGAAGATTTGCGCCTTGCGGCCGCGCAAACGCTTGACCTTGCCGACCTGAATGCGCGCTGCTTCGCTGATGCCGAAGCGGCACTGGCCCATGTTGGGCGCGCATTCCCTGGAATTCTGGTCAGCGACATTCGCATGGCTGGTATGGACGGCCTGACCTTGATGCGACGCTGTTTGGAGATCGATCCAGAGTTTCCCGTAATCTTGGTGACCGGTCACGGCGATGTGGAACTTGCCGTCCAGTCGATGCGCGACGGCGCTTATGACTTCATCGAGAAGCCTTTTGCGCCCGCCGTGCTGGTGGACTCGGTTCATCGTGCTCTCGACAAGCGTCGGCTGACACTGGAAAACCGGTTGCTGCGCAATCAGGTTGTTGGCCGCGGACCTATTGAGGCTCGGCTCGCCGGACGTAGCGAAGCGATGGTAGCCGTGCGCGCGCAGGTGCGCGCTGTTGCTCAAACAGATGCCGACGTTTTGATCGTTGGAGAAACAGGTACCGGCAAAGAGGTGGCTGCGCGCGCCTTGCAGATGGCCAGCGCGCGCGCCAGCGGACCGTTTGTGCATATCAATTGCGCCGCTTTGCCCTCAGAATTGATTGACAGCGAACTGTTCGGCCATGAGGCCGGTGCCTTTCCGGGGGCAACGCGCGCCCGTTACGGGCGTTTTGAGCATGCGCGAGGTGGCACGGTCTTTCTTGATGAGATCGATAGTCTACCCATGCGGTTGCAGGCCAAGCTGCTGCACGCGATCCAGAACCGGATCATCACGCGTCTGGGGTCGAACGATCCTGTTGAGCTGGATGTGCGGTTCATTGCTGCCAGCAAGAGCGATTTGGAAAAGGCCGTTGATGCGGGTGCCTTCCGCGATGATCTGTATTATCGGCTGAACGTCCTTCATATCCGCATGCCCACTTTGGACGAACGCCGCGAGGATATCCCGCGGTTGTTCATCCAGCTCGTTCATGATGCCAGCGTGCGCTACAAGCGCCCGGTGCGCGTGGTGCCAGACCGTCTGTTGG
Organism: Hyphomicrobiales bacterium; assembly: GCA_040219355.1. GTDB lineage: Bacteria > Pseudomonadota > Alphaproteobacteria > Rhizobiales > MH13 > MH13. The sequence goes on from JAVJSN010000002.1 coordinate 179,070, forward strand.
CGTCGCTTGCCCGGCGATCCTGGCCCGGCAATGTGCGTGAGTTGCGCAATGCGGCCGACCGGTTCGTGCTCGATCTGGATTTGGACCTTGATCATCATACTGCCGACATGGTGGACGGCGTGCACCACCCTGCGGCAGGCTTGTCGCAGCAGGTCGCGGCCTACGAGAAAAGCTTGATCGCCGCCACCATCGCCGCGCATGCAGGAAATCTCAAAGCAACCTATGAAGCGCTCGGCATTTCGCGCAAGTCGCTCTACGAAAAGATGCGCAAATACGATTTATCCCGCCAGGACTTCCGCCATCGCAGCGTGCCTGAAGGGGTTGATGGGTAGAAAGTAACCCATCAAAATCGGGTGATGTTACCGTTTCCACCCATTTCTAGAAAAAGCTCGCTGAACGAGCGCTCGATTCGCAAGCAACAGTTGCGTGCTGCATAGCTGCCATGCAGAACAGCGGCGCCTTTGCTGCGCCTGCTTTTTTGTGGTTGCCGCATATCAATGTGGGCCCAAGATAACAGCAGGCGTGACAACGCGCACGAAAAGCCGAAGACATCGGCTTAACGGGAGGACTATCTTCGATGAAACTTGCTACTTTTCTCGCCACCACCGCAGCCCTGACGGTTGCTGTTGCTGGCACTGCTATCGCTCAGGACCGCGAAGGCTGGCCTGAAAGCTTTACTGTGGGCACAGCCTCACAGGGCGGCACTTACTTCGCTTACGGCTCTGGTTGGGCGAACCTTGTTGCTGAAGAGCTCGGTATTTCCGGTGGCGGCGAAGTCACCGGCGGCCCAATGCAGAACATGGCGCTGGTTCACACCGGTGATGCGCAGTTCGGCATGACAACAATGGGCCCAGCCGCTGAATCGCTCGCTGGCACCAACCCCATCGCACCAGGCCTGGAAATGACCGGTGCTTGCGCGATGTTCCCCATGTATCAGACGCCTTTCTCGGTGACCGCGCTGTCTTCGTCGGGCATCACAACGGTTGCTGACATTCCTGACGGCGCACGCATCGGCTTCGGTCCTGCTGGTTCAACGTCAGACACCTACTTCCCACGCATGATGGAAGAGCTGGGCGTCAACTTTGATCGTCGTAATGGCGGTTGGTCGGACCTTGGCAGCCAGCTTCAGGATGGCCTGCTGGACGTGATTGCGTTCGCTGCCGGTGTTCCTGTGCCAGCGGTTTCGCAGCTTGAAGTTCAGACCGACGTGAACATCATTGAGTTCACCGAAGAAGAGCAGGCGACGATCATGGCTGCATTCCCAGTGTCGCAGTTTGACATTGCAGCCGACACGTACACGACGCTGGAAAGCGATGCGCGTTCGGTTTCTATGTGGAACTTTGCCATCGCCAACTGCGATCTGCCGGCCTCTTTCGTTTACGCGGTTGTGGATGTTGTGATGTCCGACAATGAGCGCATGGTGAACATTCACCGCGCCGCGCGCTCAACGGTCCCTGCAAATTGGGACAAGAACACGGTTATGATGTGGCACCCAGGTGCTGCGCAGTGGTTTGAAGAAAACGCTGGTGCCGATATTCCTGACGACATGATCCACTCGGCTATGTAACCTTGGCCTGAGGTCAAAACTTTCGGGCCGCCTTGATGAGGCGGCCCGTTTCATATCTCGACGTATGACACGTCACAACACGCGTTTCGTAATTGGGCAGCAAAAGACCCGGGCGATCAGGCGATGATGGGCAGGGGACCCTTTAGGGACATGGCAGACAGCGACAAGCCACACAGTGACAAGAAGCCCGCTGAGGGTAGCGAGCATCCTGATCGCATGAGCGATGAGGCGATCCATGAGGCCGCGATGGTGGCCCAGCCGGTGTTGCATGATCCGGTGGTGATTGCTGACGGCGTGGATGAAGAGCCGGTCGAAAGCAACCGGCGCTTGTTCGAAGGCCACGGGCTAAGGGTTATCGCTTTTGTGTCGGCCTTTTACGCAGCTTTCCACATGGCGGCTCTAAACGGTGTTTCGATTTCTGCTTGGACAGGTATCGACCTTCCCTTCCTGCCGCAGTTCCCGCTGGAAACCTGGAATTTTCGTATTCTGCACGTTGCCGGCGCCTTGGTTCTTGGTTTTTTACTTTACGCTGGTGGCTCGTTTAGCCGCGATGACAAGAAGCCGACCACGATACTAGGCTATCTATCCTATGCGTTGGCTTTGTCTGCGCTCTACGCGCTCTACACCGCGATCAGCTTTGCCAATGAAATTGCTGGTGGCGCCATGTGGAATGGCATGGATGCCACGATCCGCAGCCGCGAAATCTATCATTTTGGCGTACCGCTTCTGGTGGCCACCGTTGGTGCGATTGGGCTGGGTTGGTTCCACCGGTTGCCGCGTCATCAATTTTCAGCGCCTGATTTCGTTCTGGCGATCTGCGGCATTGCGGTCGCAACCTATCTGATCACGATCTATGGCACCGCCATGCGCAACGCGACGGGCACGCCGTTCGCGCCGATTGGAATGTCGATTGCCGCTGTTGCTGGCACGCTTTTGATCATGGAATTGACGCGCCGGGTTGCCGGTTTGACGCTGATCGTGATCGCGGTTGTGTTTCTGATTTACGTCTTTGTGGGTGATAAGCTTCCCGGATTCTTGAATGCGCCTGATATCACTTGGGAGCGGTTCTTCAGCCAGGTCTATACCGATGCCGGTATTCTCGGGCCGACGACCGCTGTGTCGTCCACCTACATCATCCTTTTCATCATCTTTGCTGCCTTCCTGCAGGCCTCCAAGGTGGGCGACTATTTTGTCAACTTTGCCTTTGCAGCGGCCGGTCGCTCACGTGGCGGTCCGGCGAAGGTTGCGATTTTCGCCTCGGGCTTGATGGGCATGATCAACGGCACGTCTGCGGGCAATGTGGTGGCGACCGGCTCGCTGACCATCCCGCTGATGAAAAAGGTTGGGTATCCGGCCAAGTCAGCCGGTGCGATTGAAGCTGGTGCCTCGACCGGTGGACAGATCATGCCACCGATCATGGGCGCTGGCGCGTTCATTATGGCCGAGATTACCGGTATCCCTTACACCGATATCGCTATCGCGGCGGTGATCCCGGCGATCCTCTATTTCGGTTCGATCTTCTTCATGGTCGACTTTGAGGCGCGCAAACTTGGCATGCGCGGCATGCGCGAGGATGAGCTGCCGAAGTTCAAGGAACTGGCCAAGCATGTCTATCTGTTCCTGCCGATCATTATTCTGATTGTCGCGCTGTTCATGGGCTATTCGGTGATCCGTGCTGGCACGCTGGCAACGGCCGCTGCCGCTGTCGTCTCTTGGCTCTCACCCAACAAAATGACGCCACGCGACATCTATCGGGCGTTCGATTTGGCCGGTGTGATGTCCATTCAGATCATCGCGGTCTGCGCCTGCGCCGGTATCATTGTTGGAGTGATTTCGCTGACGGGTGTTGGCGCGCGGTTCTCCTCGTTGCTGCTCGGCCTGGCCGACACCAGCCAGTTGCTGGCGCTGTTCTTTGCCATGTGCATTTCCATCCTGCTTGGTATGGGCATGCCGACAACGGCGGCGTATGCGGTGGCGGCATCGGTGGTTGCGCCGGGCCTTATTCAGCTTGGCATCAACCCGCTTACGGCGCATTTCTTCGTGTTCTATTACGCGGTGGTATCGGCGATCACGCCGCCCGTTGCATTGGCCAGTTACGCGGCGGCAGGGATATCCGGCGCCAATCCGATGGGCACATCGGTGACCTCGTTCAAGATCGGTCTGGCGGCGTTCATCGTGCCGTTCATGTTCTTCTACAACCCGGCGCTGTTGGCCGACGGAACAGGGCTAGAGATCACGCGAGCGTTGGTCACGGCATCTATCGGCGTGTGTCTGCTTTCCGGTGGCGTGCAGGGTTACTTCTTCACCGGGCGCTTGCCGCAGGTGCCACGGATCATGTTCCTGATCGCGGCGTTGTTCCTGATCGAAGGCAGCTTGATTTCTGATGTGGTTGGCGCGGCACTTACCGGCGGCGGAATATTCCTGGCGCGTCTGACGGCGGGCAAAGATGCATCAACCCCATCAAGCGATCAGGCCAAAGACGAAGCGCCGAAGCCTGCGGAGTGAATCTCTGACGCCATCCAACGCCCGGCTTCTTGTTCGCGTCGATGACGCAGGCACGAGCCTCGCGGCCAACCAAGGCTGCGAGCGGGCCGTGCGCGATGGGATCGCGCGCTCCATTGAAGTCATGATGCCGGGCGCCTGGGTGTGCGACGCGGCCGATCGATTTGCCAATCTGCCAGGCATCGACATCGGCATCCATCTGACGCTGACCAGCGAGTGGGATCGGGTGAAATGGCGTCCGCTGACGCATGCGCCGACCCTGGTGGATGAGTACCGGTTCTTCCGCCCTAGCTTCGAGCCGAGCGCATGGAACCTTGCCGAGGTGGAGACCGAGTTTCTTGCCCAGATTGAACTTGGAACAAGGCTGTTTCCGCAGGCAAGCCACATCAGCTCCCACATGGCCCGCCACTTTGAGGATATCGATCCGCGCTTGGGGAAGATGGTTCGATCCCTCGCTGAGCATTTTGGCTTGCGCGATGACCCGCTGGGCACGGATGGATCGCCACGTGTCGCCGGGTATCTGCCGTTCCCGCGTGATGCTGAGCCGCGCGTCACGTCTTTTCTCGAGATGCTATCGAACCTGTCCGCAGGCGCGTCGATCTTTGTTGATCATCCCGCTGTCCTCTCCGACGAAATGCGTGCGCAGGGGCATGCTGGCTATGAGGATGTCGCTGAGGATCGAGCGGCATGCCTTGCGGTCTTGACCGATCCACGGGTGGCTGACGCTGTGCGCCAACACGATGTTGAGCTTATTAGCTATCGCGATCTGGACTGACCTTTGTTGATCAGATTGGCGCTTGAATAGCAGCTATGCCGCGCCGGGCATGGCGCACCCATTCGGCAAGGTGATAAGAATTCGGGAGACATGGCTCTCTGGATTCCCATCACCATCGCTGCGGCCTTTTTGCAGAACTTGCGCTCGCTGCTGCAAAAGCGGCTGACCGGCAGGCTTTCCACAGGCGGCGCAACCTTCTCGCGGTTTGTGTTCGCCTTTCCGCTGGCGCTTGCCTATGCGCTGGTCGTCTCCAGTCTTACCGGCTGGGTACCAGGGGTGCCGTCACTCACCTTCGGGGCGTTCTTGATCTCCGGCGCCGTGTCGCAGATTGGTGCGACCTATCTTCTGCTGGCAAGCTTTGCACATGGACCGTTTGCGATCGGCACCGCCTACTCAAAAACCGAAGCGCTTCAGGCGGCGGTGTTCGCCGCCATCGTGCTTGGTGAGCTGTTGTCGCTCTGGGGCGTGGTCGCGGTGTTGGTCGGCATGGCGGGCGTGGCGTTGATGGCGTTTAAGCGGCGCGAAGACGGTTTGAGGGCGCTTAATTTGACCGACAAGGCGGTGCTGTTTGGCGTCGCAGCCGGTGCTGGTTTTGCCATTGCTTCGGTCAGCTATCGCGGCGCCTCTCTTTCTCTAGGCGATTCCAGCGCCTTTGTGCGGGCTGGTTGGACGCTTGCTGCGGCGACTCTGGTTCAAACATTGATCATGGGGGGGTGGCTGCGTTGGCATGAGCCTGGGCAGATCACCAAGACGCTTGGGCTGTGGCGCGAGAGCGGGCTTGTCGCGCTCGCCGGTGTTGCTGGCTCCATCGGTTGGTTCACAGCGCTCACCTTGCAAACGGCCGCTTTGGTAAAGGCGTTGGCGCAAGTGGAACTGATCTTTTCTACGCTCACCAGTTGGCTCTATTTCAACGAACCGGTGAGCGCGCGTGAGGTCGCCGGTATAACGCTGATCGGCCTTTCCATTGTGCTCATCGTGTTGGTCGCCTGATGGCAGGGCCTTTGCACAAACCGTTGCACAAGGATCTCGGATTTCTGTTCATCCTGGTGTTGTCCGTCGGCGCGGCGCTTGGTGTCTATTTGCGCGATGGGTTGGAGCGTTTCGTCGAGATACTGCGCGACGACGCCATCCTTTGGCTCACCGTCTTACCGAAGGTTGCCGCAGGCGTTTTGGTTGCGGCCTTCCTGCGCATCTTGCTGCCCAAAGAGGTGGTCGCCCGTTGGATTGGTGAGCGATCCGGACTGAGGGGGCTTTTCGTGGCGACGCTTGCCGGCGCGATCATTCCTGGCGGGCCGATGACGATTTTTCCGATCGCCACCGCACTCTATCTATCCGGCGCGGACCGTGGCTCGACGATCGCGTTCATCACGGCATGGCTCACCATCGGCATCAACCGTGCGATCGTCTGGGAGCTATCGTTTTTCGGTGCGGAATTTGTGATCTTGCGCACGCTGATTTCGCTGCCCGTGCCGATCCTTTGTGGCCTCGCCGCGCGCATGTTGCCGGGGCGGACCGAAGAACAGCGTGCCGCCGACAAAGCCAAGCCCAAGCCGGAGATCGAAGAATGATCGTTCACCCATGATTGTCCACTTATGATTGTTCTTGGCTTTGCCCTTCTGCTTTATGTCATCGCGGCGGTGATGATCGTTATGGCCGCGCGGCGCGATAAGGCGCTGGTCGGTGAAGGATTCACCGAAGCCAAAGACCAGTTTCTGGCCATCTTGCCCGCGCTAACAGTCGGTATTTTGGGCGCCGGTTTCGTCGCCGCGCTGATGCCGCCCGAGCTTGCCGAAACCTATCTGGGTGAGGGCTCGGGTGCGGCAGGCTATGCGATAGCCTATGCCATTGGTGTGCTGACGCCCGGTGGTCCTGTGGTGGGTTTTGCGCTTGGTGCGGCAGCAATTAAGGCAGGCGCCTCGGTCCCGATTGTGGTCGTCTATGTAACAGCTTGGGCGCTGGTCAGCCTCAATCGGCTTTTGATCTGGGAGCTTGCGACCGTGCCAAAAAAGGTGATTGTCGAGCGGCTGATCGTGTCAGCGCCTGTACCGATTTTGACAGGGTTGGCCATGGAGTTGCTCGTTTAGGCCAGCGCCTTTTCCAAATGGCCGAGCAGCCAGACCCATCCCTTTTCGCGGCCTTCAATGCCATCGGAACCTTGGAAGTAGGCACCCTGCTCACAATAGGTGAGTTGTGTGCCCTCAGCGTCAGGTTGAAACTGGATGGTCGCCAGTGAGGCTGAGTGGGTAACGCCATCCATCGCCATGGTGTAGGCATAGGCGATGCGCTCGTTTTCCACGATGTCCAGATAGGTTGTTTCATTGGCATGGGCGATGCCATCGGGCCCGACCCATTCGCCATGTTCCCGGCCGCCGACGGTGAAGTCCAGGCCGTAGCGCTTGGTCGTCCATTCCGGGCCGTCGCTGGCAACAAACCAGATGTGTTTCTTGTCTTGCGCGGCGAAGGCCTCAAAAACCTTGGCTGGCGGGTGCTTGAACGTGCGTTTGATGGTGAAACTCGCATGCGCAATGGTCATCATGCCTCCTCCAAGCCCAATGCCAGTTCATCCAACTGGCTGATGCATGTGTTCCAACCTTCCATGAAACCCATCTGTTCGTGTTGCTGGCGTAGCTCTGGGGTTGGGTGCTGCACATGCGCGGTGTAGCGGCTGCCGCCGCCATGATCGTCCATCGTTATGGTGGCCGTGAAGGGGAAGTCTGGCTTGTCAACAGGCCGCCACCCTTCATCGAGGGCTGACGTCCAGATGATGCACCTTTGATGCTCGACATGAAGAAAGGCACCAGGCCCTTCAAACCGCTCGCCGTCTGGCCCCATCATGGCGACGCTGAATGCGCCCATGGGCCGTACATCGAGCGCGACCACCTGCGCCTGCCAAGGCTTGGGTGCCCACCACTGGGCGAGCAGTTCTGCTATCGTCCAGGCCTTCCAGAGCTGGGCGCGGGAGGCTTTCAGCTCACGCTGGATCACCAGGTCAAGTTTGGGGTTATGTTCCATCGAGGGTTTCCTCATTCAGGAAGGCTTCAAGCCGATCAAAGCGCGCATTCCAGGTGGTGCGCTGCTGGCTCAGCCAGTCTTCCACCTCGCTCAAAGCCTCAGGGGCCAAGGTGCAGATGCGCGTGCGTCCTTGCTTTTCGGTCACAACCAAACCGGCGCTTTCCAGCATGCGGACGTGTTGCATGAAGGAAGGCAGCGCCATCTCAAATGGGGCGGCAAGTTCCTTGATCGGGGCAGAGCCGGTGGTCAGACGCGCCAGAACAGCCCGACGTGTTGGGTCAGCCAGCGTCTTGAAAGTAAGGTCGAGATTTTGATTGTTAGGCATATGCCTAACTAATAGCATGTAGAAACTTAGGTCAAGACCTAAGTTTTCAAGAAGCCTCTCATTCGCTCCAATGCCTCTTCGATCTGTTCCGATGAGGCGGCATAAGACACGCGGATGAAACCTTCGCCCAGGGTTCCAAAATCCGGGCCGCCTATCAGAGCGACGCCGGTCTTATCGAGCAAGGCATTGGCCAGTTCCTTGGCCTTCCAACCTGTCTTGGAGATGTCGGGAAAAGCGTAGAATGCGCCCTGCGGTTCGATGCAGGAGACATTAGGCAGGCCGTTTAGCCCGTCGACCACCAGGCGACGGCGCTTGGCGAAGGCGGTCATCATGACATCCACGGCATCCTGCGGTCCGTCGAGCGCGGCAAGGCCCGCCCACTGCGCCGGTGCATTGACACAGGACCAGCAATTGACCACCAGCTTGCGGGCGTTGTTGTAAAGCGCATCGGGCCAGATCGACCAGCCCATACGCCAGCCGGTCATGGCCCAGGTCTTTGACCAGCCATTTAAAAGGATCAGCCGGTCGCGGATCGACGGGTAGGTGAGCAGAGAAACATGATTGTCCGCAGGGCCTTTCGCGTCATAGGTCATGCGCTCATAGATTTCGTCGGACAGGATCGCGACATCAGGGTGCGCTTCCAGCCCCTCCACCAACGCATCAATTTCGGCTTTCGGCGTCACACCGCCAGTTGGGTTGGCCGGCGAATTGACGATGATCAGCCGTGTTGCCGGCGTGATGCGGGCGAGCACATCCTCGGCCTTGAAAGCAAATCCGTTTTCCTGGGTGATCGGGATCGGGATGGGCTTCGCGCCGGTGAACTCAATCATCGAGCGATAGATTGGAAAACCTGGGTCTGGGTAGAGAATGTCCGCGCCAGGCTCGCCAAACATCAGGATCGCGGTGAACATGGTGACTTTGCCGCCAGGCACGATCAGCACATTATCTGGCGAGACCTCGACGCCGGTGCGGTCAAGGGTGTAGCGGGCCACGCCTTCACGCACAGTCGGGATACCGCGGGCATCGGTGTAGCCGTGATGGCCGTCCTTGAGCGCCTTGATCGCCGCTTCAACAATGTGATCAGGCGTGGAGAAATCTGGCTGTCCGATACCAAGGTTGATCACTGATCGTCCGGTCGCGGCGAGTGCCTGTGCGCGGGCGAGCACGGCAAAGGCGTTTTCTTCGCCGATACGATTAAAAGCTTCGATGGTGTGCATCATGTCGGGCCTGCATCAAGTTGGAAGGTCTCGTGAGGTTGTTGTTCCGGCACCGGACTGGGCTTGTTCACGTCGCCGCACCACCTCTTCACGATAGAGCAGGTAGAGGCCAGAGGCGATGATGATTCCGGCACCCAAAACCGTCCAAAATGTTGGAATATCGGCGAAGACAAGCCAACCGAGCAGCACCATCCAAACGATCTGGGTGTACATGAACGGGGCCAGTGTGGAAGCGCCGGTGCCCTGATGGGCTTTGATCAGAAGCCAATGGCCTCCACCGCCCAGAATGCCAGTTGCCAGCATTAAGGCCCAGCTAAGAGTGTCGGTGGGCCATTGCCAAACGGCAATCGCCCAAGGTGCCATGGCAAGCGCCGGGATCAGAGCTGTGAACAGGACCAGTCCGGCTTCGTTTTCGGTTTGCGCCAACACGCGGGTTGCCAGCGAGTAGAGGGCGAAGCTCACCATCGCACCCACCGAAATAAGCGCAGGCCATCCCAGCCCATCCAGGCCTGGTCGCGTGACGATCAAAACGCCGATAAAGCCAACCAAGATTGCTGCCCACCGGCGTGGGCCTACCTTCTCGCCGAGCAGCGGTACTGCGAGTGCGGCCACGACAATAGGGCCGGCGAACATGATGGATGAGGTTTCGGCCAGTTGGAGGTAAAGCAGCGCCCAGAAATTGAAGGCCGTCGTACCGAGCAGAAAAAGCCCGCGGCTTATCTGTAGCAAAGGACGCTTGGTGACGAAGCGATCAAAGCCTTTCCAAACTTGGAGAAAGAAAACCGCGAGCACCAGGTGCATGACGAACCGCATCCAAACCACCTGGAGAACCGGCAGGCTTTGCGCGAGGTATTTGGCGGCGGCGTCCAGAAAGCCAAACATGCCAACAGCAACAACCATCAAGGCTATGGCGCGGATGGAAGTCGATTGGGCGGTGCGAGTGTTTGGGGTGTTGGAACTTGTGGAGGGCGAACTCATGTCGCTGCCTACCACCACCCAGTTGATAGGTCTATCACACGGGCGGTTCGCCATCGGTGGGAGCAGCAGCAGCAGCATCGATGTCGGCGCTGAGATTATGCTCCAACTGCATCAGCGCCTTGCGCAAGCGCTTCCGGTCTTTGTCCTCAAACCCCATAAGTGCCTCTTGGTCCATGCTTTTCAGCCGCGCATCCAAATCGCCGATCAGCTGGCTTCCTTTCTCGGTAAGGAAGACCTTTGATGAGCGACCATCATCGGGGCTGGGACGGCGTTCCACCATGCCTTGCGAACTAAGACGGACAACCATTTTGGTGATTGTTGGCGGTTGAACGGAAAGCGCGCTGGCGAGGGCGCCCATGGTTTGGCCATCGCCATCGTCAAGAGCTTTCAATATTTGATCTTGCCCAGGATGAAGATTCAAATCAGCGAGAACATTGGCAGAGCGCTGGCGGTAGGCTTTTGAAGCCTGCACCAAACGATAGGTAACCGTCTTGCGGTGATTGAATGACATTGGCAGCCCCTAATACCACGCAGATTCAGTATATCGCCCAGAAATACTGTACATCGCAATTGGCCCATTGGCCCTCAGCAAAAAGTTGCGGCTTGCCAGTACAGGTGCGCTGGTGATCATGGTTAGATCCATGTCAACAATCTTTGAGAGTCTGCATGCCTGCCCGCCACTGGACTGAACTTCCGTCCAACGCCTTTCAGAAGGATGTGTTCCGCGACCATGTGGTCGTTCTACCCCTGGGCGCAACCGAGCAGCATGGGCCGCATCTTCCGGTGAGCACCGACACAAGCATCGCCGAGGGAATGGTGGCGGCTGTTGTCGCCAGGCTCCCTGCACAGGCCAACGTGCTGATGTTGCCGACGCTTGCCATCACCCATTCGGGGGAGCACACCAACAAGCCTGGCACGCTTTCGATTGGCCGAGATCTCACGTTCCGGCTGATCAAAGAGGTTGCGCGGGGGATTGTGCGCGCCGGGGTGCGTAAGCTGGTCATCATCAATGCTCATGGCGGCAATGTCGGCGTGATGGTCGATGCAACCCACGATATTCGCGCTGAGCTTGGCATGCTGTGTGTTGGCACGAACTGGATGCGGCTCGGCCTTCCTGATGGGTTGATCGCGCTGGACGACAAAGCTGTTGATATTCATGGCGGGCGGCTTGAGACCGCAATCATGCTGGCGCTGCGGCCTGATCTTGTGGACCTGGGTGAAGCCAAGGACTTTGCCTCATTGCAAGGTGAGCTTGCTGAGACCTTCGACCTGCTGCGCGCTTACGGCCCCGTCGGGTTTGGTTGGATGGGCGATGATCTCCACCCTTCAGGCGTGGTTGGCAAGGCCGACACAGCCAATTCTGAAGACGGCCAGGCGATCATCGATCATCAAGCGCAGCAGATGGTGAAACTTCTCGATGAAGTTCAGCGCTTCCAGCCGGCATGGTTTGCCGACACCCGCCGATAACCTTGCTGTCGTTTGATTTGGGGATGGAATGATATTCATCACTGCCCAATGCTTAGGCGATCTGTTCCGTCATCATAGGTGACAAGACCCAAGCCTTGCGGTTAGATGAAGGTCTTCATCGCACGACGGTCACGAAGATCGCGGCGATGCAACAGGGAGTTACATACATGAAATCCACACTCATCCGCACCGCTGCGGTGCTTATGGGCGCAACCATGCTTGCTGGTGCTGCCAATGCAGAATCGCTGCGCTGGGCCAATGTTGGCGATTCGCTGACCCTTGATCCGCATGCGCAAAACGAGGGGCCGACTCATACCCTTTCACACCAGATCTATGAAGGTTTGTTGCAGCGTGACATGACCGGCGCGATTATTCCGGCGCTGGCCACCGACTGGGCACCGCATACCGACGATCCAACCATCTGGGTCTTCAATCTGCGTCAAGGCGTTTCCTTCCATGACGGTTCCGCCTTCAATGCGGACGATGTGGTGTTCTCGCTCAACCGGGCGCAGTCGGAAACCTCAGCCATGAAGGAGCTGCTGGCGTCCGTGGTCGACGTGATCAAGGTCGATGACTACACCGTGCATGTGCGCACCGACGGTCCCAATCCAATCCTGCCAAGCAACCTCACCAACCTGTTCATGATGGATCAGGACTGGGCGGAAGCCAACAATGTCGTTGAACCGCAGGACTATGCCGCCGGCGAAGACAATTATGCGGTGCGTAATGCCAACGGCACGGGCGCTTTCAGCCTAACCAGCCGCGAGCCAGAAGTGCGTACCGTTCTAACCGCCAACCCCGACTACTGGGGCATTGGCGAGTTTCCTCTGGAAGTATCTGAAATCATTTTCACCCCAATCCAGAACCAGGCAACGCGCGTTGCCGCACTGCTTTCTGGCGAAGTGGACTTTGTACAGGACATTCCCGTGCAGGACATTGACCGGGTGGCAAGCACGGATGGCTTGAAGATTGTAACCGCACCGCAGAACAGGACAATTTTCCTCGGCATGCAGCAGGGCGAAGATGATCTGGACACCGACAATGTAGAAGGTGCCAACCCGTTTGCCGATGTTCGCGTGCGTCAAGCGATCAACATGGCAGTGAACCGCGATGCGATCCGTCAGGTGGTCATGCGCGGTCAGTCAACGCCGACAGGGGTTATCATGCCGCCCTTCGTCAATGGCTGGACTGAAGAGCTGGATGCGGTGCCAACGACCGATGTGGAAGGCGCTCGAGCGCTGATGTCCGAGGCCGGTTATGCGGATGGGTTTGAAATCATCTTCAATTGCCCCAATGACCGCTACATCAACGATGAAGCGATCTGCCAGGCTGTTGTTGGCATGCTGGCTCAGATCGGCATCACCGCCAATCTGGAAGCGCAGACCCGCGCCAATCACTTCCCGCTGATCCAGAACCAGGAAACGGAATTCTACCTGTTGGGTTGGGGCGTTCCAACGTTCGACAGTGAGTATGTGTTCAACTTCTTGGTCCACTCGACCGAAGGCGATTACGGCTCGTGGAACAACACCGGATATGCCAATCCAGAGGTTGATGAGATGATCGTCTCACTGGCATCGGAAACCGATCTTGCTGCGCGCAATGCCACGATCGCGGATATCTGGGCACAGGTGCAGGAAGATGTTCTGTACATTCCGCTTCACCACCAGGTTCTGAACTGGGGTATGCGCGAGAACATCGACTTCCCCGTGCAGCCTGAAGATCAGCCGCACTTTAAGTTCCTCACGTTCAATTGATCACTGATTAGAACCTGATGTCGTTACAGTGGCGGGGCACGCAAGGATTTGGCTTGCCCCGCCACCCTGATCGCCCACTATCCGGGCAGGGGTCGCTGGCATGTTTGCCTTGCCCCATTGATGGATAGAAAGGCCCCGCATCCTCGCGTGTGGCCGGATTTCGGAGGAAACCAACCTATGTTCCACTCAAAAACGCGTTTGGCTGTGTCGACGCTTGCGCTCGCAATGGCGATTGGCGCAGCGGTGCCTGCCTCAGCTGAGACTTTCCGCTGGGCGACAACCTCTGACCCGAACACGATGGACCCGCACGCAGCCTCATCGGCGCCGGTCTTGGGTTTCCTCAACAATGTTTATGAAGGCCTGGTGCGCCGTGATCGTACCATGGCTGTTGAACCAGCTCTTGCTGTGCGCTGGGAGGCGCTTGGTGATGAAGGCTGGCGGTTCCATCTGCGCGAAGGCGTCACCTTCCACAATGGCGCTGATTTCACCGCTGATGATGTGCTTTTCTCCTATGAGCGCGCGTCTGGCGAAACATCCGACGTGCGTTCTTGGTTCGCCACGGTGAGCGAAGTGAGTGTCGTCGATGATTACACCATCGATTTCATGACCTCTGCCCCGAACCCGATTTTCCCCGACTCCATCGCCAATTTCATGATCATGGATCGCGATTGGGCGGTCGAAAATGGCGCCGAGACACCCGCCACCGATGAAGAGCGCTACACAACGCTCAACACCAATGGCACGGCAGCGTTTGCGATGGTTGAACGCTCGCCGGGCGTGCGCACGGTGCTGGAACCGTTTGAGGGTTGGTGGGGCGATGTAGAACATAACATCACGCAGGCCATTTACACGCCCATCCAATCCGATGCGACAATGTTTGCTGCACTGGTGGCTGGGGACGTGGATTTCATAAACCCGGTGCCGATCCAGAATGTGGAGCGCTTGGAAAATACCGACGGTCTGAACATGATTGTCGGTGAAGAAGCCCGCGTGATGATGCTCGGCTTTCCTCATGAGGCTGAAACGCTGACTTTTGACGGATCGCCCAACCCGTTCGCCGATGTACGCGTGCGCCAGGCTGTTTATCACGCGATCAATGTGGACGCGATTGACACCACAATCATGCGTGGCGCGGTTGAACCGGTGTCCCAACTTGTCACGCCGGAAATGCGCGGCTATTCGGCAAGCCTTCCAGATCGTCTGGACTACAACCCCGATGGCGCCCGAGCGCTGCTCGCTGAGGCTGGCTACGAGGATGGGTTCACCTTTTCGCTGATGTGCCCGAATGATCGTTACATCAATGATGCGGCTGTCTGTCAGGCGGTGGTTGGCATGCTCGCGCAGGTCGGCATAACCGTTGATCTCAACACGATGCCGGTAGCGAACTATTGGCCGGAGCTTCGCTCCGACAATTTTGACATGTACCTGCTTGGCTGGTCGCCTGGCACATTTGATCATGAGCATCCGATCCGCTTCCTGGTTGCCACACCGAACGAAGAAGCGCGCCTCGGTTCCTGGAATTTTGGAGGTTTCTCCAACGACCGCGTGGATGAGCTTTTGCCCGCGGTGCAGTCGGAGGTGGACGAGGGCGTGCGCCAAGGCATGCTCGATGAGATCACCGCCATCTATCAGGACGAAGTGGCCTATGTGCCGCTCTATTCGCAGCCGATCCTTTGGGGCGTACGCGATGGCGTCGAGGTCTCTCCGCGCTCGGACAATTTCTTCATTCTTCGCTGGGTCAGCGTCGACTAGCTTTTTTCAATGGCGGGCCGCCCTGTGTGGCCCGCCATTTCTTTTGGGGGTTGCGTATGATTGCGTTTGTCATCCGCCGTGTGTTCCAATCAGTTGTGGTTTTGCTGATTGTCGGCCTGATCGCGTTTTTGATGTTTCGCTATGTTGGCGATCCGATTGAAAGCTTGCTTGGGCAGGAACGCACCTTTGAAGACATCGCCAATTTGCGCGAACGCCTAGGGCTGAACGATCCCTTTGTCGTTCAATATTTTAATTTCCTGTGGGGCGCTGTTCAGGGCGAGTTTGGTATTTCCTACCGTGCAGGTGTGCCGGTTTCGCAACTGATCGGCGAGCGATTGCCCGCAACATTGGAGCTTGCCTTCGTGTCCGGCATGTTCGCGCTGGTCGGCGGCCTGGCGCTGGGTGTTTACACCGCGCTGCGCCGCAAGGGCGTCATGGCCACGGTCATCATGACGACGTCGCTGATTGGTGTGTCGCTGCCAACCTTTCTGATTGGCATCGCGCTCATTTGGATTTTCGCCGTCGAGCTGCAATGGCTGCCTTCCAATGGGCGCGGCGAGGTGGTGCAAATAGGTGGGTGGACAACAGGGTTCTTGACCAGTTCCGGGCTCCAGTCATTGATCCTCCCAGCCATTACGCTGGGCCTTTACCAGCTTACGCTCATTATGCGCCTGGTACGATCAGAGATGCTGGAAGTGCTGCGCACCGACTACATCAAGTTTGCTCGGGCACGCGGTCTTTCGGCGCGTGCCGTCAACTTTGGTCATGCGCTGAAGAACACGATGATCCCAGTGATCACCATCACCGGCTTGCAGCTTGGCTCTATCGTGGCGTTCGCCATCATCACCGAGACGGTGTTCCAGTGGCCGGGTGTGGGCCTCATGTTCATCAACGCCATCAACTTCGTCGATATCCCGGTCATGGCGACCTATTTGATGCTGATTGCCGTGTTCTTTGTGCTCGTCAATTTGATCGTTGATCTTCTCTATTTCGCTGTTGATCCGCGTTTGCGGGTCGAGCGCCCAACATCGAAATAGGAGCGCGGATATGAGCGATACATCGATGGAAAAATCTGATGCAGCGGTCGATGCGAAAGCCGTTGCCGAAAAGATCGAAGCGGCCAAGGCCGAAGCACCTTCGCTGATCGAGCGCATAACACGCTCTGATGTTTGGTATTCTTTCACACGGTCACCGGTGGCCATTGTTGCGGCTGTGGTGGTGTTGATTATCGTGCTGGCTTCAATTTTTGCGCCGCTGATCTCGCCGCAAAACCCGTTCAATCCGGCAGAGCTCAATCTGATGGATGGGTTCACCGCGCCGATGGAGCCAAACCAATTTACCGGGAGTGTCTACTGGCTGGGCACGGACGATCAAGGACGCGATATCTTCTCCACGATTCTCTACGGCTCGCGCATCTCGCTGTTTGTGGGCGTGTCTGCTGTGGCGCTGGCCATGGTGATTGGCATCGTGCTGGGATTGGTGGCCGGCTATCGCGGTGGCTGGGCCGATGTGGTCATTATGCGTGTGGCTGATGTGCAGCTCACCTTCCCGTCAATCCTGATTGCTCTGTTGGTGTTCGGTGTCGTGCGCGGGCTGGTGCCTCCGGATATGCGCAACGATCTGGCGGTGTGGATTCTCATTGTCTCCATCGCGCTGTCCGACTGGGTGCAGTATGCCCGCACGGTGCGCGGGGCGACGTTGGTGGAACGCAACAAAGAATATGTGCAGGCCGCGCGGGTGATCGGCGTGAAGCCTTTCGCCATTATGATGCGTCACGTGCTGCCAAACGTGCTTGGCCCTGTGCTGGTGATTGCCACCATCGGTCTGGCGCTTGCCATTATCGCCGAGGCAACGCTCTCTTTCCTGGGTGTCGGCATGCCGAAGACCACGCCCTCACTGGGCACGCTGATCAATACGGGCCAAGACTTCTTGTTCTCTGGTGAGTGGTGGATTTTGCTGTTTCCCGCGATCACGCTGCTGGCGTTGGCGCTTTCTGTGAACCTGCTGGGTGACTGGCTGCGCGATGCGCTGAACCCGAAACTGCGTTAGGAGCGGAAAAATGGCTGATAAACCGCTACTAGAGGTTCGTGATCTCGTCGTTGAGTTCCCGACCCGCCATGCCCTTCTGCGCGCCATCGATGGCGTGTCCTTTGACGTTCATCGCGGTGAAGTTCTCGGTCTGGTTGGAGAATCGGGCGCCGGCAAATCGATAACCGGTGCGGCCATCATTGGCCTGCTGGAGCCGCCTGGACGCATTGCGGGTGGCACTGTGACGCTGGACGGCCAACGCATCGACGGTTTGCCGCTGGAAGAGATGCGAAAAATTCGCGGCAAGAAGATCGCCATGATCTTTCAGGACCCGCTGACCAGCCTGAACCCGCTCTATTCGATCGGTCGTCAGCTCACCGAGACCATTCAGACGCATATGGATATGAGCGACAGCCAAGCGCGCGAGCGCGCGGTGTCACTGTTGGAGGATGTTGGCATTCCAGCCGCGTCGGAACGTCTGGATGCATTCCCGCACGAATTTTCCGGTGGCATGCGTCAGCGCGTGGTGATTGCTTTGGCTTTGGCTGCCGAGCCGGAGCTGATCATTGCTGATGAGCCGACGACGGCGCTTGATGTGTCGGTGCAGGCGCAGGTGATCGCTCTGCTGAAACGGCTCTGTGCTGAGCGCGGCACGGCGGTGATTTTGGTGACCCACGATATGGGTGTGATCGCCGAAACAGCCAATCGCGTGGCGGTTATGTATTCCGGCAGAATTGCTGAAATCGGTCCGGTTCAGGACGTCGTTCACAACCCGCATCACCCTTACACCATTGGCTTGATGGGAGCGATCCCGGACCTTGATACCGAAGGCGATCGGCTGGCGCAGATCGAAGGGTCGATGCCGCGCTTGGACCGTCTGCCGGAAGGCTGTGCCTTCAATCCAAGGTGCCCGCGTTGCTTTGAGCCGTGCACGACAAAGCGGCCGGATTTGGTGGCTGTTGATGAGTCTTATGCGGCCTGTTTTCTCCATGATCCGGCTTATGCACACTTGATCCAGGAGGCGGCAGAATGACGGACGTATCAAGCGGCGCTTTCGTTCACGTCGATGGGCTGGTGAAGCGCTTTAACGTTTCCAAGCCTTGGCTGAACCGTGTGATCGAGCGTTTACCAGAGCAGAATTTGACTGCTGTTTCCGGAGTCTCCTTCGACATCAAGAAGGGCGAGACCTTCGCGCTGGTTGGCGAGTCTGGGTCTGGCAAGTCAACGGTGGCCAAGATGGTGATTGGCTTGTTGAACCCCACCGATGGCAGCATCACGGTTGATGGTCAGTCGATCCACCAGAACACTGATGAGGATGCCCGCGCGGCGCTAAGGCGCCGTATGCAAATGATTTTTCAGGACCCTTATGCCAGCCTCAACCCGCGCTGGCGGATCGACCGGATCATCTCTGAGCCGATCCGTGTGTTTGGGCTGATCGACGACGAAGCGGCGATCAACCGGCGCGTCGGCGAGCTGCTGGAGCTGGTGGGACTGGATGCGCGCGATGCGGTGAAATATCCGCACGAGTTTTCCGGCGGCCAGCGTCAGCGTCTTTGTATTGCCCGCGCACTTTCTTCCAATCCAGAGTTTCTGGTCTGCGACGAGCCGACATCAGCGCTGGATGTCTCGGTCCAGGCGCAGATTTTGAACCTGATGCGCGACCTGCAGGATGAGTTTGGGCTGACGTATTTGTTCATCAGCCACAACCTTGCCGTGGTGCGCTATATGGCCAACCGCATCGGGGTGATGTATTTGGGTGGCTTGGTGGAAGTCTCTGATACCAAAGATCTTTTCTCCAATCCGGCGCATCCTTATACCCGCATGTTGCTGGATGCTGTGCCGTCGATTGCGCAGGTCGGTCGCGAGCGGCAGCCGGTGCAGGGCGAGATCCCCAATCCGATCAATCCGCCATCTGGGTGTGTCTTCCATCCGCGCTGCCCGTTTGCCAATGATCGCTGCAAAACCGAGGAGCCCAAAAACATCACAGTGGCCGGACGCTCAGTGGCGTGCCATGCTGTGGAAGAGGGGCGGCTGGATGTGGAGCGGGCTGCCTAGCCGGTGAGCCCGGCCTTGGAGAGAAGTGACGGGATTTTCTTTTTCAGTTTGAAAAACCCTGCTGTGGCGTACGGCCAGGCGTGATCATCCCAGCTGCGTTTCAGCTCGTGAACAGTGACGCCTTGCTCTTCTATTTTAACCAGACTTTGGTTCAGAATTGATGCGGACGGTCCGCATAATTGGTACGGAACAAGCAGACCGTCCGCCGTTAGTCCGCTTGCAGTCCGCTCCAGTCCGCCCGCATGTGCGTCGCAAAACATTGTCGGTCGATCGATCCGCACGAGTGCATCGTGCAGGGCGTCTTTGGAAAACTGCCTGGCGATTTCGCCGCTGTTGAGATTCGATTTCTGCGGCAACGGGTTCAAAACGATCACCTCTTGGGGCGGGTTCGTCTCAAAGCCTGGCCAGCTTTCTGGGTGCAGATCATCATCAGTGAGCAACAGAGCATAGGGCCCATTGGGTACGCGCGTTTGGGATTGGCGCGGTGGTAGCGGGGCCGGGATGTCGAACGGCTCAACCAGCGGCTCGGCAAAGGGCGCCAGGCCGCTTGGGCGGAATCGACCGTTGGTGTATTTTTCAATGTTGTCAGTGCGCGCCAGATAGGTTTTGCCCTTGGTGTGTAGGCCCGCCACCCAGCGCCAGGAGAGCGTGTTGGAGGCCGGGTCAGCGTCAAGCAAATGCCGGTAAAAGAAGTCCGCGCCAAGCGCCCAGGGCAGGCGCAGCGTAAAAATCCAGATGGACGCGAACCACATGCGGGCATGGTTGTGCAGCCAGCCGGTTTGTACCAATTCCTGCGCCCAATCATCAAACCCTTCAATGCCGGTACGGCCTTCGATGGCGGATTGATAGCCATTGGGCGGGTCGGCGAGCGCGGCTTCGCATTCGCTCAGGTAGCGGTCCCAAACGGCGGGCCGCATTTCCAGCCAGCCCTTCCAATAGGTACGCCAAAAAACCTCTTGAATGAATTTCTCCGCCGCGTCGGCAGAATGGAGCTTCAGCACCTCGGCCACGACCTCACGTTCGGTGATCATGCGCCGCCGCAAATAGGGTGAGAGCATGGAAACGGCCTGCTGGTCCGGCTCGCTAAAATCGGTATTGCGACCGGCGGCATAAGCGCGGCCAGCCTTGGGTGAAAAGGCACGCAGGCGATTCAATGCGGCCTCGCGGGAGGCAGGGAAGTCAGGCATCGCTGCCCGACGCGTCGTTTCTTGGCTTCACTTTTGGCGCGGGCACAATCCGCTTCAGCAAAGGTCGCAAAGGTAGGAACAGCCGATAAGCACCTTCAGCGATCCAAGAGATAGGCGGCACCGACAAAGCGTGGCCAAGCCAGCGCAGTTTTGGGATGGTTTTCATGACCTCGAAGAAGCCGCGTGCTCCAGACACCAGCGTGCCATCTGGGCGTCGCACATGAAAGCGCGCCATAGCGTCGTCGGTGCTTAGATCATCGGCGCCGGTGCCGACCGAACTCAAATCATGCCAGCGGATGGCGTCGGCACTATCCAAGCTTTGATAGAGCGAAACCTCGCGCTGACAGAGCGGGCAAGTGCCATCGTAGTAGACGGTGCAGGCCTGCGGCGTCTGGTCAGTGCTTTGTTCTTCGTTTTGGGATGAAGTTGTGCTCATCGCTCGCTATATGGATTGCAGATCAACAAAGGCGAGGCCCCTTCATGTCTCTTGATGTCGCAGTGATTGGTGCCGGGATGGCGGGGCTTGCGGCTGCCCGCACGCTGGCCGCGGCGGGCCATGGTGTGCAGGTGTTTGATAAGGGGCGCGGCATTGGCGGGCGGCTTTCCACTCGGCGTACCGAGTATGGTGCATTTGACCATGGAGCGCAGTACGCAACCGTTCGCGATCCAGCCTTTTCGCAGTACATCGCAGAGCTTCACGAAAAAGGTGCAGTCCATGTGTGGGACAGCGTCAAGCAAGGCGCGATGATTGGCAAGCCGGGCATGGCCACTTTGGTGAAGGCAGGCTTTGAGGGGCAGGACGGCATCGCCGTTATCACCGGTTTTGAAGTTGCCCATATTGGCAAAGTGGCCGAAGGCCATGTGCTTTCGGACAAGGACGGCAATCATTACGGGCCGTTTGACAAGGTGGTGGTGACAGCACCTGCGCCGCAAGCGTTGAATCTGTTGCAGACCTTTGGCGAGGGGTTTCAGCGCCTTGGCGATATTCGGTATGCGCCGAGCTACACGCTGCTGGCGGCGTTCGACAAACCTCTCGATCTGCCCGACGTGCCAGAGCTTGGCGAGACCAGTCAGCTTTCCATGGCGTGCCGCCAATCGGCCCGCGGGCCCGAGCGCGCCAGCAATCATGATCTGTGGGTGGTGCAGGCCTCGGCCGCCTATTCGGCTGAAAACATTGAGCGCGAGCGCGAGGCCATGGTGCCGGTGCTGTTACGTTTGTTTCAAGATGAAATGGGTGTGGATGTGCCTCAGCCGATTTATGGGGCAGGGCATCGCTGGCGCTATGCGTTGGTGGAGCAGGCAATTGGCGAGCCCTACCTGCTAAGTGCTGATGGTTCGCTGGGCGTGGCAGGCGATGGCATGCTGGGCCCGCGGATCGAACTGGCGTTCCTCTCCGGCGCCCATTGCGGGCAAGCGATGGCCTAGCGGGCAGAGTTGACTTCAGTGGTAGCCTCGGAATGCTTAGGCGCCCCTAGTCCTACTCTTTCTGATCGTCGATCCATTTACGGCCGCTCCGCTCGACCTGCTGTAACAATTCAAAGAGCTGTTTAATCTGCGCTTCTGAGAGCTCTGCCAGCAGCACAGCGTTCACCTGCTCATAGATCGACATTAGCGGTCGCAATTTTTCGCCCTTGTCGGTCACATTGACCGTGACGGCGCGCCTATCGTGCTGATCAGGCTGACGCACCAGCAGCCCAGCTGCGACCATGCGATCAACAATCCTGGACGCCGCAGGCGGCGCGTTTCCGGTCAGCTTTGCGATCTCTTTGACGCTCAAATCGCCATTTCTCCAAATCGATTGCAGGACAGCCCATTGCGCCAGGGTGAGCCCATGGGGCTCGAGAAGCTTGTTGCAAACGGCGTTTCCTGCTCCGGCTGAAAAGTTCAATTGGCGGCCAATGGACATCGGTGCTGTGGGTATCTTGCGTGTCATGTAAACTATTGCTATGTAAATTAATGATACGTCAGTTATCTTTACCTTACCAGCCTTCGGGAGAACACACATGAAACCCTTTGCATCCGCTCTCTTTGCAACCTGCCTTGCCGTGCTGATCCCTGTGCACGCACACGCCCAAAGTAACGAACCGGGCATCGAAGGCCGGGTTATCGGAAATGCGATCTTCGACACAATGGATTTGGCAGGCCGCGATGCGGTTCATATGGGCGAGATTGAGGCTTTTCGCGCCACTGTTTTTGTCGGCATGGATGGCGACGAGAACCGGCGTGTAACCTACGAAGAGTTTGTCCTGTGGGACCCTGGCTTCGCCCAGGTGGCAGCGGAACTCGGACGCTCGGAGGCTTACGCCACGGCCTCGAAAATTATCTTCGCGTTTTGGGACCGCGATGCTGATGGCGAGTTGGACAACGCTGAGATGCGGTTGGCGATGACATCAGATTTCCGTCGCGCTGATCTCGATGATGATGGCCTATTGTCCCGGGACGAGTTCATCCAAGGTTTTCCAATCATGGTCGCGATGCGCGCTGCCATTCGACCTGACCTCTGAGCGTGAATGCAGGTGGCCATCCAAGATGGCCATGTGTCCTCCCATCCAGCCACATTGATTGGCAAAGTGAGAAGGGATATTCGCTCGGCCGTTTTTGCTAAGCACTGCGATCAAACGGAAAGAACCGCTTTCCTGCGCCCAATGGGGTGCATCGTATCACGGTGAAAGGCGTTGGACCCTGCCGCGCAGAGGAAAAGCCTTGATATCTTCCATCCCTCTCCCGTGCGCTGAAAGGTATGATGGTACTGCCCCCACAGCTCGCTGTTGGGTCTTGCATCACAGTAGCGATGCCATGCGTACAGATAGGACACACTGCTCGCGGCATCCGGCCCCTCGAACAGAGTTCTGATGTTTGAGATATGGTGGCTGGTTGCCGCGAAAAAACTGGCAAGCCCTCGCTCAATCATGGGGCCGATTTCTTGCAGGCCCGTCATCGTTGGCACATCCGGGCCGTAATCAACGACAGCATCGGCGGTGAACAGCGACAACACCTTGTCGGCTTCAGCCCGGTCGAAATGGTAGCAATAGGCGTGGATAAGGTCGGCAATGGCTTCTTTGTCGAGCAGGCCTTCCAGGCTCTTGGCGTGATCCATGGGATCCTCATCGGTTTGAAGGTCGGTAGATGCCTTGGCTTAGCCAACATCGGCTTGAAGTCCAAACTGAACCTTGCGACCCCTACACCCAATCCACGCGTAGGGTCGATGCGGACATCCGCCAGCTCGACTGGGTGAGGATGCCAAGCCTCGGCGGCGGTTACCGGTGCCGCAAATAGGATAGATACGCGATGATCGCATCGATCTCATCGGGCTGAAAAACAAATTCCGGCATGTCAGGATGACCGGTCACAATGCCTTCAGCCAATGATTCTGCCAGAAACTCGGGATCATAGGCGAGGGCAATATCACGAAACGGTGGCGCTGCCTCCAAAGGGCTCTGTTCGTCCAAGCCAATGGCATGGCATTGGCCGCAATTGGGTTCAAGAAGCGCCCTGCCTGTCTCGGCCAGCATGTCGATGCTGGCCGGTGCCAAGTGTCGGCGTCTCAGGCCGACCAAGTAGGCGACCACATCATCCTTTTCGTCATCGAAGAGACGAAAGGTTGTCATCGGAAAATGATCCTCGTCCATCAAGGCGCGCAGACGCGGCCCATCGCGCCCAGGACGGACAACAAGCTCCTCAAATGACGCCTCCATATCCCGGCCGGTTTCGACGGCAGTCTCTGCATGGCAGACACTGCACCATTGCTCGGCGATCGCCTGGCCGCGTTCAGCGTCAGTGGCCTGTGCTAGGCCGCCTGAAAGAAGAAGCCAGGCAGCGCCTAGAAGCAGGGTGTGCCGTTGGATCGGAGGCTGGCTGCCACGTTCACTGTCTGATGCCTCCATGGTGCAAACTCCGGTTTTATCTGGTTCATCTTATCTGCCGCTCATGTTGGCTTTTGATAAGGCGAGGTTGTCCGTATCTACCTAGGAGGATCGGACCGAAATGCACTGACGTAGGACAACGAATGCCAACAAGAGGGTTGCCGCATGCGGGTGTCGATCAAAACGCTGGGCCTGGTGATCATCTGAACTGCCAACCAGAGTAGACCTGAACCGTGCTCATCGGAGTTGGCAAGGATGCATTGTGCGTCGTTCTAGCCTCAACCAATTGCTCCTGATCTTCGGCGGGCTTAGCCTGTGGTCATGGGGCGAATCGCAGAAACAGACCTCTATCAACCGGTCAAAGAGTTTCTCAGCCAACAAGGGTATGAGGTGAAAGCGGAGGTTGGTGCTGCTGACATCGTCGCCTGCCGTGGCGATGAAGACCCTGTGATTGTTGAGCTGAAAATCGGGTTTTCGCTAAGCCTCTTTCACCAGGCTGTGGCCCGCCAATCGATCACCGATGCTGTTTACGTCGCTGTCGCGCGGGGGTCTGGACGACGGTTTCAGCATGCCCTCAAAAGCAATGTCAGCCTTGCCCGGAGGCTGGGTTTGGGCCTAATCACGGTGCGCTTGTCGGATGCCCTGGTGGAGGTGCATCTTGATCCAGCGCCTTATGCACCGCGCAAATCCGCAAAACGCAAAGATCGGCTGCTGCGTGAGTTCGCCCGGCGGGTTGGTGATCCTAACACCGGCGGTTCAACGCGCGTGACACTGGTCACCGCCTATCGACAGGATGCAATGCGCTGTGCAGCGCATTTGAGCGTCCATGGGCCGAGCCGTGGCGCCGCGGTTGCCAAAGCGACCGGTGTCGAGCGCGCAACCCGCATGATGGCCGATGATCATTATGGTTGGTTTGAGCGGGTAGACCGCGGTGTCTACGCGTTGAGCCCCGCTGGCCAGGCGTCTCTTCAACGCAAGATGGATGATGTCGGCTAGGCTTTGTTGGATAGTCTTGCGCGGCATGTTTGCCCGCCTCGTCTATCTTGAAAAACTGCCTGACAGGGCTTATTCTAAGGCCCTGATAATGGAGAGTTCATGTCCCGGTAAGGTTGGGAGGCACAAGGCCTCCCGCTGCAACATCGACAGCTGAAGATGCACTGCCAAACGTGGTTTGGCGGGCCTGTTGATGTGCACGTTTCAACCTTACCAATGAGAAGCCCGAGCAACGCTCGTGGCTCTGACATGAAAGTTGACCGGCAATGTCACGGGACTATTCCTCTTTCCTTCCGCAGGCTGAGACGCGCCGCGGACCTGACCCCCATATGTCTGCCCTTGCTGCCTTGGGGTGGAAGCCATTTTTCGCCCAACAGACAAGTGTGGACGATCTGGCAGAGATGCCACCGGCCCGCATCATCGAGGTGCGTCGCAACGCGCTGCATGTTCTTGGGGATGGCATCGACACCTTCATCCCGCCGCGCAGCGACGCCACGGTCGGTGATTGGGTGTTGCTGGATCGCGCACAACCCCAAGCAAGCCGTCTTCTGGACCGCAAGAGCCTGATCAAACGCCGTGCGCCTGGAACAGATCGACAGGTGCAGTTGATTGCTGCCAACATCGACACGGCCTTCATCGTCTCCTCGTGCAATCAGGATTTCAAGCTCGCCCGTCTGGAGCGCTACATCGCTCTGGCTCTTGAAGCCGATATCACTCCGGTTGTCGTGTTGACCAAGGTTGATTTGACGCGCGATGCCCAAAGCTATGTCGACAAGGCAGCCTCGATCTCCCATCTGGCCAGTGTTGTGACGTTGGATGCGCGCGGTGAAGAGCCTGGCGAGAAGCTCGCTGAATGGTGCAAACCGGGGCATACGGTGGCGTTTCTTGGCTCGTCAGGCGTTGGAAAATCAACGCTGACCAATGCGCTGTCCGGCACACAGGCAATCGCCACCCAGGCCATTCGTGAAGACGATGCCAAAGGTCGTCACACCACCACGCGGCGGCAATTGCATCAGGTGCTGGGCGGCTGTTTGGTGCTCGACACGCCTGGTATGCGTGAGCTTCAACTGACCGAGGCGGAGTCCGGCATTGAGGATGTGTTTGCCGACATTGTCGGCCTTGCGCGTCAATGCCGATTCAATGATTGCCGGCATGAGAGTGAACCGGGATGTGCTGTGCAAGAGGCCATTGAGGCCGGTGATCTTGATCCGATGCGGCTTGCCCGCTGGCGCAAACTGTCGGCTGAGGACGCGTTCAATTCGGCGAGTTTGGCCGAGCGACGTTCCAAGGACAAGGCGTTTGGCAAGATGGTCCGTCGGATCACCAAGGATCATGATAAGAGGCGCAGACCGCGCGGATAAGGTTTGCCATCTACCCTATGGCAGCGGGCACAGCGTTTGGTTGGTAGGCACACGCTGTGCTCAGCGCGCTTGTCGGTACATTGATGCTGTCTGTCGCTCGCCATAACCAGCCTGGCGCTTGCGATCTCTTGGACATAGCACTGCCCAGAACCGTGATCGCGGTTGAGGATCGAGACCCGCGTGGCGTGGCACCCTGTTCGCTCAAACCCGCTTGCAAGCGTTTGACATAAACCGATCGGCGGCGGACTTTGTCAGATGTTGAGCCGATGGCAGGCGGGCGGGCAGTGTGATCGTTTTTGAGCCCCGCACTAGGCTAGCAACCATCCCAGATAGCCGATGTAGCAGACGAGCATTAGGCCAGCTTCGAGCCGCCCAATGCGCCATCCGGTACGCGCAACAAAGACCAGCAACGCGGTTGCAGCGCACATGACCCAGATATCAAGGCGGATAATCTCTTGCGGCACCGTCATTGGCTGCACAAGGGCGGTGATACCCAGGATGGCAAGGATGTTGAAAATGTTGCTGCCAAGAACATTGCCCAGGGCAACCTCGCCTTGACCTTTTCGCACAGCAATGATGGACGTCACCAGTTCGGGCATAGATGTGCCTATGGCCACAATCGTAAGGCCGATAACAGTTTCGGAGATGCCGACCGCCTGGGCTGCAGAAACTGCGCCTGAGACCAAGAAACGGGCTGCGACTATGGTGACGACCAATCCCACCACAACAAGCGCCAACGCCACGCCCAAAGACTGGTCTGATCCTGGAATCGCGTCGGCTTCCGCCTCATAGACCGCTGTAGCGGCCGAACCGGAAGCTCGTCTTTCAGACACGAGTGTAAAGGACAGGTAGGCGGCCAACGCCAGCAGAAACAACACGCCGGTAATACGACCAACGTCGCCGACCAGAACCGCTGCCAGACAGGCTGCGGTGGCCAGAACAACAACTGTGCCATCGCGCTTGAAAGCAGCGGGATTGACTGCGATGGGCGCAATCAAGGCGGCAATGCCAAGGATCAAAAGGATGTTGCCAATATTGCTACCGACAACATTGCCCATTGCGATGCCCGGCGATCCTGCCAGTGCAGCTTGCAGACTGGTAACCAGCTCCGGCGTCGAGGTGCCAAATCCGACAAGGGTCAAGCCGATCACCATCGGCGAAATACCGAAAGCCTTTGCTGCGGAGACGGCGCCGCGCACCAAAAGCTCACCACCGAGGATCAGCCCGGCAAGTCCAACGATAATCAAGCCGAGCGTGTTCATTTTGTCCCGTTCTCTACAGCAGATGAGACATCAGCATCGGCAAACGACTGTGCAAGTGGCCAGAAAAAAGATTTTTGTATCCACAAGGTGCCGGTGGCCGTTTCCAGCTGCGGTCCGCTTGGCCTGCAACGGCCCTGTGGCAGGCAGTGACGTAGCAAAGGCGAGAAGAGCAGCGCCCTAAGTGCCTTCCACCGAAACCAGACGCGCTGAGCTGCACGCATCACGGATCTGTTTCAGACCCTGATATGTCTCACCATAATAGAAGCTTTCCCAGGCAGCGTGCGAAGGGAACTCAAGCAGCACGATACGCCGGGGCTGCCAATCGCCTTCATAAACCTTGTGCTCGCCAGCGCGTGAAAGATATCTGGCGCCAGCAGCCTCCAGTGCAGGTTTCACCCCCGCCATGAAGGCTTGGTACTGCTCAAGATCGGTGATCTCAACGTCGAAAATCACATAGGTGGTCATGATGGAGTTGCCTGCCTAGCCACCTTCGCCTGCTTTGTCATAAACCTTGTCCTTCATTCTGGCGATGTAGGGCGTGAGGATGGGCACGAACAGGATCAGGATCGCAATGGCGAGGATCGAGGCGGTCAGCGGCCGCTCCCACAGGAACGACCAGCTCTGATCGGAAATGATCAGAGCCCGGCGCAGATTCTCTTCCATCATCCCGCCCAGAATGAAACCGAGCAGCATCGGTGCCATCGGGAAATCCAGCAAACGCAGCACCAAAGCCGCGACCGCGAAGATCACCATCAGGTGGATGTCGAACGTGTTGAAGGATACGAAATACACACCGATCAGCGAGAAAAAGATGATGTAGGGAACCAGAACGGCAGACGGCAGCGCCAGGACCCTTGCGATATAGGGGATCAGCGGCAGGTTGAGCACCAGCAGAACGATGTTGCCGATATACATGGAGATGATCACCGACCAGAACACCTCAGGATTGTCCACAAACAGGCGCGGCCCCGGCTGAATGCCATAGGACAGCAGTGCGCCAAGCATGATCGCTGTGGTGCCTGAACCGGGAATACCGAGTGTTAGCAGCGGCACGAACGAGCCCGAACAGGCGGCGTTGTTGGCGGTTTCCGGTGCCGCCAGACCGCGGATCGATCCTTTGCCGAACTGTTTGCCCTTAATCGGACCTGCCAAGCGCTGCTCAACGCCATAGGCGAGGAACGATGCGATGGTGGCGCCTGCGCCCGGCAGCACGCCGATAAAGAAGCCGAGCACTGAGGAACGACCGACCACTGGGGCCATTTCCTTCAGCTCCTCTTTCGACAGCTTCATCGAACCCAGATTCTTCTGCGCCTCCAGTTCCTTGGCCTGGTCGGCGGCCGATTTGGGTCGTAGCACCGCCATCAGCGCTTCGGACAGGGCAAAGGTCGCCATGGCAAGCAGCAGGAACGAAATGCCATCGATCAAGTCGAGCATGCCGAGCGTGAACCGAGGCACCCCTTGCGCCTGATCGGTGCCCACGGTGGACAGCATCAGGCCCAAAATGGTCATCAACAGGGCTTTGACCAGGTTCCCTTTGCCAGCAAAGGCGGCAACGGCGGTGAGGCCAAGAACCATCAGCGCAAAATAATCCGTGGACTGGAACGACAGCGAAACCCTGGCCAACGCCGGCGCGGCGACCAGCAGGAAGATCGCCGCAATGGTACCCCCGGAGAAAGAAGAATAGGCGGCGATTGCCAATGCCTTGCCGGCATGCCCGGCCTTGGCCAACGGGTAGCCGTCGAACGAGGTCGCGACGGTACCGGCCACGCCGGGCGCATTGATGAGAATGGAGGATGTCGATCCGCCGAAGATCGCACCGTAATAGACGCCAGCCATCAAGATGAGGCCGGTGGAGGGATCGAAGCCATAGGTGATGGGGATCATCAGCGCGATGGCCGAAATCGGGCCCAACCCCGGCAACATGCCGATGAAGGTGCCGGCAAAGCACCCGACCATAACCATCATGATGTTGATAGGCTGCGTGGCAACGCCAAGGCCGGTGAGAATACCTTCAAGCATCGACCCTACCCCAAAAACGCTGGAAACGGCGCGACGAAAACATCAAGCGCCTGTGTCATCAAAAGCCAGAACCCCACAACGATGGGCACCGACGCGCCGATCAGGACAATCCAGCGCCGCTCGCCCATCACCCAAAAGCCACCGGCCAGAAAAATCATCGTTGAGGCAAGGAAGCCCAGCGAGCGAACCGTGAGACCATAAAATATCATCAGGCCACACAGCATGCTGACCCGTTTGAACGTCATGCCTGACGTATCCATGGGCCGTAGATCGCTTGGCTTGAACAGCAGGAACAGCGCCAGGACAATGCCAGCAGCGGTCAGAAACTGCGGCGCAGTGCGCGCATGAAAGGCACTGTTGAGCTGGAAAGGCAGCAGAGTAATTTTCGTGCTCAAATAGCCGTAGACGACAAAGAACACCAACAGGAGCAGCGCTCCGACGCGATCACGCGACATAGTTCCCCCCGGGCCTGGTCAAGGCCATTTGTTGGAGTTGGCTGGCACCACGCTCTTATATCGCTAGCCTTGCCTACACCGGATGCAAAACTGGCGCCGAGAGGACCCGGCGCCAGCCAATAATCAAGCGATCAAAGGAAGCCAAGCTCGCGCATCAGATCGCCAATCACCTGTTCCTGCTCTTCCAGGAAGCCCGTGAATTCATCGCCCGGATTGAAGATTTCAACCCAACCGTTGCGGTCGCGCACTTCAGCCCATTCTGGCGTGTCGTACATGGCAGCCAGCTTGTTCTGGTAAGCCTGTGACAGCTCATCAGGCAGGCCCGGTGCGCCGAAGAACCCACGCCAGTTGACGAATTCAGCGCCTGGGGCGCCTGACGCATCGCATGTTGGTGCATCTGGGGCTGCAGCGACCGGCTCCAGTGAGGTTACGCAGAGAATGCGCACCTGACCCTGACGGGCCATTTCCACCGCTTCAGAGAAACCGGTGGACAGCGCCTGCGCTTCGCCTGAAAGCAGACCGGCCATCGCATCGCCGCCGGCATCATAGGGGATGTACTTCACATCAGTCGGGTTGGCACCGGCAGCGCGCATCACCAGAGCAGCAACCAAATGGTCCATGCCGCCAGCGACCGAACCACCGGCAATGCCGACAGAACGCGGATCATTGTTGTAGTCGGCCAGCAGCTCTTCGAACGACTGATAGTCAGAATCATTGTGCACCACGATGGCCGCGTAATCGCCAATCGTGCCGGCGACCGGAGTCAGATCGCGGAAGGATTGCGGGAACACACCTTGAAGCGAACGGATCACGATGGGGGTCGAGTTGACCATCAAGGTGCCTTCTTGCTGCTCTGCGGTTTCGATAAGGTGGGCAATCGCCACACCGCCGCCACCGCCGGACATGTTTTCGTATGATGCTGATTCCAGCAGGCCCGCTTCCGTAAGCGCCTCGCCGGTGCCGCGTGCCGTGCCATCCCAGCCGCCACCTGCGCCACCTGGCACAAGGAAGTGGATTTCCGTCACAACGTGATGATCAGCCTGCGCAGCCGTGAATGCCCCGCCGGCAAGCATGGCAACTGCAGCCGTGCCCAACAGGGCACGCTTCAAAGATTTGGTCATGTATCTTCTCCCAAAGAACCTTGGTTCAGCGCGGCTTTGTCCGCGTCTTGCTTAAGCCCACCGTGTGGACTTGACCTACTAGGCCACAGGCTGAACGGCTTGTCACGCCCCTATTCCGGTGACCCACCTATTTTTGCAACTGGTTGCAAAAACCTTTGAATACATCAGAAATATTCTCGATCCATTTTCTTATTTCAGTAAAAATAAAAATAATAAAAGCAAATTAACACTATAGAAACCGAATTTGTGTGGAAATACGGACTTATTGGAAGATTATTTTTGTAGAGAAAGACGCCAAAAAGGGGCAAGAGACATGGATCTTATAGGCCTTACTTATGTCAGCGTTCGTCGTCCATTGCGCAATACAGGCCCTCTTGAGGAGCTGCGCAGAATTCACAAGCAATCGCTCAATAACAACCCTGGGTTGGGTGTGACCGGTGTATTGTTGTGCACCAAGAACCACTACATTCAATTCTTGGAAGGCGAGGAAAAGGCGGTGATGGACCTTTTTGCCAAGATCGAACAGGACAAGGGTCACTACAATGTGAAGTTGCGCCGCTCTGCGGTTATCGATGAGCGCCAGTTTCCAGATTGGTCGATGAATGTGGTCTATATCGAGTCTATCAATCAGGCGCTTTATGGGATCGCAGACTCCAGCAGCGATGCCAATCCCTATCACTTGAGCAGCGAGGTGTTGTTTGGGTTGCTTTCCTCTGGGGCCAAACAGACGCTGGAGGCGCAAACGCAAGTGGCGTAGCAGGTCTATCCAAACCCCATGGAAAAGTCCGCATCGGTGTCCTAAGTCTGTGGCATGATTCACGCGGTTAAATGCTCATGGACACATTAACCCGCATGCGTTCCTTCGTGGACGTGGTGCGTGAGGGCGGTTATTCGGCGGCGGCGCGAGCCACCGGTCGCTCCAAGGCTATCCTGTCCAAAGATGTGCGCGAGCTGGAAGATTTTCTGGGCGTGCGGTTGCTCACACGCACCACGCGATCGGTGGCAGTGACGGAAGTCGGGCAGACCTATTTCGAAGAAGCGTTGGATCTTCTGGCTGGCATTGATGGTTTGCAGGAACGCATGCGCGAGCAAGGTGACACGCCGCGCGGACCGCTGCGCATATCCGCACCGCGCACCCATTCGGAGGGCCTGTTGGGTCAAGCCATCATGGGGTTTGCCGCTGCCTACCCTCAGGTGCAGCTGGATGTTGCGTTCGAAGACCGATTTATCGACATGGTGGCGGAGCGCTTCGATGTTGCGATCCGTATCTCTGAACTTGCTGATTCCAGCCTGATCGCCCGCAAGCTTGCGCCCTATCGCGTGGTGGTGTGTGCGACGCCTGATCTTTTGGCCAAGCATGGTAGGCCGCAATCACCGGAAGATGTGGCCCGCCTGCCAACCATTGCTGACAGCAATCATAGGGTGAAACGGGCTTACACATTCGACACGCCTGAGGGCCGGCGCTCAGTGCGCATTGATCCGGTGATGAGCATCAATGCGCCGCATGCGATCCGCATGGCGGCATTGGCCGGTCTTGGATTTTGCCAAGTGCCCTATCTCACGGTGCAAAATGATATTGAGTCCGGGCTTTTGGTGCCGGTGCTGGAAGACTATGAGTTGAAGGGCGTTGGCATTTACGCGGTCTATGCCGAGCGGCGGCATATGACGCAAAAGCTGCGTGCTTTCATCGATTTTCTGGCCGATCAGTTCGCCAACTGCACTGGCGGTCGCTGATCAATCGACCGACTGGTTAGCGATTTTCGACAGGTTCGTCGCGCGTAGTTTCTCGACCAGCACCTGTTCAGCTTCATTCAAGGCCGTTTCCACTTCCTCGCGCACGGCGCGCTCAATAAGGCAGGTTGCCGGGTTCCTTTTTTTGAAGGCGCAGCTTCCCTTGTCAGCCTTTGCCAAGGGGTTGGTATTGGGTGCCGTGCAGCCTGGATTGCTGATGATCATCTTGACGAGCGCGGGTGCCAGGTTGGACAGCGTGACCTTCGTCTTGCTGGCTGCCCTGATGCCCGGAGCGGTCGCGGTCATAGGGCGGCTTTTTCTCAAAGAGAAACTCAGCGTCTGGGTGATGATCGGCCTTCTGGTCAGTTTTGCAGGCATGGTTGTTTTGGTGTTTGTGCGCGAGCGTACCGGTGACAACCAGCTGCTGGGTTTCGCGCTGGCTGGCTTAGGTCTTTTGATTGGCGCCGGCGGCATCACCATTGGCCGCGCCATCAACACCAGCGCCACCATGCCGTGGTTTGTTCTGGCTCCCTTGCAGGTGACCGGAGCCTGTCTGGCGGCATGGGCGGTGGTTCTGGTGCTTGGCATGGACCTGCCCACCACTGTTGCCCCACGTGAGATAATCGCGTTTGCCTATTTGGGTCTTGGCATGACCGCGATCAGCTATTTTGTGTTCAATTTTGCGCTGTCACGCTTACCGGTGGTGCATATCGGGCTGATTGCTGCGGCGGGCCCAGGCGTTGGGACTGTGGCGGCCGCCATTATCTTTGGGCAGACTTTGGCTCCGGCTGCTATTGCCGGTATTATCGTGGTTTTGCTCGGGGCTGCCTTGCCTGCGCTTCATGGTCTTTTGCGTGGTCGAGGCTAAGGCGCCATACTTGTGCCCAGCTTGGAATCATAAGGCACCCTCATGAACGCCACTCCATCCTTGCACAGGCTTGTTGGCCTCTTGATTGCTGCCCTCACGCTGATGGGCGCCTCTGCCGCCGTGGCTCATCCCCATGTGTGGGTGGATGCGGCGGCTGAGGTGGTGTTCGACGATGACGGATCGATCGCTGCAATCCGTCACGCGTGGCGGTTCGACGAAGCGTTTTCCTCCTATTTGATGCTGGGCCTGGATACCAATGGCGACGGTTTGTACTCGCGTGAGGAAACCGCAGAACTGGCTGAAGTGAATGTCACGTCGCTGGCTGACTTTCATTTTTTTACCAGCATGGCGGGTGCGGCGACCACGGACCGGGTGGGCGATCTTTTTTCTGAAACGTTCGGTGCGCCCGAAGACTACTATCTGGAGCATGATGGGGTGCACACCACGCTACACTTCACATTGCCGCTTGAGACGTCAGTGGATGCCAACGCGCATGATTTGGTGATCTTGGATATTTTTGACCCGGAATATTTCGTGGCCTTCTCACTGGTAGAGAATGATCCAATTCAGTTGGCCAACGCTCCGAGCGGATGCGCTCTGTCCGTCGATGAACCCCCGCCCTTGGATGATAGCTATGCAAGCATTCTATCGCTTATCCCGGCTGAAGAGGCTGTGCCAGAGGAACTGCTGTCGGTGACCGAGCAACTGGCCAATCGGGCTCGGATTGTCTGCACATGATCCGTTTTTGCTTGCTTGTTATTTTAGCCATAGTGGCAGTGCCAGCCTTGGCCAATCCGTTTGGCCCGGTCGTGCCCACCGAGCCGGTTCCAGGGTTTGGCTTTGATCAACTAATCGCATGGACGGCGCAGGCCCAAGGCGCGTTTTATGATGGGCTGACCAATGCGCTGCGCGAGGTTGGGACGTCGTCATCGGCGCTTTGGACCCTGCTTGGCCTTTCGTTCGCCTATGGCGTTGCGCATGCTGCTGGACCAGGTCACGGCAAGGTCGTGATCAGCTCCTACATGCTGGCAAGCGGAGACACCGCGCGTCGTGGCGCCATGCTCGCCATAGGCGCAGCACTTGTGCAGGCGACGATGGCGGTGTTGCTGGTGGGTGTGCTGGCGGGTGTGTTTGGTCTGTCGCGTGCGTTTCTTACCGATGCGACGATCACGCTTGAACGCTTTTCGTATGCGCTGATCATTGCGCTAGGTCTTTACTTGGTCTGGCGCACGGCCAAGGGTTTTCTGCCGCAGTCGGTTACTCTGGCCCCAGCAGGTCATCCTCACGACCATTCTCACCATGACCACGCTCACCACCACCCTGCGCACCCTGATCCGCACCATGTGCACGATGCCCATTGCGGCTGCGATCATGTGCATATGCCAGGTGCCGATGAGGTGTCGCGCACATCAGGTCTTGGTCAGTCGTTGATGCTGGTGCTGGGCGCAGGCGCGCGGCCCTGCACCGGTGCGCTTCTGGTGTTGGTGCTTGCCATGTCGCAAGGCTTGATTTGGGCTGGCGCGCTCTCTGCCTACGCGATGGGTGTGGGCACCGCGATCACCGTTGGCACGCTGGCGATGTTTGCGAGCGGGCTTTCCAGCTTCTTGACCCGTGGCAGCCAAACCTCGACGGTGATGCGCTATGCGCCTGTGGTTCTCAGTTTGCTTGGCGGACTGATCGTTGTCGCTTTTGGCGCGCTGCTTCTGCTTGCCTCGCTCAGTCGGTAGCGGCTTTCGCGCTGAATGCGCGGGCGGCATCGCCAAAAGCTTTGAAGATCTTTGTCGATGGCGCATCGGCGTCTTCTGACAGGCTTGCCCAATATTCTGGGTGCCATTGAACGCCCAGCGCAAACGCCTTGGCGTCAGCCACGCCGATGGCCTCAATGGTTCCATCATCGGCCTTTGCCTCAACGGTCAGGCCCTTGCCCAGGCGTGCTATGGCCTGGCGATGGGCAGAATTCACCTGAATGTCATCGTCGCCGAGAATATCGGCCAGCAGGCCACCTGGGGTCAGGCTGACAAGATGGTTTTGGGCAAAACGCTCATGCTGGGGCAGGTCCACTGATCCGCCACGATGGTCGCGACGGTTTTCCTGCTCGTGGATTTCCGTTTCCAACGTGCCGCCCATAGCCACGTTCAACTCCTGATGCCCGCGGCAGATGGCCAGCAATGGCAGGCCGCGGTTAAGCGCGGCGCGGATCAAGGGCAGCGAGGTGGAATCGCGCGCTGGGTCATAGGGCTCATGGGCCTCGCTTGGCTCTTCATCATAAAGGTCAGGGTGCACATTGGTGCGTGATCCGGTGACCAAGACGCCGCTGGCCGCATCCAAGAGAGAGTCATTGATAACTGCATCGCCAAGCGAGGGCACGATGACCGGCGTGACCCCAGCCGGGCCAGCCAGTGATTTCAGATAGGTGTTGATGGCGGCGTGCCATGTGAAACCGTGAAGCTCGCGTTCATCTGAGGACACGAGAACGAGGGGGCGTGAAGTCTGCATACGTCTATCCTGTGTGCCGGGGAATCAGGCAGTGAGCACGAATGCCTCATCATTGGGCATAACCGCCTGATTTACCATGCGAAATGGTTAAAGGTCTTTCGCCTAATTGCGTAGGGCCATTGACCCTTGTGCTCCGAACAGGTTTGCGGTTTAAGTGCATCCAGCTGCATGGGGGTTATGCGCACAGTGCATAGCTACTAATGTCTGGCTGAAAAAGCTATCCGCTGAAAGAAGTTCGGGAGGAACTCATTTATGGATCGTCGTTCATTTATCAAAAAAGCAGGTCTCGTAGGTGCAGGCGCAGCAGCGTCAACAACGCTTGCGGCACCAGCAATTGCACAGGGCAACCGTACCCTGACCATGGTCACATCTGTGCCCGATGGTTTTGCGGTTTTCGATGACGCGGCACAGCTCGCTATCGATTACATCACAGCTATGACCGACGGTCAGCTGAGCTTCAACAAAATGTCCGCAGGCTCGCTTGTTGGCGCATTTGAAGTGTTTGATGCTGTGTCGTCTGGGCAGGCTGATGTCTACCACTCAGCTGAGTACTACTTCCTCAATCAGCATCCTGGGTTTGCCTTCTTTACCTCCGTGCCTTTCGGCATGACAGCGCAGGAAATGGCCAACTGGTATTATCGTCGTGGCGGTCAAGAACTGCACGATGAACTGTCTGGCCTGTTTGGCCTGAAGCCACTGATGTGCGGCATGACCGCGATGCAGCCCGGTGGTTGGTTCAACATTGAGATCAACTCTGCTGACGACTTGCAAGGTCTACGCTTCCGTATGCCAGGCCAGGGTGGCCAGGTGCTTGGTCGTCTTGGCGCATCCGTGCAGAACATTCCTGGCGGCGAAATTTATCAGGCGCTTGCGTCCGGTCAGATTGATGGCGCTGAATGGATTGGTCCTTATGCCGATGAGCGTATGGGCTTCCAGGAAGTCACCAACACCTACTACGCCGCTGGCTTCCATGAGCCAGGCTCCGCGCTGAGCGTGGTGTTTAACCAGGAAGTCTGGGAATCACTGTCGCCAACTCATCAGCAAATTTGTAAGGTCGCTTGTGAAGCGGCTCACGCGCAAAACACGGCGCTGTCGCTGGCTGAAAACGGTGCCGCTTTGGCCCGTCTGCAAGCCGGTGGTGTGCAGGTTCGCCAGTTCCCAGAAGATGTTTGGGATGCGTATGGTCGTGGCGCCGCTGAAGTTCGCGAAGAGAACATGAGCGACCCGATGTATGCGAACATTGCTGAGAGCTATTTTGCCTCAATGCAAGAGTCTGCTGACTGGTATGAAATTGCCGATGGCGAGTACATGCGTCAGCGCAACCGCGTGAACGCGGCAATGTAAGCTGATAACCATTGTTCAATATCGTATCCCGCTCGGTGCCCTACAGTATCGGGCGGGATATTTTTTTGAGCGGCCGGATATTTCTGGATGGGACTAACGCGCAATCCAGCGCGCGGGGTATGATAGCATGATCGAATTTGTCGTTTGGCTCGCCAAAAGCATCGCGTTGGCGCCGTATCATTTGTTCCAGGCCATCACAAATCCGCAGGCCTGGCTGAACTGGTCGGACCCTGAAGCGCTTGTCCGCTTCATCTATTATGGCGGTTCGATCGAATTTTTCTTTGTCATGCTCACCCTATTCCTGGTGATCACCGCGCTTGGTGTCTTCTGGAAACGCACCTTCCTTTGGGGCTGTGTGCGAGGCCTTGAAGGGTTCGCCAACATAGTGGGCCGCACCTTCGCTTGGGCTGGCCTCATTATGGTTCTACAGCAGGTGATGATTGTCTTTCTGCAGCGCATTTTCCGCGTGGCGGATATCTCTTTGGGACCCTTTGG
Source organism: Hyphomicrobiales bacterium (assembly GCA_040219355.1). Taxonomy (GTDB): domain Bacteria; phylum Pseudomonadota; class Alphaproteobacteria; order Rhizobiales; family MH13; genus MH13. Next base: position 217,697 of record JAVJSN010000002.1, read on the forward strand.
CAAGTCTTTCACGCAGGATCTGTCCTGGTGGTCCGAAGAGCTGAAGCTCTATAACGCTATGATCGTTTGCTTGTGCTGCACCTACACCTTTGTGCAGGGCGGCCATGTGCGTGTTGATCTTGTCTATTCAGCAGTGTCGCACCGTGCCAAAAAAATCATCGATATGGTGGGCTGCATGATCTTCATGGTTCCCGCCATGGTGGTCACCTATCTCTATGCATGGTTCTTCATGTGGCGGCACCTTGTGGTGCCCAACCCATCATCGACCAGTACACTCGATCGCATGTTGGCGCAGGCGCGTATCTTGCGTTGGAATGTTGAAACGATTGGCTTTAGCCCGAACGGTTTCAACGCCTACTTCATCTTCAAGGTTTTGATCGTCGCGTTCTGCGTGATGGTGCTTCTCCATGCGATGGCCTTTTTCTGGCGCTCGTACCTTGAATTTGTAGAGGGCGAGGAAAGTGCCGGTAAGTATTTAAACAAAGATGTGATGGGCGATGAAGCCGAAGACCTGGCCCACGAGGTCCATTCCGGTTCCACCTGATCAGTTGTTAATCTGGCGCACTTGCGCCATCCATTCGGCGCCGATGCGCCAACAAGAGGTAAGGCAGCGTTATGCTATTTGGATTGGACGGGGTCGAAATTGGCCTGATTATCGTCTTCCTGACCCTGTTCGCGTCCATCTTGAGTGGATTTCCCGTTGCGTTTTCGATCGCCGGTGCGGGTGTCATTTCGTTCACGATCATTGCCGGGCTGGATTCGGCGGGCTTGCTTGTTCACCAGGCGATTGACAAAGCCTCGCCTGAATATGCGGCGCTTGTCGCCGAAGGGGTGATCCGCGACTCCATATCCGTTTTCCGATACCCGGAGTTACCGCGCATTGAAGAAGCGCTGTTTCCCGGCGGCTGGCAGCAGGCCATGGAGCGGAACCTCTCCTTCATCGTGAACCGCATGAACGAGCGGGTGATTGCTGGCCAGTCCATCGAAACGCTTCTGGCTGTGGCCATGTTCGTGATGATGGGCATCACGCTGGAGCGCTCGCGCATTGCAGAAGACCTGCTGACCACGATGGCTCGCGTGTTCGGGCCGCTGCCTGGCGGTTTGGCCGTGTCCATCGTGATTGTGGGCGCGTTTCTTGCGGCCTCTACCGGTATCGTTGGTGCCACCGTGGTCACCATGGGTCTGCTCGCTTTGCCGACCATGTTACGCAACAATTACTCCCCAGAGCTTGCCACCGGCGTTATCGCAGCGTCGGGCACGTTGGGGCAAATCATCCCTCCCTCTATCGTGATCGTTCTGCTCGGCACGTTGGTAGGGGATCTTTACGCGGCGGGCCAAGAAACCCGTGCGCAGCTTGCTGGCTGTACCGATGCACTCACCTACCTGGGTGAGCCGGCGGTTTTGTCTGTCGGCACGCTGTTCCAGGCAGCGTTGCTGCCGGGGATCTTTATCGCCGTACTCTATGGCGTTTACGCCTTCGGTTTTGCGCTGGTGAACCCCACCAAAGCGCCAGCAGTGCAGTTTGAAGCCGTTGAGCGCGGCGAGACCAAGCGCGGCCATGGCATGACCTGGTTTCTTGCAGCACCTCTTGGTCTGATCTTTGCGGTCGGGCTGGGTATCAGTGGTGGCATGATTGGCAGTCAGTCGCTCAATGTTTCCACCTTCTCGCAGGCTGGTGAGCAGGCAAGCTTGCGCACCAATGTTTCTGACCAGTGCCAAGCCGCCATGATCGAGTTGCATGGGCAAGATGCATGGGACCGGGCCGTTGAAGAACGGGCAACCATTCAAGCTGCTGGTGGCGCAGAAGAAGCGCATGAGCTGAGCGAAGAAGAGTTGCTGGTTGCGCGCGAGCAAGCGCTGACCGACGCCGCGCCGATCGGCTCAGGTGTAACGAGTATCTTCGTGCTGCTCGGTATTGTTCTGCTGCTCGCGCGGGGCGTGGATTTCAAGTCCAATCCAACGCCGCTCCTTATTGGTGGGGCAGGGGTTGTACTGGCGTTTCTTTTCGATCTTTTGTTTGTCTCACCGCTTACAGGGCCCGGCGCGAAATTTGCCATTCTGGCTCTGCCTATGATTCTGACGCTTTACGGCTGCAAGGTTGCCATGGGCCGCCTATCGCAGAATGACCTGCTGCGCGTTGTGTTCCCGCCCTTGGTGCTTATCGTTGCCGTGCTTGGTTCGATCCTTGGTGGCATCACCAACCCGACTCCTGCTGCTGCGCTGGGTGCAGCTGGGGCGATTATGCTGGCCGCTTTCCGTAAGTTGAAAGAGGAAGAAGGCAACTCGAAGGTGGTGATTTGGGCCAGTTTTGCGCTCGTCATCATGATCTTGGTCGGCGTCAACTTTGACCTGCGCATCACGCGCGATGCTGTTCCGTGGCAGGATTGGGTTGCCTATGTCATTGCCCAGGGTGCCTACCATTTTGCATTCCTGGGTCTGCTGTACTCCTGTTGGGTGTTGTTCCGCGGCAATGTGCTCTCGCCGGTGGTGCGCGAGACGGCCAAAGTCACCTCGATGGTGTTCACCATCCTGATCGGCAGTCAGTTGCTTAACCTGGTGCTGATCTCCTTTGGTGGCGAGCACTATATCCAGCAGTTTCTGCGGGCTTTTGACAATGAGCTGCTGGTCTTCTTGGTTGTGATGTTGATCCTCTTCGTGCTCGGTTTCGTGCTCGACTTCCTGGAGATCATCTACATCGTGATCCCGATTGTGGGGCCGGTGCTCTATGGCGGCACGCTCGATCCGGCTTGGGTAACGATCATGATCGCGGTGAACCTTCAGACCTCGTTCCTGACACCGCCGTTCGGCTTTGCACTGTTCTATTTGCGCGGTGTGGCGCCGCCCTCGGTGACCACCGGCAACATCTACCGTGGTGTGTTGCCGTTTGTCGGGATCCAGGTGCTGGCGCTTGGGCTGTTATGGCTCTTCCCAGGTATTGTGACGATCCTGCCTGATCTGTTGAACTAGCCAGAACACGCATCAATCTATCATAGAGCCCCGAGATCACGCTGATCTTCGGGGCTTTTTTCTGGCTGCATGGCTATGCTGCACTCGCCGATGAATGCGATCGGAAAGCTCACAGGAAGCGGACGAGCAACCAGATCACCAAACCATAGGGCAGAAGGCCGACAAAGGTGATCGCGCCATCGCGGGTGAGCATACCAAGAGCTAGCAAAGTGACACCAACGCCCAGGGCTGATGAGGAGAACGGCACGAACTCCAAGAATGGCATCAACAGACCGGAGGTCAGGCAAAGCAATTGCGGGATGAAAACCAGCGGGCGTTGAACGAAAGCGCGAAACCGCTGCGTGGTATGGCCATCGACCCACGCCAAAACCGGGCGCACTTTAAGGAAGGCATCGCGCACGGTTTTGCCACTGACCTGACGTTTCAACAACCAGGATGGCAGCCAAAGATGGCGGCGGCGCAACAGCATTTGCGCCGACACAAGAGCGATAATGATGCCCATCAACGATGAAAACAGAGGGATGCCACTCAGCGGCGTTGCTACCGCCAAAGCGGGCAACAACAGAATAGGGGTGAAGCTCGCCCGCCCGACAGACGTCAACACACTGTCGATATCAACCACATCGGGTTCCGCCGCTTCGACAACGCGATCGGCGATCTCTAACAGGCTAGCGGGCACGTGCGTCATAAAGGGTCCTGTCACGCGCGTGCTGCGTGTTTGTTCATGGTGTTGCTTTGGCGCTGAAAGCTGAGGCGGGTTAGGCTCAACTTATCGCTCAAACGAAGGTGCCGCGCTTATGTGTAGACCGGTCTTGTCTTTACAAGGCTCGAACTCATGACATGCATTGCTTTTGTCACTGGCATCGAGAGGGTGGTGAAACTAGCGATCGGCACTTACGCACTTGCTCAGTTTAGGTCAGCTCGGCAAGGGTGTAGGCGGAGGGGAAATCCCAAGCCTCGACAATCCGCCCTTCGACAAAGCGCCAAACGACCACAGCATGGATAGCGAACGACTCGCCTTCCATAGTCATGGTGTTCTTGGTGTGGGTCACCACCAACTCATCGCCATGGGCAGTTGCCGAGATCGGCTCCACCGTGAATGGACTTGTCACGGTTTTGTTCCGTGTCCTTGAATGGAATGATCGCCATCAAGGAGCACAAGAATGGCACGCAAACACAATGACGAGTTCAAGCGCGAGGCGGTGCGGATTGCACTGACCAGCGGACTGACACGCCGAC
>JAVJSN010000003.1:0-252057 GCA_040219355.1 Hyphomicrobiales bacterium
CACAAAGGATGCATCGGCCTCTTCACCGCCGCCCGCCTGCGAAGCTGAAAGGCGCTGGCGCATGAGGGCGGAGAGGTTGCCAGTCATGTCACCCAGCGCATTGGCACTGCCTGAAAGCGCAGTGGGATCGAACGTTGCCACTTGGCTCGTGGCGGCATTGTAAAAGATCGGTACCGGCCCTGAAAGCGTGGGCGCACCACCATTCATGGTGCCGGTTGAAAGGTCCCAAAGGATCGAATGGGACTGACCGGAAACGATACTCACCGTTGTACCATCCCCCAGATCAATTCGCCCGCCAAGAAACGAAGGGGCATGGAGATTCAAAACGTTCGCGCTCTCTGTCAGTCTCATGGAGTCAAACTGAGCGCTAACGAGACGCCCGTAATTGGTGATTGTGGAGTTAGGCATAGTAATGGCAGCTGAGTTGCTACCGGTTGTTGTGATTATACCGGTGTTGATGATCGTATTATTAGCAATAGTAGCCTCACCTGGCCCAATACCCGGAGCAAAATCACCCCTGGTCGCAATCAGACCGGAATTTGTGACCGTATTGTTCCTATCTGCAACAATCCCGTCGGCAAAATTTCCAACAGTTGTGATTGATCCGGCATTGGTAATCACATTGTTAACTGAAGAAAAAATTCCACGCGAAATATTTCCACTGGTTTCGATTGCACCGAAGTTGAAAATGCTACTATCTTGGATCACCACAGCTGCGGCAGAAGAATCTCCACTTGTTGTGATGGCACCGAAGTTGAAGATTCGACTGCCTTGGCCCACCTGAATTGCCCGAGAATCCCGCCCGCTGGTTGTGATCGTACCGAAATTTGTTACCGTGTTGCCATTCCGCAACACAATCCCGTAAGCGTCTCTCCCGCTGGCTGCGATGGTGCCGGAGTTCACAACCGTGATGGTATTAACCGTTGCACGAACCCCGGGATCCCCTGCACCTGGGGAGATTGAGCCGGTTTCAGTGATGGTTATGCTGTCACCGGTATCAAAGGTGTTGCCAGCATTGGTCTGCGTGCTTGGGGTATCAACGACAAAATCATCGGCCAGAGCCCATCCCCCTTGAGCGGCGACAAGCGCAATTGCAGCGCAGGAAGCGTATAAAACGCGTAGACTCGGTACCATACGACGTTCCTCTGTCGCTCACCTCGTTGTGCTTTGTGCTTGGCAGGTGAACAGAAGGACAGGCGGACCCGTCCGCCCTTGTCTTAAGAAACGGTAAAAAAACAGAGTAGCCAAATAATCCAAATGCCCTATATTGATGCGCTGAATATCGCTACAAACTATTGATATATCTATGTTTTTTTCGCCTTTCCGTTAGGTAAGAAATGTTGGGACAATGGACGAACTGCGCAATTTTGATCTCAACCTGCTGATCGTCTTTGAGGCGATTTATTCGGCGGGCAATGTTTCCCATGCGGCAAAGCTGTTGAACCAGAGCCAGCCGACACTCTCCAACTCCCTGTCACGGCTGCGGGCCATTGTGAACGATCCGCTTTTTGTCCGCAGAAGCAACGGCGTTGAACCGACTCCAAAAGCGATCTCGATGATCGGGCCAGTGCGCGAGGCGTTGCAGATCATCCGTACCGGGGTGTCAGGGGGCGGGGCATTTGATCCCGACCAGGACAAGCGCCATTTCCGCCTGGTTATGCTGGACCAGCTGGAGCCGATCCTGCTGCCTGAGATCGTCCGCGCCATTCAGGGCAAACGCAATGTAACCTTTGAGATGCTGCACATTGCCTATGAACCCGTCATTGAAGGGCTCAATGATGGCAGCCTGGATTTGGTGCTCGCGCCGCATTTTCCTGAAGCCAAGGAGATCGAGCAGGAGACCATCGGTCAGGCCAACACGGTCATGGTTGCCCGCAAGGGGCACCCGGAGATCGATGGAAAAGTGACCCTGGAGCAGTATCAGCGTCTTGGACACATTGCGCTGATCCCGAAGCTGCGCGCCATGACCCGCATTGACGAGTTCCTGCGCCATGCCGGCATCGTGCGGCATGTTACCTACACCTCATCGAAGTTTTGGGCCTTCCCACAGATGATCGCCAACACCGATCTTATTGCGCAACTGCCCGGCGACTTCGCCCGCGAAGCTGCACGCTATTTTCCGCTGCAGATCTGTGACTTACCTTTTGAGATGCCAAACCAAGAAGTCTATATGATCTGGAAGGCCAATCGCACCAATGAATCCAGCCACCGCTGGCTGCGTGAGCAGATTCGTCAGGCTTACCAGAACCAACGCCGTTGAACCGCGCGATGGGTAGGTGACCAGCTGGATCGTCGTTAAAGCGTTTTCAACGTAGGCGCTTAACCGCTCCAGATAACCGACCTTGCATGCCACTGCCAATACTGGCTGAACGCTGTTCAGCGAAGATGCCTCGAACGAGCGTGCCCCTTGAACCAAACAGGTTGGCAGTTCTTGCTGATCCTGGCGCGAAACTTTCGATCATCGTCTTCTTATCGAACTAGGCCAGCAATGGCGGGAACGAGCAGCGCAGTGATCAAACCGTTGAAGGCCATGGCGATGCCAGCAAACAGGCCTGCAACGGGGTTCACCTGAAAGGCGCGCGCTGCGCCAATGCCATGGGCGGCCACGCCGACAGCAAAGCCGCGGGCGGCAGGATCCTTGATGTGCAGTGCGTTCATGACCGGCGTGACCATGATCGCGCCGAGTATGCCGGTCATGATGACGAAGACCGCCGTCAGCGAGGCGATACCGCCAAACTCCACCGAGATACCCATCGCAATGGGCGTGGTCACGGACTTCGGCACCAGCGACCAAAGAACCGCACCATCGATGCCGAACAGCACGGCGAGGCCGTAAACACTTGCGACCGCGGTCACAGCGCCCGCCAGCAAGGCGGCGATAATGGCTGCGCTGTGTCGCTTCACCTCTGGCCAATTGGCGACCAGCGGAACAGCCAATGATACGGTGGCTGGGCCGAGCAAAAAATGCACAAACTGGGCACCTGAGAAGTAGGTCGTATAGCTGGTGGAGGTGAGCAGCAGCACGCCGGCAACACAACCTGCCGCCAGCACAACTGGATTGGCCAGCGGATGGCGATTGGCGCGTTTGGACAGCCCATCACCAATGGCATAGGCAATAACGGTCACCGTCAACCAAAGCAGCGGCGTTGCTTCGAGAAAAACCCAAAGCTCCAAGAATTCTTCGACCGGCAGAGCGTCCATCTAGCTGGCCTCTTCCGGCGGCGTGGCAGACCCCACCCATCGGTCCACCAGAACGAACACGGTGGCGGTCACGACAAGTGTCAAAAGCGTGGATAGGCTAAGCGCCAAAATGAGCGGCCAAAAATCGTTGGCGAACACACCCAAATGCTGGATGAGGCCAACGGCTGCCGGCACAAACAACAGCGACAGATGGCCTAGCAACGTGTTGGCCAAAGGCTCGACGATTGGGCGCAGGCTGCGCAATACAGCCAGAAGCAGAGCAAGCAGCACCAGCCCGATCACGGGACCTGGAACGCTGAAACCAGCAATGCGCGCAATTCCCTCGCCAATCAACTGCATACCCAGTACCAGGGCGATGGCGTGGATCATGAGGATGCTCCTTCAGGATTGGCGGAATGAATGGCGACGCCATTGCGCGACACCTGGCCGTACACAACCGATCGACACTAAGCGGCGTCAGCCTCGTTTGCAGTCTTGTTTGGCGCGTCCTGCGCCACCTCGGCTTTGGCCTTATCGATTTGCTCAGTCGCGGCACGGATGGTTGCGGCCTTGCGTTGGGACTCTTGTGCTCGATTTCCCGAGCGTTTGCGCGTTTCGGCCACGCCAAGTTTTTTGACCAACGCAAGATATTGGCTGGCTGGCAATGCTGGGGCAAACAGAAAGCCCTGTGCTTGGCGAATTCCATAGCGGCGCAAATGCGCCACCTGTTCGATACGCTCAACGCCCTCAGCAACCACATCCATGTCCAGCTCATGGGCCAAATCGGTCAGTGTGTGGGTGATGGACTCCCCAATCCTGTTCTTGCCAAGCTGATCGATGAACATTTTGTCGATCTTCACGATGTCCAGCCCAAGCTCTTGCAGATAGGCCAGACCACCATGTCCGGTTCCAGCGTCGTCAAGCGCCAATCGGCAGCCCAAACGCTGAAGTTTTCGCATGATGACTTTCGCCTGGGCCAAGCTCTCCAGCGGCGCGCGCTCGGTTATTTCCAGCACCACCTGATTGTAGGCAATTTTGGATGGGCCGAAGATGTTTTCGACGTCGCGAATGATATCCAAATCGGTAAAATGTTGATTGAAAAGATTGATCGCCACCTTCAGACCGGGGCGTTCTGCATAGGCTTTTTCAAGATCCTTCACGACCGTTTGCATGAGCCTGCGTGTCATGGGGATGGCCAGCCCGGTTTGCTCGGCTAAACTGATAAATGCGCCCGGTGACACGGTTGTTCCATCTGGCTTTACCCATCGCACCAGGACTTCGCAGCCAACCAACTTGCCGCTGTCGATATCGATAACAGGCTGATAATATGGCACAAATTCATTTTGATGGATGGCGCGCTCAATCTGATTCACTTGTGCGGGTGTGTAGTGGATGAGGCGCGTGACAAGCACAACGATAAGCGCGCCAATGATAATTGAACCGACGATCGCCCAGTTGCGGATCGGCGCGAAGCTGGCCTCCACGAGGTTGCGGTCAATGGCAACTTGAAGACGCATTGAGCCGCCAGCAAGCGGCAAAGACTTGGCCTCGATATCAGCGCGGCCGACGCCCTCATGGATTGTCGCGTCGCGCGCAAAAAGCACAGTCTCGCCGAGCGACAAGGTAACCCCAGTTGTCACCTCGGCGGAGTTGAAAAAGTGCGGCAACATTTGGCGCGGAATAAAAACCGCATGCAACGAAGCTTCAGTTCTAAACTCCAGCAAAATCCCCGTAATACGGGTGTCCAAGATACGCGCCTGCGCCAAGGTGAAGTTTTCGCCGAACACCGGCGTGGGATCGCCAAAAAGTTGAAAGGCGTCAGCCCCCAAATCTGGCGACATGCAAAGGATTTGGCGGTCGTGGTTCAACATCGCAACAGCGGAAATCGCCGGGGTTTCGACCGCCGCTGCTTGCATTCGCGCCAAATCGATGTTGCTGCAACCATTGCCGGCTGCCTCTGCAAGGCCCGCCAACCGGTCCGCCAGAGCCAAAAACTGCGCTTCGGCACTTCGGCTGACCAATAATGCTTGACTATCAAGATGCTGCTCAGCGCTCAAGATAGCTTGCTTGCCGGTAAGCCAATGGGTTCCAATGACCGGGGCAAGTGCGAGAATGCAACCGACTGCAAAAAACCAAAGCTGGCGAACATCAAATTTCAAAGGTGACCTTTGGGCTCTGTGCCGCACTTTTACATGCAGACGAAGGCACAATGCCAGCGCACTGACGGCAGGTTGCAACTAGCACTTGTGCACTTGCTATCTGGTAAACATCGTGCCGGAATTGCAGGATGCGCGCAGACCCTCTGGAAGAATGGCAATATTTGAAGCTATTGTCGGACTTCAATCGCATTTTATGCCAGTTGCTCTGTGCTTCGTTAAATGCCATGCAACGCATCGACCAACAGACCCTTGCACATGGAGCCGCTTATGGAAGCGCTGTTCATCGGCCACGCCTATATAGACGTTACCTTTCTAACCGATACGCTTCCAACGGGCGATGACAAGACAATTGCCGACGATTACGCGGTGTCTTACGGCGGCAATGCGGTAACGGCGGCGTTTGCGGCGGCAAAGCTTGGTGTTCGCCCTGATTTGCTGTGCACATCTGGCGATGATTGGCTATCGCTGATGTTCAGGGAAATGGCCCGCTCATCAGGCGTACGCATTCACGAACGTAAAGTCGCCGAGGCATCGCTGTCGTTCATCATGCCGAAGGATGGCAAGCGGGCCATCGTGCGCTGTCGCGACGATAACTACCTACACCCCTTCCCGAATCTCAATCTGGATGGCTGCAAGGTTTTGCATGTGGATGGACACCAAGGAGATGCAGCCCTGCACTACGCCAAAGCCTGTCGCGAACGGGGCATTGCAACCTCGCTTGATGGCGGTGCGGTGCGCGAAAATACCGATGAGTTGCTGAAATATATTGATGTCGCGGTTGTGTCTGAGCTCTTCTGTGACACCTGGGGTCTTGAACCGAAGGATGCGCTGGAAAAACTGAAAACCTATGGCTGCCGCGTCGGAGCCGTCACCATGGGCTCAGAGGGTGTGATTTTCTACGCCCAGGACGGTGAGCATCAGCACGTCAAAGCGCTGCCTGTGCCGATGAATCGGATCGTCGACACCAATGGTGCTGGCGACATCTTCCACGGCGCCTATATCGTTTCGATGCTGCAATTCCCAAGCCGTACCTGGACGGAACATTTCCGCTTTGCGCGCGCGGCGTCTGCCTATGCCATCCAGCATCTGGGCAACGAGGACAGCGTGCCGACGCACGCGGACATCGAAGCAACGCGCAAAGAGTTCGAACGCATCTCCGTTTAAACGGGGACGCCTAACTCTTGGCTGGTGGTGGATTGACACGAATGTTCAGCTCGCGCAGCTGTGCCGCTGATGGCGCCGATGGTGAGCCCATCATCAGGTCTACGGCCTGTTGGTTCATCGGGAACAACGCCACTTCACGCACCGATTTCGCTCCACAGAGCAGCATCACGATGCGATCAACACCGGCCGCCATACCGCCATGGGGCGGCGCGCCATACTGGAACGCGCGGTAAAGTCCACCAAACTGCTCTTCGACCTCTTCACGGGTTTTGCCCGTGATCTCAAAGGCCTTGACCATCACGTCGGGCAATTGGTTACGGATTGACCCAGACGCGATTTCGTAGCCGTTGCACACCAGATCGTACTGGTAGGCCTTCAGGTTGACGAGAGCCTCATCACCTGCCGCTTGCGCCGCTTCCAGCGCTTCCAGACCACCTTGCGGCATCGAGAAGGGGTTGTGCGAGAAATCAACCCGTTTGTTTTCCTCGTCCCACTCGTAGAATGGGAAATCAACAATCCAACAAAGCTCAAACCGATCTTCGTCCACCAGCTTCAATTCGGCGCCAATTTGGGTACGTGCGTTGCCCGCAAAGGTCGCGAACGTCTTAGGATTGCCTGCCACGAAGAACGCTGCATCGCCCGCTTCTAGACCAAGTTGTTTTCGGATGGCCTCTGTGCGCTCTGGCCCGATGTTCTTGGCCAGCGGTCCAGCGCCAGCAACTGCGCCCTCTTCCTCACGCCAGAAAATGTAGCCGAGGCCAGGCTGTCCTTCGCCCTGTGCCCAGGAGTTCATCCTGTCGCAGAAAGCGCGCGAACCACCGGTTTTGGCGGGGATGGCCCAAACGGCGTTTGCCTCATCTTCCAGCATGCGCGCGAACACTTTGAACCCCGAGCCACGGAAGTGTTCTGATGCGTCCTGCATCTCAATCGGGTTGCGCAGATCAGGTTTGTCCGTGCCGTAGAGACGGATCGCCTCGGCATAAGGAATGCGGCGGAATGTTTGCGAAACGGGCTTATCGCCGGCAAATGCTTCAAAAACATCGCGCAGGATTGGCTCCATCGTTTCCCAAACTTCTTCCTGGGTGACGAAGCTCATTTCCAAATCCAGTTGATAGAACTCGCCAGGCAGACGGTCAGCGCGTGGATCTTCATCGCGGAAACAAGGCGCGATTTGGAAATAGCGATCAAAACCCGCGACCATCAACAGCTGTTTGTATTGTTGTGGTGCCTGTGGCAGCGCATAGAACTGACCGTGATGAATGCGGCTTGGAACCAAAAAATCGCGCGCGCCTTCGGGAGAGGAGGCAGTTAGGATCGGCGTTTGAAACTCGTTGAAACCCGCATCTTCCATGCGGCGGCGCATATCGCGGACGACTTTGGTACGCGTCATGATGTTGGCGTGCAGCGTTTCGCGGCGAAGATCCAGGAAGCGGTAGCGCAGACGCGTATCTTCTGGGAACTCCGGCTCGCCAAACACTTGCAGCGGCAGTTCAGCCGATGCTCCAAGGACTTCAATGTCCGTGGCAAACACCTCTATCTCGCCGGTCGGCAAACCATCATTGATGGTTTCAGGCGTACGCGCTTTTACCTTGCCATCAATGCGCAGACACCATTCCGAGCGCACGGTCTCAGCCAGAGAGAAAGCCGGAGAGTCCGGATCGATCACGATTTGGGTCATGCCATAGTGATCGCGAAAATCGATGAAGAGCAGGCCGCCATGATCGCGCACGCGATGTACCCAGCCAGAAAGGCGTACGGCCTTGCCCACATCCTCAGCGCGCAATGCGCCACAGGTGTGCGAGCGGTAGCGATGCAGACCGGTGTCCGACATAAAAAGTATCCTCAATGGCAAAAAGATAGCGCAAACGAGCCGTTTGCGTGGTTGGGCAGCGGCTTAGCGTCGTTGGCGCTGGTGCGTCAACCATGGGAAGGCTACCGCATCGCCATCGACAACCAAAGCAGCTATGACGGCAAACATGAAACTACTCAACGATACCGATTCCCTGGCGCAGCTTTGCGTCCGCCTTGCCAACGAGCCCTATATCACCATCGATACGGAGTTTCTTCGCGAGACGACGTTTTGGCCGCAACTGTGTCTGATTCAGGTCGCCGGCGCAGAGGAATTTGCGCTTATAGACCCTCTGGCTGAAGGGCTGGATTTAACACCGCTCTTTACCTTGCTGGCCGACGACAGCGTGCTCAAAGTGTTCCATGCTGGACGGCAAGACATTGAAATCTTTCATTATCTGACCGGCTCGATCCCGCAAAACGTGTTCGATACGCAGATAGCCGCAATGGTCTGCGGCTATGGTGATCAGGTTGGATACGATCAGATCGTGCGCCAAATTGTTGGCGCAACCATCGACAAAAGCCACCGCTTTACCGATTGGTCGCGGCGGCCGCTCAACGATGCGCAGCTTGCCTATGCTGCAGCCGATGTGACCCATTTGCGAGATGTGTATGAGCATTTGGCCGCGATATTGGATGCAAAAAGTCGAACAGGATGGGTGGCCGAAGAAATGGCGACCTTGCTTGCTCCACAAACCTATTCGGTTGATCCAAGCGAAGCTTGGCAGCGGCTCAAGCTTCGCGCGCGCAAGCCGATTGAGTTTGCAGCCCTGAAAGCGGTCGCCAGGTGGCGCGAAGAAGTGGCCCAAGCGCGCGATGTGCCCCGGCGACGCATCCTAAAAGATGATGCAATCTACGAGCTCGCGCAGCAGCGCCCTCTATCGCTGGATGCGCTAGGCCGCTTGCGGGCCGTGCCACGTGGGTTTGAGAAGCAGCCATATGCGCGCGGCTTGGTCGAAGCGTTGCAAGGCGTTTCAGCCCTAGCGATTGACGAGTTGCCCAAACTGCCAAAATCCAAGCGGAACCCCGAAAGCGCACCAGCGATTGCTGAGCTTTTGAAGGTTGCTTTGAAACTTGTTGCCGAACGAGAAGGTGTGGCGCCACGCATCATCGCCAACACTGAAGACCTTGAAACCATCGCGATCCATGGCGACACAGATGTCAAAGCCATGCGCGGCTGGCGGCGTGATCTGTTCGGCGACATGGCCCTACAAATACGCTCTGGCGAAATGGCGCTGGGCGTGCGCGGCAAACGCGCGGTCTTGGTGCCCATGTTGCCTGAAGACGATGATTAGCGAACAGCGACCACGGCGTCCTCTTTGCCGACCAATCGGCCAAGGGCGTTGAGGCGCTTGGTAAGGCGCTCGCCCTGCAAACCGGACAGATGCTCTGGCAAAAACAGCGTAAGACGATCCGGATCTGAGCCATCCAACCGTGTTTCCGGCAAAACACCGGCCATGGACGCCGTAAGCGCATAGGCCACACGAAACAGAGCACCCAAAAGGTGAGCCCGCTCAGCCAAACGCTTGCCCAGAATGTCAGCTTCAGCATCGCTGAGTGCACCGTTCGATAAACCTTGGTGACGGTAGTAATTGGCCATCGCCAGATAGAGCCGCCCGGCATGATCAATGCCGCTGAAAGCGGCATGGGCAATGATGTTGTGGCTTTGGATACCGCGGTAGTCAGGATGTGCCCGCCAGCCGATGTCGGCCAATAGGCTGGCGGCATTGCGAAGTCTTGCCTCGCCTTCGGTTTCATCAACGCCAAGCGCCTGAAATGCAACGCCGGTCCAATCAGCCAACTCGCGTGCATGTTGCGGCGAGCGTGATCGCAAAATCGCCAATTCATAGGCAGCATCGAGCAGGGGATCGCGCTGTTTTTCAGCCTCATCCAAATCATCGAACAGCAAACCTTCGCGCACACCCAGGGCAGAGAGCACCACTTGGTGGGGTTTGCCTACTTCAAACAGGGCGCGTAAAACTGCAGCACCGAAGGGAAGCAATATTTTGCGGCTGCGCGAAACAGCGCGCATCGCCTCGTGTCCTTCGTATTTGCCACGCGCAACATCTTGGCAAAAATCAGAGAATAGTTCGGCCTCAATTGCGTAACCGTGCATCACCGAAAGAGGATAATTGGTGACTTCCATATGCAACTTGGCAAGGTTTCGCCATGTGCCACCCACCAAATAAAGGGTTCGATCAGCCAGACTTTGGGCAGTTTCATCACCGGTCAGCCGTTCTAGCGCAATATTGTGGGCACGTTTGGCATCGCCATCGGCCTCTTCCTGTATACGGATAACGCCAAGCTTGTGCGACACACCTTCGCCGATATGGCCTGGTGTCACTTCGACGAGTTCCAGACTGCCACCACCCAGATCTCCAACGATGCCATTGGGTTTGAAGAAGCCTGACTGTACGCCCAATGCTGCGGCGCGTGCCTCTTCATCGCCGGAAAGAATTGTAAGCGGCGTTGATAAAATGCGTTCAGCGTTTTGCATGAACGCTTCACCGTTGCTTGCTTCGCGCACAGCCGCAGTGGCGATGACCCGCAGGCTCTTGATCTGCATCTGATCGGAAAGATGTCGAAACCGCGCCAGTGTGGCCAGCGTCAATTGAACGGATTCGTCGGAAAGCTGCCCGGTTTTGGCCAAGCCGCGACCCAGGCCGCAAAGGACCTTTTCATTGTAAAGAGGGGTGAGTGCGCGCGACAGGCGTTCATACGCTACCAGACGCACCGAGTTGGACCCAATGTCGATAACAGCTATCGGGCCATAACCTTTAAGACGACCCTGTCCGGCATTCGGCTCAGGGTGCGCGCCGCGTGAAAAAACGCGGTTGGTTCGCTTGAAGAGATTTTCCACGGCCCGACAGACTCGGATTGGTCATAAAATAGCGATGCGCGTTGAACGGTTCTTCGCCCTGTGCGGGTCCCACCCGTTTGTGACGTCCGTCGGCCAACAGTTCCCAGCTTTGCTGGTTGTCCTTCAAACTTGCAACCATGATCTGGTCGAGAATCTGCGTATGAACCGTTTCGTTGTGGATGGGGACCATTGCCTCCACCCTGCGATCCAGGTTGCGCGGCATGAGATCGGCAGAACCAATATAAACAATGGCATCTTTATTGGGCAAACCAGCGCCGTTACCGAAGCAGACAATGCGCGAGTGTTCCAGGAACCGGCCAACGATCGACTTGACCTCAATGTTGTCCGACAGGCCGGGCACACCTGGGCGCAGGCAACAGATGCCGCGAACGATGAGGTTGACCTTCACGCCGGCTTGGCTTGCTTCATAAAGCGCATCGATGAGCTGCGCATCGACCAGCGAATTCATCTTGATCCAGATTGCTGCCGGACGGTCGTTGCGCGCGTGTTCAATTTCCGCACGAATATGATGCAGCAGGCGCTGGCGCATGCGTGTCGGCGAAACCACCATGCGATCCAACTCGGCGGGTTCTGCATAGCCGGTGATGAAGTTGAAGATACGCGCCACATCGCGAGCAATCACTTGATCGGCGGTGAAAAAGGACAAATCGGTGTAAATCTTGGCCGTGATAGGATGATAATTACCAGTGCCTATGTGGCAAAAACTCATCAGATTGCCGGCCTCGCGACGCACCACCAGGGAAAGCTTTGCGTGGGTTTTCAGTTCAAGAAATCCGAAGACAACTTGCACGCCTGCACGTTCAAGATCGCGGGCCCAGCGGATGTTGGCTTCTTCATCAAACCGCGCCTTGAGCTCCACCAAGGCAGTGACCGATTTTCCCGCCTCTGCTGCCTCTATGAGAGCTCGAACAATGGGTGAGTCGTTGGAGGTGCGGTAAAGCGTTTGCTTGATAGCAACGACACCTGGGTCGGATGCAGCCTGACGCAAAAACTGCACCACAGCATCAAAGCTCTCATAGGGGTGATGGACGACCAAATCCTTTTGGCGGATCGCCGCGAAACAATCCCCGCCATGCTCACGGATACGTTCGGGAAAACGGGGCGTGTAAGGGATAAACTTGAGATCGTCACGGTCGATATCGACCAGTTCAGACAGCTCGTTTAGCGCCAAAGCGCCCTCGACCTTGAAGACCTCATTGTCTTCGACATCAAGCTCTTTGGCAACAAGTTCAAGCAGCGAGTGCGGTGTCGTTGCTTCGATCTCCAGGCGGATCGCCGAGCCGCGGCGGCGGCGTTTCAAGGCGCTCTCGAAGAGACGCACCAGGTCTTCAGCTTCTTCTTCGATCTCAAGATCAGAATCACGAATGACGCGAAACGCACCGGTTCCGGTAACCTTGTAGCCCGGGAACAGGCGCGAGATAAACATTCGCACCACCTGCTCTAGCATGATGGTGCGGTGGCCCGTGCCGGATTCATCGAAGCGGGGCAGTTTAACAAAGCGCGCGATCTTGGATGGTACGCGGATCAGTGCCGTCATCACATTGGTGGCGCTGGTGGTTTTGCTTTCGCTCTCGTGGACCTTTTCCAACTGCAAAGCGATAGAAAAACCAAGGTTTGGGATGAAAGGGAAAGGATGCGCCGGATCGACAGCCAATGGCGTCAGCACCGGAAACACATGGCTCAAGAAATAGCCATCCAGCCAATCGCGCTCACGTGGATCAAGGTCATCTGGTTCGATGATGGTGATGCCGGCATCAGAGAGTTCAACTCGCAATCCATTGAACGCCTGCTGCTGGTGGCGCGCTAGATCGGCAACCTCTTCGCTGATCGCTTCGAGCTGCTCGGCAGGCGTTAATCCATCATCAGAGCGTTTGGTGATGTTCTCATTGACCTGCCCGACCAAACCGGCCACGCGCACCATGAAAAACTCATCAAGATTGTTAGCCGAGATCGATAGAAACCGAAGGCGCTCCAGGAGCGGATGGCGGGTGTTGTCAGCCTCTTCAAGCACACGCCGATTGAAGCCCAACCACGACAATTCTCGATTGATGAACCGTTCAGGCAAGGCCATCAGATGATCGTAGATGGGCGTGTCGTCGTTGGCGCTGACGTTTTCAGCTTCGGTCTCGGCAACTGAGTTGGTCGGTTCGGTCATTGGTCTCCTGTCCGCTCGTCTTGCTGACGGCGTACTTCAGTTCTGTGACAGTTCATAGGCAGCCAGCACATCGCGGGCCAGCGGCTTGGTAATGGAGCGCTCGGCAGCCAAGGAGCGCTCGTCAATCAACGCGATCAACTTGGAGAGATTGGCATAGGATCGCTCCATGCGTTGCAGAAGATAATCGGCAATCGCCGGATCAACCATCAGTTGGCGATCGGTGAAAAGCTTAACAGCGATCGCCAGAAAAAGGGCATCATCAGCCTGGTCTATCGCTGCGCGTGATCCAGCCCGCAATCGCGACACGGTATCGGGTCTTTTCAAGCCCAGGTTTTCCGGCGCCTCGCGGCTGGTCACCAGCACGGGCGCCTGCGCGGCGCGTGCAGCTTCCAGCGTGTGAAACAGTACATCTTCATCATGACCATTGTTTTGCTCGCCGGTCCAACGTTCCAACCCATCGATGATGACAGCCGCTTGGCCGTCAAAATCAACTGGAACAGTACCTTCAAACCAGTGAGCATTGTCGAAACGTTCGGCAAAAAGATACGCCAGATGAGTCTTGCCCGACCCTGCCTCACCAAGCAGCACGCCAACCGGCTTTGGCCATGCAAGCTCAGAGGTTAGCGCCCGCGCTTCGGCGTTCGCTTGGCCGGGAACATAGTCCTCTCCTGCAAATGACGGCGGCGGGACAATATCCAAAACCAGCTGGTCGGCTGATGCCATCACGGCCCCTCATCTGATGGGACCGAGGGGCGGTTGGTGCCTTTGTAAAAATAGCTCTTTTGGTAATGTGCGACGCCAAAGCGGGTCAGAACGCCTAGGGATGCAGCCACGGGCACAGCGATCAACAAGCCCAGGAAGCCATAAAGCGACCCAAAGGCGAGCATCGCGAAAAACAGCACCACCGGGTGGAGGCCAACGGCATCGCCAACGATTTTGGGCTGAAGAAAGTTGCCTTCTACAAACTGGCCAAAGACGAAAATGCCCGCCACGACCACGATCCACAGCGGCTCGGACCAGAACTGCACAAGCGCAACACCGACCGATGTGCCGAACCCGACAAACGATCCAATGTAGGGGATGAAGCTCAGCAGTCCGGCGCCCAGACCAATCAGCAGGCCAAAGTTGAGACCAACCAGTGTCAACGCAGTGGCGTAAAACGTGCCAAGGATCACCGCCAAAATGAACTGACCGCGAATGAAGCCGGCCATCACATTGTCGATCTTCCTGGCAAGATCGCGGATCGTGTCGGCATGATCGCGCGGAAGCAATCCATCGATGCGCGCGACCAGATTGTCCCAATCATAAAGCATGTAAACGGCCACGATGGGCGTGATGATCAACGTGGAAAGCACGCCAACGACGGCAGCGCCCTGATCGAGAACCCGGCTGGCAAGCGCTGCCATAGTGCCTGCATTGGCTTCGATGAAGCTGCGGATGAGATCAAGATTGAGCGTGCCCAGCCAACTCATGATCGCATCGAAGGTCATCGCGGAAGGCAAAAGCGATTGACGGACCGCCATATCTTCCTCGCCAGATGGTGCCATAATCGCGTTGATTGCCTGAAAATCTTCATCCGCCAAACCGAAAATAGTCCGTAGCGTTTCTGGAATGAAAGGCCGAAGCGCTTCAATCAGCCCGATCGTCTGCTCAACCAACAACGGCACCAGCAAAAGCAGACCGACGACAACGATAATAAGGGCCAATGCGGTGATAGAGAGCGTGGCCCAAAGCCTGGAAAACCCGCGCCGTTCAAACCAATCGGCAGCCGGATCAAGAAGATAGGCAATCGCCATGCCT
Source organism: Hyphomicrobiales bacterium (assembly GCA_040219355.1). Classification (GTDB taxonomy): domain Bacteria; phylum Pseudomonadota; class Alphaproteobacteria; order Rhizobiales; family MH13; genus MH13. The sequence goes on from JAVJSN010000003.1 coordinate 15,188, forward strand.
GCGACGAAGGGCAACAGAATGCTGGAGAACACGTAGATGAACGCGATCAGCGCCGCTGCCGCGAGGGCCCAGAAAATTGCCTGCCGTTGAATGGTCATGGATGGTGCGCGCTCATGTGTCAGTCTGATGGATTCAGTGTGATTTCAGACATAAGCTCTCTGGTCCACAGGTTCCAGACGTACAGTGCTTGTTTTGCCAGTTGTTTTCGCGCCCGGAATCCGGCACCCAGTGGCCAAAGCTGAAAGAGGAATGCTGATGAGCGGGTCCGACGCGTATAAAGCGGCAGGCGTTGATACCGATGCGGGGGCTGAACTGGTTGAGCGTATCAAGCCTGCCGTTCGCTCCACGCGACGCCCTGGCGCGGACGCTGATTTGGGCGGTTTTGGTGGTTTGTTTGATCTTGCCGCCTGTGGTTATCGCGATCCGGTTCTCGTGGCTGCCAATGACGGCGTGGGCACCAAGGTGAAAATCGCCATCGATAGCGGCGTGCATGACACGGTGGGCATTGATCTTGTCGCCATGTGCGTAAACGACCTGGTGGTTCAAGGCGCTGAACCGCTGTTTTTCCTTGATTATTTTGCCTCCGGGGCGCTGGATGTGAATGTTGCAACGAAGGTGGTGGAAGGTATCGCCACCGGCTGCAAACTGGCCGGATGCGCCTTGATTGGCGGGGAAACCGCTGAAATGCCCTCGCTCTATGCAGGCAAAGACTATGATTTGGCTGGCTTTAGTGTCGGCGCGGTGGAGCGCGATGAAATCCTGCCGCGCAAGAACATTGCTGCAAGCGATGTTGTGCTCGGCCTCGCCTCGTCTGGATTCCATTCCAACGGCTATTCGCTGATCCGCAAGATCGTTGCTGAGGCTAACCTCTCCTACGAAGCCCCTGCGCCTTTCGATACCGCCAGGAAACTGGGTGAGGTATTGCTCACCCCAACGCGCATCTATGTGAAAAGCCTGCTGGCGGCGCAGCGGGAAACAAACGCAATCAAAGGGTTGGCGCATATCACCGGCGGTGGATTGCTAGAAAACATTCCGCGTGTTCTGCCGGATGACTTGGCTGTTTCACTCGATTTATCAGAGGTTTCCTTGCCCAAAGAAATGGCTTGGGCGGCGCAAACAGCCAGTCTTTCTGCCCATGATATGCTTGCCACGTTCAACTGCGGCATCGGCATGATCGTGATCGCGGCGGCGGAGGATGCCAGCGCCGTTTCAAACAAACTCGCTGTGATGGGTGAGAGCGTTCTAGCCCTCGGCGCAGTGACCTCACGAACCGGCGAGCCGGTGATCATTGAGAAGCCCCTGCCGCGATGAAACGGCGCGTTGCAATCCTGATTTCCGGGCGCGGCTCCAACATGCAGGCGCTTGTTGAGGCTGCCAAAGCGCCAGACTTTCCGGTTGAGGTGGTTCTTGTTCTCTCCAACCGGCCCGATGCGGCAGGGCTGGGCTGGGCAGAGAGCCAAGGCATTGCGACAGCCATGATCGACCACAACGTTTTCAAGAAAGACCGACAGGCCTTCGAAAAGGCCGTGCAGGTTGAGCTTGAGACGGCGCGCGTTGACCTAGTCTGCCTGGCAGGTTTCATGCGGCTGCTAACACCCTGGTTCATCGACCAATGGCACAACCGCCTGATCAATATTCATCCCTCCCTCCTGCCCTCGTTTAAAGGTCTTGATACCCATGCCCGCGCGCTGGAAGCTGGGGTGAAGCTGCATGGCTGCACCGTTCATTTTGTGCGGCCAGACATGGATGCCGGGCCCATCATCGCCCAGAAAGCCGTACCGGTTCTGGACGATGATGACCCCGACAGTTTGGCAAAGCGCGTTCTGGCTGAGGAACACGCGCTCTACCCGCACGCGCTGGCTGAGATCGTCCGAGGATTAGAGGGCGGCTGGACCATCAAAGCCGAGCGCGTGATTGGTATCCGTCCTATCGGATAGGAGGATGGGCACGCGGTGGCCGGCGCAGGCCACCCCCTTCGCCACCTGGACGCCGGCGTGGCTGCTGGGCGGAGCCAGAGCGCGCATTCTGTTTGGAGAAGCTATCATCGGGTGTGCCGGCAAAGCAGCGCGGCACAAATGGAAACTCGTCTGTGATGACATAGTAGTAGGTGCCTTCGGGATATTCCGGTGTGACGCCAACGCGACCATTGCAGGCATCCAAAGTGCCCGAACCCGGCACATACTCCCAGTCGGCAGTGAAGGTGCCGTCATAGGTGCCACCTGGTCCGGATGAGCGCGTGCCGGGGCGTAGCGCATAGCTGGAAGTCATCTCCTCAATGCCTGATGACGGATCATCGGAGTCAGCGTAACCGAGCGGCCCATAAATCGGAAAGCCATCAGCCGCATAGCCAATCAGGGTTGGGGTCTCGGCGCTTGCCAGCCGGTCGTAAAGGCCGTCCGGGATGCCGTGATAGTGGTAGGCGCCGTTGGGCTGCACATGGGCGTTGCTTGAATCCAAACCCAGCGAGCGAGTCTGTGGCCCAAAAGCTTCGTAATTCCAGCCCAAGGAACGATCGTTGTTCCAGAACTCGGCCGTCGCTGGATCGAAGATTACCCCATTGAGCGCCACGCCAAAAACGTAACGATCAGCGCTGGTTGGTGAACCACCAATGGTTGGATCGGTCGGCATATCAAAGCGGTAGCTCTGAATGGATATGCTGTTGGGATTGTTGGCATTGGGAAACCGGCCAGGCACATGGTCTGGCAAGCCGTCGGCAACAATGGTGCGCACGGCGCCGTTGGATGAGATGGAGATATTGGCTGCGGCTTCGACTGAACCAAGCAACAACTCGTCCAGAAGCTCAACCAGCCAGCTCGTGTCCTGTTCCACCAGCGCCTGGCCAGTGGCTGCCACCTCTTCATCATGGCCACCGTGGGCCAAGACATCACCTGGCAAAGCGGTGGTCGCGAGCAGCACGGCGACCATGGACGCCATACCAAGGCGCTTAAGCAGATCATTTTTCCGGTGGATATCGGTCATGGCGTTCGCCCTTCTTCATCGGTTCGCTCACGGGTTTGTGAGCACACCGTGAAGGTGAGCGAGACGCGACCCTTGCACCAGTTAAGGGTGCGTCATGTTCCCAGTTTGTCCGTTAAAAGTGCGTCATGACATTTTGGACAGGTTGGGATGTGGATATGCTTGGGTTGGCGAAGGCGGCCGCGCTTAAAGGTGAGGATAAGGGGAGCTGCTTGGAGCCCAAACTTATGCCTTCGTCATCGTGTAGCGCGAATGGCAGCCAGTCAATTGAGTGTTTCCAGAGATCAGAGTAGTATCTGCGTAAGGCCTTGCTCAGGCCTCCCCCCTCCACTGGGGCAGCATTCGACATGCGGAGCGATACCATTTCGAACCCAACCTGTTCGAGCACGCGCATAAGGAGGGATTGCGGAGACCGCTTTAAAGAGGAGGGTTAGGATGAGACTGTCATCACCGATATACAAACTTAAGCGTCAGGCAAAAATGCTGTCACGCCGCAACGACATTCGGCTTAACGAGGCACTCAATCGCATTGCTAAACAAGAAGGCTTCAAGGACTGGAGCCACTTGGCGTCCAACCACTCTAGAGTGACACCTGCCAGGAAAATCATAAAACAGATCAATTCGAGCGATATGGTTCTGATCGGCGCACGGCCCGGTCACGGCAAAACACTTCTGGGGCTGGAAATCGTTGCCTTAGCTGAACAAGTTGACCGCACAGGCTATTTCTTCACCCTGGATTACAATGAAGCGGATGTTTGGGATCGGATTGAAGAGCTAGGGTTTGATCCTGGGCGACTTGACCGCCCTATCGTTGTCGAAACTTCAGACGACATCTGCACCGACCATATTGTGGATTGTCTAAGCAGAACGTCCGATCACGCGTTGATCGTTGTCGATTACCTGCAACTGTTAGATCAAAAGCGAAGCAACCCTTCGCTTGAGCATCAAGTCCGAGCGCTCAAGAAATTTGCCGCCGAAAGTGGTACGATTGTTGTGATGATCTCTCAGATCGACCGCGCTTTTGAGCTGTCCTCAGATGTCATGCCAAGCATTGATGATGTTCGATTGCCAAATCCCGTCGATCTGTCGCTTTTTGATCAACGATGTTTCTTACATGGTGGCGAAGTCCAGTTAGAGATGGCAGCTTAAAGCTGCCGTCAAACAAGCTCTCAAGCCAACAAAAAAGGGCGACCAGATGGTCGCCCTTTGAACTTCTAATATCGTTCGGCTTCAGCCAACGATTTCCAGCTCAGAGAACCAGTAGGCAATCTCTTCAGCCGCTGTTTCAGCAGCGTCAGAGCCGTGAACCGAGTTTTCGCCAATCGACAAAGCGAACTCTTTGCGGATTGTGCCTTCGTCAGCTTCGGCCGGGTTGGTCGCGCCCATCACTTCGCGGTTACGGGTGATGGCGTTTTCGCCTTCGAGCACCTGAACAACCGTCGGTGCGGACGACATGAAGTCGACCAGCTCATCAAAGAAGGGGCGCTCGCGGTGCACGGCGTAAAAGCCTTCAGCGTCTTTGCGGCTCATCCACACGCGCTTGGCGGCAACAACGCGCAGGCCAGCAGCTTCGAGTTTGGCGGTGATCTGACCGGTAAGATTGCGGCGCGTCGCGTCCGGCTTGATCATGGAGAATGTGCGTTCGATGGCCATTGCGGCGATCCTATCTTGTATTGGGGGTGAAATTAGAAAACCCGCGTGCACAAACCAGAAGACCCCAGCGGCACAGCAGGTGGGCGGGCTATAGCCGCTGCGCTGCCTTGCATCAAGTCGCCAGTTTTAACGCCTGTGTCTGGTTGCAGGTTGCGAGCACGCGGTCGAACCAGCTTTGCAGCACCTCATCACCGTCCAGTGTATCGTAAGATGAGGTTGCCTTGGCCCAGCAGAAGGATGCGGCCAGGGCTATGTCCGCGAAAAGCAGGCGCTCGCCGCCCAAGAATGGCGCGTCAGCCAAGCGCCGCTGATAGGGTTTGAGGAAGGTGAGGAACTTCTGGCGCACTTTATCGCGCCCACGCTGTACATCTTCCAACGACATGCCGAAGCGCTTTTCGCGGCTTTTCCGGAAATAGTCAGCATCTTCAGGTGCCAACTGATTATGGATGTCGAGAATGATCATGCGGCTGATGGTTGGATAGAGCCCGGTGACAATCAGGTTGTCGATGAGCGCCGCGTTCTCGACACCCCCTTCGCCACCAAACACGTTGGGCGTATCAGCGTATGTGGCTTCCAGATAACGGCAAATCTCAAAGCTCTCGGTGACCGTTGTTTCGCCATCGACCAACACAGGGACAGTTTTATGGATGCCCTCAAGCGCTTTGGGTATCTGCGTGAATGCGGTGGGCCGGCTTTGAAAATCCAACCCTTTGTAGCCGAGGGTTAAACGGGCGCGCCAAGAGTAGGCTGAGAACAGTCTGTCCGGTTCGGCCCCGCAAAGTTCATAGAGTGATCGCATCGCGCCGCTCCTCTTTTGTGCATGTGTTGTCGATATGCCGCTAGACCATGCCGCGGCACAATGATAGCTCGGCACCATGCTAGAAATTTCCAATCTCACCTATCGGCTGGGCGACCGGCTTTTGTTCGATGGCGCGTCGGCCACCATCCAGCGTGGCGCCAAAGTCGGCTTTGTAGGCCGCAACGGGTCGGGCAAGACAACGCTGTTCAAGCTGATACGCGGCGAAATCGCACCAGAAAGTGGCGAAATTCGCCTGCCATCGCGCATGCGCCTTGGTGGCGTGGACCAGGAAGTGCCTGCCGGGCCACAAGCGTTGCTGGAGATCGTGCTTGCCGCCGATACAGAGCGCGCATCGCTTTTGGCTGAGGCTGAAACAGCCACCGACCCCACGCGCATCAGCGATATTCAGCTTCGGCTGGCCGATATCGATGCGCATTCAGCAGAATCACGCGCGGCGCGCATTCTCCAAGGTTTGGGGTTTGACCATGTTGCGCAACAGCGCCCTGCATCGGATTTCTCCGGCGGTTGGCGCATGCGCGTCGCTTTGGCGGCGGTACTTTTTTCAGCACCAGATCTCTTGTTGCTCGATGAGCCGACCAACTATCTCGATTTGGAAGGCGCGCTTTGGCTGGAATCCTATCTGGGCAAATATCCCTACACGCTGATGGTCATTTCCCATGACCGTGATTTGCTCAACAGCGCGGTCAACCAAACGCTGCATCTCGATCAGCGTCGGTTGCAACTGTATGGCGGCGCGTTTGACACTTTCGACAAACAGCGCCGCATTCAGCTTGCCGTTGAAGAGAAGGCGCAGGCCAAGCAGGCTGCCCGCCGCGCGCACATGCAATCGTTTGTGGATCGGTTCAAAGCCAAAGCCTCCAAAGCCAAGCAGGCGCAAAGCCGCGTGAAAATGCTGGAAAAAATGGAACCCATGGCGCTGCGCCAAGACGAACGCGTTGCGCCGTTTCATTTCCAAGGGCCAGACAAACCCAAGGCGCCGCCGCTTATCAATGGTCGCGATCTGGCGGTTGGCTATGAAGACGACAAAGCGATCCTCTCGCGTATGACGTTCCGGATTGATCCCGACGACCGGATCGCGCTGCTCGGGCAAAACGGCAACGGCAAATCGACCTTCGCCAAGATGATTGCCGGACGGCTCACCCGCCAAGCGGGCGATTTGACGTTTCCAGGCAAGATGAAGGTGGCGTTTTTCACCCAACACCAGCTTGATGATCTCAACCCCAAAGAGTCGCCCGTCGATACCGTGCGCAAACGCATGCCTGAGGCAGGCGAGGCCAAAGTGCGCGGCAAAGCGGCACAAATGGGTTTTGATCGCCTGCGCATGGATACCCCAGCCGGTCAGCTTTCTGGTGGTGAACGCGCCAGGCTATTGCTGGGTTTGATCACGTTTGACGGGTCGGACATTCTGATCCTCGATGAGCCAACCAACCACCTTGATATGGAAAGCCGCGAGGCACTTGTTGAAGCGTTGTCAGAGTATGACGGTGCAGTGATCATCATCAGCCATGATCGCCATTTGATCGAAGCGACAGCGGACAGGCTTTGGGTGGTCGGTGATGGGACTGTGAAGCCGTATGAGGACGACCTTTCAGCCTATCGCCAGGCGATTTTGCGTGGCGTTGATGGGGGCAAGCAGAAGACCGTAAAGGCAGGGACAAGGGCAAAGAAAGCTGAGCCGAAGAGCGCGCCTACGGCGCCAAAATCAGCACGGCCAAGCAATGTTTCTCTGCTCAAAAAGCAGGTGGCAGAAGCTGAAACACGCCTTAAAACGATCCGCGCCGAACTGGCCAAGATCGATAAGGACCTTGCCAACCCGAAGCTTTACGCAATGAACCCACAAAAAGGCGCCAAGCTCTCTGCACGACGCGCCAAGGGCGCGGAAGCCCTCGACAGTTGGGAAGCGCGCTGGCTCGATCTCAATGCGGCTTTGGAAGAGGCCGGGGAAAAGGTCTAACTCTCGGCTCTGTTCCGTCGGAACAACCGCGGGTTTAGCGGAAACCGATAAACTCCACATAGTCTTGCAGCACGGTTTCCCACCACACCAGATCATCGCGGAAGGTTTCCAGCGCGATTCCATGGCGGGTGTTGATGGCGATCTGGATCACCGCATCGCCATCATCGCGAATGTAGGCTTTGCCGAAGCGTCGCGTGGAGTTCCATTCGTTCATTCGATCGACGGTCAGACCTTCCATCTCGAACGAAGCCGTGAAGGACAGGTCGGCGCAATCTGGTTCGCAGTTGTAAACGTCGACGGCAAAATTAATGCCGTTGAGTGTTGCGGCGATATACTCTTCACCATTGCCATCGCGATCCACGCGCGCAGTTCCGATTTCTGCCACCAAGGGGCATAACTCATTGATATTGGCAAAGACCGATCCGATTGGCGCAGGGCCCGTACAAGAGGTTGATGGCGCGGTGATGGGGGCCTTTTGCGCAACAGGCGAAGTATCCATCGGCTCGCCTGAACGATCATGCATCGCGGCGCTGGCGGTCCATGGCAAAAGGCAAGCAAGCGCCAGTCCAGTGAGTGCGGTTGTCTGCCGAATGGTTTGAATGTGTGTCGCCATGAATGCTCTCCCTCTGCAGGCTCTTAAGGTTTTGACCCACTTGGGTGAAACCTGCATGGCATTGGCGTTGACGTCAAACCGACTTATGCAAAAAACTGATGCTCATTGATCAGCGCGCTGCCATGCACCGGTATCTGACTGGCGCCAATAGGACAGGGTGTGACCTGCATCACGCAATGTTTTCCAAACACCGCGCGCATCCTGCACCGCTGAGGGGTTGGTCCCATCAAACATCAAAATCGCGCGTTCGTAATCGCTCAATGTGTGGTGTTCGTCGGGCAAGGCGCCCTCAACGAAGAAACGAACCGCAGCGCTGTTCGGATTGCCTGATGTAGCCGACAACCAGATGGGGTGACGTTCCGGATCACTTGCGCCCTCGCCGGCATGCGGCAAAAAACTCGCCTCGCTGAAGGTCCACAAATGCTCATCTAACTCGGCTATGCGCGAGGGTTCGCCGACCTCCACAACCACTCGCCAATCGCGCTCAAGGCATTTGGCAAGCAGTTGCGGCAAGGCGGTTTCCAAGCTGATGGTCTGCAAGTGATAGAACGCGACATCAGCCATTTTTCAGAAGCTTAGCTCTCTTCGTGCACGGCGCGAATGTAGTCGTTAAGCAAGCGTACGCCAAACCCTGACCCGAACGACTGGTTGATGTCGGATTTGGGCGCAGACATTGCTGCTCCCGCCACATCAAGGTGCGCCCAAGGCGTGTCGCCGACAAAGCGCTGCAAAAACTGTGCAGCGGTGATCGAGCCAGCAAATCGGCCGCCGGTGTTTTTCATGTCCGCGAAGCGCGAATTGATCATCTTGTCGTAGGCAGGGCCGATTGGCAGGCGCCAAACCTTTTCGCCGGTGCGCTGCCCAGCTTCATGAAGATCAGTCGCCAGATCATCATCATTGGAAAACAGTCCGGCATACTCTTGACCGAGTGCCACCAAAATGGCGCCGGTCAACGTCGCCAAGTCGATCATCACCTTTGGTTCAAAGGTTGTGCGGGTGTAGTGCAGCGCATCGGCAAGCACCAAACGGCCTTCTGCATCGGTGTTGATGATCTCGATGGTTTTGCCAGCCATTGAGGTCACAATATCACCTGGACGCTGAGCGTTACCGTCCGGCATGTTTTCCACCAGGCCAATAACTCCAACGGCATTGACCTTGGCATTCCGTGCCGCCAGCGCGTGCATCAGGCCTACAACGCAGGCCGCGCCGCCCATATCGCCCTTCATGTCTTCCATGCCGCCGGATGGTTTGATGGAAATCCCGCCGGAATCAAAAACAACACCCTTACCGACAATGGCCACCGGCTTGTCGTTGGCGCCACCTTTCCACTCCATGATGGCCATACGCGCCGGCTTGGCTGAGCCCTGCGCCACGCCGAGCAGAGCTCCCATGCCGAGCTCTCGCATCGCCGCGTCATCAAGCACTGTGACCTTAACGCCAAGCTCATCGAGAGCCTGCGCGACACCTGCAAACTCTTCAGGGCCGAGAATGTTCGGTGGTTCGTTGACGAGATCGCGAGCAAGCATCGTACCCGAGGCGACAGCATCGGCTTCGTGGAACGCGGCCTCGAGTGCGTCTTTGTCCGTGGTTAGCACCGTGACAGCCAGAGCCGGAGGCGAGGAGTCTTCCTCGCCATTCTCATCGTCCTTCTCCAGGAGGCTTTTATAGCGATCAAAACGGTAGGCGCCCAGTTTCAGACCGGCCAGAATGCTCGCGGCATCATCAGCATCCATATCATCGACCACAATGGTCGCTTCGGTAGCTTTTGAAAGTGCCGAGGCTACCTTGCCGCCAAGGTTGAGATGCGGTTCAGGGTCCTTGGCCTTGTCCGAGTTGGCTCCAACAAGGATTGTTTTGGCCGATGGCGCCCCCGGCAAAGCGTAAAGGATTACCGTTTCACCCCAACCAGCCTTGAAGCCAGATGCCTTGGCGGCGGTGGTCAGCGCTCCCTCCCCGGCCTTATCGAGCATAGCGGCCGAGCCAGAGAAAGACTCAGCGCTCTTTGCAAAAATCACCAGGGGGCCTTCCGGCAGGTCTCTAAAATCGTCTTCGATCGCATGTGCAACAAATGTGAAGGAAAGCTGGGACATTGAATCCTCGTGTTGGGTAAAGCGTTTGGTGCCTGTGCAGACACGCCGTGTTGCATCCTGAGGTGGCCCATGGCGCGCGTTTTGGCAAGCGTCGCCCAAAAGGTTTGCCGCATTCACTGGTTCAAAACAATGATGTGACTGGGCATCGTGGACGATCTTGTTTACAAAGACTTAACCCAGTTTCTTGGTCGAACTTTAGCCATTGTGCGTGGCAATGAAGGTTGGGGATTTTTAAGGGCACCGCGATCATCAGTTCGGTGGCTAGGCGCACAGAGGCAAACTGCCGGCAAGTTTGCGCAGTTGGGCTGTGGCGTAGGGAGTGATCAACGGTTGAAAGTGTTTCGCGTCAGCTTGTTTGACCGCTACTTGTTTCGGCAGGTGGTGCTAACCTTCGTCGGCATGCTCATTGCCATAACGGCGGTGATTGTCTGCGCGATCGCTTTGCAAGAGTTGGACGTTGTCACCAATCAGGGCGCGGCGCTTGCGACATTTGCGCTTCTAACGATCCTTAACTTGCCGCAGATGCTTAGCGCGGTTGCGCCTATCGCGCTGTTTCTTTCTCTCTTGATGACGCTGAACCGCCTGAGTGCTGAAAGCGAAATCGTTGTCATGAACGCTTCGGGCGGTAGCCCAGCAAGTTTGCTTCGCCCCGTGATGGCCGGCGCTTTGGTGGTGAGCCTTTTTGTGGCCCTTCTTGGCCACGTGATTGCTCCGCCAGCGCAAAAAGCCTGGCGCTTTATGATCAGCGATGTGCGCGCTGACCTATTGGCAACGGTCGTGCGCGAAGGCGCGTTTTCCTCGCTCCAAGAGGGTTTGACGTTTCATATGCGGGCGCGCGAGCCCGGCGGTGTTCTGGCGGATATCATGATCGCCGACACACGAGACTATCCCCAAGAGGTGCTTTATTTTGCCCAGCGCGGCACGATTGTGCGTGGTGAGCAAGGCGCGTTTTTGTCGGTCGAAGATGGGGTGATCCAAAATCGATCCCAATCGGAGTCAGGTCGGGTCAATACCGCTTATCTCTATTTTGATAGCTATTCGATTGATTTGAGCTTTGCTGATCGCTCGAGCAACCCCGGCTATTTTAAACCGTCTGAGCAATCGACCGCTTATCTGCTTAATCCAGACCCTGACGACCCCATTTTGCTCAGCCAGCGCGGACGGTTTGTGAGCGAACTGCACAACCGAATGGCTCTGCCAATCTATCCGCTTGCCTTTGCAATGATTGTCGCACTTGCCCTTGGCACCCCGCATTCTGGGCGTGCTGGGCGTGCAAAACGCGTGCTGGCTGCTATCGGTGGTGGGGCTGCTCTGCTGGGCTCTCAATTCGGTGCATCAGGACTCATCTCAGCAGCGCCTTTCACATGGCCTGTGCTCTATCTCATACCTCTCGTGGTACTGATTATCGGATGGCTTTCGATCTCTCGACGTATTGATTTGAAAGATATCTTCTTGAGGAAGCTCTCCAATCACAGGAAGGTTACGACGCTTCCCCAGGCGGCGGAGTAAGCGATGCGTTTGTCTGCCTCCCTCAATCGCTATCTCGCCTTGGCCTTCGTCAGACATGTGGGCTTTGTTTTTCTTGGTGCGTTCGCGTTGATGTTCATGGTGGATATCATGGAGCTATCGCGGCGCGGCGGCGACTTGGAAGTGCCGGTAACGGCCATTGTGGCAATCTCTGCCATGCGCCTGCCCGCGCTGGCTGAACAGCTTGTGCCCTTTGCTGTTTTGATTGGTGCTTTGATGACACTCGTTGCGCTGTCACGGCGTTCTGAACTCATCATCGCACGAGCGTCAGGTTTGTCGGCCTGGCAGTTCTTGGTACCATTGATCGTTGTAGCCGCATTGGTTGGTGTCACCGCATCGCTGGTTTACAACCCACTGTCAGCCACGTTGAAAGTTCATTCTGATGCCATCTTAACCGAGCGATTTGCTGGCAGCACAACCAATGTTGACCCAGATCGCGAAGTTTGGTTCCGGCAATCGACAGGCAACATCATGACGCTGGTGCGCGCCGCCTCGGCCACTGATGATGGTCAAACACTCAATCAGGTCAGCGCCATGCTTTTTGATGAAAATGGCGATTTCAACCAGCGGGTCGATGCTCAGCGCGCGCTGCTGCGAGATGGCGCTTGGCACATGGAAAATGTGACCATGACCAACACGCAGGGAGAATCGCGTGCTGTCGATGTTTTCACGCTCGCCACCCCTTTAACAGCCGACGATGTCCTAGGACGGTTCACACCCGCCACGTCTGTCCCAATTTGGAGCCTTCCTAGCCTTGCAAATAAGGCACAACAGGCGGGCATCGCGTCTGATCGCTATAGATTCCAATTTCAGGCCTTGCTCGCGCGGCCCATGCTGCTTATGGCCATGGTGTTGGTGGCTGCAACGGTGTCTTTGCGGTTCTCTCGGCATGGGGGAACGACAAAACTGGTTGTGGCTGGATTGAGTGCTGGATTTATCGTGTTTGTGATCAACGAAATTGCAGGCGACCTAGGCGGGGCGGGATTGGTCAATCCAATCCTTGCAGCATGGGTGCCACCGATCGCAGCAGGCCTGTTTGGCATCACCGCCTTGTTGCACCTGGAGGACGGGTAGGCTTGGCGGGTTCGGTGCGCGCATCTTTGGCAACGCGATTGCGTCAAGGCACAGCGCTCACCTTGGCAGGAGCCCTTGCGCTGACCGGCATCGGTGCTGGCTTGACGTTGGGCGTGAGCAATACCGCTCAGGCGCAAACGCAGACCGTACCAGGGCTCACACAGCCAAATGCCGACGCACAAATGTTCTTGGAAGCTGATGAGCTGCTTTACAACGAAGGCGCGAACACCGTCACAGCGCTTGGCACCGTCACCATCTTTTATGATGGTTATACGGTTGAAGCCGATGAAGTTATCTACAATCGCGCGGAAGGCCGTGTGTTGGCGCGCGGCAATGTTGTTCTCGTTGAGCCAAGTGGTTCGATCCTGCGGGCAACGTCAGCAGATCTCAGTGACACGCTGACCGATGGGTTTGTCGATGCATTGAGCGTTGAAACACCTGAACGAGGTTTCTTCACGGCTCGCAACGCTACCCGCCGCGACGAAGGCACAGTGACCGAGTTCGAAGAGGGCACGTACACAGCCTGCGAAGCTTGTCCGGAAGGCTCCGGTCGACCACTGGCATGGAAGTTCCATGCCGATACCATCACGTACGATGAAGAAGACCAGATGGTGTACTACGAAAATGTCCGGTTGGACTTTTTCGGCATACCCATTGTTTGGTTGCCATTCTTTGCCCACACCGACCCAACCGTTGAGCGCAAAAGCGGCTTTTTGCGCCCAGAATACCTTCACGACAGTCGAGTAGGGTTCGGCGTTTCAACCCCCTACTATTTCGCACTCGACCCAAGCTACGACCTGACAATCACGCCAACGACCTATACCGGCCAGGGCCTGCACCTTGAAGCCGAGTGGCGGCAGAGGCTGGAGAATGGCGGATTCAGCGTTCGCGCATCCGGCATTCGGCAATTCGACAGAGATCAGTTTGATAATCAGCCCGGCGATCAGGACTGGCGCGGCGGCCTTGCCACCAACGGTAATTTTTCACTGAACAGTCGCTGGAACTTTGGTTGGAATTTGTACTGGCAATCTGACCGACGCTATTTCCGGGACTATGCGATTGAGACAGAAGGTGCCAGTCAAGTTGTCTCCGACATTTTTCTGACCGGTCTTCACGATCGCAGCTATTTCGATGCGCGCGTTGAGCGCATCCAGGTTGCTACCATAACCGAAGGCGATCAAAATCAGCCGTGGACACTTCCGGTTGTCGACTATGATCGCCGATTCACACCCGATCATGTCGGTGGCGAGCTTCAGGTTCTTGCGAATTTGACGACAATTGTTCGTGAGGATGCCTATTTTCAGAGCGAGACCGTTGGTGGTGTCAACAATGTCAACATTTACGAAGGTCTTGATGGCCAGATGAGCCGCGCGACGCTGGATGTGTCTTGGCGCCGCGAGTTCATCGGCCCGCTTGGTCAGGTGTTTACACCGCAAGTCGGTTTCCGTGGCGATGTGATTGGCTACAACCTTGGCAATGAATCCAACGTTGTTTTTGATGACGGTGAAAATTCATTCGCGCGTGGCATGGCATCGGCAGGGCTGGAATGGCGCTGGCCCTTCCTGATCACCGCGCCTGGTAGCAGCCATGTCTTGGAGCCGGTCGCACAGCTCATTGTACGACCTGACACAAGCCATATTGGTGAGGTGCCCATTGAGGATTCGCAAAGCCTTGTCTTTGACGCCTCCAATCTTTTCGATTGGGACAAGTATTCCGGGTATGACCAACTTGAAGGCGGTACACGGGCCAATGTCGGCGTGCGGTATTCAGGTACGTTCGACAACGGCCTCTCGCTCAGCGCTGTTATCGGCCAGTCCTTCCACCTCGCCGGTGAAAACCCCTACGCTTGGACACAAACTGGCACCAATATCCTTACCCCAAACGGGGCTGATAGCGGCCTTGAAACAGATCAATCCGATTATGTGGCAATGCTAACGGCACGCCTGCAAAACCGGCTGTCGTTGACTGGCTCAGGTCGTTTTGACGAGGATGACTTCCGTCTGGAACGTGGTGAACTGATCGCATCGGCAACGCATGGCCGAGTGTCTGGATCGGCGGCCTATGCTTATCTCGCCGCTCAGCCCAATCGCGGTATCAACGAAGACCAACACCAAATTACCGGTTCAGCTTCACTCCAAGTAAACAGCAGCTGGCGGGTCGCCGGTAGTCTCCAATATGATTTGGAGCAGAGCCACATACTCGGCTACGGCGCGGGCATTCAATATGTCTGCGACTGCTTTGGATTCGGTGTGAATTATACCTACACCGCGCCAGATGCTAACGACGGTGTTTCTGACAGCCGCGTCATGTTGAATGTTTCCCTGCGTACAATCGGCGGTGTGGAAACGCAGGTGCTCAATAATGATCAGTTCAACAGTTTGTTCGGAACAGAATAGAGTCTGACGGGCCGAATTTGGGCACATTTGGCAGGCACGGGCGTTTCGCAGCAGCAAAGCACCGCCATTGGCAGGCTTGCATGCTCGTGCTGGCGTTCAAGCCTGTAGTTAAAAGGATAGCAAGATGAAGGGTGCAGAGACAAAGCGCAAAGCGCGCACGACGATCAGCGTCAGACTTGGTGCACTGGTTTTCGGTGGCGCGATGCTGTTGGCCGCGCCGGGTTTCGTTCCATCGCTTACTTCGCCAGCGGTTGCGCAATCGGTTTATACCGCAGTCCTGGTCAACGATGTGCCGATAAGCAACTACGACATCAATGCACGGACAGCGTTGCTGCGGCTGCAGGGCGCATCCAGTGCGCAAGCATCATCGAGCGCCGAGAACGAACTGATAGACGAAGCTTTGCAGCGCGCTGAAGCAAGGCGCCTGGGCATCTCGGTCACCCAGGCAGAACTTGATCAAGCCCTGCAAAACATTGCGTCACGCAGCGGGCTCAGCGTCTCACAACTTGGGCAGGCGCTTGGTCAGCGAGGCGTCGATCTTGCGACGTTGCGTGATAGCATCGAAGCTCAAATTCTGTGGGATCAGGTGATCCGTGCACGTTTTCAGGCGACGGTCCGCGTTGACGAGCAGGATGTTTTGGCGGCGCTCGACAACCGTTCAGGAGACGAGGCCGCGTCTGAGCTAACAACGACGGAATACACATTGCGCGAAGTGGTGTTCATTGTGCCCGAAGGGTCGGGCGCAAACGTGCGGGACCAACGCCGCCGCGAAGCCACTGCGTTTCGCTCTCGATTTGAGTCCTGTGCATCAGGTATTTCGGCCGCACGGGAGCTCAATGGCGTGGTTGTGCAAGCTGAGGCGCGTCGCTTTTCGTCGGACCTTCCTTCGGAGCTTGACGGGCTGCTGCAGGAAACTGCCGTCGGTCGCCTGACACCTCCAGAGGATGGACCTGAAGGTGTGGTGATGTTTGCGGTTTGCAACAAGCGCGACGTGCGTTCTGATGCTGAAGCACGCCGCGATGTCGAAAGCGAATTGCGCAATGAAGAGGGCCTTCTGCTTTCACGTGGCTATCTGCGCGACCTACGGGCGTCGGCAACGATTCTGCGCCCCAACAACTGATTGAGGCGACACAGACAATGCCACTTGGCGCTCGCCCGCTTGCTGTTTCCATGGGTGAACCAGCAGGCATTGGGCCCGATATCATTCTGCAAGCCTTTCAACAGCTAAAGAACGAAGCATCAGCTCCGAATCTCATCGTTTTTGGCGATCCAGCGCTGTTCCATAGCCGTGCAAGACGCATGGGCTTTGCCCTGGACATAGAGGCGCTGGCTTCCATTGACGACGCTAGAAGCCGATCTGAGGGCACTCTGCCTGTCGTGAACGTTGGCAATGTCGCCGACATTCCTGGCGAACTTAATCCTGGCACAGGCGCGGTGACAGTGGCTGCGCTGCGTGGTGCTCTGGAGGCATTGAAGGCCGGACGATGCGCTGGGCTGGTGACCGCGCCGATCCACAAAGCCAATCTCTATGCCACAGGTTTTGGCTTTCCCGGCCACACCGAATTTCTTGAAGCGTTTGCCCAAGAGCATTGGCCGGACAAGCATCCAATGGCTGTGATGATGTTGGCGGGGCCAGAGCTGCGCACAGTGCCTGTCACCGTTCACATTCCACTGCACGAGGTCGCGCGTTCACTCACCATGCAGCGGATTGTCGATGTTGGCATGGCAACAGCGCGAGATCTGACTGAGCGTTTTGGTATCACCAGACCACGGCTTGCTATTGCCGGGCTTAATCCGCACGCTGGAGAAGACGGAACGCTGGGCAGTGAAGACGATGCGGTGATCACTCCGGCAGTAGCAGCTTTGTGCCGTGCGGGCATAGATGCTGCCGGCCCCCTGCCCGCTGACACAATGTTCCATGCTGAGGCGCGCCAGACCTTTGATGTGGCACTGTGCATGTATCACGACCAGGCGCTGATCCCAGTGAAGGCATTGGACTTCCACAACACCGTCAATGTGACGCTAGGACTGCCGTTTGTGCGCACATCGCCAGACCATGGCACGGCGTTGTCGCTGGCAGGAACCGGCAAAGCTTCGCCTGCCAGCATGATCGCGGCGATCAGGCTTGCCGATCAAATGAGCCAGCGCGTTCGAGCTGCTGCGTGAATCTGGATAGGCTACCCAGCGTCCGCGCCGAAGTGGAAAGTCTTGGGCCGAGCGGATCACGTCTTGGGGCGAAAAAATCCCTTGGCCAAAACTTCCTTTTTGACCTCAACCTTACCCGCAAGATTGCCCGCTCTGGCCTACCGCTGGGCGAAGGAACAATCGTTGAGGTTGGGCCAGGTCCGGGCGGACTGACCCGCGCGCTGCTTCTGGAAGGCGCAAAGCGCGTGATCGCCATTGAACGGGATGAGCGCTTTCGACCTATCCTAGATCGGCTGACAGAGGCCAGCGAGGGACGTCTTGAGGTCTTCTATGGTGATGCCACCAGAGTGGCCTTAACTGGCCACATCAATCCATCGAACGGTCCTGCACAAATCATCGCCAACTTGCCCTACAATGTTGGCACACCGCTGTTGGTTGGCTGGCTGCTCAGCGAACGATGGCCGCCCTGGTTTGCGGGACTGACGCTGATGTTCCAACGCGAGGTAGCCCAGCGGATCGTGGCGCAGTCCAATGACAAACATTATGGCAGATTGGGCGTTTTGGCAGGCTGGCGTTGCCAAACACATTTGATGTTTGACGTGCCACCATCAGCATTCGTGCCACCACCAAAGGTGACGTCCAGCGTTGTGCATCTGCGTCCGCGCGCCGAGCCTCTGCCCTGCCAGGGTAAGGACCTAGAAAAGGTCGCTGCTGCCGCCTTCGGGCAACGGCGCAAGATGGTGCGGCAGTCGTTGAAAAGCCTAGGGCTAGGCCAAGACGGTTTGGCGGAACTCATAGAGCGGGTTGGCTTGGAAGGCACCGAGCGGGCAGAAACACTGCCAATTGAAACGTTCGCAGCCTTGGCCCAAACGTACCGCGATTTAGTCAGCTGAGACCAGCTCACTCACAAAGTCTTCAAGCCCTGGCTGACGATCCCGGCGCACAGTTTCGGCCACGTAGATCGCACGAAGCTGCTCATAGGCGTCGCTAAGATCGCTGTTGGTGATGACATAATCATAATCGCGCCAATGGGTCATCTCATCGCGAGCGTTCTCTAAGCGCTTTTCAATCACGTCCGGTTTGTCTTCAGCGCGGCGAATGATGCGTGCCCGCAGCTCATCAAAGCTCGGCGGGAGCACAAACACGGTCACCGTGTCTTCCGGCATCGCAGCGCGCACCTGTTCGGTGCCCTGCCAATCAATGTCGAACAGCATGATATGGCCTTGGCTCAGCGCGCGCTCCACCGGCTCACGTGGCGTGCCATAGAAATTACCGTGCACTTCGGCCCATTCCAGCAGCGCACCCTGGTCACGGCGATGCAAGAACGAAACCTCATCGATGAAGTGATAATGCGTGCCCTCGATCTCCGACGGCCGTCTTTGGCGTGTGGTCACGGATACAGAAAGCTTGGGCGTTGCGAGCACCTCGTCCTGAAGCAACTGACGCGCAAGAGTCGATTTGCCGGCCCCGGAAGGTGAGGAAAGAACCAGAATGTATCCGCGCTTGCTGCTCATGCTTGCCTCATCGAGCCGACTATTCGACGTTTTGAACCTGCTCTTTGACCTGATCGATCAACGCTTTCAAGGCCAGCCCATGCTGGGTGACGGTGATTGTTGAAGCCTTCGAACAGATTGTATTGGCCTCGCGGTTAAATTCCTGTGCAAGAAAATCAAGCTTACGCCCCACAGGTTCGCTGACATAAAGCAAGGCGCGCGCGGCATCGATATGGGCACGCAAGCGGGCCAGTTCTTCTTCAATGTCTGCCTTGGTGGCCAAGACCGCAGCTTCTTGATGCAAGCGCTGTTCATCCAGCGGGTTCGCATCCTCTAGCAACCGACCAACCTGGGATTTTAGCCGCGCCATCAAATGCTCGCCACGCGCTTCGGGATGCTCGGCCAGCGCTTGGGTTTCGCGTTCGATTTCGGCAACCAGCCCGTGCAGAACAGCTAGCATCGCATCGCCTTCGGCGGCACGTGCCTTGCCGAGCTCAATGGCACAGGTTTCAGCACAGGCCAGCAGTGCTGCATCACGCGCTTGGCTTGCCGCTTCACTTGTGTCGGCGGCGGCAGGGTCCACCATCTCAACGACACCTGGCAGTGCCAACAGATCGGACAGCGTTGGCGCGGGATCGCCCCAAGCGCTGGCGCGCTCGCAAAGCGTTACACGCAGATTTTCTAAAGTATCGACATTGATGCGTGGCTGGCGCTCGGCATCGCGCTGCAAGGACACATTCACATTGACATTGCCGCGCCGAATAACACCTTGGAACAGCGCGCGGATCGGCTTGTCGAGGTGATCGAATCCGGCGGGCAAACGGAGCTTGATGTCACTGGAACGCCCATTGACGCAGCGCGCTTCGATCTGAACCGAGAGCGATCCGTGATTGGCTTCGGCCCGCGCAAAGCCGGTCATGGAGTTTAATGGCATGGTGCGCGCTACTGTTGGCTCTCAGAGGTTTCAGCGTCCTCAGTTGCCTCATCGCCGGTTGCAGCTGCTTCTTCCTGTTCAGCGGCATCGGCCTCCGACTCAGCAGCTTCACGCGCGGCCTCTCGTTGGCGCTCAATCTCACGCCAGCGCTCAACGTTGCGATTGTGCTCTTCATAGGTTTCGGCAAACGCGTGTCCGCCCGTGCCGTCGGCAACGAAGAACAAATCATCGGTTCGTGACGGGTTGGCAACCGCTTCCAGCGAGGCACGACCAGGGTTGGCAATGGGCCCAGGTGGTAGCGCCGGAATCGTGTAGGTGTTGTAGGGATTGCTGTCATCACGCAGTTGGCTGCGGTAAATGGGGCGCGGCTCCATCCAAGCTTCTCCTCCAAAGATCCCGTAAAGGATCGTTGGATCAGACTGGATACGCATGCCCTGGTTCAAGCGGTTGACGAACACACCTGCGACACGGGTGCGCTCGTCGGCGCGCGCCGTTTCTTTTTCAACGATAGAGGCCAGGGTCACCAGCTCTTCGGGCGTGTCGATGGGCAGATCATCGACCCGACGTTCCCAGATATCCGCGAGGGCTGCCTCTTGCGCTGCGATCATTCGGTCAAGCACGCTCTGTCGCGTAGCATCGCGGTTGAACGCGTATGTGTTGGGTAGCAAGGTACCTTCAGGCGGAATCTCGGTTATCTCGCCCGTTAAAAACTCAGTGGCGTTGAGACGGTTGACCATCTGTTGGCTGGTCCAGCCTTCTGGGAAGGTCACAGAGTACACCACCGTGCGGCCCTCGACCATCATATCAAGAATGTCAGACATGGAGGCGTGGGCATCGATGGCGTATTCGCCCGCTTGCAGCCGCGAGCGCGCCTGGCGGGCCAGCACCCCGGCTGTAAAGATATGTTCGTTGGAGATCACGCCTCGTGCTTCCAACATTCCAGCGATCTCGCGGGTGGCCATGCCGCGCTCGACGCTGATGTTGCGATCTGTGCTGTGTGGGCCCTCGGCGTTGAAGCGCACATTGGCGAAGTAGGCCAATGCACCAAGAATGACGACGCCCAGAAGCGCCACCGAAAACAAACCATTGAGCAAGACCACGAAAGGAGAGCGGGCACGCTTGGCATGCTTGGCTTTCGGCGCTGAGACGGTTTCAGGCCTGATTGCTTGTGCAGCACTACGCGGCGTCTGGCTCACGCGATTTGCATCGGAGCTGTTGGAGTCGTTCATGGAATTAATCCTGGCATCGCTTCTTGACTGGCCGTTTCGTCCATTGTCATCGTTGTGCCGCCACGCTTTTTCCCGCTCGACGCCTCGATTAAAAGGCAGTTTTCGCGATGGCCGTCCAAAGCGGCATAATGTGGCGATTCAAAGGGAACCTTTGGTGTTTTGGTTCGGGGGAAACCAAATCTTCGCCGTTTCAGTTTGGCCTGATGACCTGCTCAATGGCAGGTCCCAAGCCCACCTCATCCACAGCTTATGCACACGCAATCCACAGCCCAACGGGGAACGGTCTGGCGGTGGCTTTTTTGCCTAGTCGACAGCGCGAAGAACAAGCGAAGCGTTTGTGCCGCCAAACCCGAAGGAATTCGAAAGCGCCGTGCGGATCGGTTTTTGCTTGGCTGTGTGAGGGACCAAATCAATCGGCGTCTCCACTGAAGGATTATCGAGGTTCAGCGTCGGCGGTGCGATACCGTGTTTGATCGCAAGCGTGGTGAAAATGGCTTCCACCGCACCCGCAGCGCCCAGCAGGTGACCAATAGCAGACTTGGTCGACGACATGGTCAGACCCGACGCCGCATCACCCATAAGACGCTCAACTGCGCCAAGCTCAATCTCATCACCAAGCGGCGTGGACGTGCCATGCGCGTTGACATAGTCGAGCTCAGAGGGACTGATATTCGCGCGTTTCAGCGCCGCTGTCATACAACGGAACGCGCCATCGCCATCCATAGAAGGCGCTGTGATGTGGTAAGCGTCACCAGACAGGCCGTAACCGATCACCTCAGCGTAGATCGTCGCGCCACGGGCTTTGGCATGCTCAAGTTCTTCAAGCACCACAACGCCAGCCCCTTCGCCCATCACGAAGCCATCCCGGTCTTTGTCGTAGGGGCGTGAGCCTTTTTCCGGTGCGTCATTAAAGTTTGTGGAAAGCGCCTTACAGGCGGCAAAACCAGCAAGTGCAATGCGGCCAAGCGGTGATTCGGTGCCGCCCGCAACCATCACATCGGCATCATCGAGCGCGACCAGTCTGGCCGCGTCACCAATGGCATGCGCGCCCGTGGAGCATGCAGTCACAACAGCGTGGTTGGGACCCTTAAGGCCGTGTTTGATCGACACGTAGCCACCGGCCAGATTGATCAAGCGACCGGGAATAAAGAACGGGCTGAGGCGACGCGGCCCTTTCTCATGAAGGGTCATGGTGCCTTCGGCGATGCCATTGAGGCCGCCAATGCCCGATCCGATCAGAACACCAGTGCGGGTCTGATCTTCATAACTTTCAGGTCGCCAGTTGGCGTCGGCCAACGCCTCATCGGAGGCTGCCATCGCGTAAACGATGAAATCATCAACCTTGCGTTGCTCTTTTGGCACCATAACACTGTCGGCATTGAACGTGCCGTTGGAGCCATCGCCACGAGGGATCTGGCAGGCGATCTGGCACGCCAGATCGTCCACCTCGAAACCCTCAGGACGGCCTGCGCCGGACTGTCCAGCAACAAGGCGATCCCAGGTGGTCTTGGTGTTCGCGCCAAGAGGCGTGACCATGCCAAGCCCGGTGATCACAACACGCCGAAGCTTGGTCATTGTCATGCGCGGGTTCCTGCTTCCATCGTGAAAAAGATCCTGCGAGAGCGCCTTGGCGCTCAGCGCCTAAATGAAACCGCTTATTTGGAAGCGCCCTCGAGGAACTTCACCGCATCACCAACGGTGAGGATGGTTTCGGCCATGTCGTCGGGAATTTCGACATTGAACTCTTCTTCGAAAGCCATCACCAGCTCGACGGTGTCGAGGCTGTCTGCGCCCAGATCATCGATGAACGATGCTTTCATCTCGACCTTTTCGGCTTCAACGCCGAGGTGCTCGACAACAATTTTCTTAACGCGGTCAGCGACATCGCTCATGGGTACATCCTTTCATGATGTGAACTGTGACGTACCAGGCAGGGACGCCCAAGGCACGTAGGTTTTATATGTTTTGCTCGCGGCGCAATGGGTTCGGCGGCAGAACGCTTGGCGGCCCCATATCAACCTTGATGCCGTTCAGCAAGTCAGGCTGGCCGTATGGGCATGGGTTGGGGCCAGATAATTGTGGGTTGGATGGCGCAAAGGATATCTGCGCGACCAGCTTAGATCATGGCCATGCCGCCGTTCACGTGCAACGTTTGGCCGGTGATATAGCCCGCCTCATCGCTGGCGAGATAAACCACAGCACCTGCCACCTCAGCGGGGCTGCCCAGACGGCCCGCGGGAACTTTGGTCAAAATACCTGCGCGCTGGGCATCGTTGAGCACATCGGTCATCGGGGTTTCGATAAAGCCCGGCGCAACGCAATTGACGGTGATGCCGCGCGTTGCAACTTCCTGTGCCAACGCCTTGGACATGCCGGTGAGACCTGCTTTTGCGGCCACATAGTTGCCTTGGCCTGGATTGCCCATGGTGCCGACAACGGACGTAATTTGCACGATACGGCCAAAGCGGCGCTTCATCATACCTTTGACGGCCGCACGGGATAGCTTAAACGCGGCAGTAAGGTTCACCTGGATCACCGCGTCCCAATCTTCATCCTTCATGCGCATGAAAAGCTGGTCGCGGGTGATGCCGGCGTTGTTCACGAGAATATCAATCGGTCCAGCGGCTTCCTCAGCGCGGGCGATCAACCCTTCCACATCATTATTATTAGAAAGATTGGCGGTCAGCGGGACCGCCAGGTCACCTAGCTCGGCAGCCTTATCGGCAAGCACGGCCTCGCGGGTGCCGGTGATAACTGTTTTTGCGCCAGAAGCCACGAGTGATCTGGCGATCTCACCGCCAATACCGCCCGAGGCGCCGGTAACCAGGGCTGTGCGCCCTTCCAATGAAAACATGCTTTTCCCCATAGGCTTTGTTAGCGCGTCAGGTGATCGGCGACGCGATCAACATCATCCGGTGTGGCAACACTCAAGATGGTCGCGCCATCAACCATCCGCTTGATCATGCCGGACAACGCTTTGCCTGCGCCGATTTCAACAAACGTATCCACCCCATTGGCCGCCATCCACTCCACGCTTTCGCGCCAACGCACGCGCCCCGTTACCTGCTCCACCAAACGGGCGCGAATGGCATCCGGATCGGTGATCGGGCTGGCAAGAACGTTTGCAACAACTGGTTTGGCCGGTTGTAGGATCACGGCACTGGCCAAAGCGCCACGCATCACATCAGCGGCAGGCGCCATAAGCGCGCAATGGAATGGGGCAGACACGGGCAGAAGAATGGCTCGGCGGGCACCAGCCTCTTTGGCCAGTTCAATGGCGCGCTCAACGGCGGCTTTGGTGCCGGAGATCACCACCTGCCCTGGAGCATTGTCGTTGGCCGCCTGGCAGACATCGCCCTCGGCGGCCTTGGCTGCGATCTCTTCAACAGCGGCCAAATCAAGGTTGAGAACCGCCGCCATAGCCCCTTCACCCACCGGTACGGCAGATTGCATGGCATCACCGCGCGTGCGCAAAAGCTTCGCAGCGGTTGGAATATCAAACGCGCCCCCGGCAGCCAGCGCAGAGTATTCGCCCAGCGAATGGCCTGCCAGATAATCGGCATGTCCAGCGACCGTGATGCCTTTGGATGCCAGCGCTTTGGTGGCTGCCAACGAAACCGCCATCAGGGCTGGCTGGGTGTTGGCCGTGAGGGTCAGTTGATCTTCTGGGCCTTCAAACATCAAGGCTGAGAGATCTTGGCCAAGCGCCGCATCTACGTCCTGGAAAACGGCCCGCGCTTCGGCGAATCCATCAGCAAGCGCCTTGCCCATGCCAACGGCTTGACTACCCTGGCCAGGAAAAAGAAAGGCTGTTGCCATTGATGGTCATCCTTGCGTTATCGATCTGCGGCAATGTGGAGCCGAACCGTTTGGCCGCTAAGCGTCCGCAGGTCAAGATGTGGGGCACTTGTCTCACTCTACAAACTGGCGTATGTCGCGCATGTCTTTCACAATGAAAGGCTCCGGCCGGGGGTTGAACGGAAGGTCAGTGCAAACTGACAGATGGTGAAGGAACCATCGGCTTCCCGTGTTCCCGCTCTCGAACTTTTCTTGCCACGCTCCTCTCCCGATTGGGATGGATCATTGGTTTGAAGAGGCTTTGCGCCGGATGATCCAATCTTTGAGGAGTTTAGTGCATGGCACTTTACGAACATGTGTTCCTCGCCCGCCAGGATGTGTCGCAGCAACAAGTCG
Source organism: Hyphomicrobiales bacterium (assembly GCA_040219355.1). Lineage (GTDB taxonomy): Bacteria > Pseudomonadota > Alphaproteobacteria > Rhizobiales > MH13 > MH13. Next base: position 40,286 of record JAVJSN010000003.1, read on the forward strand.
ACGCTCTTGTGGAACAGTATACCGGGCTGATTTCTGAAATGGGCGGCTCCGTCGCCAAAAGCGAATATTGGGGCATGAAAAGCCTCTCTTTCCGCATCAAAAAGAATCGCAAGGCGCATTACACGCTGATGAACATCGACGCTCCGTCGGACGCTGTCAGTGAAATGGAACGCCAGATGGGCATCAACGAAGATGTGCTGCGCTTCATGACGATCCGTGTGGACGAGTTTGAAGAAGGCCCTTCGGCTATGATGCGCAAGTCCGACCGTGATGACCGTCGTCCTGGTGGTCGTGGTGAACGCGGTGATCGTCCTGACCGTGGAGAGCGTCGTCCGCGTCGCGACGAAGATTCCAAACCTGCTAGCGAAGGGGAGGACTCCTAATGGCTGCTCCAGCACGTCGCCCGTTTTTCCGCCGCCGCAAAACCTGCCCATTCTCCGGCGATAACGCGCCGAAGATTGATTACAAAGATGTGCGCTTGATGCAGCGTTACATTTCTGAGCGCGGCAAGATCGTTCCTTCGCGCATCACCGCCGTTTCGGCGAAGAAGCAGCGTGAGCTGGCCAAGGCCATCAAACGTGCCCGCTTTCTGGGCCTTTTGCCCTACGTCGTGAAGTAAGCGACAGACTTTTAAGAATGCTGAGCGCGCTGGCACCGTCAGCGCGTTCTAACCGCCCCTTCAACCAGTGGGTCGCGGGACAGCAAGCAGGATGAAGACCCCTGCGCATTGTGACGGCCGGTCTTTTTCAAGACCCTAGCGCCGCACACGCTGCTCCATCGCGATCCAACCGACATAAGGATCCACTTCGATGGATGTTATTCTTCTTGAGCGCGTGGCCAAGCTTGGCCAGATGGGCGAAACCGTCAAAGTCAAAGACGGTTATGCACGCAACTTCTTGTTGCCGAAAGGCAAAGCGCTGCGCGCCAACAAAGCCAACCTTGCCAAGTTTGAAGCCGAGCGCGCCCAACTTGAAGCGCGCAACCTTGAGCGCAAATCTGAAGCCGAAGGCGTGTCGACCACACTGGACGGCGCAGCCTACATCATTATTCGCTCTGCCGGTGAAACCGGTCAGCTTTATGGTTCGGTTGCAGCACGTGACGTAGCAGAAGCGGCAACGGCAGACGGTGTTAGCGTTGAGCGCAGCCAGGTTCGCTTGGAACGCCCAATCAAAACCATCGGTCTGCACCCAGTGATCATCCAGCTTCACCCCGAAGTTGAAGTGACGGTGACAATGAACGTCGCCCGCTCTGAAGATGAAGCTGTGCGCCAGGCAGCCGGTGAAGATCTCACCGTGCAGGACTTTGACGGTTTTGAGTTTGAGGAAGAGGTGGACGAAGATGCACCAGACGCCGATGACATCTTCGAGGTCGCACCAGATGATGACGAACTGGATCTTGGCGACGACGAAGCTGAAGCAGGCGTTGATGCTGATGAGGATGCCGACAAGGCCTAACTGGGAACGGGCGTGGCTGGCTTGTCCACACCCATCCCCGATCCTCACAAGATGAATCAAGCGCCGGGCTTGCCTGGCGCTTTTTTTGTTCAATCCAGATTCGCTACCACACAAGCGCGACAGACTCAGCTATGGTGAGCGCCTGACGACATTGAGGCTCTTATGAATGAACTCGCCCCCTTGGCCACCTCGGCTATGAAAGGCGCTGAAGCGCTGCGCTCCGCGCCGCATAATGCCGAGGCGGAAGCTGGCCTATTGGGCGCTATTTTGGTGAACAATGAAGCATTCTATCGCGTCGTTGATTTTCTAGAGCCGCACCATTTTTACCTCGCCCCGCACCAAAAGCTTTTTGCCACGATTTCCGAACTGATCCGCGGCGGCAAAGTCGCCACACCGATCACCGTAAAGACCTATTTCACCGAGGCCGAAACGATCGGTGAGATGAGCGTACCAGCCTATCTCTTACGCCTGCACGCTGATGCCACCAGCATCATCAATGTGGTTGATTATGCCGGCATGGTTTACGAGTTGGCGCTGCGCCGCATGTTGATTGGTATTGGCGAAGACATGGTGAACGTTGCCTATGATGCAACGGTGGATACGTCGGCCGGCGCGCAGATTGAGACGGCGGAAAAACAGCTTTTCTCCTTGGCTGAGAAGGGCCGCGCCGAACAGGGTTTCATTGGCTTTGACAGCGCGTTGGAACAGGCCATCCATTTGGCAACCGCCGCCTATCAGCGTGACGGTCACCTCTCCGGGCTGCCAAGCTACTTCAACAATCTTGATGGCCGCATGGGTGGCCTACAGCGCTCTGATCTCATCATCCTTGCTGGTCGTCCGGCGATGGGCAAAACCTCGCTGGCCACCAACATCGCTTACAATGTTGCCAAGCATTGGCGCGGCGGCGTGGGGCCCAACAATGAGGTTGAAACCGAGGCTGGCGGCATTGTCGGTTTCTTCTCTTTGGAGATGTCATCTGAGCAGCTGGCTACCCGTATTTTGGCTGAGCAGTCGGGCGTCTCGTCGTCACGCATCCGTCGCGGCGACATCAAGGCAAACGAGTTCGAACAGGTGGTGATGGCAAGCCAGGAGATGCATTCCATCCCGCTTTACATCGATCAGACCGGTGGCCTGTCAGTGGGTCAGTTGGCGGCCCGTGCGCGTCGATTGAAGCGGCAGAAGGGACTTGATCTTTTGATTCTGGATTATCTGCAGTTGTTGACAGGATCATCGCGTCGTTCCAACGAAAACCGCGTCCAAGAAATTACAGAAATTACCACTGGTCTCAAAGCGTTAGCCAAGGAACTGGATGTTCCGATTCTGGCTCTATCTCAACTATCACGTCAAGTCGAAGCGCGCGAAGACAAGCGCCCACAACTTTCCGATCTGCGTGAATCTGGATCCATCGAGCAGGATGCCGATGTGGTGCTGTTTGTGTATCGCGAAGAGTACTATCTGCAGAACAAGGAGCCTAAGCCCAACACCGAGGAACACCTTGCTTGGCAGGAAGAAATGGATCGTGTGCATGGCTTGGCCGAAGTGATCATAGGCAAGCAACGTCACGGCCCAACGGGTACAGCGAAGCTGACCTTTGAGGCTGAGCTGACGCGCTTTGGCGACTACATTGAAGATGATCATGTGCCCGACCACTACTGATCAGATCTCGGTCGATCACAGTGGTGGACGCCTGACGGTCAATCTTGGTGCGCTGGTCAACAACTGGCGGATGCTGGCTGAGCTTGCGAGCCCTGGCGAATGCGCGGGCGTGGTAAAAGGCAATGCCTATGGGCTTGGCCTGGAGCCTGTATCACACGCGCTTTGGAAGGCTGGCTGCCGGACCTTTTTCGTGGCGCTGCCGCAAGAAGCATTTGAGCTGCGCGCCTATCTGCCGGAGGCCGCCATTTACTGTCTCGGTGGGCTGACGCCAACCGGTGCGGCGGACTTTGCCAACCACGCCGTGCGCCCTGTTCTCAACACCATGGATCAGGTGAATGAGTGGGCAGCCTTTGATAGCGACCAGCACGCGGCGCTGCACGTCGATACCGGCATGACGCGGCTTGGGCTAACCTTGGATGACGCGGGCGCGCTGGCGGCGGACACTGCGCTGCTTGAACGGCTTAATCTCACCCATATGATGAGCCACCTTGCCTGCGCCGATACGCCTGACCATCCGCTCAACGATGTTCAGATCGCCAATTTCGCACATGTGCGCACGCTCTTTCCAGGCTTGCCGGCATCGCTGGCCAACTCGGCTGGCACCTTGCAGGGATCAAGGTTTCGGCATGATCTCGCCCGCCCCGGTATCGCACTTTATGGCGGAGCGTCAGTTGTTCCCCCGCCAGTGGATTTGCATCCCGTGATAACGCTGGAAGCGCGCATCATGCAGATACGGGATGCCAAGGCAGGCGACATCGTCGGGTACGGCGCGACAAAGATTCTTGAGCGCGACAGCCGCATCGCGATTTTGGGCGTTGGCTACGCCGATGGCTATCACCGGCTGGTTGGCAATGATCCGGACGCGCATGTCATGATCAACGATCAGTGCGCGCCGATGCTTGGCCGCGTGTCGATGGACCTTATGGCCGCTGACATCACCGAAGCGCATTTCGATGACGTTCGCGCCGGTATGTTCGTGGAATTGATCAATGCCAAACTCACCGTCGATGTGGTGGCCGGGTGGGCGCAAACCATCGGCTACGAAGTGCTCACCGGCCTTGGTCCGCGCCATTCACGAACCTATCTCGGCGGCTAGCAAGACTATTTGATCTTGTTTTGTTCTCATGTATCGGATATGAGGATCAATGCCCGCAATTGCCCCTTGAATGACCATGGTGAGTGAGTATGGCCAAGCGACGATCCAGTTTCATTTGCCAGAACTGCGGCACCGAACATCCGCGCTGGATTGGCAAATGCGACGGCTGCGGTGCCTGGAACTCACTGGTTGAAGAAAGCGTATCGGGTGGTGGTGGCGCCCTTGGTGGCCCCGCAAAGGGTTCAGCAGTCAAAGGACGCGCGGTGGGCTTGTCCTCGCTCGATCATGTGGAAGAGCCTATTCCTCGCCTGGCATCTGGCATGACGGAGCTCGACCGGGTCACGGGTGGCGGGTTTGTGCGCGGCTCTGCTCTGTTGGTCGGTGGAGACCCCGGTATCGGAAAATCCACGCTTCTGATGCAAGTGACCGCAGCGCTGGCGCAACGCAACGCGCGCGTGATCTACGTCTCCGGTGAAGAGGCGCTGGGCCAAATTCGCTTGCGTGCCGAACGATTGGGCGTCAGCCAAGCGCCGGTCGCCATCGCCTCCGAAACCAATCTGGAAGACATTCTGGCGACGCTCGAAGACGGGCCGCAACCCGATCTGGTGGTGCTTGATTCCATCCAAACCCTGTGGAGTGCAGGCGTTGATAGTGCGCCGGGCACAGTGACCCAGGTTCGCGCTTGCGCGCAGCAGGTGATCCGCTACGCCAAACGAACGGGTGCCTGCGTTATCCTTGTTGGTCATGTCACCAAGGATGGACAGATCGCGGGGCCGCGCGTGGTAGAGCATATGGTCGATGCGGTGCTTTATTTTGAGGGCGATCGCACCCACCATTTCCGCGTGCTGCGCGGGGTGAAGAACCGCTTCGGAGCGACAGACGAGATCGGCGTCTTTGAGATGACCGGCACCGGCCTGCAAGAGGTGCAAAATCCATCTGAACTTTTTCTGGGCGACCGTTTGGTGGAAACGCCAGGATCTGTGGTGTTTGCAGGGATTGAGGGCACGCGGCCCATTCTGGTGGAAATCCAGGCGCTTGTGGCTCCATCTTCGCTTGGCACGCCGCGGCGTGCCGTGGTCGGCTGGGACTCCAACAGGCTGGCCATGGTGCTGGCCGTGTTGGAAGCGCGCTGCGGTGTGCGGTTTTCAGGCCATGACGTCTACCTGGCTGTAGCCGGGGGGCTTCGTCTGAACGAACCAGCCGCCGATCTGGCGGTGGCGGCAGCGTTGGTGGCCTCGCTCACCGGGCTTTCTCTGCCCTCCAAGCAGGTCTATTTCGGCGAGATTGGGCTATCGGGCGCCATTCGCTCGGCCCCTCAGGCGGTGTTGCGCATGAAAGAAGCTGCAAGGCTCGGCTTTGAAGAGGCCATCACCGCGCCGCTTGCCAAAGAACGCGATGCCAAAACCGGCCTGCAGCTCAACGCTCATACACGTTTGGAATCGCTGGTCGCCGATTTGGCTGCTGCAGCGGCTTCGTCGGGGAACGCGCTTCAACAGGCCGCCGAGTAGGCCCATCCCACAACTTGGTCCTGCCTTGGCGTGGTGTTTCGAAAGCCTGCGCATGGTGTGCACACGCACATTGAAGGCCAAACTGATCGGCTTACCTTAGGTCACATGGTGATTTGTGACGCCGCTGTGACGCTCTTGCACTTGAACGACATGCGGGATCGTGAAAAGGACGATGCGGCTGTTGGCCTTCGCATCTTGAACTGCTTGAGCGTGCGCGAGGTTATGCCCCCCATTTTGCCGCGACCACCACGTTAAGAGGCCTTATTCGATGACGCTCACCATTCTTGATGGGATCGTTTTGTCGGTCGTACTGCTTTCCGCTGTTCTGGCGATGATGCGCGGTTTTCTGCGCGAGGTGCTCTCTATCGGCTCTTGGGTGGCTGCCGCTGCTGGCGCGTATTTTCTCTACCCAATGCTGTTGCCGTTTGCCAAACAGTACATCACCGAGGATGTGTTCGCGACGGCAGCCGTCATCGGCATTTTGTTCTTCCTGATTTTGATCATCGTCTCTTACCTGACGATGAAGCTGTCGGATGTCGTGGCCGATTCGGCGATCGGGCCGCTCGACCGAACGCTTGGGTTTATTTATGGGGCAGCGCGCGCGGTTCTTTTGTTCGTCATCGCCGCGCTGTTCTTCAATTTTTTCATCCCAGAAAACCCTCCCCAGTGGGTGGCTGACTCGCGTTCCAAGCCATTCCTGGATGATTTGGGGGCAGAGTTGCTTGCCATCTTGCCAGATGATCCCGAAGGGCAGATCATTGATCGTATTCGTGGCAATGATGATGAAGATGAAACGGCTGTTCCCAGCACCGGAACGTGATGATTAGGTGCTGGCGCATTGCGGAATGTGTGACCGCCGCTAACCTTATAATGCCACACGACGCCATCGCTGAAAGGGCCTGACCCATGGTCGCCTACACTGCGCACGATGATCACTTTCATGATGAGTGCGGCGTCTTTGGTGTTTTTGGACATCCCGATGCAGCTGCGCTGACTGCCCTTGGACTGCACGCTCTGCAACATCGCGGCCAGGAAGCGGCCGGTATCGTTTCTTTCGACGGCCTGCAATTTTTCTCCGAACGCCATATTGGCCTGGTCGGGGATCGATTTTCCAAACCGGATGTTCTCGGACGCCTGAAGGGCGACCGCACCATTGGCCATGTGCGCTACTCCACCGCCGGTGGTGCTGGCCTGCGCAATGTGCAGCCGCTGTTTGCTGAGTTCGCCGGTGGCGGGTTCGCGGTCGCGCACAATGGCAACCTCACCAACGCCCACAAATTGCAGATCAAGCTGCGCCAGGGCGGCTCCATCTTCCAGTCGACGTCGGACACAGAGCCGATCATTCACTTGATCGCCACCAGTCAGGAAAAAAAGATCGTCGCGCGTCTAACCGACGCGCTGGGCCAGGTGGAAGGCGCCTATTCGCTGATCGCACTGACGGAAAAGAAGCTTATCGGCGTGCGCGATCCGCTGGGTGTGCGCCCACTGGTTCTTGGTATGATCGATGATGCGCCTGTTCTGACCTCAGAAACCTGCGCACTTGATATCATCGGCGCGGATTTTGTCCGTGATATCGAGCCCGGCGAGATGGTGGTGATCACGGAGGACGGTGTGGAGAGTTACCGGCCGTTTGATCCCAAGCCGTCACGGTTCTGTGTGTTTGAGTATGTTTATTTCGCCCGCCCCGACTCCATGGTCGAGGGGCGCAATGTCTACGCAGTGCGCAAAGAGATCGGTGCGGAACTCTCGCGTGAAGCGCCTGCGGATGTTGATCTGGTTATCCCGGTTCCTGACTCCGGCACACCAGCGGCGATTGGTTATGCTGAAGCCTCTGGCATCCCGTTTGATTTGGGCATTGTGCGCAACCACTATGTTGGACGCACATTCATTGAGCCGACTGATGCCATTCGCCATATGGGCGTGAAGTTAAAGCTCAACCCCAACCGGCTTTTGCTAGAGGGCAAACGGGTTGTTTTGGTGGATGATTCCATCGTCCGCGGCACCACGTCGAAAAAGATCGTGCAGATGGTGCGCGATGCCGGTGCGCGCGAGGTGCACATGCGCGTCGCCAGCCCGCCAACGCGCGATGCTTGCTATTACGGGGTTGATACGCCCGAGCGCGACCAACTCATCGCCTCCAGCCAAACGATTGACGAAATTGGCAAATCCATCGGCGTGGACAGTTTGGGTTTCCTTACCATTGATGGGCTTTATCGCGCTCTGGGGGAAGCGCGCCGCAATGGCGATGCACCGCAATTTTGCGATGCCTGTTTTACTGGGGACTATCCGACCCCCCTCACCGACCGCACAGAAAAGACCGCAAACCGCCTGCGGCTTGTCGAAGCTGACTGATACCTGGACCTTTCATGAACCAACCTGCCAATGATGATACTCAGCCGGTGATCCAGCCCGGCTCATCCGACGCTCGTGTTGTTGTGGTCACCGGCGCCTCGCGCGGGATCGGATACGCCATCGCCAAAGCGTTTGGTGCGACCGGCGCTCATGTTGTTGCGGTGGCGCGCACCACCGGCGGACTGGAAGAGCTGGATGACGTGATCAGAGCCTCTGGTGGCTCGACAACGCTGGTGCCGTTGGATTTGAAAGATCATGACGCCATCGACCGCATGGGCCTTGCGCTGTACGAACGCTTTGGCCGGGTTGATGTGCTGATTGGAAACGCGGCTGTTCTCGGCGTCATCACACCGTTGGGACATTTGAAGCCAAAGGATTTTGAGACGCTGATGGCTGTCAACGTGACGGCCAATTACCGCCTGATCCGCTCCATGGATCCTCTGTTGCGTCAGTCCGAGGCGGGACGCGCGGTGTTTCTAACCTGCGAGGCTGGGCAGGCATCCAAGCCGTTCTGGGGTGGCTATGCGGCAAGCAAAGCAGCGCTGGAATCTATGGTGCGCACCTATGCGGCTGAAATGATCAACACGTCGGTTAGGGTGAACCTGTTTAACCCCGGCCCGGTACGCACCGCGCTTCGCGGCAAAGCAGTGCCAGGCGAGAACCAGGCTGCTCTGCCCATGCCAGAGGACGTCATTGCGCCAGTAATGGAGCTCACCAGCCCACACTACGCAGAGACAGGTCTGCTCCACCAAGGCGCTCGCTAGTTAAGTTCGACGCTAGCTAATTTTACGCTTTTTGGCTTTCGCCTCATAGGGGTTGTTGCCCTTGCGCATCAGCACGCGTAGCGGCACACCCGGCAGGTCAAACGTCTCACGCAGACCGTTCACCAAATAACGCGTGTAGCTGCCTGGCAGTGCATCAGGGCGCGAGCAAAACACCGCAAAGGTCGGCGGACGGGCTTTGGCCTGCGTCATGTAACGCAACTTCAACCGTCGCCCCGAAACGGCGGGCGGCGGATGCTGCTGAAGCGCGGCGGAGAGCCACCGGTTGAGCGCGGCAGTGGAAACACGACGGTTCCACACATCATCCATTTTCAGCACCGCGTGCATCAAGGCTTCGGTGCCCTTGCCGGTCAGGCCAGAAAGCGGCACCAGCGGCGCGCCACGCACCTGCGGCAGCAAGCGGGCCAGCTCTTCCTCACACTCTTTGAGGAACGAGTCCTTATGTTTCACCAAGTCCCATTTGTTGAGGCCGAAGACCAGCGCCCTACCTTCACGGGCGACGAGATCGGCGATCTGAAGGTCCTGTTTTTCAAATGGGTGCTCAGCATCCATCAGGATAACGACGCATTCGGCGAACTGGATAGCGTGCAGCGCATCGGCCACTGAGAGCTTTTCCAGCTTCTCCTGCACGCGCGCTTTTTTGCGCATGCCAGCGGTATCAAACAGCTTGAACGGGCGATCCTGAAACACCCAATCCACTGAAATGGTATCGCGGGTGATGCCTGCTTCTGGGCCAGTCAGCAGGCGCTCGTCGCCAAGCAAATTGTTCACCAGCGTGGATTTGCCGGCGTTTGGGCGACCGACAATTGCCACTCTCAAAGGATGGGTGCGCGGCGCTGCTTCGATAATATCGGGCGCATCTTCATCCTCTTCGTCCCATTCGGGCTCAAGGATGTCGGCTGTGGCCGATTGCGGCGTGCTTGCTGCGTTCTCAGCAAGGCGAGTGAAATGCCCATCCAATGCTTGGAACAGATCGGCCATGCCCTCGTTGTGCTCTGCGGAGATCGCCACCGGTTCGCCTAGGCCGAGCTCAAACGCCTCATAGAGGCCATCCATGCCCTTGCGACCTTCCACCTTGTTAGCAACGAGCACAGTCTTGTCACCAAAGCGGCGCATGAGGTTTGCGAACTCTGCATCGGTTGGGGTGAGACCAGCGCGCGCATCAATCACGAAAAGGCAAACATCAGCCTCTTCGATCGCGCGTTCGGTTTGCACGCGCATACGGCCTTGCAGTGAGCTGGCGTCGGCTTCTTCAAGCCCAGCGGTGTCGACCAGCGTGAACGACAAATCGCCCAGCTTGGCATCGCCCTCACGGCGGTCGCGTGTCACCCCAGGCGTGTCGTCCACCAGCGCCAAGCGCTTGCCAACCAGCCGATTGAACAGCGTTGATTTGCCAACATTGGGCCGCCCGACAATCGCAACAACTGGCGGGGCAGGAAGGGCGGTGCTCATGATTGGCGTCAGTTCAAGCTTAGCAAGGTGCCATCAGCAGCCAGCGCCAGCAGACGACCGCCCGCCGCGATGGGCCTCAGGAAGATGTCTTCACCTGTCGAGGTTGTGCCAAGCACTTCACCATTGGAAGGGTTCACCCGCAGCACATTGCCTTCGCTGGATGCCAGGAAAAGCACGTTGTCGGCCAGCGCAGGGCCGGCCCACTTTTCTTGGCCTTCACCGGTGCCACCAGGCAGGCGTGTCGCCCACAGAATGTCGCCGGTAGAACGGGAAAGCGCCATAAGGCGGCCCTCCAAATCAACCAGGAAGACAACATCGCCAGCGACAATGGGTGTATGGACGGAGCCGACATTGGTTTCCCACTGGCGGTTGCCGGAGTCCAGACCCACCGAAATGGTGCGCCCGCCTACGCCGGTGGCGATGACGGAGCCGCCGGCGATCACAGGGCTTGCAACCAGATCACGCAGACCCGACAGCGCCTGATAGCGTGCCCCGGTGACCACAGCATCAGCCCAGCGTGGCTCGCCATCGGCTGCATTCAAGGCAACAATCTCACCGGACGAGTAAGGCACAATGACCGTGTTGCCGGAGACGGCGGGCGTGCCCGAACCAAGCAAACCAGCGGTTGCCGGAACGCCGCGGAAACGCCAGCGCTCCGTGCCATCGGTGGCTGAGAGAGCCAAAACGGTGTTGGACTGGGTGATCACATAGACCTGGTCACCGGAAAATGTTGGAGCGGAAAGCGCAGGTGTGTCCAGATCAATGGCCCAAGCGGTCTGACCGGACCCTGCATCCAGCGCAAACAGTTGGCCAAAGCCTGTGGCGGCAAACACGCGACCACCGCCAAGGGCGACACCGCCGGCGCCAACTTGGCCGTCTTCGTCTTCAGGGCGCAGATCACGGCGCCAGCTTTGGCTACCACCAGAAATCGCAACAGCCGTCACATTGCCGTTGGGATCATACACATAGGCGCGTCCACCAGCCACGACCGGCAAAGCAGCCATGCGCACGCGGCGGTTGCCGGAAACCACGCCAGCTTGCGCGCTCCAGGTTTGGGCACCTGACAGCGACACATGCCCAGGATTGTTGGCGGCGTTGCCGCCGGGCTGCGGCCAGTCGATGGCGCCAGAGGCACCAGGAATGGAAACCGTTGTGTTGGTGACCGCGAGTACCGGATCAGCAGCGCTGCCAACCGCGCGACGCTCACCGGGAATCGGTGGATCTTCCCGGCTGAACGGGTTCAAATTGTCCAGCGTATCGCCAACGCTGCTGGCGCACCCGGCAAGCAGAGGTCCAACACAGAAAGCCAGGGTCAATGGTTTGAGGAGTGAACGCATAAAACTAAATCCTCGTTAGCTGCTGGAAGCGCTGGTGCCATCGCTGGCCAGCACGTCAAGCGCAACACGGGCGCGAGAGCGCACAGGTTCGGGGCTGGCGAAATCACCAACCAATTCCAAGAAAAGCGCGAGCGCTTGCTCACGATTGCCAGCCTTCATGGCGGCAAAGGCGCGAATCTCTCGCGCCGAAAAGGAGAACGGGTTGGTCGCTTCCGACAAGGGCAACAATAGGCCTTCGATGTCGGCAGCGGCACCATGATCAAGCAGAAGATAGCCAAGGCGAATACGCGCGACATCACGCACCAAGGGGTCGATGCTGGCATCATCCACCAGCGCCTGGAAACTGGCGATGGCGCCATCATAATCATCTTGCTGCGCCAAGGTGCTTGCCGAGCGGAAGCGCGCCAAGGCGGCGTAACCGCCCGGTCCATCGGCTGCAATGGCATCAAATGCGGCGATGCCCTCTTGTGGGTTTTCTTCAACCAAAGCGATGGCATCGAGGAAACTGTCGCCTGCTGCGGCTGCCTGCGAGGTGGTATACGCCTCGTAGCCCCGCCAAGCGGCAACGCCAAGCACCAGAACAATGGCCCCACCAATCACATATTTGCCAAAACGATCCCAGATCCGCTTGGCGCGGTCTTTACGGATGTCTTCTTCAATTTCACTGAAAATATCGGTCATGAATGCCTATTTGGGCCTTTGCTCATCGTGCCCCACGGTGTGCGGCGGACCATAGTGTTTGTTCGTTGTCGCTGCAATCGGCTGCGGGCCACACAATGACACTCAATTGCGCGCAAGGTTTACGCGCCAATGCGTGCTGCAAGGCGGCTATTTCTGCTTTCGGGCATAAACATGGTCAGGCCCAGGAAAAGATCGATCACGCACGGCATCGGCGTAATTGGTCACAGCCTCTTCAATGTGTTCACGGATCGAACCGAACTTCTGCACGAATTTCGGCGTCCAATCATTGAGACCGAGCATATCCTCAAGCACCAGAATTTGCCCGTCGCAAGCCGGGGATGCACCGATCCCGATGGTAACGGTGGGAATGTCTTCGGTGATCTTGCGGGCAACCGGCTCCACCGTGCCCTCAATCACCATGGCAAACGCCCCAGCGTTGGAAATTGCCCAGGCATCGCGCTCGGTCTGGGCCTGGTTTTCCTCTGATTTGCCCTGAACGCGGAAGCCACCCATGGTGTTGATGGCTTGTGGCGTCAGTCCAATATGTCCCATTACTGGAATGCCACGGCGGACCAGAAACTCGACCGTTTCGGCCATGTGCTCGCCGCCTTCCATCTTAATGGCGCCCGCACCTGTTTCCTTCATAACGCGGGCGGCGGAATGAAATGCTTCTTCTTTGGAAGCTTCATACGATCCAAAGGGCATATCGACGACAACCAAGGCGCGTTGCGATCCACGCATCACCGCACGGCCCTGCACAATCATCATGTCGAGCGTGACGGGCACCGTGGATTCCATGCCGTGCATGACCATGCCCAGCGAATCGCCGACGAGGATGAAATCGACATGGTCATCGAGAATCGAGGCGGTATGGGCGTGGTAGGCGGTGAGCGCGACCACGGGATCGCCATTTTTGCGCTTGGCGATATCAACCGCCGTGATGCGGCGTTTGGCAGACTGAACAGACATCGGGGAAGCTCGGTTTAGAAAACGGGATCGCAGGCTCTTAACCGATTGGAGCGACGCCGAACAGCCATTGATGGCCCCAAAGCAGCAAGACGACCCAAGCAACCGTGCCGACAACGACGGCGATGATGTCGCCGGTCCAGCCTGATGGGGCCACAGGATCATGCTCACCGCGGCGTTTGACAGCAATACGGTCCACCACCGCCCAGACCAGAAACGACCCAAACAACACCAGGTGCACGCCCAGCCCATTGGCAAGCAGATGCGCTAAGGCCCAGATTTTTATGGAAACCAGCATCGGGTGCTTCAGCTTGGCCTTCAGCTTCGACGGAACATAGGCTGCGACCAAAAAAATCAGCGCTGGTAGCATCAGCACAATGGCGATATGCCGCGTCCAAACCGGTGGTGCCCAGACAAAACCCAAGCCTGCTTTGGCGGCCTGGTACCCGTAGATCATGGCAATGAATGATATCAGGGAAACCAGCGTGTAGACGCCCTTCCAAGCGCCTTCGCCATAAGAGGCGATGAATCGGCCTCGTTGCTGCGGGGCAAATATGCGCACTGAATGAATACCCAAAAAGATGATCAATCCGCCGAAAAACGCGATCACGCCTATCCCCAATCTCTTATTCTGTTGCCCGGGCGCATCAATCAGCGCCTTTGTGATGGAGAGCACTGCCCGACAAATGCAGATCGGGTTTACCCAACGTCCACGCTTGTGTTGCATTATGTTTCAGGGGCAGCAAGAGTTTGGCGTGCAGCTATTGTGGAGATTGGTGTGATGTTCTCTCGTGTTTTGATGACGGTTATGGCCTTTGGCGTGGTGTCGCTTATGGGGCTGCCGCAAGCCCAGGCATCGGTCATTGCAAAGGTCGATCTGTCTGAACAGCGCATGCAGGTCATCGTGGATGGCGAGGTGCTGCACGAATGGAACATTTCCAGCGGTCGTCAGGGCTACTCAACGCCGACCGGCACATGGCGTCCCTTGCGCATGCACACCATGTGGCGCTCGCGCACTTACGAAAATGCGCCGATGCCCCATGCGATCTTTTTCCAGGGTGGCTACGCTTTCCACGCGACCAGCGCTATTGGGCGCCTTGGCAGCCGCGCCTCACATGGATGCATCCGCCTGCACCCAGACAATGCACGCGCTCTGTTTGCCCTGGTGCAGGATTACGGACCGCACCGTACGCGCATTCAAATCACCCAGTAAAATGGATGTTCGCGCACGGCTGACGGCTCTGCGTGAAAGCGTGCTTGCCGAGAGCGAAGCCACGGCTGATGATCGTGCACCCGTGACGCTTGACCAACAATCGGTGGGACGCCTGTCGCGGATGGATGCGATGGTCGGGCAGAATATGGCAGCAGCGACCGAACGTGCACGCAAGGCGCAGATCGTGAAAATTGATGCCGCCATACGCCGTCTTGATGATGGTGACTACGGCTATTGCATCGATTGCGATGAACCTATTGCGCCCAAGCGCCTAGAAGCTGACCCCACTGTAAGCCTGTGCATCGCCTGCCAAGGCGCCCGCGAGAGCTAAGCGCTCTTATTCTGCCGACGTTTTGGATTGGGGGCCAACCGCTATTCGCATATGCTTATCTTGGCCGACACTCTGTTCCTACCGAACAACCGCTTACGGCCTGTTTACCTCGCCGACGCTCTGTTCATACCGAACAACCGCTTACGGCCTGATGAGCAAAACCGGTGCATGAATGGTGCGGATCATGGCCGTTGTGGTGGATCCCACAATCAGCGTGCGCAGCGGTGAATGGCCGTATGCCCCCATAACCAAGAAACCCTCTGGATTGGCTTTCATTGTTTCGCCGATCACCGCTTCAGGTGCGCCGTCTTTCAACACCACCTCGCCATCGCGGCTTTGATCGGTAAGAACCTGCTTGGCGCTATCGACCAGCTTTTGATGGCGAGAATCATTGGCCCCAGCGATGACCACTTCCAGAGCAATGCCGGTGAACAGCGCAGATTCCGCCGCAAAAGCCAACGCCGCAGACGATGCCGCGCCGCCATCATAGGCAACAATGACTTTTGCCGGGTTGGTCTGTGACAGCTCAACGCCTCGGCTGGAGGCAACGAGCACTGGTTTTTTGCTGGCGCGGATAACGCGCTCTACCTTCGAGCCAATATGGCCTTTGGCAAACTCATGAGACCCGCCACGCTTGCCCATGACAATGAGGTCAACGTCAACCTCGCGCTCAGCGACCGTCTCGACAATCCCGCCATGGCGGTGGGTAAGGATCACATTGTCAACGCCAAGGTTTTTCACATGGTCTTGCGCGCTATCGAGCAGAATACGACCCTTCTCGATGGCCAGTTTGCCTTCGGCCTCATCGAGGCGTGTCAGCTCTTCCAGCAGCGAGGACTTAACGCCCAGGCCAATCGCACCGGAAAGATCCTTGCGCGAGGCCGCGGCATTGCTGCGCTGAATGACGTTAAGAAGTTCAACACTGGCATCCAGCCGCTTGGCTGCCCAGGCGGTGTAGTCACACACCCGTGCGGCGTATTGCGAATTGTCGATGCAGGCGAGAATGCGTTTCATAAATCGTTTCCTTCGTGCCGGTGGCCAGGGCCAGAGCCCTAGTGACCGGGGGACGCGGCATCCGCGCCATCTTTGTCGTGCTCACCAAAGCGTTGGACCATCATCGCGCTCTTTTCATTGAGACCGATCACATCGACGCTGGCACCTTCGCGGCGGAACTTCAAAATCGCTTTGTCCAAAATGCCAACGGCAGAAATGTCCCAAAAATGGGCTTTGGAAACATCGATCACCACGCGATCAAGCACCTCTTTGAAATCAAAGGCATCGGCAAATCGCTCGGTGGAAGCAAAGAACACCTCTCCGGACACATTGTAGGTGCGCGTGCGACCATCGCCGGAGAGCGTGGAGTCCACATTGAAGAGGCCACGGACTTTGGACGCAAAGAAGAGGCCTGAAAGGATCACACCGGCGGCCACGCCTTGCGCCAGATCGTGGGTCCAGACCACAACCACCACCGTCACAACCATCACGACAGAGGACTGCCAAGGGTGGGTGCGCAGGTCGCGGATCGATTTCCAGGAAAATGTGCCGATGGAGACCATGATCATGACTGCCACAAGCGACGGCATTGGAATCTGGCTGACAAACGGGCCAAGCACCACGATGAGGAACAGCAAAAACGTGCCGGCAACAAAGGTGGAGAGGCGTGTCGAGCCACCGGATTTCACATTGATAACTGATTGGCCGATCATCGCACAGCCACCCATGCCGCCGAAAAAGCCAGTGACGAAATTGGCCAGGCCTTGGCCTTTGGATTCCTGCGCCTTGTTGGATGGTGTGTCGGTCAGATCATCGACGATCTGGGCGGTCATCATCGACTCAAGAAGGCCGACAATCGCCATGGTCAACGAAAACGGGAAGATGATCTGCAGCGTTTCCCATGTGAACGGCACGTTGGGAATGAAGAAATGAGGGAACGCATCGGGCAATTGGCCCATGTCGCCCACTGTGTTCACCTCCCAACCAAGTGCCAGCGCGAGGGCTGTGAGCACCACGATCGCGACCAGCGGAGAGGGAATGGCTTTGGTGAGATAAGGGAAGAGATAGATGATCGCCAAGCCACCGGCGACCATCGGGTAGGTAAGCCATGTGACGTCCACCAGCTGGGGTATCTGGGCGATGAAGATGAGGATCGCCAGCGCATTCACAAAGCCGGTGACCACTGAGCGCGAGACAAACTGCATCAACAGATCAAGCCGCAGGAAACCTGCAATCACCTGCAAAATGCCCATCAGGATCGTGGCGGCGAATAAATACTCAACGCCATGATCACGGACCAATGGCACCACAAGTACGGCAATGGCGGCGGTCGCCGCCGAAATCATGCCAGGACGTCCACCTGTTAGCGCGCAGATGACGGCGATCGAAAAGGAGGCATAAAGGCCTACTTTCGGATCGACGCCAGCGATGATGGAAAAGCCAATGGCTTCGGGGATCAATGCAAGGGCAACGACAATGCCTGCAAGAATATCGCCGCGCGGGTTGGACAACCACTCGCGCCGCAGCGTGTTGAGGGAAAGCATAAGGGTCCTGACCGGCGATTGAGAATGCCGTCATCTGGTGGGGGGATCAACGCAATGCGTTGCCGCCTGCTAGCAGATCAAGTCGCCGATGGCGAGGGGCAAGGCGCTAGGGGCCCAGCGTGTGCCGGTAAACGCAAACCGGCGCCGCATGGGATGCGGCGCCGGTTCAGTTAGCTGCTGAAGAGCATTCGGACGACTAGGCGGCCCGAATGGTCTCCAAGAACATGTCGATATTCTTGCGCAAGCCGTTTGCCTCTTCGGACAGAGCGGTCGAACCACTGAGAACCTGTGCGGCGGCAGCACCGGTCTGCTGAGTGGCTTCGTTCACGCCGGCAATGTTGGACGACACATTTTGCGTGCCCATTGCAGCTTGTTGAACGTTGGAGGCGATCTCCTGCGTTGCCGTGCCCTGCTCTTCCACCGACGCGGCGATGGCCGAGGCAATGGAATCCATAGCCTTGATCTTCTCAGATATCGCCTCAATCGAGGTCACCGATGCTTCGGTGGACGATTGAATATCCGTGATCAGGCCAGCGATCTGATCGGTCGCACGACCGGTCTGCTCGGCAAGTCCCTTCACTTCAGAGGCAACGACGGCAAACCCACGTCCAGCATCACCAGCGCGCGCGGCTTCAATCGTCGCGTTGAGCGCAAGCAGGTTTGTCTGCTCGGCGATATCCTGGATAAGACTGACTACTTCGCCAATCTTCTGTGCAGCTTGGACGAGCGAGTTGACTTGATTGCCTGTCGCGTCGGCCTGTTCCACGGCCTCACGAGACATGCTGGCCGACTCATTCACCTGCCTGCTGATCTCGCCAATGGACGCTGAGAGTTCCTCAGCAGCACTGGCAACAGTCTGCACGTTGGATGTTGCTTCTTCTGACGAGCTTGCAACGGTGGTCGACTTGTTGGTCGTTTCCTCGGCGATGGCGGTAAGCGATTGCGCCGACCGCTGCATCTCTTCAGATGACCGCGTGACCTTGGTGATCGACTCGGTTGCAGACTGTTCGAAACGCTTGATCGCTTCATCCACAATCTGCTGACGCTGCGCCTTGGCTTTCTGATCTTCAGACTGTGCGGCCCGCAGATCGCGGCCCTCGATCATATTGTCTTTAAAGACCTGAACAGCTGCTGCCATTTCGCCAAGTTCGTCGGTACGTTCGCGACCTGGGATTTCCACCTCAAGATCATTGTCAGCCAAACCACGCATTGCAGATGTCATGGATGCAATGGCGTTCGATAGGCTGCGCGACAGGAAGATTGCGACTGTGGCGCCGATAAGCAAGATGACAATACCAACAATCGCCGTGACTGTCATATTACGCTCGAAGCGATGGGTCAGCACTGGACCCAATTCATCTTGGATCGCAACCTGCGCATACTCAGCGGAGACTGCAGCGTTATTGACGCGCGGACCAATAACATCCAACTGCGAATAGACCGCATTGCGAGACTGAATGATGTCAGCGATCCGGGCAAAGGATGCTTCATAGGCATCCAAACCTGCTTGTGCTTCTTGGATCAGCGCCCGGCGACGCGGGTTTTGCAGTTCCCGAAGAACATCGCCCAACTGTTCGCGTGTTGCGGCGATTTCTTGGTTGGCACGCTCACGCGCTTCTTCGCGGTTGGAAAGCAAAAATTCTTGAACGTAGAAACGGCCAAGCATGAGGCTTTGCTGAGCGCGGCCAGTGTAGAAGGCAGCATCGGGATCCTGATCGCGATAGGCACTTTCCATAACGTCTGTCAGGTTTTGCCGAATTGCGATGCCCGCAGGCGAAAGATTGGTATTGAATTCCTCATGGCGCTGCTGCTGCAGCGCGATCGCCTGTTCAAAAGAAGACGTGTACTGTGCAGCATCAGCTTGCAGCTGGCTAACAATCGCGGCTTGCTCTTGGGTCACACCGACATCGAGAAGATATTGACCGGTCTCATCGAGTTTCGTCATTGCCTCCTGCACGGTGGAGAGCGTTTGTGGATCATCGACTGAACGGAACTTCATGACCGCCAGGCGAGCCGTTGTGATCTGCAGGGCCATTTCCGCAAAGCCTACTGAGGCTCGACCGTTGGTGCGGTATTCAAGAAAAGAGTCGTTAGAAGTCTGGCTGTTCAAATAGCTGAACCCGGCGAGACATGCTGCCAATGCGAGCACGGCGCCAAAACCGATAAACAATCGGTGTTGGATTGAAAGTTTCATAATTTCCCCCAAAAGATGCAATCCCAAATATTGCCACCAGAAGGCGCTCATAGGCTTAAAGAACACTTAAGCGTGCGCTGGTTACGTGGTTGTACATACAGGTGTGCGGGGGGCGCTCACGGGAACGTAGGCCACGTTCGCATGGGCTGTACGCCAGATGGTTATTGTCAGCCGGCTTATAATTGACGCTACGACGCCAAAGATTTGGCTTAATGTGACTTGGCTCTATCGTCTGCAAGATGGTTGGCACGTGGGGGCCTTCCCAGCACATTACGCCATGGCGAAAAATTTCTTAATGAGGTGGCTGATACACGTGTTGGGCGGGTGCGAATCAACTGCTGGAGGCTGATCAGCGGGCGAATCGAACTTTGAATTGCTTGGCTCAAAGATGTGTCGAACTTCGGCATGGGATGTGTGCCAGCAGTCAGTTTCCGGTAATGTCGTGTACCGCTCTATGCCTATTGAAAATTGTCTCGCGTGACTTCAATCAGTGCAGGGCCTGACGTTGCTGGCGTATAGGGACCAACCGGTTTTATCGCCGCTGCAACTTTATCAATGCGGTCGAAATTAGCCTCATCAGGAAATGCGATGAGGTTTCTGCAGTCGATGGCACAGCCAGGCAAGATCGTCGAGACAGTGTTGGTTGAAGAAGGCCGCCCGCCCGAGAGCGTCTTCGATTTCGTGCAGGGTGTCACCGCCGTCGCGCGGGCAAAGCCGTAGATTTGCTTCACGATATCTCGGACGTGAATCGCAGTAGCTGGCGCTCCGCGATCGACAATCTTACAGCACAGGTAGTCTGCACTACTCAGGCAATTGAACGGTTGCATCGCTCAGCATTGAAAGAAGATTGTCGATGAATGCGCAGATTTGCAGGGCCTGTTCGCGCGTCATGCTTTCAACAAACCCGTGATGGGTCGAGTTTCTAAAGACCGAAATAGCGCCAAAAAATAGTGCGCGGCTTCCTTCCTGAATGGCGGCATCGGTCGAGAAAACAATACGAGACTGTGCTGGATCCTTCTTGATCGCCTGCCCTACTAAGGGAGCACCAGTCAGGCCAGAGAATTCTGGAACTATGCACTTCATGCGATCTTCCAAAATCTGCGTTGCCTGATTGACCACCCGATCAAAATGGTCAGTCGCAGACAGCAAATCAGAACAGCGAGAGCGAAGTTGCTCATCCCTCAATAAGTTGAAAAGACTCCCGATCTCTACGATACGATCACTGGCTTTGTGCACGGCTTCTAAGTAGCGGAGAAGTTGGAAGAGTTTGGCCCTGAGTGGCTCTTGCCGACCATCGGTATCATCCCATTCCCAGTTGTTAGGAAGATCAAATCCAGTAAACTCGTCATCCAACGAAGTCCTAAGATTTTTAAGAACCTCATTGTAGTCGTCGTGATGCACCCGATCGACCACATTGTAACTCCTGCTTGCAATCGATGCCTCAATCCCTTTCAGTCGCGCATAGCACCCCTCGACAATCCGCCTCATAACTTACTCCCACTCGATTGTGCCTGGGGGTTTGCTGGTCACATCATAGACCACGCGGTTGACGCCCTTGACCTCGTTGATGATGCGCGTTGCGGCATTGGCCAGGAACTGCATGTCATAGTGATAAAAGTCCGCCGTCATACCATCAACGGACGTGACCGCGCGTAGCGCCAGCACAAAATCATAGGTGCGGCCATCGCCCATTACACCCACGGTTTGCACTGGTAGCAACACCGCGAAGGCCTGCCAGATCGCATCATAGAGCCCGGCATTGCGGATCTCATCGAGATAGATCGCATCGGCCTTGCGCAGGATTTCCAGCTTTTCACGGGTGATGCCGCCAGGACAGCGGATAGCAAGGCCTGGCCCAGGGAAAGGATGACGACCGACAAAGCTTTCCGGCAGGCCCAATTCTCGGCCAAGCTTGCGCACTTCATCCTTGAACAGCTCACGCAGCGGCTCGACCAACTGCATGTTCATGCGCTCGGGCAGACCGCCAACATTGTGGTGGCTTTTGATGGTGACTGAGGGCCCGCCGGTGAAGGACACGCTCTCAATCACGTCGGGGTAAAGTGTGCCCTGGGCCAGGAAGTCGGCTCCACCTAGCTTCTTGGCTTCGGCCTCAAAGGTCTCGATAAACAGACGCCCGATGATCTTACGCTTGGTTTCAGGATCCGAAACACCTTCTAGCTCGCCAATGAAAAGATCAGCAGCATCCACATGCACAAGCGGAATATTGTATTGGCCGCGGAACATGCCGACAACTTCGTCAGCCTCGTTCTGCCGCATCAAGCCATGATCGACAAAGATACAGGTGAGTTGATCGCCAATTGCCTCGTGAATCAACACAGCGGCAACTGAGGAGTCGACGCCGCCGGACAGACCGCAGATCACCTTTTTGTCACCCACCTGCTCGCGGATGCGGCGGATGGCTTCCTCGCGGAAGGCCCCCATTGACCAATCGCCCTCAATGCCCGCGATCGTGTGCACGAAATTGGAAAGAAGTTTTGCCCCGTCGGGCGTGTGCACCACCTCTGGGTGGAACATGACGCCGTAGAACTTGCGCGCCTCGTCGGCATAGGCCGCAAAGGGCGCACCCGGCGAGGTTGCCAGCACCTCAAAACCATCCGGCAGATCAATGACCCGGTCGCCATGGCTCATCCAAACCTCGTGGCGGGTGCCGACATCCCAAACGCCTTCAAAAAGCGGCGAGGCTTTGTGCACCTCCACGAAAGCTCGGCCAAACTCGCGATGGTCTGACCCTTCAGCCTTGCCGCCATTTTGGATGCACATGGACATCTGACCGTAGCAGATGCCAAGCACCGGCACGCCGAGATCAAACACACGCTGGGGTGCGCGCGGGCTGCCAATATCACTGGTGGAGGCTGGCCCACCTGACAGGATGACCGCGACCGGATTCAACCGGTCGATGGCAGTATCAGCGGACTGAAACGGCACGATCTCAGAATAGACGCCGGCCTCGCGAATACGGCGGGCGATGAGCTGGGTGACCTGACTGCCGAAATCAATGATGAGAACGGTGGCGTGATCGGGCTTTGGGGGGGGCGTGTTTGGCATGGCCAAGCTTTAGAGCCGCGCTGCGCTGCGATCAATCCTGCCTGGCAAATAGCGGTGGAGGAGTGCGCGCCTAAGTCGCAAAGCTTCTTCTGCTACCGTCGCCCGCGGGTTTTGGATCAGCGCAGATGCATCTGCGACGCCTCACCGCAGGTCTGGCCGTAGTCCAATTGCTTCGTCGCGCGTAGGTAATTTCAGAAATAACTGAAATGCGAGAATTCACAAACATGCAGCTATCATCCTTGGAGCAGGAGTTCGTTCTCCATTTTGGAGAGATGGGGTCGCGTTGGGGCATCAACCGAACAGTTGGGCAGATTTACGCGCTGCTGTTCTTGTCTGATCAGCCACTGAACGCTGAACAGATTGTCGAGAAGCTTGGCTTTTCCCGGTCCAATGTTTCGATGGGCTTGAAAGAGCTTCAAGCCTGGAACTTGGTGCGCCTGAAGCACATCCCCGATGATCGGCGCGACTATTTCTCCGCGCCCGATGACCTTTGGGAAATCGTTCGCACGCTGGTGGCTGAGCGCAAAAAGCGTGAAATCGACCCCACGCTCACCAAACTGCGTGAGCTTGAGATGCAGACGCCAAGCAATGAAAGCGATGTGCATGCACACTCCAAAATCAGCGACCTGCGCGAATTGATTGAGCTACTGACAGGCTGGCATGACGATATGAACCGCCTAGAAACCGAGCGGCTTGTTCAGCTGCTGGCTCTGGGCTCGAAACTGCAAAAGTTCGCCGCCAAAGCTGAAACCATTGTGCCGTTCAAACGCGCGCCAAAGGAGCTCCAGTCATGATGGACACTCTCATTCTCTCGCGCATTCAGTTTGGCGCCAACATCTCCTTCCACATCCTGTTTCCCACCATCACCATCGCATTGGGTTGGGTGCTTTTGTTCTTCAAGCTGCGCTTTAATGCCACCGGCGATGATCGCTGGATGGATGGCTATCGCTTCTTCGTCAAAGTGTTTGCCCTCACCTTCGCGCTGGGTGTTGTCTCTGGCATCACGATGAGCTTTCAGTTTGGCACCAACTGGCCAGGCTTCATGGAAGCGGTTGGCAACATCGCCGGGCCTTTGCTTGCCTATGAGATTCTCACCGCATTTTTCCTGGAGGCTGTGTTCCTGGGTATCATGCTGTTCGGCTTCTCGCGCGTGCCCAATTGGGTGCACACGCTGGCGACGTTCCTGGTGGCGTTCGGCACAACGATGAGCGCGTTCTGGATCCTGGTGTTGAACTCCTGGATGCACACGCCTGCTGGCTATGAAATGATCGACGGCGTGGCCCATGCCACCGACTGGTTTGCCATTATCTTCAACCCTTCGATGCCTTATCGGTTGGTGCACATGCTGCTTGCCAGCGGCCTGACGGTTGCGTTCGTGATTGCCGGTCTGTCGGCCTTCCGCATGCTCTGCGGCGATAAGACTGGCTCGGCGAAGCTTACCTTCAAAACCGGTGTTTTCCTGGCTGCCATGCTCATTCCGCTGCAAATCGTGGCCGGTGATTTCCACGGGTTGAACACGCTTGAGCATCAGCCTGCCAAGGTGGCCGCTATGGAAGGCAACTGGGAGACGCGCGGCAATGTTCCACTGCTCCTGTTTGCGCTGCCGGACGAAGAAGCGCGAGAGAACCGGTTTGAAATCGGCATTCCCAATGGGGCCAGCCTTATCCTTAAGCACCATGCGGACGGCGTCGTTCCCGGCCTCAACGATTTCGTGGCTGAGGATGGTACACCAATGCACCCACCGGTGAACGCTGTGTTTTGGTCGTTCCGCATCATGGTTGGCACCGGTCTTGCCATGCTTGCGCTCTCCTGGGTCACCGCTGGCATCATCTGGCGACGAGGTTTGGAAAATCCCAACCCGTGGATGTTGCGTGCCTTTGTTGCAATGACCTTCTCCGGCTGGCTGGCAACGCTGGCGGGTTGGTATACGACGGAGATCGGCCGCCAGCCATGGTTGGTGAACGGGGTGCTGCGAACCTATGAGGCCGTTGCAGACGTGCCAGCACCGATGGTTCTTTCCACGCTGCTTGTGTACCTGGCGATCTATGTCGGCCTGACGCTCGCCTATGTCTCTGTACTCTTTTACCTCGCCCGCAAAGCGGCGCGCGGTGAACCACAAAAACCGATGACACCCACGTCCGGTGCTGCGGTGACCATGATCCCGGCGGAGTGAGCTGATGTCTGACCTTTTTAACGATCCTGCCACATGGCTTCCAGTCGTCTTTGCCGGTCTGATGGGTGTGTCGATCCTGGTCTATGTCGTGCTTGACGGCTTTGACCTTGGCATCGGGATGCTGACCCCATTGGTTTCGGTGGATGAACGTGATCGTATGATCGCCTCCATTGGCCCGTTCTGGGATGCCAACGAAACCTGGCTGGTGCTGGCCATTGGCCTGCTTTTGGTGGCGTTTCCCGCCGCTCACGGCACCATATTGACCGCGCTCTACATCCCGGTTGCGATCATGTTGGTTGGCCTCATTCTGCGCGGTGTGGCCTTTGAATTCCGCGTCAAAGCACCGTCCCACAACCAGCATCTTTGGGACTGGGCATTCTTCACCGGTTCCCTGGTCACATCCCTCTCTCAAGGGTTTATGCTTGGGCTCTATATCATGGGCCTGGAATGGTCGGTCCTGACCGTGGCCTTCGCGCTGCTCACGGCACTTTGCACGGCCGCGGGTTATACGTTTATCGGCGCCTGTTGGCTGATCATCAAAACTGAGGATGAGTTGCAGCCCAAAGCCGTTCGCTGGGCGATGCGCAGCCTGTGGGGCTTGCTTGCAGGCTTCGTTATGATCTCAGCAGCAACACCGTTTGTGTCGGAGCGGATATTCCAAAAATGGTTCTCTGTCCCAGAGATCATTCTGCTCGCCCCCTTGCCCATCACTGCGTTCCTGGTGACGTGTTTGCTGCTGTGGGCATTGCGACAACTGCCAGACCCCACCGACCGGTTTCGCCATGTGCCTTTTGCGGGCGGAACGCTGCTGTTCACGCTGGCGTTTTTGGGGCTCGCCTACTCGTTCTACCCCTATGTCGTGCCGGAGCAGCTGACGATCTACGAGGCGGCCAGCGCACCGGAAAGCTTGATGATCATCCTGGCCGGCACCATCGTCGTTCTGCCAATGATCGCGGGCTACACCGTTCTTGCCTATGTGGTGTTCCGCGGCAAAGTGCGGGAGCTTCGCTACTATTGATCCAAGCTGCTTAGAGTGGCCAAAAAACAAGGATACTCGGCACCGCAACCGCGATAACGATGACTTCCAGCGCCAGACCCATGCGCCAATAGTCGCCGAATTGATAGCCGCCTGGCCCCATGATGATGGTGTTGTTCTTGTGGCCGATCGGGGTGAGGAAGGCGCAGGAGGCCGCCACCGCCACGCCCATCAAAAACGGATCGGGGTTGGCGCCGATGGATTGGGCGACGGACACGCCAATCGGCGCGGCGATCAGCGCGGTGGCGACATTGTTCAAAAAGTCGCTGAGCGTCATGGTGACCACCATCAGCACCATAAGAATCGACCAGGCAGGCCAGCCATTGGTGCCGCCAACAATGGCGTCAGCGATCAGCTGCGTACCACCGGACGCTTCCAACGCTGCCGACAGCGGGATCAGCGAGGCGAGCAGCACGATCACCTTCCACTCGATCATGGCGTAAAAATCCTCGCCGCCCAAAAGACCCATGGCGATGTAGGCCACCACGCAAGCGCTTAATCCGATGGATAGCGTGGTCACGCCCATCACTGCCAAGGCAATGGCAATGGCAAAGGCGGCAATGGCGGCAAACGCCTTGCGACGTTGGATAACATTGGTTTTGCGGTCCGCAATCGGATAGACGCCAAGCCAGGATGCGACCTGATCCATCCGGTCATCGGGTCCGAGCAAAAGCAGCACATCGCCCGGCTTTATCGTCAGGCGGCGCACACGGTCACGAAAGCGTTTGCCCTCGCGCGAAACACCCAACAGCGTCACACCATGGCGCGAAAGAAGCCGCACTTCCATTTCCGAGCGGTTGGCGATGCGGGCGCCATCGGGCACGATGGCCTCGATCAGCGTCAAGTTATTGCCGCGCAGGCCGCCATGCCTTTCGGAGCCGGCGAAATCCAGGCCAGCTTGCCCCATGAACGCTTCGATGGCTTTCGGGTCGCCCTCCAGCACCAGATAGTCGCCTTTGCGCACGTGTTGCGTGCGCGAAAACCCCGGAAGACGTTTGCCGCGCCGCACCAGGCCTAGAATTTGCACGTCCTTCTCGACAGCGTCGGGATAGAGATCGCGCACCATCCGTCCGATGATCTTGGACTCTTCCTTCACCCGGGCCTCAGCCACATAGAGCCCGGCATCACCCTCAAGCGACCCGGCGCCGTCGCGCGTTGGAATCAATCGCCAACCGATCAGCGCAACGAACAGGATGCCGACGATTGAAACGACCAGCCCGACCGGCGTGAAGTCGAACATCGAAAATGCCTCGCCGAGCGCATCCTGCCGATATTGCGCAATCACGATGTTGGGCGGCGTACCGATCAGTGTGATCATGCCGCCGAGAATGGTGGCGAAGGAAAGCGGCATCAGCGACAGGGACACTGCGCGCTTGGCTTTGCGGGCGACATCCATGTCGAGGGTCATCAAGAGCGCCAGCGCGGCGACATTGTTGATGACGGCGGAAAGCGCTGCACCGGCGACCGCCATGATCGAAATGTGGGTTGGTAAGGCTCGGTCGGGGGCGACAACGAACCGAGCGATCAGTTCCACCGCCCCGGAATTCACCAGGCCGCGCGAGACGATGAGCACCAAGGCGATGATCACAACGGCTGGGTGGCCAAAGCCAGCAAAAGCATCATTGGGTGCGACGTAACCGGCAAAAACGGCGATCAGAAGCGCCGTGAAGGCCACCAAATCATAACGAACCCGGCCCCAAATAAGGAAAGCGAACAGCACGCCAAACAGCGCGAACAAAGCAATTTGATCACCGGTCATGACCAGCGGGATGACATGACCAGATGACAAAGGAAAGGGGACAACATGCCTTGTTGGCGCTACTTGTAGTGCGCGCGTCTGTCGCCAAATTGGCGCACGCGCTTGCGCCAGGCTTTGTAGCTGCCGGTCTTCAGCGTATTGCGCATCAAGGTTTTCAACCGCTTTTCACCCACACCGTACTCACGCTCGATGTCGGCAAAGCTGACATGATCGGACAGCGCCATCTGGACAATCTCACTGAGATGCTCTGGCGGAAGGTCGTCGGGTGTGGTCACGGCGGCTCAGATAGCGGCACACCTGGCCAAGGCAAGTGAACCCAGGGTGATGCATGCGCTTTTGTTGGCGGGCCCAAAAGCCCTACACGCCGCGCATCGCAAGCCTTGTCACCTTGTCGAGCGATTGCAGAAACTGAGATCGGTCTGCCTTGGAAAAAGCGCGACCACCGCCTTGATGGAACGGATCAGCAGCGCGGATATCCTGCATTAAATCGCGTGTGGCCAGCCTTGGACCGATGTTGGCAGCGTTCAACTCTTGCCCGTCATGTTGCAGCACATGGGCGCCTGCTTTCACGCACCGGTCGGCAAGGGGAATGTCGCCGGTGATCACCACATCGCCCGGGCCACACTGCGCGGCAATCCACTGGTCGGCAACGTCTGGTCCCTCGGCCACAACGTGCAGTGAGATCAACGGATTGCTTGGCGGTCGTATGCCGCCATTGCAGACCAGCACCACGGGGACATCCAACCGCGTTGCCACACGCTCCACTTCGGCTTTCACCGGGCAAGCATCAGCATCGACATAGATTGTGGTCACACTTCACCATTCATTTCGGGCTGCACAGAAGTTGGCGTATCGCCTACCGCAAAGCCCTGGATCGATCCATGGCATGTGCATGTGTTGTGCATCAGGCACTTACTCAGGACGTTCTTCATCGGCCACCATCGCGTCCAAGAGCGTTTCCATTTGCTCAAGAGCCTCAGCGCCGAGCTTACGCTCAAATCTGGCAGAAAGGTCGCGCTTGATGCGGTCAGCATCAGCCAATGCCGCCCAACCTTTGTCCGTCAACTCCACCAGGCGGCCACGTTTGTCATTTGGATCAACGTGACGTCGCACGACGTCCTGACGCTCCAAACCATCCAACATTTGTTGCAGTGCCTGCTTGGTCCATGCGGTGCGGGCCAATAGATCGGCTTGTCGGCAACCGGTGCGCGGAATGTGCCCAATGAGTGTCGCCCTGCCCTGCGTGAACCAGTCATGCCCTGCCGCGTTCATCTCCTCCACAAAGGCGTGAAGCCAAGCCTCATAAGCCCGATGGAGTCGGATACCCAGATGCTCAAAGAGCGGCAAAGCATTTTTCTTAGTCAAGATACTTGACTTTCTTTCGGCCAACCGTCACAAACAAATAGTCAATTGTCTTGACAATATCAATCCAACCGGAGTTCCCCATGGACATTCTTTCTCAAACAACACTCGCCGTCATCATGGTTGGCGCCACCCATTACGTCGACATAGGCGCACCCAAAGATGCGGTGATCTACTATGAAAGTCCAACGCAAGCGCACATGGTTCTACCAGATGGCGTTACTTTTTCTGGTGATTGGCGCTTTACAGACGAAGGCTATCACGTGGACTGGCAAGACGGGCCGTCGGGCGACTGGACATTAAATTACGCTCCTGGAAGGATCGGTTATGTGAATGGTGATGGCGAAGAACTTGGCACCATCACACGCATCGTGTTCGGTAATGCTGAAAACCTGCCGGGCAGCTAAAGCATTTCCAGCAATAGTGGAAACCCGGTTCTTCGTCCGGAAACGCCCCTGCACGAAAGGTTGGCGCCGTGGAGGTAAATCGGAGATCACCAGAACTGCTCCAAGTGCGCTTAGGCTTGCGGCGAGGCCGATGATCCAGCGGCGCCCGTCGAACCTGCGCTGGCGGCATGGCTCGTGCGATCAAGCTTTGCCGCCACGTTGCGGCTAAGGCTGGCTTGCAAGGCGCCTGCGATATCCGCGTTACGCTTCAAGAAAGCCCGCAAAATCTCTGCATCAAAGGCGGTGTAGTGGGCTTGGTTGGTGACAACCACGTCTGCGGTGGCAGGGCCGCCATTTTGAAAGCTGATTTCACCGAGGAAATCTCCCTCTCCGCACGCCCCAATTACCTGGCCATCGCGCTCTACCTGCACAGTGCCGCGCGTTAAAATCATCAGCTCCTGAGGCTTTTCGCCCTGGCGAAACAACACGGTTTCTGGCGCCGCTTCCTTAACTGAACCAAGGGCCAGCAGTTTGCGGATCTGTGCCATGTTTGCACCGGGCATAATTGTATCGACCAGCACCTTCTCGTCGTCGTTGAGTGCCCGGTGGCGTTGCTCATAGGCCATGATCGCCAATTGAACGAGGTTGGTTGCAATAAAGATCGCCTCCCACACCACTGTGACGGGGTCACTCAGCCAAAAGAAACCATAGAGAAAAGACGCCGTGCCAGCGGCGACCGCGATAATCCGCAGCCACAGCATGGTGCGCATGACCATGGAGAGAACAAGCAGCACGTAAGAGATGTGCCCAGCTGTCGTGCCGGGCGCGACCAGGTCAGACCAGAACGAGGCGTCTGTCAGACTCAATGGGTTGGGCGCTCCAACTGGGCCTTCAACAGGTCCAGCGCATCGGCGAGCTTCTCATCGACGATGTGCAGATAATCTGCCCAATCGCCATAGTGGCGAAGCTCTTCAGCACCGTCGGATACACCGCGTAGGCCGCAGAACCCAACCCCAAAGGTCTGACAGGCCCGCACGATGGAAAAGCTCTCCATATCCACCAAATCAGCATTGATGGACTTATACGCCTCGCCAGAAACGATGTTGGCCCCGGTGGAAAGTGTCGCTTTTGGCACGCCTTCAATCGTCGGGGTGAGAGGGATGGTGGCAGGCTGATCGAGAAACGGGGTGACGCCCTTGTCAAACCCCAACGGGCTGGCATCCATGTCGCGGTAGCTGACCGCGCTGATCTCGTGCACTGTGCCCTGCTCCAGCTTGGCTGAGCCGGCCGAACCGAGCGAAACAATCAAATCCGGCAAAGGCTTAGCAGCG
This sequence comes from Hyphomicrobiales bacterium, assembly GCA_040219355.1. Taxonomy (GTDB): domain Bacteria; phylum Pseudomonadota; class Alphaproteobacteria; order Rhizobiales; family MH13; genus MH13. Next base: position 70,958 of record JAVJSN010000003.1, read on the forward strand.
GCCAAGGCAGCCGTGACACCCAGCGCAGCCTCCACCGGACCAACGCCCACGATCAGCGGCGGCATGCGCTTTTGCAGCGCTTCCTGGTACTCCTGATCCGTGGCCATCACGAACAGGATGCGCGTCTTGCCCCACGTTAAAATTGGGGTTTGGCTCATGCGGCATCTCGAGTTAGGCAAGCAATGAAAAAACCGTCGGTGCCCGACGTTTCCGGCGTCAAACGCAGGCCAAGCGCCCCACTTTCAAAACCATCCACCGCAATCGACGGCAGATAGTTTGGCACCTCATCGCGGCCCAAGGATGCCATCATCGCTGGTGCGTTTTGGGCTGTGAAATCGGTGTGCTCTTTCAGGAACGCCGCAAGCTGATCCTCATTCTCTTCGGCTAGGAGCGAGCAGGTGATGTAGGCCAATCGCCCGCCGGGCTTCACAATGCTAGCGGCCTGATTCAAAATGTTTTTTTGATCGTCCATACGAGCGGTGAGCGTTGACTCAGACAGCCGCCACTTGGTGTCCGGGTGCCTGCGCCACGTGCCTGTTCCGGTGCACGGCGCATCGATGACCACACAGTCGGCGCCATTTTTCGCCAACTCATGGCCGTCAAGTTTACCCGGCTCAATCACCTGAATGTTGTGCAGGCTGGAGCGCTTCACGCGCGGCCACAAATCTTTCATCCGATGGCGGTCGACATCATAGGCAAAGACCTGGCCCTTGCCGCCCATGAAGATGGAGAGCGCCAGTGATTTGCCCCCTGCGCCAGCGCACATATCGAGCACCGTGCGCGGTTTGATGCCTGCCACGGCAAGCTCGGCAGCCAGTTGTGATCCGGCGTCCTGGATTTCCACGAACCCCTTCAAGAACCCCTCATCGGACGTGACGTGGGGTGCGCGGGCAAAGCCGTCGGTTGGTGGGATACGTCTTAACAAGGGAAACGCCGGGTCGCGCTGAGCGTTGTGGCGGGCGATGGATTTGTCGGCGCGTTCTTCGCGCGTGCGGAAAGGATTGAGCCGCAGATCCACCGGCGCGCGCGCCGCCATCGCACCGACTTGGGTGACGGTGTCCTCGCCAAAAACGCGTTGCATGGAGGGACGCAGCCAATCAGGACAATTGTCGATGTCTTTGCCAAAAGGAGGCAGACTGGATGCAGACCCATGCGGACGGTCTGCATCTTTATGCGGACTATCATGCGGACTGGAGGCAGACTGAGGCGGACCGTCCGCCTCCCGTCCGCTTAAAAACAGCGCGTCGCGCTCCTTTTGGCTCAACGGCTCGGGGGCAAACTGATCGCCTTCAAAATCTGGCAAACCATGTTCAGCATACCCCGGCAAAAACACCGCTGCTGCCAAGATTGCAGCGCGTGGCGAGTCATCATCCATCGCGACGGCAAGCGACTGTCGGTGGCGCAAGGCATCATGGACCAGATTGCCAATGGCCGAGCGATCGCCCGACCCTGCAAAACGATGGGCGTTGCCCCATTCTTTGAGCACATGGGCAACGGGCCGACGCTCGCGTTCCAGCGTTTCGAGCACCTCAATGGCGGCAGCAAGTCTTCCAGGAAGGCGCATCTATAAACCAGTGTTGTAGTTGGGGCTTTCGCGGGTGATCTGCACATCGTGAGCATGGCTTTCACGAAGCCCGGCGCCCGTGATCCGCACGAAACGGGCATTGTCGCGGAACTCGGCAAGGTTCGCGCCGCCGACATACCCCATCGCCGCGCGCACACCGCCGGTGAGCTGATGCAACACCCCATCAACCGGACCCTTGTAGGCAACCTGGCCTTCGATCCCTTCAGGTACCAGCTTCAACTCGTTGGTGACCTCAGCCTGGAAATAGCGGTCCGCTGAGCCGCGCGCCATGGCGCCGACCGAGCCCATGCCGCGATAGGCTTTGTAGGAACGCCCCTTGTGCAAATAGACCTCGCCAGGGCTTTCCTCGGTACCGGCGAGCAGCGAACCAACCATCACGCAGGACGCGCCAGCGGCCAGCGCCTTGGCGATGTCGCCGGAGGATTTGACGCCGCCATCGGCGATCACCGGCACATCGTCTTTGCTGGCTTCATCGGCAGCTTCCATCACGGCCGACAACTGCGGCACGCCAACGCCGGCCACGACGCGCGTGGTACAGATTGAGCCGGGGCCAATGCCCACTTTAACCGCATCAGCACCGGCATCGATTAGAGCCCGCACGCCTTCGCGGGTGGCAACATTGCCAGCGATGATCTGCACATGATTGGTCTGCTTCTTCACTTGCTCCACGGCGTTGAGCACACGCTGCGAATGGCCGTGCGCGGTGTCCACCACGATCACATCCACCCCGGCATCAACCAGGCGCTGGGTGCGCTCAAAACCATCCACGCCAACAGTGGTGGCGGCGGCAACGCGCAGGCGGCCTTGGCTGTCCTTGGCGGCATTGGGATTAAGCTGCGTTTTTTCGATATCTTTTACCGTAATCAAGCCAACACAATGGTCGGCATCGTCGACCACAAGCAGCTTCTCAATCCGGTGATGATGCAGCAGGCGTTTGGCTTCATCTTGGCTCACTGACTCGCGCACGGTGATCAGGTTATCGCGGGTCATCAGCTCGTAAACACGCTGCCCCGGATCGGAGGCAAAGCGCACATCGCGGTTTGTGAGAATGCCCACCAGACGCCCACCGCCTGGCTCGCCCGTTCCGCCGCCTTCGGTGACCGGTATGCCGGAAATGCGGTGCATTTTCATCAGATTGAGAGCATCGGCCAGCGTTGCATCCGGGCCGATGGTGATGGGGTTCACCACCATGCCGGACTCAAACTTTTTCACCTGCCGGACCTGCTCGGCCTGCGTTTCGGGATCGAGATTGCGATGGATAACACCGATGCCGCCTGCCTGCGCCATGGCAATGGCGAGCCGCGCTTCTGTAACCGTATCCATGGCCGAGGATGCGATGGGAATGTTGAGGGAAAGCGCGCGGGTGAGACGGGTCGTGACGTCCGCCTCGCCAGGCATCACCTGACTATGGCCAGGCAAAAGCAACACATCATCGAAGGTTAAAGCAGTGCCGCCATGCAGCGGCTCAACGAGGTGCGCCATGCGTTTTCCATCCGGTCTTGTTCCGTAAAACCGGGCGAAACGTGCGAGTCGCGCGCCGGTGATGACCCTTACCATGCGATGGTGAGTGGTCAAGGCGGGCTGGGCTGATCGTTTCTTTGACCTCTTGAGAAATGCGCATTATTATGCGCATAATGTGATATGGTGCAAAATAGCCGTAAGATCGTGCAAAAGCTTCGCGCCGATGGTTTTGAATTGGTCAGTATGAAAGGTTCACATCACAAATTTCGCAAAGGCAGTCTTACCGTGATCGTGCCGCATCCTAAAAAAGACCTACCGCCAGGAACTGTGCGAAGCATCTACCGGCAGGCCGGTTGGTTGGAGGAAAACTAATCATGACCATCTACATCGCCGTCGTGGAACAGGAAGGCGACAGCGCCTACGGCGTACACTTCCCAGATGTGCCTGGCTGCTTTTCGGCAGCCGACAATGAAGCCGATGTTTTGGCCAATGCGCAGGAAGCCTTGTCGCTCTACTTCGAGGATGAAGCACGGGTTGAGCCCCGCGATTTACCAGCTATCCGCCGTGATCCCGGCGTCGCGGACTTTTTGGCCAACGGTGCCTATCTCCTGGCCGTGCCTCTTATTCAGCTTACGGGCCGAACAGTTCGCGCAAATATCACGTTGGACAAAGGTTTGCTGGACGCAATCGACCATGCGGCGTCGGAACGCGGCCTTTCGCGCTCAGCCTATCTTGCTGACCTTGCCAAGCGTGATGTGATGGCAGCGTGATTCACTCGGCCACATCCATGATCGTCATCCTCGCCCCCTGAAAAAGTCCGCGGCAGGCTCTTATGGCGGAAATCCATTTCAGTGCGTTGGGTCGCTTCAGCGTGTTTGCGAAACTTCCTCGGAATGGATTCCTTTGACAAGCACAGGAATGACACCGAACAAGCTTAATACGGGCTCCCCTTGAACCCTTTGGCCAGCACATAAAGCTCCGGGCTTTCCTTGCGGCTGGCCGGTGGTTTGACGTGCTGGACGCTCGTAAACGCCGCTTTCAGGTCGCGCAGGGCATCGCCCTCGGTTCCGCCACGAAAGACCTTCGACAAGAACGCGCCACCGGGCGCTAAGTTGCGGTAAGCGAAGTCAGCGGCCAGTTCGAACAGATAGGTGGTGCGCAGATGGTCGGTCTTGCGGTGGCCGGTGGTTTCAGCCGCCATATCCGACAGCACCAGGTTCACCGGACGCCCTTTCATCGCCGCCATCACTTTGTCAGGCGCGTCATCGTCGGTGAAGTCCTCTTCCAACAAGACAACGCCAGGGATTGGGTCCATCGGCAGCTTGTCGATGCCGACGATGATTGGGTCTTCTTCCATCGAACCAACCCGCTTGGCGGCGACTTGCGCCCAGCCGCCAGGCGCCGCACCCAAATCAATGACGGTGGTGCCCGGGCGGAGCAGTTTGTGCTTGTCGTCGATCTCAATCAGCTTGAACGCCGCGCGAGAGCGCCAGCCCTGTCGCTTGGCTTCGGCCACATAGGGGTCGTTCAACTGTCGCTCTAGCCAGCGGGCCGAGGCATTCGTGCGCTTCTTGGCGGTTTTGACCTTTACGTGAAGGTCACCGCGAGGATTGGTGGATTTGACCATGTCTTATGATTAGCTCTGTGCTGGTGCGCGTATGGCATTCGGCCGCTTGCCGCGATAGCGCCCGCGCCTGCCATTTGCCCCTTTGGGTCCGTTTTGGCGATCCCGGCGCCAGACGCCATCTTGCGCCATCAGTTCCACCAGCATGCCTTCGCGCAAGCCGCGATCTGCCACGCGCAGGCGTCCACACGGCCATTCGCGGCGGATCGCTTCAAAGATCGCGCAGCCTGCTAGCACCAAATCAGCCCGGTCTGCGCCAATACAGGGGTTGGCGACGCGCTCATCAAACGTCATGTCGATCAACCTATCGGTCATGGCGGTGACGTCATCAGCGCCCATCCATGTTCCATCGACGCGGCGGCGATCATAGCGTTCGAGGCCCAAATGCACGCCTGCCAGCGTGGTGACGGTGCCGGAGGTGCCAAGCAGGTGCACGTTGCCGCCCTGTACGCATTGGGACATCATTTCCCGCGCTGCAAAGCGTGAAATCATCTGGCGCACTTCGGCGACCATTAACTCGAAGATAGGACGGTCGACATAAACACCGCCAAAGCTTTCTGCCAGTGTGACCACGCCCACGGGCAGCGACGTCCAAGCTCGAATGAAGCGGTGCATATGGGCATGAAAACGCGGTTTGCCACTGCGGAAATCCAAGAACGCAAGTTCAGTGGACCCACCACCAATGTCGAACAGGATTACACCATCGGCTTCGCGCTCCACCAGCGTGGCGCAGCCGGACACCGCCAGCCGCGCCTCTGTGCGGCGGTCGGCAATCTCCAACGCCAGGCCGGTTTCTTTCTCCACGCGCTCAATAAAAGCTTCGCCATTGGAGGCTTGGCGGCACGCTTCGGTGGCGATCAGACGGCGCCGCACCACGTTGCGGTTTTCCATCTTGGTGCGACACACGCGTAGGCCTTCCACGGCCTTGTCCATGGCTTCCTGGCCGAGCGCCCCATGGTGGGTAAGCCCAGCGCCTAGACGCACAATGCGGGAGAAACTGTCAACGACACGAAAGCCAGAGCGCGTCGGCTCAGCGATCAGCAAACGGCAATTGTTGGTGCCAAGATCAAGCGCAGCATACGCCGGGCGATCCGACGCTGGTCGCTGATTGTGGGTGCGCGCGTGGTTGCCTTGCTGGTTCGGCAGTTGTTCGGTTGCCGGTCGCACAGCCGCATTCGGCGGTGCTTCGCGAACCTCTGGTCTGCCTTCCATACCGGCACCTGCTGTCGCAGGCTGACCGCTTTTGGGTCCGCTTTCTTCCACGTTGCACCTGTCCGGCGGGTGGCACGGCTTTTTCTGTTGGCCGCAGTCCCGCTTGCTTGCTTTCTTCGGGCTTCAACGCCGGTCGCTCAAACGCCAGCATATCCCGTGTCACTTGCCCGTCACATTAGGGATGGTTGAGGAATGTGGCAACCGGACTGATCAGGCGGCCTGCGGGCCTCTTGTTTGAGGCGCTGGTCGTGCTACCTGATCGGCACTCTGTTTCCTGCAACACTATCCATTACGTCACCCCCCAAGGCTTCTCCCAAGGCTCTCTCCATGTCTGACACCTCCTCCTCTGCGCGTGCGCGCACGCATGCCGATGTGCTGATTATCGGCGCCGGACAGGCTGGCTTTCAGGTTGCGGTGAGTTTGCGACAGAAGCGCTTTGAGGGCACCATTTTGATGGTGGGTGATGAGCCCTATCCACCCTATCACCGCCCGCCGCTTTCCAAAGCGGCATTGAAAGATGGGCTGAATGAAGCAACGCTTTGGTATCGACCCGACGCTTTTTACGAGACCCAGATGATCGAAGAGCGCCGGAGTGCGCGTGCCGAAAGCCTGGATCGAGACGCCAAGCAAGTGACACTGAGCGATGGCTCCCTGGTCGGGTATGACAAGCTGGTGCTGGCCACCGGTGCACGCGCGAGGAGCCTGCCGCAGGTGATGGGCGTGCCGGAGGATACTATTTTTACCCTGCGCACGCTGGATGATGCCCATGCGCTGCAACCCAAATTGAAACCCGGCGTGCATGTGGCTGTAGTTGGGGCCGGTTACATTGGCCTGGAAGTGGCGGCCAGCGCGCGCCAATTGGGGTGCGAAGTGGCGGTGGTGGATCAGGCGGCGCGGGCCATGCAGCGCACCGCCTCGCCCACGATATCTGCGCACTTTCAAAACCTGCACGTGGGTCATGGCGTGCGCTTTCAACTGGCTGACACCGTAACTGGACTGACAGATAGCGCTGATTTCCGAGCGCTGGTGTGCGGATCGGGCGCTGAACTCCCGTTCGATATAGTTGTGGCAGGCATTGGCGTGATCCCCAATGATGATCTGGCGCGCCAGGCCGGCCTGTTGGTGGAGGATGGCATTGTGGCCGACACGCAGGGCCGCACCAGCGACGCATCCATCTTTGCCGCTGGTGATTGCGCGCGCCATGCGCATACGGGGTTCTCAGAAAACGTGCGCTTTGAGAGCGTGCAGAGCGCTATCGATCAGGGCAAAGTGGTGGCGGCGGCCATCCTGGGCGCGGATGACACGCACAGCGCGGTGCCGTGGTTCTGGTCGGATCAGTATGATGCCAAGCTGCAGGTGGTTGGCATCCCAACCGGCGACTGCGCACCCTTCATCAAAGGCGATCCGGCCTCAGGGTCGTTCGCGGTCTATCATATGATCGGCAATGAGCCCGTGGCGGTAGAGGCCGTGAATGCGCCGCATGATTTTGTGATTGCGCGCAAAACCGTGGGCACCGATCGCCCGCTGGATGCCGAAACGTTGGATGCATTGGTACCAATATCCAGTTAAAGCGCGTCCTGCAGGTCTTCAGCGGATTGGCGCACCACTTTGGCAACCTCAGCCAGTCGCTCAGCCAACGGGCTGGTTTTTCGCCAGATCATGCCGATGGTGCGTGACGGCTGCGCGCCAGCAAACCGTGCGACGCAAACGGGCGCTGAGCGGGTTTCAACCGCCACCGCCATTTGCGGTATCAGCGTCACGCCGATGCCCGCACCGACCATCTGCACCAGTGTGGAAAGCGAACTGCCGTCCAAGCCATCACGTGGCAGCATGGACTGGATGTTGCAGAAGGCAAGCGCCTGGTCGCGGAAGCAATGACCTTCTTCCAGCAACAGGAGCCGTCTGTCGCGCAGCCCATCGCTGCTGGGCACCGGTTCGTTCGCCTCGCCACGCGGGCGCACGAGAAGAAAATCCTCATCAAACAGCGCCACCTCGGTGAACGAAGCCTCGGAAACGGGCAGAGCAAGAATGGCGGTATCGATGCGCCCTTCGCTGAGTTCCTGGATCAGGCGCAGGGTCATGGTCTCGCGCACATGAATATCAAGCTCGGCGTGGCTTTGTGCCAGCTTGCCGATGAGCGTTGGCAGCAGATAGGGCGCGATAGTGGGGATCACGCCGATGCGCAGACGTCCAGAAAGCTGATCGCGCGAGGCGCGGGCCAAATCGCCCAATTCATCGACGGCGCGCAAAATAGCGCTCGCCCGCAGCGCAAAAGCCTCGCCAAAGCCGGTCAGGCGCACCTCGCGGGCGCTGCGCTCAAACAGTTTGGCGCCCAGCGTTTCCTCCAACTCTTTGATTTGCATGGAAAGCGCGGGCTGTGAGATGGCGGATGCGCTGGCAGCGCGACCAAAATGGGCGTGACTTGCCAGCGCTTCGACGTAGCGCAGCTGCTTGATCGTCAGATTGGTCATAAGCCACACTTATCTTGACGATCAGAAAATACAACTTCTTCTGATCATCGTCCCTTGCTAGAGAGAGTGGAGTGGCGCCGATGGAGCATGCGATTGACGCGGCTCAATGGATGCCATGCAAAGCTTTGCAGGATGACAACATCCTGTCGCCTGGCTGTGGTGCCTGACTGCCCTATCAGGCGGCTTCACGGCGGCCGCCGTTTGAACAGACCAAGATCGGAGAACCCCATGGACGACGCTGTCCTTTCAGACCTCAACAAGTGCCCCGTGATGCATGGCGGGAACACGGCCATGGACAAGCCGGTGACCAAATGGTGGCCGAATGCGCTCAACCTCGACATCTTGCACCAGCGCGGCGCGCGCACCAATCCGATGGACCCGGATTACAATCATCGCGAGGCGGTGAAGGGCCTGGACTATGAGGCTGTCAAAGCGGACGTCAAAGCGCTGATGACAGACGATCAGCCCTGGTGGCCGGCCGATTGGGGCCATTATGGCGGTCTGATGATCCGTCTGGCCTGGCACTCGGCCGGCTCCTACCGCATGGGCGACGGGCGCGGCGGCGCCGGTTCCGGCAACATCCGCTTTGCCCCGCTCAACTCCTGGCCGGACAATGCCAGCCTCGACAAGGCCCGCCGCCTGCTTTGGCCGGTGAAGAAGAAATATGGCAACGCGCTGTCCTGGGCCGATCTCATCATTCTGGCCGGCAACATGGCCTACGAGTCCATGGGTCTGAAAACCTTCGGCTTCGGCTTTGGCCGCGAAGACATTTGGGGTCCGGAAACGGACGTCTATTGGGGCGCGGAGAAAGAGTGGCTCGCGCCTAGCGAAAACCGCTACGAGGATCTGGACGACGCGTCGACGCTGGAGAACCCGCTGGCCGCCGTGCATATGGGCCTCATCTATGTGAACCCGGAAGGCGTGAACGGCAATCCGGACCCGGCGCGCACCGCGCTGCATGTGCGTGAGACGTTCGCACGCATGGCAATGGATGACGAAGAGACAGCAGCGCTCACGTGTGGCGGCCACACCGTCGGCAAGGCGCATGGCCGCGGCGACGTTGAGAATATTGGTGTTGAGCCGGAAGCTGCAGGCTATGAGACGCAGGGTTTTGGTTGGACCAACCCCGGCCATAGCGGCAAGGCCTCCAACGCCTTCACATCCGGCATCGAAGGCGCCTGGACCAAACACCCGACTCAGTGGGACATGGGCTATTTCGACTATCTGTTCGGCTATGACTGGGCGCTCGCCAAGTCGCCCGCTGGCGCCAACCAGTGGGAACCCGTGAACATGCCGGAAGACGAAATGCCGGTCGATCCGTCGGACCCCTCGGTGCGCCGCAGCCCGATGATGACCGACGCCGACATGGCGATGAAGGTCGACCCGATCTACAACGCGATCTGCCAGAAGTTCATGGCTGATCCGAACTATTTCGCCGACACGTTCGCCCGCGCCTGGTTCAAACTGACCCATCGCGACATGGGCCCGAAAGCCAACTATTACGGCCCGGACGTGCCCGCCGAAGACCTCATCTGGCAGGACCCAATCCCTGCTGGCTCCACCTCTTACGATGTGGAAGCGGTGAAGGCGAAAATCGCCGCAAGCGGCCTAACGTCAGCAGAGATGATCGCCACAGCGTGGGATTCAGCCCGCACCTTCCGTGGGTCTGACAAGCGCGGCGGTGCCAATGGCGCGCGGCTGCGCTTGGCCCCGCAAAAAGACTGGGACGCCAATGAGCCGCAGCGCCTGGCCAAAGTGCTGGGTGCGCTTGAGCCGATTGCTGCGCAAACCGGTGCCTCGATTGCCGACGTGATCGTGCTTGCCGGCAATGTCGGGCTGGAGCAGGCCATCAAGGCTGCTGGTCATAGTGTCGATGTGCCATTTGCACCGGGCCGGGGCGACGCCACGGACGCGCAAACCGACGCCGACTCCTTTGATGTGCTGGAGCCGCTGGCCGATGGTTTCCGCAACTGGGAAAAAACTGACTATGCGGTGAGCCCGGAAGAGATGATGCTAGACCGCGCGCAGCTGCTCGGCCTGACCGCCCATGAGATGACGGTTCTGCTTGGCGGCATGCGCGGCCTCGGCGTCAATCATGGCGGGTCCAAACATGGCGTGTTCACCGACCGTGTGGGCCAGCTGACCACGGACTTTTTCGTCAATCTGACGGATATGGCCAACAGCTGGCACCCGCTAGACGACGGCACCTATGAGATCCGCGACCGGGCGACCGGCGCCGTCAAATGGACCGCCACGAGCGCGGACCTGGTGTTCGGGTCAAACTCGATCCTGCGGGCCTATGCCGAAGTCTACGCCCAGGACGATAACAAGCAGAAGTTCGTGCACGACTTCGTGGCAGCCTGGACCAAAGTGATGAACGCAGACCGGTTTGATTTGGCTGTGTAAGCTGTTGGATCAGATGAGGAATGAAGAAGCGCCGTGGGCAACCGCGGCGTTTTTTAATTTGCGGATGGTGACCCGCTCCCCCTAGAGTCCGCGTTTATAAGTTAGCTCTGTTCAGGTTTTGGTCCTGATTGGACCAGATTGCGTATTCGATCGGCGTCATGCCATCGAGGCTGGTGTGGTCGTTTGATTTCGTCTGCGATAAATGCATGAAATAGGAAACTGGAACTGCCATTCAAAACTCGGTTTGCTGCAGCTCTTGAGACAGTCAAAGGACAAAGGCGAACGTCGTGGAGTGGGTTTCTCTATTTCTTTTTGCACTTTGGGGCATTTGTATCGGGATGATTATCCGACATTCAATTTTGATAAATCACCATGTTAAGCCCCATCATCGGCAAAGCATCTCGATCCACGTTCCGGGCAGACCCAATCCAATACTGACAATATTGCTGAATCCAATGGTCTGGTGGAAGCCTGATTACGCGGCGACCTATCTCACTGAAAGTGGTGTCGCACATCTGAGGGCTGCCAGATTCTGGATGTTTTGCGCACTCGTATTCATAGTGGTCGTATTTGTTGGGGCGTTTCTAATCACTCCATCTCAACAGAGTTAGTCTAATTCAAACTGACCATTGGCCCGCTGAGGTCACAAGCATCGGCAAAATTTCCAGTCAAGCTGATCCGCCGTCACCAAGATAGTGACGAACCCCGCCGTGGGAGCAAGACTCGCGGCTCGCGGACCGGCGAGGATGACGAAGGTGCAGGTGGTGAGTTCTCCAAAGCACCTCGGCCGTCACCCCTGTGCTTGTCACAGGGGTCCATTCCTATGAGGTTTCGGGCATGCGGATGGGCTACGTCTACATTCTGGCATCCAAGAAGGGCGGCACGCTTTATGTCGGCGTCACATCCGACTTGGCACAACGTGTATTCGAACATGAAACCGGCAAAGGCTCGGCATTCACAGCCAAACATGGCGTCAAACGGCTTGTGTGGTTTGAAGAACACGACTTGATCACCACGGCCATCACGCGCGAAAAAACCATCAAGAAATGGCCGCGCCAATGGAAAATCAACGCGATTGAGGCGGTGAACCCTGAGTGGAACGACTTGAGATCATCGCTGATTTAACGCGAAACTGGACCGTCTGTTGGAATGGATTCCTGTGACGAGCAAAGGAATGACGGCTGCCGCTCCTTTTCTTGGGGGACGGCAGCAAGGAGCCCGATCCAGGCAATTATGACATGCAAAACCCGTATCCCAATAGGCCCGTCGGTTGAAAGCACCCGTGAGATAGCGGACAAGCATGCGATGGAGTATTTCGACTACGGGGCTGCAACGCTCTTTGCCATTTTCGTTTTGCGCTATGGATTGCCCGGTCTAATCGGATGGTTCTTAAGGAGATTTGTGAAACCAAGAGCTGATGTATCGAAGCAGCACGACAGTCAAAACGAGGCCGAAGAAACGAACGATGACTCCGCTAGACGGATGAATGAGATGCGGAAGAACCTCGATGAACTAAAAGCTCGTATAGATAACTATGAACGATAGCTTCGTTGACCAGGCAGATCTCGAAGTCATTGAAGCATGCCCAAGAACCAGCGATCGTTCATTCCGGCACCTAAACACTCACAGCGTCCCTCAACTGGCTCTCCGCCAGCTCGGCCTTACTGCCCGCAGCAATCACTGATCCACGCTGCAACACCGTAAACCGATCCGCGCGGGCGTAGGCGAAGTCGAAATACTGCTCCACCAGCACGATCGCCATGGTGCCCTGATCGCGCAAATAGTCGATCACGCGGCCGATCTGTTGAATGATGTTGGGCTGGATGCCCTCGGTCGGCTCGTCGAGCAGCAGCACCTTGGGTTTTAAAATCATCGCGCGGGCGATGGCCAATTGCTGCTGTTGCCCGCCAGACAGATCGCCGCCACGTCGTCCGCGCATTTCTTTGAGCACCGGGAACAGCTCGTAGATTTCGTCCGGCACCATGTGTTCGGACTTCGGCAGGCAGGCATAGCCGGTTTCAAGATTTTCACGCACGGTGAGTAGCGGGAAGATCATACGCCCCTGCGGCACGTAGCCAATGCCGCGCTGGGCGCGGGCGTGGGCGCTCATACGCCCGAGCGGTTCGCCATCCAACGTGATCGTGCCACCCGACGCCGGGTGCACGCCTGCCATGGCTTTCAAGAGGCTGGTTTTGCCGACGCCGTTTGTGCCCATGACGCAGGTGACCTCGCCGGCCTCAGCCTCCAGATCTACGCCGTAAAGGATCTGCGAGCCGCCATAATGCAGGGTGAGGTCTTTAACGCTGAGCATGGTCACTTTTCCTTTGGCGCGATGTCGCGAGCGCAAAAGTCTGCAATCCCTGATCGGGTCTGGGACAAGCTTTTTCCTGACATCGCTTACCTCCCCAGATAGACGTCGATAACGTCCTGGTTTTGGGTGACGTGATCGAGTGAACCTTCGGCAAGCACCGAGCCCTCATGCAGCACGGTCACCTTGCACTCCAGGCGCCGCACGAACTCCATATCGTGCTCGACAACCACGACGGCGCGGGTTTCAGCGGCCTTTTTCAGGATATCTGTGGTGTGCTCGCGCTCGGCCAGCGTCATGCCGGCAGCAGGCTCATCGACCAGCAGCAGTTGGGGGTCCTGCGCCAACAACATACCGATCTCCAGCCACTGTTTCTGCCCATGGGACAGTTCGCCTGCCTTGCGGGTCAGCTGCTCGCCGAGGCCGATTTCATCGGCCAGCTTGGCTATGGCGTCGGCGTCCTCGGCGCTTTTCTTGAACGCCAGCACGGAGAAGGGCGAGCGGTTCTTCTTCAGCGCCAGCAGCAGATTGTCTTCCACCGACTGGTCTTCGAAGACCGTGGGGCGCTGGAATTTTCGGCCCACACCGGCGCGGGCGATCTGGCTTTCCGATAGGCGCAGGAGAGATGTGCTGGTATCGCCCCACAGCACCTGGCCCTCGTCGGGCCGGGTCTTGCCGGTGACGATGTCCATGAACGTCGTCTTGCCCGCCCCGTTCGGGCCGATGATCGCCCGCAGTTCCGCCGGGCCGATGGCGAAGGAGAGGTTGTTGATGGCGCGGAAACCATCGAACGAAACGGACACGCCGGATACTTCTAAAAGCGTTGTCATGCATCCGCCTCCTTCTCACGAAGCGAGCCGGTGTCGGGGCCGAGGTCAGCGCCGTGGCGGTCAGGCGTTTGGCGCCTGACGAGGAAGTCAAAAAGCCCGCCTATGCCTTTGGGGGCAAAGAGGGTCACCAGCACGAAGGAGAGGCCGAGCGCGACCTGCCACCAGCTCACCCACTCGATGGTGTAAAATCCGAGATCGACATTGGGCACGCGCCCACCGGTGAACCAGGTGGAAAGAAGCGAAACGAAGGCGGCGCCGATCACTGCGCCATAAAGCCTGCCGCGCCCGCCAATCGCCACCCAGACCGCCAGATAGATCGACGCAATGGGCGCGACTTCGGCCGGGTTGATGATGCCCGCCTGCGGGTAGTAGAGCGCGCCTGCGATTCCCGCCATCACGGCGGTGATGGTGAAGACGAAGAGCTTGTAGGCCTCCACCGGATAGCCCAGGAACCGCACCCGCGCCTCATCATCGCGGATGCCGCGAATGACCGAGCCAAAATTGCCCGACACCACCCACGCAGCAAACATATAGCCAATGGCCAGAGCAATGGCAGACGCCCAGAGGAACCAGACCGACAGAACCGCTTGCGGCGTATCGGCCATGCCCGGGATGTTTTGTAGGCCAGACAGGCCGTTGTTGCCGCGCAAGCCAGAGTCGTTCTGGAACAGATAGAGCGCCAGCGCCAGCGTCATCGCCTGGGTGAGGATGGAAAGGTAGACGCCGGTCACGCGCGACCGGAATGCTAGCCAGCCGAACACCAGCGCCAGCAGGCCCGGCACGGCAACCACCAGGATGAGCTGGATGACCAGGCTGTCGGCAAAGGCCCAGACCCAGGGGAACTCCGAGGATCCGACAACGCCAAAAATCTGCGTGCCGATGGCATCGACGATTTCTTGGTCTGTCGGCGGAAGCTCGGCGCCTGCCAGCGAGGCGATCACGATGTCCTCGGTGCGGGCATACATCAGCCACATGCCGATCATGTAGCCGCCGAGACCGAAGAAGGCGAAATGGCCGAGCGAGAGGATGCCGCAATAACCCCAGACCAAGTCCATGGCGATTGCGATCAGGCAGAAGCAGAGCGTCATGCCGAGCGTCTTTACCATGGCGGTGGAGACGAAGCCCGTGCCGAGGCCTTCAGAGAGTAGCGTGACGGCGATGGTGAAGACCGCCAACAGCGCGATGAAGACCATCACCGATGGGTTCTTGATGAGGAAGGCTCTCTCCATGAGTTACATCTCCGCCGCGCGGCCCTTAAGCGCCACGATGCCGCGGGGCCGGAACTGAATGAACAGGATGATGAAGAGGATCATGTAGGTCTGCGCGGCGAGCGTGTTGGAGGGGTTCAGGAACTCGATGAACTTCTGCAAGCCGCCGATCATGCCCGCGCCTGCTAACGTGCCCCAAACACTACCGACGCCGCCGACCACCACAGTCATGAACGACTGCACGATGTATTGCTGGCCCATCTCGGTGGTCACTTGGCCAAAGAGACCGATGGCGACACCTGCGATGCCCGCGATGCCAGAACCGAATCCGAAGGTGAGCATGTTGATCTTGTCCGGGTTGATCCCCATCGAGGCGGCCATTTTCGGGTTCTGGGTCACGGCGCGCACTTCCAGGCCAAGGCGGGTCTTGTTCATCACGAAAAGGAAGACCGCCAGAAACACCAGCGCCAGCACAAAGATCGCAATGCGGATATAGCTGATCGAGACGACGTCGTTGAGAACGAAGGCGCCGCTCAGCCAGTCGGGCGCTGTGAACGGGCGCGCCTGGGTGCCGAAGATGTTCTTGGCCAGTTGTTGGAGCGCAATGGAAATGCCGAACGTGGCGAGCAGCGTTTCCAGCGGGCGATGGTAGAGCCAGCGGATGATCAGCCGCTCCATGGCTACACCCGCGCCGAACGTGATGGCGAAGGCGAGTGGCAGCGCTATGAGGATCGAGAGCGTCAAATCCGGCACGAAAAGCTGCACCACATAGCCGGTGTAGGCGCCCATCATGATAAACTCGCCATGGGCCATGTTGATGACGCCCATGACGCCAAAAGTGATGGCAAGGCCAATGGCGGCGAGGAAATAAATCGACCCGAGGGACAGCGCGTCGAGTGAGAAATCCAGTGCCTGGTTGGCCATCAGATTGATCTCGATGGATTGCAGCGTGGCGTTGGCCGCGTCTGTCACGGCGCTAGAGCGCTCGGCGTAGCTTTCAAAGAAGGTGTGGGCGTCAAGCGCGGCGTCGATTTCATCCTCGGTGGGCGTGGTTGGCACCGTGCCCGCACCGGCCAGCGTCAGATACGCGGCAAGCCGCGTCTCCTGCGTATCGAGGGTTTCGACAGATACGCCGCCGACTTGCCCGTTCTCGATGTTGTCGATGAGCGCCGCGCGTATGTCGTCTTGAGAAACAATGGCCGGGGCCAGGCGCGCGGCGACAAGCTGGGCATAAGCATCCTCGCGCGACAAATCCTCCGAGCCAGGTTCCAGAATCCGCGCAACGTTGCGCGTGGCTGGCGGCTCGGGCGCGGCGGTGACTTCGGTGCGGGCTGAAACAAGCGGGTTCAGCGCCGCGCGCACATCCAATCCGATATCGCCAGCAAAGCTTTCAATGGCAGCGATGCGAAGGGCTTCACCCTCCTCGTAGGTGATGGCGAGGATGCGCTCCAGGCGCTGTTTGGCCGCTAGGATTTCCGGGTCCTCTTCGCCGTCCAGCGAGGCGCGCAGCGCTCCTAGATGCGACTCCTCGGCATCGCGCGCGATCGCTGCCAGCGCTTCACGACGGGTGGATGGATCGGGATCGGAGAGCTGAAACTGCACCAGAGCGGCGCCGATCATGGAACGCACGCCGCCATTGGGTCGTAGCTGGGAAAAGCCGTCGCGGGTGATCTCGTCAACCACCTCGCCGGAGTCCGGGTCGATAGCTCGGGTTGCGCCATCGCGTTCTTCGCCGATGAAAAACAGACCATCACTCTGGCGCTGATAGACCGAACGGGCCTGCCAAGCCGCCAGGAAGGTCGGTGCGCGTTCCAGCTCACTCGATCCGAGCGCCTCGACGACCGGGCCAATGGTGCGGCGTGAGCTTTCCTCGATCAGTTCACGATTGTCTTGAAGGATCGTTTGGACAGGTCCCATTTCCTGAGACATGACCGGGCTGACGACAAGAAGTATGGCGGAGATCATCGCAGCGATGATCAACAGGGCGCGAAAGCGGGCGAATTGGAGCATTGAATGGAGTGCCTCACGCGATGAGCGGGGAGAGCCTGGCCCTCCCCGCTCACGGGATCAGGAGAGAACCAAGCGCTTAATAGTTCGATTCAATCTGCACGCAGGTCGACGTCTCGGTGTTGTACATGCCGCAACCAAGACCGGGCCAATCGGCGGTCAAAACCGCTGACTCTGGCAGGTAGTCGGTCCAGGCATCACCCGGCACTTCCTCGGTCTGGGAGATGATGTCGAACTGGCCATCATCGCGGATTTCACCAATCAAGACAGGCTTGGTGAGGTGATGGTTGGGCAACATTTCTGCCGTGCCGCCGGTGAGGTTGGGCACCGTCTGGCCATACATAGCATCGCGCACCGCATCGACCTCGGTCGTGCCAGCCTGCTCAACCGCCTGCACCCACATGTTGAACCCGATATAGTGGGCTTCCATCGGGTCGTTGGTCACGCGGTCCTCACCAGCAAAGGCCTTCCACGCGGCAATGAACTCTTCGTTGATCGGCGTGTCGGCAGACTGGAAGTAGTTCCATGCGGCCAGGTGGCCAACAAGATTGGAGGTGTCGAGGCCCGACAGCTCTTCCTCGCCCACCGAGAAGGCGACCACTGGAATGTCGTCAGCGGAGATTCCGGCGGCGGCCAACTCGCGGTAAAAGCCGATATTGGCATCGCCATTGATCGTGGAGATAACGCCAACCTTCTGGCCGTCAGCGCCCAGCGCAACAACATCGGCAACGATGGACGACCAGTCAGAGTGGCCGAACGGCGTGTAGTTGACGAAGATGTCCTCGGCGGCAATGCCCTTCGACTGAAGGTAGGATTCCAAAATGTTGTTGGTCGTGCGCGGATAAACATAATCGGTGCCAAGCAGCGCAAATTTCTCAACGCCCAACTCTTCCAGGAAGTAGTCGGTGGCGGGGATGGCCTGCTGGTTAGGGGCAGCGCCGGTGTAAAACACGTTTTTGGAGCTTTCCTCGCCCTCATATTGCACAGGGTAGAACAACAGCCCGTTCAGCTCTTCGATAACCGGCAGAACTGATTTGCGGCTCACCGAGGTCCAGCAGCCAAACATCACATCACAGCCCTCGACCGAGATCAGCTCGCGCGCTTTCTCAGCAAACAGCGGCCAGTCGGATGCTGGATCAACGACAACCGCTTCCAGCGGACGACCGAGCACACCGCCCATGGCGTTCTGCTGCTCAATCAGCATCAGCATGGTGTCTTTTAGCGTGGTTTCAGAAATCGCCATCGTGCCGGACAGCGAGTGCAGGATACCGATTTTGATTGGCTCGCCCTGCGCCAAAGCGCGCAGTGGCGTGAAGGGAAGCGCGGTGGTGGCCAACAGGCCAAGCGCACCACGACGCGTCATCATGAAAGACTTTTTCGACACGGTTCTGGTCATCGGGGGGAGACTCCTAAAGCTCTTGCAACTGCCTGCGCCTTGCCAAAACAGGTCGTCAGGCATGCGGACATTGTGAGCTAAGCAAAGGGGTCCCTCTGGTTGCAAATACGTAGTTTGGCTAGGTTTTAACCAGTGATGAATTTTTCATCAATTTTACAAGCGTCAAGTTTGGTGCGCCGCACAAAATGCAGGGCAATCGACGCGCGTAACACGCAGGGTGATGCAAATAGGAGCAGAAGAGGAAATTGTGTGCAGGTGGGCAAAATAGTTTGAAACGGGCCGTTAGAGTCGCATAGAGCGGCCAAATCGTTTCGCATTTGAGGTGAATCGCAATTCGCTGCTTCTCCCATTGGGAGAACGAGATTTGGGATAAGACTGTCTCAGTAAAAACGAAAAACGCTCTAATAATCGCGCTCAAAGAAGATGCCGAGCGACGATTCTCCATCTGAGCTGACCGACCCGCGGGCCGTCAAATCCTCGGTGATGTCCAGATTGATGGTCGTGCGCGCCTGCCCACCGGTGCTGGCCTCAACGCCGACATAGATGTTTTCCTGCACATATTGCGTGGCGCGCACGGCTGGGTTGCCCTCGTCATCAGTGATCACATCCAGGTCGGAAAGACCAAGGCCATCGCGCAGACTGCCCAACACGGAGCCTTGCGAGTTGCCTGCAAGCTCGTTGGCGGCGAGCGCCAATTGGGCGATCTGAAGTGGGGAAAGCTCGTTAAGGCCGCGATCAAAAATGAGACGGGCCAACACCTCGTCTTGTGGCAGCTCGGGCTCGGACGACAGGGTGAGCACGGGATCGGAGATGCGCCCGCGCACAGCAATCACAACGGAGATCGCATCGCCGGTGGTGCGCGCAACAATGTTGAGGAACGGATCCATGTCGCCGATCAGCGTGATCGAGCCTTCACTCAGCGCGATGCGTTGGCCAAGAATATCAAACCGCCCGCGCAGCAGCTCAAAGGCGCCAACCGGCTGAACATTATTGGTGGTGCCGGTGAGCCTCACCTGGCCACCCAGTTCAGCGTTCACGCCGCGTCCACGCACGTAAATCTGGTTTGGGGCACTGACCAGAACGTTGAGCCGCAGGGTTCCGCCACTTCGCCTATTCCCGCCACCTTGATTGGCGCCGCGCGCGCGTTCAAATGTATCGCGCACACGTTGAGACGGTGCGATGTGCTCGATATCGATCAAACCTGCGGCCGAGTCAAAACTGCTTGGGATCTGAATTTCGGTTTCGCGCACATTGATGGTGCCAGCCAAGGTTGGCGCGTTGACCAGGGGGCCAGTGATGGTCAGATCGCCATCCACTGTGGTGACGATCAGCGTGCCGTCGGCGTAGCGCACGCCGTTGAGAGCGATGCGCAGGTCGGCGGGCAGACCTTCGCCCAATCCGACACTGCCCGACGCGTTGATGGACCCGCCGCCGCGAACCTGTGCTGAGGCGCTTTCAATCACCGCCCGCTGACCATCAAGGCGCGCGGCAAGCGTTACATCGGTAAGGCGGATGCCGGAGGAGGGATCGACGACCTGTCCTCCCGACACGGAAATTGAGCCAGTGATCTGCGGATCGGAGAGCGAGCCACGCGCGGTGGCGTTGATGGTGCCGACGCCAGAAAGCTGCGTGCCCCGGTCGGTGGCAAAGCGTTCGGCAAAGCCCAGTGGCAGTGCGCCGCGCACATCAACATTGAGGCCGCTGCCAGACAGCGGAATGCGACCGCTGGCCGTGGCCTCAACGCCCTGCCCCGCGTTCAGCGTCGCGCTGGCAAGGTCAATGATATTGTTGGCGTAGCGGCCAGACGCGCGCAGCTGAGCTGATGACAGGCCAGCGGCTTCCAGTTGCGGGGCGGAGATGCCATCGGCAGCCAATGTGAACGCACCGGACGATTGGCTTGAGGCCTGAAGGCTGTTGACGGCAATCTCTCCAGCGCGCAAGCGCTCGGCGTTCAATGTGCCAGTAATCTGCGGCGTGCCAAACGCGTCGCGTACCGCGATGTCAAAGCGTGCGGCACCCAAGCGGGCGTCTCCAAACGCGGCGTCGTTCGCCGTTCCGGTGGCCGAGATAGCCTGACCATCGGCAGCCGGTTGCAGTGTCACATTGGCATTCACCGCACCGCTGGCATCTTGCAGCGCCAGGAGGGCAAGCGTGCGGATGTTGCTGGCATCAAGCGCCAGTGCGCCGTTTAGCAAACCGGTATCAACCGACTGGCGAACATCACCGCTGAGCGTCGCGCCTTGTGTATCAAGGCGCAGGTCGGAGATTTGGCGCTCGTCTGGACCGGAGATCAGCTCGGCCGACAGATCAATCGGTGCATTGCCGAACTGACCGGACCCATTCAGCGTTCCTGAGAAAATCTCACCATCAAGCAGGCCTGACAAGGTGATGTCAGCGTCGCGCAGGGCCTGGTCATAGACGCGACCGTTGGGTACGGCGAGCGTTGCGCTGAGCGTGTACGGACCGCCCTCGCCTTGCACGGTGGCGTCGATGTTGGCTGCACCGAACGCGCCGGGATTGATGTGGCGCAGATCATCAAGCTCGGCCTGAAGCGCCAAATCGGCGGCCGTGGAGGATAGTGTGCCATCAACGCGCAAGGTGATCTGGTTGTTGCGCACCTGGAGGTCGCGGGCCTCTGTGCCCTCCGCATCGCGCTTCAAGCCGCCAGTGATCCGGGTTTGCCCAGCAAGCAGGCGGTCGGCGATTTCATCGCCAAGCTGGAGGGCATTGCCGTTGCCGTCCAGATCAAGATCGAAACCACCGGACAGCGCATCGAGCGAACCGCGCGCGACCAATTGCATCGCACCGCCAAGATCACGGCCCGCCAGCCCGCTGAAGGGGGCCAGTGTGCGGGCATCCAAAACAATCTGGCCGTCAAAGACACCGGTTTCGATCTGCCCATCTGCCGCCAAGGTGAACGCATCACCATCCACCCGCAGACCGTCGAGTGCGACGGGGTTGTCAGCCCGCCAATCACCAGCAAGACGCAGGGCGATCTGCTGTCCCAACGCTTCAACAAGCGCAGGGTCATCGGCGGAAAAGCCAGTGGCCTGGCCAGAGCCTTGAAAGGACAGGGCACGGCGGGCTTCATCTGCCAGGTTGGCGCTTTGGCCCCTGAGATCAAAGCGCACCGTGTCGATGCCCAGCGCGTCGGTCGTCAGACCATCAAGGCCCAGCGTTGCCTGCCAATCTCCCGTGTTGCCGCCATAGGCGACCTCAAGGGCGCCAGCGCGGGCGCGTGTGGCTTCTCCGGGTACGGGCAACAGAACGCTGGCACCGGTTTCAGCAGCGAAGCTGGCATTCAAATCCAGCGCCGTCAGAAACCCGTCCGGCGCGGTTGCGGCTGAGGCTTGCAGGGCCAAGGTGCCGCTTTCCAGGTCCAGCCGGTCAAGAACGAAGCCGCCCTCATCGGGCAAAGTGCCGTTGGCAAGCAGCGTGGAATCGGCGCCGAAGAACCCACGATAGGCCGGCGCGATGAGTGCCGAAATCGGACCGCTCAGGTCAGCGTTAAACGTACGACCGCCCTGCGCCTCTTGCAGACGCAGGCCACCGCCAAGCACGCGGCCTGCATCGGTATCCAGCGCCAGATCGACGGTCAGATCATCCAGTGGCCCATCGCCGGTCAGCGACAGGTTGACCGGTGGGCGTCCTTCCAGATTGAGCAGATTGGCAACAACCCCATCGGCTGGCTCTTGCAACTGAAAGTCGAGCGTCAGCTCGGTGGAACGCTCGGCATACGCTGCCGCCAAGGTCAATGACCCACCAGGACCATCAAGGCGAGTGACGTTAAAGCTTGTGTCGAGCGAACCATCGGCGAGCGCTATGCTGCCTTCACCGGTCAGCGTCGCAGCAAGGCCAAACAAGGGCTCGCCCAGTGATGCCTCACCGATGGCCAAGCGATCGATGGTCACCTCCACCGGCAGGTCCGGCAAAGTAAGCGGTGTGGCTTCCGGCGATGGCGGGCGGTCCTGGGGCAGCGGCATGCGTGGCCAGTCGATGGTTTCAGCCGAGAGGCTTTCAATATCCAACCGCGCGCGAAACAGCGCCGAACGATCCCAGACGATCTGCGCATTGGTGAGGCGCAGCCAAACCCCTTCGTCGTCAGACAGCGTAATCTCGCCAATAGTGGCATTGGAGGACAGCGCACCATCAATGCCAGCGATACGGATGACCCGCCCAGGCGCGGAAAGCTGTTCTTCAACGAAGGTGAGAAAACGCGAGCGCTCCTGCGCCTCATCGTTCTGCCCGCGCACCGGCAGAGCCAGAAACGCCGCGGCCATCACAAGACTGAGACTAATGACAAGAAGAGGCAGACGCTTGACCATCAAAATGCCTGTCCAATGCCAAGATAGACCGCAACATCCGGATCACCAGCGCGCGGATCAAGCGGTGTCGCAATATCCAAACGGATGGGACCGAGCGGCGTGAGGTAGCGTATGCCGCCGCCCACGCCAATGCGAACATCTTCGTTGAAGTCCGAAAGGCTGTCCGCGCCCACATGGCCAAAATCGGCAAAAGCAACGACACCAAGCGTGTCGGTGACGCGAGCGCGCAGCTCTGCGGATCCTTCCATCAAGAAGCGCCCAGCGGTGATCTGGCCGCCTGGCTGGGTGACGCCGATGGTGCGGTATTCGTAGCCACGCACTGAGCCGCCGCCGCCAGCCAGGAAAAGCCGGTCCGGCGCTGTGTCGGCGATGGATGGGCCGACAAGGGAGGCAACTTTTAACCGACCAGCGAGCACCAAGCGGTCGTCGAATCCCAATGATTGATAGGCACGCCCTTCGGCAGATGCCACCACGCCAGGATTGCCGCGCGAGAATTCGTAGAAAGGTTCCACCGCGCCTTCCAAGAAGAACCCGGAGGTGGCATCGGCGGGCATGTCGCGGCTGTCATAGGTAAGGCGCGCTTCAAAGCCCGCGCTGGTGAATTCACGTTGACCGAAAACAGCATCATCGAAGTGGGCATGGCGCCCCTCAATAGCAAAACGACCGGTCAGTTCCGGCGTGAACGGATGTTCCAGCCCAACCTCACCCGCAACCGCGGTGCGGTCATAGGCATCGAGCACTTCGCGTTCAGCGGCGAGCGCAGCGATGAGCCGTGTGTCAGGCGTGATCACACCGGGCCGGGTAAAAGTTGCGCCAACACGATAGGTGAAGTCTTCCGGGTCAGCGCTGTTGATGCCTGAAATACGGCCATCCAGACGCAACCGTTCGGCGCGACCGAACAGATTGCGATGCAGCCAGTAGGCTTCAAGGCCCAAGCCATCGACAGAAGAGATACTGCCACCGGCACCTATCCTGCGCAGCGGCATTTCTTGCACGAAGATCGTTTGCGGCAAGCTGCCATCGGCGGCCAAAGCGGCAGCCTGCTCAATGCGCACTGAGCGGAAGACCTCCAGCGCCGTTAGGCGGGCGTTTGCTTCGTCGATGTCGTCGGGATCATATTCCTGGCCCGGCGGCAGATCGGCCATGTAAGCGATAAACTCTGGGTCCATTCGCTCAGCGCCTTCGACTGCAAGCGCGCCATAGGTTGCCCGGCCATCCGGCGCCATGGTGATGGTGACATCAACCGTACGGCTTGGATGATCTGCTTCAACGGCACGGCCATCGCTGTCGGCCAAGGCGTAACCCTGCTGGCGCCAAGCGCGAACAGCAACGCGCTCGGCCTGCAAGATGACACCTGATTTGGCGGGTGCGCCGGGAACAAACCCGATCTCAAGCAGCGTTGGCACCTCATCGCGCGGATCGCTGGTTTGCGGTGCCGCGTTGACGATTTGCAGAACAGCAAAGCTGTAAAGCGGACCTGGGTCTATGCTGATATCGACGCTGACGGGCGTTGCCAGATCAGCATCGGGTTCGATCCCCGAGGCTTCTTGGCCGTTCACACGAACAGAAATGACTCCGCCATAATGGCCTTGGGCGTAGAGAGCACCGAGTATGTGGCGATAATCACCGCGCGCATCGGCTAGCAAGCCGGCAGAGCCAAGCGCTGGATCATCACGACCACGCCATAGCGCCGAGGCACTGCGCAACGCACCCTCATCAAGGTCAGCATTGTCTGCACCGGTAATAGTGACCTCAGCCTCATAGGGCAGCGGCACGCCAACGCTGAACTCAGTATCCTCTTCAGCCGCGCCAAAAAGCTGCACGCCGAAAAGCTCAAACGCCTGGCTGGGCACAACCGGCAGAAGCACCGACGCAACGCCGAAACTGACCGCAAGCAGCCAAGTTGAACAGGTCGACAAGAAAGGGGCGCGGACATGCCGCTTATGCGCATTCACTATCGTGCAGTCCGACCCAACTCAAAACATCCAGCACCATTGGTGCACGCCTCTTACTGGCCGTGCGCACCCAACAAAGGCGGTTGCATGGCTTTACCCCAACAGTATCAACATACAACCTTTACGCTTGGTTCCCAATCACTTGATGCAACCGAGTGTCCGGCCTGCCACAGCTGCGTTCGCAATGCCCAAAACAGCGGCGCGGCCCTGCCTCTCCCCTTCGCACTTTCCAAACATTGACAGCCCTTAGAGCATCCCACATCCTCGCTAACTAACTAACCACTTAATTAGAAAACTAGGGGAACATCATGAAGAGTACCTATCGCTTATTGAGTGCAGTTGCGGCCGTGTCGGCCATGGTCGTTGGCGCGCCGATCGCGCAGGCAGAATGGCAGCCAGACGGGCCTGTTTCCATTGTTGTACCTTGGTCCGCCGGCGGCTCCACGGACACGGTGACACGTGTGCTCGCCGGTGAGTTGACCGAAGCGCTGGGCCAGAATGTGGTCATCATCAATCAGCCGGGCGCTTCGGGGTCGGTGGGCACGCGCTCGGTGTGGGATGCGCCTCATGACGGCATGATGATGGCAGCCGGTGCGGCTGCCGATCTTGGCGCTTACCCGGTTCTGGGTATGTTGGACGCGACACTCTCTGATTGGCGGCTTTACCTGCACGTCGCCAACCCTGGCTTGATTTCCGTGCCTGCTGACAGCGACATTGAAGACTTTGGCCAATTGCTTGAGGCTCTGCAAACGTCCGAAGAGCCGCTGACGGTGGCGACTGCCGGCCTCACGTCCGCCGGTGCCATCGCCATGGGTGCGATTGAAGGCGCTGCCGAGATCAACTATCGCCAGATCGTCTATGAAGGCGGCAACCCAGCGGTGATTGCGACGGTTGCCGGTGAGACAGACTTCACCTCGCAGACGGCCACTGAACAGGTGGATATGATCCGCGCTGAACGCTTGCGCCCGCTGGCGGTGATTGCTTCCTCGCCACTCGAGCTCGATGGGTACGGGACAGTTCCAGCGGTTACCGATTGGCTGCCAGATGTCCAAAGCGCCAACAATTATTTCGGCGTTTGGATCCCCGCTGATGCCCCGCAAGAAGTGTTGGATACGATGGATGCCATCTGGGAAGATGCGATCATGACCTCGCAGGCCATGATGGCCTTTGCCGCCGAACGCGGCGCGCTGTTTGACCCATCCTATGGGGATGAAGCGCAGGAAGCCGCCATGCCCATGCTCAGCATCAATGCTTGGCAGCAGTATGATGGTGGAACCGCTGAAAATAGCCCAGAAGACTTCGGAATTCCGCGCCCCTAAAGCGTAGCTATGTGTCCCAGCCCGGCGCCTTGCCTTAGGGGCGCCGGGCCGTTTTGCCCTTTTTGCGCCTTCGGGCACTTTTGGGCGAGAGGCTTTAAGCCTCACCACCTGCAATCTTTTAACTTCTGTGGAGTGACCCGCGCACGATGGACGGTGTCGGCCAATTCTTTTCGGCTGCTTTCGCAATTGGGGCTTCGCCGCAATTGCTTTACGTCTTTGGCGCGACGTTCTTGGGCATCGTGGTCGGCATGATCCCGGGGCTCACGGCAACATTGGGCGTTGCGCTCGTTGCCACCCTCACCTTCACCATGGCCCAGGACGTCGCGATCCTGGTCTTGGTTTGCGTTTACATCGGCGCGATTTACGGCGGCAGCCGGTCGGCCATTCTCTTGAACATTCCCGGCACGCCTGCCAATGCCGCGACCGCGCTGGATGGGCATCAACTTGCCCTCAAAGGCAAAGCAGGCGACGCGATGGTGATTGCCACCATCGGCTCTTTTCTGGGCACTGTTGTCGGTATGATCGGGCTGGCGATGATCGCGCCGCTGCTTGCAGAATTCGCGCTGGAGTTCACCAGCTTTGAATTTTTCTGGCTTGCCATCTTCGGCATCGTGATCTGCGGGCAACTTACAGCGATGGGTGATCCATTGAAGGGCTGGATCGCCGGGTTCTTTGGTCTGACCGTCGCAATGGTTGGCCAGGAAAGCATCCACGCCTACTCACGCTACACCTATGGTTGGCAGGATTTGGAGGGCGGACTTGGTCTGCTACCCGTGCTGGTGGGGGCCTTTGGCTGCGCCGAAGTGCTGTCGGTGATGCGCAACCGGGCCAGCGAGATGGTGGAGCATGTGGCCCGCACCTCGCGTGCCTCCTTCTTTGCATTCACCAAGTACACGCGCACCTGGCTGCGCTCCGGGCTGATCGGCACATTCATGGGCGTTGTGCCCGGTGTCGGGGAAGATATGGGGGCGTGGGTATCACTTGCGGCAGCGCGCCGTGCCTCGAAAACTCCAGAGGAAATTGGCAAGGGTTCGGTGGAAGGACTTCTGGCTGCTGAAACCGGTAACAATGCTGCCGTGCCGGGCGCCTTTGTTCCGGTGCTGACGCTGGCCATTCCAGGGTCCGCACCTGCCGCTGTTCTGCTGGCTGCGATGGTGATCCACGGTCTTCGGCCTGGCCCGCTGATCATGATCACCCAGCCGGACTTCTTTTACTCTATTGTCGCCATGGTGTTTTGGGCGAGCCTTGCCATGCTGGTGCTTGGCCTGTTGATGACGCGGCCCCTTCTGATGATCCTGAAAGTGCGGCGCGAATGGCTGATGGGCGTTATCTTCGTGCTTTGCGTTGTTGGCGCTTTTGCCATCGCCTCGCGGCCCTTCGATGTCGGCGTGATGATCTGTTTCGGCATCCTGGGCTTCTTGATGCGCGAGACAGGTTTTCCGGTCGCACCGATGATCCTGGGCGTGGTGCTTGGGCCGATCTTGGATTCCAATCTACGGCGTAGCCTGGCGTTGAGCCAAGGCGATCCGCTCGATTTCGTCACCCGCCCGATCAGCGCGATCATCGCCGGGCTGGTCCTGCTTTCGGTGCTGCTTGCCATGCCTTTTGTGCGGCGTGGATTGGCGCGCGTGCATGGCCAATTTTTCCATCGATCCGTGAGGACGAAGCCGTGAGCATGCCAACTGTTCTTGTGTGCGGCTATGGCGCCTTTGGTGCCCGTCATGCAGCAGCTTGGGCACGGCTTGGTGCTCGGGTGTTGATCTGTGACCCCAGCGAAAGAGCGTGCACACAAGCAAAAGCTGACGGATTTGCTGCTGACGCGATCAGCGCGGACCTTGATGCGTTTCTCTCCCAGGCCGATTGCGTCGTAATCGTTACCCCGCCTCACACGCATCTGGCATTGACCGAGCAGGCTTTGGCCGCTGGGAAGCCAGTTCTGCTGGAAAAACCTGCCGTACCCACTCTGGATGAGGCGCATACCTTGATGGATGCGCAACATCGCAGTGGATGTCTGGTGCAGGTCAATTTGTTGCTGCGCGCGCACCCCATGACCAAACGTGCGCTTGAGGTGCTGCACCAGGGAGATCTTGGCAATCTGGTTCTTATGGAAGGGCGCTTTTGCGGTTGGAAGCGGCGGCATCTCAACGTCACCTTGGAAGAAAACGACGGTGTGCATTTCCTTGATCTGATGCGACTCTTTGCCGGAGCAAGCATCACGCAAATCGGCGCGCATGGCATCACATTGCCTGGTCATAAGGCTCCTGATGATCTTTCGCTCACCACGCTGCACGCCAACAACATCGCCGGCCGTTTGGCGCTTGGCTTGATCCTGCCCGGTGACGGTGTGGACGCTTTCGTGCCCGGTGCGCAAACCGACAAGACCCTGAAGTTGGTCGGTGACAAGGGCTGTCTGACAATGGATTACAACGCCAATCGGCTAACCTTCCAATCGGTGCGGTTCAAGCAGATGGAAACCACCATCGACGTGGTTCCATCGACCTCGTGGAACGAAGCTTTTCCTGACGCCACACCGGACCAATTGCTGGAAAACAGCGCCAAGGCCTTCCTCGCCACCCTCACCGATGCTGACGCGCCTATGGTGTCCCTGAACGAAGGCGCGCTGGAAATCGCAAGGGTGTTGGCAGCGATCCCAACCGCACAGACGATTGCCAAGGCATCCCTAGTGCCCATTGAAAGGGTTTCGGTGTGAGCGAGCAGACCTCCTCTCCTGGCGCTAGCGCGCCATCGCATCGCACCGACACTTTGCTTGGGCTGCTGGTCATTGCGCTTGGGTCAGCAGTCCTTATTGGTGCGCTTGCCATGCCGCGCTTTGAGCATCGCTCGGCCGATCCGTTGACAGTGCCTGGCATCACACCAGGTTTGCTCGGCGCGATTATTCTGATGCTGGGCGTGATCCTCACCCTGCGTGGCGCGCGCCGTCGCAGCACTGATGGACAGCTTAGCATTACCAGTTGGACGCCTCGTGCGATCAAGCGCACTGCCTTCACGCTTGGCGCGCTGTTGATTTACGGGTTCGCCCTGTTTGGCAACTTGCCATTCGTGCCCGCCACAGCAGTTTTCATTTTTGGGTTCACCGTTGCGGTGGAACTGATGCGGGCGAACAGGCGCGCGTCTATTGCTCAAACACTGATTGGCGCGGCAATCCTCGCTGTGGTCGCCAGCCTGGTTATCTGGGCGGTGTTTTCAAAAATCTTTCTCATTCAATTGCCGGGATAACTCATGCAACTGACGCTCTGCAACGAGGTGATCCGAGAGCTTGATTTCGCAAGCCAATGCCGCTTGGCGGCAGGGCTTGGGTACATCGGACTGGAAGTCGCGCCATTCACGCTTTCTGATGATCCTTGCCGTCTGCCGGTCAGCGAAAGGCGCAGCCTGCGCGCGATGGCTGAGAATGCCGGCATCAGCATTACCGGGCTGCACTGGTTGATGAACGTACCGGGCGGTCTCTCGCTCACCAGCAAGGATGCAACCGTTCAAGCCAAAACACGCGATCACATGTTGGGTCTTGTGGAGCTGTGCCATGATCTTGGAGGTAAGGTTCTGGTGCACGGCTCGCCCGATCAGCGGCCTGTCAGTGATGCCGGTAGCCTCGAGCAGGCCGAAGAGATCGCGCTGGGCCATCTCACCGCTGCGGGAGATGCCTCCCATGCCGCCGGGATCACCTATTGCCTGGAACCCTTGGCGCCAGTACTGACCGATTTCGTCAACACCGTCGCTCAGGCGCAAGAGCTGGTGTCGCGATCGGGCTCCAAGGGCCTGGCCACCATGCTTGATACATCGGCAGCTTGGGGCGGTGAGAACGTTCCGCCATCCAGCGTTCTCAACCAAGAACTCTCCAAGGGCATGATCCGGCATATCCACTTCAACGAATCCAATCGCCGTGGCCCCGGCCAAGGCGAGCATTGCTTTTTGCCGATCCTGCGCGTTCTGGCCAACCATGACTATGACGGCCTGATTGGCATCGAGCCTTTCGATTATCACCCCGATGGCCCGACCGCTGCGGCGCTCGCAGCCGGTTATGTGGAGGGTCTGTTCGAAGCCCTGCATGAGTGCGGCCAATGATCAGGAACGCGGCCACCGTTAAAGCGCTGCGCGGTGAGATTGGCATCACCAATGCCGAAGCTCGTATGCCATTTCGCTTTGGCGCGGTGACCATCGAAGCCATCGCCAGTGCGACCTTGGCACTGGATCTGCTCGTCGATGGCCAAACCGTCACCGGCTATGCCTCTGAACTGCTCGCCTACAAATGGTTCGACAAGCGGCCTGAGAAGACGCCGCGCGATAACATCAACGATCTGCTGGACACGCTGAATGCCGCAGTGGATGCCGCGACACAGCTCGGCAATGGCACAGTGTTCGATCATTGGCGCGCCCTCGATAAAGCCGTGCACGCGCATGCTTTACGCACTGGCTTCAACGATCTGGGAGCGTCGTTCGGCGTTGCCATGGTAGAGCGGGCCATGATGGACGGCGTTGCCCGGGCGCGCAGGCAAAGCGTTTTTGAACTCCTACAAAGCCCATCTCTGGGCCTGCGACCAGCCAAGATTTTCAGCGAGCTGGATGGCATGTCTTTAGCCGAGGCGATGCCCGCCCAACCCCTGGATCAGTTGGCGATACGGCACACCGTTGGCATGGTGGACCCGATCACTGCCGAAGATCTCGACCCCATCAACCGCCCCAATGATGGCCTGCCGGAAACGCTGGAAGACTATATCGAGCGCGATCAGCTGAGCTACCTGAAGATCAAGCTTGGTGGCGACGTGGATGCCGACTGCGCGCGCCTGGAAAAGATCAGTGCTGTGATGATGAAAGTCGGACGCCCGATTGCGTTCACCCTGGATGGCAATGAGCAATTTCAAAGCCTTACCGATTTCGCAAACTTCACGAGCCGATTGCGATCCTCCGGTCCGATATCGGCAATGCTGAACCAAGCCCTGTTCATCGAACAACCGCTCGATAGGCGGATGACCTTCGAGAACCCGCCAGATCAGGCGGACTTTGATGAGATTGGCGTGCCGCTTTTGATTGATGAAGCCGATGGCTGGACCACTGCGTTTCATGAGGCCATGGAGCTCGGCTATCGCGGCGTCAGCCACAAGAACTGCAAAGGCGTTTTCCGCTCACTGCTCAATGCAATGCTCGCCGCCCATCGCAATCAGACGGCTGGTCAAGACATCTATTTTCAGTCTGCCGAAGATCTGACGTGTATGCCGGTTCTGTCGCTGAACGCTGACCTGGCGCTGGTCTCGGCGTTGGGCATTGGTCATTGCGAGCGCAATGCCCACCACTATTTCGCTGGTCTTGGCCATTTGTCACAGCGCGATGCTAATGCGGCGCTCGCCGCCCATCCTGATCTTTATGGCCTTGATCATGGCGTTGCGCGCTTGCGCACGCACACAGGCTTCCTGTCTGTACACACAGCCAATGGCCCAGGCTTTGGAACGCTGTGCGTGCCCGACATGGACGCCATGACCCCAGCCAGCGACTGGGCCTTTGAGAGCCTGGGCCTGAAAGAAACCACCGCGTGATGCCCGGAACAAAGCCAAGGAGACTGTCATGACCGTCCACCAGCCCGCCACCATTGCCGATGAAGCGATGCTGGATGACATGCTCTCAACGCCAAGCGACGCCTTGGTTGAAACACTCGCCAAACTGGATGGTGACATCACGATTTTGGGCGTGGGCGGCAAGATGGGCCCAACACTTGCCCGCATGGCCAAACGCGCTGCGCCGGGCAAACGGGTGATTGGTGTGGCGCGCTTTTCCGATCCTTCGGTACGTGCTGCGCTGGAAGATCATGGTGTTGAAACAGTGGCATGTGATCTGCTGGACAGCCAAGCCGTCAGCGCGCTGGAGAAAACCGCCAACGTTGTGTTCATGGCCGGGCGCAAATTTGGCTCAGAAGGCAATCAGGCGTTGACCTGGGCGATGAATGTGCAGGTGCCAGCCATCGTTGCGCAAGCTTTCAAAGACGCACGCATTGCCGTGTTTTCGACTGCTTGTGTTTACAGCTTTGCCGACGTCAATGGCTCCGGGGCCAATGAAGGCGACCGGTTGGCGCCTCCAGGTGAGTACGCCAACTCGTGCATTGGGCGCGAGCGTATGTTTGAGCATTTTTCCAATGAACATGGCACCAAAGTGGTTCAGCTTCGCCTCTCCTACGCCATCGATCTGCGTTATGGCGTGTTGCACGATATCGGCAAGGCTGTGCTCGATGGAACGCCGGTTCAGGTGGACAGCGGCCATTGCAACATCATCTGGCAGCGTGATGCCAACGACATCGCGCTTCGTACCTTGGCGCTGGCCGACTGTCCTGCCGTGGCGCTTAATCTCTCCGGCCCCAAGGTTGAGCGCGTGCGCGATTTGGCCGAAGCCTTTGGCAAGCGTTTCGGCAAAACACCGGTGTTTGAAGGCAGCGAGAAACCGCAGGCCTGGATCATCGACACCACCCGCCAGCAAGAGCTTTACGGCCAGCCAGAGGTTGACGTCGACACTATGATCGACTGGGTGGCACACTGGCTGCAAAAGGGCGGCAGAACGCTGGGCAAGCCAACCCATTTTGAGGTGCGCGATGGCACATACTGACGTCAAAGAGGCCCCTGTCACGCGCAACGCCGCCAAAACTCGCCAACGTATCTTGGATGCTGCTGAAAGCGTGTTTGCCACCAAGGGGTTGGAAGGCACGCGCATGGCTGCCATTGCCAGTTTGGCAGGTTGCAACCAAGCGCTGCTCTACCACTATTTTTCAGGCAAGGATGAGCTGTTCACCGCTGTCCTGGAACAGACCTATGCCAATATCCGCGCTGCTGAACAGAAGCTTGACCTGAAGGATCTTCCGCCTGCCGCCGCCATGCAAAAGCTGGTGGAGTTCTCCTTTGATTATGTGCGCGACAACCCAAGCTTCATCAAACTGATCAACGATGAAAACATGCACGGCGCGGAGCATCTCAAAGCATCAGCCGATGCGCGCCGGCTCAACACCCCGCTCGTCGATACCATCGCCTGCATCCTGCAAGCGGGCGCGGCACGTGGGGATTTTCGGGCGGGTGTCGATCCGGTGCAGCTTTATATCACGATTGCGAGCCTTGCTTACTTCTTTACCTCCAACCGCGCGACGCTTTCGGTGGTCTTTGAACTGCCGAATGCCAAAGAATGCTTTGCCACCCGCCGCACGCACATTGTCGAGGTCGTGCTTGGTTATTTGCGCGCAACGCCCGCTGGCTGACGGAGAGCGCCATGACCAACGCCACACCTTTGGACAATCTGCGCCGCGGCGGTGTGATACCCGCCCATCCGCTGGCCTTGGATGCTGATCGGCAATTGAGTGAGCGACACCAGAGGGCCTTATCGCGCTATTATTTGGATGCCGGGGCAATTGGCCTGGCGGTAGGCGTGCACACAACGCAGTTTGAAATCCGCGACCACGGCTTGTTGCGGCCGGTGCTGGAACTGGCTGCGGAGGAGGCCAATGCGCACGCCAGCGAGCCCTTTATGGTTGCCGGTGCCATTGGACAGACTGCACAGGCGGTTTCCGAAGCCGAGCTTGCGCGCGCACTGGGGTACGATGCGGTGCTTTTGAGTTTGGCAGCGCTCAAAGACCAAAGCGAAGACGCATTGATCGCACACAGCCAAACTGTGGCGCAGGTGATGCCGCTGATCGGATTTTATCTTCAGCCTGCCGTCGGTGGTCAGACGCTGCGCTATGAGTTCTGGCGACGATTTGCGGCAATCGACAATGTGGTGGCGATTAAGATCGCGCCGTTCAACCGGTATAAAACGCTGGATGTGGTGCGGGCCGTCGTGGATGCGCGCGCCGAAGAGAAAGTCACGCTTTACACCGGCAATGATGATCACATCGTCGCTGATTTGCTGACTGAGTTCGCGTTTCCGCGCGACGGTCAAATGGTGAAGCTGCGCATCAAGGGTGGGCTGCTTGGGCATTGGGCGGTTTGGACCAAACGGGCGGTGGAACTGCTGCATGATATCCACACCAATCAAGCCGGGCGAAGCGCCGGCGAATGGCTGAGCCTTGATGCTCGCGTGACCGATGCCAACGGTGTCTTGTTCGACGTGCGCAATGATTTTGCCGGTTGCATCGCAGCCATCCATGAGGTGCTACGCCGTCAGGGCCTGCTGCCAGGCACTTGGTGCTTGAACCCTGATGAAACGATGGGGCCGGGCCAGTTGGACGAGATCGAGCGGGTCTACCGGGATTATCCGGAGCTCAACGATGATGCGTTTGTTGCGGAAAACCTGGAGCGCTGGCTGACGCCTTAGTTCGTGTTTTCAGTTTGTCGCGTTTTCGGACACAAAACCGATTCCCACCCCCGATCAAGCCTGGGGCGGGCATTGTGTTGAAAGCGCTTCAGCCAACAAATGCTTTCTCAATGACGAAATCAGCCGGGCGGGCGTTGGAGCCTTCCACCAAACCGTGGCGCTGGCAGGCACCGCTGACATCCTTGGTCATGGCGGTGGAACCACAAATCATCACGCGATCAACATCTGGATCCCAAGGCTTTTCGCCGACGCTTTCAAACAGCGTGCCGTCGTCGATCAGCTTGGTGATGCGTCCAACATGGGTGTGATCTTCGCGGGTGACGGAAGTGAAATGCGTGAGTTTGTCGCCGACGATTTCCTGCAACATCTCGTCTTCATTGATCGTCTTCATCAGATCAAAGCCATAGGCCAGCTCAGGCACTGTGCGGCAACTGTGGGTAAGGATCACACGCTCAAACTTCTCATATGTTTCTGGGTCACGCACCAGGCTGGCGAACGGCGCGATGCCCGTGCCGGTTGAGATCAGATAGAGGTTTTTTCCCGGACGCAGCGCATCGAGCACCAGCGTGCCGGTGGGCTTTTTGTTGAGGATGATTTCATCGCCCTCTTTGACCTTTTGCAGACGCGAGGTTAGCGGCCCGTTTGGCACCTTGATGGAGAAGAACTCCAGCGTGTCATCCCAGCTTGGGCTGGCAACAGAGTAGGCACGCAACAGCGGCTTGCCATCAACCTCCAAGCCCAGCATCGCAAATTCGCCGGAGCGGAAGCGGAAAGAGGCAGGACGGGTTGTCCGGAAGGAGAAAAGCGTATCGGTATAGTGGTGGGTTTCCAGAACTTTCTCGTGATGCATTACCGTGCGCCTGCTTGTGCTTTGCCTACTTGCTGCGTTGTATGGCGGCGCGCCCAGATGCCATCTCCGGAGGCTTCGCCGAGATACAGTGTTCCAACTGCATTTTGCAATGCAGCATCCCATGCTTGGCGACCATAGCGATCCATTTCATTGTCCGAAATCAAAATTTGGTCGAAACCGCTCTGAAAGGCGTGCCTGGCTTGGTCTGGCAGCACATGACCGATGGCAACGAGCGTGATGTCGGCTCCATGAGCCTGACGCAGGCGCCGGGCCAAAGAAAAACCACGACCATCAGCAAAGCTTTTAAAGGTGATAGCAACCGGCAGGTTGGTGCCGGCCGGGACGGTATCGTTGTCAGCCGCTTCTGGATCGAGCGTGATGGTTGCGGGCGCCTTATCGATGCGCTCCAACGTGCCGGAGGCGTGGAAAATCCACATAAGTCTGTCCAATCTCTGCTTCTAAGCGGCGCGTTCGAGCGTTTGGTAGGCGGCGTTTTTAAACGGGTCTTTGCCAACGCGGGCGTACACATCAGCCAGGTTTTCCCCGGCCTGGCGTAGCGCCTGGAAGGTGTCGAGGATGCGGTGGATCGCGCCAGGCAACGCTTCAGCGACAAAACCTGGCCCGAGAATGGTACCAACCTGGGCGCCCTCATCCGCGCGGCCCGCCAGAGTGATCTGGTAATTTTCCTGCTCGGCGCGGTTCAGCCCCAAAATGCCAATGGTGGCGGCATGATGGTGTCCACAGGCGTTGATGCAGCCAGAAATGTTCACCGTGATGCCGCGCAAATCTTCGCGCTTCTCGCGCGCCCGCAATTCCTGGGACAGTTTCTGCGCAACCGGGATCGATCGTGCCGTGGCCAGCGCGCAGTAATCAAGGCCAGGACACGAGATGATGTCGCTGGCAAGACCGATATTGGCTTCAGCAAGGCCTTGGTTCACGAGCGCATCATAGACTGCGCGCAGTTCAGCCTGAGGCACCCATGGCAGCACCAGATTCTGGCGATGGGTCACACGAATTTCTGAGGCGGAATGGCGCTCAGCCAAGTCGGCAACAGCCTTCATCTGCTCGGCCGTGGCGTCGCCGGGGATTGCACCTTCAGCTTTCAGCGAGATGGTGACGGCGGCATAGCCTTCAACCCGGTGTGCCATAACGTTCTCTTCCAGCCACGCTGAGAAGGCCGGATCATCGCGTGAGACCGATACTGGCGTGAGTGCGGGTTGCTGGGCATCTGCAAACTGCGCGGCGATGCGCGCATATTCAGCCGGTGCCGCGTCAAAGACCGTGCGATTGCGGCCTTCCATGTCGGCTTTCACCTCAGCGCGGTAAGCCTCCAGCCCCATTTCGGCGACCAAGATCTTGATGCGGGCTTTGTATTTGTTGTCGCGGCGGCCGTGCAGATTGTAGATGCGTAGCATCGCATCAAGCGTCGGCAGCAGATCGTCCAAAGAAACGTTCTCTTCGAACAACACTGCAACGCGTGGCGTGCGGCCCTGACCACCGCCAACCCAGATGTCGAACAGCGGCGTACCATCGTTGTCGGTTTTTACAGCGATGCCGATATCGTGGAACTTCATCGCCGCGCGGTCTTCGGCGGCACCCGTCACGGCGATTTTGAACTTACGCGGCAAAAATGCGAACTCGGGATGCAGCGTTGACCACTGGCGCAGAAGTTCTGAAACCGGGCGCGGATCGACATACTCATCGGCGGCCACTCCGGCATAGGCATCCGTGGTCACATTGCGGATGCAGTTACCAGAGGTCTGAACCGCGTGCATCTGCACTGAGGCCAGATGGTCCAGCATGTCAGCCACATCTTCC
The DNA here is from genome assembly GCA_040219355.1 of Hyphomicrobiales bacterium. Classification (GTDB taxonomy): domain Bacteria; phylum Pseudomonadota; class Alphaproteobacteria; order Rhizobiales; family MH13; genus MH13. The sequence goes on from JAVJSN010000003.1 coordinate 108,031, forward strand.
AGCTTCGTCCAGTTGTACTGGATGTTCTGCCGGGTGGTGAAATGGCCGTAACCGCGATCATATTTTTCCGCCAAAAAACCGAGCATGCGCAGTTGGTCAGATGACAAAACGCCATAAGGGATCGCGACGCGCAACATATAGGCGTGCAATTGAAGATACAGGCCGTTTTGCAGGCGCAGTGGCTTGAACTCGTCCTCGGTCAGTTGACCGGCAAGACGGCGTGCAACCTGGTCGCGAAACTCGTGCGCTCGCGCATCAACAAGCGCCTGATCGTGGGCATCATAGGTGTACATTTCGGGAGGGTCCTTAGGGGTAGTCCGGAAAAGGGCGTTACGCGGTCGCGGCGCCAGGCAAGCCGATGCTTGGACCGCTCAAACGACGGCGCTCGCGCAGTTCCAGCGGTTCGATGGTGCCGCCTTGCGACAGCGGAACCAGATAGGCTCCAACCACCATATTCACCATTTCCTCAGCCGCGCCGCGCGCTTCCAGCTCGGCGATTTCATCGGGAGATATCGCGCGCAGCGCCTCATCTGCCGACCGGCACCAGGCTGATCCGTTCCAATAGACAACACGGCCAGAAAGCAGAGCGTTGGCGGTGAGAATGCGCGGTCCGTCTTTGATCTTCGAAGATGCCATCATGCGGCCTTTCGGTCTGAAATGGTGGGCTGGTCTTGGGATTGGATTGGAAGCGCGTTGGCGCGGCGAGAGACAACGCCAATCAGCATCATCAATGGCGCGCCTTTGCTGGTGCGCTTGGCCGTGGCGCCGAGCGCTGACAGGCTGGTGTGGTGGATTTTCTCGTCCTGCCGACCGGCATTTTCCACCAGCACAACCGGAGTGCTGGGTGCACGGCCATTGAGGATGAGGCGGCGCTGCACATCGGCCGCGGCACGTTTGCCCATATAGACGGCAACGGCGCTATCGCTGCGGGCGAGCGAGGCCCAATCGACATCTGCGTCACCGTCTGCACCATGCGCCGTGATCACCCGCAGCTCCTGGGCGTGGCCGCGCTCAGTCAACGGTGCGGCGGCGGATGCGCTGGCGGCGGCAGCGGCGGTGACGCCCGGCACAACTTCAAAGGCCAGCCCTGCTTGGTTTGCGCTGTCCAGCTCCTCGGCCAAGCGGCCAAAGATCGACGGGTCACCGCCTTTCAGACGCACCACATGATGCCCTTTCCTGGCATGCTCAACCAAAAGATCGCAGATTTCATGCTGTTTCAGCGCGTGGCTGCCGCAGCGCTTGCCAACATTGACCATGAGCGCTTCGCGGCGGGCAAGTTCCAGTATTTCTGGTGCAACAAGCGCGTCATAAAGCACGACATCGGCTTCATCGAGTACCTTGCGGGCCTTGAGCGTCATCAGATCGGGGCCACCGGGGCCCGATCCAACAAAGCTGATAAAGCCTTCGCGGGCCTCACCATCTGTTTGCCCTGAGAGAATCGCCTCCGCACGCTCGCGAGCCGTTTCGACATCCAGGCGATCTTGCAACGCGCCTTTGAAAAAGCTGCGCCAGAACGCACGACGCTCTCCGCCAGGTGTGATGGTGTCCGCCACGCGATCACGGAAACTGTTGGCGAGTTTGGCCAGGCCACCCAAAGCTTGGGGCAGTGCGGCTTCAATCTGCGCTTTGATCATGCGAGCAAGAACAGGCGCCGTTCCTTCGGTGCCAATGGCAATAACCACCGGATCACGGTCGACGATGGCGGGAGTGATGAAGTCGCTCACCTCTGGCTGGTCAGCGGCGCAAACAATCACGTGGTTGGCGCGGGCGTGCGCAGCAATCTTCGCATCAAGCGTTTCGTCACCCGTCGCGGCATAGGCGAGCGCGGTGTTATCTGGAAACACAAAGCTAAGCGGATCAGTTCGCACCCATTGCGCTGCGCCAAGATCGATCTCTGCAGGCACCAGCGCCTCCGCCACCACAAGGATGCGCGCCTCCGTCTTCGCCACCAGGCGCAGCTTGGCTGCGGCGTCAGCACCGCCACCGAAAACGATGATGGTGCGGCCCTCAGCCTGAACAAAAATGGGGAAAGCGCGCATGAGCCTGTCCTTGGCGTTTCTTGGGCGTTTCGTGAACGCCTAATTGGACATTTTCCTGCACTTTTGCCAATAAGAGGGAGAAAATAAGACTGATTTCACCAAAGAGACGGTTATCCGTCGATTTTTCTCTGAACTAGACCCATACATCAGGAATTTTTTATAATGGATGACCTTGATCGCAGGATTTTGCAGGTGCTCCAGCGCGATGCCTCGCTCTCGGTGGAGAAAATCGCCGCAGAGGTTGGCTCCTCCAAATCACCGGTGTGGGCGCGGATCAAAAAGCTGAAAGAAAGTGGCGTCATCGCCGGCGAAGTGGCGCTGCTTGATCCGGAAAAAATCGGGCAGACCGAAGTCTTCTTCATCGCGGTGAAAACCGATCAGCACGAAGAAAACTGGTTGGAGCGGTTCAGCGATGCGGTTCAGGATATGCCGGAAATCCAAGAGGCGCATCGGCTGGCGGGCGAGATCGACTATCTTCTTAAAGTGCGCGTGGAAGACACCCGCGCGTTTGATGCCTTCTATAAACGGCTCGTCGCGCGCGTGCGCCTGTTCGCGGTGACCTCCAGTCTTTCCATGGAAACGTTGAAATCAACGACGCAGATGCAAGTGTAGACAACTCCCACGTAGATGAATTTTGCGCGGACGCCCGATTCAACGCCAAGCCTTGCAATTTCATTTTGAGTTTGCGCCGAATTTGGCGTGATTTCGAGATTTCGCCGACAAGCGTTTTCATGCAAACGCTTACACTGCAACGCTGTTTCTTTCCAAAATTTGGGCGCTCACGCATCGTTTGGGCACGCTTGGAAAGGATCTTGCGATGTCGCATGCCGCGCTTGCCTATGACCTCAATTCAACCCTCTCCGCTCTGCCGCTTGAAGCGCGGATCGCGCATATTGCAGAACACTTTGATAAACCCGTGTTCACCACCAGCCTTGGCTTGGAAGATCAGCTGATCACGTCGCTGGTGGCTGACCATGGGCGCGCCATCCAGGTGGTAACGCTTCAAACCGGGCGCCTGTTCCCAGAGACTGTGGATCTGATCGAAACGACCGAGCAGCGCTACAGCCTTGCGATCAAGCGGTTCGAACCAGAAATCCGCGACGTGGAAGCCTATGTGGACCGCTACGGGCTGAACGGGTTCTATGAAAGCATCGAAGCGCGCAAGGCCTGCTGCCATGCGCGCAAGGTGGTGCCGCTCACCAAGGCCTTGGATGCTGCGGATGCCTGGATCACCGGCTTGCGGCGCGACCAATCTGACAATCGCAAGGCCATTGCGTTTGCTGAGTGGGACGAAGCGCGCGGGCTTATCAAGCTCAACCCGCTGGCCGATCTTTCCAGTGAGGGGCTGAACGCACTGCTGACAACGCGCAATGTTCCCACCAATCCATTACACGCACGTGGTTACCCCTCCATCGGCTGCGAGCCCTGCACGCGCGCTATCAAGCCCGGCGAGCCTGGGCGCGCAGGTCGCTGGTGGTGGGAGCAAGAAAGCCGCCAGGAATGCGGCTTACACCTGGAAAACCCTGCCAACGCCCATCAATCTCCCGCACATTTGGACACTGCCCATGGCTGATCTCCATTCCCGGCCTGACCTTTCTCCCCGGCCTGATTCTTCCCTCCAGTCCGCCAAACATCGTCTCGATCCAACACTGCAAGCGCTGGAAAACGAAGCGATCCATATTTTTCGCGAAGTCGCCGCCGAGTTTGAGCGCCCAGTGATGCTTTACTCGGTGGGTAAGGATTCCTCGGTCCTTCTGCACCTGGCGCGCAAAGCTTTCTATCCAGGCAAGGTGCCCTTTCCGCTGCTGCACATTGATACCGGCTGGAAGTTCACCCAGATGCTCGCGTTCCGTGATCAGGTGGCGCAGGAGCACAATCTGGACCTGATGGTTTACACCAACCCGCGCGGTGCGAACGAAAACATCACGCCCTTTACCTACGGATCCTCGCGTTACACTGACATCATGAAAACCGAGGCACTGCGCACGGCGCTCGATGCCGGCAAGTTCGACGCGGCATTTGGTGGCGCACGGCGCGATGAGGAAGCTTCTCGCGCTAAAGAGCGGGTCTATTCCTTCCGCACGCCCAATCACACATGGGATCCGCGCAGCCAGCGCCCGGAGCTTTGGTCCATCTACAACGGCATGATCCGGCAAGGTGAAAGCATCCGTGTGTTTCCGCTGTCCAATTGGACGGAGCTCGATATCTGGCGCTACATCCAGGCTGAAGACATCCCAATTGTGCCGCTCTACTTCGCTAAGCCGCGACCCATCGTGCAGCGCGACGGCATGATGATGCTGGCAGAAGACGAACGGCTGGAGCTGCTGCCCGGCGAGCAGGTGCAAACGTTGAGCGTGCGCTTCCGCACGCTGGGCTGCTTTCCACTAACCGCCGCCATTCAATCGCAAGCGACCACTTTGGATGAGGTCATCGACGAGGTGCAAAGCGCCACCGTGTCGGAGCGCAATGGCCGCGCCATCGACAAGGATCAGACGGCTTCTATGGAAAAGAAAAAACGCGAGGGCTATTTCTGATGACCACCCTTTCAACCCTTGCCGTACCGGTGGCGCTTTCCACCCCATCGCAAACCCCATCACAGGGCGCAACTCACGCCCCATCCTTGCCCCCGGCGCGCCCGCTGCGGTTCATAACCTGCGGCAATGTCGATGACGGCAAGTCTACGCTCATCGGCCGCTTGCTCTGGGACACCAAAATGGTGATGTCCGATCATGTGGCTGGTCTTTACAAGAACGGCGCCCAAAATGGAGCGAACGACAATGACGGGCTGAACCTGCCAGACTTCTCATTGTTGTTGGATGGACTTCAAGCTGAGCGCGAACAGGGCATTACCATTGACGTGGCCTATCGGTATTTCTCAACTGCCAACCGGTCCTACATCGTCGCGGACACGCCAGGCCATGAGCAATACACGGGCAACATGGCGACTGGCGCCTCAACGGCTGATCTTGCGATCATCTTGGTGGATGCACGCGCGGGCCTGCAGGAGCAAACACGCCGCCACACCATGATTGTGAGCTTGATGGGCATCCGCCAGGTGGTGCTAGTCGTCAACAAAATGGACTTGGTGGACTATGATCGGCATGCCTTCCAGGCGATTGCCGACGCCTTCAAGACGTTTGCCCAAGACCTGCCGCTGGAACAGCTCACCATCATCCCGACATCGGCGCCGCAAGGGGAGAACGTGACCGTGCCCGGTTCAGCGCGCATGCCCTGGTACACCGGGCCAACCTTGCTGGATGCGCTGGAAGGTGCAGAAGTACTAGACAACAGCCCCACCGGTTTTCGATTGTCTGTCCAGCGTGTCGCTCGGCCCGATGAAAGCTTTCGCGGCTATCAAGGAACCGTAAGTGGTGGTCACATTGCAGTCGGTGATACCATCACCGTCGCGCCGCAGGGCTTGGACGCAACCATCGCCCAGATTGTGACGTTCGACGGTGATAAGCCCTCGGCTGCACCCGGTGATGCGGTAACGCTGGTGCTGGATCGAAACATCGATATCGCACGCGGCGATATGATCGCCGCTAAAGCGTCCGCGCCGATCGGTGGGCGCGAGATAGCTGCCGAGATGGTTGTCTTGACCGCCCAAAGTCTCGATCGGGAAAAACGATATTGGCTGAAATCGGGCGCGCGCCGCCAACGTGCGCGGATTGCTCCACAGAGTGCTCTCAACCTCCATGATTTGACGTGGGCGCCCGCGCAGGCGCTACACCACAACGCCATTGGCCGCGTCACACTGCACTTGGAAGAGGATGGTATTTTTGATCCCTATGCGGACAATCGAGCCACAGGATCGTTCGTGCTGATCGATCCCGATACGCTCAACACGGTGGCAGGCGGTATGGTGATGGGCGCTGCTAAGAATGTGCAGGAGGCGGTCAATAAGCGGAGCCAGGAGACGATCACCCTATCGCTGCCGGTGGATTTGGCGCGAGAGTTGATGCGCCATGATGTTTTGGCCGACCGGTTGGATGATGTGGAAGTTGTCGAAACCACGCGTCGCCGCCTACACACGCAAGCGCTGTAAAGCGCAGTCCTCTGTCGATCGAAAGGATGTGGTGGCTGGGGAACCTGGATTCGAACCAGGACTAACGGAGTCAGAGTCCGTGGGTCTACCGTTAACCTATTCCCCAATGCGCAGAGTGGCGCGGATAGCACCGTGCCAGCCCAAGTTCAAGGCCCAAGTTCAAGGCGCTTTTTTCAATCGCCACCGCTACTCGCCCTGGCTCTCAGCAAGGCGCAGCGCCACGGGCGGAGACAGTTCGATGGCGCTCAAGCGCTCGCCATAGGGCGCCGTTGCGCCTGTCAGCGAGGTTTCCAAATCATCGAACGGGCCATTGGCGGCCTGGAAAACCAGATGCACGCCCGCAATGCGGGTTTCGCAGCGGCGCGTGTAACGCGGCATCGGGTCATTACCTGAGGTGCGTAAGGCGCATTGGCCAAGATCATCCTCTGCGACAGCGCCAAAATCCATGCCGAAGTGGAAATCGGTGCGCTGAGGTTTGCCCGGCAGTTGGAATGTCAATTCGTCACCGTCCTCTGTGCGCGGCCAATCGATCAGCGCAGCATCGTCCACGCCGATGCGCCAATGGCCTTCCTGCGTTGCTTCCACGCGCGCGCCAGCAAATGCCGAGCGCGCATCGACAAGATCATCCACATCCTGCCACGCAAACGGCGGCCGCTCATTAGCGCTCACCCCTTGCGCAGTGAGAACAAGGCTGGTGAACCCTTGACCAGGAAGCTCCGGCAGTGGCGCGCGCTGGCGAGCGAATGCCCGCAGAGCGTTGAGCGAACCCTGACCAATCAGCCCATCGATTGCTCCACGATAATAACCGGCCTCTTGCAAATAAACCTGCACCTGACGGCGCATAGGTGGGCTCCAGAATTGGATCGTGTCGCCGGCCATGCCCAGATCGCGCAGGGCAAGCTCCAACAGCGCGTGGGCGGCTATGGCTGCATCGGGACTAAGCTGCGGATCGTCCTGATCGTCATAGGAGTACATGTAAGGCACCAGCGCCAGCGTAATGCCATTATCAGCCGCTGCGCGCAGATGAGTGCGTGCAGCATCCACGTCTCGCTCGCCGCCCAATCCATCCAGCAACAAAAACCCAAGCTGATAGTGCGCGCGTGCAAACCCCAGGTCAGCGGCTTGCCTGTGCAGCGTGCGCGCCTCAGCATAGTCGCCTGTCCACTCGGCCTGCATGGCTTGCTCATAGAGGGCCTGCGGGTCCGGCGCTTCTTCCTGGCTGTTACCTTGGTTCTGATCCTGAGCATGGCTCGGCGCCGCCGCCAAGCCGACACACATCATGGCCGCCACAAAGGCCGCACCGACCTTGCAAGCCGCGCCTATTTGCATCCCTTGGATGTGCCGCACCATGTCCCTCAACTCCATCGCAACGTCATAGAAGCGCTCCCAAGCGCGTGCGAGGCGGTCACTATTGCCTGTTTTGGTTACCGAAAGGCTTCCCGCACAGCAAACAAAGCGAGAGAAACGGCCAAAGAGCCGCCCTAGCGGCCCTTAGGGCACCTCTCACATAGACGTGATCATTCACAACCAAAGGTATGACATATCAAGTAAGATCATACTGGACGAGCATATTCATGTTTGATATATGCCCGACCAACATAAGGATCCACTATGAACGTTCGCACTCTCTGCTTGGCTATTTTGCACCACCAAGATGCAACCGGTTATGAAATCCGCAAGCTCTCCACGGAAGGCAAATACGCCTACTTCGTGGATGCAAGCTTCGGCTCGATTTATCCGGCTTTGGCCAAGCTGGAGGATGAAGGGCTGGTGAGCTGTCGACTGGAACAGCAGGACGGCAAGCCGGCGCGCAAAGTCTATTCGATGAATGACGGCGGACGGGCCGAATTGCGGGCCAATCTGCGCGAGAGCCCAACGCCTGACGTTTTTCGGTCAGAATTTTTGCTCATCGCCATGTGCGCCGACCTTTTGGATGTCGGTGACATGGAACGGGCGCTGACTGTTCATATCAGTCAGGTTGAGGACGAGCTGCAGAAGATCGACGAGATGAAAAGCGAGATGCCTGAAGGCAGTTGGCTTGCCGACTACGGCACGACTTGCATGAAAACCCAATTGAGTTGGTTGCATGCCAATCGCGATCGCATTCTTGCCGACAGCGCGGAGATTGCGCTCAACGCACCGCAGCGAACCCCACCGCCCAATGACGTACCCAAAGCTGCACCGGTTGCAGCTGAATAACCCTCCCCCCAAACGCCCAAGCGGCGTTGAAGCATTAGTAAACTGAAGAAACACGATCATGGCTTTCCCTATCAAATTGCCCCACATCCTTGCCGTCGGCCTGACCGTTGGCGTTGGCGCCTATATGCTGGGCGGCACCACAATGCTGTCCGGACAAGGCCCTATCGATCCAGACAATCCGGTGCGGGCAACCGCAACAGCGGCCGACGACCCGGAGCTTTTTTCGGTGCGGGCGCGCGATTTTTCTGTTCAGGATCGCCCGAATTTTCTGGCTATGCGCGGGCGCACACAAGCTGATGCCAGCGTGATGGTTTCAGCGGAAACTGGCGGTCGCGTGGTGGAAGTCGCTGTGCAGGAAGGCGATCAGGTTGCGGCAGGCGATGTGCTGTGCCGGTTGGATGAAGCTGCCCGCCAGGCGGCATTGACCCAAGCGAGAGCCGCGGTTGCGCAGGCGGACATTGATCTCAATGCTGCGCAATCTTTGGCTGACAATGGCTTTGGTGCGCAAAACCGTGTGCCAGCCCTGCAAGCCGCTCTCGATGGTGCGCAGGCAGCATTTGAGCAGGCTGAGCTTGATTTGGAACGCACCGTTATCACAGCTCCGGTGGAAGGACTTGTGCAGCTTCCATTGGCTGATGTTGGTACGCAGCTCGCTCCGGGTGCTTTGTGTGCAACGCTGTTGGACGTCGATCCGCTGGTGATCACCGGCCAAGTGTCGGAGCGCGACATTGGCGCGCTTTCAGTCGGCATGGATGCGCGTGTTTCACTGGTCACAGGCGAAGACGCTGATGGCAGAGTGAGTTTCATCTCCGCTTCGGCGGACACCGCAACCCGCACCTTCCGCGTCGATATAGATATTCCGAACTCCGATGGATCGCTGCGCGGCGGCGTAACAGCCGAAGCTGCCATCGACCTGCCCTCCGTCCGCGGGCACTTGCTGCCCTTGTCATCGCTCGGGCTCGACGATGATGGCGTGATCGGGGTTCACACGCTCGACGACGACAATGTGGTTTCCTTCAACCCGGTCACGCTGCTTGGCGACGAACGCGGCGGCGTGTGGGTCAGCGGTCTGGCCGAGGAAACACGGGTGATCGTTGTTGGCCAGGACTTCGTGGAACCTGGCCAGGAGGTCGCCGTAACCATGGTTGAAGACGGTATCCTGCAGACATCGCAGGCACCGCTCGATGCCTCGGCCCAAAGCAGCGGCGATGAAGGAGCAACGCAATGATCTCGATGCTTGAAATGGTGCTGCGCCGACCGCGCACCGTGGTCACGCTGATGCTTGTGATCATTGCAGCCGGCGTTTTGAGCTACATCTCGATCCCCAAGGAAGCGAACCCGGACATTGATGTCCCGGTGTTTTACGTCTCCGTGAATCAGAATGGCGTGTCGCCGGAGGATGCCGAACGCCTGCTTGTGCGCCCGCTAGAAACCCAATTGCAGGGTCTCGACGGTCTGGAAGAAATCACGGCCATCGCCTCCGAGGGCCATGCCGGCGTGGTTCTGGAGTTCGACATCGCGTTCGACAAGGACGAAGCGATGGCCGATGTGCGCGACCGGGTGAGCCGCGCTCAGGCCGAGATGCCCGCCGAGGCCGACGAAGCGCAGATTTTTGAAACCAACTTTTCTCTTGTCCCGACCATCGTCGTGGCGCTCTCCGGCGACGTGCCGGAGCGGACGCTCTATGGCCTTGCACGCACGCTTCGCGATGAGCTTGAAAACATCGACACGATCCTTGAGGTGAACCTTGTCGGTCACCGCGAGGAGTTGCTTGAGGTGACCATCGACCTGTCGCGTCTTGAAGCTTACGGGATCACGCAGACGCAGCTCTTGAATGCCCTACAGCTCAACAATGCGCTTGTCCCGGCCGGTGTGTTTGATACTGGCGGCGGCCGGTTCAACGTCAAGGTCCCAGGTCTGATCGAGAACGCCGACGATCTGTTCTCCATTTCGCTGCGCGAGAACAATGATGGTCAGGTGTTGTTGGGCGATGTGGCCGAAATCCGCCGCACCTTCCAAGATCCCGTGTCCTATACGCGCGTCAATGGCGAGCCGGCGATTGCGGTCGAGGTCATCAAGCGCCTTGGCACTAACATCATCGAGAACAATGTGGCGGTGCGCGAAGTTGTTGACCGGGTAACGACTGATTGGCCGGAACAGGTGCATGTCGACTTCCTTGTCGACCAGTCAAGCTTCATCGATGAGGTTCAAGGTTCCCTGCAATCCTCGATCATGACGGCGATCTTGCTGGTGATGATCGTGGTTCTGTTCGCGCTCGGCCTGAAGTCGGCACTGTTGGTGGGCCTGGCGATCCCGACTTCGTTCATGTTCGGCTTTCTCATCCTGTCCACCACCGGCCTGACCGTGAACATGATGGTGATGTTCGGCTTGGTGCTGACGGTCGGTCTGCTGGTCGATGGCGCGATCGTTGTGGTGGAATATGCCGACCGCAAGGTGGCTGAAGGCCTGGACCCGCGTGAGGCTTATATTCGCGCCGCTAAGCTGATGTTCTGGCCCATCGTTTCGTCCACCGCCACAACCCTTGCAGCCTTCTTGCCGATGCTGCTTTGGCCAGGTGTGCCGGGCGAGTTCATGAGCTATCTGCCGATCATGGTCATCATCGTGCTATCGGCGGCGCTGCTCACGGCCATGGTCTTCCTGCCTGTAACCGGCGGCCTGGTTGGTGAGGTCTCGCATTGGATGGGGCGGCATGCGCTTGGCGTCGTGAGCGGCGCGCTCGCTCTTGGCATCGGACTCGGTGCGATGGCCGCTGGCCAGGGTGTGATCAGTGGCCTGCTCGGACTCGATACAAGCGGCGGACTTCCCCCTGCCCTCATCGTGCTGGCCGTGATTGTCGCTTTGCTGGTTTTCGTGCCGCTTCGCAGCCTGCTCGCACCTGTCGTGCGCTGGCAGCAGCGGCGCGCGGCCGTGACCGCGGAAAATCGCCGTCTGGAGGCTGCCAAGCTTTCCGCCGCTGAGCATTTCGACATGAAAGCGATCAAAGGACCGACTGGTGTCTATGTTCGCACGCTGGCGAGCTTTGCCACCAACAAGGTGGGCAATGTGGTGGCGATTGGCTGCGTGATCGCGATTGCCTTCTTCAGCTTCCAGTACTTTCTGGCGGCCAACAATGGCGTTGAGTTCTTCGTCGACGAGGAGCCTGATATCGCAATCCTGCTCATCTCAGCACGCGGCAACCTTTCCGCAGACGAGACTCGCGATCTGGTGATCGAGGTCGAAGAGAGGGTGTTGGGCGTCAATGGCATCCAAACATTGATGACCACGACTCAGCCTGTCGGCGGGGGTGGCGGCGGTGGCGATGCTTTGGGTCTCACCGACGTGCCTCCTGACATGATCGGTCAAATCCAGATCGAGCTGGCGGACTATTCCAATCGCCGCTCGGCTGCGGAGATCTTTGAAGAGATCAACGCGTTGACGGCTGATCTTGCCGGTATCCGTACCGAGATCCGCGAGATCGAGGGTGGTCCGCCAACCGGCAAGGACGTGACGTTGGAACTGCGTAGCTCCGACTATGACACGTTGCTCGCTACGACCCGCGCTGTGCGCGCCTATGTTGACACGGTCGATGGCCTCGTCGACATGGAAGACGACACGCCGCTGCCAGGTATCGAATGGCAAATCGCCATCGACCGCGAAGAGGCGGGACGGTTCGGCGCATCTATCGCTCAGGTCGGTCCGATGGTGCAGCTCGTGACCACAGGCGTCCTGATTGACACCTACCGTCCGGACGATACCGACGAAGAGGTCGAAATCCGTGTGCGCTTGCCCGAAGAGCAGCGCACCTTGGAGCAACTTGACGATATGCGGCTTGAAACAGCCCATGGTCAGGTTCCGCTTTCGAACTTTGTGCGCCGCGAAGCGGCGCCACGCGTGGCGTCCATCACCCGGATCGATGGCGCCTATGCCATGAGTGTGAAGGCGAATGCAGCCGAAGGCGTCGACTACAATGAGAAGGTGGCAGAGATTCAGGCCTGGCTCGATGCTGCCGATCCGCTACCGGACAACGTGACCTACCGGTTCCGCGGCGCCGACGAGGAGCAGCAGGAATCCGGTGCCTTCCTCATGCAGGCCATGGGCGGCTCGCTGTTCTTGATGTTCATCATCCTGCTGACGCAGTTCAACTCGTTCTACCAGACCGTGCTGACCCTTGGGACGGTGGTGCTGGCGGTGTTCGGCGTGCTGCTCGGCATGGCGGTAACCGGGCAGGCCTTCTCGATCATCATGACCGGGACGGGAATTCTGGCGCTTGCCGGGATCGTGGTGAACAATGCCATCGTCTTGATGGACACGTTCAACCGCTTCCGCGGCGACGGCCTGGAAACCATCGAAGCCGCCCTTAAGGCAGCGGCGCAGCGTGTTCGTCCGATCCTGTTGACGACGATCACAACGATTGCCGGCCTCATCCCAATGGCGTTGCAGATCAATTTGAACTTCTTCGGTCGGGTGATCCAGGTCGGCTCCATCACCTCCATCTGGTGGGTGCAGTTGGCGACGGCCGTAATTTCGGGCCTTGCCTTCTCAACCGTGCTGACCTTGGTGATCGTTCCGGTGATGCTCTGCCTGCCGACCGTGTGGGCGGCAAGCTTCACTGCTTGGGATCGCTGGTTGATCGGGAATGTGGCGCCCTATCGCGCTATCGCCCGCGCCTATGGCCGCGACGTTCAAGCGCCGCAGGCAGCGCCGCGCAAACCGGAAGACCAAGGACCGGCGAACGATGACAAGCGGCCGGACCTGGTTCCCTTGCCACAAGCCGCCGAGTAGTAGGGCGTGAAACAAAGAAGGGCCGCTCAATCGAGTGGCCCTTTTTGCTTGATCTGAGTGACCTGCTAACCGCGCGGCGTCAGGCCTACATCCAACATGTTATCGGGATGATCGGGCGCGCGAATGCGCACCGCTGGCACCTTCATCGTCACCAATTCTTCGGCGGCTGTCGGGTGCACAGCAATGGTATTGTCAAAATCTGCTTTGGTTGCGCCCATCGTCACCGCGATACCGATTGCTTGGATCAGTTCGCCCGATCCATCGCCGCAGATGTGGACACCCAACACTTTGTCATTGTCAGCATCAACGATGATTTTCATCAGCATGCGTTCATCACGCCCCGGAAAGGCGTGCTTCATCGCGCGGAACTCGGTCTTGTAGATATCGATGTTGTTGCAGGTGTCTTTGGCCTGCTCTTCGGTCATGCCGATGGTGCCAAGCTCGGGCTGGGAAAACACCGCCGTCGGAATCAAGGAATGATCGACCGTGCGTGGATTGTTGCCAAACACGCTATCGGCAAACGCGTGACCTTCGCGGATGGCAACCGGCGTCAGATTGGCCCGGTTGGTGACATCGCCAACGGCATAGATACTCGGGCAGGAGGTCTGGCTGTCAGCTGAAACGGGGATCGAACCGTTGCGCCGCACCTCAATCCCAGCGTTTTCCAGGCCGAGGCCCTTCGTATTGGCCGTGCGACCAATGGCGAACATGATTTGGTCGGCGACCAGGTCTTCGCCAACGGACGTGTGCCCACAAAGCTTGCCGTCTTCGGTCTTGGTGATGCGCGTGAAAACATCGTCGAAGACGAACTTGATGCCCTTCTTCTCCATCTCATCGCGCAAATGGCAGCGCAGATCCTCGTCGAACCCGCGCAAGATATTGCCACGCCGGTAGATGACCGTGGTGTCAACACCAAGCCCGTTGAAGATGCCAGCAAACTCCACCGCTATGTAGCCCGCACCAGCAATAACAATGCTCTCAGGCAGCTTTTCCAAATGAAACGCCTCGTTGGAGGTGATCACATGCTCATGGCCGGGAAGATCGGTGTCGATGAACGGTGTCGCGCCCGTTGCAATCAAGATTGTTTTGGCGGTTATGACCTTGCCGTCTGGTACCAAGCGTACGGCCTGAGGGCCATCGATAACGGCACGCGACTTGAACAGCGTGACGCCAGCTTTTTCCAAATTGGTCTTGTAGATGTCGTCGAGACGATCAATCTCGATGTCTTTGCGAGCGATCATCGATGCCCAGTCGAAACTCGCCTCGCCAACCGACCAGCCGAAACCGCGGGCGTCTTCAAAAACTTCGGGAAAGTGTGAGGCGTAAACCAGCAATTTCTTGGGAACGCACCCGCGGATAACGCACGTGCCACCGTAGCGGTATTCTTCAGCGAGCGCGACGCGCGCACCATGCAGCGAAGCGATGCGCGCGGCACGGACACCGCCCGACCCCCCGCCAATCACGAAGAGGTCGTAGTCAAAGGCGGGGTCGGTCATAGCGTTGTTTTCTTTGTTTAAAGTCGGTCGGTACGAAGACTACATCTCAATGCCACGTTCAGCCAAAATAGCACGGACGCGAGCAAGGAAATCAACGCTGACGGCATCACCCCAAGCGATTGTGGCTTCAAAAGCTTGCTGATCGGCTTCACGGCGCATTTCTAGAAACCGCTGGCCGACATCGCTCTGGAAAAAATCGACAATCACTTGCAGGTCCTCCTGCGGATACTGCCGCGCGTAGATGGCAGCGATGTCCTCGAACAGTGGACCGGTGGCATCGGCCATTTCAAGGTAGGCCATATCGGTCACTTCGGTGATGGTTGGACCGATATCGGGATTGGTGCTGGCAAGCGCGCGGATAATGTCACGGCGCTGGGCGTTGAGCGCGTTGATGTAAAGCTGGTTGGCCCCGGATAGTTCGGCATAGCGTGCCGCAAGTGCCAGGTGATCTTCGCTAATATCTTGGTCTTGAGCGAAAGCTGGTGTTGCCACCGTCAAAACAGGCGCACTCAGTCCTGCAATGGCCAGCACAATCAGGCTTGCTTTGGCAGCTTCGCGCGCTTTGCCAAAAACACTCGTTGTGGCTGAGTAAACTCGTTTCATTTTTGGCCTTCCTTAGGCTTTGCATCTCTTGTGCGGTTCACCACACCTAAATCTCTCTTTGCACCCTGCCCCGCCACGATGGCGGCAAGGGAGCGTAGCCGCCACTGTCCTGCGATAAGACGTTCAGACGCGGCGGGCAACCCGTCGTCGGCAGACTGCCAATCAAATGTGGCAATGCTTTATCGGCGTTTGATAACCTCCACCGCGCCGTCCTTGGCAACTAAAGCTTGACTTGCCAAGCCGATAAACAGGCCAGTTTCGACGACGCCAGGGATATCTTGCAGGGCCCGATCCAGTCCAGGTGCATCATCAATTCTTCCCAAAGCGCAGTCGACAATCCAATGGCCTCCATCGGTTTGGAATGGCGCGCTGTCGGCTTGCGATGTGGCAAGATTGCGGCGGATCGAGGCGTTGGCCGCAAGGCCAAAAGAGGCGCAAACTTTATCGATGGCTCGCAGCGTGGCGGCGGCGCCGAAAGCGTTGATTTCCACCGGCAAGGCAAACGCGCCAAGCGTTGGCACAAGCTTGCTGCCATCGGCGATTACGAGCATGTCTCTGGCAGCCGCTGCGACGATTTTCTCGCGCAGAAGCGCCCCACCACCGCCTTTGATCAGATTGAGATCGGGATCGATCTCATCGGCGCCATCAATGGCCAGATCAAGCACAGGATCACGTTCAAGATCGGTCAGGCCAATGCCCAGTTCTTTGCAAAGCTGCGCCGTGCGCTGCGATGTCGGCACACCACGCACCGTCAGCCCTTCTTTCACACGCGCAGACAAGGCGTGCAGAAAGGCTTCGGCGGTCGACCCGGTGCCAAGACCGAGCACCATGCCATTGTGTACCTGGGCAGCAGCGGCGCGACCGACCTCACGTTTGAGGGCATCTTGATCCATTGCGTGTTGAGCGTCCTTGTGGTTTGAGGCAATTCGTTGGGGCCGCGCCCCGCCTATCATGCTGCGCATCCGCGCGTCACCTCCACCACCAAAATCTGTTTGGGAAACCCTATGACCGCTTCAGCACGCCTGTGTATCTTCGACCTCGATGGAACTCTTGCCGACACGGCGCCTGATCTGGTGGCTGCACTCAACCATGTGTTGGAGGCCGAGGGCCTTCCGCAAGCTGATTTCGAGACAGCACGCGCCTTTGTTGGCCATGGTGCTCGCGTGCTGATTGAACGGGCGCACCGAGCACACGACATTGAACTGGATGATGCGCGGGCGATCGAGTTGACCGAGCAATTTGTTGGATTTTACGCGCAGAACATTGCCGGTCACACCATGCTCTTCCCGCATGTTTTGGACGCAATGGAAGACATGGCGGAGGATGGCTGGGCATTTGCGATCTGCACCAACAAACGCGAAAGTCTGGCCCGCCAGCTATTGGATTCGCTTGATCTGACCGAACGGTTCGACGCGATTTGCGGCGGCGATACCTTTGCCGAGCGCAAGCCGAACGGGCAACATATCCTCAAAACCATTGAGGCTGCTGGCGGCAACCCAGCACGCAGCGTCATGGTCGGGGATTCTCCGCCGGACATTCTTGCCGCCAAAGACGCCAACGTGCCGGTGATTGCGGTGAGTTTTGGCTACAGCAACGAGCCCATCGGTTCGCTGGACCCCGACGTTATTATCGACACCTTTGCCGATCTGCAGGAAAAAGCCGACGAGCTTGTGCCGTCACACTGACACCGACATCTATCAATGCTTGACGCTCCTCATGGCGCTGGCTAAGAGGAGCGCCTCGTTGACGGGCGTGTAGCTCAGCGGGAGAGCACTCGCTTCACACGCGAGGGGTCACTGGTTCAATCCCAGTCATGCCCACCATTCTTCATTGCATTTGAATGCCGGGCATGACTGAGTTTCTGCTTGGCTCTGAAACCGGATTAGCCAGTTTTAACCGCGCATTGCCCGCCACAGCCAACCGCTTGCGATTGGCGGAAGGAGCGGCAGGCGTTTACGCCGCAAATGCCGAGAGCGACCAGTGAGGATCAACGCCCCCTCACACGATTCACACTTTTACCTAGGCTCTGTGCCTTCGGCACAACCGCGCCCCTCTAACGCCTGCAGATAGGATCTACGCCAGGCGTTGACGTCATTCTCAACCAGCATGCCCATCAAGGCCTGATAGCGGTCCACACGTTCGGCTTTGTCCATCCGCAGCGCGGTCTGTATGCCCTCGGCGACATCCCCGTCGGAATAGGGATTGACGATCACCGCTTGGGTCATCTGCTCGGCGGCTCCGGCAAACTGTGATAGCACCAACACGCCTGGGTCATCGGGGTCCTGGGCGGCGATGTACTCTTTGGCGACCAAATTCATGCCGTCGCGTAACGGCGTCACAAGTCCGACGCGGCTCGCGCGATAAAGGCCGGCGAGCGCACTGCGCGTCTGACCTCTGGTCGTGAAGCGGATCGGCACCCAGTCGATATCGCCGAAGCGTCCATTCACATGGCCGGAAATCTGCTCAAGCTCTTCGCGGATGCGCGCATACGCGTCCAGCGTGCCACGCGAGGGTGGCGCGATTTGCAAAAACGACACCCGACCAGAGTTCTCCGGATAATCTTCAAGCAGCTTTTTGAAGCCTTTGAACCGCTCCGGCAGACCCTTTGAATAATCGATACGGTCAACACCGATAATCTGCTGGCGACCGTTCAAAAGACGCTCGGCGCGCGCCTGTGCGATCTGTGCATCTTCAGTTGTCGCCAGTTCAGCGAAACTCTGTGCATCGATCGCAATGGGGAAGGATTTGATCGTAAGCGTGCGCCCCATGATCTCGACCTTTGACGGCCCGGTGCGCTCTCCGCCTTGCCCCAGCAGCAACGCGATCATGTTCTCCGCATCGCCCTGAGTCTGGAAGCCAAGCACGTCATAGGCGAGCAGCGCCCGCAGCATCTCATCGGCACCAGGCAGCACGTTGAAAACATCCGGCGGGGGAAAAGGGATGTGGAGGAAAAAGCCAATGCGGTTGCTTGCCTCGGCCATGCGTAGCTGCTGGGCAAAGGTGAGATAGTGATAATCCTGCACCCAAATCAGATCATCTGGCTCGACCATGGCCGCAAGACGTGTGGCAAAACGATGATTAACACGCTTGTAGCCATCCTCATCCTTGGGATCATAGTCGATCAAATCGGTGCGATAATGCAGCAGCGGCCAAAGCACGCGGTTGGCATAGCCTTCGTAAAACTGGGTGTGATCTTCCTGGGTCATATCCAGCGTGGCCAGCGTAATCGCCGATGGCCCGGACCCGTGAGTTTCACGGCGGATTGGCCCCCACGTGCCTGCATCTGACAGCTCGCCAGTCCAACCGAACCAGAGGCCGCCGCGCTCTTTAAGCGCATCGGCCATCGCCACCGCCAATCCTCCCGCTTTGCCGCCGCTCACCAAAGGGCCGACTCGGTTGGAGACAACGACGAGACGGCGGTTGGAGTCGGACATACAGGAGGGTCCTTTCTTACGGCGAGCTACCGTGTGAGCAGTTGCAACAATTTATGGGCTTGGCTCACGGATGCCAAGGAAAACGCCGCGTGGGAAAGCTTGGTTCCATTTGGGCCGTTACCCACCTGGATACCAAAGCCGCCCAATGTTTTTGCGACAGCCATGCCGTCATTATCGGTCGTGTCGTCGCCGATCATCACAGGCTGAGCTCCCCTCCAACCTTTTAGGTTGGCGAGCCGCGTAAGGGCCGTGCCTTTGTTCTCACTGGCCAGACGAAGTTCGACAATGCCCTTGCCGCCGCCCACGTGAACCTTTTCATCGTGGTCGGCCAACGCGTGCATTTGGTCAAGCAGCGGGTCGTGGGCGCTTGGGTTGGGGCGAGTGTGAACCGCAATGGCGGTGCCTTTGTCTTCCAGATAGACATCGGCATAGCCTCGTATAGCAGCGGCAATCTTGGGGCGAAGGGGATCAAGATCAGCCCGATCAAGCAGCGACTGCACGTCGACACTTTCTGGCGCTGAAAACTCTGCCCCGTGGCCCGACGCGACGGGGAAAGAGGTCACATCAAGATGGCGCGAAAGGTCGCTGTGGGTGCGCCCGGTAACAATGGCGACACGGTCATCGAACCGTTCGCACAAGGCACGGAGCAACGCAGGCAAATAATCGGCCACAGTTATCGCTTCGGGGCGCGGTGCGATCTCGACCAAAGTGCCGTCGAAGTCCAAGCACAGCGCTGGCTTTTCAAGAGCCAACACTGCGCGGGCAACATCCTCAATCCGATCCCCACTCATTCGTAGGCGTCCGAAGGCGCAACCCTTCGGCCCATATGGATTTCGACCGCGGCCACCACCTCTTCCCAAGCCTCACGCACGCCCTTTGTGCCGCCAGATGCTAGAACCGGCCCGCGGCTTGTTTGGATAAAGAGTTCGGTGCGCTTGTTTTGTCCTTCAGGCTCAATGGAAAAGCCATCGACGGCCTCAAACGGGATGCGCTGCACATTGGTGCCCGCCACGCCCCAGCGCTTGGCAATGACCAGCTTCTTGTCCATATCGATGATCAGTTGTGTGGCGACCAGTTTGTCGAAGCCCGTTTTCAACGCGAAAAGCCCAGCAACGACGCAAAACGCCGTGGTAGATGAAAGCAGACTTCCATCCACCACACGACCCAGCGCGGCGGCCAATAGCAGCACACCAAGGCTAAGCACAAAGGCGCCAAAGCCAAGCGATTGATCGGTCACCAGCAAATCGTTTCCGTGGGTGGTGATGCGCATACCAGGTCTACTCTGCCATCAAGGGTCAGCCGATCAGGCGGCCTTATCTTTGTCGTACTGGATGCGCTTGTCGTCGAGCGTCTGAGCAAAATCGTCCAAGAATGCCCAGGTGTAAAAACCGGTGTCGTGGCCATCATCAAAC
Organism: Hyphomicrobiales bacterium; assembly: GCA_040219355.1. Taxonomy (GTDB): domain Bacteria; phylum Pseudomonadota; class Alphaproteobacteria; order Rhizobiales; family MH13; genus MH13. Next base: position 128,041 of record JAVJSN010000003.1, read on the forward strand.
ACCAAGCGCACCGCGTAGCTACCAACGCGCTCGATGGAGCGGATGGCCACGTTTTCCTTGCCCAACACCAGCTTTTTTGGACCTGCGCCGTGGCCTTGCACTTCGGCTGACGGCGAATAAACCCGCAGTAGCTCGGCAGGCAGATCGGCCTGCAACCCATCATCAAAACTGACTTGAAGCGTTTTCCTGCCTGCCTTGAGGCGCAATTCCGTAGGCCAGCGGGTCGCATTGCTCTGGGTCATGGTTCCCCACCACAGTGTGTGACATCGTGAGCGCCAAATCCGCTTTACACAGCGGCAGCACGGCTTAGGATCGGATCCATGACAACGCTTACCACAACCGAGCCCCCGCTTATTGACCCTTTTGGTCGCACGATCAGCTATCTGCGCGTGTCGGTGACCGACCGCTGCGATTTTCGCTGTGTTTACTGCATGGCCGAAGACATGACGTTTCTGCCCAAGCGTGACCTGTTGACGCTGGAAGAGCTGGATCGGCTGTGCTCTGCCTTCATCGCGCGCGGGGTCAAAAAGCTTCGTTTAACCGGTGGCGAGCCGCTGGTACGCAAGAACTTGATGAGCCTGATCGAATGCCTGTCGCGGCATTTGAAGTCGGGTGATTTGGAGGAGCTAACACTCACAACCAACGGCTCCCAGCTGCGCCAGCATGCCAAGACGCTCCACCAGCATGGTGTGCGCCGCGTGAATGTGTCGCTGGACACGTTGGATGCCGCCAAGTTCAAAGCAATCACGCGCTGGGGTGATTTTGACCGTGTGATGGATGGCATCAAAGCTGCTCAAGAAGCTGGCCTGAAAGTGAAGCTGAATGCGGTCGCCTTGCGTGGTTTCAACGATGAAGAGATTCCAGCGATGATCGCCTATGCCCATGAGCACGACATGGACCTCACGCTGATTGAAACTATGCCGCTGGGTGATATCGATGGCGATCGCACAGACCAGTATTTGCCGCTTTCCCAAGTGCGCAAAGATTTGGAAAAGACCTTCACGCTGACCGACCTGCCCGATCAAACCGGTGGCCCAGCGCGGTACGTGCGCATCGAAGAAACTGGCGGACGCTTAGGCTTCATCACACCTCTGACTCACAATTTCTGCGAAAGCTGCAACCGCGTGCGCATCACCTGTACCGGCACGCTTTACATGTGTCTGGGCCAGGATGACGCCGCTGATCTGCGCGAACCTTTGCGGGCCTCAGAGGGCAATGAACTTCTGCAGCGCGCTATTGATGAAGCCATTAGCCGCAAGCCAAAAGGTCATGATTTTGTCATCGATCGCAGTGGCGCTGCGCCTGCTGTTTCCCGCCATATGAGCATGACCGGCGGATAATCCCGGCCGCCATACGGGCTTTTTCCTTTGCGAGGCGATCGTTTAGGTCCTAGCATCATCATGCGGGCGGCCGAGAACGGCGAGGCTCCAACCCACCGATTTCACCCCATGTCCTTTTTCCATTCGATGTCGGCGAACACGCGCGGCATTTTGGCAACCTGTCTTGCAATGATCGGCTTCATCGGCACTGACAGCTGCATCAAGTTAGCAGCGCAGGATATGCCGATCAGCCAAATGATTGCCCTGCGCGGCATTGCGATCCTAGCCATCTTGGTGGCGATGGCCTTTGCCACTGGCGCTCACAAATCCCTGCCAACGTTCAAAGACAAGGCCGTTGGTTTGCGCGCTTTTGGCGAGTGCATGGCCACGCTGCTTTACTACAATGCTATCATTGCGATCCCCATCGCCAACGCCAATGCGGTGCTGCAAACGATTCCCCTGGTGATGGTGGCCGTAGCCGCACTGTTTTTCAAAGAACAGGTTGGTTGGCGGCGTTGGACAGTGATTTTGGTCGGCTTTTCTGGCGTTCTGCTGATCATCCAGCCGGGCGGAGATGGGTTTCTGCCCGCCAGTCTTTGGGCAGTCGCAGCGGTGGCGTTCTTCGTTATTCGAGATATGGCCACGCGCTATATTGACCCGCGCTTGCCAGCGATTTCGATCAACCTCGTCACCAGCGCTGCGGTCATGGTGATGGGTTTTCTCCTCGCCTTCTTCCAGGAATGGGTCGCGCCCACACCACACGCCATCGCACTGCTTGGCCTTTCGGCTTGCTTTCTCACCATGGGGTATCTTGCAGTCACGGTCGCGATGCGCAGCGGAGATGTCTCGGTCACCTCGCCGTTTCGATATTCCATCGTGCTTTGGGCGCTGGCGATCGATGCGCTGGTGTTTGGCAACCGGCCAGATCTTTCGATGATCGTTGGCCTGACCATCGTTGTGGCCAGCGGCATCTACATGATCGTGCGTGAACAGCAGATCAAACGTCAGCAACAGATATCTCAGTCCTGATCGAAGGGAAGATCGAACTCGCGGTGGATCCATTGCGTGAACGCCGCAACCTTTGGCTTCAAACGCGCCATTGGCGGCATCACCAGAAAAAACGACAATGCGGTTCGCAATCGCAGCTTGGGAAAGGGCTCAACCAGAACGCCCTTTTCAATATCGCCAATCGCTAACGACGTTCGGGCCAAAGCAACGCCGACACCGCGGGCTGCAGCATCGATGGCGTGGTCGGCATGGTTGAAGCGTAGCCCCCTTAGTTCACCTGAATAGCGAACCTTGGCGTGCTCGAACCAGGTGAGCCAGGTCGGCGCCTCCTTGGTAAAGGCCATCGACTCATCAATAATCAAAGGTTGAGAGGCGATGTCCTGCGCCGAGGTGAGAGGATGTGTTTCCAGAAAGCCTGGTGAGGCCAACACCGTCACCTCATCGCCCATCAGGTGAAATTGCTCCAATCCGGGATAGTTACCCAGCCCAAAGCGGATGCCGACATCCACGCCATCACGGTTGAAGTCGACCAGTTTCAGGCTGGCTGAAATGCGCACCTCGATCTCCGGATGCTCATCCATAAAGCTGAACAGGCGTGGCGAGAGCCATTTGGCAGCGAAAGATGGACCGGTTGAGACCACCAATACATTTTCAGGTGTATCGGCTGACAAGCGGTCCACCGCCACGCGCAAGCGCGCAAACGCCTCGCGAATATCCGGGTAAAGCATTTCACCGGCTTCTGTCAGCGCAATGGCACGGTTGAGCCGAGCGAACAGCTCAACGCCCAGACGATCTTCCAAGGAGCGCACCTGATAAGACACTGCTGACGGTGTGAGGTTCAGCTCCTCTGCCGCTGCGGCAAAGCTCATATGGCGTGCCGTGGCCTCGAACGCTTGCAACCCATTGAGTGTTGGCAGACGCGGCATGAGAACCCCTTTCAACTGATCTTTCAGATCAAATTTTTTGATGCGATGTCGCAATCTACCCGTTTGTTATGCCCGCTAGCAAGGCGCATACATCACTCATCGAGAACAGCCACATCAAATTCCCTCCAAAAAGGATCATTCTCATGTTGGACATCACCTCACGCAGAACCCTTCGCTCCCACATCGACGCTGCACACGCGGCGCGTGCTCAAGCTTGGGTGCATTTTTTCAATGCCCTGCTGCACCGGCACTAGGGCAAACCCTTCGCTCGAAAGAAAGCCAGGCTCCATGTTGATCGTTTCCTCCCGACCTGCGATCCAAGCCAACATTCAAAAAGGTCGCGCACTGCGCGCACACACTTTTCGGTCAGCTTGGACGGGTGTTTGGCGCGCCGTCCTGAAAATGATTGCGCCACGCAGGCACCAGCAAACTCCACCAGACCGCGCCTTTCCGGTCTGAAGACCAACCAATCCTGTGATGCGCCAAGATGCCCTGATGATACCCCCTTGGCGCATCGGGTTTAGCACCTTACACTGAGCTTTCCTGTTGGCGCCGCCAGTTGATCCTCAACCGGCGGCGCCTTTTTCCTGCTTGAAACCCAAACCGGAAAGCACTGCTCAGGCATGGCCAACGCCACCGCCGATATGTCGCTTGCACAGCGACCAAGCACGTTTTTGTTGGTGCTGATCGTGTCGATCAGCCCGCTCACGATGCACATCTATCTGCCCTCGCTGCCCGGTTTGGCCGCAGATCTCCAAGCCAACGATGCACAGGTGCAGCTGACGCTTTCTGTCTACTTGTTTGCAGTGGCAATCTCACAGCTCGTCATCGGACCATTATCGGACAGATTTGGCCGTCGCCCGATTCTCATCGGAGGGTTGATCATCTTCCTGATCGCGACCCTGTTTTGCCGCTTTGCCACCAGCATCGAGGCGCTGATCATCGCGAGGGGTTTCCAGGCAATTGGCGGCTGTGCCGGCATGGTTCTGGGTCGAGCAATTGTGCGCGATGTTGCCTCGCGCGATGAGGCGGCCAGTCTGCTTGGTTATGTCACCATGGGCATGGCCATCGCACAAATGATTGGTCCGGTGATTGGCGGCTTCTTGGATGGGTTTTACGGCTGGCGCGCCTCGTTCGACTTGCTGCTCCTGCTGGGTGTGGCGCTGCTGGTGCTGGTCATCACGACGTTGCACGAAACCCACCAATCCAAGCAGACAAGGTTTTCACCCGCGGCCCTTTGGACGAGCCATATCGCTTTGCTGGGCGAGCGGCGCTTTTGGGCCTTTTCGCTGACCGGCGCGATGGCATCGGGGGTGTTTTTCGCGTTTCTTGGCGGTGGACCCATCATATCCCAGCGCGAACTCGGTTTGGCGCCGGTGGAGTATGGCCTCTACTTCACGCTGATTGCTGCTGGTTATGCGCTGGGCAACTACATCTCCGGTCGCTTTTCAGTGCGCTTCGGCCCGCCGCACATGATCCTCTACGGCAATGTGATGGCGCTGCTTGCCATGGTTTTGATGGCAACACTGGTCGGTTTTGGCGCGCTACATCCGCTGTCGCTGTTTGGACCGATGTTGCTGTCTTCACTGGCCAACGGCCTGACAATGCCCAACTCAATCTCCGGCGCGCTTTCTGTGCGCCCGGAGCTTGCCGGCACGGCATCCGGGCTAAGCGGCTCGTTGCAAGTGATGGTTGGCGCGATGGCAACCGTGGTGGTCGGGTGGACTTTGCATATGGGCCTTTGGCCGTTGATCGCGCTGATGATTGTGCTGGCCGTTCTGGCCCTCGTTGCAGGGCTGACAGCCAACGCGTTGGAAAAACGCGCTATCCAGTTGCCTGAGCCGGTTCCAACTCGTCCTCAATAACAATCTGCGGCGGCTTGCGCTTGCCGGCTTTGCGCGCTTCCACATCCTGCCACATCGTGTCGGCGATGACGCTGTAGGCTTTGGCATGCGGACCGTCAGGCGCGGTGACACCGATCGGCGTGCCAGCGTCCGATGTTTCGCGAATATCGATGTGAAGCGGGATCTCGCCAAGGAATGGCACGCCAAATTTGGCAGCATCGTCGCGCGCACCACCGTGACCAAAAATATGTGCTTCGTGGCCACATTGCGGGCAGATGTAGCTCGACATGTTCTCGATGATGCCAAGGATCGGCACTTCCACCTTCTGAAACATCGCCACACCTTTGCGCGCATCGATCAGCGCCAAATCCTGCGGCGTTGATACAATCACCGCGCCATCGAGCGGCACTTGCTGGGAGATAGTAAGCTGCGTATCGCCAGTGCCCGGTGGCATATCGATCAGCATCACATCCAGTGGGTCGCCCTCGGGCGCCCAAGCGACGTCAGAGAGCATTTGCGTGAGCGCCGACACCACCATTGGCGCGCGCCATACCATGGGCGTGCCCTCTTCGATCAAGAAACCCATGGACATGACTTTCACGCCGTGACCGATCGGCGGCGTCGCCCGCTTGCTTTCATCGAACTTGGGCGGCGAGGAAACGCCGAATAGCCTTGGGATGGAGGGACCGTAGACATCAGCGTCCAGCACACCGACTTTTAGACCTTGAGCAGCCAGCGCGATGGCAAGGTTGGCCGTAGTGGTCGATTTTCCAACACCACCCTTGCCCGAGGCCACAGCGATGATTGCGCCAATGCCAGAAAAATCGATGCCGCCAATACGCCGTTGATTGGCCGGTGGCACGTTGGGTTTTCTGGTGGATTTTGTGGTGAGTTTGGGCGCTGGAGATTGGTTGGTTGCAGAGCCTTTGATCTTGCTGGGCTTGACGCTGCTTTGCGGCACAACCCGTTCTGCGGGGGCCTGGGCGCTCAGGACGATAAAAGCCTGCTCAATCTCGGGCAAGGCATTGAGCGTAATCTCAAGTGCATCTCGAATAGGCTGATAGGTTGGCACATCTTCTGGTGCCACCGAAAGCGTCAGAAACAAGCGGCCACCGTTGAGTGTTGGCGGCGATAGGAGGCCACTTTTGGCCAACTCCAGGCCTGACTTCGGATCGATAATTTGGTTGATGGCTTGGCTTACCGCATCATCCGGCTGGCTCTTCTCTGCCCGCCCACCGAACATCGATTTGATTGTATTCCACACGCTTGTCTTGTCCTTTTTTGCGCACCTGGCCATCGAGACGATACACCGCTTGTTCTAGGTTCAAAACGGTTTCTAAAGCGACGTAACGTCAGTTTAGGCCAGTTTTTGGGCCGATACGTGCCTTCGGTTGCATCGAGCTGCTGCATTTGCGGGCAGGCGCCAAAAAAGCGGCTCTTTCAAGACCGTCGCCCGTTGCACGACCGGTACAAATGGTGTGTGTTGCGCGCTGCCTTGCAAAATCTGGCGCTGGTTTATGACGTCAGGCGTGCAAAGCTTTCAGGGAAAGACTTAGGAAACTTCATATGACAGGATTAAACAGCATTGCCATCGCGGCGATTGCCACATTGGGTATCGTTGGCGGCGCCACCTCCGTGAGCGCGCAGGACGTTGTGCGCATCGGCACTGAAGGCGCTTACCCCCCCTTCAACTACACAGACAGTGACGGCAACTTGGTTGGCTTCGAAATCGAACTGGCCAACGCACTGTGCGAAGAAATGAACGTGACTTGCGAACTGGTTGCGCAGGATTGGGATGGCATCATTCCAGCCCTTCTGGCCAATCGCTACGATGCTATCATGGCATCGATGTCAATCACCGAAGAGCGCATGGAGATTGTCGATTTCTCCGACAAATATTACCAAACACCAGCACGCTTTGCGATGCGCGATGGGTCAGAGATCACTGACACCTCGCCGCAGGCACTCGCTGGCATGACCATTGGCGCACAGTCAGCGACCATCCACGCCAACTTCTTGGAAGATGTGTACAGCGAATCTGACATTCGTCTTTACCCGACACAAGATGAGGCCAATCTGGACTTGGCCGCTGGCCGCATCGATCTGATCTTGGCGGATTCCATCGTGCTTTATGAGTGGATGCAAACCGATGATGGCTCATGCTGCACGTTCATTGGTGACGCCTACAATGATCCAGCCTATTTCGGGTTTGGTGTTGGTGCTGCTGTTCGTCAGGGCGATGATGAGCTGCGCGAGCGTTTCAATGCTGCCATCGCGGCTGTTATTGAAAACGGCACCTACCAAGAAATCAGCGACAAATACTTCCCGTTCTCAGTCTACTAATCTGATCGATTGATGTCATACGTCGCGCACCGGTTTTTGGTGCGCGGCGTGTGTCTGCCACGTGGGCCAGCTCTGCTGGGCCAAGGACCGGCAGAGGAGCGCGTATGAGTGAACTGTTGGGATTGTTGGCCTGGGGGGCCGAGGGATGGGGAGATGAGCTGGCCGCCGGGGCTTGGCTTACCATTCGTCTCGCGCTGGTAACCCTGCCTTTTGGCCTGTTGCTGGGCTTGGCGATCGCGCTAGCCAAAGAATCCGGCAACACCTATTTGCGTGCCATTGGCAACATCTATACCACCGTTTTTCGCGGCCTACCCGAACTGCTGACCCTGTTTGTGATTTACAATATGGTGCAGTTGCTGGCCAACCGCATGGTGCAACTGCTCGCGCCTGGTTCGTCGTTTGAAATCAGTGGGTTTGCTGCAGGCGTTGTGGCGCTGGGCGTGGTATTTGGCGCGTTTTCATCCGAAGTTTTTCTTGGCGCGATCCGCGCGGTGCCCAAAGGTCAGGGCGAGGCCGGACGCTCGCTGGGCTTAACCGCCATCCAATCGTTCGCGCTGATTACCCTGCCGCAGCTTTGGCGCCTTGCCCTGCCGGGTCTTGGCAACCTTTGGCTGGTGCTGATCAAAGACACCTCACTTGTATCGGTGATCGCGCTCAACGACCTGTTGCGGCAAACCCAGGTGGCCGTTGGCGTGACCAAGGAGCCGTTCTTTTTCTACCTCGTGGCCTGTCTCATCTATCTGGCGTTCACCCTTATCTCGACGGTCGGCACCAATGCGCTTGAGCGGCGTGCCAACCGGGGATTTGCGGCGCGATGAGCGATCAAACGGTAAGCACCGCCGCACCAGTGGCCAGACGAACAGCGCCCAAAAAGCCTCCCGTGGCCAAAGGACCGTTTGGTCTAGACAAGGCATTGTTCGACAGGCTGGTGCTAGCTGCCATCATTATCGGCCTAGCCGCCTGGATCATTCCTGGAATCAATTGGCGACTCGTTGATCGCTACTGGGATCGCTATCTGGAAGGCATTGTTGTCACCTTCCAGCTTGTGTTTCTCTCAGTCAGCATCGGCGCGTTGCTGTCGCTGCCCTTAGCGCTGGCTCGGCTATCAGGCCGCGTGTGGCTGACTCTGCCAGCACGCGCCTACATCACATTCTTCCGCGGCACGCCGCTGCTGGCACAGCTGTTCCTGCTCTACTATGGCGCTGGGCAATTCAATGAAGCCTTCCAAGCTGCTGGCCTTTGGTGGTTCTTCCGCGAGCCGTTTTACGTCGCCGCGCTGACCTTCACCCTCAATACCGCGGCCTATCAGGCCGAAATCATGCGCGGGGCCATTCAATCATTACCTGCTGGACAGGCGGAGGCCGCGCAGGCGCTGGGCATGAGCCGGTGGCCAACCTTCTTCAAAGTGGTTCTTCCGCAGGCCTACATTGTGGCCCTGCGCCCGCTGGGCAACGAGCTGATCCTTATGATCAAGGGCTCGGCCATCGCCTCGATTGTCACGGTGCTTGATCTGATGGGCGTAACCAACCTTGCTTATGCGCGCTCATTCAACTTCCAGGCGTTCTTCTGGGCTGCGCTGCTCTACCTGATTGCGGTAGAGGTTGTGCGCCGGGTTTGGGACCGGCTGGAGCGTAGGCTCACCCGCCATTTGGCGCTCGCCCACTGAGGCGTTTTGCGGTTCGTTTGAGACCATCTTTTTGCAATTCGCGTTCATCCAAGCGGCGACGCAGCGAATTGCGATGCCCGTCAAATGCAAAGCGCTCTAGTCATCTGTCTTCCACCGTCCTATGCCCTCAGCAACACTTGTTTGAAGGAGAGCATCGCGATGGCGAAAGTTGCATTCTTGGGTTTGGGCGTCATGGGTTACCCGATGGCGGGGCACCTGGCAGCTAAAGGTGGACATAAGGTGACGGTCTACAACCGCACGGACATCAAAGCGCAAAAGTGGGTCGATCAGTATGGCGGCGAGATGGCGCCGACCCCTGCTGAGGCAGCCAAAGGCTGTGACATGGTGTTTGCCTGCGTGGGTAATGATGAAGATCTGCGCAGCGTCACCACTGGTCCAGATGGGGCTTTCCAATCCATGGGCGCAGATACAATTTTCGTCGATCACACCACCGCGTCAGCCGAGGTTGCTCGTGAGCTGGGCGCAGCCGCGAATGCGGGTGGCTTTCACTTCATCGACGGCCCGATCTCAGGTGGCCAAGCTGGTGCAGAGAACGGCGCCTTGACTGTCATGTGCGGCGGCGACCAGTCAGTGTTTGACCAGGCCAAACCTGCCATTGATTGCTATGCCAAACAGGTCGGTTTGATGGGCCCCGTTGGTGCCGGCCAGTTGACCAAAATGGTCAACCAGATTTGCATTGCAGGTCTGGTTCAAGGCCTATCAGAAGCCATTGCTTTTGCGCAAAAAGCCGAGTTGGACGTCGAAGCTGTGATTGGCGTGATCTCCAAAGGCGCAGCGCAAAGCTGGCAGATGGAAAACCGCTGGAAAACCATGCATGAGGACCAGTTCGATCATGGCTTTGCCGTCGATTGGATGCGCAAAGACCTTGGCATTCTGCTCGATGAAGCCAAACGCAACGGCGCATCGCTGCCCGTTACAGCGCTGGTGGATCAATTTTACGCCGACGTCCAACGCATGGGCGGCAATCGCTGGGACACCTCCAGCCTGCTCAAACGGCTCACCTGATCAAGCTTCGCCAGACGCCGCTGTTGTTACATGGCGGCGTCGAAAAGCTCGCGGGTGTTTCCCAGCGTCATCTCAACAGGATTGCCGCCCACACTTGGGTCTTGCAAAGCCATCGCGGTTAGCTCGTCTAGGCGGCTCTCTTCAACGCCCAGCGCTGCCAAGCCTGATGGGATGGATAGCATCTGGTGCAACTCCATGACCCGGGCGACAAAACCATCATAACCGCCGGAGATGCCCAGATAGGCAGCCGCTTGGGTGAGCCTGTCTTCAATGGCCGATCGATTGAACGCCAGGCAGGCGGGCATCACCACGGCGTTGGTTGTACCATGGTGGGTTCCGTAGACGGCGCCCACCGGATGGCTGAGCGCGTGGATGGCGCCCAGGCCTTTTTGAAAGGCCACCGCGCCCATCATCGCGGCGCTCATCATGTGCGCGCGCGCCTCGACGTCCGTGCCATCACGATAGGCTTTGGGCAGGTTCTCGTTCACCAGCCGCAGCCCTTCCAGCGCGATCCCCTGGCTCATCGGATGATAGAACGGTGAGGAAAACGCTTCCAAGCAATGGGCAAAGGCGTCCATACCGGTGCCCGCCGTAATCATCTTGGGCATACCGACGGTCAACTCTGGATCGCAGATCACCACGGTTGGCAGCACCTTTGGATGAAAGATGATCTTCTTCACATGGGTCGCTGAATTGGTGATGACCGATGCGCGGCCCACTTCTGAGCCTGTCCCGGCCGTGGTCGGCACGGCGACGATGGGCGCGATCCCATCGGTATCTGCGCGGGTCCACCAATCGCCCACATCCTCAAAGTCCCACAATGGGCGGGTTTGCCCGGACATGAAGGCCACCATTTTGCCCAGATCAAGGCCGGAACCGCCGCCAAAAGCCACCACGCCATCATGGCCGCCTGCCTTATATGCTTCGAGCCCAGCAGCCAAATTCACCTCGTTGGGGTTGGCATCAACGTCGGAATACATTGCCGCGCCTAGGCCAGCAGCCTGAAGAATGTCGAGGGCGCGCGTGGTGATGTCCATGCCAGCCAAACCACGGTCGGTGACAAAGAGCGGCTTGCTCATCCCTGCCTGCGAGCATGCGTCCGGCAATTCCGTGATCCGCCCTGCCCCGAATTTAATCGCGGTGGGGTAAGACCAGTTGGCCGTTATGCTCATGATTTGACCTTTCGCATATGGTAACTGCGCGGCCGCGTGACCGACGCATAGCCAATGGCCGACATGGCCCCGCCGCGTCCGGTATCTTTGCAACCCGTCCAGCAGACCGCCGGGTCGATATAGTCCGCCCGATTAAGGAATACGGTGCCTGTCTCGATCCTGCGCCCCAGGGCCAACGCATGCTCTGGATTCGCTGTCCAAAGGCTTGCCGTCAGGCCATAGGCACAATCGTTCATCAGCGCCAAAGCCTCTTCATCGTCTTTGACCGGCATGATGCCGACCACTGGACCGAAGCTTTCCTCGCGCATCACTGCCATGGTGTGATCCACGTTCACCAGCACCTGTGGCGCCAGGTAGGCCCCGCCATCATCGGCGGGAAAGTGCGCCGGATCGATCAGCGGCTTGGCTCCTGAGGCAATCGCAGCCTCAATCTGATCGCGCACAACCTTGGCAAAGCGCGGATGGGCCATCGGGCCAAGCGTCGTCTCTGGATCAAGTGGATTGCCCAGTTTCAGCGTGTTGACCCACGCCACGGCCTTTTCAACGAAGGCGTCATAGAGGCTTTCGTGGACATAGATCCGCTCGATGCCGCAGCAACACTGACCGGCATTGAACATGGCACCGTCCATCAACGTATCAACGGCCCAATCGATATCGGCATCGGCCATTACATAGGCGGGATCCTTGCCACCAAGTTCCAATCCCGTAGCGGTGAAGGTGCCTGCCGCAGCCTTTTCGATAGCGCGGCCACCGCCAACTGAGCCGGTGAAATTGACAAACCCAAAGGAGCGCGCGGCGATCAGGCGTTCCGTACCTGCGTGGTCAAGAACCACATTTTGGAACACACCATCGGGCAGATTGGCAAAGGCTTCGGCCAGCATTTCACCGACCAGCAGTGTTTGGCTGGCGTGCTTCAGCATCACCGCATTGCCTGCCACCAATGCTGGAACGATGGTGTTCATCGCGGTCATATAGGGGTAATTCCAAGGGGCAATCACAAACACCACACCCTGCGGTGCACGCTCGATCCGGCGATCAAATTGCGCGCTGTCTTCAACAATCTCCGGCGCCAACACATCCTCTGCGATGCCGAGCATGTACTCTGAACGCTCGTTCATGCCGCCAAATTCTCCGCCATAGCGGACCGGCCGCCCCATCTGCCATGCTAGTTCCTGGGTCGCACGATCCGACATGGCGTTGAGCGCGGTAAGCGACTCGCGCACCATTGTGATCCGCTTGGCTAAGGACCGGTCCGCCCAGGAGGCTTGAGCGGTTTTGGCGCGGGCAACAGCCGCGTCGGCGTCGGCGTGGCTGAGCGCGGAGCGTTCTGCCACGATGCTCCCATCGACGGGAGAGATGCATTTGATCATGTTGGTCATGTGTCTTTGCTTAAGCGCGCTCGAAGCCGCGTTTGATATCCCAATCGGTTACAACCCGATCATTTTCACTCAATTCCCAGCGGGCGGCGTGGACATAGTGATCGACAACATCGTCACCGAACGCCGCACGCAGCATGGTTGAATCCTCTAACGCCTTTGCGGAATCACGCAAGCTCTTTGGAATCTGGCGCGCCTCGGCGGCTTGGTAGACATCGCCGGAGGCTTCGGCTTCCAGCTCAAGCCCATTTTCGATCCCGTCCAGTCCAGCGGCCAACTGCGAGGCCAAAGCCAGATAGGGGTTGAGATCCGCGCCGCCGATGCGGCATTCCACGCGAACAGCCTTCGTCCCGGCACCACAGACACGAAAACCGGCTGTGCGGTTGTCGGTGGACCATACGGCCTTGGTGGGCGCAAAGAGACCTTCGGTGAAGCGCTTGTAGCTGTTCACATAAGGCGCCAAAAACACCGTGACATCAGAAGCATGGGTCAGAAGCCCTGCCAGATACGAACGCATCATCGCGCTCATTCCATGTTCCATCTCAGGATCGTAGAACGCTGGCGTGTCGCCGTTCCAGAGTGATTGGTGAACATGGCTGGAACTGCCCGCCCGGTCTGTCGCGTACTTTGCCATGAACGTTACCGCGCGATTGTGCGCGAAGGCGATCTCCTTGGTCGCGTTCTTGGTGATCGTGTGCATGTCGGCGGTATCAAGCGCGTCGGAATATTTGATGTTGATTTCCTCTTGGCCGGTTTCGGCCTCGCCCTTAGAGTTTTCCACCGGGATACCTGCACCATAAAGCCCGTTGCGCAGATCGCGCATGACGGCTTCTTCCTTGGTGGTGCCCAGGATCGAATAGTCGACATTGTAGCGGCTGAGGGTCTGAAGGTCGCGATAGCCCTGATCGTTCAGCGCATCGAACGCTTGCTCGAACAGGAAAAACTCCAACTCCGTGGCCATCATCGGCGCCAGGCCCATGGCTTTGGCCCGGGCGATCTGTCGTTTCAGAACCGTTCGCGGTGCAACTGGAACCTCCTGGTGCGTATGGTGGTCAAGCACATCACACATCACCATAGCGGTGGCTGGAAGCCAGGGAACGCGGCGCAGGGTGCTTAGGTCAGGCTTGTGGACATAGTCGCCATATCCGGCTTCCCAAGACGCGGATTTGTAACCTGGTACGGTCACCATTTCGATATCTGTGGCCAGTAGATAATCGCATCCGTGGGTTTCTTCATGACCACCATTGATGAAATGCGCCGCGTGAAAGCGCTTGCCCATCAAGCGCCCCTGCATGTCCACGATGCAGGTGAGAACCGTGTCGATTTCGCCTGCCTCAACGGCAGCTTTGAGGGCTTGGAAGGTCAGATTTGCGGGCAATGGCCTTATCTTTCGTCACATGAGAACGCGTTGCGAGGGCCCGTGAGGCCCTCGCTTTTTTCGTGTTATAGCTGACTTAGCGGTAGGGGTAACCCGCCGCTTCCATCGTGGCCGCATAGGCTTTGAAGGCATCAACAACTTTGCCGGCACGCGGCGAGGACGCAGCGATTTCATCCCAGAAAACCTGAGCGTCAGCGTTGACCTGTGCCCATTCGTCATCAGGCAAAGATGTCAACTCCATCTTCTCGCCCTGGACGCGGAGCTGCGCTTCGCCGCCCCAATACCACTGTGCGCGGTAGTAGTGCGATTGGTCGATGGTGCTGCGATATAGCTGCTGCAGATGCGGCGGAACAGCGTTCCAGCTTTCGGTGTTGGCAAAGTAGCTGCCGAACCAAGCACCCGTCATCGAGTTGGTCAGGGCGTAGTTGCAAAGGTCTGCCCAACCCACCTCATAGGCTTCAGTAAAGCCGCACCATGCAACCCCGTCGAGTTCACCGGTTTGCAGCGCCACTTCCACATCATCCCATGGCACGGTGACCGGGATCAGGCCGTACTGCGAGAGGAACCGGCCTGCCGTTGGCACGCCAAACACGCGCTTGCCACGCATATCGGCAAGACTGCGGATTGGGTCTTTGGTAAAGACATGCAGCGGATCCCATGCACCTGAGGAGAGCCACGTCACGTTTTCAACTTCGCCATAGGCCTCAGCCCAGATCTCGTTAAGACCGTAATAGGCAAAGAGCGCCGGCACATCGAGCGAATAGCGTGTGGCAAATGGGAAATAGCCGCCAAACACGGAGATATCGACCGGTGAGGCCATCGTGGCATCATCAGACTGCACCGCGTCAATGGTGCCGTTCTGCATTGCGCGGAACAGCTCGCCGGTGGGGACCAACTGGTCAGCGTAATAGAGCTCGATTTCCATCTCGCCATTGGCAGCAGCGTTAAACGCATCCACCTGCGGCTTGATAACATGGGCACCGAGCGGTGCACCGGAATAGGTTTGCAGGCGCCAGCGAATGGGAGCCTGCGCCCTGACGATGGCGGGTGCTGCCAATGTGGCAACGCCGCCAACGGCGCCGGCTGTGAGAAACTTACGCCGGGATGTTAGTATCCTCTCGCTTGGACTGATTATCTTTTCTGTCACTGTCATTCTCCTCTGTTGGTTGGAGTTTGGCCTCTTATCGGGCCTTGGGGTCTAACGGCCGCGCACATATTCTGGCAGCCATAGGGCAATTTGCGGAAAGATCATCACCAGCGCGATTGTCGATGCCATCATGATGACGAACGGCCAGATCGAGCGGTAAATATCGAGTAGACTGATTTCCTTGGGCGCCATGGCGCGCATCAGGAACAGATTGTAGCCAAAGGGCGGGGTGATATAGGCGATCTGGCAGGTCATGGTGTAGAGCACACCGAACCAAATCAGCTGGTTTTCAAACCCAAGATCCAAGAGCCTGACCAAAGGCACATACAGCGGGGCGACGATCACCAGCATCGCGGTGTCATCCAAAAACATACCCATCACGATGAAGCTGAGCTGCATCATGATAATCACCTGCCATGGGGTTAGCTCCCAGCGGGTGATGAACAGCGTCTCAATCGCGCGAACAGCGCCGATCCCATCAAACACAGCGCCAAAGGCCAGCGCTGCCAGGATCAGCCACAGGAACATGCACGAGATGCCAAGGGTCTTGCGGGCGGTCGCATGGATCATCTCGAAATTGAGCCGCCGCTTCCACGCCGCTGCCAATGTCGCGCTGGTCGCGCCCACAGCTGAACTTTCCACCAGGCTCGTGATCCCCATGACGAACAGACCCGTCATAGTGAAAAAGATCAAAAACGGAATGATGCCGGCACGCAAAAGCGCCAGCTTTTCGCGCAATGGCATCTCCAGCTCTTCATCAGAGACCACGGGCGCAAGATCGGGGTTCACACGACAGCGCGCCCAAATGTAGATGACAAACATCGTTGCCATCAGCAGGCCGGGCAGCACCCCTGCCAGCCACAACTGGCTGACCGGCTGGCGCGCTATCATGCCGTAGAGCACCATCACCACAGACGGCGGCACCAGAATGCCCAAGGACGAGCCGCCCTGAACAACACCTGTGATGAGCACCTTGTCGTACCCGCGGCGCAACATCTCTGGCAGCGCAATGGTTGCGCCGATGGCCATGCCAGCCACGCTGAGGCCGTTCATCGCTGAAATGATGACCATCAAGAAGATCGTACCGATCGCAAGACCACCGCGAACCCTGCCGAACCAGACATGCAGCATGCGGTAGAGGTCTTCAGCGATGCCGCTCTCACTGAGGATGTAGCCCATGTAGATAAACAGGGGCAGCGTGAGCATCGGGAACCAGTTGAACAGCTTGAACGCCTGGCTGAACGGGATTTCCACCCCGCCCGTGCCGTAAAGCATCAGAACCATGCCGCTGGCGACAAAACCAATGGCGGCAAACACCCGCTGTCCGGTCAACAAAAGGACCATCATGGAGGCGAACATCAAAAGGGCAATCATCTCATAACTCATGAGATGGGCTCCCCTTTGGCCGCATACCAATATTTGATAATGAGCGCGAAGGCCTGACCCAGCATCAGCACCGTGCAGGCCGTCATCAGCGCTTTAATGGGGATCATGGAAGGGTTCCACATACTGAACCGACGCTCGCCTGTCTCGATGGCGTAGGTCAGCGAAGAGATCGAACCGAACAGCAGCACGCTGAGATAAAACAGCAAGCAGACCATCATGATCAGGTCCATCTTGGCCTTTCCTGTCTCGCTCAAGCGATCGTAGAAAAGGTCCATGCGCACATGGTCATTGTCTTTGAGAGTCAACGCGCCGCCCATGAAGTAGTAAGCAGCAAGCGTAAACTGGGCCGCTTCGATGCACCAATGCAGCGGGATGTCGATGACGTTGCGGGTGACGGCATCCAAGAGCAGGATCGCAATCATCAAGAAGATGAGATACATCGCGACGATGCCGACCCAATCAGCCAGCTTGTCCATCGCTCGCACATAGGCTCGCATCACATCACTCCGCCCAAATCTTACTCAGCACACCGCCACTCCAGCCTCGGTTAATGCGGCCAGAAGAGAAGGCTCAGGCGGCACATCGCAGACAAGCACATCAATCGCTTCAAGCGGGCAAACCCGATGCGCCGCTGATCTGCCGAACTTTGCACCATGGGCAAGAACAATGCAGCGACGCGCATGGGCGTGCATGGCACGGGCAACATGTGCTTCTTCCAGGTCAGCATCCATCGCGCCCCCCGCTTGGTCAATGGCAGTCACGGTCAACACAGCGGCATCGGCGCGAAACTGGGCGATTTGTCCAATGGTTTCTGGTCCTACGGTCTGGGCGTTGTCGTTGCGGAAACGACCGCCGAGCAGCAACACCTGCGCGTCACCCATCGCTTGGGCGATATGAACAGAATTGGTGACCACCGTTAGATCGGGCACAGCAGCGAGAGCTGTGGCCGCAGCAAGGGTGGTCGACCCGGTGTCCAGGAACAGCGTCTCGCCGGGCTGAATCATTGGCATCAGCTTGCCAGCGATATCGGCCTTGGCACTGGCTTGATCTTCGACGCGCTCGGCAAAACTTCCTTCGCCCAAAAACCGCATCCGTCGCGCCGCACCGTGAACTTTTTGCAACGCGCCTGCTTCAGCCAACTGTGACAAATCACGGCGGATCGTTTCGGCCGACACATCAAAAATGGTGACAAGATCGTCTACGCTAGCTTCGCCCTCTCGGTCGACAAGCTCTGTTATTTTGCGCTGACGGTCTTTTGGTTTCAAACCCTGGCCCTCGTGGTCGCTCCAGCTAAGCCCACGCAAAATGACTGTGTCAACATGATATTGCTCAAATTATAGCCATTCGGGCATCTTCATCAGGCATAATTGACTGATCGGGCAACTTATGTCAGCGTCTTAGGCGTTCCCCTCTTGCTGGAGCCGCACTCTTGCCCACCACTCACCCGACCAACGGGGCCTTCGACATCGCGATCATCGGTGCGGGTGTAGTTGGGTGTGCGCTTGCGCGCGCCTTTGCGATGGATGGCGCCCGGGTTGTGGTTTTGGAGAAGGCGCACGACATTTTAGATGGCGCATCCAAGGGCAATTCGGCCATCCTGCACACCGGTTTTGATGCACCCGAAGGCACGCTGGAAGCCGAACTGATCGCCGCTGGGCATGCTGAGTATCTAGACATTCATGAACGGTTGAATTTGCCGCTGCTTACGTCTGGCGCTCTGGTGATTGCCTGGACCGAGGAAGAACAGGCCGCCCTTCCAGCACTGATGGACCAGGCTTGTGCCAATGGCGTCACCGATGTTGAAGCGCTGGATGCATCCGAATTGCGCGCTCTGGAACCAGGACTAGGCCCGCAAGCGCGCGCTGGGTTTCGTGTTCCGCGCGAATACCTGATCGATCCCTGGGCAGCACCTCTCGCCTATCTAACCCAGGCCGTGCGCTACGGCACCAGGGTTCTGCGTAACTGTGAAGTCACCAGCGGTCATTTCACAGGCACGTCTTGGGAATTAGAAACCAGCCAAGGCCCCGTTCAGGCCAATGGGGTGATCAACGCAGCGGGACTTTACGGCGACAAGGTCGATCAGATGCTGCTCGGTCGCAGCGACTTCTCGATCAAACCGCGCAAAGGTCAGTTCGTTGTCTACGATAAACCCGCCTTCGATCTGGCAAGCCATATCTTGCTGCCTGTTCCCAACACGGTGACCAAAGGGATCGTTGTCTGCCGCACAATTTGGGGCAATCTTCTGGTCGGCCCAACAGCTGAGGAGCAAGACAGTCGCTCAGACACAAGCCTTGAACCGTCCATGCTGGAAGCACTGAAAAAGCGCGGCGAAGACATCCTACCTGCCCTCAAGGATCACAAGGTCACCGCGCTTTATGCTGGCCTGCGCCCGGCGACCGAAGAAAAACACTACCGGATCAACAAACATCCTGAGCAGATGATTACGATTGGTGGCATTCGCTCCACCGGGCTGTCGGCAGCGCTGGGGATTGCTCGGCATGTTCGGGCACTCTGGGACACGCGGTGGCGGGTACCCAAACCTGTTTGGCCATCTGTACCCAACACCGCCGAAACGGCACCACGCGATTGGCAAAACCCCGGCCATGGCGGTGTGATCTGCCACTGCGAGATGGTGACGCAGCGGGAAATCCTTGCCGCACTTAACGGACCTCTGCCAGCCCGGTCTCTGGCTGGACTGAAACGGCGAACCCGCGTCACCATGGGACGTTGCCAAGGCTATTACTGCGCCGGCGCTTTGGCGGAATTGACCAAGGGCCGGTTAACCCAGCCGATGACCCAACCTGATGACGTATGATGGCTGACCTGCCAACCCAAGCAGATGTCATCATCATTGGGGCAGGCCCGGCTGGGTTGGCAGCGGCCGCGACGCTTGCTGACCTTGGCGTAGGCCGTGTGATCGTGCTTGACCGCGAGTCTGAGGCTGGCGGTGTGCCGCGCCACTGCAGCCACTCGCCTTACGGCCTGCGCGAATTCCGCCGACTGATGACCGGGCCACGCTATGCCAAAGCGCTGGTGCGCAGAGCTCTATCAGCAGGCGCTGCCATCCACACCGGGGTCAACGTCACACGGTTGCTGCCCGGTCCAAAGCTCGACGTCACCTCCCATGCTGGGCCTGCCACACTCAACGCCCGCGCCGTCTTGTTGGCGACCGGCGCGCGCGAAACAACACGCGCTGAGAGGCTGATTGGCGGCACGAAACCGCAAGGGGTGATGTCCACCGGCGCATTGCAACTGATCCTGGAGACCGGCCAGATACCGTTCCGGCGCCCGGTCATTCTGGGCACAGAGCTTGTTGCGTTCTCTGCCATCTTGTCGTGCAGATTGGCTGGCATCCGCCCAGTGGCGATGGTCGAGCCGAGCAGCCAGGTGACCGCGCGTTGGCCCACGGCCCTGTTTCCTCGTGTTTTGGGCATTCCATTGATGACCAGCACGAGCATCGCCCACGTGGAAGGGGATGAGCGCGTTACCGGCATTCATCTGAGCAACGGCGAAAAACTGCAGGCAGACGGCTTGATCGTCACCGGCCTCTTCCAGCCAGATACACCGCTGTTGGCCGCTAGCGCGATCCAGCTTGATCCCGGCACTGGTGGACCGGAGATCGACCAATATGGGCGCTGCACGCTGGCGGGCTATTTCGCTGCCGGAAATTTGTTGCGCGCGGTTGAGACAGCGGGATGGAGCTGGTCTGAAGGCCGATCCATAGCACATGCTATTCACGCCTATCTGGCAGGCGACTTGCCATCGGAGATGGGAGAACCGATCGCGCTGTCAGGCCCGATCTCGGCTCACGTTCCGCAACGGATTGCGCCCGCTTTGGCCGCGCGCCCATCGCTCGGACTAAGCGCATTGCAGTTGCGGGTTGACCAACAGGTCGATGGAACGCTCAGCCTTTTTGGCCAAGGCAACATTGTCACCAGCAAGCATTTGCGCAGCCGTCCAGAGCGGCGCATCCTTGCACCGCTTCCAGGGTACGGAACACATCCGCACGTCCAGCTTCGTTTGAAAGGCGATCCATGATCCTAGCCGTTGATCAAGGCACCACCAGCACGCGGGCGTTGCTGGTGAACGAGGATGGCGAGGTCACGCCTTTGCTGAGCCTGCCCCACAAACAGCATTACCGACAGGCCGGATGGGTCGAGCACGATCCGCTTGAATTGATGGCCAACATAGAGAGCTGCATCCAGGCTGGAGCCGATGCCGGAGCTGTCGCTGTTGGTCTGGCTAACCAAGGCGAGAGCTGCCTAGGCTGGGATGCGCGCTCCGGTGAGCCCGTCGGACCTGTTGTCGTTTGGCAGGACATGCGCACAAGCGATGTCACCGCTCAGCTTGCGGCAGATGGCATGGCCGACATGGTGCTTCATCGCGCCGGCCTGCCACTTGATCCCTATTTCTCAGCAACTAAAATGGCGTGGATCCTCGCCAATGTGCCTGAAGCCCAGGCGCTTGTAGCTTCCGGCCACCTGCGGCTGGGCACCACCGATGCTTGGTTTCGCGACAGGCTGACCGGTCGCTTCGAGACCGATGTTACAACCGCCTCGCGAACATCGCTGATGGCCATCAGCTCCTGCACATGGGATGCAGATCTTTGTGCGCTCTTCGGCATTCCCATCGACTGCTTGCCGCGGATCACACCGACCACCGGTATGCTGGGGGAGACCCATGAGCTACCGCTGTGCGCCAGTGTGACCGATCAACAAGCAGCGCTGTATGGGCATGGTGGACACGCGCCCGGCCGGGCAAAGTTTACCTTTGGAACCGGCGCATTTGCGTTGGCCGTCACGGGCCCTTTGGTGCGCACCCAAGGGGTCTTACCAACCATGGCTTGGCAGCTTGAAGGTGCAGCGTCCGTTTACGCCTTGGACGGCGGGGTTTATGCGGCCGCCTCGGCGATCAACTGGGCACGCGGACTGGGCCTGTTTGGAGATTACAGCCAGATCAACCAGTTTGAAGGGCGTGCCATCGAACGTGGGCTGGCGTTTGTTCCTGCCTTGGCAGGGCTCGCCTGCCCCCATTGGGATAGGTCAGCACGTGGCGCCTGGTTGGGGCTGGGATTGGACACCGGGCCAGCTGATATGATGCAGGCGGTTTTGGAGGGCATTGCGTTGCGTGCCGGTGAGGTCATAGCGGCCATGGGTACGGCAACCAACCTGACAGGGCCTATCGCGATTGATGGCGGCATGACTGCCAACCCCTATTTCTGCCAGTTTCTAACAGATGTTTTGGGCCGCCCAACGCGGCGTTCAGACGAGGCGGAGCGCACAGCACTGGGCACGGCGGCGCTGGCTGCCCATGGCATTGGGCTTAGCATTGCCCTGCCCCAAGAGGGCGAAACACTCTCACCCCAGCCTCTGCATGATGATGTGCGCGAGCGTTTCAAGCAGGCGCGAAGTGCCGTATCTGCTTTCGGCCACGTAGCGCCCAGCGGCGCATCGCATTAGCGACCTCACACGCTCGTTGCGGGGCGTTTATCGACCTTCATATAATCGAGCGGAAGCGCCGTGGTGTATTTGATCTCTTCCATCGCGAAGGATGATGAGACATCAGACAGATCAATCTTCGCGACCAGCTTTTTGTAGAATGCATCATAGGCTGCAATGTCCGGCACCACGACCTTTAGAAGATAGTCGATATCGCCGGACAGGCGATAAAACTCCACCACTTCAGGCATGGCGCTCACCACTTCGGCAAAGCGTTTCAACCACTCATCGGTATGCTGGTTGGTGCGCACCGAAACAAAGACTGATACGCCCGCGGCGATTGACGGTCCATGAAGCAAGGCAACGCGCTTGGTGATGATACCTGCTTCTTCCAGCTTTTGAATACGCCGCCAGCAGGGCGTTGCCGATAGCCCTACACGTGCCGCGATCTCGTTCATGGACAGCGTGGCATCATCCTGCAGCGCAGCAAGGATGCGGCGGTCGATCACGTCGAACGTTAGGTCTGGCAAACTCATTTTATGAAATCCATTATCGAAGTTTATTCTTGCATGAATTGGCGTTTAACACCCTATTCTCGCAATGACTATGCAGTTTTATAATTTTTCAATGCCGCGCGGATGCGTCCTTGAATGATCGGCAACAGGTCCGCTTCAAACCAGCGGTTGCGCTTCAGCCAAGCCGTGTTGCGCCAAGAGGGGTGCGGCAGCACGATGGTTGGCGCCTGCCCGGTTTGCTCCAAGTTTTCAGACTGAGCCTGAATGGTCGCGGTAAGGTTTTCGCGCTTTTTCTCCGGCAGGTGATAATCGCGGGCATAGCGACCGATCACCAGTGTTAAATCAAAGCCCTGCCGGCTGGCGAATAACTGCTTGTGCCAGGTTTGCTTGCATTCGCGCCGTGGCGGCAGATCGCTGCCCTTGGCATCATAGCCAGGAAAACAGAAGCCCATCGGCACAATGGCAAGCTTGTATGTGTCGTAGAATGTCTCTTCATCGACCCCCAACCAACCGCGCAGACGGTCTCCAGAAGGGTCGGTGAAGGGCTTGCCTGACGCATGCACACGGGCGCCGGGCGCTTGCCCCGCCAACAAAATTCTTGCAGTTGCGGAAAGTTGAAACACTGGGCGTGGTTCATGAGGTAGCGCAGGTAGATCCGCCGGGTTGTCACGACACAATCGACAGGCGCGCGCGCCTTGCATGACTGTGAACAAGGTTTCTGGGGGTGCTGGCTGCGCTTTCATGAGCTGTTAACCGTGTTGGACAAGGGTCTGTTCACTCTTTTGGCAGACTTTGGGTTGTACGCTGCACGCCAGCTTTTTCACAGCATTCAAGGCCCGATGTCGACACGCTTGCAAGCTACCGGTGTTTCCAGCCTCGCGCAGAGCCGCGCGCGGGCGGATCGTCGACGCGATACACGCACCGCTGTGCGCGGGGTGCGGGAGCGGCTGAATTCCGCCACCGGGCAAACGCTGACCTATGAGCAGCAAATTGTTGCGCTGTATGCACGCAATCATCTTGGCGGCTTTGCTTTCCAATTGGCCTTTGCGGTGGCTGTTTGTGCGGCCGCCGATCCTGGCGGGCGCTTGGTCAGTGGCAATCATTTCAGTCCAGCTGTTCGTTGCTCTGATGGCCAAGAAGGTCTCGCGCACCGATCTTGATATGCTGAATCCCGTTAGCTGGGTGCGCCACTTCTCCATGGCCGAAACCGTACGTGGCATTGTGTGGGGTCTGCTGCCAATTAGCCTCTATATTGTCGGCCTTCCTGCCGAATTGAGCAGCATGGACCCGCTGATGTTCTCCATTTTGATTGTCGTGATTGCGACATCAGCAATGTTGAACCACCACCTACCCATCACGGCCGCCTGCGCGACCACACCCATCGCCGTTTGTTATGCGGTCTCACTCGGCGTTCGCGGCGACGCCATCAGCATCATCATGGCATTCGGCGCCTTGGGCGTGCAGCTGTTCTTTTTGATCATAGCCCAACAGATGCACCACACCACGCTGGCCCTGCTTGAAGCACGCGCACAGAAAGACGACATGATCGCCGAGTTGGAACAACAGCGTGGCATTGCTGAAGAAGCACGCCGCCGCGCTGATGAAGCCAATCTTGCCAAATCACGCTTCCTGGCAACCATGAGCCACGAGTTGCGCACACCACTCAATGCCATTTTGGGTTTCTCAGAAGTGCTGAAGGGTGAAGTGCTCGGCCCTCTGCCCAACGATCAGTACCGCGAATACTCCAACGATATCCACGAATCCGGCGCGCACCTTCTCAATCTGATCAATGAAATCCTCGATCTTTCGCGCATCGAAGCTGGTCGACATGAGCTGAACGAAGAGGCCGTGCAGGTTGCTTACACCGTGGAAGAGGCAGCGCATCTGCTGGCGATGAAAGCCAAAGGCAAGAGCATCACGGTGCACGAAGACTATCAGGAAGGTATGCCAAAACTCTGGGCCGATGAGCGCGCAGTGCGGCAGATCACGCTCAACCTTCTGTCCAACGCCATCAAGTTCACCCCGCTTAACGGCGAGGTCACGGTACGCGTGGCCTCCACACACGATGGCGGCCAGATGATTGAAGTGCGTGACACCGGCCCGGGCATACCTGAGGATGAAATTCCGGTGGTGCTTTCCTCCTTCGGCCAGGGTTCCATTGCCATCAAACATGCCGAACAGGGCACCGGTCTTGGCCTGCCCATCGTTCAGGCATTGATGAAAACCCATGGCGGACGCTTTGAGCTGCACTCAAAGTTGCGCGAAGGTACGCTGGTGCGTGCTGTCTTCCCGGCCGACCGCGTGATGCAGGCCATGCCTGCGATGGCAAACGAGCGCGCTGCTTAGCGTCGCTTTATTATAGCGCCTGTTTCGCTGCTCTTTGACATTGCTTGTGCCGACCCTACTATCCTATGCGGGGTCACGGGCATACAAAGACAGGGCATTTGCCCGGAAAGCATCCCATGAGCAATGCGAAGAGCTATACTTGTAAAAAAGGTAAGTGGAAAACGGTGGCCGGTTGGTGGGGAACTATGCCTGCTGAGCTAAAAATGACCGTTGCCACCAGCAAAAAGGTGCGCTGGCGCGTTCTGGGTGCGTTTCCAGGAGCGGGGAAGTTCAAAAAGTCCAAAAAGACCTGGTATCTTTTCAATGGCGTGGCGCAGGTGAAATCATTGAAGGAAGACACGACGTGCACTTCGTCACTCAAGCCCATGCCAAAGAAAAAATAGGAAGCTCCAGCGAGCACTAAGCTTCCAAGCTGGTTACTTCCGGCAGTCCGATATCTGCAAAAGTCGCCATGCCAGAATGGGTGGAAGCCGCAGATTTTACCAACATTGCCGCGAGTGCCGCGCCGGTGCCCTCACCTAGACGCATGCCGAGATTGAGCAGCGCTTTTTGACCCATCGTATCCAGAGCTTTTTGGTGAGCCTGCTCAGCTGACACGTGGGCAAACAGGCAATGATCGAGCAATACCGGATCGATTTTGTGGAGCACGGCGGCGGCGGCGCTAACGACAAAGCCGTCGATCACGACAGGCACGCGCTCTGAGCGCGCCGAAATAATCGCGCCAACCATGGCGGCGATCTCACGACCGCCAAAGCAACGTAGAACCTCCAGTGGGTCGCTAAGGTTGGAAGCGTGCAGCGCGAGGCCTTTTTTGATGGCCTCAACTTTCCGGTTGCGCTGCTCATCGTCAGCGCCAGCGCCATCGCCAACCCAGTCTTCCACCTCTCCGCCGTAAAGCGCGGCGTAAATGGCTGATGCTGCTGTGGTATTGCCAATGCCCATTTCGCCCAAGCACACCAGGTCCACACCGCCCGCGATCGCTTCCATGCCAAACGCGATGGTGGCTGCGCAGCCTTTTTCATCCATGGCCGGCTCTTCGGTAAAATCGCCAACCGGCATATCAAGCGCCAGATCGAACACCTTCAGCCCAAGACCGTGCAAAGCGCAAAGCTGATTGATCGCTGCCCCGCCCTGCATGAACATATCGACCATGGTTTGGGTGATTTCCATCGGCCAGCGCGAAATGCCTTGCGCGTGCACACCATGGTTTCCGGCAAAAAGTGCCACAATGGGCCGTGTGATCTGTGGCTTTTCGACCCCCTGCCATCCAGCAAGAAAGAGTGCGATCTCCTCCAGTTCGCCCAATGATCCGGTTGGCTTGAGCAAGTTGGCGTTGCGCAAGGCCGCGCGCCCACGTGCTTCGAAATCGGGTTGGGTCAGGCGCTCGAAAAGAGCACGGATGTCGTCGAAAGGCAGGCCGGTCGCGGTGGGCACGATGTTGAGTCCTCAAACGATAGAAAATCGTGTCGGCGCCATACCGCGCGTGCAAACTCGGTGCAATTGGTCTTGTCGCCACGGGTGTGGATGCGTACCGGTGCATCATGGCTTTTTTCTTTGATCTTTACCGCACTTTACGCTTCGCAACCCGCCTGCCTTTGCCCGTTCTACCGCGCGAAAACGAAGATCCGATTGTATTGGCTGATGGGTTCGCTCCAGCTTTTACAGCATGCGGGATGATCGTCGGCGCTATTGGCGGGCTGATCACGATTGCGTCGCTTTTGCTGGGCGCTACGCCGCTTCTGGCAGCATTGCTGGGTACAACGGCGATGATCCTGGTCACCGGCGCGTTGCATGAAGATGGCCTGGCCGATTGCGCTGATGGAATTGGTGGCGGACGCACACGCGAGCGCAAGCTGGAGATCATGCGCGATTCAGCCATCGGCACCTATGGCGTTCTGGCGTTGATTTTGAGCGTTGGCGCACGAGTTCTGGCGCTGGCCTCATTGGTCAGCATCAGCCCTTGGCTGGCGGCAACATCGCTGGTTGCAACCCAAACATTGAGCCGAGCAGCAACAATGGGATTGGCCAGTGCGCTTGATCATGCCCGACCCGACGGCGCAGCAGCGCGGCTTGGTCATCCGTCACGACGCGCAGCCGTCGTCGCGCTTGCCATCTCGGCGCTTGTTGCGACAGCATCCTTGATGCTCGTCATAGGCCCTGTGGTGGCGCTTGTTGTATCTATCATCGCGATGGCGGCGATGACAGCTATGACCGGACTGGTCGCACGCATCGCCCGGCATCACCTTGGCGGCCAGACTGGTGATGTTTTGGGTGCCAATCAGCAGCTTGCAGACCTTGCTGGCTTGGTGGTGCTTTCTATATCACTGCCTATGCTTGTTTAGCGTTTGCTGATTGACCTCCTACCCCGGCTAAAAGTTTTATGACGATCCCATCAGACAGCAAGTCAGCCACGCCTCCACCGGCGCATCAAAGTTCAACGCTGTCGCCCTGTATTCAGATCTGCCGGATCGATCCACTGCTTCTGCTTTGCTTGGGATGTGGGCGGACCATGGATGAGATCGGTCGCTGGTCGAAGCTGAGTGATCCGCAGCGTTTGCAGGTCATGGGCCTGCTTCCCGACCGGATGCAGCACTTGAAAATGCAGCGCAAAGCCGCAGGCATTGAAGACCAAGCGGGAGGACAGTGATGCCGATCTATGGATGGGTGGCTGCTGCCATATTGGCGACAGGACTCTTGGTGCTTTTGATCGGTGGCAGCGGCGACACATTGCTTGGTATTGAACCAGGCCAGCTGGCATCCGTCACCGCGATGCTAGCGTTGCTGGTTTATCTGGGCGGTGGCGTTTTCACACGCGGGCAGCCGGTGGCGCCCCTGCTGCGTCAACTTTTGGTGTGGGGCGGTCTGCTGGCCGTACTGCTTGTCGGCTACTGGGTCTATCAGAGTTTCATCGGCTAAAAGCCGAGAAGCGCTGCGATAAAGCGGGCAGCGACAATTACCAAAAAGATGCCGAACGATACTTCCAGCGTGCGCTTGGGCAAAGCGTGGGCAATCTTCACACCCAATGGGGCCGTGAGCACGGTCAGCGGCAAGAGCAGGGCCACGCCGATCAGCGAGACAAAACCCAGCGAGAACGGCGGCACCACATCCATCTGTGGCCACCCGGCATAGATATAGCCGAAGGTTGCCGGGATCGAGATCAGCACGCCGACGCCTGAGGATGTGGCGATGGAGTTGAGGATCGGCCGGGCGTAGAGCGTCTGCACCATATTGGCCATCACACCGCCGCCAATGCCCATGAGCGAGGACAGCAAACCGATCACCCAACCGATCACACGCATCGGCCACGGACCGGGCAGATCTTCGCCCAACTTCCAGCTTTCCTTGCCAAACAACAGCTTTATCGCATTGAGCGTTGCAACCACCGCAAATACCAGAAGGAAAACCCACGGTTCGGCGACACGCGCGATCAATGCGCCAACGATGACTCCGAGAAGAATCGGCAGCGCCCACACTTTCAAAACGTCCATGTCCACCGCGCCGCGTGCCTTGTGGCCGCGGAACGAACGAATGGAGGTCGGAATGATCACGGCCAGTGATGTGCCGATAGCAAGGGGTGCGCGCACCGCCTCGTCCACACCGGCAAAGCCAAACACCTCAAACAGGACCGGAACCATGACAGCGCCACCGCCAACGCCGAACAAGCCTGAAAGCACACCTGTGATCGCGCCTGCAACAAGCAGAGCCGCAGCCAGATAGAAGGCCTGATCCATGGGAATGGCGGAGAGAGCTTCCATGAGCGAACGGGGCCTTCTGCAGTTTTTATGAGAACGGAACGGATGATCACCAGCAGGCAGCTGGCAGAGATTGGCAAGTCGATTGCCTACGCTTCAGGCTCACATGTGGCAAGATGGGTAGCATGGACAAGTGGGTAGCCTGGACAATCTGTGAAGCCCGTTGAGCGGGATTGATATGCGCGATTGGCCTAACGGGTTTCTACGTCTTGTTCTCACGGCTTCTTGCATGCTTTGTCCCGTCCAATGAAGAGCGAAACGCCCCCCACCATTCACCTGACCGACTATCAACCTCCCGCCTTTCTCATAGATCATGTGGACATGACTGTGCGGCTGGATGGACCGCAGACCCATGCGAAGGCGACCTACCATGTTCGCCCAAACCCCTCGGTCAATCAGACCGACGGCCATGCACGACTTGTGTTGGATGCCGATGCCTTGGGACCGGTGGACGTGCGCGTGAATGGTGCGCAGATTGAACCAGAGCAAGACGACAAGCGCGTGGCCTTTACGCTTTCGACGCGCCAGGGCAGCAAGGTGGAGGTGACCACCACACTTGATCCAGCCACCAACACGGCGCTCAGCGGCCTGTATCTCACCAATGGCGTTTATTGTACGCAGTGTGAGGCGGAAGGGTTTCGTCGCATCGTGCCGTTTCTCGATCGGCCCGATGTGCTCTCCACTTACACCGTGACCCTGGTGGCGCAGCAAGCGACCTGCCCGGTGCTCTTGTCGAACGGCAACCCAACGCCGATTGAAGCGTATGACGATGGCTGGCATTCGATCACCTGGCACGACCCTCATCCAAAACCTTGCTACCTGTTCGCGTTGGTTGGCGGGAAATTGGATCAGGTTCGCGACAGTTTCACCACGCGTGATGGCCGCGAGGTTGCGTTGTCGATCTATGTCGAACCGGGCAAAGCTGAACGTGCTGCGTTTGCCATGCAGGCATTGAAGCGCTGCATGGCGTGGGACGAAGAGCGCTTTGGGCGGCTTTACGATCTTGACGTGTTCAACATCGTCGCGGTGTCGGATTTCAACCTCGGCGCGATGGAGAACAAGGGCCTTAACATCTTCAATGACAAATACATTCTGGCGTCGCCGACAACGGCGACGGATGAGGATTATCAGCGCATTGATGCGATCATCGCGCACGAGTATTTTCACAATTGGTCAGGCAACCGCGTTACATGCCGCGACTGGTTTCAGCTCTGCCTGAAAGAAGGGCTGACGGTTTATCGCGACCAGGAATACACCAGCGATATCTATGATCGCACGATCAAACGCATTGGCGATGTGCGCGACCTTTGGGCCCATCAGTTTCCCGAAGATGGTGGTCCGCTGGCCCATGCTGTGCGGCCTGACAGCTATCGCGAGATCAACAATTTCTACACAGCAACCGTCTACGAAAAAGGCGCTGAGATCGTGCGCATGATCGCATCCTGGCTTGGGCCGGAACGCTTTCGTACCGCGATGGATCGCTATTTCTCCACCTATGACGGACAGGCCGTTCGGCTGGAAGAGTTCCTGGCCGCGATGAAGGCCGAAGCCGGTGGTCTAGGTGCGTGGCCGGACTTTCTGGGTTGGTACACGCAGGCTGGTACACCGAAGGTTGATATCACTTGGCGGGCGGATGCGCATGCACGCACGGCGCACTTGATACTCTCCCAATCGACGCCACCGACACCTGGGCAGCCTGACAAGAAACCTCTGCCCATCCCGTGCCGCCTTGCCCTTGTTGACGAGGCCGGGTGTGACGTTGCCATTTCGGCGGATCAACTCAGCGTTGAAGGCGGTCGCTTTGTTGGCGATCAGTTCCTTCTGGAAGAGGCGCACGGAAAGGTGCAAATCTCCAACCTGCCAGATGGCACGCTGCGCCCGTCCCTATTTCGCGATTACTCGGCGCCAGTGAATCACACCGTCGATGGGTTGGACGATTCCGATCGGCTGTTTTTGGCCGCACGTGACAGCAACACCTTTAGCAGTTGGGCCCACTCGCAATCGCTCTATGGCGATGCTTTGCAGAGGCGCTATCATAGGTTGACCCTCGGCGAACCGCTTGGGGATGACCATGCCTTGTTTGAAGCGATGATCGCCGCAGGGCTTTGCTGCGCGATCGATTATGATACCGACCAGGCAGGTCGCGCGGCGACGATCACCCTGCCTTCTGCGCACGACTTAGCACGCACGATTGGCCACAACATCGACCCGCACTGTGTCGAAGAGGCGCGCAGAAGCTTCTCGCGCGATCTTTGCGCGGATCTTGGCCCATCTATTGTTGAGGCGCTGGAGCGCTTCGGGCTAGCCGATAGCGGAGATATATCGCCCGAGGCAGCAGCAAAGCGCTCCTTGGTTCTGGCTTTGCTGCAACACCTGTCCCGCAGCGATGATCCAGGCGTTGAGGACCTTTTAGGCCGGGTGCTTGATGGTGCTGGCGGCATGACCATGCGGATCAAAACGCTTGCCTTGCTGCTGCAACGCCAAAGTCCATTGGCGCAGGATGCGCTGCAGGCTTTTGAAGCTGAGTTCCACGATGACCCTCTGACCATGGACAAGTGGTTTGCCATTCAGGCGATGAACGGAACCGCCGAGACCTTGATCGCATTGGAGGACCACAGATCCTACGACCGCGACAATCCCAACCGTGTGCGCAGCCTTTTGGGGGCGTTCGCGACGGGCAATCTTTCTGGGTTCCATGCCGCTGACGGCGCCGGTTATCGATTATTGGCCGACCGCATCGCTGCGCTCGACGGCCGCAACCCACAGTTGGCAGCACGCTTGGCATCAGCTTTTCGCACCTGGCGTACCATGGATGCCTCGCGCCAATCGCATGCCCAAGCCGCGCTCGAAGCGTTGCAGTCACGGCCCAAAATATCTACCGACCTGGCCGATATCGTGATGCGGATGGTAGACGCCAAGGCCAACTAACGCAGGCCAATCACGACGCAATCGGCGTTGGTTGTTACCATTTGGTCAGTTCAACTGCCTGAACGCGTTAAATTTTCCTAAATTTTTCGCCTGATTGCCCCTCTGACTCTAGACAAGCTGATTCGCAGCGATTCAAATCAAAGTGATTCGGAAGACTGTAGCGTTCGAGCGTATCAAACACATTGAAGGCACTTCAGCATGGCGCGGGCAACAGCTCTTGCGGCAAACGGCGATTCATTGCCGTTTTCGCGCGAAACGCAAACCTCAATTCATACCAGCCATCAGGCAAATCGAACTAGCAAGCACAGTGCTTTTCGCCCTTTGGATGCCGAGCCATCTTCTCTAACCGCACCCTTGCCTGTTGTATCTGATGCAAGCCAGCTCACACTGCGCCTTCGACACCTGACGTCTGCGCTTATCGTCGTCTTTTTGATTGTGCTGTTGGGTGTGCGTGTCAGCGCGCTTTGGACGGAGCGGTCGGACAGGCTGACCAACCTGCAAGGCATGCTCGACGCGCAAGCCTTCGTCATAGGCCAGATGGCAAGCAATGCAGCAGCGACCATTGATCCACAAACACTACAGCAGGCCACAAATCTGGCCATACAAGCGATTTTCGATGGGACAGGCGCCCCTCTCGAAGCGCGGCTGCAAGTTGGCGATCGTTCGATTGTAACGGGCCATCCGGTCGATTTGGATTTCAATTCAGCTGAGATGGGCGACGAAGCTGTCCAAAAGCTGCTCTATGCGCGCGCTGAAGTTCCTGGCCCAGCAGGCAGCGTACAGGTATCTATTCTTCTTGACCCACAGCACGTGCAGTCAGCCTGGCTTGCAGAACTTTACGATGAACTCGCCCTGCTCGGCGGCATTAGCCTTGTGATTTTGATCCTGGGTTATTCGTTCATTTGGCAAAGCGACCGAACGGTTTTAGCAACCAACCGCTTCACCACGGCGCATTTGCGCTTGGAAACGGCTCTTAACCGCGGACGCAGCGGCTTGTGGGATTGGGATTTGGACAGCGGCTCAATCGACTGGTCAAACTCCATGTACAATATGTTGGGATATGCGCCCAGCGGCAAAGTTCTCAGGATCAATGATCTGGATGTTATTCTTCACCCGAGCAATACCGATCTGGCATTGAAGGCTCGCGCCCTGCGCAAAGCCCGCAAAGGCCAGTTGGAAGCAACCATCCGGTTGCTGCATGCCAACGGTCAGTGGCGTTGGATCCACCTCCACGCCGAGGTTGTTCGCCTACCAGGTGCAAAGCTAAGACTGATAGGCGCGGCCACCGATATCACCGAGCGCCGTCGTTTTGAACGCAAGACCACGGAAGCCAACCGCCACCTTCGCGAGTCCATTGAAGCGGTATCTGATGCGTTTGCGTTGTGGGACACCAATGGGAATCTGGTGGCCAGCAATGACGGCTTCAACCGTTTCAATGCTCTTTCGCGCAGCGGCGATCTGCGTGGCAATGACGGCAACCAACTTTGCCCTTTCGATCTTGAACTGTGCGCTTCGCATTTGCTCGGACAGGAGGTGAATGAAGGCGGCGAAATCGTTGAAAAACCGCTCATCTGCGGATTGCCCGATGACCGGTGGTTCCAGGTGACCGTCCGCAGCACCTATGATGGCGGTTTTGCCTTCCTGGGCAGCGACATCACTGCGCTCAAAGAAAAAGAGCAGGCACTGGTGAATTCTGAAACCCGCCTGATTGGTGCCATTGGCGATCTTACCAGATCGCGGCGCGATGTGGCCGCTCTCGCCGAACGATACAATGAAGAGAAGAAACGCGCAGAAGCAGCCAGCAAGGCCAAATCGGAATTCTTGGCCAATATGAGCCATGAACTGCGCACGCCACTCAACGCCATCATCGGATTTTCCGAACTTATGCGTACCGAAATGCTGGGTCCGCTGAGCAGCCAAAACTATTCAGGATATGCTGACGACATCCACACAAGCGGTCAATTTTTGCTCGGCGTGATTTCTGATGTCTTGGATATGGCCAAGCTCGATACTGATCGTGTGACCATCACACCGCGCCGCGAAAATGTAGCTTTGGCCGTACAAGAGTGCATCCGTATGGTTCAAATGGATGCCGACACTGCTGGCGTCACCATCACGACAGATTTGGGCAAAAACCACTTTGCAGACTGTGACCCACACGCCATACGGCAGGTGATCATCAATCTGCTCAACAATGCGGTAAAGTTCACCCAACGCGGTGGAGAGATTGTCGTACGCATCCGCTGTAAAGGCAACAAGCTCTTCCTCAGTGTCCGCGATACTGGCATTGGCATCCCCAAAGACAAGCTGAACAAGGTCACCGAACCCTTTGAGCAGGTTCACAGCGCTATGACGCGCCCACGTGAAGGCTCTGGATTGGGGCTGGCCATCTCACGCAAGTTGGTCGATTTGCACAATGGGGCCCTTCGGATCAACTCGCGCGAGCATGTCGGAACGCTGGTCGGTATCGCGCTGCCTATCCACTTCACCGGCCATAAGGATGATGACGAGGGCGATGAAATCGAGCAGCACGTGAACTGTGTGGCCGGCGTGCTCAAAGGCAAGCCTGAGAACGCGGTTATCCCGCTTAACAAAGTTGGCATTGAGCTGGCAGCGCTGCACGCATCGCCTCGCAGCCTAAGTCGCCCACAAGAACCGCAGCGGACGCTACGCGCCTCTTAGAACGCGGTTTGTCAACACCGATCGAAGTACGCCCCGGTAACGACCGGGGCGTTTTTGTTGAAAGTCAGCGATTTAGAGCGACTGCTCGATCACCTCGCCATCGGCATCCGGACCACCGCGACCATGACGTCCGTCGCGGCCATCACGATCACCGCCACGCAGACCACGGCGCAGTTCGCGTGGCTCCAGGCTGCCATCATCATCACGGTCCATGCGAGCAAAACGCGCTTCGCTGGCCGCCGTCATCTCTTCAAGAGACAGGGCTCCATCCTCATTGGTGTCGATGCGGGCCATGCGCTGGGCAGCGCGTTCTTCAGCACGCTGCTGACGCTGCGCCACCATTTCGGCTGGCGTCACCAAGCCATCGCCATCGGCATCCATAGCGGTAAACCGTTCGGTCGCGCCGATCTGGAACTCCTCCAGTGAGATCATCCGGTCGCCGTCGATGTCGGCGCGTGCGAACCGTTCGCCGGCACGGAAGCTGGCCGCGCCACGATCGCGCTCACGCATCCCAGAGCGATCATCATCGGCCATTGCCGATACGGTGAGACCCGTGGCCAGCATGGTGCCAGCAAGTGCGATAAGTGTGAGATTTTTGAACTTAGTCATTGGATTTTCCTTCGAGAATGTCGCCCCCGAGGGATGAACACGAGCGGTCTTCGTCCGTGGCAGCAAACAGGCGGTTGAACCGTGATCGGGTGTCGGCCTGTGTGTGCTCAAGATGCGTTTTGACGGTCTCCACGCTTGGCAAATCGCAAGCTTGGGTGACCAGTCGACGCAAACTGGGTGCGGCTGTTTCTGGATCGAACACGCCGTCCAGACAAAGCCGTAATATTTGAGAAAGGGCGCTGTAAAGCCGATGCGCGGCGGCAAGCGCTGCGCCATCATCGGCGGACAAAAGACCAGAAGATTGCAAAGCCTGCAGAGCCTCTTCGGTCGATGTGTGCAGAATTCCTGCGTCGTCCTGGGCGTGGCAAAGCTGCATACCTTGGGCGATAAACTCCACGTCGATGATGCCGCCGGGCGCCAGTTTGAGATCGAAGACGCTTTTGGGTGGTTTTTCGCGGTCGAGCAGTGCACGCATGTCGGCCACATCGGTGCGCACCTTATCGGTGTCAAACGGGGCGGTGAGCACGCGCTTGATCGCATCATGAATGTCAGTACACCCCTGCTCATCGCGGCCAAAAGCGCGCGCACGGGTCAGCGCCATATGCTCCCACGTGCGGGCCGAACCGGTCTGGTAACGCTCGAAGGCAGTGAGGCTGGTTGCCAGCGGCCCGGCATTGCCAGAGGGGCGCAGCCGCATATCAAGTTCATAGAGCACGCCTTCAGCCGTTGGTGCGCTGAGGGCTGAAATGAGCCTTTGGGTCACGCGGGTGTAATATTGCGAGGGCGCAATCGGCCTTGTGCCGTCGCTTTCCGCTTGTCCATTTGGCAGATCATAGATGAGCAGAAGATCCAGATCAGAGGATGCGGTGAGTTCACGGCTTCCAAGCTTACCCATCCCCAAAACGCTCAGACAGGCACCCTCGAAACCGCCGTGCTTTTCACGCACATCAGCCTCTGCCAAATCGAGCAGCGCCAGCACTGTTTCCTCGGCAAGATCGGTGTAGGCCTGCGACGCTTCAGTGGCTGTCAGGGTCTGTGAGAGCAGGCGCACGCCAATCAGAAAGTGCTGCTCCTGGCCAATGATACGGCTGGCATTGAGTTTGGCTTCGTATGTCGGCGCCTCATTCATTGCCCGCTCAAGATCGGCGCGAATGGAATCGCGGCTTGGCAGCGAGCCGAAAAAACGAGGGTCAAGCAACGCATCAAACAATCTGGGTCGATGCGCCAGCGTATCGGCGAGTTTGGGCGCCGTACCCATGATCCGCGCAAGCAAGTCCAACACCGCTGGGTTGCTCTCCAACATGGAAAAAAACTGCAGTCCGGCAGGCAGGCCGTTCAAGAAACGATCCAATGAACGCAGCGCGACGTCTGGCCGATCAGTCTGGCCAAAGCTGCGCAGAAGATTAGGGCCTAAGGCACGCAACCGATCACGCGCTGCGCTGGTGGCGGTGGCGTTCATGCGCCCGCGCATCCAGCCTTGCAGAAGCCGGTGTACGTCGGTGGGTTGTTCGTAGCCAAGTTCTGTTAGTTTGTGCTCAAGCTTGTCGGTGAGCGCCTCATCGAAGGGATCAAAGCGAGCTTGTTCATCTGGATCATCGGGGAAGAGCGCCTGGAACTGGGCGTGCACGCTTTCAAACGTGGTTCGGACGGCTTCGTCAAAAGGCTCCAGCTCCTGGCCCATTAGCGTTGCGACGCTGGCACGATCAGCATCGTCCTGCGGCAGACGGTGGGTCTGCTCATCGCGCAACATCTGGATACAGTGTTCGACATTGCGTAGCTGGTCGTACGCCTGGCAGAGTATTTCGGCGGCCTTGGGTTCAATCCATTTCAGATCAGCAAGCCCTTGCAAGGCCTCTTTCGTGCGGATCATGCGAAGCGCTGGATTGCGGCCACCGGCGATGAGTTGCTGCGTCTGGGCAAAAAACTCAATCTCACGGATGCCGCCCCGCCCAAGCTTCACATCATGGCCAGGCACTGTGATCGCTCCAAAGCCCTTATGCGCGTTGATGCGGCGTTTGATGGAGCGGATCGCATCAATGGCGGCGTAGTCCAAACTGCGACGCCAAATAAAGGGTTTGATGGCTTTTAGAAACTGCGCTCCAAGGGCTTGATCACCGGCCACGCACCGCGCCTTGATCATCGCCGCACGCTCCCATGTTCGACCCTGTCCTTCGTAGTAGTTGAGCGCGCCATCGATAGAGAGCGCCAAGGGTGTGGAAGATGGGTCGGGGCGCAAACGCAGATCGGTGCGGAACACGTAACCGTCGCCGGTTCGCTCCTGAAGCAAGCGCACCAACCGGCGCGTCACACGCACGGCAAAGGGGCCTGCCTCCACCTTGTCAGACGTCTGAGCTTCTAACGTCTCTGGATCGAACAGAATGATAAGGTCGATATCGCTGGAATAATTCAGCTCGCCGCCGCCCAGCTTGCCCATGCCAAGCACGCAGTAGCCTTGCACTGCGTCGGGGGTGCCGAGCCAGCGCTCGCCCCTGCCTTCAAGCACGAACGAGGCGCGAACAGCGTGTTCTATGGCTGCATCAGCAAAATCTGACAGTGCCTGGGTGGTCTCGTCTACCGTGGACTGGCCCAAACGGTCTGCCAGCGCGATGGCGAGCGAGGCATTTTGTTTGGCGACACGAAGTGCGGTCATCACCGCGGTTTCGTCATCCAATGGCGCGGCCCGGAGTGTTTCGATGGCCTCGGCGACAGCATCTGGCATAGCGGGCAAATCGGATGAACTGATCTCGATCGTGCCGTGCACTTTAACCGTTAAATCATTGAGGTGCGGCGCAGCTTCAAGGATTGCAGCAAGGTTGGTGCTCATGTGCTTGTCTCCGGCGAACCGAGAGGAAGTGTCAATGTCGCCCGTAGGCCAGGCTCTGCATCATCGAGATCAAGCGCCCCATCGTGGAAGGCGGCAACCGCTTCAACGAGCGCCAATCCAAGGCCAGAGCCGTCGGCGGTACGGCTTTTGTCCAAGCGCACAAAGCGATCTTTCACGCGGGCGCGGTCACCATTGGGTATGCCCGGCCCATTGTCGGTGACAGTCAGTATGGCAACACCGGCAGCCTTTGAGAGCGACAGTTCGATTGTACCGCCCTCGCCCGCACCATATTTGAGCGCGTTGTCGACAAGGTTGGCGGCGGCAAGGCCGACCAGCTCGCGATTGACGGAGGCCATGACAGGCTCGGGGGCCGGCTTGATGGTGAGTGCCACGCCCTGATCCTCGGCGACCGGCTCATATAGCTCCATCACATCAGTCAGCACTTGGCCAAGGTCCGTTTGCGACAGCGTATGACGACGGCCACCGGCCTCAACGCGCGCGATGGTTAGCAGGGCCTGGAATGTTGCCATCAAGCGCTCAGCTTCCCCCAGCGCGTTTTCTAACGCAGCACGGTCGGTGGCATTGTCCGGCGGCTGACGCAGAGCGTCTTCCATCTGGTTGCGCATGCGGGTCAGCGGTGTGCGCAGATCATGGGCGATGTTGTCGGAGACTTCTTTCAAGCCGTTCATCAAGCGCTCGAGCCGGTCCAGCATTACGTTCAACTGATCGGCAAGACGGTCGAACTCATCGCCCGTGCCCATTACGGCGATGCGCTCCGACAGGTGTCCGTCCATAATACGAGCCGTGGATTGCGAGATGCCGTCCAAGCGCTTCAAGACGCGTTTGTTGACGTAAAACCAACCCAAAATCGCCAAAAATGCGAGCAGCACCAAGGACACCATCGCAGCGCGGCCAATCGCCTGGCGAATAACATCGGTTTGGCCGATATCAAGACCGATCAGAGCGCGAAATCCATCGGGCAACGCGATGATCCGAACAATGGCGCGGCTGTCGCGCTCGTGCCCATCGGGGCCAACCTGCTTATAAGCGAAGCGCGCCAAACCCGCCTCATCCCAAACCCCATCAGGCAAAAGGCCAACCGAGTTGATTACTTCAATGCCATCGGGGGTCAACAAGGCGTAGAGACGGTTTCCAGGACGCTGTGCACTTTCCTGCATCGCCGCAAAAAGCCCGTTGATACCAGCACGCTGATAGTGCTGCCCGAGACGGCGCGCATCGACGGTCAGGCGTTGATCAACATCGCGGATGAGCACCGAAGACGTTTCGAACACCAAATAACCGATCAGCCCGCCAGCAAACAGGCCGAAGACGACCAAATAGCCAGCGGCAAGCTTGAAGGCTGTGGTGCGGAAAGGCCTAAGCCGTGTCGCGGAGGACATAGCCCGCCCCTCGCACGGTTTGGATGAGCGGTTTGTCCTGGCCCTTGTCGATCTTCGAGCGCAGGCGGGAAATGTGCACGTCGATGACATTGGTCTGCGGGTCGAAATGATAATCCCAGACTTTTTCAAGCAGCATGGTGCGGGTGACGACCTGCCCGGCGTTCTTCATAAGAAACTCAAGCAGGCGAAACTCGCGCGGCTGCAACGGAATGTCCTCGCCAGCGCGCTTCACAGTGTGGGAAAGCCGGTCCAACTCCAAATCGCCAACCTGATAGGTGGTCTGCGCTTCACCAGGTGTGGTGCGCCGGGCAAGCACTTCTGCGCGGGCCAGAAGCTCTGAAAATGCGTAGGGTTTGGGCAGATAATCATCGCCGCCGGCGCGTAGACCCGCAACGCGGTCATCCACCTCGCCAAGGGCGGAAAGGATGAGCGCTGGCGTTTGTTTGCCCTGCTCACGCAGTGCGGCGATGATGGAAAGCCCATCGCGCTTGGGCAGCATCCGGTCAACAACCAACACGTCGAAATCATCCGACATGGCGTATTCAAGCCCGGTTTCGCCGTCAGCGGCGTAGCTTGGAGCGTGGCCAGCCTCGCGAAAACCTTTGACGATGAAGGCGGCTGCCTCGACATCGTCTTCGATAATGAGAACTTTCATGATCGAGCCTTTCGCGTTCTAGAGGATGGAAGCGTAGCGCGATTCTGATTGGCGCGTTTGCGTTTGCATTGAACCGCGATGCGCTGCCTCTCCCCAGGGTTGAACGCGATCTGCGATAGACTTTCAGATAAAACACAAAAGGCTTTGGAAACCAGCCTCAAGCGCGGCAAAGATGGGTGCGCATGGCAGTCCATTGGGCGGGGCTGGAATCTCCAGCTCATAGGTCCGCCATGCGCGACTGGTACCCCGGCGGGGGCGACAGGCTGAAGCCGGGGTGCCAGCATGGGTGAAAAAGGCGTTAGCCTCGGTCGGTGGGCAAAGCCACGAAGCGTGAAGCGCCGTTCTGGCCTTCAACACGCACCAGAGCAGATGCCTGGCCGTTGCGGGCAGCTTCGCGCAGGCCGGACGTCAGATCACGCATGCTTCTGACCGGTTGACCGGCAACCTCAAGGATCACGTCGCCTTCGCGCAGATCACGCTCAGCCGCAACACCGTTGGGGTCCAGTTCCGTGACCACAAGGCCATCCACGTCAAGCCCAAGTGAAGAGGCTGGAGCGACCGTCATGCCGAGTTGATCGACAATGCTCGGCTGCGAGCGATCCAAATCCGGCTGACGGAATTGGCTGGCCAACTCACGCTCCGATGGAAGCGTGCCTAAGAGCACGTCGATGACCTCTTCGCGACCATCGCGCCAGACAAGGATTTCCACCGTTTCATCCGGATCGAACGCGCCGATGATGCGGGCCAACTCGGTTGGACCTTCCACGGTCACATCGTTGACCGACAGGATGGTATCACCTGATTGCAAGCCAGCCTCTTCAGCAGGTGACCCAGAAGCCGCCGACACGATGATCGCACCTTCGGTGGACTCGCGACCAATGCCTTCGGCGAGTTCCGGCGTCAGCGATTGGATGTTCACACCCAACCAACCACGAGCCACAGCGCCGTTCTCGATGAGATCACCGATCACATCGGCGGTCACCGTTGAGGGAACCGCAAAGGCGATGCCGACATTGCCGCCCGATGGCGAGAAGATCGCCGTGTTCACGCCGACAACTTCGCCACGCATGTTGAAGGTTGGGCCGCCGGAGTTACCCCGGTTTATGGCCGCATCAATCTGCAAGAACTCGTCATAAGGTCCAGGCTGGATGTCGCGCCCTTGCTGCGAGACGATGCCAGAGGTGACCGAACCGCCAAGGCCGAACGGGTTGCCGATGGCCAAGACAATCTCACCAATGCGTGGCTGTTCTTCGGCCAGGCGCACATAGGTGAAATCATTGCCTTCGACTTTCAGCAGCGCCAGATCGGTTCGGCTGTCGGTGCCAAGCACTTCAGCGTCAAGAATATCGCCGTTGTCCATGACGATCTGGACTGTTCCAGCACCTTCAATCACGTGATTGTTGGTAACCAGATAGCCGTCTTCGGAGATAAAGAAGCCGGAGCCCTGACCGCCGCCTCGCCGTGGGCCGTTCGGGCCTTCTCCACCGCCTGGGCCACGGCGGAAGAACTCTTCAGCCTCAGGGCCGAAACGGCGGAAGAAACGATCAAACGGCGTGCCGTCCGGCAGGCGATCGATGTCGCGATTTGAGGTTTCCACCGGCTGCGGGGCTTCAACACGCACGGCCACAACGGCGGGCATCACTGCTTCTACGAGGTCTTCAAAGCCGGTTGGCGCAACGAAACTATCAGGCACCACAGCTTCGGCGGCGCGGGCATGCTGAACGGAGCTCATGACCGCAGTGCCAGCCAGTGGCACGAGCAGGCCGAGGCCGAGAATGGTGGAGAGCGCAAGGGTGGTCTTGCGAGTGAGCAACCGGGCACGGCGCGGTGCGATGCTGCTAGCTTGCACACTGCCTTCGGTTTGAAAAACACCTTTAGAAGTTTGATTTGGATCGGTCATGTCGCCAATGTTCCTTTTTGCCAGTCATTGTCGCACCGTCTGACCGGTGCGTGGGCCGATATGGCCCCCAGCGATGAAGAACAATTTGGTGTCGCGCGCCTTACCGCACCATGTCGGTCGGGTTAAACCTTTGTAATGTTCGCTTATTGCCTGCCTCAAGCGACCTCTGGTCCGCATTTGGTCACCACCGCAGCGCCTTTGGTCAGCGTCTTGTGCACCGGACATTTGTCAGCGATTTCAATGAGTTTGGCTTTCACCTCAGGCGTCACATCGCCAGCCAGATGGATGGTGCGCTCAAACCGGTCGATCTTGCCGGCTTTGCCTTCGATCTCCTCGCCGCAATCGGCGCAGTCTTTGGCGTGCACCTTATCGTGCTCGACGGTGACTGCGACCAGCGGTAGGTCGAGCTTCTTGAAGTCAGCGTACATGCGCAGCGTCATCGTCGTGCAAGCGCCCAGCGCAGCACCCAGCATGTCGTAGGGCGCGGGCCCTGTGTCCATGCCGCCGTAGCTTTCCGGCTCATCGGCCAAGATGCCATGGGCGCCCATGCGCACCGAGGCCTGGAACTTACCGGCGCCAGTTTCGGCCACAGAAATCTTAGCCGACGCGACATCACCCTCAAACACTGGCGCATGCTCTTCGGCAGCGGGCACATAACGCTCGGACCAGGAGGCGATCATCTGCGCGACATAGGCAGCATCGGTATGGTTGGTGAGCAGATGGTCGGCGCCATCCAGCGTCACAAAGCTTTTTGGGTGTTTTGCGGCGTTGTAGATCGTCGCAGCGTTCTCAATCCCGACCGTCTGGTCGACCGGTGAATGGAACACCATCAAGGCTTTTTTCATTGCGCCGATGCGGGCGGAGATGTTCTGGCTCGCCACGTCTTCGAGGAATTGCTTTTCGATGGTGAAGGTACGACCGGCCAAATTCACCTCCGCCTTGCCGTCGCGCTCGATTGTTTCGATGTCGGCCTCGAAATTGTGCACGACATGGGCCGTATCAGCAGGCGCACCAATGGTGGCGACGGCCTTCACCTCAGGGATATCCGGCGCCGCAGACAGCACAGCTGCACCGCCCAGCGAATGACCAATCAAAATCGCAGGTGCCTCGCCATTGGCGCGCATCCATTCCACCGCACTTAACAGATCACCGACGTTGGACGAGAAGTTTGTGGACGCAAAGTCGCCATCGGAATGGCCCAATCCCGTGAAGTCAAACCGCAAAGTTGCAATGCCGTGAGCAGCCAGTTCCGAAGCGATGCGTTTGGCAGCAAACACATCTTTGGAGCAGGTGAAGCAATGGGCAAAGAGCGCGCAAGCGCGCGGTTTGCCCGCTGGCTTATCGAAACGAGCGGCAAGCTGCGCGCCGGAGGCCCCGGTGAAGGTGACGCGGCTGGTGGTGGCTGGCATAATCAAACGTCCTGGAAAAGCGGCCCGAACAGGCCCTGAAAGATGCAGCACGCTCGCATGCAGCCTTGCTCACGCGCAAGCCACGGGTGGGTGAACACTCTGTGTGGAGAAAATGGGGGTGCGTCAGTCCTGGTCGGACTTGAGGAGCGCGTCCAGGCGGGCTTTTTCTTCCGCGCTGAGGGCCGCGGGCACGGAGGCAACAGCGGTCTTGCGGCCACGGGTGCGCAGAAAGATCACCGTGCCCGCGATCAGCAGCACCAATGCCGGGCCGAACCAGAGCAGGACCGTGGCTTGGTTCACCGGCGGGCGCAGCAGCACGAAATCGCCATAGCGCGCGACGAGAAAATCCAGCACTTCCTGGTTGCTGTCACCTTCAACCAAGCGTTCACGCACCAAGATCCGCAGATCACGCGCCAACTGTGCGTTGCTGGCATCAATGCTTTCGTTTTGGCAAACCAGACAGCGAATTTCTGCTGAGAGATCGCGCGCCCGCGCTTCAAGCACCGGGTCGTCCAACACCTCATCAGGTAAAACAGCAAACGCTGGCAGAGCCAGCATAAGGCTCATCACCACCGCAACCGCCAACCGGATCATTCGGCTGGCTCCATGCCTTGTGGGATGGCT
The DNA here is from genome assembly GCA_040219355.1 of Hyphomicrobiales bacterium. Lineage (GTDB taxonomy): Bacteria > Pseudomonadota > Alphaproteobacteria > Rhizobiales > MH13 > MH13. The sequence continues at coordinate 171,714 of JAVJSN010000003.1, forward strand.
GGTTGCTTAGCTTTCTTCGCACGTGTTGGTGCACCCACACGCAAGCGCCGATCCATCAGCGACAGAACACCACCTGCCGACATGATCAGCGTGCCAATCCAGATCAGCGTCACCAACGGCTTGTGATAGAAGCGTACCACAATGCCGCCGTCTTGCGTCGGGTCGCCCGGCGAGATGTAGAGCTGCGAGAACAGATCGACAGTGTGGAAGGCAGCTTCGGTGGTTGGGAAGTTACGGGCCGGATAGACGCGGCGCGAAGGCTCCATAATCGCGATCACATTGCCGCCTTCGCGGGCTGTAAAGCTTGCAATCACTTCGGTGTAGTTTTCGCCTGTGTTGGGACGCATGCCGTCGAATGTAAAATCGTAGCCTGCAATGGAGGCGGTTTCACCTGGGTTCAGTGTGGTGATCTCTTCGCTTTCAAACGCCGAAACGCCAACGATGCCGAGCAGCATCACGCCGACGCCAAAGTGCGCAATCGTCGTGCCCCAAGCCGAGCGCGGCAGGTTGATCAGCCGGCGAAACGTGTCACCGATGGGCGAAGAGAAAGCATTTACCCGACCCAGCGGATCAGCGATGGCGCCGAGCATCAGCCAGACCGCCACACCAATGGCGATGGCTTTGATCCAAGCATCGATACCAAACAGCGCAAAGATGCAGGCGACAACGACCAGCGCGGCAGCTCCTGCCCACCAGAGCCGTTCTAAGGCCATGGCGAGATTGCCACGCTTCCAGGCGAGTATCGGGCCAAATGGAACCGCGAGCAGCAGCGGGATCATCAATGGACCGAATGTGAGATTGAAAAAGGGCGGGCCGACGGAAATCTTGTCGCCGGTCAATGCTTCCAGCAGCAGCGGATAAAGCGTGCCGAGCAGCACAGTGGCCGTGGCCACAGACAAGAAGAGGTTGTTGACGACCAACGCCCCTTCCCGGCTGATCGGCGCGAACATGCCTCCCTGGCGCAGCTCGCTGGCACGCAGAGCAAACAGTGCGAACGCTCCACCGATAAAGACCATCAGGATCGCCAGGATAAAGAGACCGCGCTCCGGATCGGTGGCGAAGGCGTGCACGGATGTGAGTACGCCGGAGCGCACCAAAAACGTGCCAAGCAGCGACAGCGAAAAGGCGATGATGGCGAGCAACACGGTCCAAACTTTCAGCGCCTCGCGTTTTTCCATCACGATGGCCGAGTGGAGCAGTGCGGTCGCCGCAAGCCAGGGCATGAAGGAGGCGTTTTCCACCGGGTCCCAGAACCACCAGCCGCCCCAGCCAAGCTCATAATAGGCCCAATAGGATCCCATCGAGATTCCAAGCGTCAGGAACACCCAGGCGGCCAGCGTCCAGGGACGAACCCAGCGCGCCCACGCAGCATCCAAGCGGCCCTCAATTAGGGCTGCGATGGCAAAGGAAAACGAGATCGAAAGGCCAACATACCCGAGATAAAGCAGCGGCGGATGGATCGCCAAACCGATGTCTTGCAGGATGGGGTTAAGATCTTCGCCCTCAGCAGGCGCTGACAGAACCCGGTCAAAGGGATTGGAGGTCAGCACGATGAAGAGCAGAAACGCCACCGTCACCCACGCCTGAACGGACAGCACATTGGCTTTGAGAGACCGCGGCAGGTTACCGCCGAAAAACGCAATGCCAGCCCCAAAAATCGCCAGGATCAGCACCCAGAGCAGCATCGAGCCTTCATGGTTGCCCCAAACGCCTGTGATTTTGAACAGCATCGGCTTTTCCGAATGCGAGTTCATCACAACGTTCACGACGGAAAAGTCAGAGACCACATAGGCATAAGTCAGCGCCGCAAAGCTAAGCGCTAAGAACGCGCATTGAACAGGTGCGGTGATATCGGCGATACGCATCAGGCCAACATCGCCGGTGCGTGCGCCCCAAAACGGCATCAGGCTCTGGACGACCGCCAGCACCAAAGCGAGCACCAGGGCATAGTGGCCAATTTCGACGATCATCTGCCTCTCCGTGCTGGCTGGATTTTAATAAGCATTCAAAGCCGATGGATCGGCGGGCGGATGTTGGGCATCGCCAGAACCGTCCCCTTGCCAAACACCTTGGGCGCGCAAGCTCTCAGCCACTTCGGTTGGCATGTAGTTTTCGTCATGGCGAGCGAGCACGGTATCAGCCTGGAAGGTGCCATCGGGTGACAGGTAACCCTCGGTCACCACGCCCTGCCCTTCGCGAAACAGGTCAGGCAGGATGCCGGTGTAGGCCACGTTGATGGTGGCATTGGTATCTGTCACGCCGAACTGCACCGTGTCGCCAACGCCGCGAACGACAGTCCCTTCTTCCACCAGACCGCCCAAACGTATGCGCTGTGTTTCGCTGGTTGGTTGTGAATACAGGTCTGTTGGCGAGGAGAAAAAGGCGATGGAATCGCGCATCGCAAACAGCACCAGGCCGGTGGCCACGGCCAAAACGCTTAGTGCAGTGCCAATAAGAAGAAATCGTTGGCCCTTACGGGTCATTGGACAGTCCCTGTCGTGTCGCTGGGTCTTTCCCAGCTTCGGTGTCAGTGAGTGCTACCACGATTTATAAAGTGGCGCGTAGACGCGCATCAAGCGCGGCAAAATGCCCATAGTATGGCCACTGACCGTGGTCGTTACGGTGGCGTTGTGTTGAGCTGCAGTTCCTCAGCGATGGTGAGCAGTCGCAGTCGTGCCGGGTTGTCGGCTTCAAAATAGGCCAGCGCTGTCCATAGGCTGCGCTCGGCCTGGTCACGCTCACCGAGTGCTGCATATGAGCGGATCAACTGGCTCCAGCCGGCCAGATCATCGGGCTGGTCGGCAAGACGGGCAGCAAGACCATCCACCATGCCTTGGATGGCGGCACGACGTTCGGTCTCTGGCAAAGAGAGAACGGCTTCGGCGGCATCTGCATCCGGCGCTGGCACACGCACAGCGCTGGGCATATCGGCCAGCAGGGCATCAACGCTCTGCGTCCACGGTGCGTCTGGCCCGCCATCGTTGCGCAGGGCAATCAGGATCGCACGCGCCTGGTCCAGCTCCCCTTCCTGCACCAAACCAAGGGCTCGGTAATAGCGCGCTTTGGGGAAGCTTGGGTCGATATCCAAGGCGGCACGGAACTGCTGCATCGCCTCTTCTGTCACAAGGCCTCGGTTTTCAACCACGATCACCTCACCCAGATCGGTGAACAGAACGGCATTGTCGCCTTCGATGCGCAGCAATTGCTGATATGCCCCACGTGCTTCAAAAAAGCGGCCTTGCCGGGCATAAATGGGTGCAAGAATAGCCCAGCCGCGCGCATCATCGGGGTTTTCTTGCACCGCGTTTTCAACGCGGGCGACCAAGATCGCCACATCCTGATTTTCGACCGTCGCCGACAGACGCTCGGCCAGCGGATTATCGGGCATGCCCGGTGATCCGAAAGAAAAATACAGCGCCAAGGCCGAAAGCGGGACGACCACGAATGCCGTTGCTAGGACAAAACGCCCACGCCAGCGCGACGGGCTGCTGGACGGCGTTTCTTGGTTGTCGGGAAGATCGCTGGCTTTGAGCAACCGACGGGAAATCTCCAGACGGGCAGACTCAGCTTCAGCTTCGCTCAACGCGCCCCGTTCCAGATCTTTGTCGATTTCAGAGAGTTGATCTTTGTAGACTTCTGCGTCCGAGCCTCCCAGATCATCGACTGAACGGCGGGCACGCGCATAGGGTAGCAGCACCGCGATCGCGGCAATCGCCGTCAAAACGGCAAAGACAACCCAAACCAGCACGCAAACACCCTCAAACCGACAAAAACAGCCCACTCAAACCGCTTTCATACGGCAAGTGATTGGCGATCATGGCTAGGATTGGGCAGGACGATTGTCCAGGGTGTGAGCGTCGAATGTTACTATGTCGCACCAGTGGCGTGGCGCGGTGTTAACCGGCTAACTTGGCCTGGATGTCGATGTCTCGGGCTCGTGCCTCAACCGTGGCAGCGTGGCGGCGCACCATGGTGGCACCGTATGCCCCGCCGAAATAGATGCCGAACAGTTCAGCAGCACCGGCCGAACGGGCCTCGGCAGCATCCCAGTTTTCATCGCTCGCGCTAGCCAAGCGATCAATCGCCTGTTTGCCTTGGCTTTCCAGCGCATCTTCAATGTTCTTTTCCATGCGCTTGATCATCGAGTTGATGGCCAAAGACCCACGAATTTCACGGGCGACCATGAACAGTGTCAAGCCGAACACCGCCTCCTGAAGACTCGATGCATCCGGCACGATTTCACGGCCGCGCGATTCCATCACACCAACGCTGCGCTTGATCATGTGAAGCAGCGGATCTAGCTCTTTGATCAACAGATCGCTGGCGCGCGAGCGCACCGTTGCCAATCGCTTCAACCACGGGTCCTCAGGCGCTTCATCAAGCGTGCGCTCAATGGCTGATACAAGCTCGTGATAAAGGCGCAGGCTTTGCGTGACTTTTTCCAGATTGCGGTCGCCTGCCAGCACCAGACGTAGACGCTCAATTTCGCGCATGGCTTCGCTAAGCGCGATCTGCACTGCACCACCAGCCATGGTGCCACGAATGACGGACGGGTTGCTGGAGTTGGCGTAAAAGACGGCAAACCGCACCAAATCACTTGGCGAGCCCAAACGGTCCAGCACAGCGGCAAAGGCATAGATGGTGTTCGATGGCGGGTGGTCGGCGTAAACTGACAATGCTTTGTTGAGCATTGCCAAACCGCTGCGTCCCACCGGCATCTTTTCTGGCAAGCGGTCCAAAAAGGCCTTTAGGGCGGGTTTTTGTTTGAAAAAAGCAATGATGTCGTGAAGATCAGCCAAAACCCGAGAGCTACCCAACTGGCCTTCAAGACGCTTAAGCGAGCCTTGTTTTTTATCGTATTCGCTCATCAGAGCTTCAGTGTGCTTGCACACCTCGCGCTGAAAGTCGTCGGCACATTCGGCGATTGCTTCAGGCTCTTCATCAACAATGGCCGCGCGGAGCGCAGCCAACGCTTCATCGCAACGACCAGGGGCAAGATCACGGGTGATCCAAATCCAGATCGGGCGCAAGGATTCGCGATCGATGACGCCAATTTGCTTTTCAGGAAGGGATATCGAGCCCATCACCGGCTCAAGTGGCATAAAAAATGCGCGCTCAGCTGACATTGAGCGCTCGCCGCCGGGCGTCGCGTCCATCACCTCACGCAGGGCATCCATGATGATTTCGTGGACGGGTGAATGTTCACCGCGGGCACGCGAACGGTCAATCGATCGCGTTAAGGTGCGATGCGAGTCTGTGCTCAGTTCACCAAGATATTCACGCAGGCGGGAGATCAACTCCTGCCTGCCGATGCGCGTGTTGGCAGACATGGGACCCTTTCAATCCGAAGTGGCCCCAAGTCTGCCAGACGAGGGTTAACGCAGCGTTGGCGCGCCGTGTTTACCCAACATCGCGCCATGTGCCATCAGACTGGCGACATGCCGTACCCGTCAACACTTCAGGCTGACCTTGGATGTACACCGTGTGCGTGTAATCGCGGCACCGTGTCGAGTTGATCTGGTAGGTTTGCCCAGGAACCACCTGGCCACGCGGGCCGGTTGGTGACTGCCATGCGACAGGCGCGCCAGGGCGACCCGTTTCCAGGGCCTGAAACTGTGCTTGATAATAGCGCTGCTGTGCCTGTGCATCGAGCTGGCGACCAAGTTCGGCGCCCAACAGACCGCCAAGAACAGCACCGCCGACGGTGGCAAGAACCTGACCAGACCCTGATCCGATCTGACTGCCGAGAACGCCGCCGGCTACAGCGCCACCCAGGGCACCCACACCTTCGCGCGGGCCAGCGCCGTACGACTGGCAACCAGCCAAGGCGGTCAATGCCATCAAGGCAATTGCGCCATTGCGCAGCGCGCGCGGCGTTTTGGTTTTTTTGGCGCCTGGCAGTGGTGCCTGCTCAGCTAGGTTTGAAACGTTCGTCATGTAAGACATCTCCCGATGAGGTTAGGTGCAGGGTAGAAAATACGCATGCGCCGGCTGGCGACTAGCGTCATGAATCCGGCGGAACTGGGGCAGCCGCCGGTAAGAATAGGGCAGCGCGCAGGCCGCCAAGAGGGGCATTGCTTAAAACGAGCGTGCCTCCGTAAAGTTCCGCCATTTCTTTGACGATGGATAGGCCCAAGCCTGATCCAGGGCTTGCTTCATCAAGGCGTTCGCCACGTTTGAGCACACGATCGCGGGCGTCAGTATCGAGCCCAGCGCCATCATCATCGACGCTGATCATGAGCGTTTGGTGAAAATTGGGGGCTTTTTCAACGGTGACGGCAATTTTAGAGGCGGCGTGGCGGCAAGCGTTTTCCAGGAGGTTGCCGAGCATTTCTTCAAGATCTTGCTGGTCGGCGCGCACCCGCACAGACGGATCAATCTCTACGGCAAAGAAAAGACCTTGATCCAAGTTCAGCTTGGCCATGGTGCGCACCAACGGGTCCACCACAGCACGCAATGACGTTGATTTGCCCGAGGTTGCCTGTGTCGCAGCGCGTTGCGCGCGATCCAGATAGAGCCGCACGCGATCATCAATGGATTGGGCTTCGGTGCTGATCCGCGCGAGGGTGTCAGCATCAGCCTCGCCGCGTGCACTGTTGAGGATCACTGCCAGCGGGGTTTTGAGCGCATGGGCTAGATTGCCGACATGGTGGCGCGCACGTTCAACTATGGCTTCATTGGCTTGCAGTAGCGCATTCAACTCATCCACCAGCGGGCTAACTTCGCGCGGAAAAGTACCCGAGACCTCACGCGTCTTTGCAACGCGTACATCCGCGATCGCGCTTTGCAGCGTTTGCAGCGGGCGTAAACCGATGCGCACCTGAAGATAAGCAAGGCCAAGAAGAACCGCCCACATCGTGCCAAGGGTCACCACCAATGCCACACGAAAGTTGCGAATTTCAGTGTCCAGCCCATCGGTGGGCGCCGTGACCCGAACCAACACTTGCTCGCCTTCAAAATTATAAAGCCGATCCACCAGCCGCAGGCGTTGCCCGCCCAGTTCCAAGGGCCGGCTGATTGGGCCTTCCGGCAAAGGCTCACCTGAAGATGGTGGGGATTGTGGTGCAGGAAGCGGATCAAAAAGCGAGGACGAGGCAAACAGCGGCTCGCCGGTCTGCGGATCACCAACCACCCAATACCAGCCCGAGCCAGGCAGCGCGAAAGCCGGATTGGCAAAATGCGCCGTGGCATCAAACACATCACGGTTGGCGTAATCAGCGAAAAGCTGGGTGACAAACACTGCAAGGCGTTCATCAAACGCCCGCTCGGCGCCCGCGCGCTGCAACGCGGCCATCACCGCCCCGGCAAGAACCAGCGCGACAAACGAACCGCCGGTTGCAAGCGCGCCAAGGCGAACGGCCAACGACTGAGTGCGAGGGGATGTGGGGGAAGCCATGTGCGCGTGGCTACTCTTTGACCTGCGCATCGGCAGCATTGGATGCTGCTGTGGGGTCTTGGATGCGATACCCCATGCCGCGCACGGTCTCGATGATGTTTACCGAGAGCTTTTTGCGCAAACGACCGACAAACACCTCAATGGTATTGGAGTCGCGGTCAAAGTCCTGATCATAGATGTGCTCGGTAAGTTCGGTGCGCGAAATCACTTTACCCGATTGGGTGAGCAGATAGGCAAGCACCCGATATTCCTGCGCGGTAAGCCGCACGGCCATGCCGTTGTCAGTGACGCGGTTGGTTTTGAGGTCAAGCGCAATGGGGCCGCAATTGAGTTGGTTGGACGACAGGCCGGCAGCACGGCGCAAGATCGCCCGCACGCGCGCCAGCACCTCTTCCATCTGGAAGGGCTTGGCGACATAGTCATCGGCGCCAGCATCCATGCCCTTCACCTTGTCGCTCCAACGGTCACGGGCGGTGAGGATAAGTACGGGAATGTTGATTCCGTCGGCGCGCCAATCTTCAAGGACGGTCAGCCCATCCTTTTGCGGCAGGCCGATGTCCAGGATGATGAGATCATAAGGCTCGGTCTCGCCCAGAAACGAGGCCTCTTCGCCGTCAAAAGCGACGTCGACAACATAACCCTCCTCCTCAAGCGCTTGCTTAAGCTGCGCGTTGAGCGTCGGCTCGTCTTCAACAACCAGAAGTCTCATGCCGCCCTGCCTTCCCGTTATCTCTGCGAGAGCAGCGCGCCAGAACGCGCATCAAAAGTGAGCCGAGCCGAACTGCCGTTCGCGCTGCTGGCAACCACGCTGTAAACGTAATTGCCCGGCGACCCGCACACCGCTGCTGACCCGACCTGGCTGAAACCAGCCGAACGAGCCGCTGCCGTGATCACCGACAGACGCACCACTTCACCGGACGCAATAGCCGAGCGGGTTTGCGATGCAGACAAGCATGACTGCGCAGAGACCTGAGGTGTGCTCACAAGCCCAATGGCAAGCGCCATTAGACCTATCAGCAGCGCAAGCTGACGCGTCGAGAAGGGGGCGGATAGAACACTCATGGCGCGTTCTATAACGCGCATTGGATGAACTGGAACTGAACAATACGCTCAGAATTGGTCAGAGCATGACATCCAGGGTTCGCAGCGCGCCCAACCGCCCACCAGTGCCAAGTTGGGCGACGTGGACGCTAAGCGTTTCACCGCCAGACAGTCCATCGGCAGCCTGATTTGCAGCGCTGTATGCCCAATGCGGTTCGGTGACTTCCACCTCGCGGAGCCGCGTTTCGCCATGAAACACCGTCAGACGATATTGCTCGGCTTCCTCATTGAGAGGGGTGGAGGCCAGCTCCCAAAGGTCCGTTGCGCCACGTGAGCGGCGTATCCAACTGATGGTCACCGCGCCATCAGAAGCTTTGGCGGCGCGCAGATGAACAGGAGCAAGCGGCTCCAAACTTCGTGGAATAGCGGTGAATGTGACGTCGGTGCGTGAAAAGGTGCCGACACCACCGCTGTGCGGTTCAGCCCGAAGCGTGGTTCCACTGATGAGAGCTTGGGCTGTGAGATTGACGTCGACTGGATTCTCATCAAGCAGAACGAACCGTGCGCCAGCTGGCGTGATTGAGGATGCCGCTTCTTCGGTACCGCCCAATCCACGCACCAGGTTGCTGACGCGATAACGGCCCTCCTCGACCAACTCAGCGCTAGCAAACTGGATGACTTCCAGCCCACCCGCAGAAACAAGCGCCGCCAGATTGCCACCGGCTAGCAAGGTCTGCTGCGTGATGGATGATAAAGAGCCTGTTGGTGCATCCAACAGAAAAGCTCCGCCACGATGGGGATAGGCCACCGGTCCGGGTGCCAAGTCATCGACCTGGACACCCGTGAGGGACGGCGTAGCGATGGATTGCACAAAGTCGAACCCCGCCGCCTCGCTGCCCGCATACACATCCAGCGACCCCGGCCAGGGGCTGGCAAAAGCGGCGAGTTTCACGTTGTGGGCTGTATTGGAGACACTCGTCTGGCTGGGCAGATCGAGCACGATGCAATCGGGCGGTCCAAACACCGGGCGAAGAGCAACTTGGGTCGAGAGATCGCCGTCGGGCGCCAGATCGTAGAGCGATGGATCGACACAATGCGCTTCAGCGGTGCGTTCAGCACCATCAATCAGCCGGTCAATTGCAACACGGATCGGCGTAACATCCTCATCCACCTGCACATCAATCACATCGCCCGGCTCCAAGGCGCGCAGGCTTGGCGGCAAGGTGAAACGCAATGTGGACGCGCCAACGATCTGTTCTTGGCGCATCCGCTCAACGATCTGACCGGCGGAGCGCGGATCGAGATTCACCGCGAGCGAGCGGAACTGGTCGGGGCCCACAACACCATCAGCGCGCGCTGAGCGCACCACACCGGTTTGATAGTCATGAAGTGTGCTCGCAAAACCAAGAGTGACTTGACGCGGCAACAATTCGCGATCCTCACGTGCCACCGTGATCAACGGTCCCTCAGCGGGTGCCACGAGCCCTTCTTGCGCGACATGTGCCAGAGGTGCGCCCTTGCGCATGGTGACTTTGGCAGAGTTGGCCTTCGGCACGATATCTAGCGCGAAAACAGCACTCAAATCATCAAATGCGATCCGTGCCTTGGTCGGTTTGGAAAGCGTGTAGCCTTCGATCATGCCGTGCACACCGCCAACATCCATCGGCGGCAGATCGAAGTGTTTGCACAGCGCCAAGATTACCGAACCCAGCGAACCAGCACCCAAACGACCATTCAGCCAATGCCCGCGCGTCCAGTTGACGCCATCGCTCCAGATATCACTGGCATGTGGGAAAAGCGGAAAGGGCCGCGCGTCCCAGGTCCATAGATGCACCGCAGAGGGATCGATCATCGCCCGTCCATCGACTGGCGAGAGCGGGTTGGCGGTGCTGCCTTCTTCGCTCCAAAGCTTCAGCGCCGTATCAAGGATCGCGCGTTGCTGGGCATCGTCGCGATAGCCTTTGGAGCCAAAAGGCAGGCTGTCATTGTCCGGTTTGTCGCTGGGAAAGGCAGAAGGCTGGTTGCCACCCAGATCAACCGCCGGCGCTCCAAATTCGGTCATCCAGATTGGCTTCTGGCCGGGCACATAGGCGGTTGGCGAAGCTTGACGCACGCCACCGACGCGATTGTGATGCGGTTTTGACCACCAACTCACCAAATCTTTTGAAGCAAACACCCAAGGCTCATTGTAGGCACCATCGGTGATGGGCGTGCGCACCTGCGCCGCGCGGTCCACATCACTGGCATAATACCAGTCATGGTTCTCACCACTGGTAAGCCCGGCCTCAATCACCGCTGGATCGTGTGGGCCATCGCCAAGCGCGCGATCCAGATGGTCTGGGTCGTGGCGCCAATCGGTGATTGGCTGATACTGATCAATGCCAATGACATCGATGTTGGGGCTTGCCCAAAGTGGGTCCAAGTGAAAGGTCAGATCGCCAGACCCGTCGGCGGGCTGATGGTTGGCATATTCGGTCCAGTCAGCGCCGTAGGTGATGATGGTCGCGCTGCCGAGTTTAGCGCGTACATCAGTAGCCAAATCGACCAGCGCGTCCACAAAGGGATAGGAGCCCGGCGCATCACGCACGGTTGAGATACCGCGCATTTCCGAGCCGAGCATGAACGCATCCACGCCTTCGGCTTGATTGGCCAAATCGGCCATGTGCAGTATGAAGCGGCGGAAGGACCATTCGCTGGCCGACGGGCTTTGCGTGCCGACAAAGGCACCTACCGCACTTGCTGCGGCCGCGCTGGCATCCGGAGAGCCGACCTGTCCTGGTGCCGGTGAGACCGTGATCTGGCCGCGCCAAGGGTATGCCGGCTGGGAAGCTGTGCCGGTCCAAGGATCGGTGAGTGTGTTGTCAGCGGGAACATCCATCATGATGAACGGCATCAAAGTGACCTTGATCCCACGCGCCTTCAGATCGCGAATGGCAGCGATGACGCTGGCATCGCTGGGCGTCGAGCCATAGGCCGGTCGTCCATCGTGCAGCGAAACGGTGGCGGCCTGCGACCGCGACAGCCCGGCGACGCTCCACTGGATCGATGTGGTTTTGTCTTGCCGTTCCACACGCGGCTCGATCTTACACGTTGCGGCATCCAGCGATGTGCCGAACCAAGCGACAACCAGCGCCACGCGTTCCAAGTTGGGGCAAAGCGCTTGCAACTGGTCTAGCGAGGCTTGCCAATCGGTGGTGGCGGATGTGTCGTGAGTGTTCTCGGCCTCTGTCACACCGTAGCCAGATGCACGTACCACTGGGTCTGGGTGGTAGCCGAACTCAGTCGCCCCTGGGATCATGGTGATCGCGCGCACACGGTCCTCTAGCCCACCAACAGGGCGGATGATCTCAAAGGAAAGCTGTGGAAGGCGGTTGCCATAAGGTTCCAGCGGCATGCGCTCGAACACAACGTAAGCGGTGTCTTTGAAGGCCGGGATCGTGCCCTCTTTGGAAGCGATCAACGGGTCAACGGATTGGTCAGCACCGCCTCGGTGCAGGCGCATGGTCACGGTGTTGCGATCCAGCGGTTTTCCGTCAGCCCAAATCCGTCCAATGCTTGCGATCTGTCCTTCGCACAGGCCAATCGCGAAGTTGGCAAAATAGCTATAGCTGGTTGTGGTCGTGGTTGCTTGCCCTCCACCGCCGCCTCCCCCGCCCTTGCCACCGGTTTTGTGACGGGTCGTGGTTTTCACCTCTTCATAACGGGTCGCCCAGATGATCTGTCCTGCCAGACGGGTTCGCCCGAAGGTCAGCGGTATTGCTGCCCCTTCGGTCGAGGTTTGCACGTCTAGGTTTTGCAAACGACGCCCTTCGGCGTGCGAGGACGTTGAACCAGCGAACAGATGGTTATCGATGACACTGCCAGCAAAGGAACCAATCGCCTTACCGATGATGGCGCCTGTCGGACCGCCTAGCGTGCCGCCAACGGCGCTGCCTATCGAACCGAGGACGAGCGTGGCCATGGCGGATCTCCTAAGTGTTCAGGCTGTTGGGAAAGGCAAAAGATGTCGCAATATGCGCGACCCAGGGCGCCAGGTTGGAGCGGACGACCCGGCCACCCTCATAAGCGTGGACGATGGTGGTGTCGGGCATCAGGATCGCCAAATGAGAGGCCGGCCAGCGGCTACGCCAGCGCAGCGCCAACACGTCTCCCGGCACCGCATCAGCTGGATTTTGTTCGGTTAGAAACTGGCGCAATCCGTCCAGCAAAGGTTCGCCATCGGCATGCTGCGCCCAGCTACGCTGGTCATGGCGGGCCAGCTCTAATGGTGTTGCGGAAACCGCGTTCCAAACACCAACAATCAGCCCCAAGCAATCAGCGCCGACACCGCGTTTGCTGGCCTGGTGGCAATAGGGTGTGCCGATCCAGCGCACCGCTTCGGCAAGGATCGCCTCACGATGAGGTAGGACTGGCAGTTCTGGCTTGGGCAGGGCGGCTGTGCTCATGTTTGCAAGCTCCGACCATCCAGATTTCCGTCATTGCTGGCGGGATAAGAAAGCGCGAAATCATCACCGGGCATGAACGGAAAGCCGCGAAAATTCACGCCGTTGGAAAAGCGCTCTTTACAGGTGGCGAAACTCTTGTCGCACCCTGCTTTCAGTGTGACCTGCGCTCCGACCTCCAAAGGCGTGATCGGCGTCTGCCACAAGGTGATGCGCGCTGTCGTGCCATCCACTGCGTAGGAGCGCACACGGACTGGTGTGTCGTCACCCTGAATGTAGGTCCCGCCGTCAAAATGACCATCGGCTTGGCCATCAGGTGCCGCCAGCAAAAAGACATGCGGTTCCAGCACCGCATCGATGGTGGTTTGTGTGGTGAAGGTGGGCTGATGGAGGTCTATTCCGCAGCGCGCATCACCCAGTTCGGCATCGCATCTGGCGGAAAACACCCGTCCACGCACCCGATCAAACGCGGCAAACGGTCCACGCACCTCCGCTTGAAACAGCCCATCGCGACTGGTGACTTCTCCCAGCGCGCCGGACGACAAACGCTCATAGGCAATCGGGTTTTGCCAATCGACGAGCAGAGTTTCGACCTTGGCCCCATCATAGCGACCGGCCAGCAAGTCATCCGGGGTGATACGGTCATCGGTGAGCGCGGCGCGCAGATCCCATTCGCCCGCTGATGGGCCAAGAGCGGAACTTTCCTGGCTGGCTTCGAAGCCATCAGTGGGCAGAAATGTGCTGCCATCAACCTCCACAGCGGCGTCGTGATCGGTAAAGCCTAGAACCTGTCCATCCGTGCGCGTGAGCTGAACGCAGCGGCAAAGCGTCGTGCAGCCAGACGCAAGGCCGGCGGCAAGATCGGTTTGCAGCTCACGCATCGGTCGGCTCCTTCAGGAATACTTCTTTCAAAGCAATGGTGGGCAGCGACCCGGCTTTGAAAGCCGTCAGATCAATGTTCAAAGTGTCGGTATCGAATCGACAGGGCACATCGAACAGGAACCCTGCGGTGACCACTGCACCCATTGCCGGAATGGACCCTGGACCAAAGGTAAGGATGCCAGTTTCTAGATCGACTGAGATGTTGGTCGTGGCCATGCCATCCACGGCCACTGCAACCGAGCCAGCTACCGGCAGACGAATGGGCCGCGCGAGTGCATCGCTGGTATGTTTGACCAACTGGAAGGCCGCCGTGATGCCATCGCCGGTTCCGAGCACCTGATCAGATGGGTCTGGGACTTTACCCGGCGCGCAGGATGCATGGTCCAGTGGATCGCGAAAGCGAAATGCATAGAGCTCGCCAAGCCGCGCTTCAAAGAAACTTTGCACGGCATAGAGATCGTCGAGCGAGCGCACGCCTCCGCCCGCATCATAAGTGCGCTTGGCGTGTTTCCAGCGCGTGTTGCGCTCCTCATGGCCGGAGCCAAGGGTTATGATATCCGTCTGCCGGTGCGTGGTGACGCGCGCACCTCGTGCCACCGGTACCGGAAAGCTGACATCATGAAAGCCTGGGATACTCATCGTCGCCTCCTAGAGCCCGCGCTGGCCGCGCGAGACGGCGCGGGCAAGCGAGGCCATCAGCTGGGTTTCTGATCCCTGGAAACTCGACGCATCTGGGGTCGCGACATTGACGTTGAAGATGTTGGCCGCTCCGCCCGTCACGCCACCGATGGCGGCGCCAACGAGGCTTTCGCCCAACGAGCCAACCAGATTGTAGGCTTCACCCATGGCAGAGTTCAGCGCGCTATTGGATTGGGTGAGGATCAGCTGTTGCAGCAAACCATCCAGCTCCTTTCCCTCAACAAGGGCTTTGGCGAGGCTTTTGGTCAGCTCGCCAGAAAGGCTTGTAACATCGGATTGCAGATCGCTGAGCTCCTCTCGCAAACCGGCGGTGAACTCAGCAGGTCTTGTGTCGGTCATTGGGCATCTCCGGCGGGGTCGCATTGTCGGGGAAGGCACGCATCAGCACGACCAGATCATCAGGTGTAGGTGCCCTGCTGGCAGTGGATGGGCACGCAAGGCGCGCGGCGCGGCGCACATCGGGCAAGGTCAGCGACCAAACGGTTTCAAGCGTCGCAAAGCGCTGGCGCACCAGCCAATCCGCAAGTCTGTCGAGGGTCGGCTGGGTGCTCATGGTGCGAACGTCACGCGCATGAGTTCGACATAGGCAGCGCGCAGTGCGAGCGGTTTGCCAATGTCGGCCAGCAACGCATCGACGCCCTGCCGATCAACATCACCTCCGGCCACCAGAGACTCTGTCAGAACGGTTTGTAGTTGGCTGGCCGTCAGATCACTGCCCAGTAGCTGCTTGGTGAGGGCGCCCAGATTTTCGGCTTCGAACGCTGTTTCAATGCGGGCCAAAGCATCCAGCGTGAGGCGAAGCGTGTAAGTGCCGTTCGGGCCTTCCAGGCAGGCGTCACCACGATAGCGGTTGGCCATCAGGATGCTGCGCCAAAGGTCAACGC
Organism: Hyphomicrobiales bacterium; assembly: GCA_040219355.1. Lineage (GTDB taxonomy): Bacteria > Pseudomonadota > Alphaproteobacteria > Rhizobiales > MH13 > MH13. The sequence continues at coordinate 187,058 of JAVJSN010000003.1, forward strand.
ACCGGCGGATTCGAGCACCATTTCAAACGTGATCGCGTCATCATGGCGCCCGGCATAATCCAGTGCCGTCACAAGAAATGGCCCCTCAATGGTGCCAAAATCGGGGATCACCACCTGCCAGGTGGTCACTGCGCCATCGAAGAACAGGCCGCGCACACGGGCATCCGACGCCGCATCGCGAAAGAGACCCGATCCGGAAATCTTGCCGTGGCGCAGACCAGCGTCTCCGATCAGCTCGCGCCAGCGGCCCTCGCTTTGACCATGGGTGACGTTCACCAGCTCTTGCGCCAAGCCGATGGCGCGAGCGCGCAGGCCACCAACTGTATCGAATTGATCGGTCTGGGCGTTGTGGACTTTTAGCAGCAGATTGCGTCCGGACTGGGCGGTCATGTTGGCCTCGCGGGTTAGATGGCATCGCCAAGGTCGATCAGCAGCTCGATCGAGAGGTCGGCGCGTTCCAGATTGTGATTTGGCTCGTGGGCAAAACGGGTGCTCACCACGCGCTGCACAACGCTTGTTGCGCCGGTGATCGTCAGCGGCGTTTCAAGCATCACCGCGATGGCATCAGTCGCCTCACTAAGTGTCGCAAAGCTGCCTGTGCGGCTGGTGAGCGCTAGGGAAATGGAAACCTGCGCTCCGTTCGAGGCGTTGGTCGACCAAGGCTCCTCGCTCACCGGGCCCACACGAATATGCGGCAGATTGCGCGGTCGCGCGGGGCGATCCGAGAGGGTGAAGGCGGCCAGCGCCGGTTCATCATTCAGCGCAGCGACAAGGGCGTGTACGGCTTTCATAACGCCACCTCGCGAACTGCACACAGATCGAATGGATCGACCGAAGTACCGCGCTGCACGGCGATCACTTCCAGCGCGCGCGTGCCGCCCAACGCATCCCATTGCAGCCGCCAGCCGACTGGCGGGGCCATGCCAATGCGCGTGCGCACAGTGCCCGTCGCCAGCGCGTCGCTGACAGGGTCGACGCTTTGGCGGGCGGGAGCCTCCTCGTTGAATGCTGCCCAGACCGAACGGCGCAGCATGGGCGTGATAGTGCTGCCGCCGAGCCCATCCTCGGTGGCCACAGGCTCAAACACCTGCATGCGCAGGTTAAGCGCACCAGGTTCACGTGCGATGGTCATAGCCGCACCTCGCGGAACGGCTCGATCAGATTGAAAAGCCCATCTGGCTCACCAGCAGAGGTGAAGTCGAAACCCGTTGCCCTATGCGCATACCAGTGGGTGGCGAGCATGAGGATCGCGTGGCGTAGCACGGACGGTACATCCAGGCCCGTATCGCCGTATCCGGCGGTAACATCGATCTCGATGCCGTTCATGGCGCGCATACGGGTCGCCGCCGGACGGCGGAGCATCAACCGTGGCCAGCGGCCGCCAAGATCAGCCAGCCAATCTTCCGGTTCCAGTGTCAATGGCGATCCAGCGGCATCGTAGACCACCACGCTATCGACCGAACGAATGGGGCGCACCAGCAACGCGATGCGGCCGTTGCTTGGAACCTCATCGGCGATCATGCGCCAAGTCTGAGTTATAAAAAGCTTACCCGACAGCGTTTCCAGGTGCGCTCGGGCGGCGAGCAGCATCGCGGCCAGAAGCGCGTCCTCATCGTCAGCATCGATGCGCGCATGCGCCTTGAAATCAGTCAGCGCCACAGGCTCGACGGCAGGACTTGTCAGTTGCACCAGCGTCATCGACGACACTCCAAAAAGGGTGGAAAGGATCCTTCAACGCAAACGGCCCGCCTCGCGGGGAGAGGCAGGCCGTTTGCAGCTCAGCAGACGAAAGGGCGGGAGGTTCCCTTTGCTTTGGCGGGGCTACGCCGCTGAAAAGGTGAGCAGTTTGATGGCGTCAAAGTCCTGAATGCCGCCGCCGACACGCTTGGTGACGTAGAACAACACGTAGGGTTTGGCGGTATAAGGATCGCGCAGCAGGCGCACGCCGATGCGGTCGACGATCAGGTAGCCGCGACGAAAATCACCAAACGCAATGGCTTTGGCATTCGATCCGATGGAATCCATGTCTTCCATCTCCACCACCGGAAAGCCGAGGAGCGAGGCTTTGACACCTGCCGCCGACGGTGGCGTCCAGATGTAGTTTCCATCGGCGTCGCGCATTTTGCGCAGGGCAGCCTGGGTGGAGCGGTTCATGACGAACGTGCCGTTCTGGCGGTAGGTGCTTTTCAGCGCGTAGACCAGATCGATCAGCACCTCGGACGGATCAGATACGGGGAAGTCCGCATCTACACCGGTTGGTATCGTACCAAGACTGTTCCAGGCCCAACTGGCCTCATCGACCGTTGGCGCCGAGAGAAACCCAAGCGGCTGCGTGGTGCCATTGCCTTTGACGAATGCGAAACTTTCCTGCTCGGCAAAGGCAGCATCCACCTCTCCGGCCAACCACACGTCCATGTCAATGGCGGCATCGTCGAGCAGCGTCGCAGTGGCGGCTGGCATGGCGTAGAGTTCCATGGTTGGGAACGGTATTTCAGAGAGCACCACCGAGCCGGTCTCTGGGCGCGCCGCGTTTTCAGCAACCCACCCTGCATCAAAGCCTTCGGTGGTCACCGGCTTGCGGAAAATGGTCGACGAGACCTGGCGCACGGTGGCGAGGGAGCGCATCGGCGAGAGGGCTGTGAGATGATCGCCAATGGTGCTTTCAGCTTCCTGCGGCACCAGATAGCCACCATCGGCATCGGTGCCCGATTCCATGGCTTTCAGCTGCAAGCCTGCGGTAGAGCCAGCACGTACATAGGTTTCAAATGCACGGGCGTGGTCAGAGCGTTCAATGCGGGCTGAGGCGGTTTCCAGGCGCGGGCGTTGGGATGTGGCGGATAGGCGGTTGAGCTTGTCTGTGTTCGCATCCAGCGCCGCATCAATGCGGGCCAGCTTGTCGGCCAGAAGCGGATCAGCATCCCCGCGCTTTTCCAACGCATCCAGGCGTTCATCATTGGCATCGCGGTAAGCCGTGAGTGCTTCCATCATCGAAGCAACAAGCTGCGGCTCAGTGGATGAATTGGCGGATGTTTGCGCTTTGGTTTCGCGCTCAGAAGCAAGGTGGGTCATGGGATAAGGTCCTTTAGGCAGGGAGGGAGACGGAAGTGGGGGCGGTGACAGGGAGAGCCGTAGGCGGTGGCATCGCTGCACCAGGTGCCATGCGGTCAACGCGAGCACCTGGCTGCATGGGAAAGGCAACCAGCGAAATTTCCCAAAGATCGACTTCGATCAGGCGTCGGCCTTTACCGGTAGCGATTTGGCCGGTAGCGGCTTTGGCAGTTTTGGAGCGGTCGGCTCGAATGGTGTGAAAGCCGATGGACAAGCCATCGACCGCGCCATCACGCATCAGTGCTGCCACGCCACTGGAGCGGGTTACGTTGGGCGTAAGACGCCCCTCAACGCGCAGGCCCCTGGAATCCTCGTGGATCGCGGTCCAAACGCCGATGGGTTCTGCCGGATCATGGTTCCAGAGCATACGAATGCCAGACACGCCTCTTGTGCGAAGCGAGCGGTGAAACGCGCCGATCAACACGCGATCGCCGGACAAATCAGCGACGTCGAAAAGGCTGGCATAGCCGCCGAAGTGAAAGGTTGGCGCTTCTGACGCGCTTTGCGCGGGCATCAACGGCTTTCTCCCGATGGCGTTTTCGCTTTGCCTGAGCGGGCGCTTCGCGCGGCCAGCTTGCGCGCCAGATTGTGAGCAAAGGCGTCAAACAAGGCATCGATGGCCGCGGCTTCAGGTTCCCGTGAACGGGTGTTGAAAGGGCGCGCAGCAGGTTTGCGTCGTTTGCGCCGCGCCGGTGTGGAATGCTTCACCATGGCGTTAAGTCCTTTTCGGTTTGTCCTGCGGGTCGTTGTCGGTGGCGAGCATTGCGTTGAGGCGGGCGATCGCCAGCACGAAGCTTTCAAAACTGCGGGTGGTGCGCGAAAGCTGGCGCAGCTGCGCGATGGCCAAGGCCGACGTGCTTGCCGCCCAAAGAAAAAGGGCGACATGACCGATGTCGCCCCGCTCGAAAAACAGTGCTGCCAGCCGCTCAATCATGGGCAGGTTCTAGGCGCGCGGGTTCGCGGGTCTTGGCTTGCTCACCCTCGCCGTACCCGACAGCCATGCGCTTCTCATCATCGCTCAAGAAGGTTGCCGACGAAACACGACGCCACAGCGCTTCGCGTTCAGTGGAGAGCGCTTCAACGGCGTCAAGATCCACCGCCAAATCCAGCGTTTCATCCGGCGACAGCGGCGCCAACCAATGGGTGATACCATCGAGGATGCGTCCCACCATTGGCAGAACAGTCTGGCGCCAGAGGGCGCGCTGGGCTTCAGCATAGTTGGCGTAAGTGTTGTCGCCTGGCAGGCCAAGCATCAGCGGCGGCACACCGAAAGCCAGCGCAATCTCGCGCATTGCGCCATGGCGCGCCTCCTGGAAATCCATATCTTTCGGGCTGAGCGACATGGGCCGCCAATCAAGGCCGCCCTCCAGAAGCAAGGGGCGCCCAGCATTGCTCTCGCCCTGATAGGTGTTCTCAAGCTCCGCTTTCAGGCGTTCAAAGGCTTCGCTATCCAAGTGCCCATTCCCGCCGGAGTAGACCAATGCACCGGATGGCCGTGCGGCGTTATCAAGCAACGCTTTGTTCCAGTTGCTCGCGCCCTGATGCAGATCGAGTGCGGTTCGCGCCGGTTCCAAACAGCCCATGCCATAGTGATCGTCCAGCGGATGGAAATGGCGCATATGGGCCAGCGGCATCAGACCGCTTTCGGGGTCGGGGGAGAGCGTCATCGTCTGTCGACCCACCGAATAGAGGTAGCCGGCTGGCCAGCCATCATTGCCCGCTTTCACCCGCACCCGATCAGGACGCAGCGGGTAGAGCGAGGTGGGTTTGCCATCCTCAAAACCACCGAGCAGATAAGCGTTGCCCTCCAGCAGCAGATGCGCGCAGAGCGTTTCAAAAAGGCTGGTGCGCGCGAGGTGCGGACCAGGCTTGTTGATGAGATCGAGCAGCCAGTGATCGGAGTATTCTTGCCCACCGGAGCGCAGCACCAGTTTGACGGATGCTGCCGCCTCGCTGATCAGCCGCACGGCGCGAAATGCCACCGGATTGCGGCAATAGGCGTGGCGGGCAAGGCTGGCATAGCCGGTGTCCGTCCAGATGGGCGTGCCGGGCGTGTAAAGCTGAAACAGCGGCAGGTCCGGTCGCCCAATGGGCGCGGTGGCCTTTGTATCGAGTCGATGGGTATCAAGACGAGCGGTATCGCTCGCGCTTGCCGCTTTCTGCGGGCGCGTGAAAAACATGAAAGTCTCCTTGTGAAGGCTTCACCAACTGAGCGGTCGGACCGCGGGTCTGCAGCGAGGATGGAAAAGATGCAGCGGTCGGACCTGGGTCCGGAGCGAAGCACGCAATGAAAAACTTAGATTTTTCGCAGTCTCGGCACGTTACCGCCGCCCATCAATTCGCTGATGGCCCAAACCAAAGCATCCAGCCGGTCCGGCGACTGGCCAGGCGCTGACAAGCCCTCGGGGCCGAAATCGAGCATTTCATCCTCCAGCGCCGCGAACGCGCCAACATGGTGCACGCGGCTCTGCGCATAAAGGTAGGCCACCGGTTCGGCGCGCAGCCACTTGCCGCGCTTGGCATGCACCAGTTTTACTGGGACATCGCGGCTGGCCTGCTCCAGTACCGAGCGAACCATGTCGCCGCCCTGGTTGGCCTCAGCGACAATCAGATCAGCCTCAACGCGGTGAAACAGGTCGATAGCGCGCGCCGCCCATTGTTCCGGGCGCGCGGCCTGGCACGTGTGATCGGCGAGCACAGCGAAATCGCCGTTTTCCATCATGCCGCAAGCAACGATGCCGCACGCATTGGATTTGGCATGCGAAGAAGCTGGTGGATCAACGGCCACCACAACCCGCCGCAGAGGTGGCGGCGCATTGAGGCGCGTTCGATCAATAACGTCACGGTTCCACAGACTGTCGGCGCGTTCGGCGATCAGTTCACCGGCCACCTCCTGACGATAGAGCCGTGAACCGCCATAGACTTGCTCCAACCCTTGCACGAACCCTTCGGCCAAGAACGCCTGGTTGTCCTGACTTGTGGCGTGCGAAACGATGCAGTTTGGATCCTCCATCAGGCGCTTCACCAAGGGCGTTGCGCGCGGTGTGGTGGTGATCACGCAGCGCGGCTGTGCGCCCACTCGCAAACCGAAAGCAAGCTGGTCAAAGGCTTCTTCGCCATAGCGCCACTTGCCGATTTCATCGCACCAGGCCCCATCAAATTGTGGGCCGCGCAGCGACTCTGGATCTTCGGCGGAAAAAAGTTGCGCAATCGCGCCATTCTCCCAGATCAACCGTTTGCGCGTCGCCTCATAACGCGGCCTATCCCAGGGCGGTGCGATTGCGCGAAGGCCGGAAACGCCTTCCACCATCACCTCGCGGGCATCGGCAAAGGTTTCGCCAACCAAAGCCAGATGGCCATACCGTTCTGGCGCATAGCGTGCCCTGCCCTCTATGGCGCCGCGCACCCATTCTGCACCAGCGCGGGTTTTGCCACAGCCGCGGCCGCCCATCAGCATCCATTTGGACCAAGCCTCCAGGGGCGGGCGTTGATCAGGGCGCGCCCAACTGTCCCAGTCGTAGCAGAGCCGCAGGACAGCGTGATCGCTCAGACGTTTGGTGAAGTCCTCACTTGCTCCCGCCTTGGCGCAGGCGATCAAGGCGGTCCGTAAGCACGTGGCGGAACTCATCGGCGTTGATCTCCTGATCCACGGTTTTCTCTTTAGGATTGGAGCCTGTTTCGGTGGCTTCAAGCATCTCGCCAAGCATATCGAGCGCCCTGGCCATCGCGGTTAGCGCCTTGGCATCGCGCTCGCCATGGGATGCGTCGGGCTGGACGGTTTCTTCTTCAATCGCCATGATTCGCTCCTCCAGAGCATGAAAAAGCCGCGCAGCTAGCGCGGCTCGTTTTTCGGTTGGTGTGGCCGTCTCGGCGTTTGGGGAACTCCCATAGCGTTTGCTCAACAGCGGAGTATCGCGGCGGGTCGCCCAGTCCTCTTTGGCCGCACGATTGTAAAGCCGTGTGCGCGACATGCCGAATTGCTCGGTAATCTCATCGATGGTGAAAACCTCGCCCTCATAGGCGGCACGCACCGCTGCCCATTCCTCCTCCGTAATCTCGACAGGCGTGATTGGCATCGATGGCACATCCTCATTTTCTCGTGGATCTTGAGTTTTGGGCAAAAGAAAAGCGGTCCATGCTTGCGCATGACCGCTTGAAGGCAACAAAGGGGGACACCGGTTTGCGCAGATAAGCCACGCCAATTTGACCGTGCGTCTGGGTTGGCCCATTTCTGCGATGATGCCCAATGTCTACAGGAACACCGCACGGTAGGTCAAGGACTTTTTTCCTATTTTCTAGGATTATTTTCTTAAAAGTTCGGTCAATAGTGGGCTAAATGTCTGATCCAACTTGATAATAATCTTCAGCCGGAACCATCGGGTCTTCGTCAGGCCAATTCTCAATATGGTCTTCCAGATCGGCCAATTCGACATCATCTTCGCTGATCACACGGCCCGCAACTGAGATTCGTGCGGCCACCACGGTCTGCGGCGTGCCCGAAACAAGCGGGTGCCACCAAGCCAAGCCCTCTCCACTGGCCACGCGGACATAGGCGCAGGTCGGCGGCAGCCAAGCTGAGTTGCGCGCCATCTCCGGCGTGATAGCCAGGCAATCTGGCACTTTGGCAAATCGGTTGGGGTAGTCGGTGCAGCGCGCGGTTTCGGCATTCAACAAGGTGCAGCCGACGCAGGTGAAAGCAATGGCACCGCTGTCGATATCTTCAAGCTTGGACAGGCAACAGCGCCCGCAGCCATCGCACAGGCTTTCCCACTCGTCGCTCGACATATCTTCAAGTGTTTTGGATTGCCAAAACGGCGAGGCGGTCGACGCGTGCTGGCGGTTGGTTCGTTGATCCACAGCTGGCGGCCTTTGCTGGCGGAAAAGTCACAGACGTATGTCACTTGTCCTTTTACCAAATTCACCGCTGGCGGCCAACGCCGAGCACGCGTAAAAGATGAGCAATAACCTGATTGGCCTGGCTTGCCCTTGAGAGCTTGCCTTGGCTTTGCCATACCTTGTGCGTGACTCCTGATTTTAGAACCCGTTCCAGCCGCCAGAGACCGTTTGACCGCCGACGATGAGCGACACACCACCGATCTTGCCAGACACTGATTCCAGCCAGGCTGAACCCGCGCGTGAAGAGCCGCAACGTGCTGCGCTGCGCCCACGCCGCGGCTTGCCGCGCCCGATTGAAATCGATGCGGCGCTCGACACCACGCTTTATGTCATCGGCCGCTCCCTCAGCGATTTTGTATCAGGTATCCGTCGCTTTTTTGAACGCTTCCGCGTGCGCGGCATCAAGCGCATGGCAGTTGAGGTGCTCGATGAGCTGGCCACGTTCGGCACCATCGGTGCAGTGTTTGCCCTGATTCTGGCGCTGCCTGCCTTTGACCGCATTTCCAGCGATTGGCGCGAGCAGGACACTTTTGCGATAACCATTTTGGATCGCTATGGCGAGGAAATTGGTCGCCGCGGCGTATTGCAGAACGATAGCGTGCCACTGTCTGAGATACCGGACCATTTGATTCAAGCGACATTGGCAACCGAAGATCGTCGCTTCTACTCGCACTTTGGCATCGATGTTATCGGCACCATGCGAGCCCTGCTGGAAAATGTGCGTGCCCAAGGCGTGGTCCAGGGCGGGTCGTCAATCACCCAGCAATTGGCCAAGAACCTTTTCCTGTCGAACGAACGCACATTGATGCGCAAGATCACCGAGGCGTTTCTGGCACTGTGGCTGGAAGTCAACCTCACCAAAGATGATATTCTAAAACTCTATCTTGATCGCGCTTACATGGGCGGCGGAGCCTTTGGTGTGGTGGCCGCAGCAGAGTTCTATTTCGACAAGGATGTGCGCGACATCACGCTGGCAGAGTCGGCAATGCTCGCCGGCCTTTATAAAGCGCCTGCAGGCTACGCGCCTCACCTCAACCTTGCTGCAGCCCGTCTTCGGGCCAGCGAAGTCCTATCCAACATGGTGGAAGCGGGCTTTTTGACAGAAGGCCAAGTGCTGTTTTCGCGCTTAAACCCCGCCTCTGCGGTGCCCCGTGACGCATTGTCTGCGCCCAACCATTTCCTCGATTGGGTGTTTGAGGAAGTGCGGGAGATTGCGCCACCAGGTGAGCGGGTTTTGGTGGTGCGCTCCACGCTCGACACACGCCTACAGAGTGGCGCCGAACGTGCCGTGCTCAGCAATCTGGCCGAATCTGGCCGCGCATACCGTGTGCGCGAGGCAGCAGCGGTCCTGATGGAAAATGATGGCGCGGTGCGCGCCATGGTGGGTGGGCGCGATTATGGCCAAAGCCAGTTCAACCGTGCCGTGCACGCCCTGCGCCAGCCAGGGTCATCGTTCAAAGTGTTCGTTTATGCCACTGCGCTTGAAAACGGCTACACGCCCAACTCTATCGTGGTGGATGCGCCGATCACCATTGGTGGCTGGAGCCCGCGCAACTACGGCCGCAGTTTTCGCGGTCGCGTCACGCTGACCACCGCGCTTGCCCGTTCCATCAACACCGTTCCGGTGCGTTTGGCCGAAGCGATGGGGCGTGATCTCATCGTTGAGACAGCCTATGACATGGGCATCCGCTCAGAACTGCCAATCACCCGTCCCCTACCGTTGGGCGTGGCCGAAGTGACACCCCTTGATATGGCCAGCGCCTATGCTTCACTGGCCAATGGCGGATATCGTGCCAGCGGCTATGCGGTGATGGAGATGCGCACACTGGATGGCGAACTGGTCTATGACCGTTCAGTGGATGGCCCAACCGCGCCGCGCATTTTGTCCGCAGATGCGGTGACCGGCATGAACCGCATGCTGCATCAGGTAATCGAAGCAGGCACCGCGCGCCGCGCGCAACTGCCGGGCATATCCGCTGCGGGCAAGACCGGAACGACGCAAGCTTACCGCGACGCGTGGTTTATCGGCTACACCGGGCGCTACACCGCCAGCGTCTGGTACGGCAACGATGACTTTACCTCAACGGCAAACCTCACCGGTGGCCGCCTGCCTGCCATGACATGGCAATCGATCATGGAGCTTGCCCACCGTGACAGCCAACCACCCTTGCTGCCAGGCGTCGATGAGGCCGTGCGCGATGATGTGGAGCTGGTGACAGCGCGCGATGCATCGCAGGACGGACCGACGCAAGCCAGTGATCTCAGCGAAGGGCTGACACTGACGCTGCAGAGCGTGGCCAATCGGTTTGATCCGGAGAACACGCGTGAGCTGCGGTCCTCCTTTGCCATTGACGCGCTGGGCACATCGGACACACCGATCCAACCCGACGGCGTTCAGGTCGAGCAGGCCAACTAAATAGTATGGCGCGTTTGTTATGGCTCTTGTCGATGGCGTTGACCGCCGTTGTTGCAGGCACCATCAGCGCCATCTACGCCACACAAACCTTACGTCCTACGGGAACCTTGAACATTGGGCCGTGGGAAGCCGTGCGCGCTGTCGGCGATGCTGCCGCGGATCCCTATGCTCACGCGTTCATTGCATCGTCCGGTCAACTTCCACCTGGCAGTGCAGAAGGCATGCGCTTTGTGGCGCTGGCGTCCCACGCCGGCCAAGAATTGGTGCCAAATTGCTCAATCACGGTATCGGGTTTTGTCGAGATTGCCCGCCTGTGGACGCTGTCCCTGGCGCAGCTCAATGGCGCATCGCTTGACTTGGGTGAGACAGATTCCGGCGTGACCCCACGGCATGCCCTGCACAGCCAAGACATTGTCTACAATGCCGACGGCAGTTTCTCGCTCACCGTTGGTCCGCGCCCTATGGCCCCCAATTCGATACTGATTGGCTCTCAAACACCGATCAGCTTGGTGCTTCATGTCTATGACGGCGCAATCACCTCGGTGCCCGAAAGCGGTGAAGCCTCCCTGCCTACCATTGATGTGGCGTCAACCGGGCCCGGGTGCAGCTGATGAGCAACGTTGATTTCTTCGGACCAGATGTTCGCAAGCGCCCCACTCTGCGAAACGTGGCAAGTGCGCTGAGTTTGTGGCTGGGGCTCACGCTTTTGGCCACGCTGGTCGTGCACTTCGTCATCGTCTTTGCATTGCCATCGATAGGCCGCGGGGTCCTGATCGATGAGGTTATTCCCGCCGGACAATCTGCGCCTCGGCTATACACCGGCCAGGCGGGCGAGCCACGGCCCAATTTTCGCTACGCCGATGATCGCAAAGACAGCGTCTACTGCAGCTTTGATCTTCGCGATGGTGCGGTGCGTGTGGCTGGCAGTTTGGATGTGCCGTTTTGGTCGATCTCAGTGCACACGCTCAGCGGCCTGGTCGTCGGCTCGGTCAACCACAATGCCGCCTCTGGCGGCGGGTTGGAGTTGTTGGTGATGCGACCTGCGTTGGCGCGTGATCTTTCGGCTGCCGGGGCGCAACTGCCACGCGACGCGCTGGTTGTCGAGATGGATGGGCCGTTGGGTCTGGTCCGGATCAGCGGTCTTGCCACCTACAACGCGCTGCGCCCGGCTTTGCGTGATCAGTTGGCGCAGATGCAGTGCTCTTTGGCCACATTCACCTTTGCAGCGCCCGATACCGATCAGGATGGCTCGCAATCGCCACAAGGCCCGGCAACCCCGTCAGGCCCGCCCAGCGTGCCTCAACCGGTCGTGCGGCCAGACCTGGCACCCGTGGGTGTGCCGCAGTAGCTGTTCATTATCCTCGCCGATCGGCGAGCCGCAGGCCTCGCTCGCAATGGCGGTGGTCGACACCAATAGCGTTTGTGGCGCGTTAGAGACAGCAGACTGCTCACCGAAGTGGATCTGTGAAACAAGCACGCAGATGACATTGCAAATGGATGGCCGGACCAAGTCTGCCCTTGAAACGTTGCACCATCGACAGCCTCAAGCCTTGGCAACGATCTCCAACAGATCAACCATCTGGCCAGGGTGATTGATCGGTGCCTGCTCGAGGTCCACCGCCAATGCATGTAGGATCATCGCTTCCAGGGCGTCGAGGCGCTCAATCGTCTGCCCGGCCAGACGCGACGGTGTTTGGATCATCAACCGGTCCACCGCGTAACGATAGGCATAAAGGCGGAACAGCATGGCTCGTTTCACCCAAGCCATCTGACGCTGGTTTTCGGCGACGCGGCCATGGGCCGCTGCCAGTTCAGATGCGCCGATGTCCGGCAACCCAAAAGCGGCGTTGACACGCTGTTCGTCAGCGATGCGCACACGAGAGACGTAGGCCATGAAGGGTTCAATGGCCGCCATGTCTTTCACGGCATCATCCATAATGCGGGTGTAGCGCGCTTCACTGGATTGATAACGCTGGCCGGACAGCATCGCCGAATAGCGCTCCGGACTGAGTACCAGATCCATGCGCCGCACAATTTGCGCGCGCTGAAGTTCTGCAGCGGTGCGACCAATCCAATCATGCGCATGGGTGGGCACGACCAGTGTCCAACCCAGATTGCGCAGCGTGCGTTCATCGTCAGTGTAGTTGAAATGGGAAACAGGCTCGCCAGCGGTGTAGGTCGACGCCATGCCGACCAATGGCAAGACGCTGTCGGTGATCACATTGGGACGCTGTCTGCCAAAGTCACCGGTTTGTGCGCAACCAGCCAGGGCAAGCGCGCATGCGCCAGCGACCAGCGTTTTTCCTGAGATGACGCTGGCCAGCGCGCCGCGGTTAGCCTTGCGTTCCATTGCGAACGATCTGTACGCCAGTGAAAAAAACGATTTCTGCTTGATGGTCTTTGGGCAGCTTATCTTGTGCCAGATGCGCACGGGCTGAACGTTTGGCGCCAGCAAGCGGCACCACATTGCTGACCACTTTCGGTGTCCGGCGCGCACGTGTTTTGGCACTCGCGGCCTTTGGAGGGCCACGCCGCTTACGGGAGCTAAGTTGTTGACTGCCGTCACCCATGATCTTTTCAACGACCCTTAGAGAGCCAAGCCTTTTGCACATGTGGTTGGCGGTGCTGTGTTGTCAGCGAATCACTGCCGCCTTCGCCTCGTGTTGGGGCATTAAGAAAGTGGCAAGGTTAATCCTTTGCTAACGGAGTTCGGGCACAACGAAGGTCTCTTTTCCGCGGCGACACAACGGGACGATCCATGGCGCACCTTCCAACGTTTGGAGACACCTCCAAAACGGCACAGAGCGCCGAAACACATGGCAACGGCGCGGATGATGATAACTCCGCTGAGGCGGTGCTCGCGCTTTCAAGCGGCAGCCCCTCCTCCAGCGCTCGTGAAAGCGCCGCGCCGCTCGCTGGCGTTAAGCTGCTAGGCGCGGTTTCTACTTTGCTCGCACTCACGCCGCGCGGTCGCTCTGAAGAGTTGGCCCGCCTGACGGCGCTCGCCCATGGCTACATTGGCATTGCCAGCGAGGACGAGTTGGTTGCTCTGGCAAAAGCTGTGGCGAGCCGCGAAGACGTCAACAGTGGATTGGCGGATCGTTTAGCGCGCGCCAGTGAGCGCGCCGCCCATACCCTTATTCGCGCCAACCGGCTGGGCGATGAAACCATCGCGTATCTTCTCGAAATGGGCAGCGAAGAAATCCGCACGCTGATCGCGCGCCACCACACACTGCAAGGCAAACACATCACCATGCTGGTGGCCAATGGAAGTGGACCGGTGTTGCAGGCACTGCTGGACAACCGTCAGACCGATTTCAGTGCCGATGCGCAGAAGTTGGTCGAGCGTGGCGTGGCAGAAGCTGCCAAGCCAGCGACTGCACCGGTTGCGGTCGCCCCAGCGCGCCCTGCCTATCCAATGGGCAATGCTGACCCACGCCGCAGCGCGCAGGATTTTGCCAATCTTGATAGCGCCGGACGTCGGGCGGTGATGCGCCGGCTTGCTGAAGACAGCCCCGGCACGGTGAGTTTGCAGCAGGCGCAAAAAGCGCTTGATCCGACGCGCAACGATGCTGATCTGGCCTTTCTGACCGTCATCGCCTTGCGCGATCCGGCCAAACTCGCCGATCTTTTCGCACAGACGCTGGAGCTGGATCGCGTCTTGGTCGGCAAGCTGCTGGATGAGGCCGATGGCGATGCTCTGTTGGTGCTGGCCAAAGCGGCTGGGCTTTCCTCGACCGCATTTGCGCGCATGCTGATCCTGGGCAAGACCGGCCTGACGGGAAGTCCACGCGATACATTCGCGCTGGTCGATCGCTTTAATGCCATGCCTGAGGCCACCGCCAGGCTGATCGTCGGTGCGATGCGTGGCGAGATACCGAAAATGGCGGCGGCGTCCGCCAGCCCAGAGCCATCCGCGCGCCCGCAAACCCGGTCGATCATGTCGCTGGCCGATCGCACCACGATGATCGAAGATAGGCTGCGCGACGCCGGTTAAGCGTCAACAACAGGCACGAAGGCCCGCATCTGGCGGTCTTCGATATCCACAACCCAGACATCGGGATCAAACCGCATCTGAGCTGCAAGCGCGTCATCGGCCGCTGCACGGGTTGGCTCAGGTGTGAGTGGTACAATCGCGAAAAGCCGGTTGCCGGTCAGCGCAGCATCGTCGGGCATCGGTGCATCGTCCATTTGCGGCGGCGCAGGCCCGTATAAAGCAACTTTGCCGTCGAGCCCATCGACCAGCACAAAGATCGCCCCAGCGGTGTTATCCCCCCGGCGGGCGACTGTGGCATAGGCGCCCTGCCCTTCCACCCGACGCACCAGCGCGCTGACAACAAAATCACTCGTCAGACGCATGCTGGCCAGGGGCTTCGCTAGCGACAGCTTTGGCATCGAGCTTGCGCGCGTACCACACACCCAGCGGCAGCGCAGCGAGATATATGAAGGACAGCGCGATCAGCACCTGCCACGTAAAGGCGACCAGAAGCGCGATCATCGCCGCGGTGGCCACCATCAATGGCAACACACTGTCAGACGGCAAACGGGCGCCGATCTTTTTGCCGGAGAAAGTCGGCAACGAGGACACCATGAGCAAGCCAATGACCACGATGTACGCCGCTACCAAGATCGGTGAACCGGTGAGCCAATCGCCGCCAAGCAGCGCGAAATACATCGGAAGCAAGGCAAGCAATGCCCCAGCAGGCGCTGGCACGCCGGTAAAGAATGCGCCTTTGTAGTCCGGGCCTTCGACATCCAAGGCCGCGTTGAAGCGGGCAAGCCTGAGACCGGCGCAGATGGCGTAAAGAAGCGCGGCAATCCATCCCAGATTGTCGATCGCTGAAAGCGAGGATTGGTACAAGATAAGCGCGGGGGCGACGCCGAAATTTACAAAATCAGTGAGTGAGTCCAGTTCTGCGCCGAAGCGGCTGGTGCCCTTGAGCATCCGCGCCAAACGACCGTCGAGAGCATCCAAGAATGCAGCGAGCAGGATCGCCATCATTGCGAGCTCCAGCCGCCCTTCCAGCGCCAACCGAATGGCCGTTAGTCCCGAGCACAACGCCAGCAGCGTGACCATGTTCGGTAGCACCATGCGTAGCGGTACCCGGTTGAGTTTGCGCCACCGCCTGCTGCGTTTGGAACCTGGCGTACCGCCTGGTTCAAAGTCTTGGAACAATCCACTCATGTATGAGTCACAGCCTCTAAACCTGCTCTGGCGCAAGCGCCAACCGCCTGTTTGTATGCTCTGGCGCAAGCGCCAACCGCTTGCTTACCTGCTCTGGCGCGAGCGCCAATCGCGTCTGGTTCAAAGTCTTGGAACAAACCACTCATAAGTGTGTCATCTTGGGGTTAGCTTGTCCGATGAAAGCGTTCGCCGGATGATGTCTGCCCAAAGCGGGCGATCACCGTCTCACCGGCCAGCGTGCGCTGATCCATGGCCACATCCACCATCGCGCCGTCTGGCAGATACACGTCGACGCGGCTTCCGAAACGGATCATGCCGATGCGTTCACCGGCCGTCACGCTATCGCCTTCTGCGCTCCAGGACAGAATACGGCGGGCGACAAGCCCAGCAATCTGTACAGCCGCCAGCGGGCCGTGCGGTGTCGCGAACACAAAGCCGTTGCGTTCGTTCTTCTCGCTGGCCTTATCCAGATCAGCACTGAAAAATGCGCCCTCCTTGTAGGCCACCTTGGTGACGGACCCAGATACCGGCGCGCGGTTAACGTGCACATCGAACACGTTCATGAAAATGCCGACCATGCGCATCGGTTGGTCACCCAAACCAAGTTCAGGCGGCGGCGCACGGTGACCGACGAAACACACGCGGCCATCAGCAGGGCTGATAACCAGGCTATCGTCAACCGGCGTGACGCGGGCCGGGTCGCGAAAAAACAGCACGCACCAAACTGTCAAACCCATACCGAGCCAAAACAGGCTGACGGACAAAAACCCAAGCGCGACAGAGGCAAGGGCGAACAGCCCGATAAATGGATAGCCAGCTGGATTGATCGGCGGAATGGCGGTACGGATCGATTGGGCAATGCTCATTAACGGACAAACTCACTCACATAAAAAACTGCATGGCCGGTCGTACCGGGTTCACTGGCCGGTGTCGAGAAAGCTAGCAACAAACGCGTTAGGCCGGGCTCGGTTCGCCTGCCCGTGGACCACGATCAATCACGCCGTCAATATCCTGGGCGCGGGTTTCAGCCAGTTTCTTTTCCGCCTCGCTCGCCTCGCGCTGGCGGTTCCACATGGTCGTGTAGAGACCGTTCATCTCCAACAGCGCATCATGCGTGCCGCGTTCGGCAATCTCTCCGGCCTTCAGCACGATGATTTCGTCGGCATCAATGACGGTGGAAAGCCTGTGGGCAATCACCAGCGTGGTGCGATCTTTGGAGACCAGATCAAGGGCCGCCTGGATCTCCTTCTCAGTCTGCGTATCCAGCGCTGAGGTGGCTTCATCCAGGATCAAGATTGGTGGCGCTTTAAGCAGTGTGCGAGCAATCGCCACGCGCTGCTTTTCACCACCGGAAAGCTTGAGGCCACGTTCACCCACCTGGGTATCGAACCCATCAGGCAATTGCTCGATAAAGTCTGCAATCTGTGCCATCCGCGCGGCTTCGCGCACGTCCTCGTCGCTGGCCGAAATGCGGCCATAGCGAATGTTGTAAGCGATGGTGTCGTTGAAGAGCACGGTGTCCTGCGGCACCATGCCAATCTGCTGGCGCAGGCTCGACTGGGTGACGTCTTTGAGGTTCTGCCCATCAATTGTGATGGAGCCTTCACTGACATCATAGAACCGGTAAAGCAGCCGCGAAATTGTCGATTTGCCCGCGCCCGATGGACCGACCAGCGCCACCTGTTTGCCAGCAGGAACCTCAAACGAGATGCCCTTCAAAATGGATCGGTTGGGGTCGTAAGAGAAGCGCACATTGTCAAAGCGGATGGCCCCGCCGCTCACTTCCAGTGGCACAGCATCGGGGCTATCGGTGACCTCAGGGTTTTGCCGCAGTAGATCGAACATCGTTTCCAGATCGACCAGGCCTTGCTTGATCTCGCGGTACACAAAACCCAAGAAGTTCATCGGCTGCCAAAGTTGCAAAAGAAGTGCGTTGATCATGACGAAGTCGCCAAGCGTCTGTGTGCCCGCTTGGACGGCTTGGGCCGACAAAATCATGCAGGCCACCAGCCCGATGGTGAAAATGAAGGTTTGTCCGAAATTCAGTGTGGCCAGTGAGGTGAAGGTTTGCGTGGCCGCCTTCTCATATTTGGCCATCGCGCCATCGAAACGGCGCGCTTCCATCGCTTCATTGTTGAAGTATTTCACCGTCTCATAGTTGAGCATGGCGTCGACCGACTTGGTGTTGCTGTCGGTGTCAGCCTCGTTCATCGCCCGGCGAATGGCGATGCGCCAATCACTGGCGACCTTGGTGAACCAGATAAACGCCACGACGATCGCAACCACGATGCCTGCATACGTCCAATCGAACTGATAGGTGACGACGGCGATCATCAGCGCGAACTCCAGCAGCGTCGGCACCGCTGTGAGGATCAGAAAACGAATGATGATCTCAATGCCTTTGGTGCCACGCTCAATGATGCGCGACAAACCGCCGGTACGGCGCTGCAAATGGAAGCGCAGCGACAGTCGGTGGATATGGCCGAACGTTTCGTTGGCGAGGCTGCGAACTGCGTGCTGGCCGACCTTGGCAAACAACGCGTTGCGCAGTTCGTTGAAACCGACCATCATCAACCGGCCCACACCGTAGGCGATGACCAGCATCATCGGCACGATCAGCCATTCTGGAATGCTGGACGGCGCACCCAGTTCGCCGGTCAAGGAATCCGTCAGCCATTTGTAGCTGTAAGGCACCAGCACCGTGACGAATTTGGCCAGCACCAGAATAAACAGCGCAATGTAGATCCGCATTTTCAGGTCGGGGCGGTTGTGCGGCCAGATATAGGGGAAGAGAACTTTGAGCGTATCGCCCATCGCACGGTCATCAACCGAAAGCGCGGGTTTTTCAGTCTGATCATCGTCCTGGGATGTTTCGGCGGCAATCGCCATAGGGCTTACGCTTTCTCGTGGTTTTTGGTGGCGGCCAACGTCGCAAATCCGGCCAACGCCGCATCAACGGCTGCGCCGTTCACATTGAAATAGCTTTCCACGCCACACGCTGTGCGGGTCACCAGACCGGCATCGACCAACACGCGCAGATGTTGAGAAACGGTGGATTGGGCCAGCGCCATATCGCGCGCGGAAAGATCGCGCACCAAATGCCCGCAACAGCAGGGCTCAGCCGTCAGCGCACGCAAAAGCGCCAAACGCGCAGGATGAGAAAGCGCTTTGGCGATGCGGGCCAAAGTCTCATCATCATGCGCGACGGGATTGAAATGCTGTGTCCGGGCATTCATCGTCATCTAACGATGAAATAGGGCCACGCGGCTGCCGCGGCAACCCCTGCTTCGTTTTTCGCCGGGTAAAACCTAGTTCTGCGTGTCGTCAGGTCCAGGAATTTGGTCCGGCTCAAGCGCTTCTACACCAGGAACAGCGCCCCATTCTTCCTGCGGCGTCGGCAATTCAAACACCTGACCTGGGAAGATCAGTGCCGGATCTCGGATCTGGTCACGGTTTGCATCATAGATCGACGTGTACCGAATGCCTTGACCAAACACGCGGCGCGACAGGCGCCACAGATTGTCGCCGCGACGAATAATGACGCGGCCGGTGTCGAGCACAGATACCCGCTCATTGGAGACTGTCGGCGTCGTCGTGGACGCCACCTCGGTTTCGGCCTGTGCGGCTTGCGACGTGGCAGCCGTTTCAGCGGCGGGCGATGCGTCGCCGGATGCAGGTGTTTCTGCCGACGTCACAGCATTTGCAACCTCGGCGGCCTCCTCCGTCGCGTCAGTGACCGCTTCCTGGACAGTCTCAACGGCAGCGCTGGCTGTCTCGCCGGCAGTCTCTGCAAGGGTGGTTGCGGCTTCAGCAGCGTTGTCGGCCACGTCAGTCACAGCCTGACCGGCAGTTTCAGCGGTGTCACGGACGGATTCGGCCATGTCGTCTGCTGCCTCTGACACCGCGTCAGCCAATGCGGTCTCTGTCGTTTCGGCGCTGACCATATCGTCGCTGGCCGCCTCTTCGGCGGCCGTATCTTCGGGGGCCGTATCTTCGCCAATCACATCTTCGGTTGACATCTCTTGGCTGGCCATCTCTGTGCCAGGCATATCAAACGGCACTTCGGCGCGCGCGATCACATCGGCCGATCCCGTTGCCAGTGCGTCGGCGCGCACCGTCACTTCGCCAAATGCATCGCTGAGTTCGCCTTCGAACAGATAGCGGCCCTCGTCGCCGGTAATCGTTTCGCCGAGCAGGAAATTATCTTGGTAAAGGCGGATGATGGTGCCAGGAGGCGCAGCGCCGGCAATCCAGATTTCTTGACCTTCAAGCTCAATGGCATCGACAACCACGAACGGCGCATCGCCGCCTTCGGTTTCAGCGGGTGTGGTCGGTTCAGCGCGCGCGGCGGTTTCAACCTCTGGCGCACTGCTTGTCTCGGCTGTTGGCGTCGAAGTTTCGATCGCTGGCTGAGCACTGGAGGCAACATCCACCTCGGGCGCTTCACGCTCAATGATTTCCACCGGTTGGCCTGGACGCAGCACGCCGACCAGGAACCCGGCCTGGTTGCCATCTTCAGGCAGCACGACGGCGACTTGCTCATCCGACTGAGACGTGCGGTTGCCGTTTTCGTCGATCACGACAACTTCCAGCGTACCCTCGCCCGTCGGCAGCACAGCATCGGGCACCAACACAAAATCACCGCCCTCCGTCACGTCGGCTTCAGCCACCACTTCATTGTTGTAAACCAAGCCCACGCGCTCACCTTCGGGCGCATTGCCGGCAATCAGAACCTCGCCAGAAGGCTCGACACGAACCACATCCAACACAGGCGTTGTGCCAGGTTCAGAGGCCACTTGGGGCACATCATTGCCCAGGCTCTGAAGAACATCACCAGCGGCCTCATCACTGAGCGCCGCCATCTCTTCCGTTGCCGCTTCGGTGGTTTCTGTAATGGCATCCACGGCGCTCTCGACCGCCTCAGTCACCGCGTCAGCAGCGCCATCGACGGCCTCGGTCACAGCCTCAGCAGTTTCGTCGATAGCTGTTTCGCTCGCCTCGGGCACCAAGGCGAGCGCAGCAGCATCGCCATCGGATTGGCCTCCAGCGTCTTCACCGGCAACCTGTTGCGTTGCACCATCAGGTTCGCTGAAGTAATCGCCCAAAAAGGTCGATCCCAGATAGAGTGCTCCACCAACCGCCAGCAGGGCGAGGGCGCCCACGACACCAGAGTTC
Organism: Hyphomicrobiales bacterium; assembly: GCA_040219355.1. Classification (GTDB taxonomy): domain Bacteria; phylum Pseudomonadota; class Alphaproteobacteria; order Rhizobiales; family MH13; genus MH13. The sequence goes on from JAVJSN010000003.1 coordinate 207,838, forward strand.
ATCACATTTCCTTCATCAGCCCGATTCTCCAGGGTTTAGTACCGTTTTGCAGTGCACGCAAGGAAGGCTATGGGCTTGGCATAACGGCGGTTGACGCTGGTCAAGCGCAATGCCACTCAGGGCTTATGAGCAAATTGACTTCAGTGTGCGTGTATTGCGGCTCACGCACTGGCAAAAATCCCGCCTATGAGATAGCTGCACAGGGCCTCGGCGAAGCCTTGGCATCGGCCAATATACGCCTTGTCTATGGCGGCGGATCGATTGGCCTGATGGGCATCGTGGCCAAGGCCTGCCTGGACGCAGGGGGCAAGGTAACCGGCGTTATTCCTAAGTTTCTCGAAGAGCGCGAGGTAATGCTGCGTCGCGTGGAAGACCTTGTGATCACCGAGGATATGCACGAGCGCAAGCGTCGCATGTTTGACGAGGCCGACGCTTTTGTCGCTCTACCTGGCGGCATTGGCACGCTGGAAGAGTTGGTGGAGATGATCACCTGGGCACAGCTCGGCCGCCACAAAAAACCAGTTCTGTTGGCCGATATTGGCGGCTTTTGGGGACCGCTCACGGAGTTGATGGATCACATGATCGATGAAGGCTTCATCACAGAGCAGACCATGATTCGCTATCTGATCACCGAGGATGTCAGCCAGATTGTGCCAAAACTGCGCGCTGAGGTTGCCAGCTATTCAGAAGCGGCCTTGGAGGGCGACGAAGAGGCGCTGGCGCGGTTGTAGTTACTCCGCTGCCGGGGCGAGCATCCGCCCATCGGCGCGCATGAGCTTGGTGATGATGGAATCCTCCAGTGCCTGGAAACTGGCATCGACGATGTTTTCCGACACACCGACAGTGTACCAGCGCTCACCCGTGGCGGTGTCTTCGCTCTCGATCAACACACGCGTTATAGCTGCCGTCCCGGCGTTTAGGATACGCACCTTGTAATCCACCAGTTCCAGCGTTTCGATGACCGCCTGGAAGCGCCCCAGATCCTTGCGCAGGGCATTGTCGAGCGCATTGACCGGACCGTTGCCTTCGGCCACCGACATCAGCCGCTCGCCGTCAACTTCCACCTTCACGACCGCCTCGGAGAGATCGATTTCCTGGCCAAGCGCGTTGAACCGCCGCTCCACGCCCACCTTGTAGCTGTCCACCTTGAAATAGCTCGGCACCGTGCCAAGGCGGTGCATGGCCAACAGCGCCAGCGAGGCATCGGCTCCCTCGTAAGAATAACCGGCGGCCTCGCGCTCTTTCAGCTCAGCCAGCAGATCATTCAAGCGTGTGTCTTTTGGATCAAACTGCAAGCCCAGACGGGTCAGTTCGGCCACCAGATTGGATTTGCCCGCTTGATCGGACACCAGCACCCGGCGCGTGTTGCCAACAGTTGCTGGGGGAATGTGCTCATAGGTTTCCGGCTCTTTGAGCACCGCGGACGCGTGAATGCCCGCCTTGGTGGCAAAAGCGCCGGCGCCGACATAGGGCGCATGGCGGTCCGGTGCGCGGTTCAAAATCTCATCAAACGCGCGACTGGTGACGGTGAGCTTGGCCAACTGTTCCGGCGTGACACCGATTTCAAGCTGGCTGGCATAAGGCTCTTTGAGCATCAGCGTTGGGATCAGGCTGGTCAGGTTGGCGTTACCGCAGCGCTCGCCGATCCCGTTCAGCGTGCCCTGGATCTGCCGCACGCCTGCGCGCACCGCAGCCAGCGCATTGGCCACAGCCTGCTCGGTGTCGTTATGCGGATGGATTCCCAGATGCGAGCCCGGTACCTTTTCCATCACTGTCTTGACGATGGCTTCGATCTCGTCGGGCTGCGTGCCGCCATTGGTGTCGCAGAGCACAACCCAGCGCGCGCCAGCCTGATAGGCGATCTCTGCGCAGGCCAGCGCATAACTCGGATTGGCCTTGTAACCGTCAAAAAAGTGCTCGCAATCGACCATCGGCTCTTTGCCGGCGGCCAGCGTCGCCATCACGCTGTCCTGGATGCAGGCAAGGTTCTCTTCGTTGGTGGTCTTCAGCGCCACACGCACATGATAGTCCCAGCTCTTGGCGACGAAGCAGATGGCATCGCCCGCCGCATCGATCAGCGCCTTCAGGCCCGGATCATTGGACGTCGATACGCCGGCACGCCGCGTCATGCCAAAGGCAGTGAAGGTGGCTTTCTGCGTGCGTTTTTCTTCAAAGAAAGCGCTGTCAGTCGGGTTGGCTCCGGGATAGCCTCCTTCGACATATTCGAAGCCCAGCTCATCGAGCATGCGGGCGATCGTGATCTTGTCATCCAGCGAAAAGTCGATCCCGGTGGTCTGTTGGCCATCTCTTAGAGTCGTGTCGAAGAGGTAGAGGCGTTCTTTGGTCATTATAGGATACCTCCTGCAAACACGTCATCCCTGTGGGTCCGCGAGCCGCGGGTCTCGCTTCCATCACAGGAATCGATGCCTGAGGACTTTCTGGCAGCACTGCGGGTTGGAACGATCAATGGAATGGTTCTCCGGTACAAGTCCGAGGATGACGAATGGTGGTGGCGCGCGCTCATCGCTTTGCTTCCCAGCTTTGCGTGTCATGATCGGGGTGCTGGTGGTTGGTGGTGGTTATGGTGGGTGAAAGGTCATCCATGCCAATTTCCGCAGATGGCAGACTGGCCAGCATATGGAAGAACGGCACGCGGCTGACTTCACCATCATTGGTTTTTGGGGGCAAAGCGGCTGGATCATCCAAGCTGCCCAGCGTGAACGCCAATCCTTCCTCTGACATAGGATCGTAGAAAAGCGGCGTGCCGCAGGTGGCGCAAAAACCACGGCGGACAGGGTCGGACGAGTGGAACCAGGCCGGTTCACCGCGTGTGAGGGTGAGCGTGTCGCCCGGTGCCCACGCCAGCGGCAGGAAATAGTTGCCGGAAGCTTTTTGGCACATGCGGCAGTGGCAGAGATGCGGCGTTTCGGGCGTGCCGGTGACGTGGTAGCGCACCGCGCCGCACTGGCACCCGCCGGAGAGAGAGGTGGTCATGCTGCAACCCACCACACGTCATCCCTGTGCTTGTCACAGGGATCCATGCCTGAGGCCTTTCTGGCGGTGCAGCGGTTTGGAACGTTCAACGGAATGGATCCCCGCCATGGAAGCGAGACCCGCGGCTCGCGGACCGGCGAGGATGACGTCTTTTGGGTTGGGTAGCTCATCGCTTCACCTCCCATGTCGTCGTGCGCTCGCCCGTTTCAGGGTCTTTGCCGTCTTTGAGCTGAATGCCTTGTTCGGACAACTCATCGCGGATGCGGTCAGCCTCAGCCCAGTTTTTTTCGGCGATAAGGGCGAGGCGCTGCTCTATCCTGCGAGCAATCACTTGGTCGGACAAATGCGCTTGAACTCTCACCGGCTGGAGCCCAATAGCTTCCATTGCTGTTGATAGGGTCCCACCAGACATTGAGTGCATGTATCGAATGGTTTCAGGAAGATTGAGGTCATCCCAAAGTGAAGAGAAGCTGTCGGCTGCAATGTCGTCATCGGAGCTTGGGTCACCCTCCTCCAGCCGACGAGCAAACTTCGAAAGCGTATTCTCCGCCTCTTCCAGCCGCTTCACCGAAAAGTCCATCGGTTCACGATAGTGGGTCATCAGCAGCGCAAGGCGCACGACTTCGCCGGGCCATGACCGCCCGCCCACCTTGTCGGTGTGCAGCACATCATGGATGGTGACGAAGTTGCCCTCTGATTTCGACATCTTCCGGCCTTCCACCTGCACGAAACCATTGTGCAGCCAAAGGTTCGCCATGCGTTCGGTGCCATGAGCGCAGCAGCTCTGGGCGATTTCGTTTTCGTGGTGGGGAAAGATGAGATCGAGTCCGCCGCCATGGATGTCGAACTGGTGAGGATGTTTCAAACCCTGTTCACCCAGTTTGTCTTGTGCCTTTTCCCATAGCCAGACTTCGCTCATCACCGAGCACTCAATGTGCCAGCCGGGCCGTCCGTTGATTTGAATTTCATTTGAGTTGAGCTGAAGCGCGGCCTGGTTTTCTTCCGAAACTACAAATGCAGCAGGCCAGCCCGGTTCATCTTCCGACGACTCCTTCCATAGGACAAAATCTTCCGGATTCCGTTTATGTCCTTCAACTGCTACTCGCGCGCCAGCCTGTTGCTCCCCCAGGTTTCGTTTTGAAAGCGAGCCGTAACGCGGCATTTGCTTCACATCGAAAAGCGCTTCCCGCCCTTCTTCGCCTCGAGCGATGTAGGCAAAACCGTCATCCAACAGTTTCTGTATCATCTCGATCATGCCGGCAATGTGCGCCGTGGCGCGTGGCTCATGGCTCGGTTCGAGGCAGCCGAGCGCTTTCAAGTCCGCATGGTATTGCGCGGTGGTTTTTTCGGTCACCCGCGCGATGGCCTCATTGAGCGGCAGATCAGGAAAATCGCGCTTTGCCCGCGCGTTGATCTTGTCATCCACGTCGGTGATGTTGCGCACATAAGTCACGTGATCATCACCATAGACGTGGCGCAGCAGACGGAACAGCACGTCAAACACCACGGCGGGGCGGGCATTGCCGATATGGGCAAAGTCATAAACAGTCGGCCCGCACACATACATGCGCACGTTGTTCGCATCGATCGGAACGAAGGGTTCCTTGGTGCGCGTGGCGGTGTTGGTGAACTGCAAAGTCATCGTGCTCGTTCCATCGTTGAATGCGTCACAGGTGTAACGCGCAAGAGGTTAGCCCGCCGCTGGCGAGGAACCGTTTCATAGGGATGGGAGCAAAACGGGGCCGTGCCAGCGATGGGTGCGCTAGCTGCAAATCTCCACAATGCCAATGGCCGCACTTTGAGCGGCTTCAGCAGGGCTTTGATAATCATACGGCCTAAACATGGCCTTTTCCCTGCCGTGTTTTGGGCAAACTCGTCAAGCCTTAATCCATTTGTCAGTGCAGGTGTGCAACGTGTCGTGAGCGATACATGGGCACCGAAGGTGTGATGGTGAACACGGCAAGCAGCCAGTTTTGGGTGCAGTGTTCGGCAACGTGATATCCGCAGCCAACAACTCCCAACAAGAGGGGTGTTGGCTCACGAGGGAAGGTAAAACGATGAGCCTGACACAACAAGAAAGCCGTTTGTTTGCAGCGCTTTGGCTGAAAGCCGGAGAGGATTTTGTGTTGCAAGCTGAGGATGCCGATACCGTTGCCCAGATAACCCTTAAGCATCTGGATAACGGGCTAACGCCCTGTGCACGCGAACGGCTGCCGCAGTTTGACATGCGGTCCACCAAGCGCCCCGCAACGCGCCAGGAACGCCATTCATCTTGGGTTCATTAAGGCCCTGATACCACCAAATCGTCGAATGCCACGGTTTGGCCAACCTTTGGCTAACCCTAGTTGGCTAGGATGAACGTATCGGCTGTTCGGGCGTTGGACGATCAACCGCTTTGAGCAAGGTTCGGTGCGGCAACCATGAGGTGGATGAGCACGTGACGGCAAATGTCCATCACGATTGGAAAAAGGCCTTCAAACGCCAAGCTTTAACGCTCGGTGCTGCCGTTTTCGCGCTCGGCCTCGGCTTGACCTCACAGGCTCATGCGCAAAGCTCGTGCGCGCGCATCCAAAGCGAGTTGGCCAGCCTCCACAATGGTGGCGGCGGAACCGGGCAGCTTCAGCAATCGATCAATCAGCAAATGCGTGAGATGGCGCGAGCGCAAGGGGCGTTTGATCGCTTCCAATGTTCGTTCGGCGCGTCGCCCCAGTGCGGCTCGATTGTGGCGAGCCTCAATCAGATGCAAGCCAATTTGAGCCAGATGCAACGCCAGCTTGCCCGCACCGGTGGCGGTGGCCGCGGCGATCCACGGCGGATCGCCGAACTGGAGCGGGCCTTTGCTACGCAGTGCGGTCCTGGTCAGCGGGAATTTCAACAACAGGTGCGCCAATCGGTGCAGCCTGGCAATCTGCTGGAAGCGATATTCGGCATTCGCTCGCAGCCGACCTATGTGGCGCGGCGGCCGGCTGACTCGTCAGGCATTGCGATGCCCGGCCAGCCCTACAACCGGGGCTTTGATCGACCAGGCGAGTTCACCGGCGAACCGGATTTTCGGCTGCGCGGCGGCACGTTCCGCACCATGTGCGTACGCACAAGTGACGGATTTTACTGGCCAATTAGCTTTTCCACGACGCGGGACCGGTTTGACGAAGATCGCAGTCTCTGTGCTGCCATGTGCCCGGGGACCAGCGTTGAATTGTTTGCCTATCGCAACCCTGGCCAGCAGGTGGATGCGATGATGAACACGCTGACCGGTGAGCCCTACACCACGCAAACTTATGCCTTTGCCTACCGCGATAATTTCGATCCGGACAATCGCTGCACCCCTTCTGCGGTGGTGCTGGAAGAACTGCGCGCGTCCACCGGCATTGCCGCCGGTCCAACTGGTCCGCAGGTGCCGCAGCCAACGGCGCGCCCAGATATGGCCAGCGACCCGGAAACCCGGGCGCTTGATGATGCTGGGATGAGCTTTTCAGGACTAGGTCGACTGACACGCCCCGAAGTGGATGGCGAGCAGATTGTCCGCCGGGTGGGGCCCAACTACGGGTATTTCAACAACTAGACGGACATCGAAGTTTTGAGGCAGACTGATGCGGACCGTCCGCCCTTAGTCCGCTCTTAGTCTGCAAAACCATGCAGACCGTCCGCTTGTTTTGAGCTTTAGTCCGCCGCTTTTTGCAGACGGTCTAGAACCTTTTGCCGACCTAGGAGCATAATGACGGGTCCCATTTCTGGACCGCGTTCTTCCCCTGTGAGCGCTTTGCGAAGCGGCATGAACAGGGCCTTGCCCTTGCGACCGGTTTCGGCCTTCAGAGCGCCGGTCCAACTACCCCATGTTTCTGAGGTGATTTCACCCTCCGGCATCTGCGCGATAGCGGATTGAATATAGGTGACATCATCGCTTTCCAGATCGCTTTCCACGGTCTCTGCGTTCAGCATGTCCCACCAGGTTTTGGCATCCTTTGGGGTGTCGCAGTTCTTGCGCACGGCAAGCCAAAGGTCAGCCTGAACATCGGCAGGAATGCCGAGGCTGGCGAGCGTATCGGCAACATCAGAGGGTTCCAACGCGTGCACCATCTGCGCTGAGAAATCGGCGATTTGCTTGGGTTCAAAGCGTGCCGGGCCCGAGGAAACCTTTGAAAGATCAAAGTCTTCGGCCAGTGCCGCCAAATTCTCGCGCGGGGCGATGGCCATGGATGTTCCTACCAGCGTGGCGACGCTTGCCACCGCCATCGCTTGCGTACCGTCTTCGCGCAAGGCCTTCAGCGACAGTGACCCGTGCCGCTTGGAAAGCGCAGACCCATCAGCGGCGATCAGCAAATTGTGGTGACCCCAGCTTGGTGCACTGGCGCCAAGGGCTTCGAAAATTTCGATCTGCGTGCCGGTGTTCGACACATGATCCTCACCACGGATCACATGGGTGATGCCGAAATCGATGTCGTCGATGATCGAGGGCAGCGTGTAGAGATAGGATCCGTCTTCGCGGATCAGCACCGGATCGGATTGTGATGCGGTATCAATGGTTTGGGCGCCTTTGCAGAGGTCATTCCATTCCACGCGCTTGCCGGTCAGCTTGAAGCGCCAATGCGGCATGCGGCCTTCCGCTTCCAGCTCTTTGCGCTCTTCGTCGGAGAGGTTCAGCCCCGTGCGGTCGTAAACCGGTGGCTTGCCCAGCGCCATCTGGCGTTTGCGTTTGTAGTCCAGCTCTTCGGCGGTCTCGTAGCAGGCATAGAGCAGCCCTTTGGCTTTTAGCTCATCACGCACGCCATCGTAGCGCGCCATGCGGGCCGACTGTTTTTCCTGCCGGTCCACCCTAATGCCGAGCCAGGCGATATCGTCGAGAATGGTCTCGGCAAACTCCTGGGTTGAGCGGGCAACATCGGTATCATCGAGACGCAACACGAACTGCCCCCTGGTCTTGAGGGCAAACAGGGCGTTGAACAAAGCCGTGCGGGCATTGCCGATGTGCAGGAAACCCGTCGGGGACGGGGCAAAACGAACAACAGTCATATCAATCCGATGTGGCTTGTTAGATTGTGCCTTGGGGATGGGCCGGATCGCGGCGATCCCGGAAGCGATTGGTGATGGGGTAGCGGCGGTCGCGGCCAAAGGCGCGGCTGGTGAGCTTCACGCCCGGTGCCGCCTGGCGACGTTTGTATTCTGCGATATAGAGCAAATGCTCAATGCGGGCCACCGTTTCAAGATCATAGCCATCTGCAACTATGTTTTGGATGGATTGCTCATTTTCTACCAGGCCACGCAGAATGCCATCCAACACATCATATTCCGGCAGAGAATCCTGATCGGTCTGATCTGGGCGCAACTCAGCTGATGGCGCCTTGGTGATGATACGCTCTGGAATGACCTCGCCGGCTGGACCCATCAGGTCCGTAGGATGATGGGCGTTACGCCACGCGGCCATGCGATAAACATCGGTTTTGTAGACGTCTTTGATCGGATTGAAGCCGCCGTTCATGTCGCCGTAAAGCGTCGCATAGCCGACTGACATTTCGGATTTGTTGCCTGTGGTGACCACCATGGAGCCGAACTTGTTCGACAGCGCCATGAGGATGGTCCCGCGGGTGCGCGACTGAAGGTTCTCTTCTGTTACGCCTTCATCTGTGCCTTCAAACAGTGGACCCAAGGCACTTAGAAAGCCTTCCACTGGCTTGTGAATTTCCACCACATCGTAGCGCACACCCAAGGCTTTGGCGCAGGCCTCTGCATCCTCCAATGAATGTTGGGCGGTATACTCATAGGGCATCATCACGCAATGCACGCGGCTGGCACCCAGCGCATCCACGGCCATAGCGGCGCAGATGGCGCTGTCGATGCCACCGGAGAGGCCAAGCACAACGCCGGGAAACCCGTTCTTGTTGACATAATCGCCAAGCCCCATGACGCAGGCGCGCCAATCGGCTTCCAGATCATCAGGCAAGGCCGCGAGCTGCCCACGTTCAAACGTCCACCCTTCATCGGCACGAACCGCTTTGAGCACCTCAACGCCCTGCTCAAATTGTTGCATTTGCAGCGCAAGCGTACGGTCTTTGGCGAGCGCAAAGGAACCACCGTCGAAGACCAGTTCATCCTGGCCACCCAACTGGTTGATATAGAGAAGCGGCAAATCGGTCTCGACCACGCGCTGGACCATCACTTGCTGGCGCTCATCGTTCTTGGCTTCCCACCAGGGCGAGCCATTGGGCACGATGAGCAGTTCAGCGCCGGTTTCGGCCAGGCACTCGGTAACATCGTCGAACCAGGCATCCTCGCACACCGGCACGCCGAGCCGCACGCCGCGACATTCCAACGGGCCGGGCATCGGGCCGGCGTCAAACACGCGCTTTTCGTCGAAGACCGAATAGTTGGGCAGATGCACCTTGGCGCGCATGCCGGTGATGGCGCCACCGTCCATCAACACAACGGCGTTGTAGCGCCTGTCTTCGCCGGACTGCTGATCTTTTTCCAACCAGGGCGTGCCCATCAAAACTGCCGGGCCGCCATCATCGGTTTCCAGCGCCAACTCCTCACAGGCCTCGCGGCAGGCATGCATGAAGGCATCCTTGTCGATGAGGTCTTCGGGCGGGTAGCCGGAGATGAAAAGCTCGCTGAACGCGATCACATCTGCGCCTAGCAATTTGGCCTGCATGCGCGCATCGCGCGCCATCAGAAGATTGGCGGCCAAATCACCCATGACGGGGTTCAGCTGGGCGATGGCGATGTTCAGTGTGTCTGGTGCGGTGTTGGTCATGACACCGCTCTAAACCTGCGTCGGCGGGCTGGCAATCACCCTTTTGTTCACTTTGAGCAAATTAGGTAAAAAACGACACCCAGCAAACCCAAAGCGCGCTCTACTGACAGGTTTAGACCGATCATGTGATACCGGTTGCCGACAACCAAGGAGACGGAATTGCGCGCATCCCTGCGAGAGAAAGCAATCGCTATCTGCGACCGGAAGATTGCCCAAAAAGGAAACGGTGTTGGGCTGTCGTTCTATGCGTTTTTCGGCAACAAAAACGACGATCCTGCTCTGCTCATGGAAGCCGCCAGGTGGTGGATTGAAACCCATGAACTCGATCATTTTGAGAAGGCATCGAAGATCAAAAAGATGCTCGAAGCGCAGACTTAAAGACGGCAGATGGAACTGTCATGCAAATCGATAGGCATCCCAAGCCAAGGCTCCGCCCATTTGGGTGGAAGCATGGATGCGTTCGCCAGTCGCGCCCTCGCCCGCCGCACCCCATGCAGTAAAGAGGGGGAAGAAATGCTCGTCGGTTGGGTGGTTGTCACGCGCGAACGGCGCTTCAACCAACCAGTTTTGCGCTGCGGCCGTATCACCAGCTGCCAGTTTGACGTGAAACCAATCGGTGAAGGCGGAAACCTTGGCGGGAAGCTCAGGGTTTGGTTCAGCGCCTCGCATCACATTGAAAAACTCTTTGAGGTTATGGGTGATGTGGCCGCTACCAAGCACCAGCACATTGTCTGCGCGCAACGGCGATAACGCCTTGCCCAGCTTCATGTGCCAGGCACCATTCGCGTTAGGGTCAATGGACACCTGAACAACGGGAATGTCAGCCTGCGGAAAGGCAAGCATCAGCGGGTTCCACGCGCCGTGATCATAGCCGCGTTCTTCCACGGTATCGGGAGAAAGGCCCGCGCCCTTAAGAAACTCCGTCACACGATCGGCAAGCGCGGCATCACCCGGCGCGGCGTAGACCATCTGGCGCAACGCATCGGGAAAGCCGCCAAAGTCGTAGATCATGCCAGGATTGGGATCACGGACCACCGCGGGCCCCGCCGCTTCATGATGCGCGGAGTTTATGATGATAGCAGAAGGCTTAGAAATGTAGGACTGCAAGTCCTTCAAGAAGTGATGCGCTTCAATGTCGTCGATCACGATGCTCGGTGCGCCATGCGAAACAAAAAGAGTTGGTAGCGTGGTCATGAGAACCTCCAGCTGAATGTTGCTGCATCGTTACCGATGGTGCGCTGAGGCGACAATCCATGGTTTGCGTGACAGTCTGTTCAACTGTTTGAATTCAAGCGGTTCAACATTGCCGGAGCGCCCATGGGGTTGGTATCAGTCCACCTATCGATTCCAGCCTTGCGAGATCCCCCCATTTTAGACCGCCGCCTTCTTCTTGAGTTTTTTCCTGGCCTTGTTTTCTTGGCCGTGAATTCTGTTTCCACCCTTTATGTGGCCACCGGCGCAGCAATCCTTGCTGCCATGCTCGCAGTCTATCTGCGCTACCGCATTGACGGGCAACTGCCCTTTCTGGCGATCTCCACCGTGCTGCTTTCCGTCGTCATGCTTGGCGCAGGCTTGATGCAGGATGATGAGCGCTTCATCAAAATCAAGCCGACCATCGGCGGTGTAGCCTTTGCTGTGATCTTGGCCACTGGCATGCTGGCGCGACCCAGCATGTTGCAGCGGTCCATGGGCTACAAGCTGGAGATGATCCCCACCGGATGGACCGTGTTGCACGTGGCTTGGATCGGCCTGGCGCTTACGCTGGCTGGGGCGAACGAGTTGGTGTGGCGCAACACCTCCACCGATCTATGGGTGACCTACAATGTGGTGTCCGGTCCTGTGACCTTCGCGATCTATTTTGCGATCACCTATGCGGTGGCCTGGTGGTATTGGGATGAAGACGAGGAAGAGCCGCCGCTTTCCAGCGACCATTGACCCGCCGTGGCGTGGCAGTTCGTGCTTTTTCTTCCCTGGATGGATGGGCAATAGCGTGGATGCTAGGCTCACGCTTCAAAAAAGGAGCCTGCGATGCGCATAGCTGCCCTCACTCTTGTTGCTCTTATCGCAGCCCTGCACGCCTATATCGCCTGGTTTGAGATGTTTGCCTGGCAGACTGTCGGTCAGCGCGTGTTTTCATCTTTGCCCGCTGATATCTTTGCGCAGACAACCCAGATTGCCGCCAACCAGGGGCTCTACAACGGCTTTCTGGTGGCAGGTCTGGTTTGGTCTCTGCTGATCAAAGATCGTCAGTGGCAATCAAACGTTGCAACCTGTTTTCTGATCTTTGTCGCCCTTGCCGGTCTGTTCGCAGCGTTCACCGTGACACCAAGAACGCTTGCCATTCAAACCGCGCCTGCGCTGCTGGCTTTGGGATTGCTTTATCTGAGCGCCCGAGCGCACCGGACAAGCTGACCATCCTTGCAACAAAAAAGCGGGGCCGAAGCCCCGCTTATTCTTGGTTGAACCGGTGGTTGTTTAAACCGCCTGCGGCAATTCCACTGGAGTTTCCGAGCGGCCTTTTTTCAGGCGCTCTGACACCAGGAAGGCCAGCTCCAACGCCTGATCGGCGTTGAGGCGCGGGTCGCAATGGGTGTGGTAGCGATCCTGCAGGTCTTCTGCCGTGATGGCACGGGCACCGCCCATGCATTCGGTGACGTTCTTGCCGGTCATCTCCACATGAATACCGCCGGGGTAGGTGCCTTCGGCCTCATGCACATCGAAGAAGGCTTCCACCTCGCCAAGAATGCGCTCAAACGGGCGCGTCTTGTAGTTGTTGGCGGTGATGGTGTTGCCGTGCATCGGGTCGCAGGACCAAACCACCGATTTGCCTTCACGTTCGACCGCACGGATGAGGTCCGGCAGATGGGCTTCCACCTTGTCATGGCCAAAGCGGGCGATCAGCGTCAGGCGGCCTGGATCGTTGAGCGGGTTCAACCGGTCAATGAGCCGAAGCATATCGTCGGCTTCCATGGAAGGGCCGCACTTCATACCGATGGGGTTACGCACCCCGCGTGCGAACTCGACATGAGCATGGTCCAGCTGACGGGTGCGGTCGCCGATCCAGATCATGTGGCCGGACGTGGTGTACCAGGCTTCTGGATCATCGGACGTTGAGTCCTTGCGGGTCATAGCCTCTTCATAGCCAAGCAGCAGCGCTTCGTGGCTGGTGTAGAAGTCGGTTTCGCGTAGGCGCGCATATTGATCTGCGGTGATACCGATGGCCTGCATAAAATCCATCGTTTCAGAAATGCGCGTGGCAAGCTCTTTGTAACGCTCACCCTGCGGGCTGTCGGCAACGAAGCCGAGCATCCATCGCTGCACATTTTCAAGGTTGGCATATCCCCCAGACGCGAAAGCACGCACCAGGTTCAGCGTGGCGGCCGACTGGCGGTAGGCCATGTCCTGACGTGCTGGATCGGGAATGCGGGAAGCGGCGTTGAACTCAATGCCATTGATAATGTCGCCACGGTAGGATGGCAGCTCTTGGCCGTCGCGCTTCTCAACATCGGAGGAGCGCGGCTTGGCGAACTGGCCGGCCAAACGGCCAACTTTGACCACCGGGCGCGCCGACCCATAGGTCAGCACAATGGCCATCTGAAGAAACGCACGGAAGAAATCGCGGATGTTGTCCGCGCCATGCTCGGCAAAGCTCTCGGCGCAATCGCCACCTTGAAGAAGAAACGCTTCGCCTTTGGCCACCCGCGCCAGTTCTGCGCGCAAATTGCGGGCCTCACCTGCAAAAACCAGCGGCGGATAGCTTGCCAGCCGTGCCTCAACATCCTTGACAGCTTGCGCATCTGGATAGCTTGGCACCTGAAGGATCGGCTTGGAACGCCACGAGCTGGGGCTCCAATCGGCCAGAGGGCGCGACGGCAATGTCGACATCGGTTTGGGCATCGAGTTGGACTGGGACATGGAACTTTCTCCGAAAAACCCTTCGGGCTGACAGGCAACATCAAACAAAAAAGCGCGAAGGATGGGCGTTCCTAATGGAGACGCGCGCCGATTTCAATGATTGGAAGGGCCAGAGGGTCTTCCGACCGGGTTGATCAAGCGCATAGCGGGCAATCGCGCAACAGGCTAGAATGATTCTAAACAAGATGATAGGTTTGGCCAATGAATTCCACCGATCACTCCCATACGCCCAAAGGCATCGCTGCGCGGCTGCGCGACGGACACCGCGTCAACTACCTTCAGGATTGGGTGTATGGCGGGATCGACGGCGCGGTAACAACGTTTGCCATCGTCGCAGGAAGCCTGGGCGCATCGCTATCAGCAAAGATCATTCTTATTTTGGGCTTTGCCAACCTGCTCGCCGACGGCCTTTCCATGGCTGCGGGCAATTATCTGGGCACCAAGGCCGACAATGAGGATGCCAAGCGCCTGGAAGCGGTGGAGGCCGATCACATTGCCCGGTACCCTGAGGGTGAGCGCGAGGAAATCCGGCAGATTTTTCGCGCCAAGGGCTTTGTCGGCCAAATGTTGGAAGATGCCGTCGAGGTGATCACCGCCAATCGAGAGGTGTGGATCGCCACCATGCTGGCTGAAGAGTATGGCGTGGCCAATGCCCGCCGCTCACCAATGCGCGCAGCGATGGCCACATTTGGCGGCTTTTTGGTCTGCGGACTGGTGCCGCTGGTGCCGTTTTTGCTTGGTGTGCACAATGCCGGATGGATCGCTTTGGGCGCAACCGCGTTGACCTTTGCCGGTATCGGTTTGGGCAAAAGCAAATGGTCGCTCAGCCCCTGGTGGCGCTCTAGCTTGGAAACGCTAAGCATTGGCTTGGCCGCGGCCATTGTTGCATTTGGCATCGGTCACGTTTTGAATGGCGTTTTTACATAAGGCCCTCTGACAAGGGCAACGCAAGGACACACCATGCACAAAGCGCCCTCCTTCACCCTCGGCATGGAAGAAGAATATCTGCTGGTGGAGAGGGAGAGCCGCGACCTGGCAGCCAACCCGCCTGAGGCCGCCTTCGAAGCGTGCAAGGATGTGCTCGGCGATCAGGTGACGCACGAGTTCTTGCGCTGCCAGATCGAGGTCGGCACGCAGGTTTGCCAAACTGTCGGTGAGGCGCGCGCGCAGTTGCAGCACATGCGTAGCTGCCTGCACGCGGCCGCAGCGCCCTTTGATCTTGCTCCGATGGCCGCCTCCACTCACCCGTTTGCGGAGTGGGATCGTCTCGTGCACACCGATAAGGAGCGCTACAACACGCTGGCCGATGATCTGAAAATGGTTGTGGCGCGCCTCGTCATCTGCGGCATGCATGTTCATGTCGGCATTGAGGATGATGATCTGCGCATCGATCTGATGGGCCAGCTGACCTATTTTTTGCCGCATCTGCTGGCGCTGACGACCTCCTCGCCGTTTTGGCGCGGCAATGTTTCTGGCCTCAAAAGCTACCGCCTTGCTGTGTTTGATGAGCTTCCGCGCACCGGCCTGCCCGAGCAGTTTGCCGGGTACTCAGAGTATCAGCGCACGATCAAGATGTTGGTCAATGCTGGGCTGATTGAGGATGCGACCAAGATTTGGTGGGATTTGCGGCCATCGGACAAGTTTCCGACTCTTGAGATGCGTGTTGCCGATGTCTGCACCAACTTAACGGACGCAGCTGCGGTCGCGGCCTTGTTTCAGTGCCTGGCGCGCATGCTCTATCGGTTACGCGGGAAGAACCAGAGATGGCGCAGCTATTCGCATTTCCTCATTGAGGAGAACCGCTGGCTTGCCCAACGCCATGGTGTGCAAGGCGATTTGGTCGACTTCGGGCAAGGCAAGACAGTGCCGATGGGAGAGCTGGTCGAAGAGCTCATTGATATGCTCAGTGAGGATGCACGTGAACTGGGCTGCGAAACCGAGTTGGCGCATTTGCGCTCCATCAGCCAGCAGGGCACGTCAGCCGACAAGCAGTTGGCGCTTTACCGCGAGCGGATAAAGGAAGGCGCAACCCCCAAAGAGGCGCTGCGCGATGTGGTCGATTTTTTGGTGGCGGAGACTGTTGCGTTTTGAGGTGGTGGTCTGCCTTGAGTCCATTTTACCGGATGTTGTTGGTTGTGCGAATGTCCGAAAATTACGACCTTCCGCTATTAAATTCCTCAAAGAGGTGATCTGCAAACGCTTTGATGCGAGGTGTCATATCTGCGCGTGTTGGAAATGTAAGGGTTAGGCGTGTTGGTGCGATGATGTCGTGTTCTAGAAACGACGCCACCTTGCCGCTCATAAGTTCATTCTCGCACAGTCCTTTTGGCATCAACCCAACGCCAAAATCACTCAGCACGAGATCCCTAATAAGATAGTTGTTTTCAACCTGAATGGTTGGCGGTGGTAGGCTCTTTCGATTGAGGACTACGCGTTCAAGATATGTTCTCAAGTTCGCATTGGGCGAAATGAAATCGGCGATCTCGTCTACGTCCTGAGGCACTCCGTTTTGTTCGATCCAAACCGCGCTCGCACAAAATTGCCATTCAAACTCCAGTAATTTGCGCTGAACTGCATCCATGTCGCTGCGACCTTCGATGCGCACTGCAATATCCACATTCTCTTTGATAAGATCGAGCGTTGCATTTGACAGTGTAATCTGAAGTTGAACTTCAGGATGCAAATCCTTGAAGGTTTTCACAGCTTGAGCAAGCCCATGAGTCGGAAAGTCTGCTGGTGCCGTGAGGTGTATAGGACCGCTTAGGATATCTGAGCGACTGCGGACCTTCGACAAAGATTCGGATACGGCCTCTACAGCAAGTGAGGCTTCTTCAAAGAGCTGACGACCTTCACCGGTTAGTGTCATTGTCCGGGTTGAACGCTTCAAAAGCCGGACCCCAAGAGCGGCCTCAAGCGCACTAACATGCAAGCTGACTGTCGATCGTGGCATGCTGAGTTGACGCGCTGCGGAGGAGAAGCCACCAGCGCGCACGACTTGAACAAAAGTATGGACGAAATCGAGCTTCATCATTGTCCAGATCTATGGACAATCTAACCAGAATTTACCAGCTAATCATTCCAAAAGAGGTGGCCTAAGTTTCGGTGTATAAAGGGAGAACGATCCAATGTCTGACCCAACCACTGAACATACTGAGCCAAGTGGCAAGCTGGTCGCCGAAAAATGCGCAACATTCTCTGGCATCCAGGCTGATATTCTAATGGGTGGTGAATCTGCCCCCATGACGGTGATGGCAATGACTGTCGCTTCAGAACAGGGCGCGCCCGATCATATTTCGCATGGGGAAGACAAGGTTTTCCAGATCATGCAAGGCAACCTGATCTTTTCCGTTGGAACAAATAAGATTAAAGCATCGCCTGGCGAGGTGATATTCGTTGGCCGGGGTGTCGCGCATAGTTTTTCTGCGCTCAATGGTGAACCAGCCGTGATGATGTTGATTGCGACGCCTGCGAAACATGACCGTTTCTTTGCTGCGATGGACGCGCTACCATCTCCGCATAACATATCGGAAGTTCACGCCGTGTGCGAGCGTTTCGATCAGTCGATTGTTGGACCTGTCGTAAAATGATTAGCAACTGTTGTTCGCGGCGGACTGCTGACCCCACTGAGAGCGGGTATTGATGTAGCGCAAGCGAATGGAAGAAAGGTTTCGGCGGCCTGCCGACTCAGGGCTGAGAAGGTGCGCACCCTGATAATCGGTTCTGATGAAGGCGCGTGAAACTCCAGCAACGAGATCAGGGAGCGCTGGTACCGAGCCAAAGGTCCAGCGAGCGTCGCCCTACCTTCTAAGGCTGAACCAGCAAATGATGGACATTCATACAATCATCCTTTTTTGCGCTGCCAGCCTAGCGCTTGCCGTGACCCCAGGCCCTGACATGATCCTGGTCGCGGCACGAAGTACGGCTCAAGGCCGAATGGCAGGGCTGGTGACGCAACTCGGCGTCTCTGCTGGATCGGCCTTTCATGCGATCATTCTGGCACTAGGGCTGTCAGAACTATTCCTGACGGTACCCTATGCCTATGATATGGTTAGATATCTTGGCGCAGCTTATCTGCTGTATCTTGCTTGGCAGGCGCTTACCGGACGCGACAGCTTTTCTTCGCAATCGACTTCTAAAGAGCGGAAGTCGTTATTCGTGATTTTTCGACAGGGCTTTTTCTCGAATCTGCTGAACCCGAAAGTCGCACTCTTTTATCTCGCCTTGTTCCCACAGTTCCTGGAACCAGAAAAAGGCTCTGTCGCCGTTCAGATCATGATGCTGGCCAGCATCTTTTTGATCATAGACTTCGCAGTTCATGGAGTGGTGATATGGCTGGCCGGAAGCATGAGATTGCTTTCCGCAAACGGGCGCAGTTTTGCAAAATGGTCACGATATTGCCTGGGGCTTGTCTTTGGTGGGCTTGCCGCAAGACTTATTTTTGACGCTCAACGATGACCGTCCGAAAGCGGACCTAAATAATAGCGACGCCGAACGGCAACTAAGCCCGCCAGTCTTCCGTACAACCGTTTCCACAAATGATGGGAACCACGCCCCAGAGCGAGGAAAGCATCTGGAATGCGCGAGGCGTCAAACCGACGCTTCGTAGCTCAAAGATACCCCACAAACACCTCGCTATGACGTGCTGATCCGTGTGCCGGATACCCGCTCGATTTCACGCAACAGATCGTTTGTGATCTGACCATTGGGCTCCAGCGCACGGCGCAGCTGGAAGCGGCGAATGGCCTCCTCGGTGCTCGGCCCGATAACACCGTCAATGCTGCCGGGCTGATAGCCCATATCGGCCAGAACCGCCTGAACGGCGGCCACAACGGGCTGTACTGACCGCGTGCTGGCTGATGGTGGCAGTGGCTGGTTGGTGCCAGCGGTTGGATTGGGTGCAAGGACCGGCGCAAGCAGGGCACCAATGGCATCGTTGACCGCAATGGTTTCGACCTGGCGCGGCGCTATCACCGATGGCTGCGTTTCCACTGGCACCGTTGCAATCAGCTGGGCCACCGGCAGGGTTGTCGATTGCGGCACCGGTTGAGTTGCCGGCTGGGCAACGCCTTGCGCGATGAACTGCGGACGTGGAGTCGGCGCCGGCGCCGCATAGCGTTCGCGTGGCAACAGCGAGGCGATATCATCACCAGCGGGCGTGGCTGGGTTTGGAATGGAAGCCGTTGCGTCGTAGGACCGGCTAGGCGGCACAATCGGTGCCGGCGCCGCGGTAACAGCGCGCTGCGCCAGGCGTCCATCCTCGTGCGGCATCGCCAGCGCGGGCGCGTCGCCGCGTGTTGAGAGCATCGGTGCTGGGTGCGCGCCAGGCTGCATGTAGGCGGCATTCACACCGACGACCGCAAACGCGACCACCGCAACGGTGGTCATTGCCAGTTTACCGGGCGCTGCCAAAATGCGGTCTATCAGACCATGCGGCTCATCATCGTCGTAGCCGTCATCATAGCCACCATCGTCATAGACGTCGTTGGGATGCCCTGAACGCGCTGGCCGATGGTACACATAGGGCTGCTCGCCCGGATTTTGGTGACCGTAGTTTGGGTGACCGTGGCTTGGGTGATCGTCAAGGGTGGGTTCGTGCCTAACCATGAGCGCGGTGCCCTTCTTCTGCAAACAGGTCTTGTTTCTGTGCGTCCGGATCGACGCCATCAATGTCTTTGGGTTCCTGCGTCGCCTGCGCACCGGAACGTTCGCGTTGCAGTTTGGCCAAAACAACCGTGTTGGCGATATCAGGATCGGTTGGACCAGCACCATCGGTACACGGTCCGGCAAACGGCAAGCGGATCGTCACGGTCGTCCCCTCGCCTTCGACACTGGAGATTGAAAAGGATCCCTGATGCAGCTCGCAAAGGCCCTTAACGACTGACAGGCCAAGGCCGGTGCCCTGATGGTCACGGTCATAGGCATTGTTGGCCTGGAAGAACGGCTGGCCGATCTTGCCCAAATCCTTCGCCGCAATGCCAATGCCGGTGTCGATGACCGACACGATCAAATTGCCACTGTCCTTGCGGGCGCGCAGGGTTATGGCGCCGCCTGAGGGGGTAAATTTGCAAGCGTTGGACAGCAGGTTGATAAGCACCTGGCGGATAGCACGCTGATCGGCCACCAGTTCAGGCAGTGGATCTGCCACATCGACGGTCAGCGTCAGTCCGGCTTTTTCAATCTGCTGGCTGACCAAACGCGTGCAACGATTGACCACCGTCGTGAATGCAAAAGGCTCAGCAACAATATGGAAGTGACCGGCATCCAGCTTCGACATATCGAGCAGATCGTTGACCAATTGAAGCAGGTGTCCGCCGGACTCGCGGATAAGGCCAACATACTCGCGCTGCTGTTCATTGCCGAGCGCACCGAACACTTCCTCGTCCAAGATGTCGGCAAAACCGATAATGGCGTTAAGCGGCGTGCGCAGCTCATGGCTCATGGTGGCCAAAAAACGTCCCTTGGCCGCGTCACTGGCTTCAGCTTTTTCGCGCGCCAAGGTGAGTTCTGAAGCGCGATCTTTCACCGCGCTGATGTCGCGGATAAGGGCGCAGATCTCACTGTGACCGTTTGCACCTGGCAGCACAGACAGATCAATTTCAGCCCAAATGAAACGCTGGGGCCGATCGTCAGCACCGGCGCGCAGACGCACCTCCACTGTATCGCGAAGGCTGGTTGCGCTCACCCGGTCGAGTGTTGCCAAAAAGCTAGGCCGATCAGAGACATGAATACGGTGCATAAGGCCGGAGCGGGCCAGACCGTCAGCGTCACAATCAAGAACCGCCTGCAACGCTCCAAAGGCCTGCAGCACGGTTCCATCGCGCTGAACGAGGAGAAACACATCGTGCGTTATGGTGTGGAACTGCGCGATGGCGCGACGCTCGGCTTTGGCGCGCACATCCTTCAGCGAGCTTGCGCGCACAATGCGCGCAGCCAAGCTGAGCGTATAAAGCATGCCGAGCATCGTCATGAAAACGAGCTGACTGTTGGCGATCGAGAAATCGGTGTTCACCGGAACGTCGAGCGCAGTCGCCAACACCAACCCAGCAAGGGTCGCGATGAAAACAAGCTGCGTGCAACGGGTGCGTCGTGTGAGGGCAGCTTCAATTGGTGCAACCACAAACAGCACCAGCAGGGGCGATGACAAACCGCCGGTCAGTGCGGTTGCCCACGACAGCAAGCCAATAAAACCTGCGGTGCAGAGCAGCGCACCGCTGCGCCAGTGACGGGCAAAGAAGAACAAGCCGATGGCGAACAAATGCACGGCCAGTGCCAACACAAGCGGGGTTTGTGGCAGCTTGCCGGTTGCAGAAATGGCAATTGGCATGGCGACCGACAGGCCAACCAACGAGCCGATGCAGGAAAGATAAAACAGAGGCGCGTACCGCGCCATTTCGCGGCGCGGCGAACGCCTACGCCCAGGCCGCTTGGCCCCTGCGCGTTGCTGGCCGTGCGCACCCGATGATGCGTTTTCGGTCTGTACGCTAATACTCATCAAACCGCGTCTTTGCCTGTGGGCAGGGTTGCTCATCTATGTGCAAACCCCTTCGACGGACACGCTCGCAGGCAGCGTTGAATGAACTGTAAAGGAGCGCGCCGGCAGCGCGATTGATGGCATTTTACGGGTTCTTTCCCGATACCATGGTTAATCCTTGGTTGCTGAATTGTGTCGTCTTTGGCTCAATCTTGCCTCAAAAGTGCGGCCACACTTGCACTGGCCTTTCACCGCTGCCTGCTAGGTTGTCGACATCTGAGCTTCAACGGGACGGACGCTCCATCATGTTTTTAATACGAACTGCCTTTTGGCTGGCTTTGATTTTGCTCGTTTTGCCTATCGACCGCGAAGAGGCTGGCATTGCTGACGGTCCAGGTACATTCGAGACGTTTGCGGCGGTGCAAACGGTGGTTAGCGACATGCGCGGGTTTTGTGATCGCAATCCAAACGCCTGCGCCACCGGTGCTGCCACTGTGGATGTTTTGCGTAAAAAGGCGGTCTACTCCGCTGGTGTTGTGCAGGGCTGGCTTGCCGATGGTGACCAGGGCGCAACGCTTCAGGTACGCACAGAAAATGATTTGTCAGCGCCCTTGCCACAAAGCGATGGGAATCGCGATGAAGTGGCTGCATTAATCATGGCCGCCGATGGTCGCATTCCCGCCAGTGAGTACCCACCACTTTAAGCTCTCCAAAAAAGACTGGTTCCAACCGGCTTGCCGGGCGGGGGCCAGCCCGCTATCTGCATGCAGGACACGCCAACGATCACGAGCACTGGATCGCGGCGCCACACTGTCTGGATGGCAAGCGTATGGCTGACTTCTCCGAGATCCGTGACAATTTCGAGTTCTTGAACGACTGGGAAGATCGCTATCGTTATGTGATCGAGCTTGGCCGCACGCTTGAGCCGCTTAGCGATGATGAGCGCAATGAAACCGCCAAAGTGCTGGGATGTGCCAGCCAGGTTTGGCTGGTGCGCGATGCGCCCGATGAAAGTGGTGCTCTTCACTTTCGCGGCGATAGCGATGCACACATTGTCCGTGGATTGGTGGCTATCGTGCTCGCGCTTTACAATGGGCGCACGCCCGACGATGCGTTGGCGATCGACGCGGTGGATCGAATGGCGGTTCTCGGGCTGGATGAACACCTTTCGCCACAACGTTCCAACGGGCTGCGTTCAATGATTGAGCGTATTCGCCAGGAGTCAGAACAGGCCAAAGCGGCCTGATCTGCGTTCGTGGACGCGATCTAGGATTTGCTTGCCATTGCTCCTGTTGCCGTGCGGGTCAGGCCGTAATGGCGCGCCAGAGCTCGCAATCCAAGCGCGATAACAAGCTTGGCGGAGCGGGCAGGCCATTGGCGTTCTTTCTCAACACTGGTGAGCGACTTTTCAAACAGACAGATATCTATCAACGGGCCTGAGAACTCCGGTCCAATCGATGCGCAAGCACGGTTCACCCGTTCACGGGCATCCAGCATGGAGACCGGTTCATGGCGTGTTGGACTGCCACCTGCGCTCTTGCTGCCACCTTGGCTGAGCGAGGCCAGCGACCAGCTTTGCGTGATCCTTTGGCGCAGCCCAGCACGTTGCAGATCACCTTGAAATTTGCGTGCCGCCGCCAGGTCACACGGGTCAATCAGAGGATCTTCGCCATTGCGCGGCCTTGCCAAACGGTCCATCGCGTCGGGCAGATGGAAAGTATCATCCGCCGAGCTTTCCTCACCTCTGGTCAGCGAAATATTAGCATCTGCAATCATCTGGCCTTTGGCCGTCAGAACAGGTTTTTCGGATCGGCCACCAATGAACCCCTGGCTTTTCAGCCATTCAAACTGGCGCTTGGGTACCGACCGCTTCTGCCCAATGGCTTTCAGGGCTCGTTGTAGATCCATGGGCTGTGTTGGCAGGTTGTGCGCTGCGCTACGTGCTGATCGTTCAGACATGGCGTATCTCCGTCACAGGCGCACCGACGGACTGCGGCGTGAGAATACAGCCGGCTGAGACTGAATGCTCCAGATAGGACAGGCGGGCGTCAAAATCTGATGCATCGCGCAGATCCTCAACGACACGGCAAGCATGGCTGACGGTTGTGCGGTCGCGGTCAAACAAATCACCGACAGTGGTCAGGGAAAATCCGAGCGTCGTGTGGCAGAGATACATCGCCACCTGACGGGCGCGGGCAACATTTGCTTTTCCACGGGTGGAAGCGCGCAGTGATTCGTGGCGAACCCCAAACACCAAGGCGACGCACGCTTCAACATTGCGCGTGCGCGCTTGAACCAAACCATCTTCGCGCCAAGCCCAGGCCTCACAAGGGCTGGGCTGCGAGACCCGCTCACCCTTTTCAACGACTGTGTTGTCGCATGAGTTATGCTGCGACATCACCGGGACGAGCGAAATTGTCATATGAACCTCCTCATTGGACACCATAGGTATAAATTCCTAAGTTATCCATGAGCAGATCGGCGGGGATAAGTTTAAATGGCTTTTGCGCAAAGAAAAAAGCGCTCAGGAGCGATCCTGGGCGCTTTTCTTCGTTCATCGGCACGCACTAAACGCGCGGCGGGAGGTGTATGTCTTGAGGCATGGCCCAAAAGCCACACCGCAAATGTAGGTTAGCTGGCTTTCGCGCGGCGCTGACCAAGACCCATTTCTTTGGCCAAGCGTGAACGGGCTTCAGCATAATTGGGTGCGACCATCGGATAGTCAGATGGAAGGCCCCATTTGTCGCGATACTGCTCAGGTGAAAGATCGTAGTGGGTTTTCAAATGCCGCTTGAGGGATTTGAACCGCTTCCCGTCTTCCAGACAAATCAGATAATCTGGTGTGATCGACTTTTTCGGCGGCACCGCAGGTTTCTGATCTTCTTTCGGTGGTTCAGCCGGGTGGCCCATCAACGTGCCTAGCGCGCCATGCACATCGCTGATCAAAACCGGCAGATCGCTCGCGGGAATGACATTGTGGCTAACGTAGGCGGATACGATGTCGGCAGTAAGGTCAACCAACATTCCTTGGGTGTCGACAGCTTCTGTTGCTTCGGCTGTTTCTTCGCTCATATTTATTCCTTTCACACCTGCACGCGCCTGTTTGGATACTTAAGTCGCGGGGCGGGCAAATTTGTGGCCACGTGGCCGAAAATGCGTTGTGAAGCTGATTCTCAGACTACAGAACAATTACTTATTACCGGGCACTAAGCCACGACGCAAAGATAAGTAGCATGTCAGTCTGACACAAATGGTTGAAACAAGTTTACCTAATGAAACGCAAACAACAAAGGCATTCGCATAAAGTGCGAAGGTCAATCGTGGCTGTCGCAACGTAAATTACGGCCATCATCTTTGTATTTACCTGCCAGATCGTCAATCTGTGTGCCTTCCCAGGGCTTATGGCCAACATAATAGGCCGCACGCACAAGCAAATGTGCGGCAATCGGAGCGGTAAGCAGAAGAAACAGGAAGGCGGCAAACGCGCGGGTAACAACACCCAATTCGCCTGAATGCAGAGCAAGTGCGGCAAGCAAAAGGCCTGAACCTAAGGTTCCAGCCTTTGATGCGGCATGGCTGCGGCTGTAAAGATCCGGGAAGCGCAAGATACCCATCGCTGCAACCAAAGTGAAAACGGCGCCGGTGATGATAATCAACCCGGTTAGTATGTCGATAATCCCGCTCATGACGCGCCTCCTCTAACGCGCGCACGAACCGTTGGCTTCGGTTTGCTGTCTGTACCTCGTGGCGGGTGTGCTTCATGATCGACGTCGATCAAATCGCTATCGGCTTCCGGCGGACGGTCACGCTTGAGAATAAAGCGGGCAAAGGCAACGGTTGCCAGAAAGCCAACCAGGCCAAGCGCAATGGCGATATCAAGAAACAGGAAGTAACCGGTTTTCACCGCAACAACGGCAATGAAGCCGATGCCTGTTGCCACAAGCATATCAAGCGCCAAAACACGATCAGGCAAGGTCGGCCCAATGACGATGCGTACCGAGATCACCAAAAACGCCACAACCAGGACGCCCAACGCGATAAGGGAACAGAGGACCAGAAAATCCTGTGTCGTCATCGGAAAGCCTCCATGATTTTTCGCTCAAACCCGGTGGCGATATCTTTTTTCAACGCTTCAGGGTCGGGCACATGGATGGCATGAATGTAGAGCGTGCGGCGATTGTCCGACACATCAACCGACAATGTTCCCGGCGTCAGTGTGATAAGGTTGGCAAGCAAACTGATCTCAAAATCCCGATCGACCGTGAGTGGATAGGCGATGAAGCCCGGCTCCAACGTCGACAGATCGGGCGTCAGAACCAGCTTGAACACACGGATAGCCGACATCACCAGCTCGTAGAGGAACAGGAAGGCAAGCGATGTGACACGACGCACCCGGCGCACATAGCCAATGGTGCCGATCTGCTCGCGAATGAGCGACAGCGCCCCTAGACCCAAAAGGAAGCCGAACAGTCCGTTGAGAAACGAGAAACCGCCGGTGATAAACACCCAGGCCACGGCGAGCAGAACATTGACAAGAAACATTCCGGTCATGTGTGGGCTCCCAGCCTTGGATTGGTTTGTAAAGCCATCATGGCGCAACCGGTGAAATGGCGGTGACGTAAGCGGATGGATCAACCAGGCCGACCGCTGCCAAGCTTGCCAAATTCACAGCCGGGTCGGCAATGATGCCCAAACCAACAATGACCAGAACGAGAATGGCTATCGGTGTGAGATAGGCGCGCGCTTCGTCCAGCGAAAGGCCTGTCACTGGGATTGCCTTTCCATCTAGGTCGTCGCGCCAGAAGGCAAACAGCCAAACCCGACCGATGGCGATCATCGCGATAAAACTGGAAACCAGATAGGCCGCAGTCAGCCAGCCCTCGCCTGCCACCATGGACGCGCGCACCAGGATTACCTTTGGCCAGAAGCCAGAGAACGGCGGCAGACCGGATATGGCAAAAACCAAGATCAAAAACATGGCTGCAAAGAACGGGCTTGCCCGATAGAGACCACCGACAGAGCGCAAATCGAACGAGCCGTTCATGCGACCGATTACACCGGCGGCGAGATAAAGCGCCGCCATGACCAGGATGGAGTGCACGGCGTAAAGGATCGTGCCGCGCAGGCCATCAGGCGTTGCGATGGCGATGCCAACGAACATGGCGCCGATGCCCGACAGCACCAAGAAGCCGAGAATTTTGCGAATATCGGTGCTGGCAAGCGCACCTGCCGCGCCCAGAAGCGAGGTCAGCGCGGCGATCCAGATCAGCACGTCCTGGAAGGTTTCAAAGTTGCCAGGATAGAGCATGCCCGCAACCCGCAACAGGGCGTAGATGCCCACTTTGGTGAGCAATGCCGCGAACACCGCCGAGGTGACAATGTTGGGCGTATGGTAACTGGCAGGCAGCCAAAAATTGAGCGGGAATGCTGCTGCCTTCATGGCAAACGCAAAGACGAAGAGCGCCCCCAACGTTGCCAGTGGCATTCCACCAGTGGCTTGGGCTTCAGCGATCCGCAGCGACAGATCGGCCATGTTGAGGGTGC
The DNA here is from genome assembly GCA_040219355.1 of Hyphomicrobiales bacterium. Lineage (GTDB taxonomy): Bacteria > Pseudomonadota > Alphaproteobacteria > Rhizobiales > MH13 > MH13. The sequence goes on from JAVJSN010000003.1 coordinate 234,510, forward strand.
CAAACAAACCATAGGTGTAGCCAACGCCGATCAGGAAGAGCGTCGTCGCCACCAGGTTCAAGAACGCGTATTTGACCGCGCCATCAAGCTGTGCATGCGAGTTGCCAAGCACGATCAGGCCGAAGGAGGAGATCAGCAGAACCTCAAACCAAACGTAGAGATTGAAGAGGTCAGCGGTTAGGAACGCCCCCGATACACCTGACGTGAGCATCAAAAGGAACGGATAAAACCCATAGCGGCGACCATCGCCATCGACGCTTTTGGCCGAATACAGCACCGCGACCAGCGCCACCAAGGAGGAGGTAAGCGCCATGATGACGCCCAGCGCATCGGCATTGAAGGAAATACCGAACGGTGGCAACCAGCGGCCCATGGCCATGAACACCGGTCCGCTATCAAGCACACGCGCGGTGAGTGCCAGATTGCCAATAAAGATAATGCCCAGCGTGATTCCGGCGATCCAAGGTTGCAAATGCGGCTGCCGGCGCATCATCAGCGCAAAGGCGGACATGATCAGCGGTCCAGCAACGGGCAGCACCACCAGATAATCGGCAGCCGTTATCGTGGCGTCGACATAGGCGACGCTCAGATCAACGTAGGAAGAGGAGGCGGTTTCACCGGCCATATGCGTTCAGTCCTCAGTAGCCTTGCGGTGGGCGCGGCGCATCCACCGGCTCAGCCACGCGCATATGGTCGGTGTCATCAGTGCCAAGCTCCTGGTAGGCGCGCATGGCGAGCACCAACAAAAAGGCGAAAATGGAAAACGCAATCACGATGGCCGTCAGCACAAGCGCTTGCGGCAGCGGATTGGCCGTTACGGTTGGCGGCGCAGTCAGCCCAAGTGGAATAACCGGTGGCACTTCATGCACAAGGCGCCCTGCCGTGAAGATGAGCAGATTAACCGCATTGGAAAGCAGGGCCGCGCCAAGCAGGAGGCGGATCACATGACGCGACAGCATCAGATAGACCGAGGCTGCGAAATAGACGCCAACGAGAAGGGAAAGAATAAACTCCATCGTCAGTTATCCGTGCGCTCTTCAAGGGCCAAGGCTATGCCGCCAATTGTGCCGAGCACCACCAGGTAAACGCCGATATCAAAGAACAAGATCGTCGATATCTTCAGTTCCACGTCGAACAGGTACACCTTGCCCCACAGTCCGGTCAGGAACGGTGCATCGACCAGCATGGATGGCAGGCCGGACAAGCCGGATACAAACAAGCCAAACGCCGCGATGTGGATCGGGTGTGCCCAGATTGCGCGGCGCACCGCAGGCACGCCATTGGAAATACCGTAGATCGCCAGTGCGGACGCTGCGATGAGGCCGCCGATAAAGCCGCCACCAGGTTCGTTGTGCCCGCGCAGCAAAATGAAGATCGAAAACAGCACCATCAGCGTGGTGAGGTAAGGCGCCAAGGCGCGGAAGATCACGGTGTTCATTCTGCAGCCTCCCGCACCGACCGCTGAGCGGCGGTGGTATCAGTGTCGGCGGGCTTTTTTGCTTTCGGCTTCAGGCGTACCAAGGCAAGGATCGCCAAACCAGCGATCAATACCACCCCAATTTCGCCGAGCGTATCCAGTCCGCGATAATCAACGATGATTACGTTCACAATGTTGCGGCCTTGGGCGATGGGGTAGGAGTGCTCGGTAAAGAACTCTGACAAACGGCTGTCGAAAGGATGCGAGAGAACCGAAAGCAGTAGGCCGGTGAGGCCGACGCCGCAGGCAATGGCAATGGTGCCATCCATCATCGACTGCCAGAAGGAGCGGTGATCGCGCTTAAACAGTGCCATGCGCGTCATGACCAAAGCCAAGATCACAACGGACAGCGTTTCCACCATGAACTGGGTGAACGAGAGATCCGGTGCGCCGAAGAGCATGAAGATGAGCGCGACGGCGAAGCCTTGGATGCCCAGCGACACGATAGCTGTCAGGCGATTGGACGCAGCCAAAACAGCACCGATACCAATCAGCGCGATAAAGACCACAGCCAGCTCGTAGAACGCCGCATCGCTGACGTCGGGCAGTTCGGTTAGGGTTGGCCATTCGCCATAGACAGTCATCGGCACGATTAACGCCACCGCCACCAGGGCGAAGGTGATCGTCATGTAGCCTTCCATGCGGCCGAACTGGATGCGGCGCGTGATGCTGTAGCAAATCGATACCAAACCAGCGAGCGCCTGATCGAAGCCTTTGTCCGGGCCCCAGCCGATAAAGTCGAGAACTCGGGCGATCCCACCGCGCACCTGATCGAGGAACAGGTAGAGCGTCGTGCCGATGGCAATGGTCACCAGCGACAGAGCAACAGCGATGTTGAAACCTTCCCACAGATGCAGATGCACCGAGACGTCTTCGCCCAGAATGGCCGACAGAAGAGGCTGTATGACAACGTCACCTGTGGTCGCGGCAAGAAGCCCACCAATCAGGCTGAGTGAGGCCAGGGTCACCGGCCCAGCCCACAGCATTAATGGGCCTTCATGTGCGTTCTTGGGCGTTTCTTTTTTCTGCCCGTAGAAGGGGCGAAGCGCAACGGCGAAACCGGCAGCAAACATCATCGCGTTGCCCAACACCAATGATGTGGTCAGCAGAATGGATTGCAGGTCAGGATAGGCCGCGCCTTTATACATATATTCCTTGGCAAGGAAGCCAATGAACGGCGGCAGCCCGCCCATCGAGAGGGCCGCCAACAGGGCGGCGGCAGCGGTGATTGGCATGGCGGCGCGCAGGCCACCAAGCTTGGTGAGATCGCGTGTGCCCGCTTCGTGATCAATGGTGCCCGCGACCATGAAGAGCGCGGCTTTAAAGAGCGCGTGGGCAACCAGATAGAGCGCTGCACCTTTGATGATGGCTTCATCGGACGTGCCTGTCAGCGCAACCAAAAGGCCAAGCGAAGCGACAGTGGTATAGGCCAACATCAGTTTGAGATCGGTTTGACGCAGGGCCAAAATCGCACCAACCAGTAGCGTCACGCAACCGAAGATCGGCAGAATCGTTGACCAGAGAACCGTGTCGCCAAGTGTCGGGTTGAGCCGCATCAGCAGGTAGACACCGGCCTTCACCATCGTGGCAGAGTGCAGATAGGCCGAGACCGGCGTCGGCGCTTCCATGGCGTTGGGCAACCAGAAATGGAACGGGAACTGCGCCGATTTGGTGAAGGCACCGCCAAGCACCAGGATCAGGATCGGCACATACAGCACCGAGCCTTTGATCAGCGGCGCCATGGTCGCCATTTCCGATAGCGAGAAGGTGCCGGTGTAGGCGGCCATCAAAAGCAAGCCAGCAAGCAAGGCCAGGCCGCCACCGGCTGTCACGATCAAAGCTTGAATGGCAGCGCGGCGCGAGCGTTCAGCCTTGTGGTTGAACCCGATCAGCAGGAACGAGGTGATCGAGGTTAGCTCCCAATAGACGAACAGCATGATGACATCATCAGCCAAAACCACGCCGAGCATCGAGCCCATAAAGAGCAGGATGAAGGAGAAGAAGCGGCCGAGATGCTCATGGCCCTTAAGGTAGCCACCAGCGTAAAGGACGATGAAAAAGCCGATGCCTGAGATCAACAGCGCGAAGGTGTGGGCGAGACCATCAACGTAAAAGTTTGCACCAATGCCAAGCGAAGGCACCCAAGGCAGAGCAAACAGATAGCGCCCGCCGTCAGCAACTGATGGCAAAACGCCATCCACGGTTTCGGTCGGCACCATGTAACCAAGGAAATGCAGGATGATGAAGGCTGGCGCCAACGCCAAAAGCCAGGCTGCACGATGGCCAAGCCACTTATGGGCAAACGGAGCGATGGCGGCGGCAATGAACGGCGCGGCAAGCGCGAGATAAAAGCCAGCGGGACTGTCGGGGCCGATCACTGAAGGGGGATGCCTATGGTTGCAGGTAAGCGAGCGCTATGCTCGAATCGGATGATGCGAGCTAAGGTGTTGGGATGATTACCTATACACCCTGCGCGCCCGGTCAATGGTTTTTGGTCCACAATCGACATCAAAGCATCGCAGTTGTTCCTGAAATGCACAGAATAACGCCCGCCCATGGGCAACGCATCAAGCATGACGCGTGGCGTACGTCACTTTTTGCTCACTAAAATGCGCGCGAAAGCCCGCTTGTTGTTCGCGCGCAAGCGCCTATGTTCGCCTCACACTTTTGATGCCAATGAGAAGAGGCAATTATGACGAAAACGTACAGCCCCCTGCCCGCCGATGTAGACCCGATGAGCCTCTCGGAAGCCGAGTGGAAAGAGCGCCTGTCGCCCGAGGCCTTCAAAGTGGCACGCAAGCACGGCACGGAGCGCGCGTTCAGCCATCCTTACAATGAGGAAAAGCGTGACGGCACGTTCAGCTGCGTGTGCTGCGGACAACCGCTTTTTGACGCGTCGACAAAGTTTGATTCCGGCACCGGATGGCCAAGTTTCTTCCAGCCGATTGGCGAGGGTGCGGTGGCCGACCATGAGGACCGATCCTTTTTCATGCGGCGGGTGGAAAACCGTTGCTCACGCTGCGATGCGCATTTGGGCCATGTGTTCACCGATGGGCCTCAGCCAACCGGTTTACGCTATTGTTTGAATGGCGCGGCGCTGCATTTTGAGCCTGAAACCAACCAAGACTGACGAGATCAGCGTGACCTTTACCGCCCCCGCCCTTCCCGCGCCTGAAGCGGAGCAACGCCCGACTGAGCGTACCATCCACGGGGTCGCACTCAGCGACCCCTATGCCTGGCTTCGCGCTGACAATTGGCAGGAGGTGATGCGCAAACCGGAGACGCTGGCAGCGGATATTCGAGCGCATCTGGAAGCAGAAAACGCCTATGCCGAAGCGGCGCTTGCGCCGTTGCAGTCATTGAAAGAAACGCTGGTAAAGGAGATGCGCGGGCGTATCAAAGAGGATGATGCCTCGGTGCCTGCACCGGATGGGGCGTACGCCTATGGTACGCGCTATCGCGATGGTGGGCAGCATCCGCTTTTCGTGCGCCAGCCACGTGATGGCGACCAGGAGAGTGTTCTGCTCGACGGCGATCACCTGGCTGAAGGCAAAGCCTATTTCCGTTTTGGCGGTGCATCGCATAGCGATGATCACAGGCTGATGGCCTGGTCGGCTGACGACAAGGGTTCGGAAAAATACACGCTGCGCATCCGCGATTTGACCAGTGGCGAGGATCTGCCGGACACAATTGAGGAAACCAGCAGCGGCGGTGCTTGGTCCGCCGACGGCCAAAGCGTTTTCTACACCCGGCTTGATGACAATCACCGCCCTTCCAAGGTGTTTCGCCATCGGTTGGGTGCTGATCCAGCCAGCGATGAGTTGATCTATGAGGAGAAAGACTCCGGTTTTTTTGTCGGCGTCGGTCGCACCCAATCGGGCCGGTTTTTGGTCATCGATTGCCATGACCATCAGACCAGCGAAGTGTGGCTGCTCGATCTGCACGATGCCAATGCCCGCCTAATGTGTGTGTCTCCACGCGAAGTTGGACACGAATATTCCGTTGAGGACCAAGGCGAAGCGCTGATCATCCTGACCAATGCCGATGGCGCTGAGGACTTCAAGATCGTCACAACGCCGTTGTCTGCGTTGAGCCGAGGCAATTGGAGCGACTTGATTGCTCATAAGCCTGGGCGCCTGATCCTCAGTCATATGGCTTTTGAAAGCTGGTTGGTCTGGTTGGAGCGCGCGAACGGGCTGCCACGGCTTTGCTATCGCAACGGCGATGGGGCGGTGGAGGCCGTTGCTTTCGATGAAGAGGCCTACGCATTGGGCATAGGCACCAATTACGAGTACACGACGGACACGCTGCGCTTCAGCTATTCCTCGCCGACGACGCCACAAAGCACCATCGATGTTGACCTCGCCACAGGCGAGCAAACGGTGCGCAAGGTGCAGGAGGTGCCCTCGGGCCACAAGCCAGCCGATTATGCGGTTCGGCGTATCTTCGCCACGGCTGATGATGGGGCTATGGTGCCGGTGACAGTGCTAACGCGCGCTGATCATCAGGATGATGGGTCGGCGCCCTGCCTGCTATACGGCTACGGCTCGTATGGCATTTCGATCCCAGCCAGTTTTTCAACCAATGCTTTGTCGCTGGTGGATCGCGGCTTTGTTTATGCCATCGCCCACATTCGCGGCGGCAAGGACAAGGGCTTTGCCTGGTACAAACAGGGCAAGGCCGAGCACAAGGTGAACACCTTCACCGATTTTATCGCGGCGCGCGATCATCTGGTCGGTGCAAGCATCATCGATGGAAGAAAAGTGGTTGCGCAGGGCGGATCGGCTGGCGGCATGCTGATGGGCGCTGTGGCCAACATGGCACCGGAGAAATTCGGCGGCTTTATCGCGCAGGTACCGTTTGTAGATGTGCTCAACACCATGCTGGATGATACGCTGCCCCTCACCCCGCCGGAATGGCCCGAATGGGGCAATCCCATTGCGGATAAAGAGGCGTTTCATCGCATCAAAGCCTACTCGCCTTATGACGCAGTGAGCGCGCAAGATTATCCGGCGATCTTTGCATTGGCCGGTCTAACCGATCCGCGCGTCACCTATTGGGAGCCCGCCAAATGGGTGGCGCGGCTGCGTGCTCTCTCAACAAGTTACGCGCCCCTGCTGCTCAAAACCAATATGGATGCTGGCCATGGCGGTGCAGCGGGGCGGTTTGATCGCTTGGATGAGATTGGCGAGGTGTTTGCCTTCGCCATTGCGGTCGCTGGGATGAACGCGCGCCCCTGAGAGTCAGAACGCTTAGTCACCAGGCGCAATGAGGTGGAAAAAGGTTCCCGTCACCTGATCGCGATAGGAACCTGTTTCAGAAACCGCGTTGCCCGATGCGTCGGCGATGCGGGCCAGTTCGGCGTCGGGCTGCTCGATGATCGAGCAATGATGATACTCGTGTCCGCGCAGAGTCGTGCCGGCAGGAAAGCCAGGCATGGCAGCAAACAACTCAGCCTGACGATAGCCGAGGTGAAGACGGCGCTGTTGATAGCTGGTGACAAGGCCAAGCAGGCCGGCCATCGCGTGGCGGTGGCCATGTTCATCGATCAAGGCGTTGCCAAGCACCATATAGCCACCGCACTCACCGTGAATGGGTCGGGTTTTGGCATGGCGTCGCAAACCGTCGAGAAATCGACCCGCTGCCGCCAGACGTCCAGCGTGCAACTCTGGATAACCGCCGGGCAGCCAGACAAGATCAGCTGTGGGATCGGGCGCCTCATCAGCAAGGGGCGAGAACGGCATAATCTCAGCGCCAGCGACCCGCCACCCGTCCAGAAGATGCGGATAGAAAAAGGAAAATGCCTCGTCCTGCGCCAAGGCAATGCGCTGTGCCGGTGGTGAAAGTGGGTTCCTTTCCACCGTCTGTGGTGACGCCTTCGCACTGGCGCGCAGGGCGTCCAGATCGCAATGCTCACGCACGGTATCAGCAGCCACGGCAATGGTTTGCTCCAGGTCGGGATATTCCATGGCCTGCACCAGGCCGAGATGTCGCGATGGCAAGCTCAAGCCATCGCGTCGCGGCAGCGCGCCCAACACGGGCAACCCAGCCACCTCCATCCCCGCTCTCACCAAGCGTTCATGGCGGGCGCTGGCAACACGGTTCAAGACAACGCCAGCAAATGGCATATTGGGGTTGAACATTGCGCAGCCCAGAGCCACGGCTGCTGCTGACTGAGCCTGCTTGGCGACGTCAAGCACCAACACCACAGGCCAGCCCATATGCATGGCCAGTTCGGCGCTGGAACCATGCCCGCTTGCGCCCGGTTTCTCGGCCCCATCGTATAAGCCCATCGCGCCTTCGGCGATGACGAGGTCGGCTTGCCTGCTCTTGGCGGCCATTGCGGTGAAGAGATCGGAGCCCATGGCCCAACCATCAAGGTTGTAACAGGGCTGTCCGCAGGCGGCGCGATGGAACGCTGGGTCGATGTAGTCGGGGCCGCTCTTGAATGGCTGCACCGCCTCACCATCATCGGCGAACGCACGCAACAGACCCAACGTAATCGTTGTTTTGCCGGCGCCCGATGATGGTGCAGAGATCAAAAGCCCCGGCGTCATACTATTCTATCCTGGTGAGCATTCGCCAGAGAGCAGCATAAAGGAGTGCTTAGAGCGCTGAGCGTTCTAGTCCAGCATGAAGACGACTTCTTCAACCGAGCGCTTCTCCACAACAGGGTCTGGGCGCAATTTCTTGATGGCTTTACGCACGGCTTTGCCTTGCGAATCAAGCACATCGGCCAGATTCTCCTGGCGGCGTTCTGGCCCATGATACATCGGATCTGCGCGACGGCGGCGATCCGGGCCAAAATAGCCCGAGGGAGTGCGGATGTAAGTGCGCGGGCGTTTGAAGGTTTTTTCTACGCGCGCCATCAAATCGCGAGCGCTAAAAGGTTTGGTGACCAGTTCATCCACGCCAAAGTTGATCGCTTGTTTGATAACCGATGCGCTGGCGTAGCCGGTGACCATAATGACGGGCATCATCGGATTGACGATTAGCGGATTGTGCCGAATGGCAAGCGCCAATTCCATGCCATTGATGGAGCTGTTGAGGACAAGGTCCACGACGGCAACATCGACATGGTTCCCTTCCAAGTGATTGTGGGCAGCTATCGGATCTGAATATTCCGAAACCGAGCGCAGCCCCATCGAATTGAGAACCGAGCGCAGGATGCCACGCATCTGCGGGTTGTCGTCAAGCACGATGGCCGACTTGTTTGCGTAGTGAGGCTCCCCAACCATCGGCAAGGATTTAGCCAGCGAGGCCTAACAACCCGTGAACGTAGCACCGATTTTTTGGCGCTACGCACGGGTGCATTGTGTTTTTAGCGTGTCGCTTCGAAAAGCTCAGCCACATAGTCCCAGTTGACCATGTTATCCAGGAACGCTTCGAGGTATTTCGGGCGCGCATTGCGGTAGTCGATGTAGTAGGAATGCTCCCAAACATCGCAGCCAAGGATCGGCGCGGCGCCGTGAACCACGGGGTTTTCACCGTTCGGCGTTTTCATGATTTCCAGCTTGCCGTCTTTAACGGCAATCCATGCCCAGCCGGAGCCAAACTGACCAACGCCAGCGGCAATAAAATCGGACCGCATCTTGTCATAGCCACCAAGATCGGAGTCGATAGCCGATTGCAGCGCGCCTGGCAGCGAGGTGCCGCCACCGTTTGGTTTCATCCACTTCCAGAAGTGTATGTGGTTGAAGTGCTGACCAGCATTGTTGAACAGGGCTGCGTTGGAGCCAAAGCTCGCCTTCATAATCTCGTCGAGCGATTTGTCCGCCATGCCTGCGGCTTGCGCCAACTCGTTGCCTTTGGAGACATAGGCTTGGTGGTGCTTGTCGTGGTGGAATTCCAGCGTTTCAGCCGACATGTAAGGGCCAAGCGCGTCGTAGGCATAGGGAAGATCAGGCAGTTCGAAAGCCATGGAATGTCTCCGCAAATCGGGGGTTGAGATAAAGAACGGCGACGACCTGCCGAAGCGGGCCTTGCCTTAGGGTCATTACTTAAGGCCCAACCCCCACGCCGACAATAGGTTCCGGCTGGTTGGGAGGACTATTCTGATGGAAGGGGGCGGTTTAACGCGCGCGGACCAATGCGCTGATCGGCTTGAACGCCTTGGCTTTGGCATCACCGAGCCATTCAAATGCAACCATTTCGCTGGTCACTGGCACAACGCCTGCATGGGCCATGCGCGCGAGGGCTATATCGCGTGAACCGATATGGCGTGAGGAGATCGCATCGGCAGCCACGAAGATTTCAAAGCCAAGTGTGGATAGCTCAAGCGCCGATTGCAGCACACAGACATGGGCTTCGACGCCGCCAATGATGATCTGATCGCGCCGCTGGTCGCTGCGCTTCTTGCGCAGCTTGTCGAGAAGCTTTTTTTCCTGCGCAACAGAGAAGGCGGTTTTTTCCACCACGATCGGGCGGGTGCAGGCTTCCAACAGATCAGGTGCGGTGTGGCCGAGGCCCTTGGGATATTGCTCGGAGATAAAGACGGGCACGCCGCAATGGCCTGCTGCTTGCGCCAGAAAAGCGCAAGCGCCGACCACACCGACCGAGTCCTGCATGGCAGGCACCAGGCGTTCCTGAACATCGATAAGCAGCAACTGGCTGCGCTCAGCTTTAATGATCTGCGCACTCACAGGGCGTTTGACCCGTCATTGGCAAAGGCGATGTAGAGCGCGCGGGCTTTGGCGGCCAAAGGACCTGGCGCGATCTCGCGATCTTCGAATTGCGTGATCGGCATGACCTTGGAGTAGTTGCCGGTGGAGAAAATTTCATCGGCTTCGCGGAAATCCTGCACCGTCAGTTTCACCTCTTCGACCGTGATGCCGTCCCCGCGCAAGAGACCAATGACTCGCTGGCGGGTAATGCCGTTCAAAAATGTGTCGTTGGGCGCGGGAGTGCGCACCACGCCATCTTTGGCCAAAAAAACATTGGAGGTTGCAAGTTCAGCAACATTGCCAAGCATGTCGAGCACAAGCGCGTTCTGGAACCCGCGCCGCTGCGCCTCCAAAATCGCACGACCATTGTTGGGATAAAGACAACCTGCCTTGGCGTTTGTTGGCATGGTTTCCAGTGTCGGACGGCGGAAGCTGGACACACCGATCGACATGCCCGCCGCCGGATCAGGCATATCTACGTGAAACAGCACCATGATGAAGCGCGTTGTGCTTGCGTCCGGCGGCACGCCCATGAAACCACCACCCTCAGCATAGTACATTGGCCGCACATAAAGCGCCTGGTCGGCGGAGAAGTTCTTCGCGCCTTGGCGCGCTAACGCCATGATTTCTTCGGCTTCCATGGTGGGGGTCAGATTGAGTGCCTCGGCGGAGCGATTGACCCGTGCGCAGTGGGCCAGCAGATCAGGGGCGATGCCGTCATAGATACGTCCGCCATCAAACACCGTTGAACCGCACCAAAACGCATGGGTCATCGGTCCGGCCACGGGCGTGTTTCCCTTTTGCCAGCGGCCATCAAAAAACGTCCAACAATCGGGCATCTGCGATGCGCCATGATTGTGATTGGTTGAGGGTGCGTGATGGTTCATGGCGTGGCCAAAGGCTAGAGGAAAGCAATGCGTTGCTTTCTTCTTCGCAAGCCTATCAGCCATAGGCAAGGCTTGACCTTGCACCCCACACCCCTAGAACTGCGCACCGTCCCTCCTCCCTGCTCAGAGAGCTCTTTTCCATGCCTTATCCGGTCTATATCTTTGATGCTTATGGCACCTTGTTCGACGTTCACGCGGCGGTGCGTCGCTATGCCGATCAAATCGGGCCGGACGGAGCCAAGCTCTCGCAGATCTGGCGCGACAAACAGTTGGAATATTCTTGGGTGCGGGCGCTGGCTGGGCGCTACAAGGACTTTTGGCAGCTCACCGAAGAGGCGCTGGAGACCGCGTTTGCGCTGGTACCGAGCGTTGACCGGGCCTACCGCGATGATCTGCTGACCGCTTATTCGCGTCTTGATTGTTATCCTGAAGTGCCGGCAGTGCTGCGCACCCTATCGGAGGGCGGCGCGAAGCTTGCTATTCTGTCCAATGGCTCGCCGTCGATGCTGGAAGGTGCCGTGGAAGCCGCCGGGATCGGAGCGCTTTTGGACGCTTTGCTTTCGGTGGATCAACTGCGCACCTACAAAGCGCATCCGGACGTCTATGATATGGCCACCAGCGAATTCCGCACGTTCCCTGATAAGGTGTCGTTCCAGTCCTCCAACCGCTGGGACATTGCTGGCGCGACAGCGTTTGGGTTCCGCACCGTTTGGATCAATCGCGCTGGCATGCCGGACGAATATCTGGACCTGTCGCCGGCTGCCGTGTTGGCAGATTTGAACGGGCTCGCTGCACTTTAACCAGCCGCTTGGCGCATTACTTTGCGCACGAACTTCGCTGCTGAGCGGTAATGGCTGGGGCCGGAGGATTCCGCCCAGCGACCAAGCGTCCAGTCATTGGTCCATGAATAAATGTGCTTGGCGTAGAGCACATCGTTTTCTAGGCCATCGATGAAGGCCAGGAACGCAGCGTTTCGTTCTTTTAACGCGTTCAAGACATGGAACCAGGATTGCTGTGCTGCTGCTTGGTAGACTTCGGCGTTGTAGGGCTTCAGCTGGTTCCATTTGTACCCGGGCGCTGGCGTTTGCACGTCCCCGCCCGCCTTGCCGTCCTCGTACCAACCGAAAAACAGATCCAGCCAATGAACGCGATGGCCAATCACCTGCTTGATCGACACACCGTCGTCCGCGTCGAGCCGGTTCGCCAACTCCTCGTCCAGTCCGTCGAGAAGTTTGATGAGTTTGGCAAACTCTTTTTCTGTGACAGCGCGCAGTTCGTCTTTGTCGGTAGCAGCCATGGGATTCCTCAACACTCCTTTTGACGGAGGAAAACCATGTGCACGACCAACCGCCCTTGCGCGCGGTCAATGGCGAGAGGGCATCATGGTCGATTGCTGACGGATACTGACACCCAAGTTAAAGCGTTTCACGCTCCACCCATTTCTGGACGACGGGCGCCTGGTAAGACTCCATCGCATCGAGAAGCGCGTCAGGTTCATTGGCTGAAAGCAACGTGTCGCGCAGACCGGGTTTGACAAACCCTTCATCGCGCTGATGATCGAGGAACGTCATCAGTGGATTGTAAAACCCGCGTACGTTGAGAACTCCAATAGGTTTTTTGTGAAAACCAAGCTGGCCCCAGGTCCAAACCTCAAACATCTCTTCCAACGTCCCAGTGCCGCCAGGCAGGTTCACAAACCCATCGGACAGCTCAGCCATGCGCGCCTTGCGCTCATGCATGGAGCCCACAGCTTCAAGCCGGGTCAGACCTTTATGGCCGATTTCCTTGTCCATCAGGGCCTGCGGGATGATGCCAATCACTTCTCCGCCAGCCCCAAGGGCGGCATCGGCGGTGATGCCCATAAGCCCAACTTCCGCGCCACCATAGACCAAGGTTGCACCGCGCCTTGCGATGGCTTCGCCCAAAGCTTTGGCTGCTGTTGCATAGTCGGGATGGTTGCCCGGGTTTGACCCGCAGAATACGCAAACGGCTTTCATCATACGCCTGCCAATGCGTGCAAAATGCGAACCCACGAGCGGATGCCTTTGCGGTAGCTTTCCAACTCGTACTTTTCGTTTGGCGAGTGAATCTGATCGTCGGCCAGACCAAAGCCGACCAGCACGCTATCAAGGCCGAGCCGCTCCTGAAACTGGCCGACAATGGGGATCGACCCACCGATACCGGTAAACGATGCGGGGTTTGGCCACTCGTCAGTCAGCGCCTGTTTGGCGGCTTGAAACGCCGGACCAGACACATCAAGCTCGATGCCAGCGCTCATGCCATGGGGATGGAACTCGGCGGTGCAATCGGCGGGCAGGCGTTCGCTCACGAACGCTTCAAAGCTTTGGCGGATGGCATTTGGGTCCTGGCCTTTGACCAAGCGGCAGGAGATTTTCGCTGAGGCTTGGGCTGGTAGAACCGTCTTGAACCCCTTCCCCGTGTAGCCGGACGTCATACCGTTCACTTCAAGCGTCGGGCGAGACCACATCTGTTCCAGTGCTGTGCGATCCTTTTCTCCAGCTGGAACAGACAGCCCGACAGCACCCAAGAAGTCATCGGCTGAAAAGCCCAACGCGTTCCAACTGGCCATAACGTCGTCAGGGACTTCGGCCACGCCGTCATAAAAGCCCGGCAACGTGATGCGCCCGTCTTCATCGTGCAGATCGGCGATGATGGAGGCCAACACATGGGCAGGGTTGCGTGCCGGTCCACCAAAGAGCCCAGAATGCAAATCCTTGTCGGCGGCCTTGATCACCACTTCAGTGCCGAACAGACCGCGCAGGCGCGTGGTGATGGCTGGCGTTTGCGCGTCCCACATATTGGTGTCACAGACCAGCGCCACATCGGCCTTCAGATCATCGGCATGGGCGTCCAAGAAGGCCGGCAGTGACGGGCTGCCCGACTCCTCCTCACCCTCGAAGATGATGGTGATCGGGATTGGAAGTGTGCCTGTTGCTTCAATGCATGCGCGACAGGCCTCGATGAAGGTCATGATCTGACCTTTGTCATCGGCAGCGCCACGGGCGACGATCTTCTTGGACCCATCGACGCGGGTTTCAACAATCGGGTCAAACGGATCGCGATCCCACAACTCCAGCGGGTCGACCGGCTGCACATCATAATGGCCATAGAACAGAGCGCGCGGGCCATCGCTCGCCGCATCATCCCATTTGGCCACGATCATTGGATGACCAGGCGTCGTGTGCGTTGTCACCTTGAATCCCAAGCTTTCCAGTTCGCCATGCACGTGCGCGGCGGTCTTTTTGACCTCGCTGTCATAAGCCGGGTCGGTGGAAATGGATGGGATGCGCAGCAGCGCGAATAGGCGCTCAAGGCTTTGCTCAAACTGTGCGTCGGCAGCACGCAACGACGGATCGAGTGACGAAGAAACAGTGGTCATGATAGAATCGGCTCCAGAACCGGAGGATAAGAAATGGCAGAGAACAAGACGCAGGCGAACGAGGCAAGTGTTGAAGCGTTCTTGGAGGCGGTCGAGCCGGAAAGACGTCGCGAAGATGGACTGGCGCTCGACAAGCTCTTTCGTCGGGTGACGGGCTGGAACCCTGTTATGTGGGGTGGCAGCATCGTCGGCTATGGGCAATATCACTATCGCTATAAGAGTGGGCGGGAAGGTGATTTCCTAGCAACCGGTTTTTCACCACGCAAAGCCAATCTCAGCCTCTACATCATGCCAGGCTATCAGGAATTGCAACCGATGCTCGATCGCCTGGGCAAGCACAAGCGTGGCAAGGCATGCCTTTACCTCGCCAAGCTGTCCGATGCCGACGAAGATGTGCTCGCGGAGATTATCCGCGCCGGATTGGACGATCTTGGCAAAAAGTATCCGGTAACGCCGAGTTAGCAGCGTGCCCACCCGCCGTCTTCTCTGCGACAAGCACAGGGATGACGGCGGGTGGCACTCTATGGGACCTACCGCCGCAAACTGCCCAAAATCCCGCGCACCACGGCCCGCCCAATCTGCGTGCCAGCCGAGCGCATGATGGATTTCATCATTGCTTCGGTCGGCGATTGGCGGGTTGATCGGCGGCGAGAGGAGCTTGAGCGCGAGGATGTGCGGCGCTCGGTGCGGCGGCTTTCACGCTCGCCGTAGTCATAGTTGCGGCTGCGCGGGCCAAATTCAGGTATATCGAAGCCGGAACGTGTGCGGCGACTGCCAGAACGACGATCGTCTTCATCATCCTCGTAATCATCGCGGCGGCGGGCGCGTTCTTTGTCTTCCTTCTCGCGAGTTTTGCGCTCTTCTTCCTCTTGCAAAGCCTGTGCTTCAGCAGCAGCTGCATTCTCGCCGCGTTTTTTGAGAATTTCGTAGGCCGACTCGCGATCCACCGCCTCATCATACTGGCCAAGGATGGGGGAGGTTTTGATATGTGCGGCGCGCTCATCATCCTCAAGAGGACCGAGGCGCGAGGATGGCGGACGGATGAGCGTGCGTTGCACGATCGACGGCACACCCTTCTTCTCAAGGGTCGAGACCAGCGCCTCACCCACGCCAAGCTGGGTGATCACCTCGAATGCATCAAGGTCCGGGTTTGGGCGGAATGTTTCAGCGGCAGCTTTCACAGCCCGCTGATCACGCGGAGTGAAGGCACGCAGAGCATGTTGTACCCGGTTGCCGATTTGGCTGAGCACCTCATCAGGCACATCCAGCGGGTTCTGCGTGACGAAATAGACGCCCACACCTTTGGAACGGATCAGGCGGCAGACCTGCTCAACACGTTCCAACAGCGCTTTAGGGGCTTCATCAAACAGCAAATGGGCCTCGTCGAAGAAGAACACCACCCGCGGTTTGTCAGGGTTGCCGACCTCGGGCAGTTCTTCAAAAAGCTCTGACAGCAGCCAAAGCAAGAACGTCGCGTAGAGGCGCGGGTTGTTCATCAGCTTGTCGGCGGCCAGCACGGAGACGATGCCGCGGCCATCGGTGTGGGTGCGCATGAAGTCAGCGATATTCAGCGCCGGTTCGCCAAAGAAATTAGCGCCACCCTGATCCTCCAAAACCAGCAAGCGCCGTTGGATCGCCCCGATCGAGGCGGTGGAGACGTTCCCATACTTGGCCGAGATCTCATCTTTGCGGTCGTCCAGACTGAGCAGCATGGCCCGCAAATCTTTGAGGTCCAGCAGCATCAAGCCTTCTTCATCGGCGATGCGGAAAGCGATGTTGAGCACGCCCTCTTGGGTCTCATTCAAGTCCATCAGACGTGAAAGCAGCAGCGGCCCCATCTCGGAGATCGTCGTGCGGATCGGGTGGCCTTTTTCGCCGAACAAATCCCAGAAGATCGTCGGCGTTGCCTCATAAGTGTAGTCATCCTTGAAGCCGATGGTCTGCGCCCGCGCTTCCAAAAAGTCTTTGCTGGTTCCTGCCACTGCGATGCCGGAGAGGTCTCCCTTCACGTCGGCGCAAAACACCGGAACGCCAGCGCGCGAAAAGCCCTCGGCCATGATCTGCAGGGTCACGGTTTTGCCGGTACCGGTTGCACCCGTGATCAGCCCATGTCGGTTGGCCAGCTTTAGCGCCAGATGTTGCGGCGCGGGCGTGTCGGTATCGGAGCTTGCAGTTCCAAGGTAGATGGCATCGTCTTTGTACATGATGGTCTCATCGCTAGAAAAAAATGGCGGCGGATCGGGCTATGACCGGTCAAAGTATCGCTTTGTCTTGGGATTTGCCCTGGGATGCAAGGCCCAGCCAAAGGAAATGCCTTGAAATCCCGCGTCGAGCGACGCAAGGGTGCGCCCAACATATTCGCTCGGGACAGGAAGGAATTGAGCATGGAAGAGCTGATTGGCCGCATCACGGACGCTGTGGGCATCGATGAACAAACGGCGCAGACGGCCATTGGGGTGATCCTTGGGTTCCTCAACAAAGAAGGCCCAGATGATGCGGTGAGCCAGCTCCTTGGTGCGATCCCCGGTGCCGAAGAGATGTTGGCCGGTCTGACGGAAGGCGGCCAGACTGGCGGCGGCTTGGCGGGCGCTCTGGGTGGCTTGATGGGTGGTTCGGGAGGCGGCCTGGGTGGTCTGGCTGGTGCTGTTGGTGGCCTTGTGGGTGGTCAGTCGGGCGGCCTGATGTCAGCGGCCAGCGAGCTGATGAGCGCCGGGCTTGATATGGGCCAGATCCAAGGCGTGACACAGGAAGTGGTCGGCTTTGCCCGCGAAAAAGCTGGCGATGAGGTGGTCGGGCAGATCATCGCGCAGATCCCCGGCATGGATCAGTTCACCTAGAGTCGTGATCCCAAACTGGCTTAGATAGCCTTTTGAGGGCCAGGGTGGTGTTTTCCCGCTCTGGTCCTGCGGACCCAACCGCAGGCCTTCTTGCTCTGGTCCTGCGGACCAACCGCAGGCCTTCTTGCTCTGGTCCTACGGACCACACGCAGCCCTTCTTGCTCTGGTCCTGCGGACCAACCGCAGGCCTTCTTGCTCTGGTCCTGCGGACCAACCGCAGCCCTTCTTGCTCTGGTCCTGCGGACCAACCGCAGCCCTTCTTGCTCTGGTCCTGCGGACCAACC
>JAVJSN010000004.1:0-98812 GCA_040219355.1 Hyphomicrobiales bacterium
TCCGTCAATCTCATCATACGCCTTGAAGTCACCAAAATACTTCGTGATCGCCGCCGTCAACGTCGTCTTGCCATGGTCAACGTGACCAATCGTGCCAACATTCACATGCGGCTTGTTACGCTCAAACTTCTCTTTCGCCATGGCGGGTCTTCCTTCGGCTGGGCGGTTAAGGGAAAGGCGTAACAAGAACCGCTACGCTTGAGCCGCGCACATAAGGCTTTAGGAGCACACGTGCAAGGGGGTTTGCCCACCCTCAGCCCGCAGCACTATCCCTCAATGCCGCCAACAAGGCTGTTGCGACGTGTTAAGACGTCGCAGCCTCGGCGCTGGCAGGTGCCGTTTGCAGTGGCGCAGGGTCGGCTGCAGGCGATGTCGCGGCTGGATCAGCGGGCACTGTCGCCTCGCCAAAGGTCACAATCACCGGATTGGGGTGATGATCGTTCATCGCGCCGGTCGAGGCATCGACCACCGCGCCAACAACACCGCCAAGGATCAAATTGCCGGCCATCCCAGCAGCCCCAGCACCGGCAACTTGTGTGGTTACCGGCACGACGCGTGGCTCAAACCCTTCCAGATTGAAGGTCGCGGTGAAGCTCTGATTGCGTGCAACTTCGAGCATGCAGGGCGTGACGCAGGTCTGCTGGAGCGAGGTGAGAACCGTTGCACCCGATGGCGTGCTCTCGAAATGCACCTCATTCGTCGTCCCGCGCGTCACCGTCGCACAGCCCGACAGTGCCAAGGCGGCAATACCGCAAACAATAAGTTTTTTCATGAGTTTCAGCCCCAGTACGCAACACCCAGCCCGCTCATCAGCCCAATGAACAGTGCGAAGGAAGCTTAGGACCAAACGCCGACAGCGCCAATTGACCGAACGTCAAAGGCTTCGCGCGCAAAGAAGAGAGGAAAAATGGTGCTGGCAGCAGGGTTCGAACCCGCGACCCCCTGATTACAAATCAGGTGCTCTACCAACTGAGCTATGCCAGCACGCTGATACCGCTGATAGTGCGGCAAGATCGCCTGCGCAAGCCTCCGGCAATGCAATTTTTAACTGCTACGGGCAATATACATGGCAAGCACAGCCGCATTGGAGACGTTAAGGCTGGCGAGCGCATCACCGGTGAGCGGCAGCTTGGCCACCGCGGTGCAGGTGTCCATCGTTTTCTGGCGCAATCCCTTGCCTTCCGAGCCCATAACGAGCGCAACAGGTTGATCAGGCCCTTTGCGGAAGGCTTTGAGCGCGGCAGGAAGCTCCGTCGTCGCCTCACCATCCAAACCGATAACCAACGTGCCAGCATCTTTTAGAGTTTCCAGGCTGTCGGCCAAATTACGCACAGTGAGAATCGGCACAAGCTCGAACGCACCGGATGCTGCTTTGGCAAGCGTTGCTGTTTCGCGCGCTGCATGGCGCGTGGTGGTGATCAGCGCATCAGCATCAAAGGCAGCGGCCGACCGCAAAATCGCGCCTACATTGTGCGGATCCGTCACTTGATCAAGCACGATAGAAAACTTTGGAAACGGCGCTTCCAACGGCTGTTCGGGCAGCGGTTTGATCAGCGCAGCAATGCCCTGATGCACCGTGTCGTCGCCCAGCAACTCATCAAGTGCTCTGGGGTGAACTGTCTCCACCTCAATAGAGGCATGCGGCTGCCTCTCCAGGCGCTGTAGCGCGTTGGGCGTTGCCATCAGCTTGAAAACCTTGCGCTTGGGATTTCCCAACGCCGCACGCACCGCATGCAACCCGTGTACGTGATAAGGTATTTCCGGCGCTGGACCCTTTGCCTTGGGCGCAAAGCGCTTGGCACGCTCTGCTTTGGTCTCGCCGCCTTTCTTGGCAGCCTGCGAGGCTTTCAATCGCTTGAAATTGGACCGCGGTTTTGCTGCTTCTTTGCGTGGGCCGGTTTCATCGTTCATGGGGTTGCTGGCTCGTCTACGATAAGAAAGTGTCGAAGCGCGCTGTTAGCAGTCGCGCGAACGGATTGACAGCGCAGGTTCGAATGTTGATAACGCGCGGGCTTCGCAAGAGGCGCATGCCAAGGGGCTTCGTGGAGGAGTGTCCGAGTGGTTAAAGGAGACGGACTGTAAATCCGTTCGCTTAGCGTACGCTGGTTCGAATCCAGCCTCCTCCACCAAGCCGCTTTTGAAGAAAGCGGCATCGTCGCGCCAGGTGTTTGCAGTGGCAAATGCTGGGAGCGACATCCGTGTAGCTCTGGGCTGCTAGCGGTTGTTCCGAAGGGACAGAGCCGGCAAATATGGTCTAACCGGGCATACTTGTTGCTCTGAGCTTTCAGCCCAACCGCAAGGGTGTTCAATCCGGTTGCGATAGAGATTGACGGCCTGTGGTACAAAGCCCATTCTTGCGACAGTGATCGCGGGTATAGCTCAATGGTAGAGCAGCAGCCTTCCAAGCTGAATATGCGGGTTCGATTCCCGCTACCCGCTCCATAGCCAATCGCGAAGCGATTGGTGGAACAGGCAGCAGGCATTCGCGCAGCAAATGCCGAGAGCCGCTCAATCAGCAATATCCGCCCAGTTGCACTCCGGTGGATTTGATTTGTGGCTTTGGCCTAATCACCCACCCACTCCTTCCCGCAGCAGTCGGAGTGACGCTGCTATCCCGGTCGGTACAAAATATTTCCATTACGATCCAGCGCCGCAGCGCCACAAGCTAATCGTCCACCACGCACCAAAGCCACCGCGTGGCGTCCTTGACCAACATAGATTGCGTTTGGATACGCCATTCTTACAGCGTCAGGGCGAGACTGATGCGTCGACGATGATCTCAACTGCTCGCAGGTCGGTGCGCTTTGTTGAGCAACTGTCGGTTGGCAGGCGATCAGCGTGAGTACCATAGAGACAAACAGGGCGCGTCTGGACAAAATATTCTCCGCTTTGCAGAACAGCAAAACAGTTCCACAGCGTATTAACTGTGTAAATTTGGCATTCCTACGTATTGGCGTGCAATACATCGACCAGAATTACTCAGCCGCATCCACCTTTTTTGGCTGGGTTTCCGTCAAGAATCCGCCGGACTGACGACGCCAAAGTTGGCTGTAGAGCCCACCAGCCTCAAGCAAGCTTTCATGTGTGCCATCTTCGATGATCTGGCCCTTATCCATCACAATCAACCGGTCGAGCTCGGCAATCGTCGACAGACGGTGGGCGATGGCGATCACCGTCTTGCCGGCCATCAGCTCATAAAGGCTGTCCTGGATCGCCGCCTCGACCTCGGTATCGAGCGCCGACGTCGCCTCGTCGAGCAACAAAATCGGCGCATTTTTCAGAAGCACGCGCGCAATCGCGATACGCTGTCGCTGACCGCCAGACAGCTTGACACCACGCTCGCCAACTTGCGCATCCAACCCTTTGTTTCCGGCCTGATCTTCCAGCCCGTAGACAAAATTTTGCGCGCGCGCCATTTCCACCGAACGGCGAATGTCCGCCTCGCTGGCATCGGGGCGCCCGTAAGCAATGTTGTCGCGCACCGAGCGATGCAAAAGCGCCGTGTCCTGCGTGACCACGCCGATATGCCGCCGCAACGTTTCTTGCTGAACGTTTGCAATGTCCTGATTATCAATCAGCACCCTACCCGTCTCCACATCGTGCAAACGCAAAAGCAAGTTCACCAGCGTCGTTTTTCCGGCGCCAGAGCGGCCAATAAGCCCAACCTTTTGACCAGGCGGAATGGTGAGGTCGAGATTTTCCATCACGCCGCCATCCTTGCCATAGTGAAAAGCGACGTTTTCAAAAGTGATTTCACCGCGATCCACATGCATAGCCGGCGCGCCGGGCTTGTCCTGCACCAGGCGTGGCGTGGAAAGCATCGCCATCCCATCGTAAACGGTACCGATGTTTTCAAACAGCGCTGCCATTTCCCACATGATCCATTGCGAAATGCCGTTAAGGCGCAGCGCCAGGCCCACCGCAACCGCGATGGCGCCCACCGAGATCGTGCCGGTCAGCCAAAAGCCAATCGACATGGCGCCCAAAGCAAACAACAGCAGCATGTTGAGCGAGTAGAGCAGGATGTTGAACAGGCTCGATAGGCGCATTTGCGCATGCACCGCTTGCAAAAACGGGTCCATCGCATCGCGCGCATAGTCTTCCTCATGCCCAGCATCGGCAAACAGTTTGACCGTCGTGATGTTGGTGTAGCTGTCGACGATCCGCCCGGTCATATCCGAGCGCTTGTCGGCCTGTATCTGCGCCACATCGCGTAAACGCGGCACGAAATAGGCCATGATGGCCAGATAAAGCACCAGCCACACGAGCATTGGGATCAGCAGGCGAAGGTCAGCCGACGCCGCCACAAAAAGCGTGCCGATGAAGAAGGCGACAACATACACCACCACGTCAAAAAGCTTCAAAATGCTTTCACGCACAGCCAGCGCTGTCTGCATCACCTTGGTGGCAACACGGCCTGCAAACTCATTGGCGTAAAAGGATTGGCTTTGGCCAAGCAGGTAGCGGTGCGCCAGCCAGCGGATACGCATGGGATAATTGCCAAGCAGCGTTTGGTGCACGATCAGCGTTTGCCAGATCACAGCGCCTGGCAGCACGATCAGCATCAAAAACGCCATCCAAATCAGCGTGTTGCGTTCCTCAGCAAGAAACGACTCCCGTTCACTGGTGACCAGCCAATCGACGACCTGACCAAGGAACGAGTAAACATAGACCTCACCGATGCCGATCAAGAATGCCAGCGCCGATGCCGTCAGCACGGCCGGCCACGCACCACGGGTGTAGTGCGCACAAAAGGCCACAAGCGTTCCCGGCGGTGTCACCGGTGGCTCAGGTGGAAAAGGATCAAGGCGTCGCTCAAACCAGGCGAACATGAGGGGACCTCAGGCGCGAGCCATGCAACATGGCGCTCAAATGGGGGTACGAATCGGGAGGCGCAGACATTACACTGTCCGCGAGCGGTCAGTTTAGATCGACCAATCATGACAGCGCGAGGGCAGACCGGCAGGTTTTGTCCAGACCGGCAATCATTCTTGCCATACAGTGCCATTTAAGCGACACACCTCAGCGCGTGTCACGTCCTCAAGCTTGAGCCTACCATGTCGCAGACCAAACTCTCCCGCATCGGCTTCATGGCAAGCTCCGTCGCCGACGCACAGGAGGCCAAGAGACGGCTACAAACGCGCTACGGCACCCACGATCTGGGCAATTGCGATGTTATCGTCGCCCTGGGTGGCGATGGGCTGATGCTTTCCGCGCTGCACGAGTTCATGAACACCGGTATCCCGATCTACGGCATGAACCGGGGTTCGGTCGGTTTCTTGATGAACGAATATGCCGAGGACGGCCTGATCGAACGGCTGGGTGCGGCGTTCCCGACCATCATTCATCCCTTGGCCATGCAGGCCTGGGACGCCGATGGCGTGCTGCACGAAGCGCGTGCGCTCAACGAAGTATCCCTGCTGCGGCAAACCTATCAGGCAGCCAAGTTGAAAATTTCGGTCGACGATCGCGTGCGCTTGGAAGAGTTGATCTGCGATGGCGCTTTGGTGGCAACGCCAGCCGGATCCACCGCCTACAACCTGTCCGCCCATGGCCCTATCCTGCCCATCACGGCCAGCATGTTGGCACTCACGCCGATCAGCCCGTTTCGCCCCAGGCGCTGGCGCGGGGCTATTCTTCCTGCCATCGCAAAGGTTCGCTTTGACGTGCTGGAGGCCGAAAAGCGTCCGGTCGCCGTCGCGGCAGATGCGCAGGAAACCCGCTCGGTGGTGCGCGTCGATGTCGTCGAGTGCCGGACCGACTCAGCCAACATGCTGTTTGACCCCGATCACTCGCTGGAAGAGCGCATCTTAAACGAGCAATTTTCTGGTTTCTAACCTTGTGATTGCATTAGAACCAAGTGAATTAAGCTTATCCTAACGCCAGCCTGCGATGGTGGAGGTCGTCCAGCTCCAACAAACGCGCGCGCCGTGCCCCACGATTTTTCACAAATTAGCGTCCTTCTCGTCGATGACTCGCTCTATATGCGGCGTCTTGTGCGTTCGCTGCTCAACGGCCTTGGTGTGCGGAAAATCTTGGAAGCTGAAGACGGTGCAGCTGCATTGGAGGTGTTCCAACAGAACGCTGTCGATATCATCATCACCGATTGGGTAATGCCGGTCTTTGACGGCTTGGAGCTTACGGCTGCCGTGCGCAATCCAGACAGCGAAAACCCATATACACCGATCATCATGCTTTCCGGCTATTCTGAGCGCAGCCGTGTTATCAATGCGCGCGATGCTGGTGTGACCGAATTTTTGTGCAAACCGATCTCCGCCCGGCAGCTCTACCTGCGCTTAGAGAACTGCGTTGCCAACCCACGGCCCTTCATCCGCACCCGAACGTTCTTTGGTCCGGACCGTCGTCGCTTCGTCCACCCGCATTATGCCGGCGAGAAAAGACGCCAAGACGACATTCATGACGAGCCTAGCGAAGACGATTTTGACAGCATCGGCCAAGAAACTGACGCATCAGCAACAATGTGACGCGAGCTGCACTGAAGGTAATTCATTGACGTGCAGCCTAACGCTCTGGAAACCCTTTGCCGCTAATTTGGCGCAGCAATGCCCACGGCCTGTCGGGTTGATAGTGTGAGGAAGACCATGAGTAAGCCCCTTGAAGCGGGCGCGTACGAAACGATTACGCCGCCCAACACCTTGCAGAAGAAGGTGCGAAAGCTCACCGGTCGCGACGCAAAATTCGATCCCATCGAAAAGGCCGAACAGGCGGTGAAACTCTTGTCGGTCAACTTTGCTGATTGGATGGACGAAGAAGTTCGACGCCTGATGAAAATCTGGGAAGCGAGCAAACAGTCTGGTTTTTCCGACGAAGCACGCGGTTCATTGTATCGCGCCGCCCACGACATGCGCGGCCAGGCCTCGACGCTTGGATTTCCCTCTGTGGGCAAGATCGCTGGCGTGTTCTGCGACATCATGGACGCCAAAGGCGACCATGACATTCCCGACTCGTTCTTGGAGAAATACATCACCGCCATTCGCGCCATCGCACGCGAAACAAAGGCAGGTGAAGACAACACCATCGCCGTCACATTGGCTGATGAGCTTTCAAAGGCTGGCGCGGAGATGATCGCCAAAGTTCATGGTGATGGCACCAAGGCCGCTTAGCGGCCTTTCTCGCACAACCATACCGATACCGTCGATGTTGCCGCTACGCAGCCAACTGCCGATCATGTGACATGTCTGCCGCATCGGCGTCCAAGGCATCGCAAACAAGTGCATCGACCGTCATCGCCAGAGCCTCGTCAGAGCCATCCTCGACAAACATGTCTTCCAACTCTCCAACCTGAGGCAAACGGCTTGCAACACTGTAAGCGCGCGCGTCTGCCTGCATGATGTCAGCGGAAATGCTGTGGCATAGAGCCACCGTTGCATCGCTCGATCCAAAGCCGTCAAATTCATCCATCGCCTCTTCAGCGCTTCGCTGATCAACGACTTCAATGAGCGTTTCGGCGAAGAACGATGCTGTCCAATCGATGTCGGCCCGCGCAAGCTCACGGGCAAGCACCAGCCCCATCGACAAGACACTGCGCACGCTGTCGCTAAGGCCGGTTTTCTTTAACAGAGTGGCCGCCACCACCGGGCGCGGATGCACAAAGGCACTGCGCACACGCTCCATAGACACATCGCAAAGCCGCGCCACGAGAGCCTCAAGCGTCAAAATTTCACCAGATAGCGCCGCCCGCAGCACAAAGGCGGGTGTGATGACACCGTGTTTATGGAGGGTTCCCGTTGCGCGCCAGCAGGCTTGTGGATCAAGGCGCGCCAGGACATCCAACACGGCGCGCTCGCGTGCAGCGTTCGTCAACCGCTCCAAGCGCTTGTCTGGCACAAGAGCGCGGACAAATTCGTTCGCCTGGTAGGCCTGCGCGCAGGATGCAACCAGCAAGCACTCGTGCTCCGGCGTCAAACGCCTGTTCGCTTGAAGCGTCTCGAGCGCTTCCCCATCGCCAGCAAATCGCTCGATGTACGCGTGCAGATCATCACTGGTTAGCTGAACATGCGGGTTGCTGACCAAGGCTTTGCAGGCCGCCACGCTTGCGCGTGAAAGCAATTGGTCAACGAGCATGGCGTTCAAGTCGATACGCTGTGCAATGGCCTCTTCCAAGCGTGGTTCAGCGCGGTACAACGCATCCATCAAGTGCGAGGCAAGCAAAACCGGCGAACGCGCGTACAAAGGCGCGCTGACCGTCGGCACATCATCCAGCAACCGCAGCACAACAGCACGCGGCGCGTCACGTCGGTCGGCAAAAACACTTGCCAGCCGCTCGCGCACCAACACATTGGAATCATCGAGCAAAGCCAACAGACCAGTCAGCACCTTGCGCCGATCATCCTCGTCCAATTTGGAATGCAGGTATGAGCGCGCCAAGGCATCGGCTGCCTCAATTCGGCGCTCACACGGCGCGCTATGTGACCACTCAAGAAACGCATCGACAATCATACCGGTGGCGCCAACTCCGAGGCCACAGGAATACCGGCGGGGTTGCGGTAGGAACTGGTGAGCTGCCCGCTTTGCACGAAGGTCACCAAATCAAGCGGTTGACCAACATAAGCCGGGTGAGCGACCGGATTCGGCGGCACTGTACCGGCAGGCCGATCTGTCAGGGCGCTCCCGGTTGGCGCCTCGCCATGTGTTGCCACCAAATCTTCGGCGATTTCAGGCGTTGTCACACCGTCTGGCCGATAAAGAGCAGCAAAAAACGGAACCGCGCCACGTCCAGCTGGCGAGAAAAGCCCCATCTGCGCAAACTGGTCAGGCGCAACCGCTTCAGGCAAGGCATCAAACCCAGCCGGCTCAAGCGACAAAGGCTGGTTTGGATCACGGGGCGTGACCGGCGTGGACGCGACTGGCGCAGCCGCCGTGGTCATTGGGCGCTGCAAGCCCTGCGTTGTCACTGGATCAGTGGGGAAACCGTCAACCAGACGATCGTAAAGCTGGCGCACAGAAACAGGCTCGCCAGAGCGATGATAGAACAGACCACGGTTGGCGGCGGCCTGCGTTGGAAACACATCGGCGGCCACCCGGTTGGGTTGCTGTTCAGAAAGGGAGATGAGGCGTGAAGCGCCCGACGGTCCAAACACATGGGCCACATAACCCTCGCCCACTGTCACCTGACGGCCAAGCGCATTTTGCAGGTCAGCAGCGTTTTCTTGCAGGTAGAGCCCGCTCATTACCGCAGAAAGCTGCGGGTCGTGCCGCATCGCCAACACGGTTTCGCGCGCCTGCGGGTCATCCATGATGAAGCGACCGTCGGAACGGCGCTCAATACCAGATGCTTCCTGGGCAAGACCAAGGCTGGCGCCGTGCTCGTGCACCATGCCAAGCCAAGTCTGCTCAATAAACTGAAAAGGCCCGCGCGCCGATGAGGTGCTGGCCGCAGCGTTCACATCCAGGCTGCTTTCGCGCATCGCCGTGGTCATGAAGAAGTCGAACGGTAAACCGGTGGTTTCAGAGGCGGAAGCGAAGGCCTGTTCGATGCGCATCGGCGAACCCGCCGCGCGCGATGGGTCTGCTGGGCGCGTTGGCGCCGCATCAGGAACCCCAAACAAGGACAAAAAGGACTGCACCGAACCACCCCGCTAATTCCGGCCAGTTTCTGCCCCTTATGGTAAATGGGGCCTTAACAAGCAGCCAATAGCGGGTGATTTGCGGCGTCTAAGGCCGTTTTGGGCGCGGTTTTGCAACGATGGTGTTGGCGATGGCGTAGTCGAGATAGCCGCAGCGCGCCATCAGTGACGCTTTCATCGAATCGAAGCGTCCGTCTTCGGTGACGTAATCATCATGGATATGCACACCCACAACCTGCCCAAACACCATGTGGTAGCGGCTTGGCGTCCCGTCCTTGTCCAACGGCTGCATGATCTGCGTGACCACACACTCCAAAGCTGAAGGCGCATCCATCAGACGCGGAGCATTCACTCGCTGCGCATCCACGCTGGCAAGGCCGGTTGCGGCGATTTCACTGACACCTCGCGCATAGGCTGCCGAACTCTGGTTCATGGCATCGAACATGATTTCCGGCACGCTGTGAGCGACAAAACAGCCAGACTCACGGGCAAAGGTCAGCGAATCTTTTTCGCCGTCAGAAGAGAACACAACAATCGGCGGCTCATCACTGACGGCATTGAAAAAACTGTAGGGCGACAGGTTTTCAACGCCGCTATTGCTGCGCGTGGCAATCCAACCAATCGGACGCGGTGCAACCAACGCCTTGAACGGATTGTGGGCGAAGGGATGCCCTTTGCTTGGCTCGTAAAACATGTCTGCGTCCTAAACCGACAGGACAGTGAGATGATCATCCACTGTGGGCCGTGGTCTCTGTGTAGGCGGCGCGGTGGGTGTGCCGATATGGATGAAGCCGGCAATCTTCTCATTCTCGCTCACGCCGAAAAGCGCTTTGGCATCAGCGTTGTAAGTGGCCCAGCCGGTCAACCACTGCGCGGCATAGCCCATAGCATGCGCGCCCAGGATCAGGTTCATCGTGCTTGCTCCTACGGAGAGCTGTTGCTCCCAAATAGGGATTTTCACATGCTCAGCCGCCGTGCTGACCACAACTAGACAGAGCGGCGCCTGCACAAAAATGCTATCGACTTTGTCACGGCTTTCCACCGGCAGTTCGGGCTCATCGATCTCGCGCAGCGCGCGCAGTTTTGGCGCCAGCTTCTGGCGGGCATCTTGTGTAAGCGCGATGAACCGCCAAGGCGCAAGTTTGCCGTGGTCAGGCACGCGCATGGCGATCGTGATCAGCGTTTGCAACTCATCGTCGCTCGGCCCGGGCGCATCCAAAAAGGCTGCGGTTACGGTCCGTCTGGTTTGCAGAAGGTCCAGCGCTGTTGGTTCACTCATCGACTATCCTCTCCCTTGCCCTTGAAGCAGCTCGGTCACTTTGGCAAAACACCCCTGTGCTGCCACGTTGCACAGGCAAGTGAGTCGGCTTGGCGGTGTGGTGTATGCCATGCAGTACCTCCGCCATCTTGAAATCGCCATACCCAGTCGTTCGAACGGAACCATGCACGCCAAATCAACCCTCTTCGGGCTTTCGGCCCTTTTGCTTTGGAGCGCGGTGGTCAGCGCAGGCGTTATGCTTGCGACACAACATGCCTTTGCCCAGTCTGAAACGGTGCGTGCAACGCCCCCCAATCCGATTGCGCGCCCTGCTGAGATTGTCTCCACACCACTTAACCCTGGTGAACAGCCTGCGCCCGACCCATTTGAAGTCGATGCAATAGCGCCACAAGCCCTTGAACCCAATGCTGTTTCACCGCTCGCCGAGCCAAGTTTTGAAGTCGTAACACCGGATCGCGATGCAGCTGGCGTGCCAGTGCAGTTTTCCGCTGTGCTCAATGATGGCGGACCGCTTTTGCAACGCGACCTGATTTGGACGGTCTATGCATTGGGCGATGAAGAGATTGATGATGAGGATCTGGTTCTCAACTCGCAGGGCGGCACCTTGGACGCCCAACTGCCGCCCGGCAGCTACATTGTTCATGTCTCCTACGGACTTGCCACACTGTCGCGCCCACTGACGGTTGGGCCAGGCGGATTGACCGATCTGTTTGACCTCAATGCCGGTGGCATGTCGTTGCGCGCCGCGATTTCCAACGACAATTTCCTGCCCAACGAGGCAGTCACGTTTCAAGTGTTCTCCGAATCGGTGGAAGATTTTGAAACCACGCGTCCCCTCGTGCGCGATGTCGATGAGCGCGCCGTTTTGGTCGTTCCTGCCGGGCGCTACACCATCGTCAGCCGCTATGGTGATGTGAACGCTATTGTGCGCGCGCAAATCGATGTGGAGCCAGGACAGTTGACCGAGGCGGTGATGTTCCACAACGCCGCGCAAATCACGCTGAAGCTCGTCAACGAACCCAATGGTGAGGCGCTGCCCAACACCGCTTGGAGTGTGCTGAACCCCGGTGGTGATATTGTGCGCGAATTTGTTGGTGCCTTCCCGACCATGGTTTTGTCCGAGGGCGATTATACGATCATCGCCCGCCATGACGGCCAGGTGTTCAGCCGCGAGTTCGCTGTCGTCTCAGGCATCAACCGCGAAGAAGAGTTGGTCGCCCAATAGAACGATCGTCTGGCGGACGGTCTGCATCAAAAAGCGGACGGTCCGCCCTTAGTCCGCCTGTCGTCCGCCCTTAGTCCGCATGATCTGGCGGACGGTCCGCCTGCAATTCTTGTCCTTTAACGCCAAAAGAGACCTCGTGAAAGACACGCCTGATCATCGCCGCGAGCGCGGCAAGCGCATTTTGGATGAGCTGCATCCCGATGCCTATGGCGCTGTGAAAGATGCAATGGCCGATATTGCGCCAGATTTTGCCGACTTCATCAGCGACTTTGCTTTCGGCGATATCTATGGCCGAAAAGACCTTGCCTTACGTGATAGACAGATCACCACCATTGCCGCTTTGGCCGCGCTCGGGACCGCCGCACCGCAGCTCAAAGTGCACATTCAAGCTGGTTTGCGCGTTGGTCTGTCACGCCAACAAATCGTTGAAATTCTGATACAAATTGCGGTTTATGCGGGCTTCCCCGCCGCACTTAACGCCCTGGCCGTGGCCAAGGAAGCGTTTGCAGAGCTGGATAACAAAACGCCCGGCACTTAAACGCCGGGCGTTCGGTTATTTCGACGCCAATCGGGCAAGATCGGGCGGCATTGCTTCGTCTTTCAGGCTCGACAGTGCCTCATCCAAGCTCATCGCGGTTTGGTGTTTCACACCAAGTCGCCGCACATTCACCGAGCGTTCTTCTGCCTCGCGATTGCCGACCACAAGGATTACCGGCACTTTTTGCAGTGAGTGCTCGCGAACCTTGTAGTTGATCTTCTCGTTGCGATCGTCCAACTCGACATTGAAATCGTTGGCCAAAAGCGCCTCATAGACCTCGCGAGCGTAGTCATTGGCATCCTGCGTGATCGTCGCGACCACAACCTGCGTCGGAGCGAGCCAAAGCGGGAAATGCCCGGCATAGCTCTCAATCAAGATGCCAAGGAACCGTTCCAACGATCCACAAATCGCGCGGTGAACCATCACCGGCTGGACTTTGTCGCCATCCTTGTCGACGTAAAACGCGCCGAACCGTTCGGGCAGGTTGAAGTCCACTTGCGTGGTGCCAAGCTGCCAATCGCGACCGATCGCATCCTTCAACGTATACTCGAACTTTGGCCCATAAAACGTTCCCTCGCCTTCATTAATTCCAATTTTGATACGCGGGTCTTCGGCCGCCATCCGCTCCAGTGAGCGCTTCAGGATCGCCTCAGCATGATCCCACGCTTCATCGGTTCCCACACGCTTTTCCGGCCGCGTGGCCAGCTTCACCTCAACATCTTCAAACCCGAAATCCTCATAGACCGACATCATCAGATCGTTGATCTTTAGGATTTCCGCTTCCAACTGATCTTCGGTGCAGAAAACATGCGCATCATCCTGAGTGAACGCCCGAACACGCAGAAGTCCATGCAGCGCGCCGGATGGTTCATAGCGGTGCACAGCGCCGAATTCGGCCAAACGCATCGGCAGATCGCGATAGCTTTTCAATCCGTGCTTGAAGATTTGAACATGCCCAGGGCAGTTCATGGGTTTGAGCGCAAACACCCGCTGATCGGCATTTTCATCGTCCGGCTTAACCAGCGCATCGGCTGCTTTCACGCCGAACATGTTCTCAGAGTACCAACCCCAGTGACCGGAGGTTTCCCAGAGCGATTTATCCAGCACCTGCGGGGCGTTGACCTCTTTGTAGCCATCCTTGCCGATACGGCGGCGCATGTAGCTGGTGAGGTTTTGAAACAGCGTCCAACCCTTGGGGTGCCAGAACACTGTGCCCGGCCCCTCTTCCTGGAAATGAAAGAGATCCATCTCGCGACCAAGCTTGCGATGGTCTCGCTTCTCGGCCTCCTCGAGCATGTGCAAATAGGCCTTCAAGCCCTGTTCGTCCTGCCAGGCCGTGCCATAGATGCGGGTCAGCATCTGGTTGTTGCTGTCACCACGCCAATAGGCTCCAGCCACCTTCATCAGCTTAAAGGCCTGGCCGATCTGTCCTGTGGTCGCCATGTGCGGACCACGGCAAAGGTCAAACCAATCACCCTGGAAATAGATTTTGACGTCTTCACCTTCGGGAATGGCGTCGAGCAACTCGCCTTTAAATGCCTCGCCCTTGTCTTTGAAGACCTTGGCGGTCTTCTCGCGGCTCCAAACCTCCTTGGTGAAGGGTTTGTTGCGCGCGATGATTTCCCGCATCTTTTTTTCGATGACCGGCAAATCTTCGGTGGTGAAAGGCTCGTCGCGATAGAAATCGTAGAAAAAGCCATTCTCGATCACCGGACCGATCGTAACCTGCGTATCAGGCCAAAGCTCCTGTACGGCTTCAGCCATCACATGGGCCGCATCATGACGGATCAGCTCAGTTGCACGCGAGTCATCGCGGGTGACGATCTCAACCTTTGCGCCGTCAGGCAACGCATCGGAAAGGTCTGCAACCTGGCCATCAACGGCAACAGCAACGGCCTTTTTGGCCAGAGACTTGGAAATAGAGGCCGCCAGATCGGCACCGGTCGCGCCATCATCCAGCGCGCGTTCTGATCCATCCGGCATGATAAGAGAGGGCATTGTCTCGCTCCTTTGGCTCAACTCCTGCCTACAAGTGCAGGTAAGCGCGAAAAAGTAAGATCATCAGTGCGACTTAGTCCGGCAACCGGTGATCTTTTGGAATATGAGCACCAGTCCAGTGCCCATAGCGCCACGGCGTATACCAGCGCGCGGCAGGGTTCAAGCGCTCAGGAACCGGGTCGAGACCCGATGAGCCAAGCGGACGACACCGCCAGATGCGCGCCGCGCCCATCCAAACACCTGGCCAAGCGCCATGTGTGGCTATCGCTTCATCGGTGTAGGATGAACAGGATGGGATATGCCTACAGGTGCGGCCAAAGATCGAGGATAGGGTGAGCTGATAGAAACGAATGAAGCCACGCAGGATCGTTTTCACGATGCCCTGCTCATGCGACCGACTGCGAGCGCTCAGCGCAGGCTTGCTCCATCGCTTCAGCGGCAGCTTCGAATGCCAGCATCACCGAGGCGTGGCGGGCTTTGTAGTCGCGCACGGCTTCAAAAATCGATAAGTCGGCAAAGCGCGTCTCGAAGGTGGCATCTTCGCCCGCAAGCAGTGCTCGCAAGCCGTCACGCGCAGTGGTGATCTCTTCTAAGGATGCGCCAATAATGCCCTGCCCCAGAACGGCAGCGGACGCCTGCCCCAACGCACACGCTTTCACGTCCTGCGCAAAGGTTGCGACCGCGCCATCCTTGTCCAGCACCACATCGGCGGTAACAACAGAACCGCACATTCGAGCATGGCGCGTCGACGTGCCCTGTGGCGCATCGAGGCGACCCAAATGTTGGATGTTGGCTGACAGAGCAAGAAGTTTGGCGCTGTAAAGATCATCAAGCATGGATATGTCTGGCCAACGAGGCCACCTACAAATCATTGTGATGGATTGTTACCCTGGAATGTAGAGCGATTTGATCCATATGCAATCAGGCTTGCGAGCGGCATACTGTCAGCACCGTGGCAGAAAGCCTTCACCTCGATAGCAGGACCAATGGTCCAACCGAGCATGACATACGTAATTTCCGGTGTAAGAATGACCAAGGAAAAATCCCACCCGGAGACCATCATGGACGTGATCCTCGACAGTTTGAAGACTTCGCAGGCCAAGGAAGCGCCTGCCCGTCCCTCGCAAGAGGAGGCAGAAGCTGCTGTTCGTACGCTCCTGGCGTGGGCAGGCGATAATCCAACGCGTGAAGGTTTGCTCGACACGCCCAAACGGGTCGCCAAAGCTTATGGCGAGCTATTTTCAGGCTATGACGCTGATATCGCCGAGATTCTCGACCGCGTGTTCGAGGAAGTAGAAGGCTATCAGGATATCGTCCTGTTGAAAGACATCCCTTTCCATTCGCACTGTGAGCACCACATGGTGCCATTCGTCGGCAAGGCGCATATTGCTTATTATCCGCGCGCCGGTGTCGTCGGCCTGTCGAAGCTTGCGCGTCTTGTGGATGCCTATGCGCGTCGTCTGCAAACGCAGGAAGCGATGACCGCCCAGATCTCCATGGCAATTGAAGAATATCTAGGCCCCCGCGGCGTTGCCGTGATGGTGGAAGGCGAGCATATGTGCATGTCGATGCGCGGCATCCGCAAAGCTGGCTCGACAACGATCACAACACGCTTCAGCGGCGTGTTTGAGGAAGCCGATGAACAGGTGCGCTTCTTGACGCTCGTACGCGGATAGGGTTGCTGGGACATGCCGGGATGCCTACCCGGCACGTCCCACCTCTAACTTAACCGCGTTGTTTCATGTCCCTTTCCCCACCTTCCGCCGATCCGAAAATCCAAGAGTTTGGAACGCAGTTTGCGCCACGCTTTGATGCCAATGGCCTGGTAACTGCTGTCGCCATTGACCATGGGTCCAAGCGCGTGTTGATGGTCGCCCACATGAACGAAGAAGCGATCCGCGAGACGCTGCGCAGCGGCTATGCCCATTATTGGTCGCGTTCGCGCGCAACGCTTTGGAAAAAGGGCGAATCGAGCGGCGAACTGCAAAAACTGCATGCGCTTTATGTGGATTGCGATCAGGACGCTGTGATTGTCGACGTCAGCGTTGAGGGGCGCGGAAGCGCCTGCCACAATGGCTTTGCCTCCTGCTTCTACCGCGTGGTGGAAGCAGAAAACGGTGCCCTCACATTGCGAACCAACGATACACCGTTGGTCTCCAAACAAGCGCTTTATGGCGACGGATAGAACACCGCCATGCCGCTTACCGATCCTGACGCGATCAACGCTGTAACTGCTGAAAAGAACGGGCGACCGACGATTGGCCTCGCCCTTGGCGGCGGCGCTGCACGCGGATGGGCCCATATTGGGGTTTTGGAAGTGCTTGCCGAAAATGGCATTGTCCCCGATGTCATCGCAGGCACATCCATCGGCGCTGTCTCCGGTGGCGCTTTCAGTGCGGGCAAGCTTGCCGAACTGAAAGCCTTTGCACTCGGCCTCACCGCGAGACGTGTTTTCTCGTTGGTCGATCTTACCCCGCTTTCCAGCGGCTTGGTTGGCGGTGCAAAACTTGAAGCGCGACTGGCCGAACATATGGCAGGCTTAAGGCTGGAAGAGCTGCCGATCCGAACAGTTTTTATCGCCGCCGAACTGGCCACCGGCCATGAGGTTTGGCTGCGACGTGGCAATCTCATTCGCCTGATGCAAGCATCCTACGCGCTGCCAGGTGTGTTTCACCCCGTACCAATCAACGGTCGTGCGCTGGTCGATGGCGCGTTGGTCAATCCCGTGCCGGTCTCGGTGTGCCGGGCCTATGGTGCACGGCTGGTGATTGCTGTGAACCTTTCGCCTGAAACCATGCCCCATGGCGGCGTGGTTCCGGACCTGCCCGACTTCGACGAGGATTTTGAGCGAGATGAATCTCTATCGAACGATGATAACGGCTCTTTTGGTTGGAAAGATGTAACAGGCTTTGCCAATCCGGTGCGTAAGATTTTGCGCAGCCAATTTGGAACAGAGACAGGCAAAGTTCCCAAGCGCAGCATTCCAGCTGTCATGATGCAGTCGTTCACCATTATTCAGGATCGGTTGACCCGTATGCGACTTGCTGGCGACCCCCCAGACGCAACCATTGCCCCCCATATTGGCGGCATCAGCATGTTTGATTTTCACAAAGCCGAAGAGGCGATTGCTGCAGGACGAGACGCCACCACGCGCGCACTGGACGATATCGCTGCGCTCACCGAGCGGTTGTCGACAAAATAGCCCCTGCTTTAGCGCTCTGTTAACGGCAGAGAAATGCTTTGCACTTAGGATCATTGGCAATCTGGTGGCCACCCCCCCGTGCCGCCGCAACGGATCAGATGTCATGATCGACGAACTTCGCAAAGTGCTCGCGCTATCAGCTCTTTTAAGCGTCCTGGTTGCCGCCCTGTTTACCTTCGGCGCTCCAGTCAGAGCGGAGGAAACGTCTTCCCATAACTCAGTGTCGTCCCAGCAACAAACAGCCGTCACCGCCCAGGCCGCGACGACCATGGGCGTGCCGTTGCTCGATGCTGCCGACCAGGATGATGCGCCTGTCGACGTCAGCGAAGTTCAATCTCAGGATTGATCTGCTTGGTCTAACTCGACGCGATGTAGTCGCGCAGCGCCTCTGCTTCGCGCTGCACCTCTTCAATGCGCGCTTTGACGATGTCGCCGATTGAGATCACCCCCACAAGCCGCATATCGGACACCACAGGAACGTGGCGGAACCGTC
Source organism: Hyphomicrobiales bacterium (assembly GCA_040219355.1). Taxonomy (GTDB): domain Bacteria; phylum Pseudomonadota; class Alphaproteobacteria; order Rhizobiales; family MH13; genus MH13. The sequence goes on from JAVJSN010000004.1 coordinate 18,323, forward strand.
CAGACGTCATCTTCGCCATCAAATCATGGGTTGATTCGTGCTCTGAACACGTGACTACCGATTGCGTCATGTAGCTGGACACCGGCTGATCGAAGACAGTTGCGCCATGCTGCGCCAAAGCACGAACAATGTCGCGCTCCGAGATGATACCGGCCACGCCATGCATCTCATTGGTGACAATGATGGCACCGATGTTTTTATCTGAGAGGCTTTCGATGATGGTCATCATCGGTGTATCTGGGTTGGCAGTCGCAACCTCATGGCCTTTTTCAGCCAACAATGCGCTCACTTGCATACTATCCCCCTCTAAGACTTTGGCGTTCTTGTTCCTTTACCTGACAGCATCTGACTTTGCTGCTTCAGGACCATGAGCATGCGCTAACGAACACCAAATTGGCAAGACCATCAAAGTTGTAGGTCCATCACGCGCCGTGTCACCATGTTGCAGCGTTTAGACTGGCCGAGCGCGCGAGCGTTTGTCGAAAAGTGGAAATCCGAAAAAACCGAGCGCAAACCCGCCAAGATGGGCTTGCCAGGCGATGCTGGCGCCCTCGTCCACACCCGGCACGGAAATCGCACCGAACAGCAAGTTGGATACAATCAGCATTCCGCAGAAAACCAGAACCGTCGGATTGCTCCATAAATCACGCAAAGACTGGATTGGTCGCTCGCGCAGCAATTCTGGATGGCGCAATGCCATGAACATGCCGCGATCACGCGGATCGAACACAAAACGCGCCGCCCCGCCCATAATGGCCGAGATACCCGCTGAGGCACCTACCAGTGGCGCGGCGCTGCCCCAATGGATCACCACATGGGTCAGCGCTCCGGCAATCGTGCCGAGCACCAAAAGCGCCAAAAAGCGCTGCGTGCCCAGCCGCCGCACCACTGGCGCACCAAACGTAACCAGCCACAACGCGTTGACGCCCAAATGCATCCAACTGCCATGCAGCAGACCATAGGACGCAAACGTCAGATAGCCTGCCCAAGCCGGTCCTGCAAAAAACTGCGCCAGCACTTCATCAGAGGCCAACAAGCGGGCGGGGAAAAAGGCAAGGTTGAGAAATATCTCAGTGCCCACCTCACGCGGTCCATAGGTGACCAGCCCGTGGACGGCGGCAAGCAGCACAACCAGCCCCAATAGGAGCGGCGGCACATTGAAGGCTGGCTCGCGCGGTGGTGGCGGAGCTCGATAAAGCGGGCCGTCTCCATCCCCCTGCCCAGATTGTCTCAACGGCTCCATAGCGCCTGCCTTCTGTCTTCCAAAAGATCCGATGATCGCCATCAAGGCAGCCCACCGCTCACCTCCTATATAGATCGGGCGCGCCACGATGCGACCGCTCCTTACGTTCCCAAACGGCAAAAAAAAGCCGCCGGCTTTCGCCAGCGGCTGGTCACATCCCCTAATTCGGTGGCGCGCAGACCAATGAGAGTCTGGAAACCTTCAAAATGCGCGGCACACCGCCCGTCCATGTGATGGTTTTTCCAAGAAAACCAAAGGTGTGTGTAGGCGTTAACGTGTGACAATCCACAGCCGGAGGCAAGAGTAACACCCTGTTAAGGTTAATGATCACAACCGCCTGCATTTCATGGCGATCCGTGCTGATTAACGCATCAACACACCTGCAGAGCCTGTCTCCAAGTGAGACACAAAAGTAAACAGCGGTTGAGATGTCATGAAATCGGTTAGCACAAAACGCCTCTATCAGTACTGGGATGACCTGCGTGGCAGCCGCCCTGCCCCAGAACGCCGCGACATTGAGCCTGCCGCGATCAAATCATTGCTGAGCGATGTGTTCATTCTTGAGCACGTGTCTGGAACCGACTTTCGCTATCGCCTTGCTGGCTCGTCATTGTGCGCGGCCTTTTGCGGTGAACTCAAAGGCCGTTCCTTCGGCCAGTTCTGGGGTGAACAAGACCTCGAAGCGATCGAAACCATGATGCTGGCCATTCGCGAAGATGCTGCCGCCGCGGTTGTTGGCTTCAATGGCGTGAATGCACGCGGCAACCGTGCGCCCTTTGAAATGCTGCTTCTACCACTGCGTTACGGCGGTAACGACTATCCACGCATATTGGGCATCGCGGTGCCGTCAGATTCCGATTATTGGCTCGGTTTGCACCCGGTGGAACGGCAAGAGATCACGTCAATGCGTCTGATCTGGCCTGACGAACAGCCATCGTTCCTACGGCACGCCGTCAATGCAGATGCACTTATGGATTCTGATTTGCTTGGTGATGATCGGGCTTTAGATGATTTGATCGAAGGCGATTTCGGCATTTCGGTGCGCGACACCAATGTGTCTGAAACCCGCGCCAACGCCCGCCGCCAAGCTTTTCGGGTTATTGCAGGTGGTCGCGCCGGGGGCCCTGTAACGTAAAGCGTACAATTTTCTTCGCGAAGGACACACCCATTACAGTCGCGTTTAGCCGTCATTTACTTAAAGGATGGCATGGTGCATTCGATTGACCACGCTCAAGCGATGTATCGATGTTGTCCAGTGCACTTGAAGTAGCCTCCTCTCACGCCGCCGACCGCCGCCGTTTTCAGCGCGTGGAAGTGAACTTGCTTGGCCGCTTCATGCTACCCAATTGGCAGGAATATCCGTGTCAGGTCATTGACATGTCGCCTGGTGGAGCGGGCATTGTTTCTCCGGTTACCGGCAACATTGGCGATCGCATCGTTGCCTACATCGATCATATCGGCCGCATAGAAGGCACGATTAGCCGTCATATCAGCGGCGGATTTGCCATCAACATCAAAGCATCGGCGCGCAAACGCGACAAGCTTGCCTCGCAGCTGACCTACCTTGCAAACAAAGACATTCTTGATCTGCCGGAAGATCGCCGTCACGACCGCCAGCCGGTTGAAAATCCCTACACACGCCTCACCATGCCCGATGGGCGCGACTACCAATGCGCGGTTATGGATATTTCTTTGTCCGGCGCGGCGGTGCGAACAACGGTACGACCAGCGGTTAATTCCATGATCCACCTTGGCAATATGCGCGCTCGGGTCGTGCGCCATCTGGAGGATGGTATCGCTCTGGAGTTTGCCGCCGTGCAAAAGGATGGCGATACATCCGGCGCTTTCGTCAGCTAACGCGTCCCGGTCGGCACCAAGCGTAAAACACGCGAAAAAAGTGCGCAGCGGCCCTCAAAAACCGCATTGAAACCATAGCTGCGCTGCGAGCGCGGCTTTTTTTTGCAAAAAATTGCGCGCCAATCACGCGGCGTCCATAACCCAATTCACCACGTCAAACACCGGTCCAACGGCCCATGCCACCTAAATCGGGGGATGGATCGCGCGCCGGCGCATCGGCCCAATTCCTTGCCGCGTCGGCTCTGTGGCCGGATTGATTAAAATTTTTATCAAACACGCCTCAAAAGCATTTCAAATATAAGTCGAATACAAATAAAATATTCGATAATTACAATATAATATTGAATAAGATTGCCATTTACACTTGAACGACAAAGTAAAGCGCACTTGCTAGAACTCACTCCACAACAAGGAGGGGTTCCATGCGCAATAAAGTTCTTGGGATTATTGCAACCACAATGTTTGCAGGTCAACTGGGCGTCGCTCACGCGGAGCTGCCCTATATGGAAGTGTTGGGGGCTACCAGCGCACCAATAGGGTATGTTCAGCTGTGTCAGCGCCTACCATCATCGTGCGCGCAGCGCACTGCATCGCCGACCGTCGTTCAGTTGAGCGAAAACTCTTGGCGCGATTTGCTGGCCGTCAACACGCACGTCAACCAAACCATTCTGCCGGTTACCGACGCGGAGCTTTACGGCCATCCAGAAGTCTGGACCATGCCGACAACGTATGGCGACTGCGAAGACTACGTGCTGATGAAGCGTCAAATGCTTATCGAGCGCGGCTGGCCAGCCTCAGCGTTGCTCATCACCGTGGTGCGCGAACGCTCCGGCGAAGGCCATGCGGTGCTGACGGTTCGAACCGATCGCGGTGACTTCGTTCTGGATAACCAGGAAGCCAATGTCCTGCGTTGGGATGAGACCTCTTACCAGTACATCAAACGCCAATCGGAGTTTGATGAGACGGTTTGGGCCTCGATCAACGACGGTCGCGCCTAAGCATTTCCGTTTGGCGTTCTCCGAACGCCCATCGAAAACTGGTCCGGTCACGTCCCCACCCTCCCCGTCCCCAAAGATCGGGCCAGCGGGCCGACGCCTCCCAAGCGTCGGCCCATTTTTGTTTCGGACCTTGTTTTCCGGGGATGCGAATGTAGACGAATTACAAATACTTCGCTCTCTCGAGAGGCTCCAGTATTGGCTATTTCGCCCTATTATGATTTATGAATTCCGATTATCTCGACTAGTTACAGAAGATTTCTGTAAATTTGGCTGGCTAGCAATCAAAAAGGTTGGATTAGTTGGAAACAATAGTAATTATCGCCCTAATTGCTGGATATATATTTGTTTCGTTCCACAAAAAATGGAACCGCCGTAAGAAAAATCGGCCAAAGAGAAGAGCGTCCCAGGAGAGAAGTTCTGAATGGCATCGACCTTTTGACGCGAAAAGCGCAAAGCTGTTACCAATCAGAGCTGTATTGCACGGCTTTGCCCGCGTGATCGATGGCGACACCATCGTCATCGAAAAAACTCAGATTCGTTTGTTTGGGATTGATGCACCTGAGATAGACCATCCGTTCGGAAGGAATGCGAAATGGGCCTTGGTTTCGTTATGCAAAGGCCAAAAAATTCGGGCAGCGATTATTGAACAGGATGTCCACGGCCGCACCGTCGCACGATGTTATCTGCAAGATGGTCGTGACCTCTCCGCTGAAATGGTCAAACTCGGCTTGGCTATTGATTGGCCAAAATTCTCAGGTGGGATTTATCGCTCGTTGGAAGTGTCAGGTGTGCGAAAAAGGCTTTGGTTGGCCGACGCCCGGCAGAAAGGTCGCTTGTATGTTTGGGAACAATTCGAGTCTAAGAAGAACACCCGTTAGCTGAGTGAGTAATCGCTCTACAAACGCCTGGCGAGTGGCGTAAAATTGTTAAACACAACGCACTCAGCCCAAAGCCGACTTGGGTGGCGCCTTTATTGACGTTGCTCTGTTGGCGCAAAAGGATGCAAGGCTATATGAGGAAGCGAACCGTTTAATATCAATCATAAGGCCTCGCCGTGACCCTGCTGATCCTATTTGTTGTGCTCGCGATTGGCGTGTCGTTTCTCTGCTCAATTCTTGAAGCGGTGCTTTTGTCCATCACCCCCTCCTTTGTTGAGGCAGCCGAGGACAATCGCCCAAAGCTGGCGAAGAAGCTGAGAGGCTTGCGCAAAGATATCGAGCGGCCTTTGGCGGCCATCCTTTCTCTCAACACAATTGCGCACACCGTTGGGGCAACGGGAGCAGGCGCCCAGGCAGCGGTGGTGTTTGATGACGCTGGCGTTGGCATATTCTCTGCCGTTTTGACGCTTGGCATTCTCATTCTCTCAGAAATCATCCCAAAGACGTTGGGTGCAACCTACTGGCGGCCACTGGCTCCCTTTGCGGTGCGCGTGCTGCCTTGGCTTATCCTCGCCCAGCTGCCCCTTGTGTGGATGAGCCAGTGGATCACCAGGCTCCTCACACGCGGCGCGACGCACGCAGAAGTTTCTCGTGAAGAGATCACAGCCCTTACCACTGCCGGTCAGCGCTTGGGTGTGGTGGAAGAAGATGAAACACGCGTGGTCGCCAATCTCTTCCGTTTGCCGGAAATCGCCGCAAATGAAGTAATGACGCCGCGAACGGTGATTGAATATGTGTCCGCCGAAGCGACCGTTGCAGAGGTCTTGGCCGAACGTGAGGTGTTCACACACTCACGCTTACCAGTCACCGGGCAAACAATTGATGATGTTCGCGGCTTCGCACTGACCCGCGACCTGCTGCTGGCCGCTGTTCGCGGCAAGGGCAAGGAATCGGTGCAAAACTTCACCCGAGACATTCCACGCGTGTCAGAGGCAACGGACCTCGACACCCTTCTCGATACATTGATGGACCGCGATGCACACATCGCGTTGGTTGAGGACGACTATGGTGGAACGGCTGGGCTTGTCACCATGGAAGACGTTCTGGAGACCCTGCTCGGCACTGAGATCATGGACGAGCACGACAAGGCGGCAGACCTGCGCAAAGTGGCGCGCGCCCGGGCCAAACAACAACGCCAGAACGAGGCGGCGGCTGAGTAGCGCTCAGCACGTCGCCTACAAGGATTGGGCGAAGAAAGGCTGCTGAAAAGGCCGCTTTCGCTTAGCGACTTATTCGTCGATACGCTTTAGCCCATCGCGGAACCGTGCAGCATTTTCCACATAATGCGCGGCGGACTTTTCCAGCATGACACACGCCCCATCGCCCAGGTCTTTCACCTCGCGGGCGGGCACACCAACAGCCAATGTACGCTCGGCAATCGCTTTGCGCTCTGACACCAACGCATTGGCGCCAATAATCGCGTTGCTGCCAATCGAAGCGCCGTTGAGCACCGTCGCGCCCATGCCCACCAGTGCGTAATCGCCGAGCGTGCAACCGTGCAAAATGGCACGGTGTCCAACCGTGCAACCGCGCCCAACCGTGAGCGGAAAGCCCGGATCGGTGTGCATCATCACCATGTCTTGGACGTTGGTATCTGGACCGATATCGATCCACTCATTGTCGCCACGCAGCACAGCGCCAAACCAAACATTGGCGCCAGGGTGCAACCGCACTTTGCCGATCACGCGAGCCGATGGGGCCACCCAAACACTTTGTGGGTCGATTATCTCTGGCTGCACACCATCAAGTTCATACAGCGCCACTGTCCATCCCCTCGTTTCAACGCCCCAAAATGTACCAAGATGAGCCTCATCTTGGAACCTGTCGCGCAACGGTACAGGGATCAGCGCCTGCCTGTCACGTCATCACAACGGCAAAACTGAGCACCATGATGCCGGCACAGATGCTCCAGACGCAGGCGATAAAGAAGCTAGCGAAAAGCCAACCAAGCGGGCGGCGTTCGATCAAGCGACCACGCACCGCGTTGCGCATGATGATGTAGGGTGCGGCCCAGATGATCAAAACGGCCCGCCATACCGCGCCAAACAGCGAAACCTCCGGCATATCGCGCATCATCTCAAAACGTGCTGGCCGGTTGGCAACGAGCTGGTATCCAGTTGCCAGAAGTGCAGCAACAACAAAGCCGCATGCAGCAGCATAGGTGAAGAGAAGCGGTTCGCTCATGGAAGAAGGGTCCTGTTTCACTTTGCGCCACTGCTGGGCGCTTGAACCAGGACACCGCAAGGAGCGTGCCGGATGGTAAACCAGGTGTTAACCGAGACCGCCGTATTTTTACGGCATGATCCAAGCTGACCATCCACTCCTGCGCCATAATCGCGGTTTTGCGATTTTGCCGTTTTCGTTTTTGACCGGCGCGCTCGTGCTTTTAAGTGCGCTGTTCATCGGCCATGCCAGTCTGCGGCATATGGGGCTTGTCGTTCCCACAGGCAGCATCGAGCGCGGTGAAGCGCCCTCCTATGAACTCGTGGTGGGTGGCATCAATTTCCGCGTGCCAACGGGCTATCTTCGCTTTGCCGAACAGCATCGCAATGGCGTTCTGCCGGGCATTGATCTGGCACTGGCCTGGCCGACCATGGCGCCATTGGGCGATGCGGAAACCTTGCGCGCCACGCCACGCGAAAACATCGTTTTCGTTGGTATCAGCGATGTCGATGGCGCGATGGACACAACCGATCTGCTGGGCACGGTCTACCGCGAGGTGTTTGTTGGTCCAGTAGAGCACACACCGACAGGCCTGGTGCGTCGCCAGCTCGACCCGCAAGCCGGCTATGTGGACGAAACCGTGCTGTATGACATCTCCACCGGTTCAGGTTTTGCAGCCCGCTGCGCCGGTGGCGGAGAACCAGTTTGGGAAACCTGCTACCGCGATGTGGTGCTTACCAACGGCTTGACGGTCACCTACCGCTTCTCGCCGATGCTGTTGGAACAATGGCGCGAACTCGACGACAGCATTTTAAGCTTCTTGCTGATGCTTGCCCGCTCCAGCCAAGACTATCAGGGCAGTCAGTAGCCAGTGAGCTTGGACGCCTAATTCAGATCAAAATCCAAAATTGCCATGGTGAAATTGTAAGACAGATCGTCTTCATCCTCATCATCTTTGTGGATGAGGCCGACAAACTCTTCGCCCACATACACCTCAGCGGAATCGCCTTTGCGCGGGCGCGCGCGCACTGTGATGGTGGGTGAGTCGAACAGCCGCTTCATGTAGGCTTCTAGCTTCGATAGTTCCTCGGCCTGCATAGCCTACTCCTTGGGTGTGCAAATCAATGAAAGTGAACGCCATGTAAGCGCGATGGCTGGTGCGTTGCAACGCCGTCAGCCTGCCTGATCAGATGCCCGAGCCACTATCCACATGGCGTTGGTGCGGCACGGTTTGATCCATGCTCAGCGATGGCATGCAATCCGGCCCTTTGGGCTTGGCCATGCTGACGATTTTCGCCGGGATCCCAGCAACGGTCGCAAGGGGCGGCACCGAGTCCAACACCACCGAGCTGGCCGCAACGCGCGAGCCTTGGCCAAGCGTGATGTTGCCCAAAACCTTTGCTCCGGAACCAACCAAAACACCGCAATGCACTTTGGGGTGGCGATCACCGCCTTGCTTGCCCGTGCCGCCAAGCGTGACATTCTGCATGATCGAGACATTGTCATAGATCACCGCCGTCTCGCCGATCACAATGCCCGTCGCATGGTCAAAGAAGATGCCGCCGCCTATGCGCGTGGCAGGATTGATATCGACCTGAAACACCGCGCTCATCCGGCTTTGCAGATAAAGCGCCATGTCCTGACGACCCTCATTCCAAAGAGCGTGCGAAAAGCGATGCGCTTGCAGCGCTTGAAAGCCTTTGAAGTAAACCAGAGGCTCAACATAGCGGTTGCAGGCAGGATCACGATCATAAACGGCCTGCATATCTGCAGCCAGGTGCTGCATTGTCTCCGGCGTCTTTTCCAAAGCCTCGTGCAACAGCTTGCACAGCGCCTGATCGGCCCAGAATGCATCGGCGAGCCGCGAGCAAAGCACGGCGATCACCGCATCTTCCAGGCTCGTGTGGCGCAGCACCAAAGCGTCAAACATCGGCGCTGTTGCAGGGTCGCGATCGACCGCGGCAAGCGCGTCGTCGCGCACGGACCGCCAGATCGGATCTTGCGGTATGACCAACGGCACGTCAGACGAAAGATCTGCGGCCTCGTTCGGATGGCTGTGTTTGTTCATGGTGAGGATCGTTATAGCTGGCTGTGACGACTTTCCAAGCGGGAGCATAGCCCAGCAATGGCAACAAACAATGACGTCGGTACCATTGAGTGTGAAATCAAGGGCGCGCACGCCGCGCTGACAATCCGCAACCCAACCCGCCGCAATGCTATTTCCTTGGCCATGTGGAAGCAGCTATCGGCGCTTGTCGGGCAGATGGATGACGATCCATCGGTGCACCTCATCACCTTGCGCGGGCATGCTGGCACCTTCGTTTCGGGCGCCGATATCTCCGAGTTTGCGGAAAACCGCGCGGATGTGGATCGCGCCAAAGCCTATGAAGCCTTCAATGGCGCGGCGTTTGCGGCCCTGCGCGATGCCAAAACACCAACACTTGCCCTGATCGAAGGCTTCTGTTTTGGCGGTGGGGTTGGCTTGGCGGCAGCCTGCGATCTACGCCTGGCGTCATCCACCGCCAAATTTGCTGTTCCAGCTGCCAAGCTCGGTCTTGCCTACCCGGTCGATGGGGTGCGTGATTTGGTCCGTCTGATCGGTCCAGGCGCAACCAAAAAACTCTTCTTCACCGCTGATCCGATATCCGCTGACGTCGCGCTGCGCATCGGGTTTGTGGAGGACATGGTGGTGGCCGATAGGTTTGATCAGGCTGCGGACAGCCTGATCACGACCATCCTCTCGCGGGCACCTTTCACCCAGCGCGCAGCGATTTCCGCCGTCGCTGCGGCATTAGATCCTGACCAGGAGGACCACGCCAAACAAGACGCAGAGGCCTGCTTTGCCTCAGAGGATTATGCCGAAGGTTGGCAGGCGTTTTTGGACAAGCGTCCACCGCTTTTCAGAGGTCGCTAGAGTTCTAGACCCTAGTTTTTCAGGAAGTCCAAGACACCAGCTTTGAAGATTTTATCGCCCACAGCCGTCATGTGGTCGCGGCTGGTGATCTCCAAGAACTGCCCATTGGGCAGCAAATCGACCAACTCCTGGCCATCGCCTGACACGACATCCTTCGTGCCCACCGCCACCAGTGCCTTGTGGTCGATACCGCACACATCCGCTTCGGTGATCGGATCACGGGAGGCAAGGATACATGTCGCCAGCGCTTCTCGATCTGATTTCGTCTGCTCGGCGAAAACACGAAAAGCGCGTGCACCGGGGTCTTCAACGGCGCTCAACGTCTCAGATCGCAGCGCCTGGGCGATCTTTTCCGCGCCACCGATGCCGCGCACCATGTTGATGCCCAGACCACCGAAGATCAGTTTGGAAACCCGCTGCGGCGCATCCATGCTCAAAAACGCTGAGATACGCGAACCCATCGAATAGCCCATCACAATGGCCTGATCGATGCTCAGATGATCAAGCAAGCGGCGCGCATCACCTGCCATAACGCGCGAAGGATAGAATGCCGGATCGTATAGCTTTTCACTTTGCCCATGGCCGCGATTGTCCAGCGCAATCACGCGGTAGCCAGCACCCGCAAGCGTTTCAAACCATCCAGGGCCAACCCAATTGATCTGATGGTTGGAAGCAAACCCGTGAATGAGCAGAATCGTCTCACCTTGGCCTTCATCGCGGTAAGCGATTTCAATCCCATCAGAATCAAAGCTTTGCATCGACGCACCCCATTGGTTTGGCAGGCGCAGTACCAGTGATCGACGTCAACGACAAATGGCGCGCTTGCTGTACCCTTAAAGCCGCGCTAGACGGCTTGCAGTTCACACCACAGACCAACAAGGGCAGACCATGGCAGACAAGGCAATTCTCCATGTCCACAATCACGATGGCCTTCCGCGGGTCGAAGTTGGCGCACATTCGTTCATGTGCATTGGCGCACGCCCACCATTTGACCATCCGCATGTGTTTCTAACCTTTGGCGATGAGCACGAAAAAGTTTGCCCCTATTGCTCAACGCTCTTCGTGCACAACGAAGCCTTAGGCGACCACGGCGCGTCACCCAATGAGAGCGTCTGGGCAGGCGAAAACGCGGCCTAAGCGAGTCGGTGCCCAACTCAGTTTCCAAAGACCCAATTCCCATTATCGGTGGCGGCATTGCCGGGCTGACAACAGCGCTAAGCCTTGCCCACCGCGCAGTGGCCTGCACCGTCCATGAGAAAGCTGAACGCTTCAATGAGGTTGGCGCTGGCATCCAGATTTCGCCCAACGCGACGGCTATTCTGCGCGCTCTTGGTCTTATGGAAGATCTTCAGAAGCACGCCGTTGCCCCTTCCCGCATCGCCATAGGCGATGGTCGCAACAGTGAACTTTTGGCCGAAATACCGCTCGGTGCTGAAGCTGAAGACCGCTTTGGTGCACCCTATCTGGTGATCCACCGGGCCGATTTGCAAAAAGTTCTTGTGGCAGCCTGCGAAGCGCATCCTAAAATTACCATCGAACTTGGTGCAACCATTGACGTTCATAACCCTGAGCATCTGGTCATCGCAGCTGATGGTGTGCACTCCGACTGGCGTGCCCTTTTGCGCAGCCCGTCGCACAAAAAATTCTCAGGGTATGTGGCCTGGCGAACGACAGAACCGGTAGAGGTGCCTGAGGTGAACCCGCAAACCAAGGTTTGGCTTGGTCCAGGGGCCCATCTGGTCGATTATCCGATCAGCGCGGGCAAGGCCCGCAATCTTGTTGCCATCGCGCAAGCCGATGATCCGCGACCCATTCGGGCCAATCCCGTTGGGCTTCTCGCCAAAGCGTTTGAAGGGTGGGACTCGGGCATTCGCGAACGATTGAAGGCCCAGATTGACTGGACGCCTTGGCCGCTTTTTGGCGTTGACCCGGTTGATCCTTGGGTCAACGATCATGTGGCCTTGGTTGGCGATGCGGCGCACGCAATGCTGCCCTTCGTCGCCCAAGGTGGCGCGATGGCCATTGAAGACGCTTGGCTTTTGGCGCAGATGCTCACCTCCACCCCACAAGTCGATCAGGCGCTGGCACGCTATGAAATGGCACGCAAACCGCGCGTAACGCGGGTGTGGAACGAAGCAGCGCGCAACGGCAAGATTTATCATCTCACAGGCCCGGCGGCGTTTGCCCGCAACACGGTTCTAAAAGCTCGTTCAGGTTCAAGCCTGCTGGCACGGTTTGACTGGCTTTATGGCTGGAAGGCCAGCGAAACCTAGCCTTTTAAGCCGCTGTTTCTTCCGCTCGCGCGGGGTTCGCCAACTCGTCTAACGCCCCGTAATTGAGCTTGCCCGTGCCGAGCACCGGCAGTTCCTCAACACTGACCACCTTTTTGGGCAGCATCAGCTCCGAAACGCCGTGCTCTTTGGCCCAGGCGCGCACCTCTTTGAGGTCCGGGTCCTCTTTCTCGGTCACCAGAACCAGCGTTTCACCCTTGCGTGGGTCGGGAACCGCAACAACGGCGTGGGTCGCGTCAGGCCAGACCTGGCTAACATAGGCTTCAACGGCGCTGAGCGAGACCATCTCACCACCAAGCTTGGCAAAGCGTTTGGCACGACCTTTGATGCTGATCCGGCCCGCCGCATCGATATCAACAATATCTCCCGTGTCATGCCAGCCCTCGGGCAACGGTTGCAGCACACCGGGTGCGTCCACCTTCACGTACCCTGCCATCATGTTGGGCCCGCGCACCATCAAACGGCCACCTTCAGACAGCCCTGGAACGGGTTCAATTTTATGCTCCACACCTGGCATCAAATAGCCAACGGTGCCCGGCACATTGTCATCTTGATGGTTGGCGGCCAGTACCGGCGAGGCTTCGGTGGCGCCATAACCTTCCAGCAGCTCGATATCGAATTTGTTACGAAACATTTGACGCGTTTGCTCACGCACGCGCTCCGCACCAAGCACCATCAAGCGCACACTTTTGAAATCCTCCGGTTCAGCCGACTTGATCCAGCCGTTCACAAATGTGTCGGTGGAGACCACGATCTTAGCGCCTGATTTGCGCACGTGACCTGGAATTTCTTTGTAGTGCAGCGGCGAAGGATAGAAGTAGGCGCCAACACCCAGCACGATGCCAGCAATGAGGCCAGCCGTCAGACCAAAGGCATGGAAAACCGGCAGCGCGGTGAAAAACGTATCGCCGGGGCGAAGATCGATGACATGGTCGAACTGCCAGCAATTCGATAGCAGATTGGCATGCGTCAGCGCTACACCCTTGGGCACACCTTCCGTGCCCGATGTAAACAGCATGACAGCCACAGCATCCGGTGAAATCTGGTGGCCAAGCACACCAGACAATCCAAGTTTCAGCCGCGCCATGCCTTTGATCTTGTCAAACGTTCCAATGCTGGCGCGCAGATCTTCGGTCCACACGAACTGGCAACGCTTGGAGAGGCCGTCCACCAGATCCTCAAGCCCTGCTTTCTCAATGAAGGCACGCGAGGAGACAATAACCGTGATCTCAGCCGCATCGCACGCGGCGTTGAGGCTCCGCAGACCGCTGGAATAGTTCAGCATTGCGGGCACCCGGCCAATCGCCTGGCAAGCAAAGAACACAGCTGCGACGCCCGATGCATTGGGCAGAAGAATGCCCAGCGGGGCTTCCGGTTGCCCTAGGTCACGCAGCTTTTCGCCAAGCAAAAGGGCGCCCAGCGTCAGCCGGTCATAGGTGAGCGACGTTTTGGCAAAATCATTGATGATAACGGTCTTGCCGCCATGCTGCGCACGGGCATCGCAAAGCGCGGTAAACAGCGACTTGCGCCAGGGTTCTCGCCCTGGTTCAGGCAGCGTGACGGATTTGTTGCCGACCATCACGGATCCAGAGTTCGCCCGACCGCCGTCCACTGGCGACGCCACCTGTTGCATCATGCGCTTCTTCTCCCCGTGTGCGGCACCATCGCGCTGAGCACGTTGTTTTACGTACGTTTAACATAGGAAGAGATGCAGCGAAACCAAATGTGAACCGCCTCCGACGCCAAAGCAGGCTGGATCAGAGGCGGATTTCTGAAGTTAGGCGTTAACTTTGCAGACGCGCCAGTGCCGTTTGAACAGCCGGGCGCGCATCGATTGTCTCGACCCAGGCCCGCGTTGCTTTGAGAGGCGGCAGGCGGTCTGGTGAGGCCGTGCTCAAAAATTTGTAGCCGCCTTTTACCCATGGGAAGCTCATCATATCGGCGATTGTGTAGTCCTCGCCGGCCAGATAGGGCTTGGTAGCCAAACGCTCTTCCATCACCTCAAGCAGGCGGATGGACTCGGCCAAATAACGCTCAATGGCGTAAGGGTGCTTTTCGTCCAGACGGGAAAAATGGCCCCACTGCCCGATTATCGGGCCAAGGCCGCCAACCTGCCAGAAGGTCCAAACCAGCGCATCGGTGCGCGCTTGCCCGCCAGTTGGCAGAAACTGCCCATATTTTTCGGCCAAATGCATTAAGATGGCGCCGGACTCAAACATGGTCTGATCGCCATCGACCAGAGCTGGAATTTTCCCGTTGGGACTGATGGCGCGAAAGTTTGGCTGATGTTGCTCGCCTTTGCCAATATCGACCATCACCACATCGTAGGTGAGGCCAAGTTCCTCCAGCATGATCGCCGGTTTTTGCCCATTGGGCGTGTTCCAAGTGTGAAGGGTTAACATTGAGGTTCTCCAAGAAGAGGATTTTTGAGTTGGCGGTGCCTATGCGCCTCTTCCCAAAGGCTGGCTAGCCTTGGACTTTCCGAACCACGCGAATGTGATAGGCAGAGAGCGTTCCGCGATCCGAGGTCTTCCATGCCACCAAAACCACTACCTTTAGCCGACCTGAGGGTTCTTGATTTCGGCCACACGGTTATGGGGCCGACCGCTGGCCTGATTTTGGCCGATCTCGGCGCTGAGGTGATACGCATTGAACCAGCGCCAGGCGGCGACCCTACCCGCAAACTAAAAGGCTTTGGCACCGGATATTTTCCGTTCTTCAACCGCAACAAAAAGAGCGTCGCGATCAATCTCAAGACGTCCGAGGGCCTGGCGCTTGCCAAGAGGTTTATCAAGACCGCTGATGTGCTGATCGAAAATTTTGGCCCTGGCACAATGGATCGTTTGGGCCTAGGCTATGAGAGGCTGAAAACAGACTATCCTCGCCTCATCTATCTATCGCTGAAGGGCTTTTCCGCTGGCCCCTATGAGGACCGCGTCGCCTTGGACGAAGTGGTGCAGATGATGAGTGGCCTTGCCTATATGACAGGCCCACCCGGCCAACCTCTGCGCGCTGGTTCGTCCGTCGTCGACATTATGGGTGGCATGTTTGGCGTTATCGCAATTCAAGCTGCTCTGCGCGAGCGTCAAACGAGCGGCAGGGGTCAACTGGTCACCTCCAACCTCTTTGAATCGGCCATGTTCTTAATGGGGCAACATCTTGCCTATGCAGCGCTTTCCGACGATCCCGTGCCGCCTATGCCCGCGCGCGTGTCGGCCTGGGCGGTCTATGATCAGTTCACGACTGGCGATAAGGAGCGGGTGTTCCTCGGCATCACCTCAGACCGCCATTGGGTGCGGTTCTGCGAGGTTTTTGATCAGCCCGGTTTGGCCGCAGATCAGACGCTCGCGACCAACAATCAGCGCATTGAAGCACGCGACCGGCTGATGCCAACAATGGAACAGATTATCGGCGCGCTGACGCTGGCGGAACTCACCGACAAGGCGACACGAGCGAAGCTTCCCTTCGCCCACGTCGCCAAGCCAGAACAACTGTTCGAGGATCCGCACCTCAATGCCGGAGGAAGGCTGCTGGAGACTGTGCTGCCTGGCGGTTTGACCACCAAACTGCCCGCCCTGCCCATCGAAATGGATGGCCGCACAACGGGCCTTTCCTCCAACCCACCTACGCTAGGCGCCGACACCTCCGACCTGCTCACCGAGCTTGGTTTGTCGGATGCTGAGCAAGCCGACCTCGCCGCCCGCAACATCATCGCGATGGCGCAACCGAAGGACTAGAGCATGAGTGACGTTTCCGACTGGTGGTCGACGGCGATCATCGACATGGAGCCAGGGCGCATCGCGTTGCGTGGCCATCAGGTTCAGGACCTCATCGGCACTGTAACGTTTCCGCAGATGATCTGGCTGATGGTGCGCGGTGACATGCCCTCGCCGCAGCAGGCCAAGCTAATGGAATGCGCGCTGGTCGCCGCCGTCGATCATGGTCCGCAAGCCCCATCGATTGCTGCAGCACGCATGGCCGTAACCTGCGGCGTTGGGTTGAACGGTGCCATGGCAAGTGCAGTCAACATGCTCGACGATGTGCATGGCGGCGCTGGTGAACAAGCGGTGGAACTCTACGGCTGGGTGCAACACCTGGTCGCCTTGGGCACGCCTGTGGAAAAAGCTGCCGAACAGGCCATCGACCGTTGGCAGAGCGAACGCAATGCCTTTGTGCCAGGGTTCGGCCACCGCTTTCACAAACCCGAAGATCCACGGGCACCACGACTGCTTGGGTTGGTCGACGAAGCGGCTTCACACGGCACTGTGACCGGAGAGTTCGCAGCCATCGGCCGCGCCATCCAAACCGTGCTCAACTCCCGCAAGGGCAAGCCGGTGCCGATGAACATCGATGGCGCAACAGCCGTCATCTACGCCGAACTTGGCTTTGAAGGCCCCTTGGCACGCGGGCTTTTTTGCCTCTCACGCTCCGTTGGCATCATTGCCCATGCCTGGGAGCAGATGCAGCAAGGCGGCCGCAACAAAGGCCCCACACCACCGGATTACCGATGGACGTATACGGGCAACCCGGAAAACAAAGACGTTGACTGAGCTTGGCGTCTGCGGTGGACAAAACATCGCGCCAGCGCTCTCAGCATTTGCTGCGCAAACGCCTGCCGCTTGGCTATGATCTTAGTGTTTCGTCGTTCGCTATGCGAACGACTGTGGTGCGGGCGGCGGGACTCGAACCCGCACGGCCTAGGGCCTCGGGATTTTAAGTCCCGTATGTCTACCAATTCCATCACGCCCGCAGCGTGGTCACCCGATCAGTCGCCAGCGTCTTTGGCGATGGGGGGAACAAACGAATAGCCAAGGTCCCAAGGAAAATAAATCCAGGTGTCCTGGCTCACTTCCGTCACGAACGTATCAACCAAGGGGCGTCCCATTGGCTTGGCATAGACGGTGGCGAAATGCGCCTCTGGAAGCATCGCGCGCACTTCTTGGGCGGTTTTGCCTGTGTCCACCAGATCATCAATGATCAAAACACCGGTGCCTTTGGTATCGAGAATCTTGCTGGAAACGGTTTTCAAGATCGATAGGCTGCCCTGCGTCTGCTCGCCCACACCACCATGATCATAGCTTGCGATGGAGACGGTATCGATGGTGCGAATGCCCAGCTCGCGGCAAACGATGGCCGCAGGCACCAGACCACCGCGGGTTATCGTGACCATCGATTCAAATGGCCCTTTTTCGGCCAGCCGCCATGCCAATGCACGGGCGTCGCGGTGAAACTGATCCCAGGAGACCGGGAAGGCTTTATCGTTGAGGGGGTCGCTCACAAGATCGGTCCTTGGCTAGTCGGCGTTCATTTGGGTGCGCAGCTTTTGGGCTGCTTGGGTGGCGGCGTCAAGCGCGGCTTCATCGCGTGAGCGCAGCACGATTTCGGTGGTAAACCGTCCGTCGGTCAGTTTGGGGTAGCTGCCGATGGCGACCGTTGGAAAGTTCGCATCGATGGCAGCAAGGCTTTCGGCCAGATCCCCCTCGCCGCAATTAAACGGCAACGTGTTGACGGCAATCGGCACACCGCCCTGCAAGCTCGGCAGAACGCTTTCCAGCATCGCAGCAAAAACTGACGGAACTCCAGCCATCACATGGACGTTTTCCAAGCGAAACCCCGGCGCGATGGACACGGGATTATCGATAAGGTCAGCTCCATCGGGGATACGTGTCATGCGCTCGCGCCCAGCGTTCATCTCTCGGCCCGTGCGCTGATAGAAATCGTTGAGCAGCTTATAGGCGCGCGGGTCCACATCGATGGTCACGCCGAAGGCCTTGGCGACACTGTCGGCGGTGATGTCATCATGGGTTGGTCCGATACCGCCGGACGTGAAAACATAAGTGGTGGTGCCCCGCAACGCATTAAGCGCGTCAATGATGGCCTCTTCCTCATCGGAAACAATTCGCACCTCGGTGAGATCGATCCCCACCATCGTCAGCGCATCGGCGAGCACGCCAATATTCTTGTCTTTGGTTTTGCCCGAGAGGATTTCATCCCCAATCACCAGCATGGACGCCGTGGCTGTCATTCGCATTCTCCTGTGAACGGCATCCCTAGCCTTGCTGCATCACGCTTGCAATTTCGCTGCGCCACCGCCAAGCCCGAAGCATGCAGTTTCCCACATCCCTTTTTGAAGCGCGGCTGATCAAACGCTACAAACGCTTCCTGGCCGACGTCGAGATGGTGGGCGGCCCAGATGCCGGGAAAACGATCACCGTGCATTGCCCAAACCCCGGTTCAATGATGGGCCTTGCCAAACCTGGTGCGCAGGTATTTGTCTCGCGCTCCCCCAATCCCAAGCGCAAACTGGCCTACACCTTTGAGTTGGAACAGGTGGACGGACCCGGCGACCCGTGCCTTGTCGGCATCAACACGATGCACCCCAACAAGCTGGCCGAAGAGGCAATTACCGCTGGACTGGTCCCCGGCTTGGGCGGTTTCGGCAGGCTGAAGCGCGAGCAAAAGTACGGCGAAAAATCACGCATCGACATCCTGCTGGAAGCTGACGACGCGCCGCTGACCTATGTTGAGGTAAAAAACGTGCATCTTATGCGCACGGCCGGCCATTTGGAGTTTCCCGACTCGGTCACCGCACGCGGGGCGAAACATCTGGCCGAACTCTACGCTATGGTTGCAGTTGGGCACCGCGCGGTGATGCTGTTCGTCGCGCAATGGCCAGGAGCGAAAACCATGAGTGTGGCTGCAGATATCGATCCTAAATACGCCGCAGCGCTGACCAACGCCATGAACGCAGGCGTTGAGGTGTTGGTGCTAGATTGCGCTGTAACCCAAGAGGCCATCACGCCTTGTGGGATGTTGGAATTTGTTGCGCCCTAACGGGTTAGAACCACGTTGAGGCGGGTCTCAGCGATCACCTGATAACCCTTGCTTTGCGCCAATGCAATGCAATCGGTCTGCCAGCTTTCTGGGCTGTTTTCTATGATCATCAGGCGCGGCCACAGGGTTTCAGGTGCGTCGCAGAAGAATGGCACCAACGCAAGATCTTCAGCGCCTTCAATATCGATCTTAAGAGCGTCGACACGCGGAAGATTACGCTCAGCCAAAATCGCCGCCAACGGCCTGGCCTGCACCTCGATCATGCTGGCCGAATGGGTATCGCTGCGCACACGGCGCATGCTTGTCTCGCCGGCATTGCCACGATCAACAAACAGCTGAATTGGCCCATCAACATCGGCAACGGCGAGCGCGATCGCCTCAATCGGGACACCTGGATTGTAGGCGATGTTGTCGCACAGACGCTGATAGACATCCGGTTGCGGTTCAATGGCCAAGATCTTTGCAACCGAACTCATACACGAGGCGGCAAAAAAGCTGTAAGCGCCGACATTGGCACCAATATCCACAAACACTCCATCGCCCGGCAACACCCGCCGCAACAGATCGCGCTCCACTGGATCGAAATATTGTGGGGTAAAAAGCACACGCTTCTCTGCCAAGTTGGCAAACGGTTCGATGCGCATCTTGTGACCAAAAACGGTTACATCGACAGGGCCTTTTACAACCGCCAACGCCATTTTTCGGGCCAGAAATGCCAGCCGTTTGCCGGCATAGCGCTCAGAGCGTGCACTTGAAAACGTCCGCAGCCGCTCCACCCAATTTGATGGCGCGTAGACGCCCCAATCCGGTGAGGAGGTCTGCGAAAGAGGTGCTGGCGATGCGTTCATAGTAGGAATGTTTGGCGTCACTTGGGGTCCGGAAAAGGTTTGATCTGTCGCTTTACAGGCAAAGCTGCACTGCGATTACAGGTTATTGCTGCTCTTCTTTTTGCAGCCAATTGCGGTTAAGTTTGCCCGATCGTGACCAAAGCAATATCCTCTTTCACGCTCGGCGCCTGGTTCGAGAGGCTGCTTTTACACCAAATAGGAGCGATGTCACCGCATCGCGCATTCTTCATGCGGAGCCACATCTAAGTCACCATGCTGCAGACCCAACCGCCCATCAAACTGTTCGGCCCTGAGGCTTTTGAAGGCATGCATCGCGCTGGGCGCCTGACGGCAACCATCCTCGATCAGCTTTCCGATCTCATAAAGCCTGGCGTCACCACGCAGGAGATTGATGACGCGGTGATGGATTTTGCTTTGGCCAACAATGCTGTGCCCGCCACGCTGAATTATCGCGGCTACGGCAAATCAAGCTGTACGTCGATCAACCACGTGGTCTGCCACGGCGTGCCGAACACCAAGCCGTTACGCCAAGGTGACATCGTAAATGTCGATGTCACGCTGATCGTTGACGGGTGGCATGGCGATTCCAGCCGCATGTACCCGGTAGGTGAGATCAAGCGCGCACCCGAACGGCTGATTGAGGTCACTTATCTGGCGCTCATGCGCGGCATTGCTGCCGTGAAACCCGGCAACCGAACCGGTGATATCGGTGCCGCCATTCAAACCTATGCTGAAGCAGAGCGCTGTTCGGTGGTGCGCGATTTTTGCGGCCACGGCATTGGTGATGTGTTTCATTTGCCCCCCAACATTTTGCATTACGGTCGCTCTGGGGAAGGCGTTGATCTGCGCCCCGGCATGATTTTCACCATTGAGCCAATGATCAATCTGGGTCGCCCACACGTGAAAATCCTTTCCGATGGCTGGACTGCTGTGACCCGCGACCGATCCCTTTCCGCGCAATATGAACACTCCATCGGTGTAACTGAGGACGGTTGCGAAATTTTCACAGCCTCACCCAGCGGCCTATTTGCGCCGCCGACCTTGCGCGAGGAAGCAACTGCGTCCTGACCAAGGTTCCTTCGTCAATGTCGGACACAGGCATGCCCGATAAAATTCCCGACAAACCGCATTTCCATGGTCATCGCGAACGCTTGCGCACCCGATTCGCTGAAGGCGGGCGGCAAGCGCTGGCAGACTATGAGATACTGGAACTGCTTCTGTTTCGCTCCATCCCGCGCCGCGACACCAAGCAACTGGCAAAGGATTTGATTGCCCGCTTCGGTTCACTGGCGGATGTTCTCACTGCACCGACAACCCGACTTTGTGAGGTGCGCGGCATCAAACAAGCGACCGCCAACGACTTGGCTTTGGTTCGCGCTGCCGCCGAAGCCCTGGCACAGGGCAGCGTGGCTCAAAAGGAGATTCTTTCTTCCTGGTCAGATGTGGTGAGCTATTGTCGTGCTGTCATGGCTTATGATGCGGTCGAGGCGTTCCGCGTTCTCTTTCTGGATAAAAAAAACCGCTTACTGCGCGATGAGGTTTTGCAATCAGGCACGGTTGATCATACCCCGGTCTATCCGCGTGAAGTGGTCAAGCGTGCGCTGGAGCTTGGAGCATCGGCAATAATATTGGTGCATAACCATCCATCCGGCGATCCGACGCCCTCGCGCGCGGACATCGAGATGACCGGCACGATTATCAACGCCGCATCCGCACTGGATGTAATCGTTCACGATCACATCATTGTTGGGCGCGAGGGTCATGCCAGTCTGCGCGCCATGGGGCTTATGACCAACGACTGATCAACTATTTTCTTTTGGAACCTAAACCCAGCCAGTGCGTTTGTGAGCTTGAACCAGTCCGCGTTTACTTCGCCTGCATAACATGCTGCACTCACGCATGCTGGCAACGCCAAGCGCGGGATCGCAAGCACAATCATTATGGGGCGCGATGACTGCATTTGATGAAATGAGCGTGGACGGCACACAATGCCGTACACCCTACGACTTGGTTCGCACCTGGCTTGATAGCCTTGATCCTGAAGCCCTCAAACGCCAAAGCGCCGAGGCAGAAATGCTGTTTCGCCGTATTGGCATTACCTTTGCCGTGTACGGCGAGGCCGATGCCGAAGAACGGCTGATTCCCTTCGATCTCATCCCACGCATCATTGCCCATGATGAATGGGTGCATCTGGAAAAAGGCCTAACACAGCGCGTCAACACGCTGAACGCGTTTTTGGCCGACATCTACGGCCCGCGCGAATGCATTAAAGCTGGAATCATTCCCGCTGATCTGATCGACCAAAACCCGCAATACCGGCCCGAAATGATTGGCGCCAAACTGCCAGGTGACATCTGGGTGAACATTGCCGGGGTCGATATCGTGCGCGTGGACGCCGACAACTTCTATGTGTTGGAAGACAACGCCCGCACACCGTCCGGCGTTTCTTACATGTTGGAAAACCGTGAAGTGATGATGCGAATCGCTCCAGAGGTTTTCTATGATCACGCGGTTGAACCGGTTGACAATTATGGCGACGAACTGTTGCAGGCCCTTCAGTCAGTTGCGCCGGCCAATCTGCGCAACGATCCAACGTGCGCTCTTTTAACGCCCGGTCCCTTCAACAGCGCTTATTACGAGCATTCGTTTTTGGCCGATAAGCTGGGTGTGGAACTGGTCGAAGGCCGTGATCTGTTTGTGCGAGACGCCGTCCTGTACATGCGCACCACGCTGGGACCACAGCGCGTGGATGTCATCTATCGACGGATCGATGATGACTTCATCGATCCGCTTGTTTTCAATCCAGACTCTATGCTTGGCGTTCCAGGCCTGATGACGGCCTACCTGGCAGGCAATGTGACGCTGGCGAACGCTGTGGGTACAGGGATTTCCGACGATAAGGCTATCTACACCTATATGCCGGAGCTCACCAAATTTTTCCTGGATGAAGAGCCTATCCTCAAAAATGTTCCAACGTGGCGTTGCCGCGAGCCTGACGCGCTTGCCTACGTGCTCGATCATTTGGACGAACTGGTTGTCAAAGAAGTGGCAGGCTCGGGCGGGTACGGTATGCTGGTTGGACCGCGCTCAACGAAAGATGAGATTGAGATTTTCCGCGCCAAACTCAAAGCCAACCCTCACGATTTTATCGCGCAGCCAACGCTGGCGCTGTCCACCTGCCCCACATTTGTCGGCGAAGGTGTCGCGCCGCGTCATGTCGATCTGCGCCCCTTCGTGCTTTCGGGCACCAATGGGGTGAACATCGTACCCGGCGGTCTGACCCGCGTTGCCTTAAAGGAGGGCTCGCTTGTCGTGAACTCCAGCCAAGGTGGCGGTACAAAAGACACCTGGGTTTTGGCGCGATAGGAGGGACAGACTATGCTTTTAAGCCGCACCGCAGACAGCCTCTTCTGGACCGCCCGCTACATTGAGCGCGCAGAAAACATCGCCCGTTTGTTGGAGGCCGCAACGCGGCTCTCCAATGTTGGCAGCAGCACTGAGCAGGTTTCCAATGAGTGGGAATCCGCCGTTTTGGCAACGGGGATGGAAGAGCTTTTCAAAGAACGCTACGGCGAGCCAAGTGCACGCACCGTGGTGGATTTCCTGGCCTTCTCCGAAGCCAATCCCTCCTCCATCCGTTCCTGCCTTGAGGCAGCGCGCGCCAATGCGCGTTCGGTACGCACCGCCATCACCATCGAAATGTGGGAAACCGTTAACGCTGCTTGGCTCGAATTGAAACGCTATCGCACCTTCGGCCAATCGCGTGGCGAGCTGTTGGAGTTTCTGCGCTTCGTCAAACAGGTGGCGCTGAGTGTCGATGGCATCGCCAACCGCACAATGCTGCGCACCGATGGGTTTTCATTTTTTCAGCTTGGCAGCGCGATCGAGCGCGCCGACAACACCGCACGCATTTTGGACGTGAAATACCATGTGCTTCTGCCAGCAGGTGACCGCGTTGGCGGTGGGCTGGATTATTTTCAATGGACATCGATCTTACGATCGGTTTCTGCGCTCACCGCTTATCACTGGGTTTATCGCGAGAGCTTGAAGCCGTGGTTAATTGCTGACCTATTGATTTTGAACGAAAAAATGCCTCGCTCATTGGCAAGTTGCTACGGCAATGTCACCCGCCATCTCGACAGCCTGTCTAAAAACTACGGGCGGCAGGGAAAAGCGCAGCGCACCGCGCGTTCGATTCATAGCGAGTTCCGCAATCGTGACATCGACGCGATTTTCCACACCGGGCTGCACGAATTCATCGAAGACTTCATTGGCAAGAACAATAAGCTAGGCGCCACAATCGCCGAGCAGTACCTGTTCTAGTGGCCAGCCCAGCAAGGCAATTTCATGCGTTTATCCGTCCACCACACAGAAACCCTGACCTATGCAACACCGAGCATGGGAACGATTCAAGTGCTCCGCCTTACGCCGCGAGACCACACCGGGCACTATGTCTGCGACTGGTCGGTGGACGTCGATGCGGACTGTAAAATCGAGAGCAGCAAAGACGCGTTTGGCAACATCGTCACCAGCTTCTCACTTAACGGCCCTTTGGAATCACTAACGATCACCGCTGTTGGCGAGGTCGAAACAGACGAAACGCACGGTATTGTTCGTGATGCACCCGACAAAGTACCCCACGGCGTGTTTTTGCGGCAGAGCCATGCAGAGGGCGATGCCGCCTTGGTGCGCACAGCGATGAACGCACTGACCGATGTTTCTGGCCCTGAACTGGCTCAGATGCATGCTTTGATGGATGCGCTTCACGCAGCACGACCGCAGACAAGCCAAGACGACGAGCAGGCAGCCCAGGAACAGGCGCAAATGCAAGCGCAGGCGCAATCTCAAATGGGTGGCGCAGACGGTCAAAACCAGCAGAAAGGCGTCGATGATGACAAAGCGATCAGTTCAGCGGCTACCACGAGATTGCGCGCAATGCTTGACGAACGCAACATCAACAGCGCCGCGGAGATCGCCGAAATCTTCTGCAACACCGCCCGACGCTTGGAAATGCCCGCGCGGCTGGTTTCTGGCTATCGTTGGTTGGGCGAGGACATCACAGATAAGCAAACACGCGACATCTGGGCGGAAGTGCATATCGATGATTTGGGCTGGGTCGCTTTCGACCCCCATGAAGGCAACTGCCCCAGCGAAGACAGCGTCCGAGTGGCTATTGGGCTCGATCACCATGCCATCGCAAGCGCAAGAGTTGGGCATTATGGCGGTATCAGCGACGTTGAGCGCGAAACGCGCATTGCGGTGCGCCGAATAGCGGGATAACTCTAGCCCGTTGTGGCAACAATCGGAGCAGATTCGTGCACCGATGACGGCATGAAGGACTGCCCCCGTTGACCTATTGCGTTGGCCTACTGGTCGAAGACGGCCTGGTGATGATTGCCGACTCCCGGACCAATGCCGGGCTCGACAACATTGCGACATTCCAAAAACTTTACCGGTTTGAACAGCCAGGAGAGCGTAGCATCTCCATCGCCACGTCAGGCAATCTAGCGGTAAGCCAAGCGGTGATGTCGATCATGAGCGACGGGTTTGAAAACCCGCAAACCGGCATCTTGGAGACCATCTACGATCACCCCACCATGTTTCGTACCGCAAACTATATCGGCCGCGCGATTGGTGAAGTGATGCGCATGAACAATGGCGGATCGCAGGGCATGGGTATGGCCTTTGATGTGACCATGCTTGTCGGCGGCCAGGTGAAAGGCGGTCGGCTTCGCCTGTTTATGGTCTATTCGGCAGGCAATTTCATCGAGGCGACTGAAGACACGCCTTACCTGCAAATCGGTGAGCACAAATATGGCAAGCCGATTCTCGATCGCGCCATCACATTCAAGACCAACCTATCCGATGCAGTGAAAATTGGTTTGATCTCCATGGACTCCACCATGCGCTCAAACTTAGGTGTTGGCATGCCCATCGACCTGTGGGCGATGCGTCGCGATGCTTTGGAAACCTCTTTGTCGACCCGCATCGAGCACGGTGAGCCCTATTTCCAGGACCTCCAAGAGCGATGGGCAACTGCCCTAAGGTCAGCGCATCAATCCATACCGGCCCCGCCCTATTTCTAACATCTCGCGACACACGAGCTTAATTAGACAACACTTTGTTCCGTATATAATTTTCTGAAAAATGACTCTGCGTCACTTTGAATGGCTGCGCGGCGCTCATCACTCGTTCGTTCTAGCGAACGATAGATCATACTCATGCGGGGATTGCCCTGGAGCTTGTCGGCATTGCGCATAACAAAGTCCCAATAAAGGAAGTTGAAGGGGCAAGCGTCTGGCCCGTTTTTGACCTTCACCTTGTAATGGCAGCCTTTGCAGTGATTGCTCATTTTGTCGATGTAAGCGCCCGAAGCCGCGTAGGGCTTAGAGGCCATGATTCCACCATCAGCGTAAATGGCCATACCATGGGTGTTCGGCAGCTCCACCCACTCGTAGGCATCGGCGTAGACAACCATGTACCATTCATTGATGACATCCGGCGCGACGCCCGCCAGAAGCGCGAAGTTTCCTGTGATCATCAACCGCTGAATATGGTGGGCGTAGGCATGCTTTCTGGTGGTCGAAATCGCATCGGCCAGGCACGCCATTTTGGTCTCACCCGTCCAATAAAAGTCGGGCAGTGGCCTGTCAGCCTCCAGTGCGTTGAGCGCCTTGTAATCCGGCATTTTCATCCAGTAGAGCCCGCGCACATATTCCCGCCAGCCCAAGATTTGCCGAATAAATCCCTCCACGGCGTTTAACGGCGCATCGCCCGCCTTGAAAGCCGTCTCTGCTGCATCGCAGGCCTCGCTAGCGAGCAACAGTCCAACGTTCATCGCCGCCGATATCGTGGAGTGAAATAAGAAAGCTTCCCCTTCTGCCAGCGCATCTTGATAATCGCCAAACTTCGGCAAACAGGTCGCGATGAAATGATCGAGCACGCGCAGCGCCTGATCACGGGTCACTGGCATACCAAAGGGTTCAAGGTCGCCAAAATTATCGGCAAACCGCTCTTTCACCAATGCCAAAACCTCTTGCGTGATGGCATCCGGTTCAAAACTCAACCGGTCAGGAACCAACACATCTTTGGGCAACTTTCGGCGGTTCTCCTTATCAAAATTCCATTGCCCGCCTTCTGGGACGTCCCCGTCCATTAGATAGCCGGTTTGGCGACGCATCTCACGATAGAAGAACTCCATGCGAAGCTGCATCTTACCGTCGGCCCAGCGCTCAAAGCGGCCAAGTGAGGAGAAAAACCGCGTGTCTTCGCGTACGAGGACCGGTACGTCCAAACTATCCTGCCAGCTGTGGATCATCTCCATCACGCGATATTCACCAGGCTCAGTGATGACGACACGATCAAGCGCGCCATCGCCCAACGCCCGTTCAAGCTCACCAGTAAGACTGCCGCTATTGTCCGCGTCATCCAGCTTCAGGTAGCGCACCGGCTTACCATCGGCCTCCAAAGCCTGCGCAAAGTGCCGCATGGCCGAGAAGATGAACGCGAGTTTCTTCTTGTGGTGCGGCACATACTGCGCCTCATCCATCACCTCACACATCAGGATCGTATCGCCCTGCTGCCAGTCGGCAAGCGAGGAAAGGCTCATGGAAAGCTGGTCACCAAGCACGAGGCGGAGCGTTGGCATAAAACACCTATCACTTGAGAGGAGAGCTGCGCTGGCAGGATGCGCGCAGTGTCTTAGATAGAGCTGTAACCTAGGGCATATGGAACCAGTTCAACCCCAATGATCGAGCTTGTTTGGTTTAAACGCGACATGCGCGCCGCCGATCACGCACCACTGGCGTTGGCCGCGCAGAGCGGCCCCGTTCTGCCGCTGGCCGTGGTTGAATCAGATTATTGGAAATTGCCGGAAACCTCCTCACGTCATTATCTTTTTTGGGCTGAAAGCGTCGAAGACCTGCGCGAAACCGGCATCCCGCTTTGCGTGCGCGTCGGAAAAATTGTTGCTCATCTTCAGACAATCAAAAAAAGCCACGGCATTCGCCATCTTTGGTCCCACGAAGAGACAGGCAATGCTTGGACATACCAGCGCGACAAGGCCGTAGCGCGCTGGTGCCGAGACAATGGCATAGGGTGGACGCAAATCCCGCAATTCGGCGTCGTGCGTGGCCCGGTCAATCGAGATCGATGGGCGCGGCAATGGGAAGCGTTTATGGCAGAGCCGATTGCCACGTTGCCCGACACCATCGACTGCGTGGACGCCGCCAGTGATCCTATGCCGTCCACTGAGACTTTGGGGCTCACCGATGACCCCTGCCCGCAGCGCCAGCGCGGCGGTCGTGCAGCGGGACTGAAACTGCTCGATAGTTTTCTGACCTCAGGGCGCGCCCGCACCTATCAGCGTGCCATGTCCAGCCCGCTGAGCGCTGCCGAGGCGTGTTCCAGACTTTCTCCGCACCTTGCCTACGGGACGCTGTCGATGCGTGAGGTGGTGCAGCGCGCCTACCGCGATCTGAAAGTGCTAAAGACCTTACCGCCGGATCATCAGCCGATCCCGCCACGCAGCTTGAAGGCCTTCATTGCGCGGCTGCATTGGCATTGCCATTTTATCCAAAAGCTTGAAAGCGAACCGGAAATGGAGTGGCGCGATCTGCATCCCGCATTTCGTGATGCCCGTACCCAAGGCGCCGGCGACCCGCTTTTCGAAGCCTGGGCCAACGGCAACACCGGGTTTCCGTTTGTGGATGCCTGCATGCGCTCGCTGATGACCACGGGGTGGATCAACTTTCGCATGCGCGCCATGCTGATGGCGTTTGCCAGCTATCACCTTTGGCTGGATTGGCGCGCCACGGGCACACGACTTGCCCAGCTTTTTACCGATTATGAGCCCGGCATTCACTGGCCCCAGGTGCAAATGCAGTCGGGTTCAACGGCGATCAACACGCCGCGGCTCTACAATCCCGTCAAGCAGAGCCACGACCAAGATCCAGATGGAACCTTTATCAAACAATGGGTGCCTGAACTGGAGGGCCTGACAGGCCGTACCCTGCACGAACCTTGGACGCTGTCACCATTGGAAGCGCGCGAGCGGGGCTTTGTTCTGGATGAAACCTACCCCGCCCCCATCATCGACTATATTGCGGCAGCGCGCACAGCGCGCCAACGCCTCACCCGTATCCGTGCCAGCGATGGGTATTACGATCATCAACGCGCCATTTATCGCAAACACGGATCGCGCAAATCCTCCCGCCACACGCCGCAACAAGGGCGCGCCTGGGTTAAGAAGACGCCGGCCAGTGCCGATCAATTGGACCTGGATTTTTAGCCATGGCCAAAATGCGCAAAAAGGCTGACCTGCCCACCAAAACCTGCCCAGTCTGCCAAAAACCTTTTGCATGGCGCAAAAAATGGGATCGCGACTGGGACAACGTGATCTACTGCTCCAAGCGTTGCCGCACAGCTGCCAAGAGCGAGGTATCACCGCACATTGCACGCATTTCTGGTTGAGCATGCAAACGCATGCAACCATTTTTAGATTTTCTCAATTCTCAAGAAGTACACTTGGTTCTTCGTCGCCGTGCATGGCAGGAGAAGAGCGTATGTATCTGTTTCGCCTCACTTATTACAGCCGAAACGCCATAAAGGACCTTGGCTTGCCGGTTGGCGCTGAAGTGAAAAAGATCATGCAACAGTCCAGCGTGAACAATCCGGCTGCTGGAATCACGGGCGCCCTGGTTTTTAACGACCACTATTTCGCACAAGTGCTTGAAGGTGATCGTAAAGCGGTAACGCAGGCCTTTTGTAAAATTGTCGGTGACGAGCGCCACTCTGAAATCGTCATTCTTGAGGCAAAACCGGTCAGCGACCGTTTATTTGATGGCTGGGCGATGGCCTATGCGGGCCATTCACCAGAGATCGATAGATTGTACTTGAAATATGGCACAGCCATCGGCTTCGCACCGGCGAAGATGACGGCCGATGCTTTTGTCGGTTTGGTCAACGAGCTGGTGGATTCTGGATCACGCATCGCAAAAACCCCGTTGGTCGAAGATATCGATCAACCAGCGGCACCTTTGGCGAAAAGCGCTTAGCGCTGTTTCAGGACGGCGCTCTCATGCCCAGATCTGGGCGCCCCACCTATTTTCTTCACACGACATCAACATAGCATAACCGACACATGACGCGCGCTCTTGCGGCATCACGACACTGCAACAGCGCGTGAGGTGGGGTTTCAACGTATCGCGGCTTGCGCCATATCAGGGTCAGCGTTGGGCCTTGCTCGTTACTGATAAGGTTCGACACAACGTACCATAAGGCTGAAGACCGTATGATCGGCGAACTGACATTTGCAGCTGTTTTCCTCGCGGGGGTGATCTCCTTCCTCTCCCCGTGTGTCCTGCCGCTCGTGCCAGCCTATCTCACCTATATGACCGGAGCCTCGCTGGAAGAGCTGGCCGACGAAGAACGCAGCGCCAAGCTTTCGAGATTTCTACTAATCCAGGCGGCCGCCTTTGTTGTCGGCATCGCGCTGGTGTTTGTGCTGCTTGGTGCTACGGCGACGCAGATTAGCCTTTTGCTGAGACAATATTCGGCTGTTTTATCGATTATCGCCGGCATCGCCATCATCATCATGGGTCTTCATTTCCTAGGGGTTTTTCGCTGGTCGCTGCTTTATCGCCAAGCCAAGATGGAAGGGCCGAAATCGACCTCAGGGCTCGGCGGCGCTTTGGCGATGGGTCTCGCCTTCGGCTTTGCCTGGACACCCTGCATCGGACCTATTTTGGGAGCGGTGCTGGCTGTCGCGGCGAGCCGAGAAACAGTCGGCCAAGGTGCTGGCCTGCTCCTGGTCTATGCCCTCGGCATGGGCGTGCCGTTCATTCTGGCAGCACTCGCTGTTGGCCCGTTCACACGTTTTCTGGGCAAGTTTCGCCATCACATGCAAACCATCGAGCGGGCAACCGGTGCCCTATTGGTCGCGACCGGCATGGCTTTCTTGCTTGGCTGGCATACGATTTTGGCCAACTGGATGCTGGACCGCTTTCCTGGCCTGGTTGCGCTCACCTGATAGAGGGCGACTCGCCTTCAGGCAGAGTGCCGTCAAAAGGCCAGATGAGGTCATTACGCCACTGCCAAAGCTGGAACGACGGCACATTGGCATCGCCAAGCGCATCAAAGCGGATCGGACCGAGAACTGTCTGGAATGGCTCTCCATCGCCTTCGACGAGCCGCAGCGCGACTTGCGCGGCGGCCATGGAAGGCAAGATAAGCCCAGCCATTGATCCCAGATCGTCGCCCTCCAGCGCTGCCAAAGTCTCTTCATCCACCAAGGAGCGCCACGGTGTCGGTCGGGCAAAAACCACACCTTCCACGCCATCAGCAGCCATCAGGCGAAACTCCGACGTCATAACGCTGTCGCCTGCCAGCACCGGCATATCCGGCAAGCGCTGGTTGAGCGCATCGGCAAGCAAAGCGCTGTCGGCCTGGCCCGCAAGCAGGATCACAAGGCCTGCGCCTTCTGCTTGCACCAACGAGACAAGCTCTGCCAGATCATCGTCCGGCGCAAACGCTTGATAGAGCGCCAGCGTCACACCCTGGTCTCTGAGCGCCTCTTCCACGCCCTCCGCCAAGGTTCGCCCGTAATTGCCATCAGTGTAAAACAGCACCAGCGGGCGATTGCGCGCCGGTCCACCGATCAAGCCATCAAGCGAACCGTCGAGAATAGCATCGGCAAGATAACGCGCCTGATCATCATCACGACCGCTTAGGCGATACACCGGCCCATCAGCTTCATCGGTGAAACTTTGGTAGCGCACACCGCCGGAAACGAAAGGTATATCGGCAAACGCAAACACGTTGCGCGCTGAGACGGCAGGGCGCCAACACACACCGCCCACCACCACATCCACCTGCGCACCGACCAGCTGGTTGGCGGCATCGCGCCCCCGCTCCTCATCACACCCATCGTCAACTGCCGTAACAGTGATGTGCGATGCGTCCGGAAGGCCGTCCAGAGCCAATTGCACGCCCTGCTCCACTTGGCGGCCCAGAACTTCAAACGGGCCAGACAGCGGCGCAAGAACGCCGATATGCAGCGCATCTGGCTCGCCAGTCTGATCCTGAGCACTGGACGGCACTGCGAAGAACCAAGCTAAGGAAAGAAAGGCCGTTCCGAGCAACAGAGGCTTTACTTCGCGCATGGAATCCCTTGGGTTAAATGCAGACGTCACCGATTTAGACCTGCAAGCGTTCCGGCCCGCAAGGGCCTACTGCTCGTGCCACACCACCAACGTGCCACAGAACAAGGAAAAAATGCCATGTGGCATAGGGGAATGACAAACGGCCCGACTGATATCGCAGGCCTACGCGTTGGCCATGCCAGCGACGAAAACGCCAAAACGGGCACCAGCGTGGTGGTGTTTGACACGCCTGCGACGGCAAGTGTGTGCGTTCTTGGGCAGGCGCCTGGCACCCGTGAGACGGAGCTTCTGGATCCAAGCCGCACAGTTGGGCAGATTGATGCGCTGGTATTGTCAGGCGGTTCAGCGTTTGGGTTGGCGGCGGCAGAACCCGTGATGGCAGAGCTTGCCAAAGCAGGGCGGGGCTTCCAGGCAGGATCCTCCCACGTGCCGATTGTGCCGGCGGCCATTCTGTTCGATTTGGCTAACAACGGCGAAAAGCCTGATGATCTCCAGGCACTTTATCGTGAACTGGGCAGCATAGCGTTCAAAACGGCCGATGCAGACTCGCAAACAGGGTCCATCGGCGCTGGCACCGGTGCTACCACTGGCGCGGGCAAAGGTGGACTGGGTTCAGCATCCAGCGTGTTTGGCAATGATGCCCCAGAACCCTTGCGCGGGCGCGCAGTCACCGCTCTCGTCGCGGTGAATGCCATCGGCAGCCCCTTTTTTGGCGATGGCCCGCACTTTCGCGCCGCGCCCTTCGAACTGGATGGTGAGTTTGGTGGGCTGAGCATGCCGGCAATGTGCCAAGACGCATCGCCGCGCATGAAAACCTTGGCAAAACCTGGTCAAAACACGACCATCGGCGCGGTTATCACCAACATTGCTCTTACCAAGCGCGCTTGCCACAGCCTGGCCATCGCGGGGCAAGACGGCATCGCCAACGCCATCTATCCAGCCCATACCAGCCTCGATGGCGATTTGGTCTTCAGCGCCTCCGTTGGTGAAGACCCTGCTGTGGAAGAGCCGGCTCTGCTGGCACTTATCCAGGCCTGCGCCACCGCGACCATGGCGCGCGCCATTGCGCGCGGGGTTTACGCTGCCACGCAGGCTTCCTAAGCATTCCCCTCCCAAACACGCCCTTTTCAACGGTGACAAAACGGGCGTAAAGCGCGCCTATGCATGTTCTCTTCGCTCCGCTGACTTTTTTGGGCCGTCACGGCACGCTCGCCATCGCGCTTAGCCTGCTGGTGGGCACGGCCCTGCCGTTTTTATCAGCGACCATGAGGCCTTTTCTGGATGAGGCAATTCTGGCGCTGCTCACGCTGGCGTTTCTGCGCATCGGGTTTCGCGCGGTGGGCCGCGAGTTCAAATCACCCCTGCCGGTCATTGTCGCCACCATGATCGCAATGCTGGTGATGCCTGCCTTGGCGTTCTGGATCGCGCAGGCTGTCGGGTTTGATCAGTCATACCCTGGGCTTTATTTGGCGCTGTTCATCGCGCTGGCTGTTCCGCCAATCACAGCAGTGCCCGTTTTTGCCAGCCTTCTTCGCTTGCCTGGAGCGATAGCGCTGGCGTTTCTCATTCTCTGCATGGCCGCAACACCGTTTGTCGCAACGCTCCATGCGCGCCTTTTCTTCTCCGCCGAGGCCCTGCCCTTTGATGGCATGACGATTGGGTTACGCCTGGCCGGTTTTATGGCCGGCGCGATCATACTCGCCACCATTATTAAGCGGCTCATCGGGCAAGCAAGATTGGAGCGCAATCAAACGACCCTTGATGGCATCAACGTGCTGGTCATGCTGGTGTTTGCCATTGCCGTCATGGATGGTTTTGGACCCGCCATTCTTGCCTCGCCAGGCTTGGTTGCAAGCCTTTTTGTGGCGACCTTCGCGCTTGCCAGCGCGCAAATGGCCGTGATGCGTGCCGCCCTGTTTTTTCTGCCCGCTGAACAAGCCATGTCCATCGCGTTTGCAACCGGCTTGCGCAATATGGGGTTGATGGTGGCAGCCTTCGGATTGGCGATACCTGAAACCACCTGGCTGTGGTTTGCCGTGGGCCAATTCCCGATTTATTTCATGCCCTGGTTCATCGAGCTTGCCCGCCGCCGACGCCGATCCACACAGCTTAGCCCTTAGGTTGAGAACTCATACGCCTGATCTGTTGGCGTCTGAACTGGCTAGGGGCTGAGCGCGCTTTGGGTGCAGGGCAAGCTGGTTGTCCGGCCAGATCCAAATGCGCGTTCAGATCAACGCCATTTCGACATCCGAAGGATTGGGCACCTTGGCGCCCCCGCCTTGTCTCACGCCGTTGAAAGTCAGACGACTTCCTTAAGACTTGCTTGGCGCCAGCGAGCCAATCTGCTCCAACCAAACACGCCAAGAATGTGAGTTCTCAACCTCACACCTCTTGACCCCTGCGGAGCTATGGCGCACTCGAACAGCATGACCGATCTCATCATTGCCCCGTCCATTCTCGCCTCCGATTTCTCGCGTCTGCGCGATGAAGTTAAGGCGATCGATCAAGCTGGATGCGACTGGGTGCATCTGGATGTGATGGACGGCCATTTCGTGCCCAACATCTCTTTCGGCCCGGCCATCGTCGAAGCCCTCCGCCCGCACACAAACAAGGTGCTGGACGTGCATCTGATGATCGCGCCATGCGACCCATATCTCGATGCCTTTGCAGATGCAGGCGCCGATATCATCACCGTGCACGCTGAAGCTGGCCCGCATTTGCACCGCTCGCTTATGGCCATCAAAGCGCGCGGCAAGAAGGCTGGCGTCTCTTTGAACCCCGGCACTCCCGCCAGTGCTATCGCTGAAGTACTGGATTTGCTCGATCTGGTGCTGGTGATGACCGTGAACCCAGGCTTTGGTGGGCAGAGCTTCATCGCCAGCCAGGTGACGAAGATTGCGGAAATTAAGTCCATGATCGGCAACCGGGATATCGTTCTGGAGGTCGATGGCGGCGTCACTCCGCAAACTGCACGCAGCGTGGTTGAGGCAGGCGCCAATGCGCTGGTAGCAGGTTCTTCGGTCTTCAAAGGCGGAACACCTGATGATCCTAGCCACTATCAAGCGGCCATGAGCGCCATCCGCGCCGCCGCCGCCGCTAACTAAGGACCCCCTCATGATACCTCGCTATGCCCGCCAACCGATGGTCGACATATGGTCGCCGGAAACCAAATTCCGTATTTGGTTTGAGATCGAAGCGCACGCGTGTGACGCGCAGGCTGACCTTGGCGTTATCCCGCAAGAAGCGGCGAAAGCCGTTTGGGCGCGCGGCGGCAATGCCACCTTCGATATTGATCGCATTGACGAAATTGAGCGCGAGACCAAGCACGATGTGATCGCGTTTCTTACCCATTTGGCAGAGATCGTCGGGCCGGAAGCGCGCCTTGTGCACCAGGGTATGACGTCCTCTGATGTTTTGGACACATGCCTGGCCGTGCAGCTCACACGCGCTGCAGACATTCTTTTGGAGGACATGGACGGCCTTCTCGCCGCGCTGAAAAAGCGGGCGCAAGAGCACAAGATGACCGTTTGCATAGGTCGCTCGCACGGCATCCACGCAGAGCCGGTGACGTTCGGCCTGAAACTCGCACAAGCTTATGCAGAGTTTGATCGCTGCAAACAGCGCCTCTTGGCTGCACGTGCTGATATCGCAACTTGCGCGTTGTCGGGTGCTGTTGGCACTTTTGCCAACATTGACCCCGCTGTCGAAGCACATGTGGCTGAAAAAATGGGCCTGACGCCCGAGCCAATTTCCACGCAGGTTATCCCGCGCGACCGGCACGCCATGTTCTTTGCAACGCTTGGTGTCGTCGCGTCGTCCGTTGAAAGGCTGGCAACCGAAATCCGTCACCTTCAGCGCACCGAAGTACTTGAAGTGGAAGAGTATTTCTCACCGGGCCAAAAAGGCTCTTCGGCCATGCCGCACAAACGCAACCCGGTGCTGACAGAGAATCTCACTGGTCTTGCACGCATGGTGCGCAGCTACGCATTGCCCGCCATGGAAAATGTGGCGCTCTGGCATGAGCGCGACATCTCTCATTCCTCAGTCGAGCGCTATATCGGGCCTGATGCGACGATCACGCTTGATTTTGCTTTGGCACGGCTCACAGGCGTTATCGACAAGCTGCTGGTCTATTCAGATCGCATGGAAGCCAACATGAACAAGCTTGGCGGGCTCATGCACTCACAGCGCGTTCTGCTTGCGCTCACCCAAGCCGGTGTCAGCCGCGAGGACGCCTATCGTCTGGTCCAACGCAACGCGATGAAGGTTTGGCACGAAGGCGCAGACTTTTTTGATGAACTGACCGGCGATCAGGATGTGATGGCCAACTTGTCCCGCGATGCACTCGAAGACCTGTTTGACCTGGGCTATCACACCAAACACGTCGACACGATTTTCGCACGCGTTTTCAACGCTTAAGCACAAGAAGACCACCCAGAGGAGCCAACCTTATGGCCATCTCAGATATCGATGTTCTGGTTTTGCCGGGCTGGAAGGGCGGCGATGACAGCTATTGGTATGCGGGTTGGGTCGAAAAACTGCCCAATGCGCGCCGCGTTGAACAAAACAATTTTGAAACGCCTACGCTGTCGGATTGGACCAGTGAGGTCGAGAAGCAGATCCTCTTAAGCGAGCGCCCGGTGGCGCTGGTTGGCCACTCTCTGGGCGCACTCACCATCGCGCATATGGCCGAAACGTTGGGCAAGTTGCCGGTCATCGCGGCCTATTTGGTCACCCCACCGGAGCTGGATGGCAAAAGCACGATCGGTCCGATGCTGACCGGCTTTGAGCCGTTGCCAACCGCGCCATTGCCGGTTCCCTCGTTTCTCGTGGCCAGCCGCACCGATCCTTATGCGCGGTACGAATTTGCCGAATCGTGCGCCAATGCTTGGGGTTCAGAGTTGATAGACGCCGGCGATGCAGGCCACATCAATCCTGATTCGGGCCACGGTCCGTGGCCAGAGGGGCTGCTGCGCTTCGGGGTATTGTTGAAGCGCGCGCGGGCTACAAACTAGCCAGACCGCCACAATTGGGCCCAGCAACGAACAAGCCGAGGCTCAAAATTTGCCCAATTGTTCAAATCTGATTGAACTGCTTCAGCGGGCTGAAAGAGCCGATGCGCTACTGTCCTATCAAGCCAGTCAGATGGCTTGAACAAAGAGACCTCACAAATCATCTTACAGACTTGTTTTGGCGCCCAGCACTCCCCCGCTGGGCGCCCTTTTTCTTTGTATTCTCGGACAATTAAGAGATGCTCGAGCCAACGGCAGCGGCGGCCTTGAGCGCTATGGCATCTGAACCCACTGCCGCAAAAGTGAAGCCTTGGGCGAAGAAGGCTTTGGCTTTGTCGGTATCAAACGCATACACACCAGCGATCTTACCAGCGGCTTTCGCGCGACCGCCGATATCGGCTGCCGCCTCCAAGACGTGAGGTGCTGTTGCCTCAATGCGCGCACCTTCCGCCAACGTGATCGACAGGTCTGACGGGCCGACAAAAATGCCGTCGATACCGGGAACCGCCAAGATAGCATCCAAGTTTTCCAGCGCTTCGACGGTTTCAATCATCGCAATCGACAGCACCAACTCATTACCAGCGGCCAGATACTCACCTTGCACTGCACCAAAAAGCTCAAGCGCCAGCGCTGGGCCCCAGGAGCGTCCGCCTATCGGCGGATATTTCGTAGCGGCAACCAGCGCTTGCGCGTCGGCCACGGTGTTGATCATCGGCGCGATAACAAATTGCGCCCCGGCGTCCAGGGCGCGTGAGGCAAGATCGAACCGCCCCACAGGGATGCGCAGTCCAGGCGCCGAGCCAGCTTGATGCACGGCCTGCATGGAGGCGAACATGGACGTGTCGTCGTGAAAACCATGTTGCAGATCAATGCAAACGGCTTCAAAGCCACCACGCGCCAAAGCACCCGCATTCATCGGGGCTGGAAGTGAACTCCAACCCATCGGCACGGTCTTGCCACCACGCAGCGCAGCGGCAAACGCCAACCCGTGCTCAAGGGAGGATGACAACCGCCTAGCCCTTGGTCTGAATGTCTTGGATTGCTTTTTCCATCAGATCGGCCATCTCGCGGCGAAGTTGATGCTCAGAGACATCAATGTTCTTTTCTTCAAAGTCAGCTTTGATCTTGCGATACACGTCCTCATCGCCCGGCTCTTCAAAATCAGCCAACACAACAGATTTTGCATAGGCCACGGCCGCATCGCCAGATAGGCCGAGTTTTTCAGCTGCCCAGGTGCCCAAAACCTTGTTACGACGGGCTTCGGCCTTGAAACGCAGCTCTTCATCGTGCGCAAACTTGTTCTCGAAGCCTTCTTGGCGTTTGTCGAATGTGGACATTGTGATCTCTCCTCAAAGTGCACCAGCGATTGGCGTATCGCTTAGATGGGGTGCTGCAAACAATCCCCCAAGGCCATAGCCAGCGCACTGTCGCAAATCAATGATCATATGGGGGGTAAGAGAAGCCCGTGCATAGCCGCGCAATCTGTTTGCGAAGCGACCCCTGCTTGGCGTAGGTTCCCGCCACACAAAAGATTCTTTGGCCTGCCATAGCGATGCGGCCATTCCCACCTCTTACAAAAGGCATCTGTATGAGCCGTCGCCGCAAGATTTATGAGGGCAAAGCCAAAACGCTTTATGAGGGCCCAGAGCCCGGCACGCTGGTGCAGCACTTCAAAGATGACACGACCGCAAACAATGCTGAAAAGCATGAGGTGATTGACGGCAAGGGCGTCATCAACAATCGGATTTCCGAGTACATTTTTGATCAGTTGAACGCGATGGGCATCGGCACCCATTTCATCAAACGCTTGAACATGCGTGAGCAGTTGATTCGCGAAGTGGAAATCATCCCGGTAGAGGTGGTTGTTCGCAATGTTGCTGCAGGGTCTCTGGCCAAACGCTTGGGCCTGGATGAAGGAACCGCACTGCCGCGGTCCATCGTTGAATTCTATTACAAAAACGATGCGCTGGGCGACCCCATGGTGTCGGATGAACACATCACCGCTTTTGGCTGGGCCAACCCGCAAGAGATCGATGAGATGATGGCGATTGCCATTCGCGTGAACGATTTTCTCACCGGGCTTTTCCTCGGCGCCGGCATCAAGTTGGTGGATTTCAAGATCGAATGCGGGCGGCTCTGGGAAAACGATCTGATGCGCATTGTTGTTGCCGATGAGATATCACCGGATTCTTGCCGCCTGTGGGACAACAAAACCGGCGAAAAGCTCGACAAAGATCGTTTCCGCCGTGATCTCGGCGGTATGCTGGACGCCTACCAGGAAGTCGCGCGGCGTTTGGGTGTGCTCAACGAGAACGATCCGATGCCAACCGGCGGGCCAAGACTGGTCAAAGGATAAGGGTAAGGCACTGATATGCCGCATTTTTCTGCTCGCATCATCATTACATTAAAAAATGGCGTGCTTGATCCGCAAGGCAAAGCCAGCGCCGGTGCACTGTCTGGCCTCGGTTTTGAAGGCATTCAAAGCGTGCGCCAAGGCAAGGTGATGGATGTCGAGCTTTCCGCATCCGATGAGGCAACCGCACGCGCTGATCTATCTGCAATGTGCGAAAAATTGCTCGCCAACACGGTTATCGAGGACTTTGAGGTCGCTACCTTGCGTGAACGGCAGATGGCTTAGCCCATGGCAGTCTCAGTCATCCAGTTCCCAGGTTCCAATCGCGATCAGGACATGCTCGACGCGATGGCACACAGCACCGGCAAGGCGCCCCACAATGTCTGGCACGCTGATACCGCGCTGCCATCCGACACCCAGGCCATCGTGCTGCCCGGCGGATTCTCCTACGGTGATTATCTGCGCTGCGGCGCCATTGCCGCCCGTGCACCGATCATGGCTGAAGTGATCAATGCAGCTGAGCGCGGCGTGCCCGTGCTAGGTGTATGCAATGGGTTCCAAATTCTCATCGAAGCTGGCCTCTTACCAGGCGCTTTGATGCGCAACGCCAGCTTACGCTTTGTCTGCAAGTCGGTCGATCTGAAGGTTGAAAGCACGCGCTCAACGTTCCTGTCAGGCTTTGCCAAGGGCGATGTCTGGTCCTGCCCGGTGGCCCATGGTGACGGCAATTATGTTTGCACGGCGGACATGCTGAAAACCTTGCAAGATGATGATTGCATCGCGGTATCCTACGCCAACAATTCCAATCCCAACGGCTCGGTCGCCGATATTGCTGGCATCACCAACAAGGCCGGCAATGTGCTTGGCATGATGCCACATCCAGAAAACATCGCCCTGCCCCACCAGCCGAGCCAAACCGGCGCCAAACTGTTTGAAGGACTGCTGAACCTTGCTGCGTAAAGCGCTTCTTGGCCTTGCCGCCACCGCCCTGCTTGCCGGGTGCATGAGCATCGACTTGCCGGAGGGCTCTTACGCCGCGCGCGGTGGCCTTGGCTCCACGTCCGAACGCATGGCTGAGCGCATCCGCGAATGCTGGTTCCAATCTGGCGACGAAGCGTTTGCTGCCTATCGCCAAGAAACTGAAATCACATCGCTATCCGGCCAGCCACGCATCTTGCTTGTGAACCGTGACGATCGTGGTGGCTTGCCACAGCTTGTCGTCACCATGCGCACCATTTCGGGCACTGGAACCGTGGTATCGTCCTTCGGACCGCTCACCGAAACATCGCTTGTGAACCGCATCAATGCTGATCTGTCGCGCTGGGCCCGAGGAAGCCGTGCCTGTGGAGCCGCTGCTTGATGTTGAATCCTGATATTGCGATCACCGATGAGATGATCGCCGCACATGGCCTAACCAGCGACGAGTACGCCCACTTCAAAAGCCTAATCGGCAACCGCGAGCCGACCTTCACCGAGCTTGGCATTGTCTCGGCCATGTGGAACGAGCACTGCTCGTACAAAAGCTCCAAGAAATGGCTAAAAACGCTGCCAACCGACGGGCCGCGCGTGATCGAAGGCCCAGGCGAAAACGCAGGCGTTGTCGACATCGGCGATGGCGAGGCAGTGGTCTTCAAGATGGAGAGCCACAACCACCCCAGCTACATCGAGCCTTATCAAGGCGCGGCCACCGGTGTTGGCGGAATTCTGCGCGATGTCTTCACCATGGGCGCACGGCCCGTAGCGGCCATGAACGCGCTGCGCTTCGGCGAACCCAATCATCCCAAAACCCGGCATTTGGTTTCTGGCGTGGTGGCTGGTGTTGGCGGCTATGGCAACGCGTTCGGCGTGCCAACCGTTGGCGGCGAAGTGGAGTTTCACGCCCGCTACAATGGCAACTGCTTGGTGAACGCCTTTGCTGCCGGCATTGCCAAGACCGATGGTATTTTTACCTCACGCTCTGAGGGCGTCGGCCTACCGGTTGTCTATCTCGGCGCAAAAACCGGCCGCGACGGCGTCGGTGGCGCGACCATGGCATCAGCCGAATTTGATGATTCTATTGAGGAAAAACGCCCAACGGTGCAGGTCGGTGATCCGTTCACCGAAAAATGCCTGCTTGAAGCCTGCCTGGAACTGATGGCGACCGGTGCGGTGATAGCCATTCAAGATATGGGTGCGGCAGGCCTTACCTGCTCGGCGGTCGAGATGGGCGCAAAGGGCAATCTCGGCATTCATCTTGATCTCGACAAAGTGCCATGCCGCGAAACCAACATGTCGGCGTACGAAATGATGCTCTCGGAGAGCCAAGAGCGCATGCTCATGATCCTTCGACCGGAAAAGCATGCCGAAGCCGAAGCGGTGTTTGTCAAATGGGGTCTGGATTTCGCCGTTGTTGGCGAGACCACCGACACTCTGCGCTTTGAGGTTTTCCACCAGGGTAACAAAGTTGCCGATCTGCCGATCAAAGAGTTGGGCGATGAAGCGCCAGAATATGATCGCCCTTGGGTGCCACCTGTGCCGCCCAAACCCTTGGAAGACGAACGCTTTAGTGGCGATGTAGCCGACGGCCTGCTGGCTTTGCTTGCCTCCCCCAATGGCGCGTCCAAGCGCTGGGTCTACGAGCAATATGACTCGCTTGTGCGCGGCCAGACCCTGGCAACGCCAGGTGGCGATGCGGGCATCGTGCAAGTCAACGATGCTGGCAAGGCATTGGCTTTCGCAGCCGACGTAACGCCGCGCTATGTCGAAGCTGATCCGTTTGAGGGCGCCAAACAAGCCGTAGCCGAGGTGTGGCGCAACCTCACCGCAGTTGGTGCAACGCCGCTTGCCGTAACCGACAATCTCAATTTCGGAAATCCCGAACGCCCAGAAATAATGGGCGGGTTCGTGGCCGCCATCAAAGGGCTTGGAGAGGCTTGCCGGGCGCTCGACTTCCCAATCGTGTCGGGCAATGTCTCGCTTTACAACGAGACCAATGGCGTTGGCATTCTGCCAACACCGGCCATCGCTGGTGTCGGGCTGCTTGAGGCCGGTGCACGCCGCGTCAGCATCGCCTTTGCTGGCCAGGATGAGCCCATTTTGCTCATCGGCGGACCGGAAACGTGGGGCAACCATTTGGGCCAATCGGCCTATTTGCGTGATGTTCTGGGACGCGAAGACGGTGCACCGCCACCGGTTGATCTATTTGAAGAAAAGCGTGCCGGCGACTTTGTGCGCGGCCTGATCCAAGAGGGGGTAGCAACCGCTGCTCACGACCTTTCCGATGGTGGGCTGGCCATTGGACTTGCCGATATGGTTCTGGCTTCGAACATCGGCGCCATAATCGATGCCGCCGACGATGCGATCCCTGCCTTTTTTGGCGAAGATCAAGCACGCTACCTGCTCACGGTGTCGAATGATGACGCAAGCGAGGTTTTGATTCGCGCCAAGGCTCTTGGCATCTCGGCAGCGCAAATCGGTTTCACTGGTGGGAAAGAATTGAAACTGGGGCAGAGCCGGGCCATATCTATAAATGACCTGCGCACCGCACATGAAGGCTGGCTGCCAAACTTCATGAACGCCACCGCAAATTGATCAACAAAGGGCCCGCGCCACATGCCGATGAATGCCGCTGACATCGAAAAGATGATCCTTGACGCTTTGCCCGACGCGCATGTGGAAATCCGCGATTTGGCCGGTGATGGCGACCATTATGCTGCGGTCGTCGTATCAGAGGCTTTCCGAGGAAAGTCCCGTGTTCAACAGCATCAAATGGTTTATGATGCGCTTAAAGGGAATATGGGCGGCGTGTTGCACGCCCTCGCCCTGCAAACCTCCGCGCCCACAACTGACGCCTGAAAGGCGACCGATAACACGTTGAAGGATTCAACCATGACCGACGCCGCCACAACCATCGACAATGCCGTCAAATCCAACGATGTTGTGCTCTTCATGAAAGGCACAAAACAGTTTCCGCAATGCGGGTTCTCTGGCCAGGTCGTGCAGATTCTGGACTATGTTGGTGCCGACTACCAGGACGTGAACGTGCTGGAAGACATGGACATCCGCGAAGGCATCAAGACCTATTCCAACTGGCCCACCATCCCACAGCTCTACATTAAGGGCGAGTTTGTCGGCGGCTGCGATATCATCCGTGAGATGTTCCAAGCCGGTGAGTTGCAGCAACTGATGACCGACAACGGCATTGCAGTGAAGAACGCCGAAAGCGCCTAAACCTTGGCTGACATTCCACCCTTCAAGGGCATGGGTAAAAAAGCCCTGCCGTTCTTGAAGGCGCTCGGCTTTCACCAAGACCGGGACTGGTTCAAGGACAACAAGGCGCTCTATGAGAGCGAGGTGAAAATCCCGCTCGGCGATCTCGTTGAGCACGCATCTGCACGC
Source organism: Hyphomicrobiales bacterium (assembly GCA_040219355.1). Lineage (GTDB taxonomy): Bacteria > Pseudomonadota > Alphaproteobacteria > Rhizobiales > MH13 > MH13. The sequence goes on from JAVJSN010000004.1 coordinate 62,312, forward strand.
ATGGAAGCCGAGGGCTTACCCTTACGCGGCACGCGCAAAACATCGCTCTATCGTGTCAATCGCGATGTGCGCTTTTCCAAAAACAAAGACCCTTATAACATCCATTGTTCAGCACTGCTCACGCGCACCGGCACCAAGAAAGATCAGGGCTTTGCCTATGTGCATATGTCCAATGAGCGCTCCTTCGTTGCCACCGGCTTCTATGGCCTTTCGAGCGCGGAACTTGCTGCCATGCGCGCGGCGATCCTCGACAAGGCGCCAAAACTTCAGTCAATGCTGGCCGCTTTTAAAAAGCAGGGCCTTGAGTTCGACTATTCTGAGAGCTTGAAACGCAATCCGCGCGGCTTTGAAAAGCTTGACGATGAGGCGTTGCAGAAGCTGGTCCGCCTGAAGAACCATCATTTTGTGCGCGAGATGGATAACAAGACCATCACGACACCAAAAATCGCCGACGCGCTGATTGAACTGACCCACACCACCCTGCCGTTCTTAGAGTTCGGTTGGGCCGCGATCGATCCGGTCCGCGAAGAAGAAGCTCTGAAAAACGCAACCTAAGCCAAAGCCGCCCTCACTATGTCCGATCTTTCCAACTGGCTGGGCTGCGAGCCCCCACGTCCGCAGCGCCTTGAAGGGCGCACCGTCGTACTTGAGGCCTTCAACGCAGACACCCACGCCCGAGAACTTTGGCAGGCCCTGGGCGGAGACGTGAGCGCCAATCAGCGCATTCGCTTCTTTCCCGATGCACCCTATCGCAATGCCGACCATTTCGGGCAAGCCTATCAAGCCAAGCAGGGAGAGTGGCACAGCATGGTGATGCGCGATGCGCATTGGAACATTGTGCGCGGCATGGCGAGCTATATGCGGCTGCGTCCAGAACACGGTTCAGTCGAAATTGGCGCTGTCGCCCATGGTGACGCTATGGCGCGCTCACCACTTGCCACTGAAGCGCATTACCTGCTCGCCAAACACGTGTTTGAGGAGCTGGGCTATCGGCGATACGAGTGGAAGCTCAACGATGACAACGCGCCCTCTCACAAGGCCGCTGTTCGCCTCGGCTTCACCTTCGAAGGCACGTTCCGGCAAGACATGGTCGTGCATGGCGTCAATCGCGACACCGCCTGGTATTCTATGCTCGACCATGAATGGCCAAGCCGCAAAACTGCATTAGAATCTTGGCTCGACCCCAGAAACTTCGCAGCGGACGGCCAACAAATCCAAAAATTGGAAGCCTTTCGGCAAGCTTAGCCTCGGTATTTTTTGATGCTTTCCGCTGACGCCAGAGTGGCGTCGCGCGCAGAAATAAAATCCATGCCAAGCACGTCTTTCGCCCGTTGATTAGCAATGTACTTGGGCACACCCAACTGCGGGATGATGGTTTTGATGTCGCTGTCGAACATCGCCATCATCTTGATCAGAAAGTCCGGCGCTTCCCGGGCTTTGATTCCGCGATCAGGATACTTCTGTTTCATGATAGCCGCGATGTCCTTCATCCACTGAAAGCTTTCCGCGGCGAGGATACGCTGCCCTTCGCTTGCTGGCGTCGATAAGGCCTTCACATGCATCGCCGCCACGTCACGTACATCGACAATCGGCAATCCGAAGCGTGGTTGCATGGGGTCTTTACCCGAAAAAATGCGCTCGGCCACCTGAAGAGATGTTCCATAGTTTTTATCGAGCGCCGGGCCCAGCACCAGCACCGGATTGATCGTCGTGAGCCTCATGTTCGAGGCTTGCTTGGCAACAAACGCCCAAGCAGCTTTTTCCGCATGCGTTTTGGAGCGGCCATAGGCATTTTGCGTTGGATAGGAATCCTCCGACCAATCCCCCTCATCATGAGCGGTTCGCCCTGGTGGCAAATCACTGTGCATGACCGCCACGGCGGATGAGGTAAGAACCACGCGCTCAATGCCCGAACCCTGCGCAGATTTCAGCGCACGCAACGTTCCATCCACTGCCGGGCGGATAACCTCTTCATCGTTTTTCGGCTGTGCCAACGGAAAGGGAGAGGCGGTGTGAAGAAGCGCGGAACATCCTTCCATCACGCCATCCCACCCATCATCTTTGGAAAGATCCAGTGCGACGAACGACAACCGTTCATCCAGTTTGTCAGCATCATCGAGATGCGGCGTGACCGCTGCAATGACCTCATCACCTCGTGAAAGCGAGCGCACCGAGCCACGCACATGATAGCCAGCGTTGAGCAGTTGCACGATGATATGCTTGGCGATGAAACCCGACGCGCCTGTGAGGAATACGGTATCCGTCATGTTAATGCCTCTTACTTATGGCCTCTCGCCCACATAAGCAGAACGCCCTGCGGTTCAACCCCTTGGGCACGATAAAGCTCCGAAAAAAATGTCCTTACGGTGAAGAGGCAGCCACCCGCCGATCGCCAAGCACGTTGATCGCCAGTCCGGCCAGCACCAGCACCGCGCCAACGCCAATACCAAGGCCCCAGCGTTCGCCAAGAAAAAGCGCTGCGCCGCCAAACCCGAAGATTGGAACAAGCAGCGCAAATGGCATCACAATCGCCGCCTGATAGGTGCGCAACAGCCAAACCCATATGGCAAATGCCAGAACAGTGGTTGGGATTGCCAGCACAAGCGTGGTCCAAGACAATGCCCAAAGCTCGCCGCCCCTTAAGCTCATCAAAGCTGTCATCCCGCCAGGTTCGAGCAGCAGGCTTGCCACGATGAGCAAGGGCGGCGCAGCAGCGCTCGACCAAACGATGAACGATACCGGATCAGCCGACCCGGCCCGCCGCGACACAATGTTGGCCATACCCCACACAAGTGCGCCCAAAATGGTCAGGATCAGTGGCCAAAGCGGCACGGCCTGATCACCAGTTTTGGCCAGCGCGATGACACCAATGCCCAGCGCGGCAACGCCTGCAGCCAAAAAGTGATGGCGCCTGGGACGTTCGCCATCGAATATCATCGCCAAAGCAACGGTGAAAAACACTTGGCATTGCACCACCAACGAGGCGAGGCCCGCCGGCATACCTATCGAAATGGCATGAAAAACCAGACCAAACATGACGGCCCCTTGCAGCACGCCATAGGCCACCACGATGTGCCATGGGGCTTTGGGTGGTCGCAAGAAAAGCAGCAAAGGAAAAGCGGCGAATAGAAAGCGCAGCGCCGTCAGCAGAAGCGGTGAAGCCACGTCCAGCCCAACGCGAATGACGGTAAAGGCTACGCCCCAGATAGCCGCCACCAGGAGCGCCAGAGCCATATGTTTGATGGTCATGCGCTGCTTAGATCAGAAGGTGCGCCAACAAAAAAGGCCGCCCAGGGGCGACCTTTGAAGAATGTCCAAGCCGAAATTGCTTGCTAGCGCGAATAGAACTCGACCACGAGGTTGGGTTCCATAGCCACCGGATAAGGCACATCGGTCAGCGTCGGCACGCGCGTCAGGCTGGCGGTCAGTTTGCCATGATCGGCATTGACATAGTCAGGCACATCGCGCTCATCCAGGCCGACAGCTTCCAGCACGATGCCCAATTGACGCGAACGCTCGCGAATTTCCACCACATCACCGACTTTCAGGCGATAGGAAGGAATGTTCACACGCTTGCCGTTCACCAGCACATGGCCGTGATTGACGAACTGGCGTGCTGCGAAAACCGTTGGCACGAACTTGGCGCGGTAGACAACGGTGTCCAAACGGCGCTCCAACAAACCAATGAGGTTCTCCGACGTATCGCCCTTCATTTTCGAAGCCTGATCGTAAATCTTACGGAACTGCTTCTCCATGATGGAACCGTAGTAGCCTTTCAGCTTCTGCTTGGCGCGAAGCTGAATGCCGAAATCAGAAAGTTTGCTGCGGCGGCCTTGACCGTGCTGGCCTGGGCCGTACTCGCGGCGGTTCACGGGGCTTTTCGGGCGGCCCCAGATGTTTTCGCCCATCCGGCGATCAATTTTGTATTTCACACTGTCGCGTTTTGACATCGCGGTATCCTTTCAAAGGTGAGGTTACACGCGCCCTCCTCTTTCGCCTCATAGAAGGCAAACGACAGGACTGTGACGCCAGCGTTGCATCGCCACTACACAGTCCACGGGACACGGGAATGAGAAAGGGGGCGCGAACGCCCCCGAAACTCACGCGGTTCTCTAGGCTTTCTGGGCTAAGCCGTCAAGCGGGGCCGTACTGGTTGTCGCCCTCATCACCGCGTTGCACGAACCAGTAAATCAGGATCAACGTACCGATGAGCGGAATTAAGCCAAGCAACAGCCACCAAGCCGAACGCCCCAGATCGTGCATCCGGCGGAAACCCACAGCCAGAGAGGGCAGGAAGGTGCCCAGGCTGAACAGCGGTCCAAGAATAGCAGCATCATTTTCATCGAACCCAAAGATGAAGCCATCCACGATCGCCAACGCGATGCTGACCAGCACGATGAACAAGATCCAGTACCAATACTCCGACCGCCGGGCTCTCCCTTTGAATTGTACGTATCGACCGAAAACGGTGCGAATGACATCGGCGAACTGTGTTGGATGATAGGTAGTACCGCCAGCATAACCGGGATCACCCATACCGTCCGATCCAGCCTGCGAATGGCCGTGCTCCCGCATTTGCGGTGGCCGCGCTGTTGCCGGTGATGCCGAAAGGCCATCCACCCAGCTTTGTGGAACCATGGAACCTGGCAGGCTGGCCCGTGCCGCGCCCCATTCACTCATGCCATCACGCCAAACAAGCGTGTCAGGGCCAATCTCGCCGCGACCAATCAACAGAGCCACATCATCTGTGCTTACCGGGCCGCGCTGATCGCTGCCCATGGCATAATACCAAGCCGCATCACTCATAATCTCATTCCCTCGTTGGGTATCCCCACGCGCACCGCCTAACGGCGAAAGCCGACAAGCTCAAGACTAAAGGCGCAACTTAAAGGTTTAAGTCTTGGATTTACGCCCACGTTCGTGTGCCCTGTCCAGGGATGAAAACACACCGCGAAGCGTGCGAACCTCCTGCTCATTAAGCCGAGCGCGCTGCAAAAGCGTGCGCAAATTGTGGATCATGCCCTCGCGCTTTTCTGGTGGGCGGAAGAAGCCAGAGGCATCGAGCAAACCTTCCAAATGCGAGAAAAGTCCAATCATCGCGCCTTTGTCAGCAATCGGTGAGCGCTCAGCGGTTTCCACCGGCAGCCCATCTTCCTCACGCGCCATACCACTGTGTGCCAACGCCTGCTTGCGCCACTCATAGGCGCACACGATCACAGCCTGAGCGATGTTGAGGGAGGCGCAAGCTGGGTCAACTGGTAAAGTGAGAATATCATCGCACAGCGCAACCTCATCGTTGGTGAGGCCCCAGGCCTCACGACCGAAGAGGTAGCCGACCCGCAAATCTGGTGCTGATTCAACACTGCGCCGTCCCGCCTCCATCGGCCCAACAACGGTTTTGGCCAAATCATGTTTGCGCGCGGACGTCGCGAAGACCAGCGAAAGGTCAGCCAGCGCTTCTTCCAACGTATCGAACAGATCAGCGTTCTCCACGACGTGCACACCACCACTGGCCGTGGCATTGGCCCTCTCGTTCGGCCAACCATCACGTGGACGCACCAGGCGAAGCCGCCGCCAGCCAAAATTGGCCATCGCGCGCGCCACCATGCCGATATTCTCGCCCATCTGTGGCTCGACCAATATCGCCACTGGCGGTTTGACGCTAAGGTGCGACAGATTGGCGGGTGCGCCATCGGGTCCAAATCGACTCACGAATACTCCAACGGTTTCAGCGTGCTGCCATAGGTGCGGGCAAAGCGTCTTCACCCTTCGACCGGTTTGAAGCTGTCCCTGCCCTTTGCTATAGCCCGCGCAGGCACATTCAAGTCCTGTCACCTTCCATACCCACGCGCGGTGCACAAGCGCCCACAACACGAGGACCATTCATGGCGAAGATCAAGGTTGCCAATCCCGTTGTCGAACTCGACGGCGATGAGATGACACGGATCATCTGGCAGTTCATCAAAGACAAGCTGATCCACCCCTATCTCGACATCGACCTGCACTATTACGATCTGGGCATGGAGCATCGCGACAAAACCGACGATCAGGTGACAGTCGATGCAGCCAACGCGATCAAAGAGCACGGCGTGGGCGTGAAATGCGCGACAATCACTCCGGATGAAGATCGCGTCGAAGAATTCAAGCTGAAACAGATGTGGCGCTCGCCCAACGGCACCATCCGCAACATCCTTGGCGGCGTGGTTTTCCGTGAGCCGATCATCTGCCGCAACGTGCCACGCCTGGTGCCCGGCTGGACCGATCCTATTGTAATTGGCCGCCACGCCTTTGGTGACCAATACCGCGCCACCGACTTCCTGGTGCCTGGCAAGGGCACGCTGACCATGAAATTTGTTGGTGAAGACGGTCAAGAGTTCGAGCACGAGATCTTCAAATTCCCTGGCGCTGGCGTCGCCATGGGCATGTACAATCTGGATGAGTCGATCAAAGACTTCGCCCGGGCGTCCATGAACTATGGCCTCAACCGCGGCTGGCCGGTGTACCTGTCGACCAAGAACACCATCATGAAGAAATATGATGGCCGGTTCAAAGACCTGTTTGAGCACATCTTCCAAACCGAATTCAAAGACCAGTTCGACAAGGCCGGCATCACCTATGAGCATCGTTTGATCGACGACATGGTGGCCAGCGCCATGAAATGGTCCGGTAAATTCGTCTGGGCCTGTAAGAACTATGATGGCGATGTGCAATCCGACACGGTTGCCCAAGGCTTTGGCTCACTGGGTTTGATGACATCGGTGCTGATGACCCCAGATGGCAAGACGCTTGAATCCGAAGCGGCGCACGGCACGGTGACGCGTCACTACCGCATGCATCAAAATGGCAAGGAAACCTCCACCAATCCGATCGCCTCCATCTTCGCATGGACGCGTGGCCTGGCGCATCGCGGCAAGCTGGATGACAATCAGGCGTTGACCGACTTTGCCAACACGTTGGAGCGGGTTTGCGTGGAAACAGTCGAAGCTGGCGACATGACCAAGGATCTTGCGATCCTTATCGGCCCTGATCAGGGCTGGCACACGACGCAAAGCTTCCTCGCCAAGATCGATGAGAACTTGCAAAAGGCCATCGGTTAGAGCGGTTGTTTCGAAAGAACAGAGCAAACCGAAAAAAAGGCTGTGCGGTTGTTCCGAAAGAACAAAGCAAAACCAAAAATACAACAGCCGAGTGATCGGCCTATATGCTTGACAACAAACAGGCCCGCCATCGTGACGATGGCGGGCCTTTTACTCTCTAGACCTTGCGTCTAGGCCGCGACCGGCACGCAGACTTTTGTGATCAACTCGCTGGCAGGCACCTCGCGCGGATTGTTGAGATAATCCTCAAAAGGCGGCGCTGCGCGCAGCGGCAGATCACGCTCTTTCAGCCAAACCGAATAGAACCAGTCATAGGCTGTTGGCAGGTCCGAGTATGGACCCTTGTGGGTGAGAACCGCGTAACGTCCGCCCTCCAGCTTTTCCGCCTCCATGGGCGCTTTGACATGGGTGTCGTCCGCAACAACAAAGGCAGCGCGTGAGCGAAGCTCATCCTGCGGTGTTGCCAACGGATCATCATAGTAGACGCCGACCATGCCACGCACATCGGCCATCAGGCCGCGTGTCGCTGCAAGGCCAACCAGCTTTTCAAAGCTCTGGCCAATGCGCTGATAGGAGCCTTTGTGAAGGATGCCAGCGATCGTGCGTGTTGGCAGGGATTCAATCTCAACGGTGTACATGGGGCTGCTCACTTTCTGTGCCGTTTGGGTGTAGCGGCTATGTCCTCCTGATGTTCGGTACTGCCCCGGTGGCACGCCATAAACGTCGGTGAACGCACGCGAAAAAGACCGCAGGTTGGGATAGCCGCAACGCCGCGCAACCGCGTCAAGCGACAGTGTGCTTTGGGCCAGATCGAAGCCAGCGCGCGTCATGCGCACCCGCTTCAGCGTCTGGGCCACCGTTTCGCCCTGAATAGCCCGGTAAATCCGGTGCCAGTGAAAGCGAGACAGGCAAGCAATCTCGGCCAGTCGATCAAGATCCAACGGCGCGTCGATATGCTCATGAAGGTAGGCCGTAACCCGGTTGATCCGCTCTTCATAGGCCGACCAATCGCCAGGCATGTTGGTAAAGACAAAGTCTTGCCCGGCATCCTGGCTGTCAGCTTTCGATTGCGATTTGGTCATGGTCAAGCTCTTCAGTTTTTTGGGCACACCAAGCTTGCGCACCACGCCGGAAGGATGGCGTGGCCAGCTGCGTGGCACCCTCACAAGAGCATGGGTGAAACGGACAAATCTTGCTGACTTGCAGGTAACGCCTGCATAGGGCTTTTGCTAACCGGCCAACGCAGATTTAACTGCTTCCAGGGCAGCGTCAGCTTTGGAACCATCAGGCCCACCGGCTTGCGCCATATCAGGACGACCGCCGCCGCCTTTGCCACCAAGAGCCGCTGATCCAGCACGCACCAAGTCCACCGCGCTATGAACAGCCGTAAGGTCGTCGGTAACGCCAACGACAATGGCCGCTTTACCATCGCCGGTTGCCACCAGCGTCACAACGCCAGAACCAAGCTCACGCTTCATCTCATCAGCGATGCCTTTAAGGTCTTTCGGGCTGACGCCATCCAAAACGCGACCTGAAAACGCAATGCCGCCCACATCCTCTTTGGCGGCCGTCTGCTGACCGCCACCGCCAAGCGCCACCTGCTTTTTCAACTCGGTGACCTCGCGCTCCAGCTTGCGGCGCTCTTCCATGAGGGCATCGACACGGTCAAGCGCTTGGTCAGGTGTCACTTTCAAGCGCGCAGCAATAGCTTTCACCCGATTATCTTGATCAGAAAGATAGGCACGTGCGGCTTCACCCGTGAGCGCCTCCACGCGTCGCACGCCGGCTGCCACCGCCCCTTCGGAAACAACGCGCACCAAACCGATCTCGCCGGTGCGACCCACATGGGTACCACCACACAGTTCCACCGAGAAGGTCGAACCATCAGGTCTGTCGCCCATGGAGACCACACGAACCTCATCGCCATACTTTTCGCCAAACAGTGCGCGCGCGCCGGACTCGATAGCACTGTCGACATCCATAAGCCGCGTTTCCACGGCGCTATCTTGCAGGATCATGGCGTTGGAAATGTCTTCAATTTTCACAAGCTCATCGGTCTCGATGGGCTTGGGATGCGAGAAGTCAAACCGCAAACGGTCAGGAGCAACCAGCGAGCCTTTTTGGGCCACATGATCGCCGAGCGTTTCGCGCAGCGCTTCATGCAAAAGATGCGTTGCTGAGTGGTTGGAGCGGATCGCCTGACGACGCGAACGATCAACAGCCAAATCAGCCGGATCGCCCACTTTCAAAGGCGCGCCCGACACCGTGCCCATGTGCACGAACACGCCATCGGCACGCTTAACCGTATCACGAACCGTGAAGACGGCATCGCCCTGCTTGATTTTGCCCTGATCACCTTGTTGACCACCGGACTCGGCATAAAACGGTGTCTGATTGACGACCAAGGCACCTTCATCACCGGGCTGCAGAACGTCAATTTCTGTGCTGTCTTTAACGGCCGCCACAACAACGCCTTCAGCGCTCAGCGTATCATACCCCAAGAACTCAGTTGCTCCGTGCGCATCACGCACAGCAAACCAAACTTTGTCCGTGCCAACATCGCCAGAGCCCGCCCAAGCTGCACGGGCATCGGCACGCTGACGTTCCATGGCAGCATTGAACGCATCGGTGTCTACGGAGATCGAACGCGAGCGCAACGCATCTTGCGTGAGGTCAAGTGGGAAACCAAAGGTATCGTAGAGTTTGAAAGCAACCTCGCCATCAAAGGTGTCGCCATCGCTCAAGGTCTTCGATGCATCATCGAGCAACCCAAGGCCGCGATCGAGCATCTTATTGAAGCGGTTTTCTTCCAGCTCAAGCGTTTCAGAGATCAGCGCCCGTGCACGCACCAACTCTGGATAAGCCTCGCCCATCTCCCGCAGAAGCGCAGGCACCAGACGGTGCAGCACTGGGTCTTTGGCACCAAGCAAGTGTGCATGGCGCATGGAACGGCGCATAATACGGCGCAGCACATAGCCGCGCCCCTCATTGGACGGCAGAACGCCATCAGAAATCAAAAAGCTAGTCGCGCGAAGATGATCGGCAATCACGCGATGGCTCGCCTGAGCATCACCTTCAGCAGGCACCCCCGTAAGATCAACGGATGCTGCAATCAATGACTGAAAGAGATCGGTGTCGTAATTGTCGTGCTTGCCTTGGAGCAGCGCAGCCAATCGCTCCAGCCCCATGCCAGTGTCGATCGACGGTTTGGGCAGAGCAACGCGCGTATCAGCGTCAAGCTGCTCAAACTGCATAAACACAAGATTCCAGATCTCGATGAACCGATCGCCATCCTCATCCGGTGACCCCGGAGGTCCACCTGGAATGCTATCGCCGTGATCATAGAAAATCTCCGAGCACGGACCACACGGACCTGTATCACCCATCGCCCAGAAATTATCCGACGTGCCGATGCGAATGATCTTTTCATCGGGTAGACCGGCAATCTTGCTCCAGAGCTCAAACGCTTCGTCATCGTCGGCGTAGACCGTGACCAGCAGCCTGTCGGGATTGATGTCAAAGTCTTTGGTGACCAGGTTCCAGGAATGATAGATCGCCTCTTCCTTGAAATAGTCGCCAAAGGAAAAGTTGCCCAGCATCTCAAAGAAAGTGTGGTGGCGAGCGGTGTAGCCGACGTTGTCTAGATCGTTGTGCTTGCCGCCAGCACGCACGCATTTTTGCGAGGTCGCAGCACGCGGCGGATCGCGCGTTTCAAGACCGGTGAACACGTTCTTGAATTGCACCATTCCAGCATTGGTGAACATCAGTGTCGGGTCATTGCGCGGGACAAGCGGCGAGGATGGCAGGACCGCATGGCCATGCTTTTCAAAGTAGGACAGAAACGCCGACCGAATTTCGTTTACACTGCTCATTTCAACCGTTCACCCTAGAACACGCTCACCGCCATAAGACCACCGTGATCCCTAGTAACATTGGGCCTCAACGGACAGCAGACAACACAGAAACGGTCGACCTCACGTCATGAGATCGACCGCTTACAAAAGCTATCTATAGCTGGTGATGAAACCTGTCCAGCGAACCGGGAACCTGTTCGCCTTTCAAGCCCTTTAACGCTTAGACTTACTCGTCGGCAACTGCCTCGGGTTTGTCGGCATCATCATCATTGTCTGGTTCACCTTCCAAAATCTGCTCGGCGATTAAGCCGGCATTTTGGCGGATTGCCGCTTCAATCTCATCAGCCACATCGGGATTGTCGCGCATGAATTGCTTTGCATTCTCGCGACCCTGGCCAAGGCGCTGACTGTCGTAGGAGAACCAGGCACCAGATTTCTCCACGATCCCAGCCTTCACACCAAGATCAATCAGTTCGCCCATCTTGGAGACGCCCTCACCATACATGATGTCGAACTCAACTTGGCGGAACGGGGGCGCCACCTTGTTCTTCACCACTTTAACGCGGGTTTGGTTGCCCACCACCTCATCGCGATCTTTAATGGCGCCGATACGACGGATATCCAGGCGCACAGAAGAATAGAATTTCAGCGCATTACCACCGGTCGTCGTTTCAGGGTTACCAAACATCACGCCGATCTTAAGCCGGATCTGGTTGATGAAGATCACCATCGTATTCGATTTGGAAATAGACGCCGTCAGCTTGCGCAATGCCTGGCTCATCAAACGCGCCTGCAAGCCAGGCAGGCTATCGCCCATTTCGCCTTCAAGTTCCGCGCGCGGCGTCAGCGCAGCAACCGAATCCACAACCAACACATCCACAGCACCCGACCGCACCAGCGTGTCCGTAATTTCCAACGCCTGCTCACCGGCATCAGGCTGGGAAACCAGCAGCTCATCTACATTCACACCCAACTTGCGGGCATAGATCGGATCAAGCGCGTGCTCGGCGTCGACAAATGCGCAGATGCCGCCCTTTTTCTGTGCTTCGGCAATGGTGTGTAGGGCCAGCGTCGTTTTACCTGAGGATTCTGGCCCGTAAATCTCAACAACACGGCCGCGGGGCAAACCGCCAATACCAAGCGCGATATCAAGGCCAATGGAACCGGTCGATACCGACTCAATCTCCAAGGCATCGCCCTTGCCGAGCTTCATGATCGAGCCTTTACCAAAGGACCTCTCGATCTGCGAAAGCGCTGCATCCAGCGCCTTGCTCTTATCCATACCATTGCCTTCCACCAAACGAAGCGTCGATTGCGCCATACCAGATATCCCTTCTTTTCACGCAGCACCGATTCCCGCAACGCAAACCCGTCTGGCTGCCTTTGGTGCGCCCAATGAAAGATTTGTACCAGTTTTGTTCCCGGTGAACAAGGGTAGAACAAACGTTTCTTATCAGCGGCGTTAGCTGGCCAGAACGCGCTTCACTGTTTCGGCAAAGTCCTTCATGGAGAAGGGTTTAGCCAAGAACGTAAACTCCTGGTCGTCCGGAAGGTTTTTGGCGAATGCATCTTCGGCATAACCAGAGACAAAAATGAAACGCATATCAGGATAAAGGCCGCGTGCTTCGTGCAACAATGTCGGACCATCCATTTCCGGCATCACCACATCTGAGATGATAAGCTGGATTTCATCGCCAAACTCTTCAAGCACCTCCAGCGCTTCCACGCCGCTGTCCGCTTCGTGAACGGTGTAACCACCCGAGCGCAGCAACGTCGCATTGACCATCCGCACGCCTTCATCATCCTCCACCAAGAGAACGCTTGCCACGCCGGTTAGGTCTTCTTGAGGCTGGTTCTGCGACTGCACAGCCTCCACCGCAGCCACCTCTGTGCCGACGTAACGCGGCAGGAAGATATGGAAGCTGGTGCCCTCGCCCACGGTACTTTCGGGATAGACATAGCCACCGGTCTGCTTGATCGTGCCATACACCGTGGCAAGACCGAGGCCCGTCCCCTTGCCAACATCTTTGGTGGTAAAGAACGGCTCGAAGATTTTCTCCATCACCGCTGGCTCAATGCCCGTGCCGGTGTCGGTCACCGAGACCAACACATAGTCAGCAGCTTCAAGACCCTTAAACGAGAATGTGGCGCACTCTTCACGCATAACATTGCGCGTGGTCATCGTCAGCTTGCCGCCCTCTGGCATTGCATCACGGGCGTTGACGGCCAGGTTGATGAGCACGTTTTCAAGCTGCGTTAGGTCAGCCATGACAGGCCAGACATCGCCGGAAATTTCCACTTCTAGCTTCACCGTCTCGCCGACCAGCCGGTCCACGGTCATGGACAGATCGGAAAGCACATCATCCATGTGCATGACCTGCGGACGCAGCGTCTGTTTGCGCGAGAAGGCAAGCAGGTGGCGTACCAAAGCCGCCGCTCGGTTGCAGTTTTGCCGGATCGGCGAAATGTAGCGATAGCTCGGATCAGAGGGCGGGTGGTTGAGCATCAACAAGTCCACATTGCCCATGATCGCCTGCAGCATGTTGTTGAAGTCGTGCGCCACACCACCGGCGAGCTGCCCAAAGGCCATCATTTTTTGCGTCTGCGCGAATTGCTGCTCCAGCGCCTTTTGCTCGGTCGTGTCAATCAGGAACACCAGCGCCTCGGTGTCGGCGCCGTCACCGACCGCCGATACGAACAGCTGCGCCGAAATCTGATTGCCAAGGTCAGGCATCCCAGGTTGTTCAGATTTTTCGGGAGCCTTGCCGATCACGACATCGACCGGTCGCATCCGTCCGCGCTGCGCGGCAGCGTCATCCAACGCGCGCTGCACCGCATCGCGCGCTTGGTCGTCAAACAGATCGACCAGCCTAGCCGCGCTGGGATGGGTATCCTCATGGGCCGATAGCGTCGCACCATCGGGCGCCTGTTCGGGGAACAGGCTGGCGAACGGCGCATTCATTTGCACCAGCGCACCATCGCTGTTGACCACAGCAATGGCAATTGGCGCGTTGTTGAAGAAGCGGGCAAACTTAACCTCGGCTGCCCGCACGCTTTCATCCACATCGAACCCGCTCGAGCGATTGATGACCAAAGTGCGCGAGGCGCGCTGAGACCCATCAACAGCAATCGGCACGCGGTGGTGGATACGCACAGGTAGGCGGGCACCATTGCGGCGCACCAGATCAACATCGATGATCGTCGCCATGCCATCAAAATCGGTGGTCGTCGGTGCAGCCGCCAAAAGCGCGGCGCCATCGCCAGCCAATAACTCATTCAGCGTCAGCCCGGTCTGATCAATCATCGCCAAATCATAACCAAGCCAAGCTGCCAGCGTGGCGTTCATGTAGTTGATGGTGCCTTCGGGATCGGACGAGAAAAACCCGGCGGGCGCATGATCGAGATAGTCCACCGCCTGCTGCAAGTCCTGAAACACCTGCTCTTGGCGGGCACGTTCGTCCGTGACATCGCCAACGCGCCAGACAACGCCATAGGGCGCATCAGTGTCCGCCACCGATGCTCGCGAAACGCCGTTTTGCAGCAAAGGCCGCGCCGTCACATGATACCAGCGTGGAGTACCCTGCCTGTCTGCACCGCGTGCCAACCGCACATCAGCCTCGCCAATCTTGCCCTCTGCCACCGTGCGCAGCAGTTGAAACATTGTGTCGGCGGCATCCGCCTCGGTGCCGAACACCCGATCTGGCAGTCGGATCATTTGCGGATCATCAACGCCAATGAGCTGTCCATAAGCGCTGTTGGCATAAATGATTTGGCCTTGGGCATTGGTGGACAGCACGCCTTGTGCGTCTTCATCCATAAACTGGTCAGCCCAACTTGGCGCCGGGGCACGACCAGCAACCTGCAAAAACCCCAACACCAAGGCCAACAGCGCAGCAACACCAAGCGCTGCAAAAGCGCCCAAGACCAACAACAAGGCAGCAGGACTTGAACCATAGTCAGAAAAGCCAATGAAAAGCAGCAACGTCAGCATGCCGACAATTGTGACAACCGCCACCAGCTGGCGCCGGCGGCTGCGCGAGGATCGCGGCGCATCAGCATTGCGCAGATCAATCAAAGGCTCAGTCACAGGACCGCAAGCACCAGAACAAGAAAGAGGAGAACAGGCTTTAGCAAACCAAACGATTCGGCCACCCCAAACTATCGCGCCACACGCCCTTTCGCCTAGCGCGAGATAGTGCAAGACCGACAAAAGCTCTGATTGGCACGCCTAAAGGCGAGCAGAACGCTTCTCACGCATGCGCATCACGAAGCCAATGACCTTAGCAACAGCCTCAAAGTGCTCTGCAGGTATCGATTGATCGATTTCCACACTTGCGTGCAGTGCGCGGGCAAGCGGTGGGTTCTCAACGATTGTCACTTCATGTTCGCGCGCCACCTGACGAATGGACAAAGCCAGCGCGTCAACACCTTTGGCCACGCAAATTGGCGCCTGCATGCCGCTTTCATACTTCAGCGCCACAGCGAAATGGGTCGGGTTGGTCACAACCACCGTGGCGTCGGGCACAGCTGCCATCATACGCCTGCGTGAGCGCTCCATGCGCACCTGACGAAGTTTGGCTTTGACGGTGGGGTCGCCCTCTTGTTGCTTGTATTCATCGCGCACTTCTTTGACGGTCATCTTCTGGCGTTCAAACCAGCGATGCCGCTGATAAAGATAATCGGCAACACCGATCACGATCATCACAGCGGCACTGGCAAGCAACAGCGCCACAGCCAGGTCCAGCATCGCGGGAAAAAACTGCCGTAAATCAGTGAAAAGAATGGCGTCGAGCTCATCCTGGCGTGGCAGCAAGATCAGCACCATCAACACGCTGATTAGAGACACCTTCAGCAAGCCCTTGACGAAATTCATCAGGCTTTCGCTGGAAAAGAGCCGCTTGAAGCCAGCAATCGGGGAAATTTTTGAAAGTTTTGGGGTGATCGGCTCAAGCGAAAGAACCGGACGATGCTGCACAACATTGCCGAGCACGGCCATCGCCATCAAAAACAGGAATGGCACGGCAACCGCCAGCGCAATCGCTGGCCCCAGCGCGCCAGATAATGCAACAATAGCCCCACCATCGACGGGAATAAGCGCTGCCTGCTGCATCAGATTGGCAAACATGGGCGTGAGCTTGGCCATCGCCGGGCCAACCATCAAACCCACCACCATCGTACCACCCAGCAGAACGAAGGCAGAGGATAGCTCTTGGGATTTGGGAACGTCGCCCTTTTGATGCGCGTCTTCTAAGCGTTTATGGGAGGGGTCCTCAGTCTTTTCTGACTGGTCGGCTTCTTCCGACATCAGTCCTCCTGCGGCCTGTTGGCTCTAACCGCTAGGACGGAAAGAGCACCAACAAGACCTCGCGCACATGGTCGATGTAAAGCGTCATCAAAGCGCTCAACATTGCCGCCAAAAGAATAAACCCGCCCAATATGTTCACCGGCATGGCGATCATAAAAATCTGCAACTGCGGCATCAGGCGAGACAGGATACCAAGCCCCAAATAGAAGATGAGCCCAAATACCATAAACGGCGCTGAAATCTGGATCGCCACCTCGAAGGCTTTGGCAGCGCTCATCAACGCAAATTGTGTGAAGTCGCCTATGGGAATGACGCTGCCCACTGCAAACACGTCGTAGCTGCGCACGATACCGGCCAAGGCCAGGTGATGCAGATCGGCTATAAAGATCAGCGTCATACCCAACAGGGCTAAAAAGTTGCCCAGAAGCACCCCTTGCGTGCCTTGTGAGGGATCGACGTTGAGCGCAAAACCCAATCCCATCTGAAAGGCGATTGTCGTTCCGGCGACCTGCATGACCGACAGCACAAACCTGACGGCCAGTCCGATGCCAAGACCGATCAGGATTTCCCAGATAATTAGGCCGAACACCTCCACGGCGCTTTGCGGAACCGGCGGTAGCGCGCCGGACATGGTTGGATACACCACAAGCAGTGTCGCGAGCGCCATCACCAGCCGCACGCGGACCGGGACAGTTTGCTCGCCAATGCCCGGCATGAGCAGGAACAGCGTTCCCAGCCGCGCAAAAAGAAGCAGCGCGAGCCAAGCAAGATCTGGCAGGAGCGAGATGTCCAACAGCTGAGCCCATCAAGGATGCTGACATGAACGCTGGCCCAGCCATGCTAGCTCAGCCTAACCAGCGATGATTCGTTCAGCGACGCGGTGCATGTAGCCTGCCATGAGGCTGCCCATAAACGGAAGGGTGAGCATGAAGGTAACGAAAATCGCCATGATTTTCGGTACGAAAACCAACGTCATTTCTTGGATTTGCGTCAGCGCCTGAATGAGGCCAATGGCGACACCGACACCCAGACCCACAATCATCATCGGTCCGCACACATAGATCAGCGTCACAACACCGTCGCGGGCAACATCAAGCACTTCAGGTCCGGTCATGGAAACATCCTAGAATTGGAAAAGCGTGCCCACCTTGGGTCGGGACCCTAGATCGGCATGCGGAGAATTTCTTGGTAGGCCTGGATCACGCGGTCACGCACGGTGACCACTGTTTCAAGAAGCACCTCGGTTTCAGCGACCGCTGTCACCACATCAACGACATCGGCCCGCCCTTGCACCAAGTCCATGCCTGCAGACTCAAATGCACGGCCCTCATCAACGAGGTTGCTGGCATGCTGCTCAATCAACGACCCGAACCCGTCAGCGGGGTTGGCCGCGGCAGCTTGTGCGCCGCCCTGCCCGCCGCCGGAAAGCGCCTGTGCGGCTTGGGCATAGGCTTGAATGGCCTGGTTTGTTGGGATGCTGGTCATAACGCTCTACCCTTCTAAGCGCGCAAGATATCGAGCGTGCGCGAGATCATCTGGCGCGTCGACTGCACCACATTGAGGTTGGCCTCATAGGAGCGCTGCGCGTTGCGCATATCCATCGCCTCGACCAGCCGATTGACATTCGGCATGGCCACGTAGCCCTCGTCGTTGGCTGCGGGATGGCTAGGATCGAAGCGTAGGCGAAACTCTCCACGATCTGGGCGAACCGGCCCAAGCTCAACGGTGCGCGACTCCGTTTCGCGGTCCAGAGACGCCCGAAATGTCGGGATTTGCCGACGGTATGGATCACCGTCTGGCGTCCGCGCGGTGGAATCCGCGTTGGCAATGTTCTCAGCAATGATGCGCATGCGCCCAGACTGAGCCTGAAGACCGGAGGCGGCCGTTACCAAGCTTTTGAGGAAATCCATATCTGCGATCCTTCAGTTGGGTGTTAGCGACGGCCGACGGCCGTGCGCAGCATGCCGAGAGATTTCTGGTAGAGCGTTGCAACCGTTTGATAATCCAGCTGGTTGGCGGTCATTTTCATGACCTCTTCTTCCAACACCACGGAGTTGCCTTCCGGCGTCACTTCAAACGTTCGCTGGCGGTTGTTGTCGAATGCGGTCGTATCGGCGACCGCCCGCCCAGCAATGTGCTTTGCGTCTGTGCGCACAGGCGCAGTTGCCATCGGTCGCGTCACAGAAAACTGCGACTCGTGATCAACCCGCTGCAAATCACGCGCCTGGAAGCCTGGCGTGTCTGCATTGGCGATGTTCTCAGCCAGAACGGACTGGCGCGCGGAATGCCATTGCATTTGCGTGCGCAGAGCTGAGAAAAAGGGCAGATCACGAAGCATCGAGCAGAGGTCGCCAGCGGTTTATGGTTAACAGGACGTAACAATCTGGGCAGAATGTGCCGGGTTCACGGTTAACAAGCTGTTAACGCCCAAACATCGTGAATAGTGAACCCTTGAAAAACCTCAAGAAATTCGGCCAACAGGTTGAGGGCTTGAACGACTCCTAACGACAAGTCTTGTCCAATTGGGTAGTCTTGCGACCACCGCTTGCCGAATCGCAGGTGTTGCACCTGCGCGATCCGAACGCACCGGTCGGCTTGGAGGTTCAATGCGCGCATCATGGCTGCTTTGATGCGCGAAAGATGTATTGGCGTTGGAGGGGTAAGGTTTGTTCGAGGAACAGTTAGGCGAAACCGGTGGCACGATTGCCCAATTTGGGCTTTCGCTCATCGTTGTTGTCGCGCTGATTTTTCTGGTTGCCTGGGTCGTCAGGCGCTTCGTTGGCGCCCGCTTTGGCGCGCATCATGGCGAGCAAGCCGAGTTGCAGGTCGTCGACACACTGTCCATCGACACCAAGCGCAAATTGGTTTTGGTACGCCACGGCAAATTAGAACATTTGCTTCTGATCGGCGGAAACTCCGATGAAGTGATTGAACGCTCCATGGTTGGCGGTATCCCGCTGGCAGCGCGCATGCAGGCAAGCAAAGCCCAGGAAAAGCAAGAAGACGAAAACTACGCCCGTCCTGCTGATCGCTTCAGAACAACCAATCGTTTTTCCTCGGCGCTGTTGCGCAGCAAGGCAGGCGAAGACAACCGCGAACCCACAGCCGCGCCAACAACTTCACCCAGCGCAGTGGCCACCGCTGCCGCCGGCGTAACGGCCGGAACAGTGGGTGCCGCCGCCGCTGTTGCCGCCGCGACCAGGACCGATGCCGGCCCAATCGCAAAAGCGCCACCCAGCGCACCACAGAAAACTGAGTTGCAAAACGTGTCGGCCATGCCGGCCAATAAACCAAATGAACTGAGCCCAACGGCACAAAGTGAACGCGATGCTCTGGATCGTTCGTTGGATGAAGCTCTATCAGCCTCGTTGTTTGACGAACCAACGTCGGCGCCGGTCGCGCCCAATGAACCGACATCGGCAATCACCAAACCTGTCGAGCCAACCGTTCAGGCAGATCCGCTCAAACTGGACTCGCTCAAAGCAGAACCGGCCCCAGCACCAACACCAAGCCAACCACAATTGCCCTCATCTCCGACTCCGGCCTCGGCGTCGGCCTCCATTGACGATCTGGATTTGGAACGAGAGTTGGAAGCAGCCCTTGAGTTGGATGCATTCGAAGCGCGGCCCAACGAAAGCGAGGCCGTAGACGCTCAAGCCCAAGCGCCAATCGATCTCCCTCCGCTGCCAGCCATGCCCGACTTGCCTGATCTCTCCACCCTCACCGGCAATGGTGATGACGAGATATCCGCGTCTGCTGGCATGGTGAAAGACGCCTCGACACAACAGAGCACACCTGGAAGTGGCGCGAACAACGTGCCCGACGAGACGCCAGATGCCGAAACTGAAAAAGCCAAAACTGAGCCAGCCGATCCGTTAAAACTGTCCAGCGTTCGTGATACCAAAGCCAACGAGGAGACAGAAAAGCCAGCAAGCCCCTCAGAAGGTACTCCAGAACCAAAGTCGGAGCCTAAGCCTGCGCCCGATATCCCTGTCGCCCTGTCTGGCCGAGATAATCCACCTATTCCAGTGGCCATCCCAAGCAGAGGCCCTGCGGCCAACGCAACGACGTTGGCCAAAGCTGACCAACCTGTGGCTGGCGACGATGACAAGACTGAGGGTGTTGCTGTTGATATTTCATCGATGCTTCAGCCAGCAGCCCCTGGGTCGACAAAGGGATCATCGGGTAAAAACGACGCCGATCAGGCCTCAGATAATCTGGATGATGAAATGCGCAGACTGCTTGGAGAGATTGCAGGCGAGCCTGAACCCAAGTGAGTGGCGCAAATCAATCCAAAAAAGCGCTCTCAACCCAGATCCAATCGATAAACTCTAACGGCGGGACAGGGCGATCCAGGTTGCGATTTGGCTGGGTTGTCTTAGCTCTGCTGCCATTGGCTCTGGCGTCCTTGTTTGCGGTCGTGCCGCAAAGTTTTGCCCAAGATATCTCTATCTCGCTTGGCGAAGACATCGGCGTTACCGAGCGCGCCGTTCAGATCATCCTGCTGATCACCATATTGTCGTTGGCGCCGTCGATCCTGGTGATGGTCACATCGTTTACGCGGATCGTCGTCGTTCTGTCGTTGCTGCGCACGGCCATTGGTCTGCAAACCGCGCCCCCCAACACCGTGATCATCTCACTGGCGCTGTTTTTGACAGCGTTCATCATGGCGCCAACATTCCAAGAAGCTTACGACGTTGGGATTCAGCCGCTGATTGATGAAACAATCGAGTTGGATGAGGCCTTTGAACGCGCCTCTGAGCCGTTCCATGTATTTATGCGTGCCCATGTACGCGAGAATGATCTGCGCCTCTTTCTCGATCTTTCGCAAACGCCAACGCCGGAAGGCCCCGAGGCCATTCCACTTACCGTGTTGGTCCCAGCCTTCATGATCTCCGAACTGCGCCGCGCATTTGAGATTGGATTCTTGCTTTTCGTACCGTTCATCATCATCGACCTGGTCGTCGCTTCTGTTTTGATGTCGATGGGTATGATGATGCTGCCGCCAGTGATCATATCCCTACCGTTCAAGCTGATTTTTTTTGTGCTTGTAGACGGATGGAACTTGGTCGCCGGATCCTTGGTGCAAAGCTACGGCCCGCCGCCGGGCTTATAGCTAAGCTTGCCGTACACCGTGAACCATCACACGTCTGGTGGGCTGGCCGGAACGGTTTGCGAGGAGAAGGTCGAACGATAGTCTGACAGGAAGCGATTGAGCGTGTTGAGCCCCGCTATACCGCGTGCCACATCGCGGAACGCACTGCCCTGCGTTCGGATGGGTGAGGTCACAACATCGAACGCGCTCGCATAAATCCCGTCAGACATCTTGCGAACAAAGCGCCCTCGCAATCGCTCCAAAGCGTACTCGTCGCCGGCGAAACTAAACGCGATCGACGCACGCAGCACCTGTTGCATTTCCTCTTCGTCCAGCGGAATGCGGTCATTCCATCGATCTGCCAAAGCGCGTTCGATAACTTCACCAGCCTCAACCCAGCGCTCGGCATTCCACAGCACGTCGGCACGCACAGCATCGACATCGGTACCATCCAAACTGCGAAGCATTTCAAGCGCCAACTCATGGCGTCCAAGCTCTGACAGCGCGCGCGCTTCAATGATACGGCGACCCCGTTCGATCGATGGTGGCACTTGCGACACTCTCGAACGCTGAAGAACAGCCACAGCTTCTGACGGGCGATAGTCCATAAGATAGATAAGCGCCAAATCTGCAGCGATCTGCGCTTTGGCTGTGCCCGTCAGACGGTTCTCCACTTGATGTTCCAGAAGATCAGCGGCCTGATCAAGCAGATCGATGCTCACCAAACGTTCCGAAAGGCGACGCACCAGTTCATCACCACGACGACCGATTGGCGTAAGCTCTCGAAAATCATAAAACAGGCTCAACGCATCAATCGCCGCCATTCGGTCGGCTTCTCCATTGAGGAACAAATCGACAAAGATCGCCTGCATTTCGTCGGATACATCGTTGACCTCGGAATGATCGGGCTGCGCAATCAGAACGCCCTTGAGCGCAGAAAGCGCATCGGCGTAACGCCCTTGTCCGACATAGAGTTCGCCCAACAAACGCCGGGTACGAACCTCGGTGTCATCGCCACGCCACGCAACGGCCAAGTTTTCCAACTGATCGAGACCATCGTCCAAGTCGATCTCTTCGCTCGCGATCCGTGTTTCAATCGCCAGCAACGTAGCCTGGGCGCCAAGCGGGCCATCATTATCGTTGCGGACCTTATCAAACACGCCCAACGCATCCGCAGCACGCCCCTTGGCCAAGGCAACCCTGCCCTGCAAAAGTTCGAGTCGATCTTCCTTGGTACTGCCCATCAGGCGCGTCGGATCAATTTGCGATAGCCGTTCGGTTGCCAGGTCAATCGCCCGCACATGCAAGGCAGCCTCAACACCATCCAACCGTGCTTGGGCCACCAGGGATGCAGGATAGCTGTCGAACAAGGAGGCGACTTCATCATAGGCGGCATTCACCGCTGGCCAATCATGCAAGCCGGCACTGGCCAGCAGACCCCAAAAACCGGCATCCACAACGCCGTCCATAACATGGGATTCAATGATCTCGCGCGCCTCTTGATGACGCTGTGCAAGCGTCAGCGCCGCTGCTCGGACCATCAAGAAGCCTTCGTCATGCTCCAGCGCTGAAGCCTCTGACAGCACGATATCCAGCGCACCATTGGCTTCCTGACCGAGATTAAAAGCGAGCAAAAAGCGTGCAAACGACATCAACCGCTCGATACGCACCGCGCCTTCGGAAAGCGCAATGGAGTTTTGGAAGTCTTCATAACGCCCGGCAAAGGCCGACGGCCCCTCGCCCGCATAGGCGCGCAGGTCAAAATAGCCCGGGCGCTCTTCGGCTGAAAAACCAAAGGACCCCAAAGACAGGCCAACCTCTGAGAGAGTCAGCCCCTGCTCACGGGAAACTACAACCCGCTGAGGCTCCACCTCAAGGGCCAACGCATCAACGTTTGGTCGAACCACCAAACCATGCGCCGACGGCAACACATCGAACTCAACCAACTCGTGGCGCGCCAACGCACCTTGCGAACGGCCAAGCATCGGAACGACATACAACGTATCGCCGACATGAGGGTGGGTGATCTCGCGCATTGTGGCAAACCCATCACCCAAAACCTCCAAAAAGGCATTTCCATCGGCAAACGTGCCACGCCCAAATTCAAAATCGCTTGGCGGCTCCAAGACGGCGGGGCCAAGCACGACCATCCAACGGTCACCACTTGGAACCATCGACACCAAGGTACTGTCGCGCAGTTCAAGATGTATCAGATTGAGATCGTTCACACGTGCGGGTTGTATCGAGCGCACAAGATCACGGAGCTCCAAGCGCAAGGCACGCAGGTCAAATGGGATGGGATTCTCAAACACCAGCGTGACAAACGATTCACGGCGGAAAGCCGCAGCAGGCGTTGGTTGCGTGAAAGGGAAAATCAGCCGCGTGGCATCCTCGTCCATTCGCACTTCAACACGAATGATGTTGGGATCAACATCTTCTCCCTCGTGCTCGCCAACCTCAGGCGCGCGCCCACTTTGAAGAACGGGCGCCGAGGCAACATCAGGACGCGAGCCTAATGCCTGAAGATCATCCTGGGTCGGCCGAAAAAGACCATCGTCCATAGCAGCAACAGGCGCAGACGATGGGCTGTCGGCACTTTGGTCCAACGGCACCACCGATGGGCTCATCGGACCAAGGTCGCTGGGGTCGAGCGCACTCACCTGATCGACAAGTGTCTCATCAGCCTCTGGCACCACCACCGCATCGTCGCGTGATCCGACAGTTGAAAACCGTGTCGTACTGGCATCAATACCGTCAACGGGTGGCGACAGCGTTTCCATGACACGGTCAAGCGCTGCTTGATCGATGCCTTCCATTTCAAGCGGGGTTTCACGCTCCAGATCGATGATGAACCGCTGATCATCTTCGAACCAACGCAAACCAACCCCTGGAAGAATGTCCATGGTGACAGAAAGGCTGGCGCCATCACGATCGTACTCAAGACTCTCCAACTCTTCCGGCTTGTCGACGAAAGCCGGTGTCAGATCGATTGGCACGTCATAGTCGAATTCCATAACCAATTGCGGTCCCGCTTGGGACACGGCAACATTGAACGGTACATTCCAATTGAACGCATAACGCGTGAACGTTGGGGCCGCGCCAACACGAAGCGTTACTTCTGGTTCCAGCTCACCCAGCAACCGGCGTCGTTCAGCCTCTGCGGCCTCACGCGCGGCTTGTTGCGCACGGTCAGCAAGGCGTTGGACAACCTCCTCTGGCAGTGGTGGTGGGAAACCCTGCCAGGTGGTGGGCAAGAAATCGATGAAAAGCGTTTCACCGGCTTCCATCGTGTTGACACGCACCGCACGCGAAAGGCCAAACCGCATGGCACGCCCATCTGGATCCTGCCGGGCAATCGTCACAAAATCTGACAAAACGCGCATCGCATCGCGAATGTCAGTTTCCACCGCGTCCTCAAAAACAATACGCAAGACGCCGTTCTCGGCATCAATCTCATAAGGCGGCAGGTCGAGGCGGTCACGAAATTGCAGGGTTAAACGGCCGAAATCTCGCTCGCGCTCTGCCACCGCGACAGCCTCCAGTGATTGCGCCTTGGCATTGCCAGAAAGCGCCACCATCCACGCAAGCACAAGCGCGCCCAACATAGCCACCATTGCTGGCAGCCGAGGCGCGTGAAAGGGCAACATTAGGGAGGGCAACGTCAACAAAGCAAAGATCACCGGACCAACTGTCTGACAATCTTAGATTCCACGCCTTAAGAAGCGCTTACTGAAACCTATTGAATTGGTACACCATCGATGCGTGGTAGCTCGTTGGATGCCTCACTGGTCTGCGTGGGCATCTGCACCGGCATGCCAGCAAGAGCAATGGTCAGCCTACGGGCGGCTTCGGTGTTCATTTCGCCAAGGATATCGGCCATTTTCCGCGGATTCATTGCATTGGCGACTTCCATCAAGATCGGCAAATCCAGAAGATCAAAAATCGCAGCAGCATCTTTGGCGCGCATCGCAGAATAAACCTGAACAAGACGCGCGATTTCCTGGCTTTCGCGTTCTTCCTCCGCGTCGGCGACAGCAGAGACACGTTCTTCAAGAGCCTGCAGCTCTGAAAGACGTTCTTCCAGACGTCGCTCAGCGGCAGCGAGCAATTGCTCGCGAACACGCAAATCTTGTTCACGCTCTTCCATCAGAACGCGCCTTTCTCCGAGCCGCTCCAGCAAGGCTTCGCGTGATGTCTGGATGGGAAATTCCGACTGATCTTGCACTGTTTCACCGCTAGAGGTGTCGTTGGAGGTGCCTTCCCCATCCACCGTCATAGTGGCATCGGCCGTTTCAGTATCGGGTGCCTCACCGTCAGGCACATCCGCCATTTCAGTTCCGGGTGCTTGCTCGGCTGTGTCAGCACCTTGAGCACGTGCCAACTCCACACCACCCATGCTCAACCCTGGCCCGGCAATCAGATCAAAGCCTTTCATGCCCAGCAACATCATCGACGTCAGAATGACGATTGGCAGCAAACGGATCGAATTCATGGCGACGCTTTCCCTCCCAGCAGGCCTTAAGAAGCCACACGCTGCAGTCGATCCTGCAAGGCCCGCGCTGCATCATCCAAGCGGCGGCTAGGGCTAACTTGTGGCGGGGTTGCCGCAGACTGTACTGGCGCGGCGTGTACAGGCGCAGAATGGGGGTGTGCTGGGTTGAGCGGGCGCGCGGCTTGCTTCAATGCAGGACTCTCGCCAACGTTAATCCCGGCCATCTTTCCAAGCCGCTCAACCACGGCGCCAGCAGCGGTCAGCTTGGTTGAAAGGTCTTCAGACATCTGGCCAGCTTGGTGTAGGCGTTGTCCAAGCGTTTGATCACATTGAGCGGACGTCGTTCGAAGCCCCTGAATGGCGCGCTCGGCAATTTCGGTGGCGGTCAACAGTTCTGCGATCGTGGCGCGAAGACCTTCTTCGTCGGCACGCAATCGTTTCAAGCGGCTATTGAGCAACATGCAATACCCGATCGTGATCACCAAAAGAATGGCCACCAATCCTTCAATCACCAGGCTTAGAGGAAGGTTCAGCATCACGACTCCATGGGGTTTGGCTGCTCGGCATGCTCAAAAGATGCCAATGTGGTTTTTGGTTTGCGAAGGTTTTTCATCACCCGCACAGCAACGTTGCGGTCGCGCTGACCAAGTTGTCCCTCGGTGAGAACGGTTTCGCCGCATTTTAGGTAGATCGGATCCGTTGGCGAGGTCTCAAACATCAAGGTCTGCCCCACCTTGAAATCCATGACTTTCGATAGCGGCATCATCTCTTCGTATATGACCGCATCGACGCCTATTTTGGCGGAATAGATTTCTGTTGCCAGATGGCCTTCCCAGATGGAATCGCGCCCAAACTTTTCGCCCATGAACATCTGGAGCAGCAGTTCGCGGATCGGCTCGATGGTGGCGTAAGGAATGAGCAGCTCAACCTTACCGCCGCGGTCTTCCATATCGACGCGCATCTCAACCAGAATGGCGGCATTGGCAGGTCGGCAAATGGTCGCAAAGCGCGGGTTCGTTTCCAGGCGATCAACATTGAACGTGACCTTGGAAAGCGGTGCGAAGGCGGCCTCGGCATCATTGATCAAAACCTCAACCATTCGGCGCACGAGGTTCATCTCGATCGTGGTGTAGGGTCGCCCCTCCACCCGCATGGAGGACGATGAACGACGCCCACCAAGCAGAACATCGATGACCGAGTAGATCAGACTGGAATCAACGGTGATGAGACCGAAATTGTCCCACTCTTCAGCTTTAAAGACTGAAAGGATCGCAGGCAGTGGGATGGAGTTAAGATAGTCCCCGAAACGCACCGAAGTGATGCCATCAAGCGAGACTTCCACGTTGTCGGACGTAAAATTGCGTAAGCTGGTGGTCGTCAGGCGCACCAATCGGTCGAAGATAATCTCCAACATCGGCAGGCGCTCATAGGATACCAGCGCCGAATTGATGATGGCGCGCACGCCAGATGTTTCGCCGTCATGACCCTGCTCCGCGTTGAAGCCTAACAGGTTATCGATTTCGTCCTGACTTAGGACACGGTCGGCGCCTTTTTGATGGGACTCAGAGTCTTCCTCGTCCTCATCGTCAAGCATAGCCGCCCATTGGGCCGCCATATCATCGGCGTCATCATCATCGTCAAAATCGTCTTCTTCAGCCATCATAGCGGGTTCCTATTGAACGATGATTTCGCGAAACAAAACGGCATCAATTTCCGCAGGAAAGATTGCAAGATTGATACGCCGCTGAAGCTCATGCTTGAGCCGAAACAGACCCGCAGAGCCTTCCAGATCGGACACGCGAAGCTCGCGTAGATAGGTCTGAAAAACATCGAGGATGCGCGGCAAATTCGGCTCAATCACGCCGCCAATTTCTTCATTCGACATCTCAAGCGCGACAGTCAGACGAAGATATTGCGCCCGCCGCTCGGCGTTGGACAGGTTGACCGTGATTTCTGGCAGATCGTAGTAAAACTTCGGCGCCTGAGCTTGTTCAATCGCGATTTCTTCTGGGCTGCTGCCACCAACCCAACCGAGCAAGAAAGCCGCGCCAACACCGCCGCCCACGAGAAAAACCACGCCAACGGCCGCGACGATGATCAGCATCTTCTTGGATAGCTTGCGCTTGCCGCCATCCTCAAATGCATCCTCGCCTTCGCCATCAGCTAAATCGTCTGGGGTTACATCTACGTCGGCCATGGAGTGCGCCCTATTGAAAAACCTTGTGCGTTAACCAATGAGCGCCGTTGGTTAACGAAGTGTTGACGACCCGGCCAGAATTGCCGGGTGACACACTTTGGGGGGCGGCAAGAACACCCTGTCGCGCAACAGGAAAAACCGCAAAATCCCATATCTTGTTGTAATAAAAAGATTTTTTAAACTGGCATGGCACCTGCATGAGGTAAGACATCGTTCACCATGTTGCCTGCTGGGGAGCTCGGCGTCTTGGCCCGAACGAGACCCACATCACCAAATTTTGGCGATGTGTCTTAACGATTCATGGAGAGGAATCGCCCGTCATGATGAATGCACAGCTTGTTGGACTGTCTCGCGAAGTCGCTCTGCGCCGTGAACTCGACGTCATCGCCAACAATTTGGCGAACATGAACACCACCGGTTTCCAAGCCGAGCGCGTAGCTTTTGAGGACTACTTGATGCCGCGCGCTGAGGCGTCAGCGTTTCAGCACCGAGACCATGACGTTGCGTTCGTGCAGGATTGGGCAACATATCGCGACACACAGCCTGGTGCTCGCGAGATGACGGGCAATGAACTGGATATCGCCCTGTCGCCGGGCGGCTACCTCACGGTCGAAACGCCACAAGGCATCCGTTACACCCGCGATGGTGCGCTGCAGATCAACGATCAAGGCCAGTTGGTGACCCATAGCGGCCACCCCGTTATCTCGCTGGGCGGCACACCAATCCTCTTCACACCCGCTGACAGCGACATCACCATCGGAGGAAGCGGCCAAATCACCACCAATGCAGGCGGTCGCGGCACGCTTCAGTTGGTGTCTTTTCCCAGCGAGCAGGCTTTGGAAAAAGTCGGCGCTAATCTTTTTGCCGCGCCTGAAGCGGCCGATCCCGACCCTTCAGTACGGCTGACACAAGGCGTGTTGGAAACCTCCAACGTCCAGCCGGTCCGTGAAATGTCCCGCATGGTTGAGGTGCAACGCGCCTACGAGATGCAATCCAACATGATGCGCCAATCCGATCAGATGCGTCAGGAGGCCATCCGCCTTCTGGGTCGTCTGAGCTAAGCGTCCAGGAGACGAAACCCATGCAAGCGCTTTACATCGCATCAACCGGCATGATGGCCCAAGAGACGAACGTCGAGGTCATCTCCAACAATATCGCCAACATGCGCACGGCCGGCTTTAAGAAGCAGCGCGCCGAATTTCAGGACCTCCTCTACCAGAATCTACGTCGCGTCGGCGCCGAAACCTCTGAGCAAGGCACGATCTTGCCATCGGGCGTGCAGATTGGTTCCGGTGTCATGACCGCTGCCACGCCGCGCATCATGAGCCAAGGCTCCATTCAGCCGACCGACAAAGAGCTGGATATGGCAATCTCTGGTGATGGCTTCTTTCAAATCCAACTGCCAGATGGCGGTACGGCTTACACCCGCGCTGGTACATTTGAGCGCGATGCGACAGGGACGCTTGTGACGGCCGATGGTTTCACTGTTGAACCAGGCATCACCATCCCCAACAATGCGCGCGGATTGGCCATCGGCGTCGATGGAACAGTAACCGCAGTTCTTGGCACAGGTGGAACCGCCACGACAATCGGCCAGGTCGAACTTGCCCGCTTTATCAATCAGAGCGGCTTACAGGCCATCGGCGACAATCTTTTCATGGAAACAGCGTCGAGTGGTGCGCCGGTTACCGGTAATCCAGGCGAGGAGGGTTTTGGATCCGTTCGCCAAGGCTACATTGAGCTCGCCAACGTCAATTCGGTCACCGAAATTTCCGATCTCATCGCTGCCCAGCGCGCCTATGAGATGAACGCTCGTGTGGTGCGCGCAGCCGATGAGATGCTGTCAAACACCTCGCAGATGATGCGCTAAGGAGGATCTGGACAATGATCACCCGTTTGCTCTTGGCCCTGCTTTTCTTCTTCGTGGCCGCACCCTTTTCCATCGCCCAATCAACCATCGGCGCGCGCATCTCCGATCAGTTCGATGCGCCGTTGCCATTGCTGCGCTCACAAGTCGTTGTGACGTCTGATTTGGTAACCCTTGGCGACCTCTTCGACCATGCGGGCATGTATGCTGAGACACCAGTTTTCCGGGCGCCTGCCCCTGGAACCCGTGGCCGAGTTCCAGCTCACACCGTGCTTGGAGCGGCCCGCCAAGCCGGCCTAGATATCGTCGATTTGGCCGGTCTAACCGAGATTTCGGTGGAGCGTGCCGGCGTGTGGTTGAACGCCACTGACTTCGAAGACATGCTGCAGGACGCTTTGCAGAGCCAGCTCACCAACCTACGCGGCGAAAACGCGGGACGCTATGCCATCACGCTTGCGAGCAGCCCTTCACCCATCATGATCGCCACTGAAGTTGCCAGCAGCCTACAGGTGGACTTGCTCATTGCACCGTCAGGACGCTCAGAACGCTTTGCGGCTCTTATTCGCACGCCTTCAGGTCAAGAAATCGCCCGTCTGGACGGCCGTGCTGAACACAGGGTTATGGTTCCCGTCCTTGGACGCGCCCTGGCACGCGGCGATGTCATTCGCGCCTCGGATCTGAGGCTGCAAGACGTCTCCTTCAGCCGCACACTGGGCACGCCAACCTTGCTGGATAACGCCGATATCATTGGACAAGCAGCGCGCCGCTCACTGCGCGCAGGTGCTCCGCTCAATCCAGATGATTTGGCCGAGCCATTGATGGTGGAACGGCAAGATTTGGTGACGCTGGTTTATCGTCACGGTGCGCTAGCCCTGACAGTACGCGCCCGCGCCATGGACGATGGCGCCGAGGGTCAATCCATCGACGTGATGAACTTGCAATCCGACCGTCTTGTCCGCGGTGTCGTCGCCGGCCCCGGCCTGGTCCACGTGGTTGGTCCGATGCAAGACATTGCAACAGCCACACGCCTTTTCTCATCCAACTCTGACACGGCGGAGCGCATCCAATGAGCCTTATTTCGAACTATCGACGCCTCGCTGTCCTCGCCCTTGCGGGTCTGGCCCTAGCAGGTTGCTCAGCAGCAGACCGCGTCGCCAACATTGGCGAACAACCCGCTTTGTCTGCCATACAAAACCCGACCACTCAGCCAGGCTATCGCCCCGTTTCCATGCCGATGCCCGAGCCTATGGTGGCAACCTACAGCCCTAACTCGCTTTGGCGGTCTGGCTCGCGTGCGTTCTTTAACGACCAGCGCGCCTCGCGGATCGGCGACTTGGTGACCGTGCGGGTCGATATCACCGACAGCGCACAGATTGCCAACCAAACCTCGCGCAACCGCACAGCCAACGAAGAACTCGGTGGTGGCGGCATGATTGGCTATCAGCTTGACCGGATTTTGCCAAACGGCGGCACGCCAGAGGCGATTGCCAACTTCGGCACCGACTCATCGTCAGGCGGTCAAGGGTCGGTGAACCGCTCTGAAAGCCTCACCACCACCGTTGCGGCGGTCGTGACGCAGGTTCTACCCAACGGCAATATGGTCATCGAAGGACGTCAGGAAGTGCGCGTCAACTTCGAGGTTCGCGAGCTCATCGTCGCAGGTGTGGTTCGTCCAGAAGACATTGATGCGACCAACACCATCGAATCCTCCAAGATCGCCGAGGCGCGTATTGCTTACGGTGGACGCGGACAGATCACCGATGTGCAGCAGCCCCGTTACGGTCAGCAGCTCTTCGATATCCTGATGCCGTTCTAACAACGGCAGCGACGTCAGCAGAGGTTGACGGGTCCCAACCCCGTTGACTTATGCCCCTGGCATGCTCTCTCCCACGATGCGCAGAAGCTCCCCATATTTCGGCGCATCTCACCGCATGCCAGACAAAAAAGGCGCGGCATCCAGAACAGATGCCGCGCCTTATTGTTTTAAGCGTTGAACCGCTGGTTCAATCGTCGCGATACACCTTCTCGCGGCGCTCGTGGGCCTCTTGAGCTTCCAAAGAAAGCGTCGCAATTGGCCGCGCATCCAAGCGCTTCAGCGTGATGGGTTCACCGGTTTCTTCGCAGAACCCATACGTCCCATCGTCAATCCGTCGCAGGGCTGCATTAATCTTGGAAATCAACTTGCGCTGACGATCACGAGCCCGCAACTCAATCGACCGATCTGTCTCGGACGATGCCCTGTCGGTTAGATCGGGGTGATTGACGGTGTCATCTTGCATATGGGCCAGCGTATCGCGCGCTTCGGCCAATATCTCTTCTTTCCACGCAATCAATTTCTTTCGGAAATAACTGCGCTGACGCTCATTCATAAACGGCTCATCTTCAGATGGCCGGTAGTCATCTTGTACGTCCAACATAACGCTCCCTCCGCCCAGAATCGGCCTAACGCCAAGGTTGAAGTTTCGGCAGCCTATACGCGATAGCTTCGCACCCGACAAGCAACGCTTGTGCGAGCTCTGTGTGAACCTGGTGGGAGGCTGTTAGCAAAGCGAACGCGACAAAAACAGGGTGATGTATTGGATTGGTGCGCGTTGCTACGCGTCGATCCCAAGTTTTGCCAATTCCACGCGTGCACGCAACGAGATATCGTCTACCAAAGCAGCCAGCTTGGGGTCGTCAGCGCCTTGTTTTGCGCGAATCAAAGACAGAAGAGATCCGACGCGCTGAGGCGAGATATGTCCAGCCAGGAGATCGGCACGAAGGGCTTCCAATTGGTCAAGAAGGTCATGCCCGTGCCGCACAGCGCGGCGCTCACGGTCATCGGCATTGTCCACAGACTGTAGCGCAAGAATCGCATCAAGGCCCTGCACGCCAGAGACGCCGCTGGAGACCGACGTCGGCGAACCAGTCGCCCCGTCGCCTTGCGAGGGAACGGAAAATCCGCCCGCTGCACCGCTACCCTTGCGCGACTTGCTTAAGCCCGCAGATGTCTTTGGTCCTTCGACCCGCATAAGGCCCTCCAGCCCCGTTCTTCAACCCGCCCCTATGTCCGGCCATTATGGTTAAGCAAACCTTAAGAACCCGGCACATTTGACCGAGCTTAGGGCAAGCCTCGCCATGCTTTGACCATGTTGCCGCCTCCTTGACGCCGCCATTGCCTAAATTTTATCCCTGGATATCAAAGCCTTAGTCTTATCCTCATGTGTTGGCACGGCTCTTGTAAAGAAAGATAGCAAACCGCTGCCATTAGGAACCGCCCATGCGCGCCCATATCCTTTCCATCTCTGCTCTTTTGTTCGCCATCGCGCTGACAATCGCCCTAACGCTTCCTGCCCAGGCGACATCGCGCATCAAAGACATTGCCGATTTTGAGGGTGTTCGTGAAAACCAACTGGTTGGCTATGGCCTCGTGGTTGGTCTCAATGGCACAGGCGACACGCTCAATAACGCGCCCTTCACCCGACAGTCTTTGCGGGCGATGCTGGAGCGATTGGGTGTTAACACGCCGGGTGATGAGCTACGCACGGCCAATGTTGCCGCGGTCATGGTAACCGCAAACCTTCCACCGTTCGCCACCCAAGGCACACGCATCGACATCACCGTCTCAGCCCTTGGCGATGCCGACAGCCTTCAAGGCGGCACGCTTCTGGTGACCCCACTATTGGGCGCCGACGGCGAGGTTTACGCCATTGGGCAAGGCCCGGTTGCGATCGCCGGCTTTGAGGCTGGCGGAGCAGCAGCTTCGATCACCCGCGGTGTGCCAACCACAGGACGCATAGCCAACGGCGCGCTGGTTGAACGCGAAGTGCATTTCGACCTCGCCGGAATGAGTTCAATCCGCTTGGCGCTGCGCAATCCTGATCTGACAACAGCGCGCCGCATGGCGCTGGCCATCAATGCGTTGCTGGGTGAAGAGCTTGCCGTCAGCACCGACCCAGGCACCGTTCAACTGACACTGCCAGCGCACTATCAGACAACGATGGTGGAACTGCTCACTGATATTGAACAACTGCTGATCGAGCCGGATCAGACTGCGCGCATCGTGGTCGACGAAAGCTCGGGTATCATCGTGCTTGGCCGCGACGTGCGCGTCTCCACAGTTGCCATCGCACAAGGCAACCTCACTGTGACAATCACCGAAGAGCCGCAGGTCAGCCAAGCCCTACCGTTTGCTGAGAATGGCGAGACGGTCGTCGTGCCGCGCACGGCAATTGATGTGATTGAAGGACAAGAAACCCAACTCGGTATTGTCGAGCAGACGGTAACCTTGCGCGAACTGGTCGATGGCCTCAACGCTTTGGGCATTGGACCGCGCGATCTGATTGCCATCCTCCACGCCATCAAGGCAGCCGGTGCGCTGCAAGCTGAAATTGAGGTGATGTAAATGGACACTTCCTTGCAAACCCAAGCTGCCGCTCTGGCAAGTCCATCTACCCAGTCCTTGCACCGTATGGCTGCTGCGACCCAAGGCGACCCAGAAGCGATCCATGCAGCCGCTGAAGAGTTTGAGGCGGTGATGCTGACAGCCATGCTTAAGCCGATTTTTGAAGGCGTTGAGATCTCTGAACCTTTCGGCGGCGGCGAAGGGGAAAAGATGTGGAAAGGCCTGCTGGTTGAAGAGTACGCCAAAGAGATGGCTGCCTCCGGTGGCATCGGCATTGCCGATCAAGTTCGCTCAGAGCTTCTGCGTATCCAGGAAACGATGAACTAGGACGATGACGATGACACACCCGCTTTTGGCCCCAGATATGCCGATCACCGACCGCGACAGCGCCGCGAGCTTTGCTGAGCGCCTTCATGGGTTGATGATCGCCCTCACCCAACATCTGCGCCGCGAAACCAAGGCACTACGCGAGGGCGCCTTCTCAAAAGACGCCACTGATCAGGACACCAAGAACGAGTTGATGTTCGCCTATCGCTCAGCCCTCGGGCACCTGCAGGCGCACAAAGACATCATCTCGCGATTTGTGCCGGTGAAACTGGATGAGCTGCGCCGGTTGAATGAAGAGTTTCAAGCCGAGCTGCAGAAGAACTTGGCAACGGTGTCGACGGCCAAAGCGGTCTCAGAACACCTGCTCGCCCGCCTCTCCGACAAGGTATCAGCTGGTCGCCAGCCCAAGACCTATGGCGCGTCAGGAACCATGAATTCCGGCGGCCAGGCCGCGGCAATTTCGGTTGATCGTGCTCTTTAATCGCTTACCGCTACGGCACAACACCTAACGGAATCCTTAACTGAAGATTCACGCGTTCGTCCTATCCTGACTCACACTGAGACAGGTTCGCCTCTTTGTAGTGAGTACCCGAGGATAGGACGATGGATACGCGAGCACCCCAGGGCTTTGTGCCTATTGTTGCCGCTGTCGAACCCAAAGCAAAACGCGGTTCGGCCGCGACCGATTTGCCAAAACCCAAAGCTGTTGAGCCAAGCGCGGAAGCCCCGCGTTCAAACAATGAGCAGATTGCCGAAGATGAAGCACGCCGCGCCCGGCAACAGGCAATGGCAGATGCATTGCGCGCGCAATCTGAGTGGGACGTCAAAACCCATGAGGCCACAGGCTCGCTGGTGATCCAGACGCTTGCCGGTGACACGGGCGAACTGCGCCATCAGTTCCCCAACAACGCTACGCTGAAACAACGCGCCATCGCCCGTTACGATGCCCTCCAGGGGGTCTCTGAGATCCGTCGGACAGTTTAACGGCATGCGCTGACCATTGCGAGATATAGCAGGCGAGTGTTGAAGCTCGCTTTGGCCTGCGGACGACCACTTGGACGACCACTTGGACGACCACTTGGCCGATCACCCCCACCCCATCTGCGACCATGCCTTTCGTGCCCTTTCGGTTCGCTGGTGGGTGATCCAAAATCTGATCAATCTACACTCGTCGGTTCTGGCCTCAGGGTTAAGCAAGTGTGACCCAACGGTGCGCTGTTAACAGAGCAGCAAGCATAGCAGAGAAACTCAGCTAAATATCTAAAATCATTCAAAATTTACCATTCCACTTAAGCCGGTCTTAGCTGGCTGAGGCCATGGTTCCAACGCGTCTCAGGAAGAGGCGTTTTTGATCCTAGAAAGGTATGACTATGTCTGATGTTACTCTCTCAAGTGCAGTGCGCAACAACCTCCTCTCGTTGCAGAGCACTGCCGACCTGATGTCGAAGACGCAAGAGCGTCTGGCCACCGGCCTCAAGGTCAACTCTGCTTTGGACAACCCAACCAACTTCTTTAATGCGTCCGCACTCAACAGCCGTGCGAATGATCTCGGTCGTCTTCTGGATGGTGTGTCAAACGCCACACAGACACTGGAAGCGGCTGATAACGGTATTGAAGCCATCACCAAATTGGTCGAGTCTGCTCAAGCGACCGCACGTCAAGCTCAGCAGACATCCGCTACGGTTGAAACCACAACGGGAGCGACGGCGGGTACGACTGAAGCCGGTGCTTTCTCAGCTGTGAACCTTGGTGCGGGCTCGCCAGCCTCCGCTGGTGAAGTTTCCTTCTCCTTCGGCTCTGCAACCGGCGCCTTTGATGGCGTTGATGATGCGATTACCTTCGACATCACAGTTGATGGCGGTGGTACGCAGAACATCACAATC
>JAVJSN010000005.1:0-12213 GCA_040219355.1 Hyphomicrobiales bacterium
AGACGCAGGGCAAAATCTAACGCTGGCACCAGACCCTGAAGAACCGAATCTTGCTGGAAAACTACTTCCTCCCCGGTGATCTCAAGGGCCAGCGTCGAACGCTTCGTTGAGCATTACAACCACCATCGATACCACGAGAGCCTCAGCAATCTCAGGCCAGCTGACGTCTACTTCGGACACGGCAAAACCATTCTACTCCAACGCGAAAGGATCAAACGAACCACGCTCAAACAGCGGCGTTTGCAATACCGCAATCAAGCCGCCTAATATCAACACATCGATGAGCCACGCTCTCGCTTAAGCTAAGCAACTATCGCTCCCAAAAACCCTGATGACGGACACCCCTTGCGCTTCCATCTCCTCATCACCAAACACCAGTTGGAGGTGACCTGAGCGATTAAGATTTCCAGTTAAAAACTCGGTACCATCAACAAAATTTGCAACAATTCGTATTGGCGTGTGTCACCTCAATGAAAGATTGGACTGGACAAAATCCTGGAGACTTCGATGCCCGAGCACTCAATGCTGGTCGCTAGTCTGAAGTAAAAATAGGAACCTGCTTTGAACCAAATAGGGGGGCCTGGGTGTAACGCCCTGACCGAACCAGCGGGCATACTACCTTGAACAAGACGGCGATCTGTCCATGGGCGCATCGCGGGTGGCGGAGCATTGGTATCAGGTGTAAACCACTCGCGGTAGTTCACTTCAAAACCTGAAGCTTCCAACGCTTCGACTAGGGCTTCTACTGATCCAGTCTCAGCGACAAGCCTGATGGTTTCTGATTCGAGAGCGCCTAGGGTCCAAACCCAATTAGCGTGTTGATCTGAAGTGGCAAATCAGATTCACGGCTTTCAATCAGGAGATTGGAGGCGTGGATGGCTCACCTGTTTTGGCTTTCGGACACCCAGTGGGCGGCGATAGAGCCGTATTTGCCCAAGAACCAGCCGGGTGCCCGATGTGTTGATGATCGCCGTGTTATCTCTGGCATCATCCATGTCCTCAAGACCGGTTGCCGATGGTGTGACTGCCCTGCGGATTATGGCCCTTCGACGACGATCTACAACCGCTTCAATCGCTGGTCACGCAGGCGCTTCTGGGTGGGTCTGCTTGAAGCCCTGGCGACTTCGGGTGCCGTGACCAGGAGCACAGCCATCGACAGCACCTACATCAAAGCTCAGCGATCTGCCCATGGAGGTAAAGCCCCTCTCGTCGTTTGCTGAGCAAAAGACTGTCGGTTGATAGGGGCGAAAACGCAGGGTATCGGTCCATCACGCGGCGGGCAGACCAGCAAGATCCACGCTCTGACCGATGTGATCGGGCGACCGTTTGCCCTTCACCTGACCGCCGGCAATGTCTCCGACATGAAGGCAGCACCGATCTTGCTGGCAGGCCTCACGGGTGCCCGATAAGGCGAATGATTGCCAACCGCAGCGCGTCGTCATCTCTCGGTGCCGGTCGGTATTGCAGGGAGCCCTGCGCCAGGCCAATCACCAGACATGTCCGTCGCTCAGACGTTGCGAGCTTCTAGCGTGTATGAATGACGGCCTGACGGAGCTTTTTGGGGATTTAACGAAATACCTTCCGCAAATTGCAATGTCAGCTTCCCGCCAGATCTGGGCTTTCAATAGCTGTTCTAAGAGCTTTGATCTAAAATGGCAGGGGCAGAGAGACTCGAACTCACGACCTAGGGTTTTGGAGACCGTCGGGCGGACATTCAAACAATTGATCTTACTATGTTGTTTTCGATTATTTGAAGTAGTTGTGTAAGATTTTGTGTAAGTCGACAGCGGCTTGGATTGGTCACTGGCGGCCATTCTTCGATAATGGCGCGTGCGATAAGATCGTTGATCGATGTGAACAAATGGGACGGGACTGTCCGCTCGCTGGTCAGGCTCAGCACGTCGACCGGCATACCCGCAAGCAAGATGAGATCATCGCCCAAGGCCAGCGGCACTGGCGGCGTCGAGCGCTGAGGCGCAGGCGGTTTCTGTCTCGCCGGACAAAGAGCGAATGCCGGTGCTGGCCAGAATGTCGCTCATCGCGGTCAACTCCCGGTTCAGGCCTCGGTTCACAACAGCGACGATCCGATCACCGAGCACCAAACAGGCGTTATCATTGGCCGTGGACGGCGGTGGCGTGCGTGCTGGGCTTTCTGGTTGGGCTACGCTGGCCGTCCCCCAACCGACGCCATCATCGGGGATGGCATTGCTTGCGATCAGTTGCGCCATCGCTTGGCCGCAGCTCTGCTGCGATGCGCTGCCGACATCAGTGACGCCATTGGCCTGAAGTGTGCTGAGAACAGCGCGCCGCGCTTCCGGTACGCCACCGCGCAAGACGGGCCGGATCGCACTTGCCAGGGCATCACACGCCGCAGCCTGTGTGGTTGGCACGGGGGCTACGGGCGCGCGTGTCTCGCCAAAGCTTTGGGCCAATTGCCGGACCTGTTCCGGCGATCCCATGCCCTCCATGGCAAGCAACTCGAGCAAGGCCAAACATTCGCCCTCGGTTGCCGAGAACACGTCGGTCATGGGGATCGATTCCATGCTGGTTCCAAAGATCAACGAAACCGTGCGGTTGTTCACCGCCTCCACGGCCTGATCAATCACCAGAACTTCGCGGCACGCATTGCTCAGCCCTTGCGATTGTGCCGGCGTTGGCGCGGGCGGCATTCCGTTCGATGGTCCGATACCAGCTTGCACTGCAACCGATGGCGCGTCGACGATGCCTTCCATTTCAAGCAGGTCAAGAAGGCGGCCGCACTGGTCTTCGTTTGCCGCGAAGAGATCCATGATACCGACCTCATCGATCAGCTGACCGAACAGAGCGTTGAGACGGCGATCATTGGCCTGCTCAATGGCCACGGCAATCTCATCGACAGCCGAGCAGTTGGCGCTGGCATTGTGAACAGCGCCCCTGTTTGACGACTGACCGCTGCCGCCTGATGCCAGCAATCCTTGGAGGGATGGCGAAGCAGCTATCAGATCAAGCGCCTGCTGGCAGTTGTCCGGCGTCTGCGCGCCGCCAAAGGCCAAACCGGCCACCACATAGATGCCGCGAAATTCCTGGACGATGTCGGTGTTGCCCATGGCATTGATGCGCGCGCTCATCGCTTCCAGTTGCGCGCAGCTGTCAGCATTTGCCTGTCGCTGCTGTGCAGGTGCGTTCGCTGTGCCTTGCTGAACGCCGGAGGATCCGCCGACGGGACGAAGCTGCAGTTCCAAAAAGAACTCTGCCATCGGGCTGGTGCCATCAAGGATGAGCAATGGCGTTGGTGTGGTGAGGTCCCGCAGGGTAACGGTCACATCAGCCGGAATACCTGCCCACTCACCGAACGATCCGGTCCAAACCCCGCCAGGGCCGCGTTGCATCGTCGGCTGGCTGGGAAAGATCGCCGCCGGCATGGACAAACGAGCGGTGGAACCATCAATTGGCGTCAGGCTAACCGTATCGCCAGGGTCAACCGGCGTGGGCTGGGTTTGCCCCATCATGGTGACTGTGCCGCTGCCTCCGATCACCTCAAACGTCTGCACCGCACCGCCTGATTGCTGGCCCGTTGCGCCAGCCGGTGGCTGGACGGGACTGCCGGTGAGGTGCCGCATTTCTATCCAGCCATTCAGCCCTTGGTAGACGATCACACACCAGTTGCCCTCGCACTGGTTGGTCACCGTGATATCGCACTGGCCAACGCCGATGCCGCCAAGCACGGCGCTTTGTGGGTTGGGCTGGTCAAAGACGGGCAGTGACGACCCGTTGGGCGCGCTTCCGACACAGGTGTTTGGATCAGCGTGGGATGGCGATGTGGCAAGCGCACAGTGCGCCGCCAAAGCCAACGCACCCGCAACAACAGATTTCCAGCTCATGGGCGTGTTCCGTTCTTTGTTTGAGGTCGCAGGCCTGCGATCACCGGGGCGCGTCTGGCATGGTGACTTCGAAGATCTGATCATCGCCAGCCGCCAGTTCAAACACTGTTTCGACCGAGCGGCGCGGACCATCGTCCCAAGCTTCAAGACGTGCGGTGTAGAGGCCTGGGAGAAGCAAATGGGCATCGCTGCCGATGCCGCCAGCAACGCGGTCGTTTTGATCAACAGGCCCACGGAAAACGCTGTGGCGCAGCTCAAAGCCCGTCAGCTCACTGCCGTCGGTGTTAAAGACCCGGAAACCAACGCGGGCGGTCGAAGCGATCACCTCCTGCTCGGTCACATCGCCGGCAGAGACCGCGAGCGACACGGTGCCGGGCGACATGCTCTCAAGCCGTGTGATGATGAGCGAGGCTTCGTAGCGCCCGGCAGGAACGATTTCCCGCGCGTTGCGTGCGTACACGGTGAATGAGCGATCCGTTTCAAGGTTTCGAACGGTCCAACCAAAATCCGTATTGGAGAGGCCAAATCCATCGTTGAGCATCACGGCATAGAGATCGAGCGTTCCAGCACCAAAAACCAAATCGATATCGGTTCGCTCGGTCGCTGTGAGGATGATCTCCTGGCTTGCCAGCAGGCCGCGATTTGTACTGGCCGTTAAGCGGTATCGGCCTGGTTCAATGAAACGCTCCAAACTTGGCTCAGCAGCGATAAAGGGGACCGACGCCGGATCAATCTGCAGGTCCAGCGGTTC
Source organism: Hyphomicrobiales bacterium (assembly GCA_040219355.1). Lineage (GTDB taxonomy): Bacteria > Pseudomonadota > Alphaproteobacteria > Rhizobiales > MH13 > MH13. The sequence goes on from JAVJSN010000005.1 coordinate 4,612, forward strand.
CAAATCCCACTCCACGCGAATGGGGTCTTGCGTCGTTAGTGGTTCACTGGTCGCATCCAATCGCACGGTGACGAACAGGTTTTGCTCAACCGGCTCCAATGCGGCAGGTGCTGCAGGCACTGGCGGCTGGGGCGGCACAAAGGCCACGGTTTGGGTGAGCGCATCGCCCAGCGCATCGGCATCAGTGGCTTGGAAATAGCTGCCGCCGGTGTTTTCAGCCAGGCAGGCAACCTGCTGGCCTTCCTCTTCGGTCAACCCGAACCCGATGACATGGGTGGTGAAGTCTATACCAACGCTCTCGAGTTCATTGGCCAGGGCACAGGGATCAGCCTCACAGGTCTCCAAGCCATCGGTGACGAGAATGATGGTGGCGCGTTCTTCGGTGTAACGCAGTTCCATTGCCGCGCGTCGCACGGCCTCTGACAATGGTGTTTTCCCGCGCGGGTTCAGCGTGTTGACGGCATCGGAGATCGAGCCAGCTGTTGTCGTTACCGGGCCGGTTGGCACCAGCATTTCAATGTCGTTGCAGTCGCCACGCCGGTTGTGGCCATAGGCCATCAAGCCCAGTTCCATCGTGGCTGGGAACGTGGGTAATACGCGCGCCAGGGTCTCGCGCGCGGTGACAATCTTGTTGATCCCGTCGATCTGGCCCCACATCGATCCAGAGCCATCAAAAACCAAGATGGCCCGCTCCAGATCGCTCTGTTGCGCGGTTACCGGTAGGGTCCAAAGCACCACAAGACCCAAGCTTGCCGCACACAGGCGTTTGAAGAATCCAGTCAATGTTTGCCTCATAAGGATTGGTTTGCGCATGATTGGAATCGCGCTGCTGTCGCTCAGATAATGATCGAAGAGTTCGGCTGCTGTGTCGGCCGTCACACAAGGCTGCTACCTCACCAGTCTTGGGAGCACGGAGCGTAGACGCCGTCAGCTGCGCCCTCCACTTCTACGCGGCTGGCGTTTTCAACGAAGCTGGGAAGGTTCATCGCCAGATCGTTGCGCAGAAGGTGGATGGGATTGCGCGGACATGACGCCTCGTGGCGGATCGCCGTTCCGTCGGCGAATGTCACAACCAATATGTCGCGCCAGCCGTCGTCACAGCTGTCTGGGGCCATGTCGTCCATATCGACAAGAGGCGGTTCTATGGCAGTCCAGAAGCTGGCGAAATAGCCCTCTTCGCTCCAGCGCGTGATGCGTGAGTTGGGGTCGTCAGAATAGGGGCTATCGACACGAACCGAGCTGTCGTCGGCATGGTGGATCATGGCCGTCATGCCGTCGGCTTCACTTCCAGCAGCAAGGCAAATACGAACTGGCTCGCTGGCATTGGCGCTACCCACCATCAAGGCCATGGCAACACCTAAGAACAGGGGTGTTTTTGAAAGTGGTGTCATGCGCATCATCCAGTATTGTCCATCGCCCCTCGAACGCTGCGCATTGAAGGCCAAAGGCACGCCGACTGGAAAGCTGCCGAAATCCATAGGGTTGGTGATGCGGTTCTAAGGAACGCTTAGAATGGCTGAAACAGAAGCGGCCCGAGGCTCGCCCGGTTGGAAAGTTCTGTTTTGCGCAGCAGCGCTTCGCAGTGACGCCGGGCCGTATGCGGACTGATGGAGAGGCGCCGTGCAATTTCCTTGTCGCGCAGGCCTTCGGCAATCAACACTGCCACGTCGCACTCTCTGGGTGTCAGGCCATAGGCGCGGGCGAGCGCTTTGTTCAGCGTCCGACCCGATTGCGGTTCAATCCAAATATGCACTTCGGGGTCGCCGTTGAAGGCCGTGCCGATCCGCGCGCGCAGCATGTACTGTAGATTGCCGATTTTGGCACGTTGCGCAGGTCGGGCCAGCGCGCCGCCAGGATTGGTCACAAGCGCCTGCGTTGCATCCTGCGCCATCGAAAGGATCGCCGCCAGAACCTCTTTGCGATGGTCATGGCCAGCCAAGTAGGCCTGAAGCTGCTCGCTGAGAAACAGCAAGGTTCCATCAATGCTTACGACAGCAAAAGGCTTGCCAGCGCCTTCCATGGCATCTCTGGTTTCCAGATAGCTGCGCTTCAAGCGGGCGCGGAAGGCAATGGCCGCCTCAAAGGCCGGTGTGAGGAGCTGGAGGGCTTGGTGGCGTTCGTCGTCATGCTCGGGAAAATCCTTGTGCCCAAAGCCAGCGATCAGCATGGCTTCCCCGCGCACAAGCGGCGCAGAAAGCGCCATTTGGCGCTCAAGACCCACCGGCTTGAACACCTCTTGGTGAAGCTCCATCGATTCGCGAATGCGGCGATTATATAGCGGGGCATCATGATATGCGCCAACGCCGCTGGCGCGGATGATCCGGTGCAGGGCCGACGCATAGTCCTCGCGGAACAAGCTGAAACCATCATCATCAAAGCCTTCAAAATGCGAGGCGATACCATCTGCGAAGGTTTGGCCAATGGATTGACTGTAGACGCCAAGTTTTTCCCGCGGCCCGTGGGGCGCGCCGGTCTCTTCTGGTTCGATGAAGTAGACATGGTCAGTACCCAGCAGGGTACCCATCGAAGAGCAAATATCGTGGGCCCAGACATCGGTTGGGCTATCATAACCGGAGAGGATGGCGGCCTGAATTCTGTTAATCGCTTCGAGCATTTGCTCTGATCTCCGCAGCACGTCCCCATCAAAATGTAAGCGCTTTTTTCCTCATAGGGCAACTGCCCCATAGAAATCCAAGCGCGTCAGCGCACACATTGGCCGTTGATCATGACAACCGAGCGGCAGGCCTATGAACCATCAGACGCACATTGCCATTGAGTACGGCACCGAAGGCAGGATTGACCCACCGCTTGATGCAACCTTGGACAATGCTTGGAACAGCGCTCTAACCGCTCTGGAGCAATTGGGTTTTCTCAACGTCACGTGCGTTCTTCGCCACGACCGACTGCCGACTGGTCTGTGTGTCCTTCGCTCGGGAGCGGCACTCTCCCATGTGGTCGATCTGGTGACGCGCGAGCTTCCAAGCCGAGTGCGTCCTGGTGGATTCACCATTTCGCTTGGCGCTGCCCATGCTGCCCACACAGCCGGTTGGATTCTCGCGCCTGCCGGACGCTGCGCGCTAATTCGACCCGAGTGCAAAATCGAAGCCAAGCGCCTGGCGATCCAAAGCTATGACCAGTTTATGCGAATCCTTGATGCGCGGCCCAACCTTGAGGTTGAACCCAAACAACTCAGCGAACGCGAAAAAGAGTGTCTATCGCTTCTGGCCCAGGGCCTGCGCACGCAGCGCATCGCTGAGCGGATCGCCATTTCGCCAGCAACGGTCGAATTTCACTTCAAAAATGCGCGCAAGAAGCTAGGCGCACTGACGCGTGAGCAGGCGCTGGCCATCTCAGTGCAAAACGGATGGGTGCGGGTAAGAGTGTCGGGAACATGAGTGCCGGGAAAAAGACGATGGGCTTGGTGAAGCCTGCCTTGGTCATGGCGCTCCTGTTGTTTGCACCATTTTCCGCGCAAGCAGAAAGCGAATGGCAACGCATCGTCCAGCAATGCGCGTCCTACATCACATGCCCCACCAACCTCACACCGTCCCAGGCGCGCTCCATACGCGGCATGGGGGTTTCGCTGGACCAATCGCTGCGCTGGTGCGCGGCCGGATTTGGGTGCCCGGAAGGCATGACCCAGGAGCGAGCCGAACGCCTCCAAGGCGAACGACCTACCCTGTCCACCGAAGAGCAGAATGCTGCGCTAACCCGCTGCGCAACAACCGGCATGTGTCCTCCTGGGCTTTCACCGGAGGATGCGGAGCTGTTTGTTGAGCCCGTTCCAACGGACGGCGAGATCGACCTAACTGAGGAAGCCCATCGCAGCTACACAGAGCTGCTTGATCGGATCAGGACTTGCGCTGGCGGGGGTCGTTGCCCCTTACGCCTTGATCAGCAAGCCGCTCAAGACATCTATTCAACGCCAACGCGTGTCGACCGGACCATCCGCTTGTGCGTGAGCAACTTAGGTTGCCCGCCCAACCTGTCGCCGAATGATGCCGACTTCGTGTTTGACGACCAAGGCCCGATCACGTCGGCCGATATCAACTTTGCCCTGCACCGATGCGCCCGCTCCGGTGTGTGCCCACCCAACATCACGCCGGAAACCGCGCGCGAACATATGGGCGAGGTTCGCTCTCCAGAACTGCGCCCCATCTATGCCTGCGCCGAAAATGGCCTCTGCCCCGATGGTAGGACGCGCGAGGATGCGATTGACCGTATTCAGCGCGAAACCAATTGGCAGGAGGCGTTCGACAACGAGCCTGAAGGCAATCAGGACGATCTGAGCTTTGAAGAGGATGAGATAGCCGTCCCTAACGAGGGTGAAGAGGAAGGCGATGTTCTTGTGTTCTCCCCTTTTGAGGCTGCCGGTCCCATTGCTGTAGCCGCAGTCGTCGAAGCAGCCACACCCGGCCAAACAGTGCCTCGCTACAGTGTCTTGGCGGATTTTCTTGAGCAGCGACTGCCAGGCTATCTGGGTAGCACTTTCATGGAGTCCCTCGGCTCGCAGAGCAGTTCCCCTGACCAACGAGGTACTGTCACGACGCAAGACGCAGAGGTTGTTCCACCAGTGCCTTTAGCGCCCAGTCAAAGCGACACGCACGAGCTTGTGGGCTTTCCTGGCGGCATGCCAATGCGCATCACGCTTTCGCGCGACAATCAGGAAACCACATCGCGCAGCAATGCTTCGGCGCGGAGCGCTTTAATAATCAGTCGGCCCGAGAGTGGTGCATGGGGTCTTGCCATCAGTGCGGACATCAGCACCGATCAATTCTCCATTGAAAATGAGGGCGCCAGACGCATTCATACGAGGCCAAGGACAGATGCCAGCATGCTTGCCTACATCCCGGTAGATAGAGGTGGAGCGGCGCGAAGCATCGATGTTTATGTGAAAGCACGCTTCAACGGTGGAAGCGGCCAGCTTGTCATTGTTCCCTACATCGACTCAGGCGAGGAAAATCTCTCCTCGATTGCGCAAGTGGTGCAGGTTCATAGCCAACAGGCAGACATGTCCCCACAAGACTCGGCGATCGCGCGCGGCTTCCTGGAGCAATTTAGCGGCATGACTGGGCTTGCTCTGCCCAGTTTTACCGATGAGATGGATAGCCTTGAGAGCTTTGACTTGGCTGAAACCGCAGAAGGCGTTCAGCGTGGACTGTTGGTGACCTTTGAAGCCGCAGCAGCGCCGGAGGTTCTTTCAACCGTCGATACGATCCGAAATTCTCCGGTGCGCTTGGGCCGAGTGACAGATATCACCGAGCGGGCAGATTTCAGTTTTCGCGGCCAGGTCATCATCCTGCCGCAGTAAAAGCACAAGGGGGGACGTCTGATGCTAAAGAAATGGCAGGGGCAGAGAGACTCGAACTCACGACCTACGGTTTTGGAGACCGTCGCTCTACCAACTGAGCTATACCCCTAAATCCAATGCCCGTTAGCTACTGGCAAAGTGTGGTGGGATCAAGAGGTGATTCATCCAAAGCTGGCGGCCATCGCGAACCGCTACGAGATGACCGCCTCAAGCACGTCAATATCCGCACCAACGATGGCAGTTTCGTTGGCCAAAATCGTCTCAATGGGCCAGTCCCACCAGGCAACGGCATTGATGCGCGCAATTGTGGCCTCATCAAAGCGCATTTTCACCACCTTTGCCCGGTTGCCCGCGACAACCGCATAGTCGGGCACAGCGCCGCTTACCACGGCCCCTGCACCAACGATTACGCCATTGCCGATGGTTGCGCCGGGTAGAATTGTCGCGCCAGTGCCGAACCACACATCATGGCCGATCAAAGTGTCTTTCTTGCCTGTGGGCATGCTCGGTCGGTCATGGTCGATGCCACCTTCAAGGCCATCGAAAACGGCAAACGGATAGGTTGAAATCCCGTCCATGCGGTGATTGGCGGACGAGGTGATGAACTGCACGCCGTTGGCAATTTGACAGAAGCTACCGAGCACCAATTTCTCTTTGTTGCCACCAAACAAATAAGGCGCAAGCGCCATCGCCCAGTTGCTCGGAGGCTGGTGCGCGGACGCATAGGTGTAACGTCCGATCTGCCAACGTGGATGATCGATTGCCGCCTGCAAGAAAACCGTGCCCGCGTGAATGGAGCCATCGGGAAGCGTGATTGGGTTCAAGCAATCAGGCGCAGGAAACGGCATCAGGCGGGCGCTCCCTTCTGCGCCCCTTGACCCGCCCCTGCCCGCGCCAGCGCTTGTTCCAGATCGTAGATCAGATCATCAGCGTCCTCGATCCCGATGGAAAGGCGCAACAGTCGCGGATGCACAGGAAACCCCTCGCCAGACACCGTCTTGCGATGCTCGATCAGGCTTTCCACCCCGCCCAGCGACGTTGCCGGATAAAACACCTCACAAAAGCGACACACATCGATGGCGGTCTGCTCCGTGCCCTGGACGATGATCGACATCATGCCGCCGAACAGGCCGTTGGTTTGCCGCTTGGCAACGGCATGGCCAGGGTCGGAGGCAAGACCCGGATAAAGCACAGCGTCCAAGGCCGAATGACCCTCGAAATGTTTGGCGATTGCCATGGCGTTGGCGCTTGCCTTGTCGACGCGTAGGAACAGGGTGCGCATGCCACGCACCAGAAGCCAGGCATCAAAGGATTGCAGCACCGTGCCTTGCAGCTTGCGGATCAGCGCGATCTGATCCCAATGCTCCCCGGTCTGGCGCACCGAAAGAACGCCAGCGGTGACATCCGAATGCCCACCCAGATATTTGGTGGCCGAATGGAACGAGATGTCAGCGCCGAAATCGAGCGCCCGTGTGATGTTGGGTGGAGTGCCGGTGCAATCGGTGATCAGCTTGGCCCCTGCCCCATGGGCGATATCAGCAGAGGCTTGAATGTCGGTCACTTCCCAGTTGGGGTTGTTGGGCGTTTCCACCCACACAAGCTGCGTTTGGCCGGGACGCACGGCATCCGCCAACTCTTCCAGATTACCCGCCGTGTAACTGGAAAGCGAAATCCGACCGTTTGCCTCATAGGCCTGCAGTTGCATTTTCACGCCGTGATACATCACCTCTGGGGCCACCACATGCGCACCGGTCGGCAAGCTTTCGATCACAGCCGTGGCGGCCGACATGCCAGACGCGAAGAGCAGCGACTCCTTGGCGCCCTCCAGCTCAGCAATCACCGCTTCGGCGTGCGCCGTCGTCTGGCTGCCGTCACGGCGATACCAATAGGGCTTGCGGATGTCGTAATTCTCATCGCGCGCATAGGTCGCTGCAGGCTGAATACCGGGCACCACGGCACCGGTACCATCCTCAACAAAGTGCAGCGCCTGCGCCACGCGCGTCGCCAGGCTTGGCTTGCGATTGCTTTGGTCTGTCACGGACGCAGCCTCAAATTGACGTTGAAACGAAAACAGGCGGCTCAGAGTCCCCTCTAAGCCGCCTGTCAATCATTGTTAGGGCGGTGTCTACTCGACGATTTTGGAGACGACACCGGCGCCGACGGTGCGGCCGCCTTCACGGATAGCAAAGCGCAGCTTCTCTTCCATCGCGATCGGCACGATCAGATCAACATTGATCTCAACATTGTCGCCCGGCATCACCATTTCCACGCCCTCTTTCAAGGTCACAATG
>JAVJSN010000006.1:0-94928 GCA_040219355.1 Hyphomicrobiales bacterium
TGTCGGCGTGTCAGTCCGCTGGTCAGTGCAATCCGCACCGCCTCGCGCTTGAACTCGTCATTGTGTTTGCGTGCCATTCTTGTGCTCCTTGATGGCGATCATTCCATTCAAGGACACGGAACAAAACCGTGACAAGTCCACACCAATTTTCAGACTATTCAATTCGGGATCTCGATAGCGTTTGGCGAAAACACTGGTAGAAACACCCGGTCGAGTGCCTGTGCGTGTGTATTGAGATCCGAAAGTACCGTGGCGCTGGGTGTATCCGAGAGAAATGCACGCACCTGGTCAAACACACCGGGCTTGTATCTGCGATCAGCGCCATCGTCTATCGGTACTGGTTCTACATCGAAAGACCCCTTCTCTTGAACAAATAGCTTTTCGAGGGGCTCTAAAATGATGCGTCTCCGCAGCGTCCTCATATCGACAGACCAACGTCCCGCCGAGCTCCAATCGGCTCGCCATGTAAATAGCGCTCCAGCGCCGGTCCGACCAGCGCCAGCGAATACGGCCGCGGACGGGTGCCAGTCCAGCGCGCCTGCCGTTTCGCCCGTCATTGAGCTTGGTGCTCCTCCAAGATGGAAGGCTAGATCAACCACGTGGCTTGAGTTTCCGAGCGTAAAGTTGGCCAGAATATCAGGTCTGCGCGGTATTGCGAGCACCCGAGATTCGATCTCTGTAAACTCAAAGTGGAAAGAGGTGGCCCCCCCATCTTCGAGTATCATATCACGCGCCCGTGCCACCGAGGAGTAGAAACGTCTGTTGTACGCGACGTAAGCCTCCACCCCCAACTCAGCGAGAAGCGACGCAGTGGTCCGGATTTCAGAAGCATCCAGACCTGCAGGCTTCTCAATAAGCATCCTACGAAGTCCAGCGCGGGCGAGTCCTATCGAAACCGGGGCGAGTTGATCGATGTTGGTGGCGACAATCGCGGCATTAAATCGATCGCCAGCATCAGCAGGAAGTGCCTCCAGCCCCCCGCGTAGGACGCTAGCGCCGATCTCCGCCTCAAAGCGCGCCGCGCTATCCTCACCGCGTCCGATAACGACAAATTGGACGTCCAGTTCACGCAGTACACCCGCATAGGCAGCGGCCATCGGTCCGGCGCCGGCGATTAGCACAGTCATGTTATCGGGCATTCGTCGAATGTCTCATTTGGGCAAGTTAGGCGAAGATGCTCAAGAAACGCGCATATCATAGGGCGGTGAACCGCGGAAGCTGCAGTATAATCCGGCAGCGCCGGCTCTCGTTTAGCAAGAAGGGCACAGACATGCTCAGCGGTAATACGGCTTTGGAGTGGGATGTCGATGGGAAACACTTTGTATTTTCCACCAAAGCTGAGGGTCAGCGTCGAGGCTTTTTCAGATACGATCGCCGAACCTTCCAACGTCTCGACTGTGACCAGTCGGTCGCTTGGCGGCCCCGGCCTGCAAATCGCCTCCAAAGATGACCCATCTGGCGTACTTGCTCTCAGGCAGCCGCCGAGCTCTAGATAGCTGGGGCGCTTAGCGGGGAAATAGCCAGGTGTTAGTCCGCTAGCATCGACCTTAATGTCGGATTTGCCAGCAAGTGCTGCGAACTCGTCGAGATGATGCACGGCATTGCAGGCGAGGCCCCACCCATTGCCTTCCACGCGATAAGAGAAGGGCCGTCCCGCGACCAGCATTTTCAGGTGGGAAAACGAGCCAAATGTTCGGCGCGCACAGTTCACAAAAACCGGTGTTCGAGCCTCTTGGATGAGAGACGCAGCACGATCGTAGTCACCCAGCCTTGTGAATAGCACCTTCTCCAGCAGAACGGCCCCTGCGCCGCTTGCCAGAACGCCCTCGAGCACAGCGAGCCGTTCTCGGGCGTTTGTTGCAATAATCGCTACATCACATGCTTCCAACCGTTTTGACGATATGATCAACTCAGATTCTTGGGGAAATCCAACCCTATTAAACACATCCTCGGCGGCGTGAAGCGAACTTCTTGATGGATCAATGACAAGTACCTGTACGGGCTGGCCGAGCCTCGCTAGGGCCGATAGGTGGCGTTGTCCAAGCGCCCCTGCTCCAACGATAGCAATCTTTATCATAAAGGACCCACCACACGGTGTATTTTGTCAGTCGCACTTGTAAATAGTCTCTCAGAGTACACCTGTTTTTCCACCAATATAATACGAGGCCCAATTCTAACTTTTGAGAAGGTGCCCTACGGCCAATGATAGGTTTCGTTATCCATTTAATTGAAGCGTATAAATACATCGAATTGTCGGCGATCGAGCAATTCGAGTTGCGTCATGCGATCCGAGGCCAGCCTACTTCCCCGGCCATAAACTTTCTCCGGTATCGGCCGACTTGCATTATTGCGGGCGGCCAAATCGAGTTTTAAGCTATGAATTTCACCGATCGTTCCATCAAGCCTTGTTAAGAGCACCATCGCTGTGCGGCCGTTGGCGATCTCCAGTTTCTGCCTCATGTCGAGGATAACACGGATATGGTGCCCCCCCCCCGTCCCCGAAACAGGACGCGCCAATCAATGAGAAAAAGGCGCCTGTCACTCTACAAGCTCCAGTAGCAGATGTAGGTTGGCAGCTCGGCCGGCTCGCATGCAGACTTAACGTCGAAAAGCGTACCCCCTTTGCGGATCATCGAAAAAAGCGAGGCGTGATCATTTAGATAAGCCTGGTGGGGCACGGCAAGAATAAGTGCATCGAGATCGCGGAATTCGCATAGTTCAGAGAGCCGCACAGCACATTCCTCAAAGGCCTCTTCAACATTCGCCAAAGGGTCATGTACGATTGCTTCGATACCGAACTCAGATAGCTCGCGAATGATGTCAGGTACCCTGCTGTTGCGAAGATCAGGCACATCTTCCTTAAACGTTAGGCCAAGAACTCCGACCCGAGCATCGGTAATCCGGCCATCTTGCACTAACAACTTGATTAGCTTCCTAGCTATGAATGCGCCCATACCATCGTTTGTGCGGCGCCCAGCCAGAATGACTTCTGGGTGGTAGCCACAAATTTCAGCCTTGTGGGTTAGGTAATATGGGTCCACTCCAATGCAGTGTCCGCCAACAAGGCCTGGGGTAAAAGGCAGAAAGTTCCATTTTGTTCGTGCTGCTTTCAGAACATCATTCGTTCGAATGCCGATTTTGTCAAATATCAATGCAAGCTCATTCATTAGAGCGATATTGAGATCACGTTGGGTATTCTCGATGACTTTGGCTGCCTCCGCAACCTCTATTGAGGTTGCTTGAAATATTCCAGCTTCTACAACGGCGCCGTATGTTCGCGCCACCACATCCAGAGTATCTCGCGTCGATGCGGACACAACTTTTGTAATGGTCTCGAAACGGTGTTGGCGATCTCCTGGATTGATACGCTCTGGCGAGTATCCAACCGAGAAATCTCGATCACATGTTAGACCGCTTTCCACTTCGAGGATTGGGACGCAGACCTCGCGGGTCGCCCCGGGGTAGACGGTCGACTCGTAGACGACGATATCTCCGTTCTTCAATACAGAGCCCAGCGCCCGCGATGCAGCCTTCAACGGCCCAAGGTCAGGAAGGCGCGCCTCAGTTATCGGCGTTGGCACGGTGATTATGTGGAAATCAGCGCTCGCAAGATCAAATGCATTCGTGGTCCAGAAAATTCCTAAGCCTTCAAAGTCCGTGCTATCAACTTCGCGAGTGCTATCGTGACCGACGCGCAAATCCTCCACTCGCCTCGTGTTGACGTCGAACGCAACAACGTTGAAACCTTTTCGCGCGAACGCTATCGCGACCGGAAGGCCCACGTATCCCAGACCAGTCACCGAGATGGTCCGGCGCATCGTTTCTGATTTCATGGAGAATACAGCTCATGTTTTGTAACTCGATTGGCCGGATAGATTGTTTTGTCCCAGATAGCAATTGTTGCCACCGATTGCGCGTGATTTGCCAACGGGTGTCGTTCATACCATGCGGTTAGCCATGCAACAGCCTCTTGGAGTTGAAGGCTCGCAGACGGCGCCAGTCTCTGCCAAGGTGGCTTTCGACCTGACGGGCTTAACGGTTGTTTATCTTGTTACCGAAGACTGGTACTTTGCATCTCACCGATTGCCGATAGCTCGTGCTGCCAAAGCAGCCGGCGCGCGCATCGTCGTAGCGACCCGATGCCGCGCAATCGAGAAGCGCCTTTCTGAAGAGGGCTTCAAAGTTTACCCTGTTGAGTTCAAACGAGCCAGTCTGAACCTCTTACATGACTTGCGGACTGTCCGCCGAATATGCAAAATCTATCGCCTGGAACGCCCGGATATCGTCCACCATGTTGCTATCAAGCCGGTGCTTCTCGGATCAATTGCGGCTAAGATCTGCGGCGTCCCATTCGTGATCAATGCGATGGCGGGCCTCGGCTATATTTTTACGCAATCAACCTTGCGAGCACGTGTTTTGAAGGCATTCGTTGGCGCTGGCTTCAAACTGATCGCACGGCAAAAAGGTATGCATTTTCTTGTTCAGAACTTAGATGATCGAGAGACGCTCGGAGCTTTGGGGGTCGACGAAGAAAAGATATCAATTATTCGTGGTTCAGGTGTAGACACCACAATGTTTCAGCCAAATTTTCGAAAAAGGCGCAAAGAAGTCACCTGCCTTTATGTAGGGAGGCTGCTTTGGGACAAGGGTATCGGAGAATTAGTGGAAGCAGCGCGGATATTAAAGCAAACACATCCGCACATAACGATCCGGCTCGTTGGGAGCTATGATGACAACCCCGCTAGCCTGTCTAAGCATCAGCTTGAGCAGTGGATTGATGAAGGCCTAATCGATTATCGAGGGCACTCAGATGCTGTTGCAGGAGAATTTGCTACGGCTGATATGGCCGTACTTCCATCATACAGAGAGGGCCTTCCAAAAGCGCTTTTGGAGGCTGCGGCTTGCGGCCTCCCATTGGTTGCTACCGATGTTCCTGGCTGCCGGGAAATTTGCGTAGACGGCAAGAACGGTCTGCTGGTTCCACCCAAAAACGCTGACGCAATAGCGGCCGCTATAGCATGTTTGGCTCACGACGCTGATATCCGAAGTCATATGGGCAAGGAAAGCCGCCGCTTGGTTACAGCGCATTTCTCCAACATAATTATCGCACGTCAAACTTTGTCGCTTTATAGCGAGCTTCTGAACCAATCGCATACCTGCGGCCGCGCCCAGTGACGGGTCCTTTCCCCTCTGCCAACTTAGACCCGCAACGAGGGCCAATTGGACCACGTCGGGACGAGACCACCATGCCATCCTTGACGATCGGACACTCTATTTTGCGGCAGGAGATTGTTCAGTTGGATAAGGGGTCGACGCGATTTATGAGCGCCCCAGGTTCTCCGATCGTTGCGATCGACAGAGATGCAGTTGCTTTACGACCTGTGGGGACGAGCTCTAGGGGTGGTGGCGCCTTCCTTCTGTCAACCTTGAGCTTCGCCGCCGCAGCCTACAATCTGGTCAGTGCCGCTGCGGCAGTGGAAAACCCTGCCAGCATTTACACGCGGCATACCAACGGTTTGAATTTTCTCTATTTCGGCAATCGATACAGCATGATCAACCCTACTGATGTTATGAATGAGGAGACCATCAAGCACTGCATTAGACGGCACGGTCAAACGATCAACGGGCTCAAGATAAATAAGATCGAGCGCCTTGTTGCTAACGCCTGCATCATAGTCATGGATATTCCATCTCGAAGCATGGCGGCGTCAGCCGACATCAACAGAAGTGGCATGCAGTGTGCAAACCCAGACGATCTGGTGGCATTTCTCGTCTTGTTCTGCGCCCTAACATGAGCCGCGTTCTACACGTGATTTCAGGGCTCGGCACAGGCGGTGCAGAAACTTATTTGTCGATGCTGTCGGCTGACCTATCCCGGCGTGGGATAGATCAGCATGTCTTCAGCCTTTCAGGCGGAGGACCTATTGTCGAGCGCTTTGAAAGATGCGCGATATCCCTAACTCTGGCTGATTTGCGTCGTGATCCGCTCAGGGCGGTATCTGCTCTTCTGCGACGAACCAAAGAGTTCAACCCGGATGTTATTCAGGGTTGGATGTACCATGGCGACATAGCGGCAACACTCGCCCATAAAATGGCAGCACCGAAAAACTGTAAGCTTTTCTGGGGCATTCGTTGCTCAGATATGGATTTGGCCAAATACTCCAGGCAACTACGCCTGACGGTCCAAGCGTGCATTGCAGCGTCAGGGTTACCGGATTTAGTCATAGCTAACAGTGAAGCGGGAAAAATAGCCCATCTTTCTCGTGGTTATCGGCCCAAGAATTGGGCTGTCATTCACAACGGTGTCGACCTGGAACGATTTCAGCCAGACATAGAACTGCGCCGCCAGGTCCGAGAAGAGCTTCGCGTCGAACACGACACCCCTGTCGCTTTCCATGTTGCAAGGTTGGATCCGATGAAGGGCCATTCGGTGTTGATCGATGCATTCCAAAAGCTTCGCAAGCGCGAGGGAGACAACTTGCAGGTGTTCCTTGTTGGACAGGGTACCGAACAACTCACTCTTCCAAGAGGGATGTATGCCCTAGGACGCCGCAATGATATCGCGCGATTGCTAACCGGCGGTGATATCATTGTTTCCAGTTCACTAAGTGAGGGGTTCCCCAATGCAATTGCAGAGGGAATGGCATGTGGATTGTCTCCGGTGGCCAGCGATGTCGGCGACACGGGTCTCCTGTTAAAGGGCGTGTCCATCCCAAATCCGCCTGGGGACGCGGACGCTCTTGCAAACGCGCTTTTGACAAGTGTGAAGAATGTAAAGGAACGTGGTTATGTGCCTGATGTTGCTGCACGATCGGCCATGGAAAACAACTTTTCCTCGTTTAGCGCATCCGAAAAGTTTGAACGCCTTTACAAAAACAGGTGCTATGCTGAAATTTAAAGGGGAGCGAACACTCGATTTACTCTAACTGTAATACTCTCTGTACCACCGTACAAACTCTGCAACACCCTCTTTGAACGGCGTGCTGGGTTGATGCCCGGTCAACTCACGCAGCAAATCCGTATTAGCCCATGTAGATGGAACGTCGCCAACCTGCATCGGCATATAATTACGTACAGCTTTTCTCCCTATATTTTTCTCGATTGCCTCAATAAAATCGAGAAGTCGAATAGATTGCGAATTTCCAATATTTACAACGCGGAAGGGCGCTACAGAAGAAATACTGTCCCCATCCAGTTTGCGTGAATTTTTATCGGGCGCCACGTCAATTAGTCTACAAATCCCCCGAACCAAATCTTTAATATAAGTAAAGTCTCTTCGCATATCGCCGTTATTGTATATATCAATTGGCGTGCCATCAAGTATTCCTTTTGTAAATTTGAATAACGCCATGTCGGGACGTCCCCACGGGCCGTATACTGTAAAAAAACGAAACATCGTGGTAGGCATATTGTAAATATTCGCGTAGGAATGTCCCATCGCCTCGTTGGCTTTTTTCGTAGCCGCATAGATCGTTAAAGGCATGTCAGCTTTTTGGAGCTCATCAAAGGGTAGTTCTTTGTTCGCCCCATAAACAGAACTGGTCGAAGCCATCAACAAGTGAGAAACATTACTCCGGCGGGCTGCCTCCATAACGTTAAATGCTCCGACGATGTTGCTATCGATATAGGCACGAGGATTTTCCAAGCTATACCGCACACCCGCCTGAGCTGCGAGATGAACAATTACATCAGGTTTTACTTGTTGCGTTGAATCCAAAATTTTTTGTGCGTCTTCCAGCATAGCTTTTGTGAAACTGAAAGCGGAATGCTGCCGCAAAATTTCGAGGCGCCGGTTCTTTAACTTTACGTCATAGTATGGCGTAACCCCATCATAACCGGCAACCCTCCAGCCATTTTGCAAAAGATGCTCCGCAAGATGAAAGCCGATGAAGCCGGCAGTGCCGGTTATGAATGCCGTTCTCAATGTTACAGACCCTCATTTATAACAGGGGCACCCGCCATCCTGTAAATTTGTAAGCCTCCATGGAGGCATATTATAGCAGGTTGCGGCAGCAGGACCTAACCACAGACACTGGATTGGATCCTGGTCCTTTTGGATGCCCGTAAAACGTCGTAGCTCGTAACATAGAGTGCATCGGGTTTTTTATCGCCACAGCGAGCTCTAACGTAATATCTAGAACGCTTTGCGTTGCTGACAGCCTGAACAGCAGGCTCACCTGAGCGGTTAGAATGTCTCTAACGCCTTGCGGATCAAAACATCGGACCAAAAAAAACTAAAAAATTTTCAAGATCTCCGATTTCAGTCACTGCTTCTTCGATCACCGTCAATGCAATCCCCACCGCCTTTACCAAGCATTGTTAAAGCAATGATTTTCAGTTCCGCGAATAGCCCGCGCTGAGCAATATAGCGCGCGTCCATTTGCGCTAATATTTCGGGGCTTCTCATATCAACACCGTTAATTTGAGAAAGCCCTGTTATACCAGGAAGTACACTCAAAACGCCAAGCTGTTTGCGTTCACGGACTAGCTTATTCTGACTGGGCATGCATGGTCGCGGCCCTACCAAGCTCATTTCCCCGCGTAATATATTCCAAACCTGAGGCAATTCATCGATTTTTGTCTTGCGCAGAAAGGAACCAACTTGAGTGACCGAACTCGACGTGACCTCGTGAGTTCCCGCTTGCTTGGTTCCTCGCTGCATGGTGCGAAACTTGTAGCATGTAAACAATTTTCCGTTCAGCCCCACCCGTTTTTGAGCAAAAATACCTGGACCACTTGAGGTAGTATACACAAGCAACCAAACAGCAAGCAAAAACCATCCCAATATAGTTATAACTGCCACGCAGAACAACAAATCCATCGCTCGTTTAACTGATCGGAATACGGGATTTTCCTCCTGTGGATTGGCTAGCAGAACCTTGGAGGGCGCGTTTTTTATTTTATGGGCGATGAATGAAGAGAACCTGTCCACATGGAGCGTTGGTAAAGCAGCGGTTAGCAATGTGAGAAGTAATGGCTTAATTAGAACCGGTGCTTTATTAAATAATGAAAAATTTCCTGCAAAGCTATCTCCATACACCACTGGCAGAAAAACGTTGACTATTGATAACTCTTCCTCTTTTTCTAACATCTGAAGGGCGAGGCGCTTGCTATGGGCATAGTTGGAACGCGAGCCATCAACAGCATGAAAAGTTGTAACGTTAACAAAGCGCTGAATATTTGCACTCTTTGCTGACGCAATCACCTGTGACAAAAAATTGACGTTCACTCCGATAAATTGATCGGCGCTCGCTCGAACATTATTATTCAAAACCGCCAGATGGATAAGCGCATCGAAACCTTGTGCCCTTTTTGCAATTTCGTCGTAACTGCAGCTCAGGGTATCTGGGAAGATTTGATCCAATAACTTAGTATCGCGCCCAACAAGCAGCAAATCACAGTCAAGCGCTTTCAGCCGGGGGACAAGCTGTGATCCAATAAAGCCGCTAGCACCCGTAATTACAAATCTTTGTGCCATCAGATGCTCCTCGAACTCTGGTTTCTGAGGCTCGAAAAGAGGATGGTGATAATTCCAATAAGCGCCCACCACCAGTGCTGCCACGCTCCATGGCTGACGTATGCTACGCTCCACACGCCAATTACTTGCATAACTGCTACTTTCAGCTGGATGTCGGGCAATTTCAAAATAAAACGCAGCAACAGAAAAATCATCGTGCTTGAAAGAGTTACACCGAGCATTCCGAGCTCATACCAAACTTGGATCGAGAAGTTGTGGGGATGTATGAATACCAAGCCGCGTATGATGCCCTCATCCGAACCAGCATAAGCATCGATCGCATTGTAGGAGGCTTGGAGCCCATGACCGATTACCGGCGCAGCGAAGACTTGTTGCGCATATGCCCACCAGATTTCCAAGCGGACAAAATGCTGGGCCAAGCTAGAGGCGTTGGCTTCGATGAAATCGCGAGGAAAAAAGCTGTAGAGGGCTGTTAAGACGAGTGGTGCAAAGGCGTGTGTTGCAATAACAAACATGCCGACAAAAAATAATAAATATCGCGCTTGAATAAATCGTGCGATAACTAAAGTAACAATAGATACGATTATTATAATCTTAGCTGTTTCAGAAGCAGACATCAAGACGACAGCTAAGGCCATTGGCCAAACGGCCGCGCAAGTTATGATGCGGCTTCTATTGTCTCCAATGAGGAAAAGAAGCGGAAGCATTAGTGCAATAGTCAGCGCAGCTCTGTTGAGGCGAGAGAAATGCGGAAACGCCCCAAGAGCGCTGCGGACGGGGCTGCCGAACATCAACTCCGACACCAAAAGAAAACACCCTACAGCGATAGTCAGAGGAAGAGCCCAAATCAGCCAATCAGGAATGCTGATGTGCCTTGCGAGAAGCGCGCAGCAGTATACGCTCACCAAGGCAGCCGTCGACGCTCCTGCCAAAGCACCCAAACCCCGACCAGGTGCCGGCGACCAGAGCAGTGAAACCAGCGCAAACAAAATTATGGCCAGCGCTATGGCAGCGGCTGGAGCATCTAGCTTGAAGCTGAACATCCAACGGGCAACGTCGATTAGTTTTTTGGTGCCTTCACTCTGAAGAGCAACTGTGACCACCAAAAGAAGAGCAACCACAAGAAGCAAGGGAAAGGCTGCATTTCTGGAGAGAGCCGTTGCGATGGGCGTTGCCAGCAAAAGGGCAAATGCGACGTTTGTCAGCGCCCCTTGGGATAGGATTTTGCTCAAAAAGACTGCCCTAAAGACTGATCGCTAGCATTTTGGGAATTAGCTCTTGGCTTCAAACACCCAGAGCCTCGAAATGCAACAGCTTCCTGGTCTGTCGTTCGCCAAACGGCGCCACAACTCGCGAAAAGAGAATGCCAAGGCTTTCCAGCATAAAGGCTTTCAGCCTAAGGGCTTTAAGCCTTTCGCGCCATGACCCCTTGCATAGACGTCATCGTAGCGAATGATGTCATCCTCTCCAAAGTAAGTCCCGGTTTGAACTTCAATCAAGGTCAGGGGAACCTTGCCAGGGTTTTCCAAGCGGTGGATGGCTCCCAGGGGGATATATACCGACTGGTTTTCGGTGAGCAGTTGAACGGCATCGTCGACGGTCACTTTGGCGGTGCCTTCGACGACGATCCAGTGCTCTGAACGGTGGTGGTGACTTTGCAGGGACAGAGCGGCACCGGGATGAACGACGATCCTCTTTACCTGGAACCGCTGCCCAATGACGAGGCTCTCGTACCAACCCCAGGGGCGGTAGTCGCGGGGCAGTGTTTCAGCTTGGGAGACGCCCTTGGCTTTGAGCATTGCGACAACGTTCTTCACCTCTTGAGCGCGGTCACGGTGTGCAATGAGGACTGCGTCAGGCATGGCGACGGCTATGATGTCGGTTAGGCCGATGCCAACCACCTCCTGCGCTTCGCTGGTTGCGTGAAGAAGCGTCGATGTACAGTCGACAGCTGTCGCCGGTCCATTGGCGACGACGCCATCGTCCTGTTGGGCTTGCTCGCGTAACACGGCATCCCAATCGCCAAGATCAGACCAGGCGCCACTGTAGGGGACGACGGTCAATCTATCGGCACGCTCCATCACGGCATAGTCGATTGAGATGTCGGGAATGGATTGCCATGCGTCAGGGTCTAGGCGCGTGAAGGAGAGGTCCTTCTGCGCCGCTTTAAAAGCTGTTTGGGTGGCCTCCAGAACGCCCGGCGCGAGCTCAGCGAAGGCCCTGAGGATGCTGGTCGTCGAAAACAGAAAGATCCCAGCATTCCAAAGGTGCATTCCACCGTCCAAAAGCGTCTTGGCCTTTGCAGCGTCCGGTTTTTCGACAAAGGAGCGAAGGGCCTGCGGCTGCGGCGCGAAGTCGTCAGATGGCGCTTGCGATAATTCCAGCCACCCATAGCCTGTCTCAGGTCGGTTCGGTCGAATGCCGAATGTGACAAGCTTCCCCTCCAAAGCCGCCGGAACACCGGCCGAGACAGCAGATCGAAAGCCTTCACCGTCGGGGATTACATGGTCGGACGGTGCAACCAGCATGAGGGCGCCTGGAGAACTTGCGTCAAGGCAAAGCGCAGCAGCGCAAATGGCTGCTGCCGTGTTGCGCGCCGCAGGTTCAACCAAAATGTCGCCGGGAACAATCTTAACGCCTGCAAGCTGTTCAATCACGACAAAACGAAAATCCCCGCCCGTCACCACACAAGGCGCGGCAAAACCATCGCCAGACAGAAGACGTGCGGACGCCTGGAAGAGGCTTTCCTCGCCGAGAAGCTTGACGAACTGCTTTGGATAAGACTTTCGCGACAGCGGCCAAAGCCGTGTTCCAGAGCCCCCGCAAAGCAAAACTGGGTGAATAAGTTCGCTCACAGCGCTTCCATTTTTGAGAGACCAGAGCCGCTGCAGAAACAGCCCCTTGCCAAGATGATGGTTCTTTTCTCTGGAACGCCTGCTGAAGTAAAGGGCGGCAAATTATCTGGCAAAACGACAAATGGTATTTTTGAGACTTTTTGACTGCGCAGGTGACCTACCCCACTCCACGAAGCCGTTCCCAACGTCGTTCGTGAAGTTGCCGCGTAGAAGCGTGTTCGACGTACCTCAAGACAACGTGCGGCGTTTTCCAGCCGCCTGACTGCATGATGGCAAGACTGTCAAAGCCTGCAACCATCATGTCCTGAGCGGCGCCAACGCGCATCGAGTGACCGGATAAACGTGACGTAACGCCTGCATCAATGTCAGCGCGCTTGGCGGCGCGCTTGATGAGACGACGGATGGTTGACGTGTCGAGTGTGTTGGCGCCGATCAGGTTGCCGCGAACGCCTCTGAACAGCGGCCCGTTCTTGATGCGTGCGCCATCCATCCAACATCCGAGAAGCTCGCCGGTGCGATCGGAAAGGTAGCCGACCCTGCCATCGCCAGAGACGTCACCCTTGCTGCGTGGAACAAAGACGGCAGAACGTTGGCCAGTATGCAGAACATGATCAACATTCATTGCCGCCAACTCTGAGCTTCTGCAAAGCGTGTCGTATCCAACGGCCAGCAAGGCGGCGTCGCGCTTTCCCGACAGCGTGTTTGGACATGTAACGATCATGCGATCAAGCAAGCCCGCCGTGAGGCCGTGAACCTGCTGAGGCCTTCTTGCCTTGAAGCGTGCAGCGCGTCGAAGGGCAAGCTGCACCTGGCTTGCCGCAACTGGGCTTTGCAAATCGCTGAGAGCGTGCGCGAACCTGATCGCTGCCAAACGCCGTTTCAGGGTGGCGATGGACACACGCTTGATCTCGTGGTCGATAAAGGCTGCCAAGGTTTCTGGTGAGGCTGGCAGCCATTGACGCTTGTTGGATGCACACCAGTGGATGAAGGTTTCCAGGTCGTGCCTGTAGCCGCGCAATGTGATATCAGAATACGCGCCGACGCAGCGATCGAACATCGCGTCGAGTTGACGACCGGAATCGCTTTCATTCGGGTGCATCAAGTCAGGTAATAACATATGGGCTATATAGCCCACTACAGTTAGGCCGTAAAGTGATTTCAGGGGCTCATATTCGTGCTGCGCGTGGGTTGCTTGGCTGGTCTAGCCAGGAATTGGCTGCGGTATCGGGGGTCGGCTGGTCTACAATCAAGCGCTTTGAAGAGTCAGGGGGTATCCCACCATCGCGCAGCGGCACGCTAGAACGGGTAAAACTCGCGCTTGAGGCAGCTGGTATCGAGTTTATTGGCGATCCTATCCACTCGCCGGGCGTTCGCCTTCGAGCAAAGGCTGATGCCGCGGCAAGTCTCGATGCGGATGGCTAAACCTGAAGTGTTGAAGCGCATCTATGGCAAGCCAGTCGCAGTCTTGGCCATTGATACGACATGGCGTTTGTCAATGAACACCTGCGGCGATCACGCAGTGAGTTCATGGCAATGGTCAATGCGAAGCCCATGTCGGCGACGGTCTGTTTTCAATTGTTGCTGGTGCGAAAAAGTAGTACCATTATCGAAGGGAGAGAACCTGAAAAATGGCAACAGTAGACAAGCGCAGTGTGTCCCTGACCCCAGAATTGGCGGCTATTGTCGATCATGCAGTGGCGATGGGCGAGTATGCCAGCGGCAGTGAAGTGGTGCGTGATGCCTTGCGTGAGTGGAAGGAACGCCGCGACTTCCACGGTTACACACGCGAGGAAATCCGCCAGCTCTTGGCGGAAGGCCTGGCCAGCGGAACGCCGAGAGCCTGGGACAAAGCCAACTTTTTGGCGAAGGCGAATGAGCGGCTGAAGGAGCAGCGGAACGAGCGCACGTCGCCTTTATAAGGTTCGACATCCAGTTAACGCCGAAAGCAGAGGACGACTTGTTGGAAGTCTGGTTGTTTGTTGCGCACGGCAACCCAAAAGCGGCAGACAAGCTTATTGCAGACATTGCCAGCAGATGGCGGCGCCTTTCGCAATTTCCGATGTCCGGTGAAGCGCGCACGGATCTGCAACCCGCTGTCCGACGACAGTCACACGGCAGTACCAGACCCTCTACCAGATCGACGCTGAAACCATCATCATCGTTCGCGTTCTTGCGCCGAAGGGACGACCAATTGATGGAGAGAACAACGCATAATCAAAACGCTAAGACCAAAGAGCCTGGCAACGCACGCGTTGTTGTGGGGGCGTCGAGCGTGCAACATCTTGTCAAAAAGGAACGCTCTCTGTTGGCAATGTGAGAAACGATAGCGTGTGGACTGACTGGCGCAACAAAAGGTGTGCCTGTTCATCCGATGCCGCCTCTGAACTACCCTGTCACTCTGGAGCCGGTCTCTGGAGCCGGTTTTCCTGAGAGCGCGGTATCGCTTGCCTTGGTTGGAAGCTGCCGCACCCTTTGCCCGAATTCTTTGTCTGCCATTACCAGGTCAAACTGAGCCTGAAGGTTCATCCAGAAGGCAGGCTCCATTCCAAACCAATGTGCAATCCGCAGGGCCGTGTCTGCGGTAACAGATCGCTTCCCCGCAATAATCTGGCTCACACGGTTGGGCGGCACGTCGATCAGGCGAGCAAATCGTGTGGGTGTAATTCCCAACTCTTCAAGCTCAAGCTTGAGGATAAGGCCTGGATGAACACATCTCCTGAACATGATGCTTCCTTTGCGAAGGGCTAGTGGTAATCAACGATCTCAACGTCCGACGGTCCAGCCTGCCCATCCGGCTATGCAAAACAAAGGCGCCACTTTTGATTGATGGCAATGGAATACTGTCCCGCCCTATTTCCCCTTAGCATTTCCAGCCTATTGCTGGGCAACGCTCGCAGGTCGTCAAGGGACGTGGCCGCGTTCAAGATAGCCAACCTTCGCCCTGCCTGATCCTCAAAGCCACTGAACGCTTTTACAAAGCCACCAAGCGCGGAGCATCTGATCGAAACCCGCGTCGAGGAGGACTATCTCTCTATCCTCCGTGTTCTTGGCACTGGACAGGACTGGCAGTCCATTCTGATGGCAATTGACCGATGAAGGCTAACACACGACATCGCCAGGCCTCTTAGGCTACTGGCCCTTGGCGGCGGTACCTTGACCGTGGCTCGTCTCGCCGTGAGCAGCCGTCAACACGTGCCTTACATGCCCTACATGCCTTTTCTGGCCTCCGCGTAGAAACCCGTTGGCACTCAACCCATCGCTCCATTTCTGCTGTCCCGCTTTGCTGCTGTGTTGATGTGCTGATCAGCACACCATCGCAATCTTGCTCAGTGCGGCATGGGCCAAAATGCCCCGCAAAGGACCAAAATCGAGCCGGCAAGGACAGCTTTCGACGTACCAATCACAACCACGTTGACCATCAGTTGCTGATCAGCACATCAACGCACGTTTCACCACATCATCGGACGCTGGACTTTGGCACTGACGATGGCCCCTTTCCTCGTCCAGGCATCCAGCCGATCGGGCAGGCCCACGCCCCCCAAAGCCGCCCACGCAATACCGCGAAATCCCGGAAAATACCGCCTTAGACCCCCATACTTTGCTGATCAGCGCACGATAACACCTCGTGGCAAGTGATCTATTGCCAACGGCGCCGGCCGGGCGCTGGGTTCTTGAGCGGTTCTTTGCATGATCAACCGAAACCAGTTGCTAGCCAGGGGCCTTGCAGCGTTGCAACTGGGCAGGCTTCCATTGGTGTGCTCTCAATGACAAAATTCAGCCCAGTCAGCCAATGCTCTCGTGACGCTGGTTTATTCGGTCTACAGGGAATTTTCGGTACAGCGCGATTTGCTTTTCAATAGTTTCTGCCGCAGCTATATTGACATAACACCCGTCGCACCACGCATCGTCAACGGCCGTTGGATTCAATGATAGATTTATCGACGCTCCCACGCCGAACGAAGGCCGCAATCGTTCTGGTAACTGACGGCCTCATGCTGCCACTGGCCTTGTGGGTGGCGTTTGGATTCAGGTTGGGTCCGTTTGACCCCGCCAATTCTCTCGGATTGATAGATCCACTCACTTGGCTTGCACTTACCGACGTAGCGATTATCTGGTTCGGTTCGTTTGGCATTCTCGCCGCGTTCCGTCTTTATCAGATAAAATTGCACGCTATCGACCTTGATGGAATTAGGCGCATCGCCGTCTGCTCGGCCACGATAGGGCTCTATACCGCTATCGTAGCGTTCTTCCTGCAAGCACCGGGCTTTCCTCGATCCATTCCCATCCTGTA
Organism: Hyphomicrobiales bacterium; assembly: GCA_040219355.1. Taxonomy (GTDB): domain Bacteria; phylum Pseudomonadota; class Alphaproteobacteria; order Rhizobiales; family MH13; genus MH13. The sequence goes on from JAVJSN010000006.1 coordinate 16,625, forward strand.
CGGGGCGAGTTTTTTCCTGCTGGCTGTCAGTGTGCGTATCGCCGCTCTCCGCGCCTTACGGGCCGCTGCCAATTTTGGAAGCAATCGCACACCTGTCGCGATCTACGGGGCAGGAGCTGCTGGCATTCAACTTGCTGCTTCGCTCAAGCAGTCGCCAGAACTTGAGCCCGTGATGTTCGTCGACGACAATCCAGCTCTTCATAATGTCGTTGTATCCGGAATCCGCGTTAAGCCATTTGACAGCTTAAAAAAAGCCGGACAACAGGGCCGCGTCAAAGAAGTGCTGATTGCAATCCCGTCACTGCCAACAATTCGCAAAGAATCCATTATCCGCGACATTCGTGATCTTGGAGTCAAGGTCAAGATAGTCCCATCCTATGTCGACCTCATTTCCGGTAAGGCTACGGTCGACACGCTTACATGGGCCGACCCTGACGACTTGCTGGGCCGAGACAAGGTTGATCTCGATCTCCCGGAGATCAATCAGGCCTATTCTAAAAGATGCGTTATGGTGACAGGGGCGGGCGGGTCCATAGGAGGGGAACTGTGCCGCCAACTGTTGAAATGCAGACCGAGCGAACTGGTTCTTTTCGAGCGTAGTGAACCAGCGCTTTATGAGATAGAGCGTGAGTTGCGATCGCTAGCTGAAGCCGAAGGCGTTACTTTAACCTGCATCCTCGGTTCGGTTGCGGACGAAGCAGCGGTTGGTCACGCCATTCGCGGCCGCCGCATAGAGGTGATCCTTCATGCTGCCGCGTACAAGCATGTCCCTCTTTTAGAGACGAACGAGGTCGAGGGTGCCCGCAATAACATCCTTGGCACGCACATTGTTGTAGAAGCCGCGCTCAAAGCCGGTGTTGAACGATTTATTCTCGTTTCTACTGACAAGGCGGTTCGCCCCACAAACGTGATGGGCGCAACAAAACGCCTGGCAGAACTGACCATTCAAGATGCTCAGTTACGTTCCGCTCGCACAAAGTATTCGTTTGTGCGTTTCGGCAACGTCCTGGGGTCGTCGGGTTCGGTTGTTCCACTCTTTACCAAACAAATTACGGCTGGTGGTCCTGTCACTGTTACCCACGCGGATGTAACGCGTTATTTCATGACGATACCTGAGGCAGCGCGTTTGGTTCTTTTAGCAGGCGCCTATGCTCAAGGCGACGAACTCTTCGTGCTCGACATGGGCGAGCCAGTGAAGATCATGGACCTTGCCAAGCGCATGATCACCTTGTCGGGGCGTTCGGTACGCGATGATGACAATCGGAATGGTGATATTGAGATCAAAATCGTCGGCCTTAGACCGGGAGAGAAGCTTTATGAAGAATTGCTTATTGATAGCGATGCCCTCACTAGCACACCTCATCCGAAGATAATGAGAGCCAAAACATCAAGGCTTGCTGGGGAATGGCTCGGCGATGTGCTATCGGCCGTTCGAAAGGCGGTTGGACAGCGTGATGGCCGTGCAGTGCGAGCGATCGCAGGTCAATATGTCGATGGTTTCCCGACGGTATCGAAAGATACGCCCGTTGTCGATTTTCCGAAAAAGCGGCGATCAACGTAATAATTTCGTTGTAAATGAATCCCTTCATCTTCGGACGAGACCGCTTCACGGCCTTCGGTGAATGACCCAGCGTCTTTGATGACGCCAAGGTGCCCACCGGCGCTGCTCGACCGGCTCACACGTCACTGCCAGATCGTCCAGATTGGCAGTGAAAGCCGGCGCTTCAAGAACCGGCCTTGAACCCTAACACCGCCATCAAGCCGCACGCGCCCAGACTCAAAATGTAAGCGTGTCTTGCCCACGCCAATCACGCCCAACGGCGTCAAATTCGTACGCCGATCGACGCATTTCCGCCAAATCCCGGCTATTCCCACTTAATCCCACCTAAAATCGCCCACGCCCGATAACGCCACGTGGAAGGCGGTTCACCGCAACGGTGAGATGTTCCAAAAATGCCGCGCAAAGTTTCAGTCGATTGCAGACGTAAAAACGACATCGGTTGATGTTAGCCGACCATCATGTGTGCGAACCTTTGAAAATCCCGCTGTCAACAACCCTTGTTCTGGGCGCCCCAAGCCATCAGGTATGAGCTAAAAGGTCATCAGCTATTCGGTTCGCCAAGCCGACTGGTTTGCGTTTGACATGTCTCGCACGTCGCTGCGGCGGCCGCCGGTCGAACGCGAATTGCGGTAAGACTGACTGAGATCAAACGCAAACCGCTTTAGAAACGGGATATTTCCATGCACCATGAATCACCATCCTTCGCACTCGCTCTTGGTGCCGGTGGTGCACGTGGGTTGGCCCATGTTCATGTCTTACGCGCGCTGGATGATTTGGGCGTTAAACCGTCCATCCTCTCCGGCACATCTATCGGTGCTCTGATTGGCGCCTGTTACGCGTCCGGTATGAGCGGCAACGCTATACTCGCGCTGCTCAAGGATCGTTTTGGCGATCGCAAGGCAATTGCCACGAGCCTTTGGGAGATCAGAGCACGCAGCCTGAACGAGCTTACCGGCTCAGGTCGCATGCGGATCGGTGAACTTGATTTGGAACGCATCCTTAGGCGCCTTCTGCCGCCCGGTCTGCCAGCGCAGATCGACGATTTGGCCATCGCCACTCACATCGTCGCGACGCGATACTACCAGCATGATGATGCGATTTTTTCCAGCGGACCGCTGATCCCTGCCATTGCCGCCTCAGCGGCCATGCCCGCTGTTTTCCATCCCGTCCTTATCGACGGCATCGTTCATATTGATGGCGGAGCCACCAACCCGGTTCCCATAGATCCTTTGCAGGGCAAGGCGTCGATCATCATTGGCGTCGACGTCAGTGGTGGACCGGAAGGTCAGGAAGGCCGACCCCCCGGTAAGGTTGATGCTCTTTCTGGCGCCAATCAGCTCATGCAGCGCAGCATAATTCGTGAAAAGACCTGCCATTTGCAGTGCGATCTTCTGCTCCAACCAAAAGTCGGCAGCTGGCAAGTGCTTGATTTCATGCGTACCGACGAGGTGCTCAAATCGACTGCGCCCCTGTATGAGGAAGCCAAGGCGCGCATCGGCGCCCTTCTTGACACGCACATCGCGTCATATTGAACATTCTCCGTTAGGCGAGCATTAGCGCCTGTGCTCTAACCCAGCCATCAATCAACGCCAGCTGTGCCATCAACGAAGGTCGTGATCGTGATTGTTCCTTTTCATGTAACGGATCTTCTGAAACGGCTCCGTGCCCGGTTCGATGAGGAAACCGTTACACCGACGCTTCAAGCCAAGACTGGTGACTTGCAACGCCTTCGCCCGGCACGGCAGGCAACACCGAACAGTGTTGAGCGGTTCTGGCAACGCATTTTGGCGGACACGCAGGCGAGCGAGCAGGATCGTGACCTGATCCTGGACAAGGATACTTCTGCCAGTCTGGACGCCTACACAGCCAACATCGAGAACATGATCGGCACCGTGAAAGTGCCGGTCGGGCTGATTGGTCCACTGCGCGTCAATGGCCTACACGCGCAGGGCGATTTTCTTGTGCCGCTCGCAACCAGCGAAGCGGCTTTGGTCGCCTCCTATGCACGCGGCGCTGATCTGACGGCGGCGGCGGGCGGCGTCTCTGCGGCGCTGACTTATGACGGCGTGTTGCGCACGCCTGCCTTCCGTTTCAACACACTGGCCGAGAACGGTTTGTTCGTGAACTGGATCGTCGATCAGGCCGAAACGCTCAAAGCGGTGGCCGAATCCACGACGGGTCACGGCAAGCTGATTTCGCTCGAGCCAGCAATGGACAACGACATTTGCTTTCTTCGTTGCCGCTATCTGACCGGCGATGCCTCTGGTCAGAACATGGTGACGATCGCCACCGCGTCTCTGTGCGAGCACATCATGACGCATTCGCCGATCAAACCGCTAAGCCACTATGTGGAGGGCAACTACTCGGGCGACAAGAAAGGCTCCTTTCTCGGTCTCTTGACCGGGCGAGGCGCCAAAGTGGTGGCCAGCGCCGTGATCCCAGCCGAGTTGGTCAAACGCACGCTCCATTGCACGGTTGACGAGATGCTCGACTATGGCCGTGTGGCCAATCTGGGCTCTGTGCTTTCTGGCCAGTTGGGCACCCAGGCACACTATGCCAATGCTTTGGCTGCCCTGTTCATCGCCACCGGACAAGATGCTGCATGCGTTGCTGAATCGGCTGTTGGTTTCACCCGCATGGAGGAGAAGGGCGGCGATCTTTCCGTATCCGTCACACTGCCCAATCTTCTGGTCGGCACCGTTGGTGGCGGAACGGGGCTGCCCAGCCAGGCTGCTGGGCTTCGCATTATGGGGTTGCAGGGCACCGGCAAGCGCGGCGCGTTGGCTGAAGTCGCCGCCGCCCTTTGCCTGTGTGGTGAGATTTCGATCGTTGCGGCGATGGCAAGTGGTCATTTTGCAAGCGCCCATGAACGCCTTGCGCGGAAGCGCTCATGAGCGAAGCACCTGTTTCTCAACACACGCTGAGCTTGGTGCGTCGGCTTTGGATCTATCAGTCTGAGCGCATTCCACTTGGCAAAACCGCCATCCTCCTTGCGGTGTTCAGCGCTGCCAGCATCAACGTGTCGGCGTTCCTCGCCAACCGCGCGCTTCCCGGTTGGGGCGCCTATGCGACGGCGTTTCTGGTTTCGCTCATCATCTTCATCCAGCTGCGCGCGTGCGATGAGTTCAAAGATGCCGAGGATGATCGGCTCTACCGGCCTGAACGACCGGTTCCGCGCGGCCTGGTCAGCCTAAAACTGATCCTGACGATTGGCGCCGGCCTTGTCCCCGTGGCCGTGCTGGTGACCCTTGGCTACCACCCCCCATTGCTTCTTCTGCTCGGGCTGGTCTGGCTATGGCTTGGGCTGATGACGGTCGAGTTCTTTGTGCCGCACTGGCTGAAGGCACGGCCTGTCCTCTATCTCATCTCGCACATGGCGATCATGCCGTTGCTTGATCTGTTTGTGACCGGGGCTGAATGGATGGCTGCCGATGGTGGCCCGGCGCCAACGCTGGCGCTGTTCCTGATCCTGTCGTTCGTCAACGGCTGCGTGCTTGAGATCGGTCGCAAAATTTGGGCACCGGACAAGGAGCGCGACGGCGTGGAAAGTTACTCGCGGCTTTGGGGCATTGCATCGGCTGTTTCGGTCTGGATGCTGCTGCTTGGGCTCTCCTTTGCCCTGCTGGTTGGTGTCGGCCATGCCACCGGCCATCTGCTTGCGACCGCGCTGCCCGGCTTTATCATGCTGCTCGGAGCCATTTGGGTTGGCGCGTCGATGCGCAGGGTGCCGAGCGAGAAACATCAGAAACGGCTCGATACGGTGTCGGGCCTCTGGGTTTTCGTCTGTTACACGGCCGCTGGTTTTGCACCTTTGATCGCTGGATGGCTGTCATGAGCGATCATCTTCTTTTCCCAGGCGATACGCCGCTGCCACCGGAGGCGGGCGGCAAGGCGCGGGCGCTGGATCGGCTGGCCCATGCAGGCTTCAACCCGCCAGCCTTTTTTGTGGTGTTGCCAACGGCTTTCGATCAGTCGGGATTGATCGAAACGGAAGCCCAGGCGCTCTCCGGCGCCCTGGAAACATTAGGTCGTGGCCCATTCGCGGTGCGGTCCTCCGGCGCGCAAGAAGATGGCGCCGAGCATTCTCACGCCGGTCAGTTTCTGAGTTTGCTGAATGTTTCTGCCGGCGATGTGAAAGATGCCGCGCATAGGGTTTGGAAATCAGGTCAAGCGGGCAGCGTGTCCGATTATCGCGATGTCCGCGGTTTGGATGCCGTGGATCCAGCGCCGGCGATTGTGGTGCAAACCATGGTTGCTGCCGACAGTGCCGGTGTTGCCTTTTCGGCCGATCCAGTCAGCGGTCTGCGCCATCATGCGGTGATGTCGGCCATCGAAGGCCTGGGAGACAAACTGGTGTCCGGCGCAGAAGATGGCGAGACATGGCTGATCGATACACAGCAGGCGAGCATTCTCAGCTCGCCCGAGGCGACCCCGGTCCTCTCGGCGACCCAGGCGCTCGCCGTGGCCGATCTGGCAGTGCGTGTCGAACAGGCCTTCGGGGCGCCGCAGGACATTGAATGGGCCTATCAGGACAATGCTTTGCGGATCCTTCAGGCCAGACCCATCACCACGCCTTTAAAGGCGCCTGCGAAGGCTGATGATCAGCTTCTTGTTTTCGACAACTCCAACATTGTGGAGAGCTACCCAGGCCTTGTATCGCCTCTCACCTACGCGTTTGCGCAATACGCTTATGCCCGTGTCTACAGAGCCTTTGTGCGGATGGTTGGGGTGCGCGAGCACGTGATTGCCGCCCATGCTCCGGTCTTTGAGAACATGCTCGCCCGCGTGGATGGGCGTGTCTATTACAATCTCGGCAACTGGTATCGCGCGCTGGCGTTGCTGCCAGGTTTTGCCATCAACCGTTCGCATATGGAAACCATGATGGGGGTTTCCGAGCCGCTGCCTGACGAAGTCACAGCCAACATCGGACCCGGCGAGGTGTCGGGCTTTGCGCGCTGGCGCGAATATGGCCGCATGGCGCGCGCCGGGTTTGGTCTGCTGGGCCAGGCACTGCGGCTCAAAACGACGGTTCGAGATTTTTACGACCGCCTGAACGATGCCATTGGGCCGAGATCGCTCGATGACCAAACCGCGAACCTCACTAAGCTTGCGTCCGAGTATCGGCGGATCGAAGCCTCTCTGCTTGACCGTTGGGACGCGCCGATTGTGAACGACTTTTTGTGCATGATAGCCTTTGGAGCCTCGCGCAAAATGATGGAGCGCTGGTTCGGGCAGGCGGGTCTTGATCTGCACAACCAGGTGATGATCGGCCAAGGCGACATTATCTCAGCCGAACCAGCGCAGCGGATCGCCACCATGGGTGCCATGGTGCGCGAAATCGATGGCCTTGCCGACCAGCTTCGCAGCCAAGGCCAGGATGTGATGAATGATCATCCGGCTTTGCGCGCCGCTTTTGATGGCTACCTGGAAAAATTTGGCGAACGCTGCACACAGGAATTGAAGCTTGAAAGTGTGACGCTGCACGAAGACCCATCCTCCTTGCTCGCCGCCATTGCGGCATCGGCATCCCGGCCGTTTGGATCCGAAAGGCCGGCAAGTGCGCCGGCGGCAGATTTTGCGACGGTGGCCAAGGGCAAACCGATCCGGGGTTTCGTTGCCCGTGGGCTTGTGAACTGGGCCAAGGCCCGCGTTCGTGACCGCGAAAATCTGCGCTTTGAGCGCACGCGCATTTTTGGGCGGGCACGCCGGGTTTTTCTGGCGATGGGCCGCGAGTTGACCGCGCTCGGACACCTGGATGATCGGCGCGATGTTCTTTTCCTGACTGTCAATGAGTTGCTCGGCGCGATTGAAGGTTTCACGCCCACGCAAAACCTTCGTGGGCTCGTCAAACTGCGCCAAGCCGAGATGGCTAGCAGCGCCAACCGCCCCGATCCACCTGAACGCCTGACCGTGCGTGGAGCAGCGATCAATGTTGGCACTGGCTATGACATGGCGGCTCCTGCAAGCGCCGAAGAGGATGCCGCGCTATTGCGCACCGGCACGGCCTGTTCGGCGGGTGTGGTGACCGCCAAGGCCCGCGTGATCGACGATCCGTCGACCCAGAGCCTTGATCATGGCGATATTCTTGTCGCGCGTCACACTGACCCTGGCTGGATTGCCGTCTTTGCCAACGCCTCGGCCATCGTGGTGGAGCGCGGAAGCCTGCTTTCGCATTCGGCCATCGTGGCCCGTGAGATGGGTATTCCTTGTGTGGTAGCCTTGAAGAACGCGACGCGCTGGGTCGAGGATGGTGAGACGATCACCGTGAACGGCGCGACCGGTGAAGTTGTGAGGACAGCATCGTGACGTCACAGATCGCCGCCAAGGCGCGCTTTGACGGCATTCGCTATGCCCAGCTTTGGGAAGATGCCGATGTTCTCACCGACGCGCTTGGGACGCGGTCTGACCAGACGTTGGTGTCGATCTGCTCAGCCGGTGACAATGCCCTGGCCATGCTCACGCTCGATCCGAAACGGGTGGTCACGCTGGATCTTTCCATGGCGCAAATCGAGTGCCTCAATCTGCGTATCGGTGCCTTTCGCACCCTCGATCATCAAGGCTTTTTGGCGCTTATGGGATCGCGCCCATCCGACCAGCGTGAGAGGCTGCTTGCCAAGGCTTTGGCGGTTACCTCCGAAACGACGCAGGCCTTCTGGATGGCGCGGAAGAACGATGTCGTGGCCTACGGCGCTGGCGGCTGCGGCAAGTTTGAACGCTATTTCCGGCTTTTCAAGAACCGCGTGCTGCCTTTCGTCCATTCCCGTCAGACAGTCGACGCGATCTTCGTGTCTCGCGATGAGGACGGCCGTCAGCATTTCTTTGACAAGCGCTGGAACAGTTGGCGTTGGCGGTTGATGGTGAAGCTGTTCTTTTCGCGCTTCATGATGGGGCGTTTGGGCCGTGACAAAGCGTTCTTTGAACATGTGGAAGGGTCGGCCGCCGACCATGTCATGGGGCGCCTGCACCACGCTGCGGTGAGCTGCGATCCGGCCACCAACCCCTATCTCTATTGGATCATGAATGCTTGCCATGGCGACCACCTGCCGATGGCGTGGCGCGCTGAGCACTTCGACACCATTGCCGGGCGACTGGATCGGCTGGACATCCGCCATGGCTCGCTGGAAGCGTTCACCGCAAGCGGCGAAACGGCGGACGGTTACAATCTGTCGGACATCTTTGAGTACATGTCACCGGACGTGTTCACCGCCGTTTATGGCGATGTGCTGGCGTCGGCCAATCCTGGGGCGCGCCTTGTCTACTGGAACATGATGGCGCCTCGAAGGGTGCCGCGAGAGCACGCGAGGCGGGTAGAAACACAACGGGACATCGAGGATCGCGGCAAGGCGATGGACAAAGCCTTCTTCTACAGCGATTTTGTTGTTGAGGACGTGCTGCCGTGAGCCTTCCGGTTGCGCCTGCCACCATCCTGCTTCCCCTGTCTGTCGGCCTCTTCCTGGCGGGCATCTGGTTGATTGGTCAGGCTGCGAAGCGCTGGGCATGGAGCGCTGAAATCCAGCGCAAAACCGTTCATGTTGGAACCGGACTTTTTGCGATGGCACTGCCCTGGCTGCTGCCCAACGCGCTCCTGTTCTATGCCCTCCTGGCGCTCACACTTGTCGTCATGGCCGCACTGCGACTGCCCGGCGTGGCATCGGCTGGCCTGGGCAAGGTTTTGCACGGGGTTGAGCGCAAATCCTGGGGCGATGTGATGCTGGTGGCAGCGCTCGGCACGCTCTATTTCTACTCCGATGGCGCCAGCAATGCGGTCCTCTATCTGATGCCGCTTTCCGTCCTGACGCTGTCCGATGCGGCGGCGGCGGTGGCGGGCTCAACCTATGGTCGCCTGCATTACACCATCGAGGACGGGCAAAAGAGCATTGAAGGGTCCATCATCTTTTTTCTGGTGACGTTGGTTTTGGCCTTCACCATGCTGCTCCTGCTCTCCGATGTGCCGCGCGATGGCGTCGTCCTGCTCGCTTTCGTCACGGCGGCCTTTGCAACGGTTGTCGAGGCCGACAGCTGGCGCGGCCTGGACAATTACTTCGTGCCTGCCGGCGTGCTGCTGCTTCTGGTCTTTCACACGGACAGCGAGCCACTCACGCTTGTCCTTCTGGCCACCGGGTTCCTTGCCGCATTCGTTCTGATCTACGGCTATGGCAGACCGCTTCTGGGATTGTCCGCCCACACGTCACGGGCCTACACGGCGGGTCTGTTCATGATCGGTGCGGTAACGGCCTGGCCGAATGTGATCATGCCGACGCTTGCCTTGATCTCTCAAACCTTCGCGCGGCGGAACAATCCCAGCCGCACCCGACATCCGGATTTGGACATGTTGGCGATGTTGGCTGTGCTTTCCTTTGTGGCGCTGCTTGGCGGCCTTGCCCTTGGGTACACCGCGATCTCCTTTTACGGCATCGCCTGTGCAGCCATCGTGATGCAGTGCACGATGTTGGCCATCGCAGACAAACCATTGGTCTTGCGCTCGATTGCAGCGATTGGCTTGGTTCTGGTTCTTGCCGGTGGCCTTCTGGCGTTGATCCATTTCAACACCGCATTCAACCCAAGCTCCGACGGGTGGCACGATGCCTTGCCCATGACTGTCGGATTGGGCTTGGCGATTCCGGCAGCGATCAGCCTGCTGCGCCCTGGGTTCTATCAAACCGCGCGCTACGCAAAGGTAGGCCTTATCGGTGCATCAACACCACTCATCGCCTTCCTGTCTCTTTACCTTCAGCAAAAAGGCTTCGCGCCATGACCGCCACAACCAGCCAGCACGATCCGCAAACGCTGCAGAACGCCGATGCGAGCCTTCAGGTTTATCGCGATGCACCAGCCTGGGAAGCCCGCAAGACGGCAGCGTTGGGTGCATTCAAATTTGGCACGACCGAAGGCGGTGCAGCATTGCTGTGCCAAGCGGCAGACCAACTCAAAAGGGAAGGCTTTAAGGCGGTCATCGGCCCGATGGATGGCGACACATGGCACAGCTACCGCGCGGTGACGCAAAGCGATGCCTCGCCCGCCTTTCTTATGGAGCCGCAAAGTGGCGCGCATGATGTGGCTGCCCTTGAGGCGGCGGGCTTCCAGCCTATCAGCGGTTATGTTTCAGCGCGCACCCAAACCGAGCAGGCCATCGCCAAGCGGCGCGGCGGGCGTAAGGGGCTTGAAATTCTGACATGGGATGGCGCCTCGCCCGAAGCGTTTTTTGGTGATGTCTATGATTTCTCGCTGGCTGGCTTTGCCCGCAACCGTTTCTACAAGCCGATCTCGAAAGAAACCTTCCTCGGCATGTATATGCCGTACGTTCCGTTCTTGAAGCGCGAGTTGATTTTGTTTGCACGGCGCGACAGCGGCGCGTTGGTCGGTTTTCTGTTCGGCATTCCCGACTTTTCACAGGGCCCACAGACCAACACAGCGATCCTGAAAACCTATGCCAGCTCCGTGTTCGGCGCTGGGCATTTGCTGGCCGATGTGTTTCACCGCAACGCGCTTGAACTTGGCCTAACAACAACGATCCACGCGCTGATGCATGAGGACAACATTGCCCGCCAGCGCAGTGAAAAACTGGGCGGAACGATTTTCCGCCGCTACCATCTGTTCGGCCAGCTTCTGTGACCACGATCATTAATGCCTTTGATGATGCGGTGCTCGCCCATGGCAAGCGATCGGCCATCATTGAAGGTTCGGGCAAGAGCGCAACCTACCAGGATCTTGATCGGCTTGGGCGCGCCTACGCCGCTGATTTTGGAGCCCGTGGCATCGGTCCGGGCGACCGGGTTCTGGTGGCGATGCCGGTGGGCATTGCGCTGTATGCGTGTCTGGCCGCGCTGTGGCGCCTGGGTGCCGTGGTGGTATTTCCCGAACCGGCCATGGGCTTGAAAGGTCTGCGCCACGCGGCGCGAACAACACAGCCTAAGGCGTATCTGGCCTCAGGCTGGTATCGCTGGCTTGGATGGTTGCTTCCTGAGCTTCGCAGGCTGCCGCTACGCCTGGCACCGCGAGAGGCAAAGGCCGGGTGGCGCGATGCTTATCGCGTCGGACCGGACGAGCCTGCGCTGATTTCCTTCACAAGTGGATCCACCGGGCAGCCCAAAGCCATTGCGCGAAGCCACGCCTTCATGATGGCGCAGAATGAAGCAATCAGACCATTGCTTGACCCCGGATCAGAAGGCGCACGCGACCTCGTTGCCTTTCCCGTATTCGTTCTGGTGTGTCTTTCTTTGGGCATTACATCCATTCTGCCGGCCTGGAAGCTCAGCCGCCATGATCGTGTCAGCGCAAAAACCATCCATCAGCAGATCAATCGATTTGGGGTGACCCGCCTTTTGGTACCACCGGCCATCTGCGAAACGTTGAGCAGGGCTGCAACCTTGCCCGAGCTTGACGCGGTTTTCACCGGTGGTGGTCCGGTTTTTCCGGATACACTTGCCCGCTTGGCCAACCTTCGGCCGGGGTTGAGGATGGTGTCGGTGTATGGATCGACGGAAGCCGAACCGATCGCGCATCTGGAATATGGTGCCATTTCGGAGAGCGACCTCGACGCCATGAAAACTGGAGGCGGCCTGTTGGCCGGCAATCCGGTTGAGCCAATTGATGTTCGCTTGGAGGACCGAGAAATCCTTGTTGCGGGCCCACACGTCAATGAGAGCTATCTCGATACGTCCCAGAATGCCGACACCAAGGTCGAGCGCGAGGGGCGCGTCTGGCATCGCACCGGAGACGCCGGGCGGTTTGACGAGCAAGGCCGGCTCTGGCTCCTGGGTCGCCACAATGCACAGGTGGCCGGTATCCACCCCTTCGCGGTGGAAACGGCGGCACGGTTTTGGCCGGGCGCTGAACGCTCGGCGTTGACGGAACTGGGTGGCAAACCGGTACTTGCGATTTCAGGCGACACGCGTTGCCTGGATCAGTGGCGTCAAGCCGCCAAACGTCTTGGCGTCGAGGATGTTCGTTGTGTTGACGCCATTCCGCTGGACAGCCGCCACCGATCCAAAACCGACTATGTCGCGCTGAAACGAATGCTGGGAACGCGGCGCTAAGCGATTTTAGAATGTCGGCGGCGTGCAAGCGCTGATGATGACACTTTCTATTGGGCCCACTTGCCGGAAACGATGCGGCTTTTGGCTGTGAAAAAGGTAAGCGTCGCCGGGGCCGAGAATTTTGCGCTCTTCACCCACCGTCACCTCAACATGCCCCGCGATGACGATGCCACCCTCTTCGCCTTCATGCTCGTACATCACACGTCCTGTATCGGCGTTGAGCGCATACGTCTCTTTGAGAATTTGCAGGCTTCGACCAAGCAGGTGCCTGCCCACTTGCTTGAGCGAAAGGCGACCTTTGCCGATCTCTGTCAGTTCCTCAGCGGCATAGAACACCGTGTGATCAGGCTCCGGCTCAAAGGCAAAAAAGTCGGCCAAGCCGATGGGAATGCCTTTCAAAACACGCTTCAATGAACCAACCGACGGGCTGATTTTGCCCGATTCCATCAGTGAGATGGTGGCGCTCGCAACGCCCACCTTTTTCGCCAAGGCGCGCTGAGACAAGCCAGCACGCGTGCGCAACAGCCTGAGGCGATGACCAAGTTCGGCATTTTCCAGGTCTGGAGTGTTAGACATGATCATTATCCTAAGCGTCTGGAACTGTTTCCCTTTGATATCAGATGCTTAGTTCATCAACAATACAGACTTTCTGACACGATTTTTTCCTCCTACCCTCTTAATAAGGCCACACGGCTAGATAGGGAGAAGATTAGTATGTTGAACGCAGATGTGAGCGAACGTCGCAAAAATGCCATCGCACGTGGTGTCGGCGTCATGACGCAGGTCTTTGCTGATCGGGCCGAGAACGCAGAGATATGGGACATCGAAGGTAAGCGTTACATCGATTTTGCTTCGGGCATCGCTGTGGTCAATACTGGCCACCGACACCCGCGCGTGATTGATGCCGTCAAACAGCAACTCGATCAATTCACCCACACCTGTCATCAGGTGGTTCCGTATGAGAACTATGTACGGCTTGCCGAGCGCTTGAATGCTGCAGTTCCCGGGAATTTTGAGAAAAAAACGGTTTTCGTTTCAACCGGCGCCGAGGCGGTAGAGAATGCCGTCAAGATCGCCCGCGCAGCGACTGGTCGCGATGCGGTCATCGCCTTTTCTGGCGGATTTCATGGGCGCACCTTCATGGCGATGTCCATGACCGGCAAGGTGTTCCCCTATAAAGCTGGCTTTGGCGCGATGCCCGGCGATGTGTTTCACGCCCCCTTCCCCGTCCCGCTGCACGGCGTGAGTGAGCAAGATGCACTTGCGGCACTGGATCGGCTGTTCAAAGCTGATGTGGATCCAGCCCGCGTGGCAGCGATGATAATAGAGCCGGTGCAGGGAGAAGGTGGGTTTTATGAAGCACCAACATCGTTCCTGCACCACCTGCGTGCTTTGTGTGATGTGCACGGCATCGCGCTGATTGCCGATGAAGTGCAAACCGGCTTTGCCCGCACAGGAAGGCTGTTTGCCATGGAGCATCATGGCGTCGCCGCCGATCTTACAACAATGGCAAAAGGGCTTGCTGGCGGTTTCCCCCTGGCGGCGGTCACTGGGCGCGCTGACATGATGGATGCGGCTGCGCCAGGCGGACTTGGAGGCACCTATGGTGGCAACCCAATCGGCATCGCTGCTGCTCATGCCGTGCTTGACGTGATCGACGAAGAAGACCTCTGCGCACGAGCCACCCTGCTGGGCAACCAATTGAAACAACGGCTTGAAAGCCTGCGTGAGGAGGTGCAACAAATCGCTGATATTCGCGGCCCAGGCTTTATGGCTGCGGTGGAATTCACCACCCCAGGGAACGGCGCACCTGATACAACGTTCACACAAGCGGTTAAAGACGCCGCTTTGGAGCGAGGCTTGATCCTGCTGACCTGCGGTGTTTTTGCCAATGTGATACGCTTTCTCGCTCCGATCACGATTCAAGATCGCGTTTTTGCCGAAGGTCTCGACATTATCGAAGCTTCCATCAAACAAGCGGTGGCAACGACTTCAGACAAGGAAAAAGCAGCATGATAGCATCCACCCTTACCGATCGATTGAATGACAAGGACCTTGTGATTGATGCCGCTTTGGTAGCGGGGCGTTGGGTCAAAGCGTCCTCTTCCAGCAAAACGTTCAGCGTCACCAATCCATCGACCGGTGAGACGCTTGCCGACCTGCCTGATTTGGGACCTGCAGAGGCCAATGACGCCATCGATGCAGCGTATGACGCACAGAAAGACTGGGCTGCCAAGACAAGCAAAGACCGCAGCGCCGTGCTTCGACGGTTGCACAATTTGATGGTTGAAAACGTTGATGATTTGGCCACCATTTTGACCGCTGAGATGGGGAAACCGCTGGCTGAGGCAAAAGGCGAAATTCTCTATGGCGCAAGCTATGTCGAATGGTTCGCTGAGGAAGCAAAGCGCGTTTACGGTGATGTGATCCCGGGCCACCAAGGCGACAAACGGGTTGTGGTTCTTAAACAACCCATTGGCGTTGTGGCTTCAATCACGCCATGGAACTTCCCCAACGCAATGATGGCACGAAAGATGGCGCCCGCCCTCGCTGTGGGCTGCGCCTTTGTTGCCAAGCCAGCCGAACTTACGCCGTTGTCAGCTATCGCGATGGGTGTGTTGGCTGAACGCGCTGGGCTGCCGAAAGGCCTTTTTAGCGTGTTGACGACCACCGACAGCGCCGCGATGGGCAAGGCGTTCTGCTCCAACTCGAAAGTACGCAAACTCTCCTTCACCGGCTCAACGCGGGTCGGAAAAATTCTTATGAAGCAGGCTGCCGAACAGGTTATGCGTACATCGATGGAGCTTGGCGGCAACGCGCCATTTATCGTCTTCAATGATGCTGATCTGGACGCCGCCGTTGAAGGCGCGATGGTCTCGAAATACCGCAACAATGGCCAGACCTGCGTCTGTGCGAACCGTATTTATGTTCAATCGGGCGTCTATGACGCCTTTGCTGCCAAGCTGGTTGAGGCCGTGAAAGGTTTGCGGGTTGGTGATGGATTTGAGGATGGGGTGAATGCCGGGCCGTTGATCAACAAAGCTGCCGTAGACAAGGTGGAAGCGCATATTGCTGATGCGACGCAAAAAGGTGCCAAAGTCGCCGCTGGTGGCGAGCCACATGCGCGCGGGGGCACCTATTTTCAGCCCACTGTGCTAACGGGTGTGACCAGCGATATGGCCGTCGCACGTGAGGAAACGTTCGGTCCGGTTGCTCCACTGTTTGCTTTTGACGACGTGGATGATGTGATCGCCAAAGCAAATGACACCGAGTTTGGTCTCGCAGCCTATTTCTACGCCAATGATCTTGCCCAAGTGTGGCGCGTCGCTGAAGCGCTGGAATACGGCATTGTGGGCGTAAACACCGGTCTTATCTCCAACGAAATGGCGCCATTTGGTGGCGTTAAGCAGTCAGGACAAGGCCGCGAGGGCTCCAAATACGGCATCGACGACTATTTGGAGATCAAATATGTCTGCCTGGGCGGCATCGAAGGTTGAGCCCGTCGAGTTGAGGAGAGCGGCTAGCTCTCCTCGCTGGTTGTCAGCATTTCGATCTCAACAAAAGCAACGGCATAATCGTTGGCGTTAATCACATCGTGCTCAACGCCAGCCTTACGGGCATAGCTCGCCCCAATCTGCATGGCTGCTTTTGTGATCGCCCCATCGGGCCCTTTGATATCGAGCGCACCATCGAACAGGGGCACAACCACATAGTCGTGTCCATGCCGATGCCAGCCGGTGTTGTCGCCCTTGTTGGCGAAGTCCCATCGCGTCACACGGATGGACCCTTCGTCAATCTGTACGGTGGGAACAGCGGTGCCAACAGATGAGCTGCACATGGCCTGCCCCTACGCCTGATCTGCGCGCGAAAGCACGCTTTGTGGTCGGGCTTTATAGAGCGCAGCGGTCAAGATCCCTGCCACAACGGCTTTGGCGATATCGCCGGGGATAAAGGCCGTCACCAGCGCGGCAGCTTCCACCAATGTGCGGTCCAAAACGATCGACATGCCGACAATCCCAAACGCGTAAAGCACGATGATGCCACCAATGATGCTGGCAATGATCGCAACAACCGTGAGGTTCGTGCTGCGCCAGCGTTCGACGATCAAGCCGGTTACAAACGCGGCCACAGGCCAGCCGAACAAGAACCCGGCTGTTGGCCCAGCAAAAACGCCCAAACCGCCACGGCCACCGGCAAGCAATGGCAAGCCAACCGCCACCAGCAGCAAGAACAACAGCACGGCGAGCGTGCCTCGCTTGGCACCCAGCACCGTGCCGCACAGCATGATGGCCAGCGTTTGTGCAGTTATGGGAACACCAAATCCCAATGAGAAGCTTGGAATAAGGCCAAGAGCAGCAATGAGCGCTGCAAACAGGGCGATAAGGGTGAGATTGCGTTCCATAGGACGTCCTTTGAATTCAAATTTTTGATGATGGCTTGAGGCCGCCGCGTGCACGGATCGCTTCGGCGACCTGCTCAGCATCATCAATGGCTAACACGGTGAAGGGCAAGATCACCCGCCAGCGTGGTTTTGTTCGTGCGCGCGCTTGCCATGCCTGTCCCAACTGGCGGCCTTTGTCGGCCAGGGTGGGTGTAAAGCGAATAACCAGCGCAATGCCCAGTTCCAATGCGCGCGTGTTGAGCCCTAGGCGCGCAAAGGGTCTCAATAGCCACTGAGCAACCGCAATCATATCCGACAAACGGGTTGTCATGGTCACCAGCATAGCCAAACCGACCGCCGTCAGCAGTCGCAAGGCGATGATAAAGCCGCCCGACGGATCACCAATGACCAGATGCCAAACCACCAACAAAACAAGGAATGGCCAAAGCCCCCAAAGTGCCTTGACGCCAGCGGTGAAGAACGTGCGCCCCGGCAGAGCATAGAGGGTGAGGCAACCAAGAAATGCTGCCACTTGAAAGGTAAGGTTTTGATTGGCGACCAGCACAATGGTGGCAGCACAAAGGAGAGACAGCTTCACCCAAGCTGGCCAGCCATGGGCGCGGGTTTCAACTGGCGAGGTCAGAGAGATCATCATCACCCCCCAGTTGGCGCATCCGTGCTTCAAACGCTGGCAACACTTTCGGCGGCGGTCCGTCCATCGTCAGCCGCCCTTCATCAATCCATAGAATCCGCGAGCAATCGGCCAGATGCGATGGGTCATGGGCGATGTGCACCAACATGGTGGGCACAGCTTCCAGCGCACGAGCCAGTTGCATCTGCGTTGGAATATCCAGCCCTGAATAGGGCTCATCGAGGACAATAGCTTTAGGCTCCATGGCGAGCACGGCCATTAAGCAGACCAGGCGCTTTTGCCCTTGGGAGAGGCGGTGCACCGCTTCTTTGGCCCAATGCGCTTTCTCAAAGCGTTGGAGCATGTCTTCAACCTTATCGGCTGCTTCACTTTTGCTCATACCTTTTTGCAGAAGGCCAAAGGCCAATTCCTCTTCGACCGTCGGGAAGATGATCTGGTGATCGGAATTTTGAAACAAAATTCCAACGGTTGAGAGCGCACCGACGCGATCAGAATAGACATCCACGCCATCTACACGGACTGTGCCACGGGTCGGTTTCACCAACCCGCAAAACAGGCGTGCAAAGGTGGATTTTCCCGACCCATTACGACCAACAACACCGATACGATGATCGTCGGCGCGCGCCGAAAGATCGCTGATGATGGGCTTGCCCTCCAACACCAGCGAGACGTTGGAGAATTCAAACGACGCAGGCTTGGTAGATTCGACAGACTGGGAAGGCGAAGACACCAAGGCAAGACCCACAAAGCTATCCGCCGCTGAGGATCAGCCTGTAGCGGAACTGGTCGAATATCACAGCTAGAATGAGCAGTGCACCCAAGAGCACCATCTGCATGTAGGAGCTGATTTGCGCAAGGTTCATCCCATTTTGGACAAGCACGATGAAGAACGCTCCAAGCACAACGCTTAACACCCTTCCGATCCCACCGCGCAATGACACACCAGCGATAACGCAGGCGGCGATGGATTCAAGCGCGATGGAAGCGCCAAGATTGGCTTCGCCGGACTCCACGCGCGCGGTGAGCAACAGGCCGGTGACCGAGGCAATGAAAGCGCAAATGAGATAGCACATTAAGAGCGTGCGCTTGGTGTTGATGGCCGAAAGATGTGCCGCTTTGATGTTGCCACCAACGGCATAGATCTGCGTGCCCAAACGGGTCTGCGTCATCAAAACCCACATGATGACGATGAAGACCAAGGCTACAAGAACCGGCGCTGGTATCCCCCACAATCGCCCGAAGCCCAGCGTGTCAGCAAACACAAATGGCATCCCGGAAACCGGCACGCCGCCGGTGAGGAACAGCGCAATACCTGCGCCTACCGAAGAGACGCCTAACGTCATGATAAAGGGCGAAACTTCAAAGTAAGCCACACCAATACCGTTGACCAAACCAACCATCAAAGCTGCGCCAAAGCCCATGCAAGCGCCGAGCACGATGGCAAGCCAAATGGCATCGGGGAAGACGCCCGCTAGCCACACCATACCTAGAGCCGAGACCACAGAGGTGAGCGCAATGGCCGTTCCAACCGAAAGGTCGAAGCCACCAGAAATTAGCACCACCATCTGACCCATGGAAACAAGCACCAAGAACACCGATTGGCGGGCTACATTGACCATATTCTGCATGGTCAGGAAGGACGACGACAGCAGCGCGAAAATGATCACCGCGGCGATCAGAAAGAAGGGCAAGACACCAACCTTCACAAACACATTGCGGACTAGCGCCAAAGCGTCGGACCGAGCGGGCTCAGATTGCAGGGTGCCCGGCTTGGCTTCGCCTGTATCAGGGGTGGGGCTCATGATTGCGCTCCAGACTCATCAAAGAAATATTTCAACACCACGTCCTCGCGGATATCCTCACCGGCCAGTTCGGCGGTGACAGCGCCATGAGCGAGCACCAGGAGGCGGTGGGAAAGGTTCATCACTTCAGGCAGATCAGAGGAGATGATGATGACGGCCTTTCCGGCCTCGCACAGCTCCTTGATCAACAGGTAGAGGGCCGCACGGGTGCCCATATCAACGCCAACCGTCGGCTCATCGAAAATGTACACATCCACGTTTTGGCCAAAGCAGCGACCGAACAGAACCTTCTGCTGATTGCCCCCGGAGAGCTGAGACACCACTTTTTTGCGGTAGCTTTCTGAAAGCTCCACATGATCGGAAATGGTGAGGACCTCTGCGCCGACCGCTTTGCGATCCACAAAGGCGGAACGATTGGGCACCTTGTCGCCCATAATGAGATTCACCGCGAGGTTCTGATCGGACCGTTTGGCGAGATCCAGCCCCTCATTTTTCCGATCAGAGGAAAGGTAATACATCCCCGCGCGGATTATCGCAGCAGTGGATGCCTTACTGATGTCCTCGCCCTTCAAACGAACTGTACCTTGCGCATGCGGCATGAGACCCATGAGCGCTCGAAAAAGGCGTGACTTGCCTGAGCCAACCAGCCCAGCAACGCCGAGAACCTCACCGGCACGTACATTGAAGGTCGCGCCGTGCACGCCATCGGTGGAAAGGTCCTTCACCTCCAAAAGCGTTTCGCCCTCAAGGTTCTCGATTTTGGGATAGATTTCGTCGATGGCGCGCCCGGTCATCATTTCAACCAGCGCGGCCTCATCGGTGTCGGTCATCTTGACCGTGCCAATCTTAGCGCCATCTCGCAGCACGGTTATGCGGTCGGCAATGCGGGCAAATTCCTGAATGCGGTGCGAGATATAAATCACGCCGACGCCCCGCTCTTTGAGTGACAGGACGAAATCGAACAGATGGTCCACTTCCTTGTCAGTCAGCGAGGCTGTCGGCTCATCGAGAATGAGCACTTTAAGGTCACCATGAAACGCCTTAGTGATTTCCACCATTTGCTGCTGGGCGCGCGACAAGCTGGCCACGGTCGCATTGGGGTCAATGTCGAAACCAAGCTCGGCGAGCATCTCCTTGGAGCGCCGCCGCATGTTTTTGTGGTCGAGAAACGGCCCAATCAGCGGCTCCCAGCCCATAAAGATGTTTTGCGCTACGGTCAGCGTGGGCAGCAGGCTGAACTCTTGGAAGACGGTGTAAATGCCCTTGTTCTGTGCATCGGCAACGCTGGTGAAATGCAGCGGTTCGCCATCAAGGCTCATCGTGCCGCCCGAAGGGTTGTTGGCGCCAGCAAGAAGGGAGATTAGCGTGGACTTGCCCGCACCATTCTCACCGAAAAGCACATGCACTTCTCCAGCTTGCAACTCGAAATCGACTGCATTGAGCGCCACAACGCCGGGGTAGCGTTTGGTCAGCTTCTCAAGAGAGATGAGCGGTTGCGCGGCGGATGACACGTCATGAACCTTTGGCAAAAGAGCGGGCTGGGAGAGGCTCCCCCAGCCCGATATCGTTGGCGAGCCACGCCAGGAAGCGCGGCCCGTCAGACTTAGTTTTCGACGCTGAAGACCGGTGAGAAACCATCCGGCGGAAGGATATTCTGGCGCGGCACATCGTTGATGTTGTCTGGATCGACAACAAAGATTTGCGGACCAACATGAGCGATGAAGTCTTCGCCTTCCAGCGCACGCACCGCTTGGTCAATCGCCATACGGCCTTGGATCACCATGCTGTCGGCTGGAGCAGCCAGAATGAAGCCACGCTGAATGCCGGTGTAAACGCCGGGCGTCATGTAGAAGGAGAGAAGTTCCACCTCGCCGACCAACCCACGCTCGCGGATAAGGCCCTGCGCGGCTTCAGCCGTCACGGCCGTGCCAGCCAGATAGCGCACATCGGGGTTGGCTTGCAGAACGTCTTCCACCAGGGAAAGCTGAACTTCGCGTCCAGTATCGCCATAACGTGGTTCAAGAACCTCCACGGCGGAACCTTCCACCGCTTCCATAAAACCCCGATGGGCCGCTTCCACCCAACCTGCACCTGCTGGTCCTGGGAACCAACCAACTTGAACAGGGTCGCTGCCAGCAGGATGGCGCTCAGCAAGATAGCGGCCGGTTTCTGCACCCATCGTGTAGAAGGATACCAATGCTTTGGCGGTGATATCCGGCGAAGAGACGCCATTCACCAGGTCAATAACCGGGATACCCTGGGCTGCGATCTCAGCGATCACATTGTTCAGGCCATCGCCTGAGATGGCACCAATCGCTACGGCTTGCGCACCACCGGCAACGCAGTCTTCCAACTGGCTGATTTGCGTTGTCAGCTCGGTGTAGCCACCGGCTTCCACAAGGTTGAGGTTGACACCAAGGCGTTCAGCTTCGTCAGCCACGCCATAGTTTACGCCCAACCAATAGGCATCTTTCATATGCGGAAACGATACACAGATGTTCCATGGTTGGCTGGCTGATTCCAGCGCTTCATAGCTCACATCACTCACCTCACCATCAGCGGAGAAGGCCGGTGTCACTTGCTGCGCGGGATAGGGGAACCAGCTGTCCATGGCAAACGCGCTGGCGGGTAGCAGGCTGGCAACGGCAACCGTTGCGAGCAGCTTCTTGGTCAATGTCATTGGGTAGTCCTCCAAGTTGAATACAATTTGTTCTTTTTGGTGTCTGAGCCCGGGGGGAGACAGTGTGCGCAACGCAGCGCACCGGTTGCGGAATGCTAGAGGTGCCTAGGAAAGAGCCTCACGAATGGCACTGAGGATGGCTTTGCGATCTTTGCGGGCAGCCAGTGCGCCATCCATGTCGACCTTCTGGAACTTCACCGGCATGTGCGGTTGAAGCTGACCGATCAGGTCCATGTCCGCAGATATGATGGCGCCCAGAGTGAAGTACCCGCCACCGGACACGGCATCACGATGCAGCACGATGGGCTCAGTTCCGCCTGGCACTTGAATGGAGCCGTAGGAATAGCAACCATCGACAATGTTGGATGGATCTGAGCCGGCGCCAAAGGGTGGTTCACGATCCACGAACTCCAGCGGACGACCGCCCTTGAAGCGATATCCCATGCGGTCGGCTTCCGGTGCCACAGCCCAATCATCATCGAAGAAGTTCTGCCCCGATGCTTCGGTGAGGCGATGCCAATAGAGGCCAGGCAGGACACGCAAAGTTGTCGGTGAACCCGGGCCACGGCGCAGATTGTTTGGCACACTTTTGCCCGCGGTCCCTGATCCGGCGCCGACGGGAATATCGTCACCGGCTGCAATCGCGCGGCCTTCATAGCCACCCAGGGCACCGATCGGATAGGTGGAGCGGCTTCCGAGTGCAGGTGGCGTTGTGATGCCGCCTGACACAGCGATGTAGATGCGCGCGCCGTCTTTGAGGAAGCCGAAGCTCAGCGTTTGGCCTGCCTTCACATCGAAAGAGGTCCAAGGCTCTTGCTCTTTTCCATCCAACAGGATGGGCATGGTTGCCCCAGTGACGGCGACAACAGCGGGGGCGGTGAACTCAATTTCTGGCCCCATGAATACAGCTTCCAAACCGGCTGCATCTTCGGGATTGCCGACCAACATGTTGGCGGCGCGCATCGCCAGGCGATCCATAGCGCCACCAATGGGGATGCCAAGGTGGAAGTAGCCGGGGCGACCAAGGTCCTGGATGGAAGTGGAGAGGCCTGGATTTTTGATCTTAAGCGACATTGAGGGCCTCCAGCAGTTTGGCGTTGGTGCCGGGCATATCCGCGTTGAAAGCATCAAGGTCGAACTCAACCTCGGCAATGCGCGGTGTGTATGTGCCCGCTTCAACCTCGCCGAGGATGCGGTCGTACTCGGCACGGTCGATGGGCTTCCATTTGACGATGTCACCGGGCTTGAAGAAGACCATGAAGTCTTTCAGGTACGAGGTTTTTTGCTCCGGATCGAAGATGGGCATCGGGGTGATGCCGAACATCTGGTAGCCACCCGCACCGCGCACGGAGTAGATGCAGGAGAAGCAACCCCCATAGCCAACGGTGAGCTTGGGTGTGTCTGTGCGTGGGCGCAGATATTTCGGCACCTCAAGCTGCTTCTCGCGCTCCACCAGCTGATAGAGGAACGGCAGTCCAGCCACGAACCCAACCATGGACACGAACCAGGGCTGGGAATGATGCGCTTCGATGAACGCTTCAACGCTGTCATAGCCGTTGATCTTGGCGGCATAGTCCAGATCGGTTCCGTTGGGGTCCTGATGGCGCTCGCGAAAACGCATCAGCGTCTCATGCGTCCAGGGATCCTGGTAATAGACAGGTATCTCAATGATGCGGGTGGAGAGGCGCTTTTCGGCGTCCTCAGCCTTGTGCTCCAGCTCTTTGATGCGCGCCATGATGTCATCCGGGTGAATCACATCAGGATCAAAGCGCACCTGGAAGGAAGCATTGGCCGGGCAAATCTCGGTAACGCCCTCAATGCCGGCCTCGCGCACGGCATTGCTCATCGACAGCGATTTGAAGAACGCGTCGAGCGACATTTCGTCGTCCATCTCGACATAGATGTGCTCATCGCCACCGTTCGTGTAGCGGGTTTTCATTATGCTGCTCCTTGTGATTGGGGCGGCATCAAGTTCCCGGCTTCAAGCCAGGGTTCGAGCCATTGGGTGTGGAAGTCGCCGGCCAGAACGCCTGGGTCACGGCAGAGGGCTTGATGCAGTGGGATGGTTGTTTTGATGCCGCCAATCGCCAGTTGATCGAGGGCTTGCGACAGCTTGGCTATGGCATCGGCGCGGGTTGCGCCGTGGACGATGAGCTTGCCAACAAGGGAGTCATAAAAGGGCGGGATCTGGTAGCCCTCATAGATGAAGTGATCAAAGCGGCTTCCCGGCAAGTCCGGCACCTTCATCGCGGCGACCTGACCGGGCCACGGCATGAACTGCATGAACGGATCTTCGGCGTTGATCCGCACTTCAATGGCGTGACCATCGCGGATTATGGCATCCTGCGCGTGGGTCAGCGATGCGCCACCACAAACCTTGATCATCTCTTCGACAAGCCCAACGCCGGTGATCATCTCGGTGACCGGATGTTCGACCTGAATGCGGGTGTTCATCTCGATAAAGAAGAACTCATTCGAAGCTTCGTCGTAGAGATATTCGAGCGTACCTGCGCCGCGATAGTTGACGGCTTCGGCGAGTGCCACAGCACTTGCGCACAGAGCTTGGCGGGTGGGTTCATCCAAACAGGTCGCGCCGGCTTCTTCCCAGACTTTTTGCCGTCGCCGTTGAAGGGAGCATTCGCGCTCAAAGTAATGAACTGCTTGCGTGCCATCCCCCATGATCTGCACTTCGATATGGCGCGGCGCGTTGATAGCGCGTTCAAGGTAGAGGCCGCCGTCTCCAAACGCAGCAGCCGCTTCAGCCTGCGCTTGCGGTGCCATTGTGCGCAGTTCGCCTTCATTCTGCGCGATACGGATGCCCTTTCCGCCACCACCGGCGGCTGCTTTGATCATAACCGGATAACCAATATCGGCGGCCACGCGTGTGGCCTCATCGACCGTATCCAGACGACCTTTTGAGCCTGGCACCACAGGCACGCCGGCGGCCTGCGCAGCCTCGCGTGCAGCAACCTTGTCACCCATGCGGTCGATGGTGTCGGCATCTGGGCCAATGAAAACCATACCGGCATTGGCCACAGCTCGAGCGAAGGTCGCGCTCTCGGCGAGAAACCCGTAGCCGGGGTGCACCGCATCGGCGCTCATTTTCTTGGCAGCGGCGATCACCTTCTCAATGTTGAGATAGGATTCGCTGGCTTTGGCCGGGCCGATGCAAACTGCCTCGTCGGCCAGGCGCACCGCCATCATGTCTGCGTCTGCCTCGGAGTAGACTTGAACGGTTTCAATGCCCAACGTCTTGGCCGCGCGGTTGATCCGCACAGCGATCTCGCCACGGTTTGCTATCAGGAGGCGCTTGATGGCCATGGCTTAGCTTGCAACCTCGGCAAGGACTTGGCCTGCCGTCACCGGCGCCTCGTTGTCAGCAACGTAGCTTTCAAAGCTTCCGGCGATCTCGGCCTTCACCTCGATGAAGGTTTTCATCACCTCGACCAGACCAATGGTATCGCCGATAGCCACGCTGTCGCCTTTGGCTTTGAAGGGCGGCGAGTTGGGATCTGGCTTGTGATAAAATGTGCCCGGAAGCGGTGATTGAATATTGGCCATGGCGGGTGTCCTTGTGCTCGTCTTCGTTTCCGTTTTTCTGGGCCTTCAGTGCCCTATAACGGTGGCAGCGGGTGCGATGTTGATCCCAGCGTCGGTGAGCGCAGCGCGGATGGCTTTGCCCATCTCCAGAGCGCCGGGCGTATCGGAGTGGAAACAGATGGATTCAAACGCGATCTCGACGTCTTCGCCCTCAATGGTGGTGACCGTCCCCTCTTTGCAGGCCTTCACACACTTGGCGGCGATCTGCTCAATGTTGGGTCGGCCAACCTGGCGGCGAAACACAATCGAACCCGAGGCGTCGTAGTCACGATCAGCGTAGAACTCGCGCACCACAGGAAGACCGTTTTGCTTGGCGATTTCGTAGGTCTTCGAAATGCCCATGCAAAACAGGATGGTGTCGCCAGAAACATCGGCGATCGTTTCGACCAGGTGACGGGAGAGCTGCTCATTGACCGCAGCCTCCATGTAGAGCGCGCCATGAGGCTTGATGTGCTGAAGCGATACGCCGTGCCGACGACCAAATTCCCGCAGCGCACCAACTTGATAGATGATATCGTTGACCAGCTCTTCAGCGCTGGTCTCAATGCGCCTGCGTCCAAAGCCCTGAAGATCATTGTAGCCCGGGTGCGCACCCAGTCCCACGCCGTATTTTCCGGCCAGTTGAACCACGCGGTTCATGGAGTTGGGGTCACCGGCGTGAAAACCTGTGGCAACGTTGGCTGAACTGATAAGCGCCATGATGTCTTCATCGGGGGCATCACCGAGCATCCATTGGCCGAACCCCTCGCCCATATCGCAATTCAGATCGACCACGCTCTTCATCAACAACCACCTTACTGGATGGATCACAGGCTTCCAAAAGCGCCCCCGAATGAAAAGTTCTATTTTTTGTGGAAGCAATATCGAAAAATGCGATACTCTCAAGAATATGGTTTTTACAAATGAAAACAGTTATTAAGAGTGGTGTTCTAGCGACCTTTTGTTGGCTCTGACGCGATATGATAATTTGATATCTTTGTTTCAAATGACAAGAGATTAGGCAAAGCGCATGAATTTGAGGCACCTGAAATATTTCGTTGCCACTGCAGAAACGGGCCAAGTGAGCCGCGCGGCCAACGCGCTGTCAATTTCACAGTCTTCCGTTACGAGTGCGATCAAGGAGCTTGAGCAGACGCTGGACACGGCGTTGTTTCATCGAACATCACACGGCATGGAACTCACCGAGACCGGCCGTGAGTTCCTTTCCTCCTGCAAAGACATTTTGGAGAAGGTGGACGAGGCGACGAGGCTTTCCCGGCGCCCCAGCGAGTTGACCGGCGCGCTTTCAATCGCCGCAACTTACACGGTGATCGGCTATTTCCTGCCCTACCATCTTGATCGGCTTGCTCAGCTACACCCCGGCCTTGATATCACGTTGCACGAACTTAACCGCGAGAGCATCGAAGAAGGGCTTTTGTCCAATCGATTTGATATGGCGGTTCTGCTGACGTCGAACCTCAGCAACCCACATCTTGAAACGGAGACGTTGATGCGCTCGCCGCGGCGCCTTTGGGTGCCCAGTGGTCACCGCTTCGCGCGTGCCGGCAAGGCGACATTCAAAGATGTCGCACAGGAAGACTACATCATGCTGACGGTGGATGAGGCGGCGCACACGACGATGCGCTATTGGAGCGAGACCAACTACACACCGCGCACCAAACTGCGCACCTCTTCAGTGGAAGCCGTGCGCTCAATGGTTGCCAATGGGCGCGGTGTCACCATTTTATCGGACATGGTCTACCGGCCATGGTCACTGGAGGGCAAACGCCTGGAAACAGCAGCAACTGACGTGAGCTTGCCGTCGATGGATGTGGGCCTCGCCTGGGATCGAGCCGCTGACTTCTCGCCACCGATGAGCGTGCTACGTGACTATTTCCACCAAGCCTACGTCACGCCGCAGGTTGGCCCTCAGCACCGATAGTGGCGCAGATCTGGCATCTTCATTGCCCAGGTGTCTCACCGCCAATGGACCTGGATAGCGATGCGGCGGCTTCGATCACGGCATTGCTCAATAGGGTAATCTGTTCCAGGCCGACACGACTTGTAGGCCCTGATACGGAGATCCCCGCGACAGCCTCCCTGCTCATGTCGAACACCGGTGCCGCGATGCATCGCATGCCTAGGTTTTTCTCCTCGCCATCAATTGCGAAACCGCGCTCGCGTGTTTCCGCCAAGTCGGCGCGTAAGGCGTCCAGGTCAGTGATGGTGTGCTTGGTGAAAGCTTGCGGACTGTGCGCCGCAAACACACGTTGCAGGCGCTCCTCGTCCATATGAGCGAGCAATGCTTTACCGATACCAGACGCGTGCATTGGCGAAAGAGTGCCCGGCGGAAAGAAGGCCCGAATGCTCTCATGAGTTTCCACCTGGCCGATAAACAGCACCGAGCCATTGCGCTCCATACCCAGATTGGCGGTCTCTCCTGTCTGCTCCATCAGCTT
Source organism: Hyphomicrobiales bacterium (assembly GCA_040219355.1). Lineage (GTDB taxonomy): Bacteria > Pseudomonadota > Alphaproteobacteria > Rhizobiales > MH13 > MH13. The sequence goes on from JAVJSN010000006.1 coordinate 44,775, forward strand.
GCGCAAGACGGGGCGAGCGCGATCAACAAGGCTGGAACGCCGCAGGAAACGAGCGCCGATGACAAAGGCTCGCGCACCAATGTGCCATACTTGCTCGTCGGCATCGAACTCCACCAAGCCGCGCCCTTCAAGCGTCACCAGAATGCGGTACACGGTGGCTGGCGACTGACCCATCTGTGAGGCCAATGTCGACAGTGTCTTGCCTTGGGCCTCGCTCAAGAACTCAAAAACCGCCATTGCGCGATCGAGCGATTTGATGGTGTTTTGGGCCGTTTTGTCATCCCAGCCGCGCGGTCGTCCGCGCGCACGATGGCGCTCCTGTTCTGGCAATTTCAGCTCTTCCATGGCATCCTCAATCACTAAATGAAATCTTGTTTCATTATATGAAAAATATAAACGTTTGACAAGATTGATTTATTTTTGAAATTCCGTTTCTGAAAAAAGATTTCAAAAAAATTTCCTTCCCTGGAACTTCTGCGTATGGTCAGCGCCAAGATGCGAAGGAGGCGGCTATGAGCTTGCAAAATCCAGTTTTCATTCCAGGGCCTACAAACATTCCCGAAATCCTGCGGAAGGCATGCGATATGCCAACGGTCGATCATCGCTCGCCGTTTTTCGGCACTATCCTGCATCCGGCGCTCGACAAAGTACGCCGCATTCTCAAGAGCCAAAGCGCTGAAATCTTTATTTTCCCATCCACAGGGACAGGTGGATGGGAAACGGCTTTGACCAACACGCTGAGCGCGGGCGACAAAGTTCTCTCAGCGCGCAACGGCATGTTCTCCCATCGCTGGATCGATATGTGCCAGCGGCACGGCCTGGACGTTGAAGTGGTTGAAACACCATGGGGCCATGGCCTGCCTGCCGATCGCTATGCTGAGATTTTGAAGGCCGACAGAGCCCATACGATCAAGGCAGTGCTTGCCACGCACAATGAGACAGCGACGGGCGTGCGCTCGAACATTTCTGCCGTGCGCAAGGCTCTTGATGATGCTGACCACCCTGCTCTGTTGCTGGTTGATGGTGTTTCATCGATCGCTTCAATGGATTTCCGCTTCGACGAGTGGGGCGTCGACGTCGCCGTGACAGGGTCGCAAAAAGGTTTCATGCTCAGCGCTGGTTTGGCCATTGTTGGCTTCAGCGAAAAGGCGATGGAGGCGACCAAATCCGCCAAGCTGCCGCGCACATTCTTTGACGTTCATGACATGCGCAAAGGCTATGAGAACAGCGCCTACCCCTACACGCCGACGATCGGCCTCATCAACGGGCTCAACACGGCCTGTCAGATGATCCTGGACGAAGGCTTGGAGAATGTCTTTGATCGCCACCACCGGATTGCCGAAGGTGTTCGACAGGCTGTTGCCGCATGGGGCCTAGAGCTTTGCGCAGCTTCGTCAGACGTGTACTCTGATACGGTGAGCGCGATCAAAACACCTACCGGCTTCAATGCCACAAGCATCGTCACGCACGCCGCTAGCACATACGGCGTTGCCTTTGGTGTGGGGCTTGGGGAAGTTGCAGGCAAAGTATTCCGCATCGGCCATCTGGGAAGCCTAACCGACGTGATGACGTTGAGCGGTATTGCGACTGCCGAGATGTGTATGGCCGATCTTGGCCTCGATATTGAACTGGGGTCTGGTGTTGCTGCAGCCCAAAATTACTATCGCGGTCATCCCGCGATCGCTCCCAAGCTTGCCGCCTAGAAGGACTTTGCTGATGTACATTCCCACCTACGATGATGTCCTGGCCGCGCATAAGCGCATCGAACCGCACATTCATCGCACACCCATTCTGACCTCGTCCTACTTCAACGACCTTGTCGGTGCGCAGCTTTTTTTTAAATGCGAAAACTTCCAAAAAGCTGGAGCTTTCAAGGTACGCGGCGCTTCCAACGCTGTGTTTGGTCTGTCGGATGAGGATGCCAAGCAGGGCGTGGCAACGCATTCCTCGGGCAACCATGCGCTGTCGCTGAGCTACGCCGCCGGACGGCGCGGCATCCCTTGCAACGTCGTGATGCCGCGCACCGCTCCGCAAGCGAAAAAGGATGCCGTTCGGGGTTATGGTGGCATTATCACGGAGTGTGAACCATCGACATCAAGCCGCGAGGCGGTGTTCGCCGAAGTTCAAGCCAAGACCGGCGGCGATTTCGTGCACCCCTACAATGATCCGCGAGTAATCGCCGGCCAAGGAACCTGCTCGCGCGAGCTTATGGAGCAAACGGACGGGGTCGATATGGTGATTGCACCGATCGGCGGTGGCGGGATGATTTCCGGCACCTGCCTAACGCTTTCGAACATCGCGCCGGAGACAGAGATCATCGCAGCAGAGCCCGAGCAGGCAGACGATGCTTATCGCAGCTTCAAAGCCGGCCATATCATCGCTGACGATGCACCCGATACCATTGCCGACGGGCTGAAAGTGCCGCTCAAAGAGCTGACTTGGCACTTCGTTTCCAACCATGTCACCGACATTCTGACAGCCTCAGAACAAGAGATCATCGATGCGATGAAACTGACCTGGAAACGCATGAAGATTGTCATGGAGGCAAGCTGCGCGGTGCCGCTCGCTACCATTTTGAAAAATAAGGACCGGTTCGCGGGCAAGCGAGTCGGCGTCATCATCACCGGCGGCAATGTCGATCTCGACACACTGCCATGGATCAAATGATCGAAGATCAAAAAGGGAGATAATGCGATGAACGCACCTGTGAACATCAACGCACTGGAAGTGGGATACGACGTTCCGGCCGTCCCAGGCATGGACGAAGCAACGATTCAAACGCCATGCCTCGTCTTGGATCTCGACGCGCTTGAGCGAAACATCAGAAAAATGGGTGACTATGCCAAGTCCAAGGGCATGCGCCACCGCGTTCACGGCAAGATGCACAAATCGGTTGATGTGGCGAAGCTGCAGATTGAAATGGGCGGTGCCTGCGGCGTGTGCTGCCAGAAAGTTTCAGAAGCGGAAGTCTTCGCCCGTGGTGGTATCAAGGACGTGCTGGTGTCTAATCAGGTCCGCGACCCGGCCAAGATTGACCGTCTGGCGCGCATCCCAACGCTTGGCGCTCGCGCTATTTGCTGTGTCGACGATGTGGCCAATGTCGCTGATCTTTCCGCGGCAGCTCAACAGCACGGAACGCAAATCGAGTGCCTGGTGGAGATCGACTGCGGCGCTGGCCGCTGCGGCGTGACCACAACGCCAGCGGTTGTTGAAATCGCCAAGGCCATCGACGCCGCGCCGGGGCTGAAGTTCTCTGGATTGCAGGCCTATCAGGGCGCCATGCAGCACATGGATTCCTACGAGGATCGCAAAGCGAAGATCGACATCGCTGTGGCGATGGTGAAAGACGCCGTGGACACCCTGAAAGCCGAAGGCTTGGACTGCGATATCGTCGGCGGTGGCGGCACAGGCTCTTATTATTTTGAGAGCACATCGGGCGTTTACAATGAGCTTCAGTGCGGCTCCTACGCCTTTATGGATGCCGATTATGGCCGCATCCTCGACAAGGACGGCAACCGCATCGACCAAGGCGAATGGGAAAATGCGCTGTTCATCCTGACCAGCGTGATGAGCCACGCCAAGGCAGACAAAGCCATCGTTGATGCCGGCCTCAAAGCCCAGTCGGTAGACAGTGGCCTGCCGTTTATCTTCGGTCGTGACGACGTCGAGTACGTCAAATGCTCAGATGAGCACGGCGTTGTCGCCGATCCCAAAGGCGCGCTGAAGGTCAATGACAAGCTGCGCCTGGTCCCGGGCCACTGCGACCCAACCTGCAATGTGCACGACTGGTATGTCGGCGTGCGCGGCGGCAAGGTGGAATCCCTCTGGCCAGTGTCGGCGCGCGGCAAAGCCTACTAGGGCCAAGGCCAAGACACTTGGTTCCAACGCCCGCGCGGCCCCTTTTTCTCGCGCGGGCGCTTCTGTTTTCCAAAGGACGAATGACATGTGGATTGTGCCCGAACGGGAGATTGCCGACCTGATGACCCGCGAGGCGGCGTTCAATGCCGTTGAGAAGGTTTTTGCCGCCATGGCGTCGGGCGATGCCTATAATTTTCCGGTGGTGCGTGAGGCGATCGGCCATGTCGATGCGCTTTACGGTTTCAAAGGCGGCTTCGACCGGGCCGGCCTGACGCTCGGCTTGAAGGCTGGCGGCTACTGGCCGAACAATCTTGAAACCCAAGGCATCATCAACCACCAATCCACCGTGTTTCTGTTCGACCCCGATACAGGCCGCGCGAAAGCGATGGTCGGCGGCAATTTGTTGACAGCCCTGCGAACCGCAGCGGCGTCTTCGGTGTCCATCAAACATTTGGCGCGCGAGGACGCGAAGATCATCGGCATGGTCGGTGCCGGCCATCAGGCAACATTCCAGCTGCGCGCTGCGCTTGAACAGCGGTCCTTTGAGAAGGTCATCGGCTGGAACTTTCATCCGGAGATGCTGCCGAACATTGAAAAGGTCGCGCAGGAAGCTGGCCTGCCGTTCGAGGCGGTGGAATTGGACGGCATGCAAGGCGCCGATGTGATCATCTCGATCACCTCCTCGCACGATGCGATCCTCATGGCCGATCAGGTGAGCCCCGGCACGCATATCGCCTGCATGGGAACCGACACCAAGGGCAAGCAGGAAGTGGACCCCAAACTCCTGCAAAAATCCGTCGTCTTCACCGACGAAGTGGCGCAGTCGATCAGCATTGGCGAGGCGCAGCATGCCGTTGGCCAAGGCCTGATCAAGGAAAGCGACGTCAACCAGATCGGCGCGGTTATCAATGGCACCCATGACGGGCGGACGGGCACTGACCAGATCACGCTGTTTGATGGCACCGGCGTTGGCCTGCAAGACCTCGCGGTTGCCGCCAGCGTGGTTGACCTGGCGATTGAAAAAGGCATCGCTATCGAGGTTGATTTCTAACCTCGGCCTAGCGGCCGCCTTTTTGCAAAGTCACCCATGCTATGCGCGTTCTGATCAATGGGTTCGGCCGGATCGGTCGAACCCTTCTGCGTCAAATTCTGACCAACCCAGTCCATGCCGACATCACGGTCGCCGGCATCAACGATATCGCGGCGCTGGAAACCTGCGCCTATCTGTTCCGCTACGATTCGGTGTTCGGCCCCTTTCCCGGGTCGGTCGAGCACGGGCCGGATGCGCTGATTGTCGATGGCAAGGCGATCGCTTTTTCGTCCTTTGCCGACCTCTCGCAGGCCGATCTGACCGGTGTCGATCTGGTTCTTGAGTGCACCGGAAAGGCACAAACGCGCCATGTCGCCGAACGTGGTCTGACCGCTGGCGCCAGGGCTGTTCTCATCTCCGGGCCATCGGATGCCGCCGATGTGACGGCGGTTCTCGGCGCTAACGAGGAGGCCATCGGCAACGCCTCCATCGTTTCGAATGCGTCGTGCACCACCAATGCCATCGCACCGCTTTTGAAAGCGCTGGATTCGGCGCTTGGGATCGCGCGCGCGCATATCACAACCATCCATTGCTACACGGGCAGCCAGCCGACAGTGGATGCGCCGGCGGCGACCTTGGAGCGCAGCCGCGCGGCAGCCGTTTCCATGGTGCCGACCAGCACCAGCGCAGCGACGCAAGTAACCCGCGTGCTGCCTTCGATGGCCGACAAGCTCACCGTCTCGGCGGTGCGCGTGCCTTGCATCAGCGTCTCGGCCATCGACGCGGTCTTGCAGTTTGAACGACCGATCGAGGCCATTAAGGACCGGCTTCGTGACCTGTTTCAAGACTCACCGCTTATCGGCATCACCAACGATCTGTGTGTGTCGACCGATATGCGCGCGCAGCCGGAGTCTCTGGTGCTGGCGCTGCCGGAGACGCGAACGCTTGGCGACCATCAGATGCGCCTCTTCGGCTGGTACGACAATGAATGGGGCTTCTCGGCGCGCATGATCGACATGGCCCGACTGATGGCGGCGCGATCCTGAGTTAAAGGTCAAACTTTTCGTTGCAAGGCTCTTGCGCCGGACCCAAGGGCATAGCCTAAAGCCCTTGGCCGGAGAGCATGATGACCAACGACCCTTTGCTGACCGCCGCAGAATGTGCCCGCCGCCTTGGCCTCACAACCAAGGCATTGCGGGTCTATGAAACGCGTGGCCTGATCGAACCAAGACGCACCGAAAAGAACTGGCGCCTTTATGGCAGCCGCGAAATCGCACGGCTCCATGAAATTCTTATGTTGCAGCAATTGGGGCTGACGCTGTCGCATATCGGTGAGATGTTGGCCGGCCGCCGGACAGACCTTGCCGCCGTGCTCGCGCTGCAGGAAGAAACCTTGCGAGGTCGGCAGGCGCGCATCGATCGCAGTCTGTCGCTGGTCCGCTCTTTGCAAAGCAAGCATGCCGGCGGTGAGGGACTCTCACTCGACGACATGATTACTCTGGCCAAGGAGACCGCCATGACCCAAACCGCCACAGACCCTGTTGCATGGAAACGTTACGAGCAGTCGCGTCCGCGAACAGCCGTTGCCATCGACCCTGCCTTGCTCACCGACTATGCGGGAAGCTACTGCATGACCGATGGCTCGACGGTCGGCGTGCTGGTACGTGGCAAGGAGCTGTATCTACAATTGCTCGGTCAGCCCGACGTGCTGTTTCAGGCCGAGGGCAAGGATGCGTTTTTCACCACTGTCGTCGCTGCGCAGGTGTCGTTTCAGCGCGATCAGGACGGAAAGGTGAGCGCGTTGATGTTACACCAGAATGGCCACGATATGCCCGCTGAACGGGTCGGGGACGGCGCGTTCGCTGCCAGCCGCCACGCGCTTGAGGAGCGCATCGCCGGCAAGACCCCATACCCGGACAGTGAATCGGTCCTGCGTGAGGTGATCGACCAGCATGTGCGCGGCGCCATCGACTATGATCGCATGACCGCCCCGCTCGCCGACGTGGCACGAAGCCAGGCCGATCTGATCGAGGCTGAAATGGAACGGCTCGGTCAACCCGGGCTGATCCAGTTCAAAGGCGTGGATGGCCTTGGCTATGACATCTACGAGGTTCAATTCGCCAATGGGCGCACTGAGTGGGGATTGTCCTTGTCTTCCGACGGCAGGATCAACGGGCTGTATACCCGCAACGCGGTCTGACACAGGACCGTCGAACCGGGTGCTAATCGACGATGGCGCGCAGCTCCAACTCACTGACGCCAAGCGCGAAATTGAGACCGACCTGTGTCGAGACGCTGAGCGGCTGCAGCGCAAAGGTTTCATTGGACCCGCCGAGTAGAGCGTTGGCCCCAAGGCCGACGCCCGCCGTCGCCTCGCCACCGATGCCGACATAGTTGCCCGCCAATGCGCCGGGCGCCCATAGATCCGTCGTCGGGGCGAGCACCGCCCAGGCGATGGTGCCCTGGCTGGTGGAACCGATGTCGATGCCAAATCGTGAAATGACACCGAAGTAGGGCTCAGGCGCACGCATGTCGTCGGCAGGCGAAAATGTACAACGCAAATCCTTGGTGGAGCCGAAAATAAATCCGGTGCCACCGTCGACGGCACATTCCAAAACGCCCAGCTCGACGCGCTCAACGGCTTGACCGTTGGCTGGCAGGACCAAAGCAGCAGCGAACGCAAGGGTAGCGGTGGTGGCGGTCAAGAAGCGAGCACCGCTGAAACGTTCGGATGGCTCGGTTGAGGACTTCGATGAGAACATCGGCATGGTGATCACCTTTTCAGACTACCGTTGCCCCGGAAACGCCGGTGGCGACTATTGGTTCCGCCACCGGCCTTGTGGCGCCTCTATACAGCGCCTCCCTCAACCACTTGTCCAGGGTGGGCTTCGGCCCAATCGGCAAGGAACGCTGCCACCTCTGGATCCCCGGCGAGCTGGGGTGCACGCCGAGGCAGTGCCACACCTTCGTGCAAGGCAAGCTCAAGACATCCAACATAGTCTCGCAGCGCCCGTTGTGGGCAGTTTTCCGAGCCATGAATGATGGTTGAAAGCAGCGTGCCGCCATAGCCATTGATGTGGGAAAGGTCCGGGCTGAGGGACAGAAGATAGGCCATTATATCCGGCAAGCCCTCCCAACCCGCCACCTGGACCGCTGTTAGCCCGTCACTGTCCGGGCGGTCATGTTCCACGCCAAGCGCGACTAGGCGCTTCACATGATCGAGCTTGCCAGGAAGGTGCAAGATCACCCGAATGATGTCACGATAGGCGTCCGGCAGTTTGGCTGTGTCCACGAACACACCGGTGGTATCCTCCCCGTCAGCGGCCTTGGCCAGCAAGGCTTCTTCCGGCGTCAGATCAGGAACATCTCCACGCGCTTCGATCGCAAGCGCCAGATCGCGGTTGCCGAATACCCGGGCATACCCATAAGCCGTGCAGCCCCGATAGGTACGCGCTGGATCAGCACCGGCTTCAAGCAAAAGCTCAATCATCTCAGGCGGCGACATGCGCCGTGCCGCTTGGTGCAATGCCGGCACCACCCAGGCCCGTTCGCCGTCGACCTCTTCATCGTTGAACTCGTCGGCCAACGCGCCCGCATCGAGCAGCATGCGGACGGCCTCCACATCGTGGAAATCCATGGCACGGAGCATCGCGTTGGTGCCTCGTGGGTCGGCGCCATGCTTAAGCAGCATTTTCAGGCCTTCATGATGGCCAAGTTCCGTTGCGTGATAGAGCGACTCGCCATCATTCGGGTTGGCACCATGCTCCAAAAGCCAGCGCCCAAGCGGCATGTTGTTGGCATGACCGATGGCCAAGTATAGCGGCGAGAGCATGTGGTCCGCCCCCTCGCCAACCGGCAGGCCGCGATTGACGTCCGCGCCATGGGCAAGAAGCAAATCGGCAATCGCGAGCATGTCGGCCTGGCGCTCAGGATAGGCATGGATCATGCGTGAGCGCGCGAGATGGACAAAGGCTGGTGCTGGTCCAAGATCGCTCTCCAAACAGCCCGGATCAACTTGCAACGCTGTTTCCACGGCCTCGCGGCGGTAAAGCGCAATTTCCAGGCCGAGGACGCCATCGGCTAGATCGGGCGTGTCGGCGAGCAGCCTTTCCACCGTTTGGACCTGACCGTGATAGAGCGCGATCTTCAATCTTTGCAGTTTGGCGGCCATGTCCATGCCATGTAGCTCGACGGCGAGCTTCAGCGTGGGCCAACTGACAAAGTCGTTCTCCTGCGCGATGACGTGCAGATAATCGGCATGTTTGAGGGGTGCGCCGTCCGGGCGTGGGGGGTGGATGCGCAGGCGCTGGCGGGCATGGGCCTCACCGGCTTCGAAATCGCGTTTCAAGGCGCGCGCGTCGCGGCGCAATTGTTCTAGGGATTTAGTCATCGGTTTCCTCATCGAAACACCCGCCGATCCGCTGCGTTCGGGCATGAGAAATACCGGGATATGGTATCATATTTTGATCAAGAGGGGCGCCGATGACGGCTTTCCGCGGACCTGGATGCTGCCCCTAGCAGCGGCGCCTCTTTAGGCCCGAACCTGCGCGAGCGCAAGCGACCAAAGCAAAAAACGCTTAGACGATCCCGGCGCGCAGGCAGTCATGCATATGCAGCACGCCTTGCAGAATGCCGTCCTCATCCACCACCGCAAGAACCGTGATCTGACGCTCGTTCATCACGCCGATCGCAGCGCTGGCAAGCGCCGAGGGTTGAATGGTGCGCGGAGATTTGGTCGCAATATCAAGCGCGACATGGTCCATCAGCCCGACCAGATTGCGCCGCAAATCGCCGTCGGTGATGATGCCCTTCAAATGATCGGTATCATCGACCACGAGCGCGATACCAAGCCCCTTGGCCGTCATTTCAACCAACACATCGCCCATCGGTGCATCGGGTGTAACACGCGGCAATCCCGGACCATCATGCATGAGCGCCGAGACGGGCGTCAGGTGTGCACCGAGCTTGCCGCCGGGGTGATAGTCACCAAAACTCGATGCATCAAAGTCGCGCTCATTCATCGCGGCGATGGCCAGCGCGTCGCCGAGTGCCAGGGTGCAGGTGGTGGAGGTGGTCGGCGCCATGCCGATGGTGCAGGCCTCCGGCACATCGGGAAGCTGCAGGATGAGATCGGCTTGCTTGCCAAGCGAGCTGTCGCGCACCTTGGTTACCGCAATCATCGGGATCGCGAACCGGCGCGTGTAGGCAACGATGTCAGCCAATTCCCGACTTTCACCGGAGTTGGAAATCAGGATGCACAGGTCTTCCGGCGTGATCATGCCAAGATCGCCATGGCTCGCCTCGGCGGGATGAACGAAATGGGCCGGGGTGCCGGTGGAGGCCAAGGTGGCGGCGATCTTGGTGCCGATATGCCCGGACTTGCCCATGCCAGATATGATCACTCGGCCTTTGACCCGCAAAATCCATTGGACGGCGGTGACAAACTCAACGTTAAGCGCGCTTTCCAACGCGTCAAGGCCAGCACGCTCGGTGGCGAGCACGGTCTTGGCAGCATCAAGAATACTGTCTTGGTGCCCGGCATCAGTCGGTAAGGCGTTCTGTAAAGCGGACGGATTGGGCATTAAGAAAAAGACCTTGGCTCTAAAAGGCAGTTTGAGCGCCTATCTAACTGATGGCGCACCCAAGCTCAAACACGCTTTTCAAAGCGACTTTCAATTCCCATCCCGGCCAAAAGAAAGAAGCGCTTAAGCGCCGGCTAGAGGCGATCACGGTTATTGGCTCGTATGTTCACCGACCATCACACTTGCGTGCGACAGTGCGCGAGCGCCTTGCTGCCTCTGCAAAAGCTTCATACATCTGCCCAGCGCGCTAGCATATCCAGGCCGGTGCAAGATCGATCCACAAGGAGTCCACCATGGCGCTCATTCGCTTCCCTATTCGCTTGCTCGGCCTGGCGTTGCTCGCCATTGCGCTGGTGCTGCTGGCCAATGATTTGGCCGCAATGGACTGGTCAAGCTTTTCGGGGTTCGCACCGGAACCGCTAGGTGCTCTGTTTTATGCCACCGTGCCTGACCTGTTGAATGGAACACAGGCTTTCATCCAGCGCTATATCTGGCCCTTCCTTTGGGACCCCATTATCCAGACCGCTCTGACTTGGTGGGATTGGGCGGCCATTGGAGGTTTTGGGTTGATTCTGGCAGTACTTGCGCGACGCCCGAAAGTTAAGGTCGATGCAGCGGCGATCGAAACAGCTGGCTGATGTCAGCCATTACTGAAACATGCCCACCATTGCGCTCATATCGTTTCCGTTGAGCAGCACCTGGCCATCCTGCGTTAGCTCAAGATCAAACTCCTTGATATCGCGACCATCGTCATCTGTGGCATCGCGACCCATGGCTGCCAGAACCGAAACGAAAGCCGCACCGTCAGCTGCTTCGCCGCCCATCTGCTGAGCAAAGGCGATCATCTCTGGTAGCCCAGCAATCTGGAGGTCCAGATCAGCGGTGGCCTGCAAAGCGGCCTCGGCATCCGGCTGGATCGTACCTTCAGCGGCCACATAGCCAATGTCAGCTTCAACGAAGAAATTCTGAAGCAGGACTTCAATTTCTGATCCCATCAAGATGCCCAAAAACTCCATCGGATCGATGTCTTGAAGGTTGGTCACAGGGTTGCCAACGCCTGCACGGCGCCCCTTAGGCCCGAACAATTCTTCATCACTGGGCGCGTCACCAAGATAGCCGTACAGTCGGTCGCTGAGTGCTTCGATGGGCGCGTCAACCGCCAGCAGGTCAAAGGCAGCTCGCGTTGGGATGAGCTGCGCAAATTGCGGCGGCACATCCGTCGTGGCAATGTCTTGAACGTCGACAACAAACCCAAGCTGTGCAGCAGGAGCATCAAGGTCCGTCGCAGTCATGGATAGGCCGAACGCGCCTAGTGAACCGCTGACATCTTCGATGGTGAAGGAAAGTCCATTGAGCGCCATGCTGTAGGAGGCATCACCAATCCATTTCTCGCCCGCGTTGTCGCGCAGCACCTCAACAAAGCCCGTCAAAAACTCTTCGCTTTCGGGATCAAGGCCCTGAACGCGCTGCTGCAGACCAGCAAACAGATCAAGCTGTTGGCGTGCTGAGGTGCCCTCCAACTCAACCGCCTCAACGCGCAGCAGGACTTCCTCTGTTGGGATATCGATCCGAAGGTTCTCCAGGATAGCAGCTGTTTCAGAGTTAAAGCTGTGTTCACCGGCACCGGATGGTTCGGTGTCGACGGTCATGTTGAGGCGTCCGACCGTGATATCGCCGTCATGGCCCTGAACGGTGACCGACATATCCGACAGGCCGACATCAGCCTGCAGCGCCATGCTGTACTCTGGCGCGAACGTCATATCGTTCTCATCGCTGGAAAACGTGATATCTGCCCGATCACCGCTGTCGCGAGGATTGGTTACAACAATCGAGCCAGGGAAATCCCATTGCGCGCGCTGCCAGCCATTGTCCTGCGGTGTCACTTCCACCGCAAAGGCAGGCACTGCGATCTGCGCGTCCCCGTTGGAATCAATCGTAACAGCGGGAATCGACACATCATAGCTGTCACCATCAGGAATGGCTTCAACCTCGCCTTCAAACTCGAAGCGGACATTGGGTGCGCTTTGAAACAGAAAATCCAATACCGCAGGTACCTGCGCCTCTAAAGCATCGGCACCGGCTTCATCAACGGTTTGGCCCAAGGCACCGGATGCAAGCAAAAGCGAGGTGGAGGAAAGCAAGGTGAGGCAGAGCGTGCGCATGGACTGTCCTAGCGTGCAAATGAGAGTCAGCGGTCATCAAACCGTCAGCGAGAAGCGTTGGCCACCTTTTTCGCATGCTTCGCGTCACTTTGATGGCATTGTGGTTATCCAATCGCTCCCTTCACACAGCTGTGACCGGCATCACAGCTTGTCGCGCCTTGACGCATCGGCGGCTGAGGCCCACCTGATGAGCTATAATTGCAGCCCACCGGGCCAGACGAGAAAGGGCTTTTGCCATGCTGAACCTTTTTGCTTCCCTCACCAAGAAAACCGAGATGCCAGCGACAGGTGAGGCGCTGGAAGGTCGAGATGCGCCCATTCCCACTGCCGAGACGCACTTTATCAACGGCCGACCACTCGCTGGCCCTTACCCTGATGGTCACAAAGTTTTGGACGTGGGTCTTGGGTGTTTCTGGGGGGCGGAAAAAGCCTTCTGGTCCTTGCCGGGCGTGTATGTGACGGCTGTTGGCTATGCCGCTGGCGCCACACCCAACCCGACCTATCAAGAGGTCTGCTCAGGTCGAACCGGGCACAATGAAGTGGTGCGCATCGTTTACGACCCATCCGTGACAAGTCTTGAAACGCTGCTCAAGGCCTTCTGGGAAGCGCATGACCCGACACAAGGCATGCGCCAGGGCAATGATGTCGGCACCCAGTATCGGTCCGGCATTTACCTAACCGATGATGCCGACATCTCTATCGCTCAGGCGTCCAAAGCGACGTATCAGGACGCCCTCAACAAAGCTGGCCGTGGGCAGATAACGACTGAGATCGTCGAATCCGGGCCGTTCTATTTTGCCGAGGATTATCATCAGCAATACCTCGCCAAGAACCCAAGCGGTTATTGCGGCCTTGGCGGAACCGGGGTTTCGTGCCCAATTGGTTCTGGTGTTTCGGCCTAGAAACAGTTGATCTGAAAGAACAGAGCGTTAGGCAGAGTTAGCTTCAGTTCGCTACAAGCACTTGGCTGCATGCTGCGGGCAAGTCTGCCAGCATCGTTTCCGGTCTTGGTCGCGCCGGCGTATCGCTGGGTTGCCAAGGCTCTGGACCAAGCCACCACGCCAATTCTTCACCACACCCGTCGCCGGCAGGCGGCGGGTTTTGGTTCGCGCAGCCTTCCATGCCTGCCGGGCAGCTAAGGCGTACGTGGAAATGGTAATGGTGACCGTACCAAGGGCGTACACGGCGCAGCCAAGAGCGGTCAGCCCCCTGGCTTTCCCAAGCACACAATTGTTCTTTTATCGCTGGGTGCACGAAAATGCGCGCTACACGATCATCGCTGGCCGCGCGTCGAATGATGCGCGCATGGCTTTCGCTCCATCGCTCGGCACTGATCGTGCGCGTGCCATCTTGCAGCATAGATATAGCAGAGATTTCCTCGCGTTCCTGACGGCTGAGTGTTCGGTCCGGCATTGGGGTGAGCCAGATATCCGCGTCCAGCCCAATCTGGTGAGAGCTGTGGCCGGTGAGCATAGGGCCGCCACGCGGCTGGCTCATATCGCCGACCAAAAGGCCGTTCCAACCCTCTTGCTCGCGCCCGGCAACGGCCAGCTGCTGGAGAAATTCCACAAGTGCCGGATGACCCCAATTGCGATTTCGCGACAGGCGCATCGCCTGCCAAGCAGGGCCATCCACGGCAAGCGGAACCGCACCAGCCAGGCAACCGCGCGCGTAGCCGCCGATAGAGCGGGCTTGCAATGGCGCAGGCGTCGGCTCGCGGCCAAAGAGCTGACGAGCGGGCGTTGTGTTGGTCGACACCTGAACCGGCAATACCGCTTCGGGCTCCACATCCGGCCGCGCCATCGGATTGGGAACGGGTGTTGCTTGCGCCCAAGTCGCGCTAGGAGCGCCGACTGCCAGAGCGGCAAGCAGTGTCAAGGTTGCCAAAGCGCAGTTGGGCATGGGTCACACCAGAGAATCATCCACCTGATCGCAGTTAGCATGCGATGAGATTGTGGACTCGTCGAGACCTGCATGGCCATCATAGAGTGCTTGGTGGCGGCGGTGGTGGTTTGCGTATGTGTGCTTCGTGGCGCCGGAGCATTCTTGATCGTGACGCTGCCCCCTTAGAACGGGCCAATTTGGTGTTCGTAATCCGTCCGAGATTCAGGCCTCCAAACGCTCCGATGAAGACGCTTCCAATTGGAGAGGCCAGCCCATGTCACCTGCCAAACTTGGTTTCATCATCGAAGTATCGGTAACCAGAAGACCTACACATAGGGCTGGTACAAATGCCAACGGCTTTACACAAACAAACATATGAAACCTCACACGCTTGTTACGCAGAATGGATCGTTCGGAACCAATTGAGCGCCGCAATCCATCCAATCTCGCGAAGAAATTAGCAGTCTGTCGGGACGAGTGTGACGTGCTGATCTTCGAGAACGCGGCGTGTTTGGATGTACACAGCGTCATGGTGTTGGTGAACAACCAGACTGCCATCAACCTGCGGATTGTCTGACCAGCTACATGACGCGGAGGCAACGTGGTGCCCGCGTGCATTGTATTCCACCAAAGCGGGAACACGTTGGGCGATGAAGCAACGATCCCGGTTGATATGTTCATCTTCAGTGAACGTGCACGCCTCACTTGTCGCAACAGAAGCAACCATACCACCTAGTGCGACAGAACCAACTAATTCGTATTTTGTAAGAGAGAAAATTATGAACGTTTGCTTATTATAATTATTTCTTTGATACATTATTGCCGCACAAAATACATCAAATATAATATATTAAATTTTGTCAAACCGCGTAGTTTTTTGGTTCAATTTTTTCTATTCAACCGGCTTAGTTTTTTCTGTCTAATTTTCATGAGTTTTCTTCACGTATGTTGCACCTATTCAAAATGATATCTACGTTCATTGGATGTACTTTCTCTCGACCCCTCTGCTCACCGACATACAACCGTTCGCTCAGGTGGATGCTGCCGCATGATCAGACTGTTTCTCATTGTGTGGACTGGCTGCACCGCTCTTCTCTTGGCCAGCTGCGCCACACTTAGCCGCGAAGAATGCCTGCGCGGTGACTGGCATCAGATCGGTGTCCAGGACGGGCAGAGGGGCCATGAACTGACGCGCATAGATCGCCATCGCAGCGCGTGTCGCGATACACCAGTCAACATCGATGAAGGCGCTTATCAGGCCGGTCGTGACATTGGCCTGGTTTCGTACTGCACCCCTGTTTCAGGCTATCACGTGGCAGCTGAAGGCGATCGATACAGTGATGTTTGCCCGGTCACCAGCGAAGCGCAGTTCCTGCAAGGCTATATCCTTGGCGAACAGGTTTATCGCGCCGAGCAGGCCATTGCCGATGCGGAACGGCGTGTATGGAACCTGGAATCCCGGCTGAATGGGAAACGCGATGAGATTAAAGAATTGCGCACCAGCATCGCGGCCTCCGACGATCGCTACGATGTGAGCGGGCCGGAGCGTACGCTTTGGATCCTGCGCAATGAGGCTGACGATCTACGGCGCGATCTGCGCGATGCGCAGTTCGATGTCGATCACGCCAGACGCGTCTTCCGCGATGTGCAAGAGCGCACAAGCTTGCAAGTGCTGGGCGGCGGCTAAACCGCCGGTTGTTCGCGCGTTGCGCAGTGAATGCCGCCACCGATCTCGCCCAGCGCGTCGACATTGAGCATGACGATCTCTCGCCCAGGATAGGCGCGGGCAAGAGCGCTTTCCGCTTCGGCATCGGTGTCGCGGTCGCCAAACTGCGCGGCGATAATCGCATCGTTGCAGACATAGTAGTTGACATAAGATGCGACGAAATCGTCAGACCGCACCCGCACGCTTTGAGGCTCAACAATCACCGAAAGGTTGATCCGCCGACCGGCTGCATCCGTTGCGCCCGCCAGAACATCAAAGGTTTCGTGCGCGGCATCGTTCCAGAGGTCGTCGGCATCATGGTCCGCCGGCAGCTGGATGATCACCTCTCCCGGCGCGGTGAAACGCGCCAGCGAGTCGATGTGGTAATCGGTGATGTCTTCGCCAGCGATGCCCGGCGCCCAGATCAACTCCGCTGCTCCATAGGCCTCCTTCAACAGTGCTGAGACTTCAGCCTTGGATTGGCGGTTGCGGTTGGGGTTCACCCACGAGCTTTCATGGGCAATTAGCGTCGCTTCACCGTCGGTCTCAACGCCGCCAGGTTCGCCAACCAGGCCGTTGTCGAGCAGCGCCAAATCCATGCGCTCTGCAACTCGGGCGGCTATCTGTCCATCATTTGTGT
The DNA here is from genome assembly GCA_040219355.1 of Hyphomicrobiales bacterium. GTDB lineage: Bacteria > Pseudomonadota > Alphaproteobacteria > Rhizobiales > MH13 > MH13. The sequence continues at coordinate 61,636 of JAVJSN010000006.1, forward strand.
ACACCTGCTTGCCGCCCCAACCGTTGAAGTTGAGCTGGCGGATGGCAAGACCGCCCCCGCCGTCAACAACAAACAAGGGTCCAGAGTCACGCGCCCAAAGATCGTCGGTGGGGATAGGCCACACCTCAACAGCACCTGAAAGCATGCCTCTGGCAGCACGCTCATGCTCAGGCGCCATCAGCATCACGACCGGCTCAAATCCGACGATGCTATTGGCAATACGCGCTATGGTGTCCTGCAAATGCCCCAAAAAAGCACGATCGGGGTGAACCTCGCGACTCACCGGCCATTGCATGAAGGTCCGCTCGTGGCGCAGTGCCTCATCGGGCACAAAAAAGCCCGGTGGACGGGTCACGCCCGGCCCCATGGCATGAGAGGGTCGCGCGGCCAACGCAGCCGCCACGCCGGCAAGCACCGTGCGACGTGAAGGGTTAGGCGGCCTGACACGCATGGCTCTCGAAACACTCACGCACATGTTGAGCGGCTGCCTCGACAGGCGCCGACGGGTTGTCGCGCACCGCCAAAGCCAACGAGCATGCCGGAAGGGGCGGGAGTTTGGTTGGAACTCTGGCCTCGACGATGCGGCTGTTCAGATGCGAGCGGGCAATTGGAGCGATGGCAAGATCGGCCAAGATCGCGGCGCGCTGACCGGAAATGTGGGCGCTTTGATAGGCAATGCGGTAGTCGCGCCCGTCTTTGGCCAGGGCATCCAACGCCGCGGCGCGCCAGGTGCAGCCTTCTTCCCACAGGGATACAGGCAGAGGTCGTTGCTCGACCGCCACGCCGCCGGCAAGAGCGGCCCAAACCAATGGCTCGGTGTGGATCACCTCGGCACCCTCAGCGTTGTTCATCGCGCTGCCGACGGTGACAATGGCAAGATCGAGCGTCTGATCATCGACCATCTCTTTGAGCCGCCGTGTTCCATCGACCAAGACATTCAAAATCACTCCAGGATGGGTTTCGGCAAAATGGCGCAGCATGGTTGGCAGAAAGCGCTCGGCGACGTCATCAGGGGCGCCAAGATGGACTTCGCCAACAAGGTCCGGCCGCACGAAACGGGTCATCATCTCACGGTTTAATGCCAGGAGCCGGCGGCCATGCTGAAGCAATGCCTCGCCGTCACGGGTCAAGCTGACAGAGCGGCTATCACGCACAAACAAAGTGGTGCCAACCATCTCTTCCATCTTCTTCACCTGCATGGACACGGCTGACGGGGTGCGTCCCAGGCGGTCGGCGGCGGCGGAAAAATTGCCGGTTTCTGCGATCGCCACCAGCGTGCGCAAGAGATCAAGTTCCAGAAGTGGCCCCGGTTGGACGGAAGTTGAAACATTCATTGTGGGTATCGACCTCGAAACGGGCTTTCAATTTTTGTGATAGTTAGATTGAAAACTATTCGTTTGATTGAAGCATACTCCTGTTGCACTGTCCATCCAGAGACCTTCGCGAAGTCTCCTCTGACACCGGGGCCGATCATGTTGCAGGCCCGCCCGTCTGTATCAAGGAGACAGAAAATGACCGTTCGACAAACGACCAACGCTCACACAGGTTTGAGCGCTCTTGGACACAACGCTGTCAGCCTTCTGTTCGATGCCGCAGCATCGGCGTGGCAAGCAGCTGAGAACCTTTACAGCCGCATTCAGTATCGTCGCGGCGTTCGGCAGATGCTGGATTTGGATGATCACCTTCTTTGTGACATGGGCGTCACCCGTGGCGATGTCCTGCGCGCATCAAATCTGCCGTTCAATCAAAGCGCTGGCGAGGAGTTAAAGCGGATCAGCCGAACGCGTTTCCCGCACTGACCACCGCTCCCTCCGGAATGGCTGATCGTTGGTCCTTCCCTGTACCCGCCTTCAGTCTGGCCTGGACGCTTCAGCGAGCGTCCAGGCCATTTTGTTTAGGCTAGCACTTCTTGGAGAACATTCTCGGCAACCAGTTCAGCCGTACCGGCCGACATGGTCCATCCAAGGTGACCGTGGCCGCAATGATAATGGACACCGGGCGCTCTGCCTTTTTTCAGACGCGGCATCATATCGGGCATCATCGGGCGCAGTCCGGCCCACGGAACGACATGCTCGGTTGGCATGTGTGGGAAAAGTCCATGACACCAATCTACCAACGGGCGAATGCGGTCGGCACGGATGTCGCGGTTAAAGCCGTTGAACTCGGCGGTGCCAGCCACTCTGAACCGATCCTTGCCAAGGCGTGAGGTAACGATTTTGGCATCGTCATCGACAAAGCTCATCCAAGGCGCAGCGGCCTGGGCCTTCTCATCTTTCAGCTCAACGGTGATCGAATAGCCCTTGACGGGATAAACATTCACGCGGTCGCCAAGCTGGGCCCCAAAGGCCCGTGAACCAACACCAGCTGCGACCACGATTTGATCAAATCGTTCAGTCGATGTCTCACCGTTCTTCTTGTAGCTCACCGCGATGCCATTGCCGGCCGAAACACGCTGAACATCAACATCCTGCTCAAAGCGCACGCCCAACCGTTTTGCCGCTTCGGCCAAACCAACAGTGAACTTGTGAATGTCGCCTGTCGTGTCCGATGGCGTGAAGAACGCGCCTTTGAAGTCGCCTGTCAGGTTCGGCTCGAGCCGCTTGGCCTCATCCACCGAGATTTCACGCCGGTCCAGTCCAGCGCGATCCAGAAGGGTGTTCACATGGCGCGCATGCTTGGTCGCTTTGTCGGTCTTGTAGATGTGCACAATGCCGCGTTTTTCATGATTGAAGTCGATTCCCTCGGCCTCTGCCCACGCCAATAGGTTCTGGCGCGCCATAATAGCTAGTTCCGCCGAGCGAACCGTGTTGGCTTCATAGTTGCGCACCGCCGCCAAGAACTCAGCAATCCAGGAATATTTGTGCCAGCTTGGATTCATGTTGAAGAGCAGCGGCGCGTCGGCCGCGAACATCCATTTGATGCCCTTCACAATGTTACCCGGGTGGTTCCAAACCTCGGCATTGGAAGCGGAAAGCTGGCCACCATTTGCGAAGCTCGTCTCCATGGCTGGATAACGATGACGGTCAAACACGGTGACTTGCAGGCCACGTTTGGCAAGCGCATAGGCAACGGTGACGCCGGTGATGCCCGCGCCGATGACGGCGACGCTGCGTGAGGAGGATGAGGCGCGCAGGCCGGGAATCCTGCCGGCAAGCGCTGTGGCGTTCTTAAGCTGATCAGTGGTGGTGGGCGCGTTCATCACACAAGGTATCTTTCGATTTAGGACGAGATGGACCGTTAGGCGCTTGTCCGTTGCGCCGTTCGGTCCCCATCTGTCCTCGAACCTGAGAGTTTCGTCGCCTCAACCCCTTAACTGGGCCTCGCACCCTTGCGGCGCGATGTTGGACGGCGTTGCTCCTTCGGTGGATCATCCAGGGATGACCGCTCTCCAGATTGCCTTGTCACGCTACGGTCCTTTCGCCTGAAAGATTCCGGGGAGGTTGCTTCTTCGGCCCTGCCAACGACTGTCGGCAGCGTCTCCCGTAACGCTCTGCATTAAAACGACCCATGCCACGAATCGTGATGTGCGACAAGATGGCCTAGCGATGCGCCATGCTGAAAGTGTGTGCACAAATGCGTAAAAGGGTCGGTCTTCAAGGGGCAAACAGCCCAACCATGCATTTCTTCTTTGCTCTGGCCTGATGCGCCTTAAGGCGCGATCAGCCCAACCGCTTTGCGTATCCCCTCATCGCGCAGCGAAACATCGCCACCAAGGTGAGGGTCGGCCTCTTGGGTGCACAGCCAAGCGATAGCTTTGGCGGGCCACTCGGCTGGGATATGAACGTTTGGATCAAGCTGACTGACCGGATTGATGCCCGATGCCTTGATGTCCACTTGCATTTGCGTTGCTACAGTACCCGGCGAAAGCCCAACCGCGCGCACGCCTTCCTCTGCGAACTCTTTGTGCAGACAACGCGTTAGCATCAATACCGCCGCTTTCGATGAGCAGTAGTGACTCCAGCCTTCCATGGCATTGGTCGCTGCGCCAGAGGAGATATTGACGATGGTGCCGCCCCCTGCGGCCTGCATGCCGGGCAAGACCGCGCGGGCGCAGTGATAAACCCCCTTGACGTTGACATCGATCACCTTACCCCAATCGGCAGGGTCAAGATCGTCCATCCGGCCAATTGGCTCGATAATCCCTGCATTGTTGACCAGAATGGTCACCGGGCCAAAGGTATCTCGGGCGGCCTTCACTGCTGCTTCAACCTGCGCGTTGTCAGCGACGTCGCACGCCACCGCCAGCGCCTTGCCACCTTCAGCTTGAATAGCTGCAGCATGCTTTTCGATATCACCTGTAGAGCGCGCCGCGAGAACAACATTGGCGCCTTTGCTGGCAAACTCTCGTGCGGTGGCGGAACCAATACCCCGGCTTGCGCCCGTAATAAGGACCGTTTGGTTGGTGAAATCAGGCATAGCTTAGTCCTTTTGATCTTGTTTTAGTGTCCATATGGACTATATTTGGAGCAAGGAGACAGATGATGGCCCTTGCAGACGTTCATTCATCGCCCACTGATATGCAGTCAGTGGGTCTTAAAGCCTACAGCAGACTTACCGCAGAGTGGTGCCTCACCCTGCGCGAGGCGGCACAGCTTCTCGATGTATCGGAATCGACATGGAAGCGGATCAAGGCAGAGCAGTTTTCTGGTGATCTTACCCGCGATCAAATGCTGCGGTTGAGTGCGCTTGTCGGGCTTTATAAGGCCTTAGCGCTTTATTTCGACTCACCTTTGTCCGAACGATGGGTGAAGCTTGAGAATACCGGTCCTTTGTTTGATGGGCAACGCCCGCTTGCCCGCATGATTGAGGGTGGTTTGCCAACCATTATTGCCGTGCGCACCTATGTCGATGCGCTTCGAGGCGGCGCTTGAACCTTCAAGTGATCAATGACCGCGCTTTGGTTCGGCTGATCCCGGCGACCTATCACAAGCCGCCCGTGTTGCGTGGCCTTGTCGATAGCGATGCGGAGGCCGCTCTTCTGGCTGATTTGGAGGCGATGACGAACCAACGTCTCAAAGTCGAGAAAGAAGGCACGCCTGCATTGGATCGGCGCGAACTTGCTTTCGCGCGGCGCAGCGCGGATCTGCGCGTGTATGGCCAGACCCACATCAACGCCGCCTTTGCCTACACGCGCGCCGGCGGCAACCGTTTCAATGATGAAAGCCGAGGCGCGTGGTACTGCGCCTATGATCTGCACACATCTGCTGCGGAGGTTGGATATCACCGCACCCGTGAGCTTAGCTTCATTGGTATCTTCGAGGATGAAGCGCGTTATGTGGAACTGCTGGCCGACTTTGTTGGATCGTTTCCAAGCATCACCACCGCCTCACATCCAGATGCCCTGCAGAATGATCCAGCGCTCGGCTACCCAGTTGGGCAAGCACTGGCAAAAGCATTGCGAACTGAGGGACATCGCGGACTGCTTTACCCGTCGGTTCGCCATCAGGGGGGCCGGTGTTTCGTCGCCTTCGACCCGCACATCGTGCAAAACGTGCGCCCTGGTGCCAGTTGGACATTCACCTGGTCTGGATCGCCAGACTATTCCTTGCAGGGCGTTGCATGATGTTTGGCTCACCAACCCGCCGCGATGCACTTAAGCTTGGCCTTGCAACAAGTCTCCTGCCAAAACTCGGGCAAGCCGCCAGCAACACTGAAGTGATTGTCATTGGTGCCGGCATGTCCGGGCTGGCCGCTGCGCGCACTCTGGTTGATGCCGGCGTACGTGTTCTGGTGCTTGAGGCATCAAACCGCATCGGCGGGCGTATTCGCACAGACCGATCGCTTGGACTACCGGTGGAAGTGGGCGCGGGTTGGATTCATGGCCCGGACGGCAACCCAATTTCTGATCTTGCCAGCAATGCTGGGCTGGAAACGTTTCTGACAGACGATGAAAACCTAGAGGTTCATCGCGCTGATGGCGTGCCAGTTAGCGATGCCGATGTGGTGAGTGGCGAGGCCAGACTGGCACGCCTTGCCGAGCAGATTGACGAGGCTGTGGAGACCGACATGGCGATGTCGGAGGCGATCGCGCGCTTTGGTGCGGGCGAGCTTGATGATCCGCTGATGCGGTGGATGTTGTCGGCCTACCTTGAGTTTCTCACCGGAGGGCCAGTTGGCGACATCTCTGCCTCGATGTGGGATGAGGATGATGGCTTTGCCGGTGCCGATGTCATTTTGCCGGCTGGCTATGACCAAATCTTGCCGCAACTTGCGAATGGCCTGGATATTCGCTTTGGTGAGAGGGCGCAAAGCATTGCCTACGGCTCGGACGGTGTAAGCGTGTCAACAGCGAACGGTACGTTTCAAGCCAACCAGCTTATCTGCACGTTGCCAATCGGCGTTCTAAAAGCTGGCAGCGTCACGTTCGATCCGCCTCTGCCAAGCACCTATCAAAACTCGATTCGGGCCTTGGGGCTGGGCCAGGTGACGAAGCTGGCGCTGCGCTTTTATGCGCCGTTCTGGCCAGACGATGTTCAGTATTTCGGGGTAACCACTGAGCCCATGGGTCGATGGCCCTATCTGATGAACGCGATGACCTATAGCGATGTCCCCCTGATCATGGGCGTCAGCCTGGGTGCCTACGCGCCAATCGCCGATGCGATGAGCGCCGAGGACGCGGCGATCGATATGATGGATGTCTTGCGTGGCGTTTTCGGCACCAGTATCCCAGAGCCAACGGGCGTCTTGAAAAGCGCATGGTCGCACGACCCGCTTGCCCTTGGAGCCTATTCGTTTGCCAAAGTTGGCGTGCTACCAGATGACTTCGACAGGTTTGGTGAACCCATCGGTCCGCTTCACTTTGCCGGCGAGCACACAGGTTTTGACCATCACGGCAACGTGCACGGCGCTTTTCTCAGCGGCATCCGCGCCGCCGAAGCAATCATGGGCTGAACGTTAGGTCAGAAGCTGACTTGCCGCCAAGTGCCCGGCTCCGGCCAACCCTGCCCCGATAATCAAGGCCCAAGACACAGGGTTGCCGAACTCGTTCTTCGGGTGGTTCCGAAAGAGCCAATGAAGCCCGACGTGTATGATGGCGAAAGCCGACAGACCCGTCGCGACGCTGCTCGTCGGATCGCCTGCGCCAAAGAAAAACAGCGCGGCAAACAGCGGCACATGCATCCAAACAAAGGTTTGGCGACCGGTCTCTTCAGGTAGGAAAGAGGCGAGAGGCAAGATGCGCCATTCATGGCGCTGCATCGCGTCAAGCTCGTGCGTGAGGAAGAAACCGAGCATGAGCCAATAGAACAGCTCGGCCACCTGCCTAGCTGTCCATCTTAAGCGCTTTGATGAACGCTTCCTGCGGAATGTCCACTTTACCGAACTGGCGCATCTTCTTCTTGCCGGCCTTCTGCTTTTCCAGAAGCTTGCGCTTGCGGGTGACATCGCCGCCATAGCACTTGGCCGTCACATCTTTGCGCAGGGCGCGGATGGTCTCGCGGGCAATGATCTTGCCGCCAATGGCCGCCTGGATCGGGATCACAAACATGTGCTGCGGGATCAGGTCCTTCAGCTTCTCGCACATTGCCCGACCGCGATATTCAGCTTGGCTGCGATGCACCAGAATAGACAAGGCATCCACAGGCTCAGAGTTCACCAAAATCTGCATCTTCACCAGATCCCCAGCCTGATGGCCGGTAATCTGATAGTCGAAGCTCGCATAACCTTTGGAGATCGATTTCAAGCGGTCGTAGAAATCAAACACCACTTCGTTGAGCGGCAACTGGTAGACCAGCATGGCGCGCGAGCCGACGTAGGACAGCTCTTTTTGAACGCCTCGGCGTTCCTGACACAGTTTTAGGATCGCGCCCAGATATTCATCCGGCGTCAGGATAGTCGCGGTAATCCAAGGCTCACGGATCTCCTCAATCTTCATCACATCAGGCATGTCGGCAGGGTTGTGGAGTTCTTCCACCACCGGTTCGCCCTCATCATTGGCGCCCTTGCGCATCTGAATTTCGTAAACCACCGAGGGGGCCGTTGCGATCAGATCCAAATTGAATTCACGTTCCAGCCGCTCCTGCACGATTTCAAGGTGCAAAAGTCCAAGGAACCCACAGCGGAAGCCAAAGCCCAGCGCAGCTGAACTTTCCATCTCAAACGAGAAACTCGCATCATTGAGGCGCAGCTTGCCCATGGCGGCGCGCAAATCTTCAAAGTCGGCTGCATCGATGGGGAACAGTCCGCAGAAAACCACCGGCTGGGCAGGTTTAAAGCCTGGCAGCATCTGCTTGGTAGGCTTCTTATCGTCAGTGATCGTGTCACCAACGCGGGTATCGGCAACCTCTTTGATCGAGGCGGTCATGAAACCGATTTCGCCAGGTCCAAGCTCATTGAGCGTTGCAAGCTTCGGCGTAATCACCCCTACTCGATCAACATCGTACGAAGCGCCGGTGCCCATCATGCGGACCCTCTGGCCCTTCTTCAGCCTGCCGTCGATGATGCGCACCAGCACCACGACCCCGAGATACGCATCATACCAGCTATCCACCAGCATGGCTTTGAGCGTCGCATTCGGGTTGCCCTTGGGGGCTGGAAGGCGGGTGACGATGGCCTCCAACACCTCGTCAACGCCAAGGCCCGTTTTGGCCGAAATCATCACCGCGTCAGAGGCATCCAGGCCGATGACGTCTTCAATCTGTTGTTGCACGCGCTCCGGCTCAGCAGCAGGCAAATCGACCTTGTTGAGAACCGGTACGATTTCATGGTCGTTCTCAATGGCCTGATAAACGTTGGCGAGTGTCTGGGCTTCTACGCCCTGAGAGGCATCCACCACCAGCAGCGAGCCCTCACAAGCGGCAAGTGAACGGTTCACCTCATAGGCGAAATCGACGTGGCCTGGCGTATCAATGAGATTCAGTGTGTAGGTGACACCATCCTTGGCGGGATAAAGCAGGCGCACGGTTTGGGCCTTGATGGTGATGCCGCGCTCGCGCTCAATGTCCATCGAATCAAGGATTTGCTCCTTCATCTCACGCTCGCTCAAGCCGCCTGTCATCTGGATCAGGCGGTCGGCTAGCGTCGATTTTCCATGGTCAATATGAGCGACGATGGAGAAATTGCGGATATGGCTGATTTCCACCGTTTCATCGGCAGAACCAGTTTGAGGGGCGAGTGCGGTTTCGTTCATGAGCCGCCTATAGCACCGCCTCCGCATCCGGCAAAGGGATGATAGCGATGAGGGAAACTGTGTTTGCGGACCAACTGCCGCACGTTTAGGGTTGCCACTGTTCAGGTGCCTGACCGACGATGCAAACGCATGGCCGGTGAGGTGAAAAGGGAATGCGGGACAAGCCGACCCAAACAGGGGGCTTTGGCCGCAGCTGCCCACGCAACTGTATGCGTGAGCCATATCCTCAACGCCACTGGGTCCGACGGGTCTGGGAAGGTGGATGTGGTGATGATCGCGAGCCAGGAGACCTGCCTGAGCACAAACCCGTGACTGCGCACGATGGGTGCGCTTACCAGGAGTGATCTTCATGCATATCGAACCGGGCGTCGTCGACGGCGCCAAACTTGTCTTGTCCTACGCGACAGCCGCCGGTGCTGCTGGTCTGGCTGGCAAAATGGCGTGGGATACGATCAAGAACGATGGCTTCATGTCGTTTGGTCTGCGCGCCGCGCTGTCCACCATGGCTGTTTTCATCTTCTTTGAGCTGTTCTTCAAATACCCAGTCGGCGTGTCAGAGGTGCATTTGATCCTCGGCGCGACGCTCTATCTGGTATTTGGGGCAGGACCTGCGGCCATCGGCTTGGCGCTTGGCCTCTTGGCGCAGGGCGTCCTGTTCGCCCCTGCTGACCTGCCACAATACGCCATGAACGTCACCACGCTGATCCTGCCGCTTTGGGCGGTGGCCATGCTTGGCAAGCGCATCATTCCGACCGGCACAGCCTATGTCGATCTGCGCTATCGCGACGTGTTGGCGCTGTCGGCCATGTATCAAGGAGGCGTTGTCGCCTGGGTCGCCTTCTGGGCGTTTTACGGCCAAGGCTTTGGTGCAGAAAACCTATCGGCCGTCGGCACGTTCGGCGTTGCCTATCTGAGCGTTGTCGCGCTGGAGCCGCTGATTGATCTGGCCGTTCTCGCCGGAGCCAAGGCGTTGGGCAATGTCGACCGTGGCAACCCATGGCTCTATGACAGGCTGCATCACGCGGCGGGTTAAAACTCGGCATTCGTCACCCTCGGGCTTAACCCGTGGGTGACGACTAAAGGGGCGTTACTCGTCCTTTTGCCGATGTGCAAAGGTTTCATTGATCCGCTGCTCGACATAAGCGCCAGCTTGGATCGGCTCGTACCTCGGCGGATTGCTGGGCGACTGGCAGCTCTCCAGCACGGCAATCTCGACATCAGGGTTGGTGCCGAAAAACAACGGGATCGAATAACGTTGTTTGCCCGATCGGTTGATCGCCCGGTGGATCGTCGATTTAAAATAGTCGTTCGTCCAACGCTCCATCATATCGCCGACATTGACGATGAACGCGCCTTCAACCGGCGGCGCTTCAATCCACTCACCAGCAGCATTCAGAACCTGAAGCGCGGCTTTGTCGTCGGTGCACAGGATCGTGAAACATTCATAGTCAGAGTGCGCACCGGTGCCGATCTGCTGCTCATCAATGACGCCATCCTGCGGCGGATAGTGCAAGACGCGCGTGACGGCCAAGGGCTTGGTGATCTTGTCATCAAAAAAGTCTTCCGGCAGCTCCAACGCCAAGGCAAAAGCGCGAAAGATCAAAGCACCAAAACCAAGAGCATCGCGCTGATAGGCCAACAGCGTATCGCGAAAACCAGGCGCCACATCAGCCTGCGGCCACTGGTTGGGTGAATAGCCAAAGAGCCCACGCTTCAGGTCCGGATCATCGGCGGCAAGCTCCAGCGAGAAATCAAAAGCCTCATGCATGTCACCCTTGGCGGTCGGATCGGTGTTCTCACCCAGCAAAGGTGTGTAACCGCAGTTGTCCGGTGATTTCTCAACGCCAATCGTGCGCTTGGTTGCGTCATCCAGGGCAAAGAATTGATGCGCAGCTTCAAAGGTTGCATCGACCACGGCTTTCTCGACTGTGTGGTTGATGGCGTAGAAAAACCCCACCTCGGTGCAAGCTTTGCGCACGGCCGCGCCGACCATCGCGCGCTCGGCGGGATCGTCTGAAAGCATAGGGCCAAAATCGATCAGCGGGATCGCCTCAAAGGGCGTTGGTTTGGCCTCAAGACCCGACGCAAAAAATGCGCGTGGGCCATTGCCCGTGTCGACCGTTGCAATGCTCATACCTTACTCCTTGAAAACGCTCAAAGGTAAGATGGCGCGCAAGGCGCGCGCCGTCAAAGCTCAATTGCAGCCAATGCTGATCTTCTTGTGAGCACAAACACTGCGAGTGTTTTGTGTTGGCTCGGTTGAACTACGCCGCCAATTTTTGCCGCGCGGTCTCAATTTCAGCCAGCAGCGATTCGGCCTGGTCAAGCAAAGATCCGGCCCCTTGCTCAACTTGCCTCATCTCCTGCTCAATCGCTTCGACGGCGGAAACAACACCACCGAGCTCGCTGGAAACGCCTTTGGCATTGTCCGAGGCACCGTCCATGCTGGAAGCAATTTCGTTGGTTGCCGAAGATTGCTGGCTGACGACCGAGGCAAGATCGGCAAGCGTTTCATTGATCTCACCGATCACGCCATGAATGCCACTTAGGCCGTCTGCCGCACCGGACGATGCGTCTTGGATGCCGGCTATCTGACCAGAGATTTCTTCGGTCGCCCGGCCTGTCTGCTCGGCGAGCGATTTCACCTCAGATGCCACAACAGCGAAGCCGCGGCCGGCCTCGCCAGCGCGTGCAGCTTCAATGGTCGCATTGAGCGCCAGCAGGTTGGTCTGCTCAGCAATATCAGAGATCAGTTCGATGACGCGGTGAATGGCGTCTGCGCGCTCGACGAGTGAGCGCACCGTGACCATTGCTTCTTCTGCACTTTGTGCGCCTGCCTGAGAGTGTTCGCGCGAGGCATTCAGGCGCGTTGAGATTTCGGCAATCGACTGGTCCAGTTCGACTGTGGTGGCAGCAACGGAGGAAATCCGATCGGCTGCTTGAGCAGCATCAGCGGTGATCTCCACTGCCAGAGCTTTGCTTGATTGGGTTTTTCCTGTGACCGATTGCGCGGCGCCACCCAATTGCTGGGCTGTATCGCGCAGCGTTGAGACAACCTGTGAGGCTCGCTCTTGCAGTTGATCAATCACAGCGGCAGAACGTTCGCGACGATCACGTTCTCCCTGCGCGCTCACGTTCAGATCAGCTGAAAGCGCATCGGCTTTACCTTGCGCCTCACGCGCCTCGTCAACAGCCAATTTCGATGCTCGTAGCGCAGCTTCTAGCGCATGGGTCAAGAACACTAAGGCTGCCGTCTGCGCGATCAGGATGACCGCATGAATCAACACACGCGCAATGCTCATGCCATCAGGAAACACAGCAAACGGTAGCAGAAAGTTGAGCGATACATGGTGCACAGCGGTGATCGCAGCGCCGATGACAATGGGGCGCCAATCACACCACGCCGCCAAAATGGCAAGGCTGGCAAAAAAGTACATGTGCATGTCGATCTGGTAGGCGTGGCCAGTAAAGGACATCACCAAGAAAGCGACCTGTGCCATCATTGCCAAAGCAGAAAGATCGCGGGTCAGTTGAATTGAACCGTATTTCCACCAGGAGACCGTGGTCGCTCCAGCCAGAATGGCCGCCGCCGGTATTAGAAACATGGGTGCTTGCTCGGTGACGAACAGCACAGAGACGGCAATAAAACCGACATTCAGCCACAGAAGAGGCACAAGCACGCGGGCGAATTGATCTCGCAGTTTGGAAAGTGCGTTGTCGGTGGCCAAAATGGCAGCAGATGTATCGCTCATGAGTTTTGTCTCGCACTAGCAGCGGAAAAGGATTCATTGAAACAACCGGCAAGCAGGGCCGGATGGAGGAGGAGTAGCGCGCCAGCGCCGCGAAGTGCTGCGCGGAAGGTGGATGATGTTTGCGCGTTGCGCGGGGCTGCGATTGCCAGCCATGGATATCGACTTTGACGAACCAGAACCCCGTCGGCACCGGCCACAGCACGCATCAGACCGGCTTGCCCCATGCCCGGCGCAACGATGACTGCGAAGGATCCGCCTTCAGCCGGCCGTGATGCGAAAACAACAAGGCTGGCCATGAACACAGCGAGCATGGCGCAGATGGCAAGCCGGTAAACCCATCGCGACGGCTCAGATCGTCTGGTTGCAGCGGACATCGATCGTGAGGCAAGGACCAAAGAGGCGGCTCCGGGATGGGGAATGGCAGCAGGAGCTTTGCTATACGTATCGATACGTAAAGAACATGCTAATGCTTTGACCAAAGTCGATGTAAGCTCCTGAAAAACTTCTATTTTTACGTTGCGTAAAGTTGTGGCGAGTGCTTGTATTGAAGCCTGTATTCTCGCCGGGCCCGACCCCTCTCTTGCGAAGACCATGCACTTGGGCGAAGGGAAACAATGTCTGAAATTACTGTTCGACCGGCCAAAGAAGCTGACTTGCCCGCTATTCTGGCCATCTACAATGATGCCGTTACCAACACGACGGCGATCTGGAACGAACGTCTAAGCGATCTCCAGGGGCGTCGCGATTGGTGGCAAGACCGGATTGCCCAGGGCTTTCCAGTTTTTGTGGCAGAGCTCGATGGCGTGTGCGTCGGCTACGCAACCTATGGGCACTTCCGACCCAATGACGGCTACAAGCACAGCCGTGAGCTTTCTGTGTATGTCGCTGCTGAGCAGCGTGGCAAAGGAATTGCAAGCACACTTATGGACGCGTTGGAAGAGCACGCTCGCGCCCACGAGGTTCATGTCTTGATCGGTGGCCTGGAGGCTGAAAACACCGCCTCACTCGCGCTTCACGCAAAGCACGGTTTCACGCGCGCCGGGCACCTGAGGCACGTCGGGCGGAAGTTCGACCGATGGCTTGATTTGGTGCTGATGCAAAAGGTGCTCGATTAGAGCAACCCGACCAAACCCTCGCGATAGGTTGGATAGAGCATGGGTCCAAACGCCTGTTTAATCTTGGCGTTCGAAACCCGCTTGTTTTCGCCATAGAACGAGCGCCCCATGGGCGAGAGGTCAGCATCTTCAAAAGTGACCTCTGGTGGCGCATCGATACCAAGTAAGTCGGCGGCGTGGGCGATCACATCTTGCGGCGGACCCGGCTCGTCGTCGGTAATGTTGAAAACGCCGCCTTCGCCTTGAGAGGCCGCTGCAGCAACGACGCGACCGATATCGTCGACATGGATACGGTTGAACACCTGACCGGGCTTGATGATGCGGCGGGCTTCTCCAGCGCGAACCTTGTCCAGCGCTGACCGGCCAGGACCGTAGATTCCAGCCAACCGAAAGATACCCAGCTCGAAGCCGATCACAGCTTGGCGATGCAGCCATGCTTTCTCCGCGGCGACGCGCATTTTTGATCGCTTGCTTTGCGGATCAACGGGCGTTTCTTCGTCCACCCACGCACCGTCATGATTGCCATAAACACCAACGGTGGAGAGATAGCCGACCCACTGGAGCGCCGCAGCAGCAGCTATGTCGTGATGGGTAAGAAGCGGATCGCCCGCATCGCCGGGCGCGGCAGACATTATGAGGTGCGTGGCGGCCGACAGGGCGTCGTCCAGCGCCGCAGACCGCGTGGTTCCATCGAACACAATAGTGTTCAGACCATCGGCCTTCAGGCGCGCTGCTTTGTCTGATGTGCGGCATGTGACCGTAAGGCTTTCAAGCTTGCCCTCCAACGCGGCATGGATTGCCTTGGAGGAATAGCCATAGCCAACGATCACCAGGTGCATTGTCACAGAACGTCTGGCGTTTGACTTGAGTTGCAATTCGCTGCCCCTCTCTTCGGCCAACGCGATTTGCAAAAGACTGCCTCAGATAAAACGTGAAACGCTTTACTCTGCCGTTGGCAAGCTCTTCAGCGCATCCAGCCGCGGCATCGAAATGGTGTTGTAACCAGAATCCACATAGTGGATTTCACCCGTCACGCCACTGCCAAGATCCGACAGCAAGTAAAGCCCAGCGCCGCCAACTTCATCCAGCGTTACCGTGCGACCCAGCGGTGCGTGCTGTTTCTGGAAGTTGAACATCAACCGGGCATCAGCGACACCAGCGCCTGCCAGCGTGCGCATTGGTCCTGCAGAGATCGCGTTGACGCGGATGGCGTCGCGGCCGAAATCGGTCGCAAGATAGCGCACCGACGCTTCCAAGGCCGCCTTGGCAACACCCATCACATTGTAATTGGGCATCACACGCTGCGAGCCATCATAGGTGAGCGTGACCATCGACCCGCCATTTTTCATCAGAGCGGCAGCGCGTTTGGCCGTTTCGACGAAGGAAAAGCAGGAAATCGTCATCGTCCGCGTGAAGTTTTCGCGACTTGTATCTGCGAAGCGTCCAGCCAGCTCATTCTTGTCGGAAAAGGCGACGGCATGAACGAAGAAATCGATGCTGCCCCACTCGGTCTTCAATCGATCAAAGACAGCATCCACCGATGCGATGTCTTCCACATCGCAGTCCATAATGATGGACGACCCAACGCTTTCAGCCAGCGGGCGAACGCGGCGCTCCATCGATGGCCCTTGGTGTGTGAAGGCCAGCTCAGCCCCATGGTCGGCCAGCATTTTTGCAATGCCCCAGGCAATCGAATGGTTGTTAGCGACGCCCATAACGAGCCCGCGCTTGCCCTGCATAAGATCACTCATACTCAATCGTCTCTCTTATGCGTCAGGGTGTTTGAAAACGAGTGTGCAATTGGTACCGCCGAATCCGAAGGAGTTGGATAGCGCCACAGCCACCTTTTTGTTGTCCTGGCGCTCCAGTGCAATCGGCAGGTCGGCAACGTCGGGATCGAGTTCGTCGATGTGGGCGCTTTCGCAGATGAAGTCATTGTTCATCATCAGCAAAGAGTAAATCGCTTCCTGCACACCCGTTGCGCCCAAGGAATGACCGGTCAGTGATTTGGTGGCGGAGATGGTCGGCACGTTCGAGCCAAAAACTTCACGGATGGCTTTGGCTTCGGTCACATCGCCAACCGGCGTGGAGGTGCCATGCGGGTTGATATAATCAATCGGCATATCAACCGTTGCGAGCGCCTGCTGCATGCAGCGCACAGCGCCCTCGCCCGACGGCGCCACCATGTCGTGGCCGTCAGATGTCGCGCCGTAGCCGATCAGTTCAGCATAGATTTTCGCGCCGCGCGCCTTGGCGGTTTCATAATCTTCAAGCACCAAAACGCCCGCGCCACCGGCAATCACGAAGCCGTCGCGGTTTTTATCATAGGCACGCGAGGCGCGTGAGGGCGTGTCATTAAATTTGGAGGACATCGCGCCCATCGCATCGAAGAGAACGGACAAGGTCCAGTCCAGATCTTCACAGCCGCCAGCAAACACACGGTCCTGTTTACCCCATTGGATCTGCTCCATGGCATTGCCAATGCAGTGCGCCGAGGTCGAGCAGGCTGAGGAAATGGAGTAGTTTATGCCCTTGATTTTGAAGAACGTGGCAAGCGTTGCCGACGCCGTGGACGACATCGCTTTGGGAACCGCGAACGGTCCAACGCGCTTGGGGCCTTTTTCTCGGGTGATAGCAGCGGATTCCACGATGACCTTGGTCGATGGCCCACCGGAACCCATGATGATGCCAGTGCGTGGGTTCGAAACCTCTTCCGGGGCAAGACCAGCGTCAGCAATCGCTTGATCCATCGCGATATGGTTCCAAGCCGTCCCGCCGCCGTGGAAGCGCATATTGCGGCGATCCACCAGGCTTTCGACATCGACCGTCGGCATGCCGTGCACTTGGCAGCGAAAGCCTAGATCAACGTAATCCTGAGCCGTATCGATGCCCGACTTTGCAGTGCGCAAGCTTTCGAGCACCTCATCGGTGGTGTTGCCAATGGAGGACACGATGCCCATTCCGGTGACGACGACGCGCCGCATGGCGATCTCCTCAAATGTTAAGCGCGGAAATCCGCTTCTTCTGCCAGATAGTGTCGGCAGGTGGGATTAGGAAGCCTCATCTTCAAAGAGACCGACACGCATGCCCTGCACGGTGAATATGGTCTCTCCATCAGCTTTGACCCAACCATCAGCAATGGCAAGCTTCAGCCGCGAACGCATGACCCGTTTCATGTCCACACCGTATTCAACCGTTTTAATATTGGGCTGAACCTGGCCAGTGAACTTCACCTCGCCAACGCCTAGCGCGCGGCCACGACCCTTTTCGCCCAGCCAGCCAAGGTAAAACCCGGTGAGCTGCCACAATGCGTCCAGACCCAAGCAGCCTGGCATCACAGGGTCACCAATGAAATGACATTTGAAGAACCAGAGATCAGGGTTGACATCTAACTCAGCGAGCACATGGCCCTTGTTGTTGGCTCCGCCTTCTTCGCTGATCGAGGTGATGCGATCAAACATCAACATCGGTGGCGCTGGCAATTGAGCATTGCCGGGGCCAAACATTTTGCCTTCGGCGCATTCAATCAATTGATCGTAGGTCAGTGAAGATGGGCGGTCGGACATGCAGTGCTCCCAAAAGGATTCAGTCGAAGACAATGGTGAATGTACCGACTGCGTGACGTTTTTGCAGCGGGTGGTAGCAGTTTAGAGCGGCAAAACAAGCCCCAGTCGTGTTTGGGAACGTTCCATGTTTTGTTGGAAACAACACCTGGTGAAATGCGAATGACTTGCAAAAGGCGCGGCGCAACACCCCAGATCGACGCTGCCAACCTTGACCTTTTGCCCAGAAACCGGCACATACGATGGGTGAGAAAGCGCGGTAACGCGGGCTTTGTGGTGCACCGCACACGCGGATGACGGCAAACCCACCGGTCAATTCACCGCTTCAAAGGTTTTAGAGATCAGTATGACCGCCCCGATGGACAGCACCCTTTCTGTAGTGCCGAACGCCGCTTCTACCGCGACCACGGCTCAGCTTCGCGCTGCTGGTCTACGCCCGACGCGCCAGCGTGTGGCGCTCGCCGCAATTTTGTTTGATGGCCAAGACCGGCACGTTTCGGCCGAGTGGTTGTACGACGTGGCCAAGCAGTCAGGTGCTGATGTCTCGCTTGCCACCGTTTACAACACGCTCCACCAATTTACCGCTGCCGGGCTATTGCGCGAGATTACTGTTGATTCAACGCGCACCTATTTTGATACCAATATTGGCGACCATCACCACATGTTCCTAGAGCATGAAGACAAGGTGATTGATGTGCCCTCGAATGCTGTGTCGGTTAACCGGCTGCCGGACATTCCAGAAGGCATGGAATTGGTTAGTGTGGACGTTCTGGTCCGTGTACGCTTGAAAGCCGACTAACCATCACGGTCGGTTGGCGCTCCGCCGCTTCTTCTCAATGTTATCGTTGGTTGCGCGAGCCAAAAATAACGGCGCCAGGACTTTTCGTCTCGACGCCGTGTTGAATGAGTATGTAAGCGGGGGCCGGCTTGCTTTAGCCTGAGCCCGGCAGATCGATTTCGATCTGAACCTCGGGTTCAGAACCTGGCAGCCAACCATTGGTGTACGCCAACGCTGCACCTGCCAAAACGATCACAAGCAAGATGGCGACGAACCACCCGGCACCGCCGCCGGTCTTGACGACCGTTGTCTTTGAATCGCGCGTTGCCATGATCACCTCCCAATAATGGTTATGCCTTCCAACGCGTAATCCATCGGATGGTTCCATCACGGAGCCATCAGTTCGCTTCAAACCTTTCTTCGGGATAAGCGCCCCAGAGCGAAGTTTGGCGCACAAAACCACGCCATTCGACTTGCGGATCGACGGACATCACGTCGCACCACGTCCCGTCACACTCCAAGATCTCGGCCAAAACACCGGGCTGCAGCAAAAAGCGCGTGCTGGCATCCAGCGATGGCGCACGGCGCGCAGGGACTGGATCGCCATCACTCCATGGGGCGATAACAGCGGTGCGTCGTCCGGTGAGCAGATCATGGCGAATCCAACCCTCATCGCCTTCCATGTCGCGAATTTTTCGCCAATTGCCAAACTCAGCGGTTATTTCTACTGGCAATCCAGAGCGCATAAATGTCCATCGAATGTCATAGGCACTGCCTGGACCGACGCGCACATTGGCCTCGTTGGGACGGATGGAAACAAAGCGTGGCAGAGGAAACCCAGTGACGGGGCCGACGGTCACGCCATTCTGGATGGCGGGTGCCTGCGCGTAAGCCTGCACGGGTGCCATGGTCACCGTTACCAGCAGGATGGCCAGAATGATCAAAAGCGGTTGTGCGAAACTTGCGATGCGGATTGGACAGGACATTGTGCGCTGCGATAAGCCTTCAGAAGCACACACCTCCATGGCTCGCCATTGGTTTGGCTAGACAATGTGGATTGCGTGCGGTTGTTAGACCGATAGTGGGCGCGGCAGCGTTAATATTGGGTCAAAAATGCCGACGGACATGTGAGCGGCCCGAATAAAAAGGTGAGTGCAGATGGCGAAGACAAAACCTCATATCGTGGTCACGCGGAAGCTGCCCGATGTGGTTGAGACCCGGATGCGCGAGCTGTTTGATGCTCGATTGAACACTGACGACCGCCCGATGACGCAGGCCGAGCTTGTCGAAGCTGCCCGTACTGCCGATGTTTTGGTGCCAACCGTTACCGACAAAATTGACGCAGGTGTGCTCGCCCAAGCTGGCCCGAAGCTTAAAATGATCGCCCAGTTTGGCGCTGGCGTGGACAACATTGACGTCGATGCCGCCAACAATCGCTCGATCATCGTCACCAACACGCCGGGCGTTTTGACCGAAGACACCGCCGATATGACATTAGCGCTTATGCTCGCCGTACCGCGCCGCCTGAAAGAAGGCGCTCGCTTTTTGGTTGATCATGCCGAGGATTGGGAAGGCTGGTCGCCGACCTGGATGCTCGGCCATCGCATTTGGGGCAAGCGCCTTGGCATCGTCGGGATGGGCCGCATCGGCCAAGCCGTCGCGCGCCGCGCAAAAGCATTTGGTTTGGCCATCCACTATCACAACCGCCGCCGCGTGGCTGCGAACATAGAGGAAGAGCTTGAGGCGACCTATTGGGATTCGCTTGACCAGATGCTCGCCCGTATGGATGTGGTGTCGGTGCATTGCCCGCACACACCGGCGACCTTTCACCTCCTCTCAGCGCGCCGTTTGAAGCTGATGAAGCCATCGGCGTTCATCGTGAACACCGCGCGTGGCGAGATTATCGATGAAGCAGCGCTGATCCGGATGCTTGAAAACAATCAGTTGGCTGGCGCCGGGCTGGATGTTTTCGAGCACGAGCCGTCTGCCGATCCCAAGCTGATCAAACTCGCTCGGGAAAACAAAGTCGTGTTGCTGCCGCATATGGGCTCAGCGACCATCGAGAGCCGCATCGATATGGGCGAGAAGGTGATCATCAACATCCGCACCTTCGCCGACGGGCACCGACCGCCGGATCGCGTGTTGCCGAGTATGCTTTAGAACTCCCAACGGCAAACGACGTCCAAGGCATCAGGCTGATCCATTGGTAGCGGACCGTTTTGGTCAGACCTTCAGATCAAGCTGGTGGATGAAGCGAAGAAGCCTGCGGGTGACGCGTTGTGTCCGCCAACAGCCAGACCATGCGGTCGAGAAACCACATCTTTGCGCCGACGGTGAGCGTCAGCCCGAGCAGAGCCGGCCAAACTTCCAGCGCCCACAGGCCGTAGACCAACGGTGGCAGGCCAAGGGCTGCGACAACGGAAAGTCCAATGCCCCAGTTGGCGTGGTGGTGGGGTATCGGCTCGGTTTTGCGGGCAAGAAACACCCGCTCGCCCAGCACACCTTGAGACATCCAGTTGTCTGTGGATGGAGGCGGTGGAAACGCGCGCGGATTGACGAATGTCCAGGCGATCAGGGCAATAGTGGGTGCCAAGCACCACCAGCCGATCCAATCCCGAGACCAGATAGCCAGCGCCAGCAGCGGCAAGATTGGGATGCGCGTCCACCCACTCCATGGGTTGGCGTGGCGCTGCCACGTGGCGTCGCTCATGCCCATGGCTTTTTCGGTGCGCTGAAAGAAGTCAGCCATAGGCGATCTCATCAAATCGCATGGTGAGGGCGTTCACCAACAGCAGTCGGCCAAACAGCGGCTCACCAGCGCCAGTGATCAGCTTGATCACCTCCATTGCCTGCATGGTGCCAAGCATGCCTGTCAGCGCACCAATCACGCCAACCTCTGCACAGGTTGGCAAGGACCCTGGAGCTGGTGGACTGGGGAAGAGATCGGTGAAGCGTGGGTAATGATCGCCACCCGGTTTGCTAAGGTGCGGCGCAATGACTGTCAGTGAGCCATCCCAAACTGAAACGGCACCGGTGACCAGTGGCACGTTGAGTTCCTGGCATGCAGTGGCAACGTGCGCGCGCGTTTCGAAACTGTCCGACCCGTCGACCACCACATCGGCACATTGAAGCAAGTCATGGGCGTTGCCCGACGACAAACGCGCCTGGTGGGTGTGGACTGCGACATGTGGATTGACGTCGTGAAGGGCATCCGCAGCGCTTCGCACCTTCGGATCGCCGACACGGCTGGTGGGATGTATCACTTGGCGTTGCAGATTGGACAGTGAGACAGTGTCATCGTCGATGAGTGTCAGCGCCCCGATCCCAGCCGCAGCCAGATAAAGGAGACACGGCGCACCAAGGCCACCGACCCCGACCACGGCCACATGGGCAGCTCTGAGTTTCTGCTGACCAGGTCCGCCGACATCTCGGATGACCAGGTGCCTGGCATAGCGCTCTATCTCCTGTGGCGATAAAGCGCTGCTCATTTTTTGACTTCTCTGGCGAATGCCAACCGCGTGCTTCTGGCTCTGGCTGACGCCAGCTGCATGCCCTTTGCTCTGGCTGACGCCAGATGCATGCCCTTTGCTCTGGCTGACGCCAACCGCGTGCCTCTGACTCCGGCTGACGCCAAGCGCGGGCCGTTCACTTCATCTGAAGAGAGAGCATTTTCCATTGATTTCCTGTCGTGCTCGCTCCGGCAATTGCCGACCGCTCGTCCACGATTGTCTTAACCCCATGCGGCTTTGACGTCACCTCATGCTTGCTCATCACGCCCTGCCCGGCTAGATCACCGCGATGTCTACTGTTGATGTCAAAATCTGCGGGTTAAGCGAGCCGCAAACGTTAGAAGCGGCCCTTGGTGCTGGGGCTGATATGATCGGCTTTGTGAATTTCCAGAAGAGCCCGCGCCACGCCGAGCTATCGATGATGGAAGCGCTCGCCAAACAAGCGCGCGGGCGCGCGCAGATTGTCATCCTGACAGTCAACGCCACCGATGCTCATTTTGACACGCTCAATGAGGTGGTGAAGCCCGACTGGTGGCAGTTGCACGGCACTGAAGATGCTGATCGCATTAAGGCGGTGCAAAACCAGTTTGGCCTCCCGGTCATAAAGGCACTTGGTGTCGGTTCCGCCGAGGATGTGACCCAAGCCAATGCCTTGGTCGGGATTCCCGATAGGCTGCTACTGGATGCCAAACCGCCAAAAGATGCTACACGCCCGGGAGGGTTGGGGGCTGTGTTTGACTGGTCGCTTCTCGATACGCTTGACCGCTCGCAGCCCTTCATGCTTTCCGGAGGCCTTACCCCTTCCAATGTGGGTGCAGCTATTGTTGCAACTGGTGCACCAAGCGTTGACGTTTCCTCAGGGGTCGAAAGCGCGCCTGGCCTCAAAGATGCCGCGCTGATTGAACAGTTTGTTGCTGCCGCCAAAGCAGCGTCTGAAGATGCCA
The DNA here is from genome assembly GCA_040219355.1 of Hyphomicrobiales bacterium. GTDB lineage: Bacteria > Pseudomonadota > Alphaproteobacteria > Rhizobiales > MH13 > MH13. Next base: position 84,424 of record JAVJSN010000006.1, read on the forward strand.
ACACAAGGATTAGCGCATGAACACCCCTGCTGCGCAGCCCAATTCTTTCCGCACAGGTCCGAACGAGGCTGGCCATTTTGGGCTTTTCGGCGGACGCTTTGTGGCCGAAACACTGATGCCACTGATCCTGGACTTGGAAAAAGCCTATGAGGACGCCAAGGCCGACCCAACCTTTCAGGCTGAACTTGATGGCCTCAATGCCACCTATGCCGGTCGCCCATCGCCGCTCTATTTCGCAGAGCGACTGACCGAGGAGCTTGGCGGTGCCAAAATCTATTTCAAGCGCGATGAGCTCAATCACACCGGCAGCCACAAGATCAACAATTGCCTGGGGCAAATTTTGCTCGCCCGCCGCATGGGCAAGACCCGCATCATCGCCGAAACGGGTGCCGGGCAACACGGTGTTGCCACCGCTACGGTATGCGCCCGCTTTGGCCTTAAGGCCGTCATCTATATGGGAGCCACAGACGTTGAACGGCAGGCGCCGAACGTCTTCCGCATGAAGCTTCTGGGCGCCGAGGTTATTCCGGTTACCGCCGGTGCCGGTACGTTGAAAGATGCGATGAACGAGGCTTTGCGCGATTGGGTCGCGACGGTGGATGAGACCTACTATCTGATCGGCACGGCTGCCGGTCCCCACCCCTACCCGATGCTGGTGCGTGATTTCCAATCGGTGATCGGTAAGGAAACGCGCGGCCAAATGTTGGAAGTGGAAGGCCGCCTGCCGGACATGGCGGTGGCGTGCGTGGGCGGTGGGTCGAACGCCATTGGTCTGTTTCACCCGTTCTTAGACGATGCTGATGTGCACCTGATTGGCGTTGAAGCCGGTGGCCACGGCATTGAGGTTGAAAACGGCCACGCCGCATCTCTGTCCGGTGGCAAACCCGGTGTTTTGCACGGCAACCGCACCTTCCTGTTGCAAGACGATGACGGGCAGATTCTCGAAGGTCACTCCATTTCAGCAGGCCTCGACTACCCCGGTATCGGGCCAGAGCATTCTTGGCTGAAAGATGTTGGCCGGGTTGAGTATGTGCCTGTGACCGACACCGAAGCGTTGGAGGCCTTCAAGCTGCTGTCACGCACCGAAGGCATTTTGCCAGCGCTGGAGCCCGCCCATGCGCTTGCCCATGTGGCGAAGATCGCGCCGAAGATGGCCAAAGACCAGATTTTGGTCATGAACCTTTGCGGGCGCGGCGACAAAGACGTGCACACGGTCGCACAGGCGCTGGAAGCCCAGGACACGGCACGCCAGTGAGTATCACCATCTATCACAATCCAAATTGCGGCACGTCGCGCAACACGCTTGAGATGATCCGCGCGTCGGGTGAAGAGCCGCAGGTTATTGAGTATCTCAAAAACCCACCAGGACGAGACAAGCTGGTTGAGCTGATCAAGGCGACTGGACTGTCTGTGCGCGAAGTTCTGCGCAAAAAAGGCACGCCCTACGAAGAACTTGGCCTTGATGACGCGGATCTTACGGACGACCAGCTTATCGACGCGATGGTAGAGCATCCGATCCTGATGAATCGACCCATTGTCGTTTCGCCGCTTGGGACGGTGCTTTCACGCCCATCGGAAAAGGTGCTTGAGGTATTGCCCGGTGCCACAAAAATTCAAGATTTCACCAAGGAAGACGGTGAAAAAGTTGCCCCGAAAGGCACTGCATGACAACGCGTATCGAAACCCGGTTTGCGGCCCTTAAAGAAGAAGGCCGCCCCGCTCTCATGACCTATGTGATGGGGGGGGATCCGGACATGGAAACCTCGCTGGGGATCATGAAGGCACTCGCCATGTGGGGTGCCGACCTGATTGAGCTCGGCATGCCGTTCTCTGATCCCATGGCCGATGGCCCAGCCATTCAGGCGGCTGCGCGGCGCTCGCTGCAAGGCGGCCAAACCTTGGCGAAGACACTGAAGCTGGTCGAGCAGTTTCGCGAAACCGATCAGGAAACACCGATCATCCTGATGGGTTATTACAACCCGATTTACATTTATGGCGTGGATGCATTTTTGGCCGAAGCCTTGCGCGTCGGCGTCGATGGCTTAATCGTGGTCGACCTGCCGCCGGAAACCGACGATGAGCTGTGCCTACCAGCACTGAAAGCTGGCTTGAATTTTGTGCGGCTTGCCACCCCGACGACCGACGATAAGCGTCTGCCAAAGGTTCTGGGCAATACATCTGGCTTCGTCTATTACGTCGCGATCAAAGGCATCACTGGCACCGCAAGCGCCAACCCAACGCAGGTTGGCGAGGCTGTCGCACGCATCAAAAGGCATACCGATTTGCCGGTTGCTGTGGGCTTTGGCATCAAAACGCCTGACGATGCCGCAGCTATCGGCGCGGTTGCTGACGGCGTTGTTGTCGGGTCGGCTTTGGTGGATGCAATTGCCAACAGCCTTGATGAGGATGGCAAGGCTACCGATATGACGATAAAAGCGATTACGGAAATGACCGCGCAACTTGCTGGTGGGGTGCGCCGCGCAGCCAAAGCTGGCTAGCGCAGGCAACAACCCTCCACTCTTAGGAGATATCTCCCCGTGAACTGGATCGACAATGTTGTGCGGCCAAAAATCCGCACCCTTTTTTCTTCTTCCAGCCAAACGCCAGACAATCTTTGGATCAAGTGTCCAGAGACGGGTGAAATGGTGTTTCATCGTGATCTGGAAAACAATGATTGGGTGGTGCCAAGCTCTGGCCACCATATGCGCATGCCGGTGCGCAAGCGTCTGGAACGGCTGTTCGATGAATCGCAGTTTGAGCTGATTGAGACACCCGACGTGGTGGCCGATCCGCTGAAATTCCGTGATGAGCGCAAGTACACCGACCGCATTCGCGATGCGCGCGGCAAGACAAATGAACAGGATGCGTTCCTGGTCGCTGCTGGAACCATTCACGCGCAGCCGGTTGTGGTTGCGGCTCAAAACTTTGCCTTTATGGGCGGCTCGCTGGGCATGGCGGCTGGTGAGGCGTTTATCAAAGCGGCAAAGATTGCTGTGGACCGTGGACGCCCGCTGATCCTGTTTGCCGCCTCAGGTGGTGCGCGTATGCAGGAAGGCATTCTGTCGCTCATGCAACTGCCGCGCACAACAGTTGCGGTACAGCGCGTCAAGGAATCCGGCCTGCCGTACATCGTGGTGCTGACCAACCCGACCACCGGGGGTGTGACAGCATCCTACGCGATGCTGGGTGACATCCACATTGCCGAGCCGGGCGCGCTTATCGGTTTTGCTGGCCCGCGCGTGATTGAACAGACGATCCGTGAGAAACTGCCCGAAGGGTTCCAGCGCTCAGAGTATCTGCTGGAGCATGGCATGCTGGATATGGTCGTCAGACGCCAAGACATGCGCGACACGCTCGCGCGCCTGGTCGATCTTTTCATGAATCCAGTCTCGTTGCCCGCACTGACTGCACCCCAGGGAACCGGTGAAGAGGCTGGCGAGGGTGCCGAAACGGGCGGTTCGCGCGAGGAGAGGACAGCAAAGACCGAGCCTAGCATCAAAAGCGAAACGCAACCTGCATGAACGATCCGCTGTTGCCCAACACGGGCGGGCAGGTATCAACCGAAAAGGTTGATGTGCTCGACCTGCTGCATCGTTTCACCACGCTGCACCCACGCGCATGGGATCTTGGTCTGGAACGGCTTGCCCGTCTGCTGAACGATCTCGGCAACCCACATTTGCGCCTGCCACCGGTGGTGCACGTTGCCGGAACCAACGGCAAAGGTTCCACGATCGCCTTCATGCGGGCCATGCTGGAAGCTGATGCGCGCAGCGCCCACGTCTACACCTCGCCACATCTGGTGCGTTTCAATGAGCGCATCCGCATCGGTGCCCCCGGCGATGGGCAGTTTGTGTCTGATGCAGCCCTCACAGAAACGCTTTTGCACTGCGAGCGCGTGAACGCTGGGCAGGCAATCACGTTCTTTGAAGCGACAACAGCCGCTGCCATGATGTTGTTCGCGCAAAATCCCGCCGATGCCACACTGTTGGAAGTTGGGCTGGGCGGACGGCTGGACGCAACCAATGTGGTAGAAACGCCGCACCTGTGCGCCATCACGCCGATCTCAATGGACCATATGAGCTTTCTTGGCGACACTCTGGAAAAGATCGCCGGTGAAAAGGCTGGCATCCTCAAGCGGAATGTGACCGCTGTTATCGGACCGCAGGAACCAGCGGCACTGGACGTGATCCGCGCAGTTGCCAACCGCGTTGGCGCACCGCTTGTCGTGCACGGCCAGGATTACATGGCCTATGAAGAGCATGGACGTCTGGTCTACCAGGATGCCTTTGGCCTTCTTGATTTGCCGCTTCCGCGGCTTCCTGGTCGCCACCAGATTGCCAATGCAGGCCTTGCGATTGCCTGCATGCGGCACAGCCAATTCGATCTTCCAGATCAAGCACTCGAAGCGGGTATGAGCACGGTCACTTGGCCTGGACGCCTGCAAAAGCTCACAGGCACTTTGGCTGCACTCGCACCATCCTGCGATGTTTGGCTGGATGGCGGGCACAATGCCGGTGGTGGACAGGCGCTGGCCGAAGCCATGGCGGATCTGGAAGAGCGTGTGCCACGCCCCCTTTATATGGTCTCCGGCATGCTGCGCACCAAAGATGCCACCAGTTTCTTTGAGCCCTTTGCCGGCCTCGCCCGACAGGTGATCGCCATACCGATTCCAGGGCACGAGAACAGCTATGACACGGTGAGCCTAGCCTCATCGGCCGCAGAAGGCGGGACATTTGCTTCGGTGTCGCCAAGTCTAGAAGATGCCCTGCAAGAGATTGAAATGGCGGCAGGTGAACCCGCGCGCATTCTTATTTGTGGCTCGCTCTATCTGGCGGGGTACTCGCTCAAGGCTGATGGGTCCGAGCCGGTTTAAAGCCAGACTCATCGTTGCCGTCATCCCTATGCTTGCCACAGGGATCCATTTCAGCGAGCTTCCAGCACTTTGTTGATGCGGATCATTCCTCGGAATCGTTCCCGCCTCACACGCTCGCGCGGTGGGCGAGGACGTCAACTAAGGTATGGCTCCGTCTTTACGTCAACTCACCCAACGCCCATGACGCGGCATCGCGTACAACGTCAGACGGATCATTGAGCAGACTTTCCACCTTAGGAACCAAGGAAGCATCTTCACTGTTGCCGGCGGCGATCAGACAATTGCGCACGAAACGATCACGGCCGATACGCTTGATCGGTGAGCCCGAGAACAGCGCACGGAACGCGGTATCATCAAGCGCCAGTAGATCAGCAAGCCTAGGGGCGTTCAGATCATCGCGCGCCTTCAGCTTCGCCTCGCGCGCCGTATCGGCGAACTTGTTCCATGGGCAGACCGCCAAGCAATCATCGCAACCGTAAATGCGGTTGCCCATGGCTTTGCGAAACTCAGTTGGTATCGGGCCTTTGTGCTCAATGGTGAGGTAGGAGATGCAACGGCGCGCATCGAGCTGATAAGGATCTGGAAAAGCATCCGTCGGGCAAACATCCAGGCACCGCGTGCAGGACCCGCAATGGTCACTTTCAGCATCATTATCAGGCAAGTCGAGCGTGGTAAAAATTGCGCCCAGAAAGAGCCATGACCCGTGCTCGCGCGAGACCAGATTGGTGTGTTTGCCCTGCCATCCAAGACCAGCAGCCTGTGCCAATGGTTTTTCCATCACCGGCGCGGTATCGACGAAAACCTTCACCCCACCGCCAAGCTTGGAGACGATTTTCGAGGCAAGCGTTTTCAGCCGTCCTTTGATGATGTCGTGATAGTCGCGGTTGCGCGCATAGACCGAAATCGTGCCGACATCTCCCCGACCAAGCGTTTCCATCGGATCCGTCGCTGGCGCGTAAGATAGGCCTAGCATGATGATGGCCCGCGCCTCTGGCCAAAGCGTGCGTGGATGGCCGCGCCGATCAAGCGTTTCTTCCATCCATCCCATTGTGCCGTGACGCCCAAGCGCAACGAACCGCTCCAACCGCGGGCGCAAATCGTCCATCCTCTCAGCATGCGTGATCGCGCAGCTATCAAAGCCTACGTCACGAGCCGCAGAGTGGATAAAGGCAGACTGCTTCTGATTAGAAGTCCGGGTCGTCATAATGCGCCGGTGGTATCACACCGCTGATACGCTCTTCCAGAAGCGGCGCGAAGGAAGGACGTGACTTCACACGCGCGTACCAAAGCTTAGCAACCGCACGGTTGGCCCAGTTCACCTCTCCAAGATAATCCAGCGAGGAAAGCGCCGCGGCAAAGGCCAAGTCAGCCAATGTCATGCGTTCGCCTGCCAACCAATCGCGGGTGGCCAACACATGATCGACGTAATCCAAATGCCAATCGAGATTGTTGCGGGCAATGCGCATCGCGCTGGTATCTGGTGGCCCACCGCCGAGATTGGCTGGGATGCCGCGCTTTTGGGCTTTTTCATGCACCAGAACGGCCGTCACATCACTCTCCATCAGCACCAGTGCCCAATCCATCAGACGGCGCACCTCGGCGCGCGCTGCAATGTCAGCTGGCATGTGGGGGACACCACGATCTTCACGCGCTTCGGTCAGATAGCCAATGATTGGGTTGGCACCGATGACCACCAAATCATCATCGGTTTTCAGCACTGGCACGGATGCGGCAGGGTTGAGCGTCAAAAACTCTCGCCGACGCTCCCACACCTTTTCGAGTTCCAGATGCACCGCTTGTCCAAACTCTGCCAACACAAGGCGAACGAAGCGTGAGGAAGCATCAAGCGGCAAATGGTAAAGCGTGGTCATGAAGCCGTCACGGTTGGTTGAAAATGCATGATCGCAAAGGTCCAGCGGGTCTGAAGACGTCTGATGGCCAAACCAAGGCGCTTGTTCAATCAGGTGTGCATCGTATAGGCACGGGCCACGACAGCCTCAAGTCGCGCAGCATTATCTTTACATCTTACCGCTAAAAGGCGGCGCTTGCCGCTGGCGATCTCTTCCCACTTTGGATCTCCCATGACTCTTGAGACCTTTATCAACGCCCTCATCCTTGGTCTTTTGGAAGGTCTCACAGAGTTCATACCTGTGTCCTCGACAGGGCATATCTTGCTTGCCGGTCATTTTCTGGGCTTTGAAAACGAAGGCAAGATTTTTGAAGTGCTGATCCAGCTTGGCGCCATTCTGGCCGTGCTATCGGTTTACACTGCCAAACTTCTGCGCATCGCCGCTGATCTGCCTTCCAGCCCCAAGGCGCGTCGATTTGTTGCCGGGATTGTTTTGGCATTCCTTCCGTCAGCGGTGATGGGCGTTCTTTTCCATGAGCTGATCAAGACGGTGCTGTTTGAGACACCTGCCCTGATTTGCACTACGTTGATCATCGGTGGGATCATTTTGCTGCTGGTCGACCGGATGACGCTTCAACCCAAATACACTGACATCATGGACTATCCGTTGTCGCTCTGCCTGAAGATCGGGTTGTTCCAGGTGCTGGCGCTGATACCTGGTATGTCGCGCTCGGGCTCCACCATTGTCGGCTCGCTTTTGATGGGCACCGACAAGCGTTCGGCGGCAGAATTCACGTTCTTTTTGGCGATGCCAACCATGGCGGGCGCTTTTGTCTACGACCTCTTCCAGAACCGCGACATCGTTACAACCGATGGTTTGATGGTGGTGGCTGTGGGATTTGTTGCAGCCTTCATCATGGCGGTGCTCGTCGTGCGTTGGGTCCTCGACTATGTTAGCCAACACGGCTTTGCCCTGTTTGCCTGGTGGCGGATTATCGTCGGATCATTGGGCTTTTTGGGCTTGGCACTGTTGGGCTAGAGCAAATCCCTGGTTCCGAGCCCGGGTGCCGATCAAATCAGCACGAGACCCACGACCACTCTGACGTCCGAGGCTTGACCGATGATCAAGGCTTTGCGCCCAGCGCAGCATACTGACCGTGCTTGCGATAGCGCCAGAGATAGGTCGGGATGATCGCGTCGATGGCTGCCGGATTGAGCCCGAGCCCTTTAAGTGTGCGGCCATCTTTGACGGCGTCTTCGGAGACGACATTGTCGGTCGCGAGCATTTTCACCTGATCGACGGTCAAAATCGGATTGGGCAGAACTTCAAACACCTTGGCCTGAAGTTCGGCCACCCGTATTGGCATAGCGATGATTGGGCGTTTGCGATCGATCACCTTCAGCATGCGCTCCATCAGGCCTTCAAATGTATCAACTTCCGGTCCGCCGAGCTCATATGTCGTGCCCGGCGTGGCACCGCCATCGACAGCCAGCGCCACCGCGTCAGCCACATCGCCGACATACACCGGCTGAAACCGTGTTTTCGGGCCAACCACAGGCAGGATCGGCGACATGCGTGCCATGTTGGCAAACCGGTTGAAGAACTGATCCTCTGGCCCAAACACGATGGACGGACGCATGATAATGGCTTCGGGCACAGCGGCGCGAACCGCCTTTTCGCCGAGAGCTTTTGAGCGCGCATAGTCGGCCTCGGATTCCTCGTTCGCGCCAATGGCCGACACGTGGACCAGATTGGTGATGCCGGCTTTTTGGCAGGCTTGCGCGATTAGGCCAGGGCCTTCAGCTTGCACCTTTTCAAAAGACTGTTTGCCTGACTCGTGCAGGATACCAACCAGATTGACCACCGCATCAGCGCCATCAATGGCGCGTTCCACCGACCAGCCGTATCGCAGATTGGCCTGAATGGCGTGCACCTGGCCAACAGCGCCCATTGGCTGTGTATGGCCAGCAAGATCAGGCCGACGCACTGCGACGCGCACGCGATAGCCCTTTTTTGCCAGTTCGCGCACGATGTATCGGCCGAGAAAACCCGAGCCGCCAAACACGGTGACAAGTTTACCGTTGAGCCCTGCATTGCCTGGGGTGTCAGCCATGGCGCAATTCGTCCTTTTTGGGTGCCGTCTGGCGCTGATGTACCCCGCGCCGCAGCCTATGCGCAAGCCGGTGAATGGTCTCACCCTTGGGTATTGTTCGGTTCTTTGTGCAAGCCGTTGACAGGACCGCACACCAGCCGTAATGCATCGCCCTCGACCTTACCCACCTGCCCAGGTGGCGGAATTGGTAGACGCGCTGGCTTCAGGTGCCAGTGATCGCAAGATCGTGGAAGTTCGAGTCTTCTCCTGGGCACCATTATTTAAATGCATACGCTGAATGTGCCCTAATGCCTTGAACGGTATGGCAAATTTAGCGGTTCTAGGACCTGTTTTTCGGTCATAGTGCAGACGGTCTGCAAAGGCCAGTTTCAGCACCAGTCTGCGTAAGCCGATATCGCCGGAAGCCCATAGTTTCCAGGGCTTTGTGACGATGTTGAGCGCCGGTTCTAGCTGCTCCGCATAGCTCTTGCGCTTTTGACCTGTCATTTGGGCCATCTGATCGTGATAGCGGGCCTTGTCGCGTTCCAAGGATTCGATCTTCTCCTCATAACGGCGCATCACGGCTTGGTTTGTTGTGTCCAGCAAACGCTCCATCAGCCCATCAATCTGTTTGTCGATGGAGGCGATGTGGCTTTCGACTGAGGCTTTGAGTTTTGCCGCTTGGCCATGGCGATAGTCCCAGGCACGGCGGAACAAATCCTTGGCAAGCGCGACTGCGTTTTGCGTTGGTTGCAGTGATTTGATCACCGCCTCGACATCGCCCTCGATTTTGTCACGGGCTATCGACTTGCCATAGGCATCACAGCCTTTGGTTTGGCACAGATAATAGGGATAGCTTTTGGTTCGACCCTTTGACCAGGAAGAGCGCAAGGGCGTCCCGCAGCTGGCGCAGCACACAAAGCCGCGCAGGGCAAAATCATCACCAATGTCGTTGCGGGCCGGAAGCTTGGCCACGCCAGCCCGGCGGTCTTGCACCTTGTCGAAGGTCGCCATGGAGATCAGGGGCTCATGATGGCCTTTGAGCCAGCTGATGCCATAGCTCTCAGAGCAGATATGGCCTGTATAGATCGGGTTGGTCAGAATGTCGGTGACGCGCTGCTGGACCAGCTCACCACGCTTGTTGCGTGGGAAGTCTGGAAAGCCATCAAAGAAGCGCTTCACTTCGGCCTGTGTCTGGAAGCGTCCGGAGGCATAACCTTCAATCCCCTCACGCACGATAGAGGCCAAAGGCTCATCGGGAGTAAGGACTTTGCCGCGCCCTCTGATCGTCTCATAGCGATAGCCAACAGGCGCATTGTGAACCCAATAGCCTGTTTCCATGCGAGCGCGCATCTTCTGCTGCACCTGGCGGGCGTTTTGTTCTCGCTCCAACTGTCCTTGGGCGGCGAACATCGTCTCGATAAAACGCCCTTCCGGCGTGTCTTCAAAGGTGAAGTTCAAACACTCGCGCGTCGCTCCGCGTTCGGCCATAGTCTGACTGGACTTGTCACGGTTTTGTTCCGTGTCCTTGAATGGAATGATCGCCATCAATGGACTTGTCACGGTTTTGTTCCGTGTCCTTGAATGGAATGATCGCCATCAAGGAGCACAAGAATGGCACGCAAACACAATGACGAGTTCAAGCGCGAGGCGGTGCGGATTGCACTGACCAGCGGACTGACACGCCGAC
>JAVJSN010000007.1:0-214763 GCA_040219355.1 Hyphomicrobiales bacterium
GTCGGCGTGTCAGTCCGCTGGTCAGTGCAATCCGCACCGCCTCGCGCTTGAACTCGTCATTGTGTTTGCGTGCCATTCTTGTGCTCCTTGATGGCGATCATTCCATTCAAGGACACGGAACAAAACCGTGACAAGTCCAAAGTGATACCTCGACCGCCATGCCTGAGCGTAGATCCGGATGCTCGTCATCGAGCGAGATCACAATGGGGAACGAAGAAACCGCGGCCGCTCGCTGACCGATCTCCGTTATGCTTGCGGCAAGCGAGCGCTCTGCTCCATCAGCCGGCGACATGCTGACGCGCTGCCCGAGCTCAATACGAGAGACCACGTCGTACGACACGTAGATGGTCGCCTGAAGCGCGTTGTCCTCATAGAGCGTAACGATGGGCTGCCCAGGTTGAACGCTCGCGAACGCTTGCACGGTGATCCCATCAACGACAGCATCGAAGGGCGCGCGCAGCGTGGTGTCTCCAAGAGACTCTTCCAACAAATCGAGACTGCGTCGGGCCTGCATCACCCTCGCGTCGGCTTGCTGAGCACGAGCGGCTGCATCATCACGGGCGGCTGCCGCAACGACGTTTCGATCAAACAAGGACTGCTGACGATCTGCCACAGAACGGGCATTGTTGGCCGCTGCTTGAGCCTCAGCCAAAGCTGCCTCCGCCTGTTGGAGGCGCAAGGTCGCGTCTTCAGCGGCGACGGTTGCAAGCACATCGCCGGCTTCGACCGCTTGACCAATCCTGAGTGCGAGCGGTCCGAGGCGGCCCCCAATGTCAAAGGCAAGGGGGGTGATCTCAGGGGGTTGAAGCACCGCAGGGAACGCCCGCGTTCTGAGCGGAGATACGGATTGTACCTCGTGCGCCACAACCGACCGTATGGGATCTTGTACCGTAGAGGCAGCTTCATCCTGACACGCCGCCAAAAGTAGCGCAGCAGATAGGGCACATGTGATCTGGAGTGTTTTCATGGTTTAGGACCAAAACGGTTGTTGAGGGGTGCCCTGGTGGGGTCGAAAAACAAAGGCGACTTGCCGACCGGCAAGCCGCCTTGTTCATAATCATGGATCAACCGAGAGGACGGATGTTTTCGAGCGAGCCGCCGTCAAACTCCAAACGCAAGGTCTGACCAGGCGCAACGTCCAGCGGCACGTAGATCATTTCCTGATCAGCATCGAGTGTCTTCAGGACGCCGAAGCTATCGACGGTGACGGAGCCAGCGGCGCGATCGACAGAGACAACAGTCACATCATTGACGGTGTTGTCAGAGCTTGCCATCGCAGTTGCGCCTGAAGCGGCGAAGATCGCGGCGGCGAGGGTTGCTGTAAGAATTTTCATGTCAGTTCCTTTCTAGGTTTTAAACTGAACTGTTTTGTTCAGCTGAGGCAAACATGGATCATGTAAACGACGACGTCAACAAAAAACAAACTGAACAGTTCATTTTATTTTTGTTGACAATCGAAGTCCTGTTCGGCATCCACACGAACATGCAGAACACACAGTTTCAGATTGAGAAGTTGCGCGACGAGCTGGATCAGGCTGCTTGTCGAAAGCCGAAGGGCCGAAAAGAGGCGCAGCTTTTAGCCGCTGCCCGAGAGGTGTTTCTAGAGCGCGGCTATGCCGGGGCCGGCATGGACGACATCGTTCTAAAGGCCGGGATCTCGAAGGCTACAGCCTACAAATATTTCCCTGACAAATCGCTTCTTTTTCAAGCCGTTATTGACCAAGTTTGTCTTGAGCAGCGCGACCGCCTGAAAAAAGCGACGTTCGGCACAGAGACCGCGGAAGCACTGACCACGGCTGTGACGATGGCCGTGAAATTTATGCTGACACCACTTGCACAGTCGGTTTTCAGAACCTGCGTTGCCGAAGCAGCGCGCTTCCCACATGTTGGCCATGCTTTCTACATTAGCGCGTCGCTGGCAATGAGTGATCAGTTAGTCGCGATCTTTGAACGGGGTGAGGCCGAAGGATGTCTCAGGGTTGAGAACAAAAGGCTGGCAGCAAATCAGCTGTGGCAGTTATCTCGCAGCCTTTACTTCTACGAGATGCTCTTTCAGGTGCGCGATCGCGTTTCGTCGGCAGAAGTCGACTTGGTGATTGAAGAGACGCTTTCAGCGTTTGTTGCCAGATACGGTACGGCCAAGCTCAAAGCGCAACTTGGCCAGCCTCAACCGGATCGATCCTAAAAAAGTTTTTGGTTAAGGCCGTCTCTTAGTTTTCCAAGCCCCCTCATTTTGGGGCTCCAAAGACAGTAGAGTATTGGCGTTTTTGCGGTGCCGCCGAAGTCTGTTTCCATATTTGAAATGTGATCGGACGGATGGTTCGGGGCTGGCAACTGCACACGCCCAGGACATATACACTGCCCGAGCGTATAGCGCAGCCAAAGCAGATTGCGAGCGTGCGTTCGATATTTGGCCTAGCGCACCAAGCGCGTATCGGAGAGCCTTGCGCCCATCGCTTGGAACGCCTCCGCCATCGCCTCATTGCGTGTCACATCGAAGAAATGATCTGCCGTCGAGGCACATGCCCGCATATATGATTCCGCGTGGGGGTTTCCTTCAACATACAGGGTAAAAACTTCAATGCCCTGTGCCTTTGCCTGATGGCAAACGTCAACCAGATTCCCCAGCATGGCACGACCGGCATTGTTGTAACCCCAGTCTTGGTGGCCGTCGAAGCGCCATTCCTCCATTGTCGAGTTACCGTCGGAGATGAACACAACCACTTTCCTGCGTTCCTCAAGGTCGGTGGTCGGATAACCTTGGATTCCCCATTGGCCATGCCAATTAGCTGACACCGCCCGCCAACCCCAGGCCATGCCTTGATCAAACCGGCCGGTCCCGGCGGCTGTGATCCGATTGACGCTGCGAAGCACCTCATCGATCTCGGTGCTCGGACCAATAATTTCTTGCGGGCAGTCAAACCGTCGCGAGCCATGACCTTCAAATGCGTGATTGTTTAACCGGTGATCCATCACGCCAAACGGTACATCGCCGGGACGCGCATCGGTCAACAGATAGGGATTGTCGGGCGTCGGTTCCTCCCGTGCGAACACACAACCATTCCAGTGGTGCTCTTTCATGTAGTTGTACTTTTGATCGGGACCCCAATCGTCATAGCCCCTGTCGTCATCGACTAGACCTTCGACCCATCCGCCCCGCGCTTCGCCAATGTTCACTGTATCGCCCATCGGGACCACAGTCACAAAGAGGTCATCTTCCCCTGTGGCGGCCTCATCAAGAGCCGTAAGCATGTTTTCCATGGCGCCATAAGCCGTTCGCCAACGACTACCACGCAGCATTGAGTTAGTCGCATCAACGACAAACGCAATTTCCAATGGCGCACTGCCGATTGCGGCAATAGCTTCAACGCCGATATCAATTTGATGAACACCCATAACACCGAGCAGCGTCGTCGGCACATCGCCGGTTGCGCGAACCATCAGCCCCAGCTCATGCTCGAGCAGATCAAAAGAGTGAAGCGAATGGCCTGACTCCAACGTGTGAACGTCGAATACGCTACGAGCCAACTCCTGCATTTGCGTGAAGGAGGGAAGGTTACTGCTGGCTGCCGCTAAAACTGCTGCGTCCGCCGCATCCTGATAGGTCCTGCGCGTGTCAGTTGCCCTGGAGTAGTCCAACGAAGCTCCCACGATACCGACGATTGGGATAGCAGCGATCGCAAAAATGACCGCAACAGCGCCCGATTGGTGACTAGCAAAGCGTGCCGCTCTAGCGCGTATGCTTGAGATTGCTTTTTGCCGGAGGCTACAGCCGCTTTCACTGTCTTGGGTCATTGAGATCTCACAGATCGGAAAAAGCGCGACATTATCGCCGACAGATTAATCTTCGGTGAAACGCTCCGATCAACGGCGGAGAGGCAGCTTATGTGCTGAGAGACGAAGGGCATTGCGCCAGGAATCGCAAAAGCTGAATGCAAAGAGTGCGCCGACTCAAACATTTGCTTCAAAAAAGGTGGCTAATGCCGGTGACAGAAACGCCTGAGTTTTGGCGGACACTTCGCTTCATCGGAGGACTGCTACGGGGCAGTCTTTGTGCAATGTTGCGTCATAGTCGAATGCCAGTTGTTGACATCAGCCCTGATCCCGGAACGCACCTGCGTATTGTGAGAAACTGAGGCCATAGCGGCGTTGGAACGCCCGGCGCATGCGCTGGAGATCACTGAACCCGGCCTCGATGGCGACGGTTTTCGCGAGAAGGTTCGCCTCCAATAGGCCCCGCGCATGATCGACGCGAATCCGCTCTACGAACTGTGTAGGCGAAGTGGCTAGATGATCGTGGAAGCGGCGCGAGAGTGTGCGCGGGTTCATTCCTGCCTCGCTTGCCATCTGGTCCAGCGTCCAAGGCCGCTTCGGATTGGTAATAATGGCTTCAATCAGTTGCCCCAAATCGTCCTCTTTTGTGAACTGCCCGGCAAGGTGCATCGCATACTGGCTCTGGTTTCCCATCCGGCGGAGTTGAACGACAAGCTCGCGCGCGACGCGAAGCGCAGCGGCGTTACCGCAATCAGCCCGGATGATTGAGAGCGCGAGGTCGATGCCAGTTGTAACTCCAGCCGAAGTGAACACGCGCGTCCGTTCGACAAAAAGCCGGTCAAGGTTCCAGTCCACATTCGCAAAGCGCCGGACATCCTGTTCGCGCGACCAGTGCGTCGTTGCCGGTCCGCCATCGAGAACACCAGCTGCCGCAAGAAGCAACGCCCCTGAGCAGATCGAGATCACTCGCGCTCCGGTGTCTGCCTTCAACCGTTCGCGCACCGCGCCGAGAACACCTTTCACTTCAAGCAGTGCGTCGATGCCGTTGCCGCCAGGAACGAGAAGATCATGGCTCGGATCGCAGGACGGGAGCGCTGCATCGGCCCCCAGTGAAATCCCGCAGGAGGCACGCACAGGTCTACCATCTACCGACACGTAGCGCAGCCTGTAGGCCGTGCAGTCTTGAAACCTGGCGGTATTGAAAGCCTGCACAGGCCCTGCGACATCCAGAGCGTTCACACCCTCGAAGAGAAGCACGTCTATTGAGCGGGTTTTTGGAGCTTTGTCCAGAATTGACGCCTTTTTGACATTCTGGACAGGACGCTGGCCCGCTATAGTCACGGTGTCAAGAAATATCAAATGGACACGACGCTTATGCACGATGCTCACCACACCGTTGCCAACACTAACTTCGTCGGGCTGATTGCCGCCAACACGATCCTGGGATCGGTCATGCCGATGCTCATCATCCTCGGCGGATTGGCCGGGCTGCTTCTCGCGCCCAACCCCACCTTAGCGACCCTGCCGCCTTCTGTGCAGACATTCGCGGGACTTGTCGTGACAGGACCGTTTTCGCTGCTGATGGGGCGTTATGGTCGCCGGGTCGGATTTCTTGTCGGCGGGCTTTCGGCCATTGCAGGCGGTGCAATCGGTGTGTTTGCGCTTGTGTGGTCGAGCTTTGCACTTCTGTGCGTCGCGCATGCCTTCATGGGGGCCTCACTGGCGTGCTACCTCTACTTCCGTTTTGCCACCGCAGAGGTCGTCGTGACCGACTGGCAACCCGTCGCGATCTCGCTCGTGCTGACTTCGGGCCTTGTCGCGGCCTTCGTCGGGCCGCAGGTCTTCATCTGGACAAAAGATGTCTTCGCGCCCGTGCCGCTTGCGGGGGCCTATGCCGCGATCATGGTCGTCACGTTCGTCGGGCTTGTGCCGCTTCTCCTCGTGCGCATTCCGCGTCCGACTGTGAAACCGAGCCGACCGAAGCTCGACCGTGCGGCACTTGCCATCATCCTCAAGCGCCGCCCGGTCCTGACCGCCGTGCTGGCGGGTGCGGTCTCGCAAGGCATTATGGTGCTGCTGATGGCACCGACACCGCTGGCCATGACGGGCCATGGCTATTCAGAAACTTCGGCGAGCGACGTAATACGCTGGCACGTTGTCGCGATGTTCGCGCCGTCCTTCTTCACCGGTTTCCTGATCCGCCGGTTCGGTACGATACCCGTCGTAGCAACAGGGCTTGCGTTGCTTATCGGTGCGCTGCTTGTCGCGGCCAGCGGCATATCGGTCCATCACTTCTACGTCGCCCTTGTGGTATTGGGGATCGGCTGGAACTTCGGCTTCATTGGCGCGACCAACTTACTTGCCAGCGCCATATCGCCGGAAGAACGAGCAGTGGTGCAAGGCACCAACGACACGCTGATCGCTCTAGCTGCTACGCTATGCGTATTCGCATCGGGTGCGATTGTGACGGGCTTCGGATGGACCGAACTTGCGCTGTCTTCCCTGCCAATTCTTGCGGTCGCGCTGCTCTGGGTGCTTTTGCCGCAAACACGGCAACACTCTTAAAGCCCCTACGATAACCGCTACGTCGGAATAAAAGAAATAAGCCCCTTGCCGAAACTATGCGGCCAAATACCGTCGTTTTTGCACACCAGAATTACCCGCCTGGTTCTCGGCTACGGGCTATTGCCTCTTTCAGCTGGTCCGCGATGCCTCGAAGGTCCAACCATTCCTTGGTGGCTCGTGTCCGAAGTTGCTCATCATCGACATTGTCCGCGACTGGACTGTTTGAATGTCCTTTCGCGCCTGACATGCCGGTGATCATTGGTGGTGACCTTAACACCGGCAACCATTTACTCGATTTTGATTGGCGCAAGGAAACCGTGTTCGAAACGTTCCTCCAAGCTGGCTATCATTGGGCCAACGCGACAGGGACGACCACGCGGCCAAGTCTGATCACGCTTAACCCATCATCACCCATGAAACTTGATTGGTTCGCACCCCGTGGGGTGCGCAGTGAAGATAATCAGATTGTTCCCGCACTTGACGGCAAGAGCTGCCCATTGAGCGATCATGACGCCGTGACGGCGCGCTTTGCACTGGCAGATTGAACCCAAAACGGCGCGCATCCAAGTGCAGGCAACTTCGCGACATTTCAAGGATGGCAGACCTTCGCCAACAAGCGAAGAGAGCCGCTCGCCTGCGGCGGTGCGGCTCAATCGGTGCTAATCGTAATCGTGGGGCACGCCCAACACGTCTTCCCAGCGTTGCGGGTGGCCAAACAGATAGCCTTGAAAAAGGTTGCAGCCTTCGCGTTTCAACGCATCGCGTTGCTCGGTTGTTTCAACACCTTCAGCCACCACCGCCGCACCCAGATCAATCCCCAGCGATGTCACGGCACGCACGACCGCCGCGCTGATCGGATCGTCCACCATGCGTTGAACAAAGGATTGGTCAATCTTGATCTTGTCGAAGCGGAACCGTTGCAAATAGCTAAGGCTAGCATGACCGGTGCCAAAGTCATCCAACGCCAGCCTTAGCCCCATGTCGCGCAAAGCGTTGAGGGCATTCAAGGTGCGTTGATCGTCGGACATGATCACCGTTTCGGTGATCTCCAGTTCCAACTGATCTGGTTTGATATCAAATCGTTCCATTGCTGTGCGAACCCGGTCAACAAATCCGCATTCGCGCAATTGCAATGGTGACAAGTTCATAGCGATGCGGATGCCGGGAGGAAGGTATGCGGCTGCCTCAACCGTTTTCTGAAGCACCCAATCGCCCAATCCAACCATCAGGCTGGCTTCCTCAGCCAAAGGCACAAAGCGGGCCGGTGAGACTTTGCCGCGCGTCGGGTGGTCCCAGCGAAGAAGTGCCTCATAGACCATAGGCTCACCAGTATCGCCATCGACTACCGGCTGAAGATGCAGCTCAAAGGCGCCATTATCGATGGCACTGCGTAAATCATCCTCCAGTGCGCGGCGTTCCTGCAACGCTTCGCCCATGGCGCTGGTATAAACCGCATAGGTCTGGCGCCCGTTTTTCTTGGCTTCGTAAAGCGCGATATCCGCATCGCGCAGCATGCCCGCCGGTTCTTGCCCGTTGTAGGCGGCAACGCCGACACTCACGCCCACAGTCACTTGGTTTTCGCCGATCAAAAACGGGTTGTTCAACGTCGCAACGATGCGCGTGGCCAGGGCGACCATGTCTGAGGTATGCCGCACACCGTACTGCAAGATGGTGAATTCATCGCCGCCCAGTCGCGCCAGCACATCGCCGGACTTGATCGATGCCCGCAGCCGTTTGCCGACCTCAACCAGCAGGCGGTCACCAGCTTCATGGCCAAGCGTGTCGTTGACGTCCTTAAAGTGATCAAGATCCAGACAATGCACCGCCACACTGCTAGCAGTGTGCGGACGCAGCAAAGCTTCGCGTAGCTGTTTCAGCAACATGAACCGGTTGGGCAGGCCCGTCAGATGGTCATGATGGGCCAGATGGTTGATCTCTTCTTCAGCCGCGACCCTTTCGGTCGCATCCACCACTGTTCCTTCGTAGAACAGCGGTGTGCCGGATGGGTCGTAGACAATCCAAGCGTTTTCAGAAATCCAGATGCGTTCACGGGTCTTGTGGCGATAGATTTCAGACACGAAGTCGGTCACGCGTCCATGGGCGGCCAATTCGCGCTGAAAGTCTTCGCGCCTTGTTGGATCAACATACCACTCAGCGGCGATGTTGTTGACGGCCGGCAGCATTTCCTCTTCGCTTTCATAGCCATTGAGTTGAACCAGCACGGGATTGGCGCGCAGCTGTTTGCCGTCAAAGCTTGAGCGATAGATGCCGATAACGGCGTTGTTGAAGAGACTGCGATATTCCTCTTCTGCAATCCGCAGCAGGCGACGTTGGTCGCAAACCTCACCGGCTTCGCAAAGGATGAGAACCCAACCGCCATCCTTCAGTCGGCGTACGTCCAGCAACAGCCCACCCCGACCTGGAAGATGGGCGGAGAAATAGACATCGCCTTGCTCCAGAGCAGGGTTTGCAATGAAGTCTTTGAGCGCACTCTCACTGATGGAGTCAGTGCCCGGCTCCATCTTTCCAAGACAAGCTTTCAGCGGTTTACCGATCAGACTGTGACGTGGCCGATCGATATCCAGTCCAAGCATGCCAACAGCTGTCGAATTGATAGCGCGTACGGCACCTTGAGCGTCCACAATCATCACGCCATCGCTCAAACCGTCCAAGAGTTCGATAGGCAGGTCGGCGGTCTTGGGAGTGGTTTCTTCAGATGGTGGGCGGTTAAGAACATCGACGGCAAGCGCCGTGCTGGCATCATAACACGCACTGACTGCTGAGATCAGACGGGCCACATCAACGGTGCCTTGCGGTCCAGTTGCGTCCTGCAACTGCTGCCGCACAAGCGGATGCAGCACGCCGCTATCATCGGCGCTTCTGCTTTGCACCCTATCCTGACGACTCGCCATGGTCCGCGGTCAACTCCAACACTTCGTTCTACAAAAAATGCAGAGCATAGCCGCACCTTGTTGCACGATGCGATCTCTAGCTTGACGTTAAGTCCACTGCCTTTAACAACAGGTTTATTTGGGGGCGTTTCATTGAAGAAGTGTTGACGTGTTGTCGCCAATTTTTGGCAACGGCAAAGAAGTTGCGAGCATTCGCCCAGCAACGATCGCGCAGGTTGCTGATTGACGTTAGCCGATACGATCCATAAGCGCGAAATAGCTCATTGCCAGAAGCAAAATTGGCCCCCGCAATGCTGTGCCACCTGGAAATGTCGGGCAGGGTAGGCGGGCCATTAGGTCAAGCAGGGCTGGAT
This sequence comes from Hyphomicrobiales bacterium, assembly GCA_040219355.1. Classification (GTDB taxonomy): domain Bacteria; phylum Pseudomonadota; class Alphaproteobacteria; order Rhizobiales; family MH13; genus MH13. The sequence continues at coordinate 9,605 of JAVJSN010000007.1, forward strand.
CATGGGTCAGTGCGTCGGCGACAATCTTGCCGGCAAATGGCGCGTTGATGACGCCTTGGCCGGAAAATCCGGCGGCCACCGTCACCCGTGGCGCCACCCTGCGGATCAGCGGCAGACGGTTTTGGGTGATGGCCAGCGTGCCACCCCAGGCATACTCAATCTCAACATTTTTGAGACCGGGATAAACCTCGGCCAGATGAGGACGCACAAACGCTTCGATGTCTTTTGGGAAGGCCTTCGAGAACTTTTCTCCACCGCCAAAAAGCAATCGCCCATCGGGGGTCGGTCGCCAATAGCGCACCACGAAGCGCGTGTCGGAGGCGGCATCACCGTTCGGCAATATGCCATTCTCTTGCCAGGCGCCGATTGGCTTTGTCGCAACGATGAAATTGGTGATCGGCAGAACCCGCGCGTCATTGTCCTTGTGCAGACCGCGCATGTAGCCATTGCCGGCAAGCACCACCTGTTGGGCGCGCACCACGCCATGGGCGGTTTTTACCTCGACGCGCAGATCATTGGCATCAAGGCCTGTGACATGCGTGCGATCATGGATCACGGCGCCGTTGGCTTCTGCGGCATCGGCCAGCGCAGTGACGAAAGCCAGCGGGTGAATGTGGCCGCCCTGCATATCCCGAAGCGCACCAACATGCCCATCGGTGCCCAGTGCCTTTTGGGCGTCTGCAGCATTCAAAACCTGCGCCGGCTCAACTCCAAAGCGTTTCTGCGCGTACGTGTTGTAGGCGATCTCCTCGTCCAGATCCTTGGTCTTGCGGCAGGCTGTAACAAGCCCATGCGTGCGGTCGCACGGAATTTTGTGTTCGCTGATCAGACCATCCATGTGGGCAAGCGCCGCATACCCAGCATCACGAATCTGGGCGGCAAAAGCCTCGCCAATGGTTTCAGTGAACCATTGCAAATCTTGGCGGAAACCTGGGTGTAGCTGGCCACCATTGCGGCCCGATGCACCCCAACCGACACGCTCAGCGTCAAGCAGAATGACCCTCTGCCCTGCCTTGGAAAGATGATAGGCTGCCGAGACACCCGCAAACCCCGCGCCGACAATGCAAACGTCGCAGGCGGTATCGCCGCCAAGCGACTCACGCTGTCGGTTCAGTTTGGCCGGAAGGCTTGCGGCATACCAGCTTGGCGCGTGCTCACCCAAATGAGCCTACCAAAGGCCGCGGCGCTTCAACTCTGCGCCAGTTTCATCGAGAACTTTGCCCACGGTTGCCCCCATCCAGTTCAGTTCATCGGGTGTGATCACCAGTGGTGGCGACAGGATCAAGCTATCACGTACCGCCCGCATCACCAGTCCATGCTGGAAACTGATGTCGCGGCAGATCGTTCCCACATCACCATAGTTACCAAACCGGGCGCGTGAGGGTTTGCTCGGCACAAGTTCGATGGCGCCGAGAAGACCTTTGGTCCGCGCTTCACCGACAAGGGGATGATCGGACAAGCCTGAAAACACCTCGGCGAAGCGTGGTGCTGCCACATCGCGCACATGCTCCACGACCCCTTCGTCTTGCATGATTTTCAGGTTCGCGAGGGCCGCCGCTGCACAAGCCGGATGACCCGAATAGGTGTAGCCGTGAAAGAACTCTCCACCTTCATGCTCCAGCACATTTGCCACACGGTCATGTACCAGCACGCCGCCCATTGGCAGGTAGCCCGACGTCATCCCTTTTGCGACGGCAATAAGATCAGGTTCGATGTCATAGACGGTCGAGCCAAACCATTCGCCAAGGCGCCCAAAACCTGAGATCACTTCGTCGGCCACCAGCAAAATATCGCGCTCAGCCAAAATGCGTTTTACCTCAGGCCAATAGGTTTCCGGTGGAATGATCACGCCGCCGGCGCCCTGAATGGGTTCGGCCATGAAAGCGGCGATCTTGTCCTCACCAATCTCATCAATTGCCGCTTCCAGTTTTCGCGCGGTGTGTAGGCCAAATTCATCCGGAGACATGTCGCCACCTTCATCAAACCAGTAGGGCTGGTCGATATGGTGGATGCCGGGAATCGGCAGGTCGCCTTGGGCGTGCATGGCTTTCATCCCGCCAAGACTGGTCCCGGCGACCGTGGAGCCGTGATAGGCATTCCACCTCGTGATGATGGTCTTCTTGTCCGGCCTGTCTTTTAAATCCCAGTAGTAACGCACCAGCCTTAAAACCGTGTCATTCGCCTCCGATCCGGAGGAGACGTAGAACATCTGGTTGTAGGGCTCCGGAGCGAGCTTCGCGATCATCTGCGAGAGTTCAATAACCGGCGGATGCGTCGTCTTGAAGAACGTATTGTAGTAGGAAAGCTCGCGCATCTGTGCGGCCACCGCATCGACGACTTCGCTGCGCCCATGTCCGATTTGCACATTCCAGAGGCCGGCCATCCCATCCATGATGCGGTTGCCATCGCTGTCTGTCAGCCAAACACCGTCCCCTTTGACGATAACGCGCGCACCTTCTTTGCGTAGCGCCCCATGGTCACTAAAAGGATGCAGATGGTGGCTGGCATCCAGAGCCTGCAATGCGCTGGTCGGGTACTGGTTGGAAAGTTCACTCATCACACACTCAACAACAGATGTTCGCGTTCCCAAGGAGAAATCACGCGCATAAAGGTCTGGTATTCGCCTTCTTTGATGGCCTTGTAGGTATAGATGAAGGTGCGACCCATGAGGTCCACCAGCTCTTCTTCCTCGGTCAGACGTTCCAGAGCTTCGTTCAGCGAACGGGGCAATCCGTACGGCAGATCATGGCCCCAATCCTCAATAGGATCATCCGGTTTCAGGCCGTGCACCATGCCCAGATACCCACATGCCAGAGAGGCTGCGATGGCCAAATAGGGGTTGCAGTCGGAGCCCGGCGCTCGATTTTCCAGGCGCCGTCCAGCGGGTGAGGAGTTGGGCACCCGCAGGCCAACCGTGCGATTATCGTATCCCCAATGCAGATTGATAGGCGGCGAACCCAGCGCCCCTCGTGCAAGGCGTCGATAGCTGTTCACATAAGGCGCGAGAATTGCCATCACATGCGGCAGATACTTTTGCTGGCCGGCGATGAATCCGCCAAACAGGTCGGTCGGGTTGCCATCTTCTGTAGAAAAGATGGTGTTGCCCGTCTCACGGTCCACCACCGATTGATGAATATGCATCGCCGATCCCGGTTCGGTCGACATCGGCTTGGCCATGAACGTGGCGTACATGTCGTGGCGCAATGCAGCTTCACGGATGGTGCGCTTGAACAGAAACACCTGGTCAGCCAGCGTCACCGGATCACCATGGCGCAGATTGATCTCCATTTGCGCCTTGCCTTCCTCGTGGATCAGCGTGTCGATCTCCAAATCCTGCCGTTCAGAGAAATCGTAAATATCGTCGATGAAGTCATCGAACTCGTTGAGCGCTGATATGGAATAGCTCTGGCGGCCGGTCTCCGGGCGGCCTGAACGGCCGATGGGCGGCTCCAACGGATAGTCGGGATCGATGTTCGGCTTGACCAGGTAGAACTCCACCTCCGGTGCGACGACCGGCGACCAGCCCTTGTCGGCATAGGCTTGGACGATCCTTTGAAGCACTTGTCGCGGTGCGGAGGAAAAGGGATCACCATTGCGTTCATACGCGTCATGGATGAGCTGTGCCGTCGGATCGGATTCCCAAGGCACGATACTCAAGGTCGAGTAGTCCGGCTGAAAAACCAGATCGCCGTCGCGAGGATCGTATCGGAAATACTGATTTTCTTCCGGATAGTCGCCGGCGATGGTCTGGCGAAACAGCGCCGATGGCATTGTCATTGCGGCAGAGGAGAAGAATTTGGCCACCGGCATCATCTTGCCACGTGCCACTCCCGATTGATCAGGCACGATACACTCAATGTCTTCAATGCCACGTTCCTGCAGCCAGGCCAGAGCTTCGGCAGCGTTGCGCACACCGCGTTCTGCGCGAATCGGCGCATCGTCAGAAAGGGGAAGAGGTGCGGTGTTTGGTTGCTGCGAGTCGTTCATGGCGTTTCCAGTCTTTGCTATCAGAGGGATAGACCTGTTCGCTGACCGCCTCAAGCGTGTTCCAGAGGTCGTCGCTTGCGATGGAGCAGAGTTGCCAGGCGGTCGTCGTTTGCGACGGAGCGGAATTACCAAGACGTCGTCGCTTGCGACAAAGGCGGCATCGCGCACGCCTCTCTCGACAGCTTCGCCCAAAACCCGCACAACTGCGCAAAACCATGTCCTGCGTGAGCCCATGACCCAATCCATTGAAGTTTTTTTGTGCGACCCCAACGCTGTGCTGCGCGGCAAATGGCTGCCCGGCTCAGCTTTGGCGAAACTCAGCAACGGCGTAGCCTTTCCGTTCTCTCTGCTTGGATGCGATGTTTGGGGCAGGGAGGTCCATGAGACGGGCTTGCATATTGATTCTGGCGACAAGGATGCGCTCTGCCTGCCGGTGGAAGGTCGAACGGTGGGTGTGCCCTGGGCAGATCACCCGACGCAACAAGCAATGCTGACCATGCACCATGCTGATGGGACGCCGTTCATGGGTGATCCGCGTCATGTGCTGGCCGCACAGGTGGAAAAACTGGCCGATCGTGGCCTGACGGCGAACGTTGCCATTGAACTTGAATTTTATGTCTACGAGCGCAGTGCCGATTCCGGTCGGCCGCGTCCCACCGGTTCGATGACACCAGGGCCGGATCATCAAGACATGTACGCCCTGCGCGACCTTGATCGCCAGCGCCCGTTGATGGATGCCATTCAACAGGCATGCGCCGATCAAGGCTTACCCATTGACGCCTTTGTGTCCGAAGCCGCGCCCGGACAGTATGAGGTCAACCTCAAACATCGCGATCCGCTCGGCGCTGCCGATGACGCGGTTATGCTCAAGCGTCTCATTACCCAGATTGCGCACAAGCAAGGCACAGATGTTACGTTCATGGCCAAGCCATTTGCCGATCATCCTGGCAACGGGCTGCATGTGCATGTCAGCCTAACCGATGCCAACGGCCCGATCTTTGCTGATCCTCAGAGCGGCACCACCAAGCTCTACCATGCGGTGCAAGGCTTGTTGGCAACGATGGAAGAGGCTCAACTTGGCTTCGTACACACCTACAATGGATTCCGCCGCATGCAGCCTGGTTCCTATGCGCCGGCAAGTCTGAGTTGGGGCGAAAACAACCGATCGGTCGCTATTCGATTGCCCGAAGCCGAACCGCACGCCCGCCGCTTGGAGCATCGTTTGGCAGGCGCTGACGCGAACCCCTACATCATCACAGCATTGGTGTTGGCCGGGATGCTCAAGGGCATGGAAGAGGCCAACGATCCGCCCACTGCTGTGGACGGCAACGCCTATACGGATTCGTCGCTAACGCACCTTTCGCCCTTCATGGACGATGCGGTGGAACGCTTTGCTACCAGCCCCTTTGTTGCGCAAGCTTTAGGGTCTGAGTTCTGTCGGATCTTCTGCGCTGTGAAGCGCGCTGAGTACGCCACCTTTGCTGGGCACATCACAAACTTGGAACACCAGATTTTCCTTTAGGCCGATCTAACATGCCTGGTGTTTAGGCACGTCGCCCGATTGTTCAGCGCCGCACCGTTAAGGCCCGTTTTCCGCTTGTCGGTTCGCCAAAACCGCAATAGCTTTGTCAGCAAGGCCACTAAGAAATCATCAAGAAAACCCGTGGCCGCACCGACGCTTTAAATCAGGGAGACGCATCCATCATGCGCCGCAATTCATTCGCAATTACCGCTCTGTCGGGCGCTCTTGTCACCTCCACGGCATTGGCCGCACAGGCGCAGGAGCTTCGCATTTTAAACTGGTCAGATTACATCGATGAAAGCATCATCGAAGAGTTTGAAGCTGAGACCGGCATTGATGTTACCTACGATGTTTTCGACTCCAACGAAGTGCTCGAAACGCGCCTGTTAGCTGGTCAAAGTGGATACGACATTGTGGTGCCGACCGCGGACTTCCTGTCGCGCCAGATCCAAGCTGGGGTGTTTCAACCGCTCAACAAAGCCGAACTGCCTAACCTTGCCAACGTTTGGCCGGCAATCGCCGAGCGCCTGGAGGTCTATGATCCAGGCAATGCGTTCTCGATCAATTATATGTGGGGCACCACCGGTATCGGCTTGAATGTCGATATGGTGCAGGAACGGTTAGGTGAAGATTTCGCCTACGACACTTGGGATCTTGTGTTTGACCCTGAGATCGCTGGCAAATTGCAGGACTGCGGCATCTACTGGCTTGATGCTCCAACGGAGATGATCCCGGCTGCGCTGAACTATCTCGGTCATGATCCAGATTCCCGCGATCTTGGTCAAATCGAGGAAGCCACTGAAATGATGATGGGTTTGCGCGACACGGTGCAGCGCTTCCACAATTCCGAAAACATCAACGCGCTGGCCAACGGTGATATCTGTGTGGCCATCGGTTGGTCCGGTGACATGCTCATTGCGCGTGATCGTGCTGCTGAAGCCGACAACGGCGTGAACGTTGACTATACGATCCCGCGCGAAGGCGCGCTGATGTGGTTCGATCAGATGGCCATTCCAGCTGACGCACCAAATCCTGATGCAGCCCACCAGTTCCTGAACTTCATTTTAGAACCGGAGGCCATCGCAGCCGCCACGAACTATGTGTTCTACGCCAATGGCAATCTGGCATCTCAGGAATTCGTGCTGGAGGAAATTCTCACCGATCCAGCGATCTATCCTGATGAGGCAACGACCGCTAGCCTCTACACACTTCCAGCCTATGATCCACGGACCCAACGCATCGTCACGCGCAGTTGGACGACCGTGAAAACGGGTCAGTAAAGACAGAAGCCCCGCTGCTATTTCTCAGCGGGGCTTTGACACTCGGGGGACGAAGCAATGGCCAAAACAATGGGGCCTGTGCGGCGCGATTTCGCGCCTTGGGATGACCCGCTGGCGGAACCCCTCATTCGCTTTGAAGGTATCACCAAGCGTTTTGGTGATTTCACCGCCATTAGCGATGTGTCTTTGGACATCTATGAGCGCGAGTTCTTCGCGCTGCTCGGTCCTTCTGGCTGCGGCAAGACCACGCTGATGCGTATGTTGGCTGGTTTCGAAACTCCGACTGAAGGTCGAATCTTGCTTCAAGGCGAGGACATTTCCTCCGTCGCGCCGCACATGCGCCCGGTGAACATGATGTTCCAATCTTACGCGCTGTTTCCACATATGAATGTGGCCGACAACATCGCGTTTGGCCTGAAACAAGACCGCCTGCCGAAAGGCGAAATCACGTCCCGCGTGGATGAGATGTTGGCAATGGTGAAGCTTGACCCGTTCGCCAAGCGCAAGCCGGATCAACTCTCCGGCGGCCAGCGGCAGCGTGTCGCTTTGGCGCGGTCTTTGGCCAAGCGACCCAAGGTATTGCTGCTCGATGAGCCGCTGGGCGCACTCGACAAAAAACTGCGCGAGGAAACTCAGTTCGAGCTGATGGACCTGCAAGAAAAGCTTGGCATGACCTTCTTGATCGTGACCCACGATCAAGAAGAAGCAATGACCGTGGCCGATCGCATCGCTGTGATGAACCAAGGCGTATTTGAACAGATCGCGCCGCCGTCGCAGATCTATGAAGAACCTGGCTCGCGCTACGTTGCGGGCTTCATTGGCGATATCAACATTCTTGAAGGCACGGTCAGCACGAGCCTGGATGGTGCAACCTTTGCTGGCCCCGTTTTGGATGCGCCTGTTCCAGTTGAAGGCGAAGGTTTGGTATCCGGCCCAGCTGCGCTTGCCATCCGGCCCGAAAAGCTACGCATTGCACTTGATGAGCCAGGTGATGCAGACGGCACGGCCAAAATATCCGGCCGCGTGTGGGACATCGGGTATCTGGGCGATGTGTCTATTTTCCACGTGCGGCTTTCCGATGAAATCTGTGAGGGTGAACCGTCGGATCCCAGCATACCGATTATCCGCGCGACCATCGCCAACACCACACGTTTGGTTGAGCGGCCGATCGCTTGGAACGACAAGGTGTGGTTGTCGTGGGACAAAAGCGCGGGCGTGGTGCTGACGCAATGAGCACGCTTGCCAACCGAAACTGGGGGCGTTTTTTCGTCATAGCCGTCCCCTATCTCTGGCTGCTTTTCTTCTTTTTGGCACCATTTTTTATTGTGCTTCGGATTTCCTTTTCCGAAGTCGCCATTGCCATACCGCCTTACCTGCCGGTGTTCGACCTTGCTGAAGGATTGGATGCGTTCTGGCAGGACCTACGGACGCTCTCTTTTGACAACTACACCTGGCTTGCTGGCGATCCGCTTTATATCAATGCCTATCGATCAAGCCTTTGGATCGCGGCTGTCTCCACTGTAATGACGCTGCTCATTGGATTTCCAATCGCCTATGGCATGGCGCGCGCACCGCACAATCTGCGCCCCATCCTTCTGATGATGATCATCCTGCCGTTTTGGACCAGTTTTCTCATCCGTGTGTATGCCTGGATCGGCATATTGAAGCCTGAGGGGTTGCTGACCCTGCTTGCACAAACGCTCGGCCTGATCAGCGGCGATGATCAGTTGCGCATCCTTGGCACCGACACTGCTGTCTATATTGGGATCGTCTACTCCTACCTGCCCTTCATGGTGCTGCCGCTTTACGCGACGCTGGAACGCATGGACGGCTCTTTGCTCGAAGCGGCGCAAGATCTCGGTTGCCCACCACTCAAAGCCTTTTGGGTTGTGACCGTTCCACTGGCGATTCCTGGCATCATCGCTGGGTGCTTTTTGGTGTTCATTCCAGCGGTGGGCGAATTTGTGATTCCCGATCTGCTTGGAGGCTCTGACACGCTTATGATTGGCCGCACGCTCTGGGCAGAGTTCTTCTCCAACCGCGACTGGCCAGTCTCATCAGCGGTGGCCGTCATCCTGCTTCTGGTGCTCATCGTGCCGATTGTAGCATTCCAGCACTTTCAGCAGCGCCAGCAGGAGGCCGCGCGATGACAGGGTCCACCGGCGGCTATACGCCACCCGCAGATTTGCCGACGTTTGGACGAGGGCTTTCGTTTCTCGATGCGCCAATGGGCAACCGCGACGCACACTTTGTCGTGGCCGGCGCGCCGATGGATTGGGCGACCTCCAACCGGTCCGGCACGCGTGAAGGACCAAACGCAATCCGCGCGGTGTCGCGTCTGCTGTTCGATGGCGGCCACCCGGAACTCGACGCCGACCCGAAAGCGCTGAGCCTTTCTGACATTGGCAACTTCGATGTGCGCATCGGAGACATTGCCCAAAGCCATCGTATGATTGAGGCGCAGGCTTCCGGCTTGCAGCATCTCTGCACGCTTGGCGGTGATCATTCGATTGCACTGCCGCTGCTGCGTGTTGCGTCGAAAACACATGGGCCATTGGGCTTGGTGCAATTTGATGCGCACACCGACACGTGGGAAGAAAATTTCGGTCAGGAATTTGCCCACGGCACGCCGTTCTATCATGCCATCAAAGAAGGTCTTATCGACCCAAAACGCATCATTCAGATCGGTATTCGCGCCCCTATGGACGCCAATCTGCTCCAGGCGGCCCGTGATACGGGTATGATCATTCTCTCCGCCGAAGATGTGCACCAGATGGGGCCGGCCAAAGTCGCTGAGACCATCGTTAAGGTCGTTGGTGACCTGCCCACCTATCTCACTTTCGATGTGGATGCGCTCGACCCTGCTTTCGCACCGGGCACAGGTACGCCAGAAATGGGCGGTTTGCACAGTTGGCAGGTGAGGGCGATTATGCGCCGCTTGCTCGCTGTGAACTTCATCGGCATGGATGTGGTTGAGGTCTCGCCGCCTTTTGATCATGCCGAGATCACATCGCTCGTGGCGGCAACTGTCGTTTGGGATTACCTGTCGCTTCAGGCCGCGAAAGCTGGAGGCGCCCGATGAACCGCCAAATGTCCTGGTTCAACGTGACCTCGCTAACGTTCGGTTTTGCATTCCTCTACCTGCCGATCCTCATCCTTGTCATCTACTCGTTCAACGAGTCGCGGCTGGTCACCGTTTGGGGCGGGTTCTCCACCCGCTGGTACGGCGAACTTTTTCGGAATGATGGATTGATGGATGCGGCTTGGGTGACCGCGCGCGTGGCCTTCGTCTCAGCCACCATCGCCACTGTTTTCGGCACGATGGCGGCGATCGTCTTAGTGAGGCTTGGTCGCTTTAAAGGTCGTACGCTTTTCAATGGTATGATCTACGCGCCGCTGGTGATGCCCGAAGTGATCACCGGCTTGTCACTTCTTTTGCTGTTCGTTGCCGTCGGCTTTGCACGTGGTTTTTGGACGGTGGTCATCGCCCATATCACCTTTTCCATGTGCTACGTCGCGGTTGTCGTGCAGTCGAGGCTGATCACATTCGATGAGAGCCTAGAAGAAGCCGCACAGGACCTTGGCTGTCCCCCTGGTAAGAGTTTCTTCCTCATCACACTGCCGGTGATTCTGCCAGCGGTTCTCGCCGGGTGGATGCTGGCGTTCACGCTATCCCTGGATGATTTGGTGATCGCAAGCTTCGCAACAGGGCCGGGCGCCACGACGCTTCCGATTAAAATCTATTCGCAAATCAGATTGGGCGTGACACCGGAAATCAATGCGATCTGCACAATCTTGATTGCCCTGGTCGCGCTCGGCATTATCACCGCCTCACTTGCGTCGAAGCATCAGATGCTGCGCAAGAAACACACTGACGATTAGCGATCCAGCGCACGCAGATCTGGCAGTATCAAAGGCGCTGACCAGGTTCCGCGCACATCGAACGGTACAACCAACGTTTCATCGCTGCTGTTGATTGCGGTGGCCCCTGAGAGGTTCAATGTGCGGTTTGCAAGCTCGCTGAGCCCACCCATCGTTACGCTCACACGCTCAGCTGTCATCGCGATATCACGTGCTTGCAGGTAACCATCGCGTGCAGAAAGGTTTGCTGAAAGCATTTCCAACGCGGTTTCTCCGCCGAATGCAAAGGAGGAAAAATCAAAGCTCCCATCGGCAAAACTCGCCCCCAGTGCATTGAGGTCGATGCCGGTAATCACCGCGTCGCTCACGTCAAACGTGGCGTCCCCCGTCAGGGTTTCCAGAAGTTGTGCTACTGTTTCACCGTTGCCAGAGGCCATAGCTTGGAAGGTTAGCGTACCAACCAATCGCGGTTCCATTTGTACCGCAGCGAGCAAAGGTGTCAGTTCAAGGCCATCGGCCGCCATATCAAGGACGGTTGTGAATGCGCTATCCTCCCGAGCGATCGCCAAGCTGCCGCGCACGGCCCCGCCATAAGCAAGGCTTTCGGCGATACCCAGCACCATTTGATCCTCAGAAAGCAGCACTGAACCGGCTGTTTCACCTAAGATCATACGCGATGTCAGAACCTGGCGAGTAGCAAAGCGCACATCGATATCGAGCGTGCTGGCAAACACGTTTGGCACCGGCATGAATCTCCAATCGCCCGGCGCTTCGGCCGTGGTGGTCGGGCGTATCGTGTCAAGATAGGCCGTCAAATCAAGCCGCTCAAAATCCAGCGTCCCCTGGATCGAGGGGCGACCAATCTCGCCCGGCGCAGTGCCATAGCCATCCAGATCGAGGGTCAAAACCCCTTCGGCTTCATTGCCGTCAAGGCTGAGAGCGAGATCAGTCAGATCGATGGACAAACCAACAAGGTTCATATCCGCATCAAGACGAAACGCCCCAAATGTCGAACCCGCTCCGACCTCTGATCCCAACCAAGTTGCTGCACGGCGCAAGGACGGCGTCGAAAGGGAGAGCGAGCCGCCCGCTTGCCATGGCTGTGCGTTGTCACCTGAGGCACCAGGGGACACTGTGCCGTCAAATTGTAGGCGCAGCGGTGCGCCTTGGACCGAAAGCACCACACCACTGGTGGAACCAGGTTGGGCCAGAGCAGCTGGCTGATCAAGCGAGGCTGCTACGTCCACGGCTTCGCCGCGCCAGATGGCTGACCCATTGATTTCAGCGCGTGTAGAACTTGTACGCCAACTAAGAGATAGGTTTGCGCTGGAAACGGTCTCGTTGATCCCGCGCACGTCATCAATCAGGTGCAGCGTTCCGTCTGTGATACGAAACTGGCCAAGTTGAAGTCCCGCGCCAGCCACGCGATTGGGTTCAAGCGCAGTGACAAGATCACTGCCTTCCAACTGCCAGTTTGATTGCCCATTGCTGTTGCGCAGAAACCGGATCGTCGGGCGGGTCATCTCAAAGGAAGAAAGCTCGATACGTCCTAATATCAACGATAAGGGCCGCACTGCGCCGCGCAATGTTTCGGTCACAATCAGGGCATTCTCGACACCGGGTAAGTCGCCCTCGATCACGACATCAGACAGTTCGACCGATAGGTTGGGGAACACCTGTAGCGCCTGATCGCCGCGCAAAGTAACCGCGCGCCCAGTTAACTCAGAGATTTGGCTGGCAACCTGTTCGCGCACCATCTGCGAGGACATCAACGAGGGCAACGCCAAAGCCAAAGCGCCAAGGCCCAACGCAAGTACGGCCAACCCAATGAGAATACGGCGGATCATGAAAGCTGCTTTCTTGGCAAAACGCGGCGAGACTGCGGCATGGCAAAACCACCCTCAGCGCCAATGCCACGCTTTGCTAGCAAATCCAAGCATCTGGGCCGGTTGAACCAAAGCCCGTGCGCAGTGTGCATGCGCTGAAATGTTGCGGTTGGTCGGCAACATTTAGCTTGCACCACGCGGTCGGTTCGGTACATCTCTGCGTGACCAAAGGCCAGAGGGCAGCTTGGTCGATCCCGCATTTGGATGGATGGTTTGGCGTCTTCCTCGCATATCGATGACAGTGACGGTCGTCACGCTTGGCAGCGTCGAAGGAAGGTTGCGCGTCTGCTTGGCGAAAATCCGCGCCTTGCGCTTTTCGTAACGCTTGCCACTGGCCTGCTGGCGATCCCCGTGATCGTGATCATGCTGTCTTTTGTTCAGCCCAACGCTGGATCAACTTTGGCGGGCTTGGCGCAAACAGTCCTGCCCCGCTACACCATAAACTCCGCGCTTTTGGCCTTGTTCGTGGGCGTCGGTGTCGCTGTGATTGGTACCGGCACGGCTTGGCTCGTCACAGCCTGTCAGTTCCCAGGGCGGCGCGCGTTTGAGTGGCTTCTTATTTTACCACTCGCCGTGCCTGCCTACGTGATGGGCTATGCCTACACCGAGTTTCTTTCCCACCCAGGTGCTGTGCAGACGCTTTTGCGCGAGGTGACGGGCTGGGGACCGCGTGACTATTGGTTCCCGCGCATCCGATCATTGGAAGGGGCTGCGGTGATGTTCACCTTCGTCCTCTACCCTTATGTCTATTTGCTGGCGCGTACAGCGTTCTTGACCCAATCGGCTTCGGCGTTTGAGGCCGCGCGCGTTCTCGGGCATTCGCCGTGGCAGGCGTTCGTGCGTATCGCTTTGCCCATGGCACGCCCAGCCATTGTCATAGGCGTCGCGCTCGCCTTGATGGAAACGCTCGCCGATTACGGCACAGTTGCCCATTTCGCTGTACCAACTTTCACCACCGGCATTTATCGCTCGTGGTTTTCCATGGGTGATCGGGTCGCGGCGGCGCAGCTTGCTGGCGCGCTGCTTACCTTCGTTTTTGTCCTGATCTGGATTGAACGTCTTCAACGCGGCAAAGCACGTTACCAGAGCGCGCGCGCCACGTTGCCCATCCAGCGATTTGTTTTGACCGGCTGGCGCAGTGCCGGGGCGGGTGTCTTCTGCGCGCTGCCGCTGGCCATTGGCTTCCTTTTGCCCATCGCCCTGCTGATTGAGCTCATGCTGGATGGCGGCCATTCGCTGTTTGGTCCGCGTTATCTCGGCTTCATCCGCAATTCATTTCTCCTTGCAGGCCTTGCCGCTTTGATCACAGTGGCCGTTGCCATTGCCCTTCCCAGCGTCCACCGGTTGGCCAAAGCACCCATCCTGTCATTGGTCACGCGTTTCGCAGCGATGGGTTATGCCATTCCTGGATCGATCATCGCGGTCGGCGTCCTGATCCCGATGGCAGGTTTCGACAACACGCTGGACGCATTCATGCGCGAGCGGTTCGGCATCTCCACCGGTCTGCTTCTAACCGGAACAATCATCGGTCTTCTGTTTGCTTACACGGTGCGCTTTTTGGCCGTGGCGCTTGCGCCGGTGGAAAGTGCTTATGAACGCATCACCCCTCGGATGGATGATGCTGCGCGCGTGCTCGGCGCCCGCAAGTCGCGGGTGTTCACCAGCGTCCATGCTCCGCTGCTAAGAGGGGGAATCCTTACCGGCGCATTGATCGTGTTTGTTGATGTCATGAAAGAATTACCGGCAACCCTGATCCTGCGACCCTTCAACTTTGAAACGCTTGCAACACAGGCATTCCGACTGGCATCGGATGAGCGTCTTGCCGAGGCAGCCACGCCCTCACTTGTCATTGTTGCGGTAGGTTTGATCCCCGTGTTTCTCATCAGCCGCCAAATTCGGCGACTGAGAGAAGATGCTAAGGTTGCTGACCAGTTGTTGGATCAACTTCCCAGATAGGTGGCTCCGGTAGATGTGACGCTAGACGAGCGACAGCCGGACAATTTCAGCGCACACGACCAAGATCGTCACATAACCCGCTGTAAACACCAAAGGCCGCAAGGGCATGCGCGCCCATCCCATGATCATGCCGAGTGCATGCACCAGACGCAGGACGACAAACGCGACAGCCGCCGCTTGGGTTGCGAAGCTGGAAACGCCCAGCATATGGGCCATCAGGATAGCCGCTGCAAAGGGCACATACTGCTCAACCAGGTTGAGATGGGCTCGGTTGGCGCGCTTTACCCAGTCGGGAAACTTGCTGTGGTCGGGTGGGCGGACGAATGAGTCGGTGCCTGCGACCGGGTGCATGTTCACCCCGACGATGTAGGGGATCCAAAGGCTGGCGACCAACAAAGTGGCCACCAGCAGCATCGTAAACTCCAGGCTCATGACGCTGCTCCGGAGTTGTCGGAATATTTCACACTCTTGCCGGTTTCCAGCCAAGTCTTAAGGCCAGCCAAAGTGCGGTTCCAGCCATCGGTAACGCCCTCTTGGCCAGCCGGAATGTTGTAGTGCTCAAGCTTCAGTTTGCAGAACGCCGCCTGCGGTTCGATGAGATAGACGAACCGTGAGGCTTCCAGCTCAACCTCTGGACCAGCCCAATGCGGCTCAAAAGTGCTTTCGATACGCGTTTTGGGCTCAAGATGCGTTTCGGTGCAGATCAGCATCAGATTGTTATCGGGCGTTCGATAAATGAGCTGATTGCCCTCGCGTTGGCAGGAACCCGCCACAAAGTTAAATTGCTGGTTGGAGTCAGCATCCGTCAACGCATCCCATAGCGCGTCCTGCGTGGTGTGAATAAAAGTGCTCATGACAAAGTCTGGCTTGTCGTCGGACATCTCATTGGACATGGCGGTATCCCTTTCCAGTTGCGCCTTCAGGGTCAGCAGCCCGCGGGCGGCGGGTTTCACAAGGAGCGGTTCCATCCACCGGTCCATGACCTCTTGGAGCGGAACCACGTTGAGATAGTGGTGCTTGAAACGCCCCGACTTGCGGGTCACCACCAGGGACGCGTCCTCCAAAGCCTTCAAGTGCTTCATGATCCCAAATCGGGTCATGGTCACATGCTTGGCCATTGCTGCTTCCAAAGCAGTGAGCGTCTGCCCATCGCTGCGGTGCAGTTCGTCAAGAAGCAAACGACGGGTGTCGTCGCTCAAGGCTTTGAAGATAGCATCCACATTCGCCATTAAGTGCCTTTTTAGTCACGTGTCAATATAGTCACCTATAAAAGGTGACGAAGCGGGCACATATTAGAGTGATTCCGACCGATGCTGCTATTCACGGCGCAAGTAAGCGCGACACTGCACAAAAAAAGCGGCCAGCACATTTGGTGCTGGCCGCTCTTGATGGCGGGGGACCCTTGGGATCGGATGGGGGATCGGGGGCCCCATGCGAGGAGTTTACAGGGTTCTTGGTCGCTGAATTCCGCCCGGACAAGCGGTCTTGTGCGTTCCCCGCCAGCAAGCTCGTTAGGGCTTAAGGATAGCCAACCCGGTTGTAGATCTCTTGGGCCAATGCCTGGTTTTCACCGAGAACCGACAGGTTTTGCGTGTCCTGGCGGAAAAGGCCAAGGCTTGCAACCGATGGGCTCAGGGCCGTGCCCATGACAGCTGGGTACTCATCGTTACCGGCCGAGAAGTACTCCTGCGCCTGATCGGACGCCAGATACTCAAGGAAAAGCGCCGCATTGTCTGGGTTTGGTGCGTTGGCTGCGATGCCAGCACCAGAAATGTTGACGTGTGTGCCGATGTCTTCCTGGTTCGGGAACACCCAGCCAATGCCTTCAAGCGTTTCAGCATCGAGGCCTTCAACCGGATTGCCTTCAGCAGCGCGACGGATGGCACGACCCATGTAATAGGTGTTGCCAACGACGATATCGCATTCGCCTGATGCCAGGGCACGAATCTGCGCTGTGTCATTGCCTTCCGGCTCGCGAGCCATGTTTCCGTAGAACCCGGCTGCCCACTCTTCAGCGGCCTCTTCACCCAGGTGACCGATCAGGCCGGCGAGCAAAGACAGCATATAAATGTTGCCGGAGGAGCGGGCGCACACCATGCCCTCATACTGGGGGTCTGCAAGGTCCTGGTAGGTTGCTGGCGGGTTCTCAACATCGGCCTTGTCATAGAAAATCACACGAGCACGCTGGGAAAAGCCATACCAGTGACCATCTGGGTGACGCAGGTAAGACGGGACGCGTGCTTCCAAATCACTGGATTGGTAAGGTTGGAAAAGGCCAAGCTCATCGGCACGGAAGAGACGACCGGCGTCTACCGTCATCAAAATATCGGCGGGGCTATTGGCGCCTTCAGAATCCATGCGCTGGATCAGTTCATCTGCGCTGGCTTCGATGCGGTTGATTGTGATGCCGGTTGCTTCTTCGAAGTCGCTGTAGAGGCGCTCATCGGTGTCGTAATGGCGTGAAGAATAAAGGTTCAACTCGCCTTCGGCAAAAGCCGGTGCGACAGCAAAGGGCACGGACACGGCCAGCGCTGTGAGCGCGGCGATGCTTGTACGAGTTGCTAGGCGAAGCGTTCGGTTCGACATACTTTTCTCCGAGTGGGGCGCGGTAAGAGGGCGCGCCGATCGTTGGGGGAATGGGCTGATCGTGGTGATCACTCGCGAACGCTAAACGCTGTTAAAGTTGCAGGTCAATATAAACTTCAAAAAAATTGCAAGATTACGCGACTTTGTCGCATCTAGTTTTTAAGCAGTCTAAACTGAGGCCGAAAATATCGGCTATCACATTGGAATTGTTATAAATAAAAGAAGTGACCTGTTCCGCTTGGGTCGAATTCCAAAGCGCTCATTCACAATGCGCGGCGCAGGCAGCCAGAATGTCATTCCAGTTTTCGATGTTGAAATGGCCTTTGCCGGGAACCAGGTGGAACGTCACATCAGGTATGGTGCAAGCCAGATGATGCCCCATCGCGTTGGAAACAAAGATGTCCTCTTCCCCGAGCCAGATGAACGTTGGCACACGGATGTCTGCCACGTTGAAATCCCATGGCTGGTAGCAGATCAGCGCCTCATGGGCAGCGCCTTTGCTGTCGTTGCGAAATGCTTCGCGCTCCATACCAATAAACGTCTCAAGGAACGGCTTGTGCTCCATGGCGTGTTTGTCGGCAGGCGGAACCGCTGCTTTCATGAGGCCGAAGAACAAGCTCGGCCAAGATCGCGCTGACCAACCCAATGGCGCGAAGGCGGTACGCATGATCCAGAACAGGCCGGGTGACATGCGATTTGCAAGGCGGAAGTAGAACCGATCAAGCGCGCTGAAGCTGGAGATGATCTCAGGCGAGGCGACGGGCCCGAAAGGACCAAGCGCCCCGACGAAACAAAGCCGTGCTGGGTCAATGAGCGCACCACACGCGAACAGATGTGGCCCAGCGCCTGAATGGCCAACCACGCCGAACCGTTCAAACCCCAAATGCTTGGCCAGAGCCAAAACATCGTTTGGCCAGTCGCTAAACGTGCGTTTCGGTTGGAACGTTGAATGACCGAAACCTGGCCGGTCGAGAGCGATCAACCGGAAGCCGTGGGTTTTCGCAGATTCATCAGCAAACGCGCCTTCCAATCGGCTGCTTGGGGTGCCGTGGAAATAGAACGCTGGAAAGCCTTGGCCATCGCCCCACTCGGTAAAGGCCAGGTCGCGCCCATCAGCTAAGCGAAGCACATCGAATGGCCGCGACGCAGCATCCGCAGGGATGTCAGGAAAAGCTATTGGCATGTCACCGACATCCATCGGGTCTATGGCAAAGCTGTGGCCGAAAGCTTGAAACGACGGCTTTAAACGCAGCTGTGAAAGGCTACTCAGCCAACACGCGCTGCGAGGGGAAGGTCATCATCGCTAAAGTGCCTTCACCCGGTGTCGAACTCAGCCCAAATTGCGCGCGATTGGCTTCCACCAACGCTTTGGTGAGTGGCAGGCCGAGGCCAGTGCCTGTGATCACTTGGTTGAGCGTCGTTGGCACTTGGCGGAACGGCTCAAGCGCCAGTTCCACATCGGCGGCATTCATGCCACGCCCGGTGTCGCGCACCCGCAGGCTCACTTCACCTGAGGGTTCATAGAGCGTCGAGACAATGATCTGCCCACCAGGATCAGTGAACTTGATGGCGTTCGACATCAGATTCAGTACAACCTGTCGAACCGAGCGAACATCGGCCACCACTTTAGGGAGACTCAGTGGCAGAGACGTGCGCACGATGATGCGGCCCTGGTTGGCCTGCGGCTGCATTATCGCCAGACATTGCTGCACCACATCATTCAGATCAACCTCACCAAACGACAACTCCATCTTGCCCGCTTCAATCTTCGAGAGATCAAGCAGATCGTTCAGCAAGCTCATCAGATGCTCGCCGGAGGTATGGATATCGCGCAGATACTGCCGGTAGCGCTCTGATCCGACAGGGCCGAAGCGTTCTTCCAGCATGACTTCTGAAAAACCGATCACGGCATTCAGCGGTGTGCGAATCTCATGGCTGACGCGGGCAAGAAAGTCGGATTTGTGTGCGCTGGCCTCTTCGGCAGCTCTTCGCGCTTCCACCAGATCCGTTTCGGCCTGTTTGAACGGCGAAAGGTCGCGCAGCACAGCGCAATAAACAGCTGGTTCGTCATCGGTTAGTCGACCGAGTGTCATAAACACCGGAACCAGTCCGCCTTGCGACGTGATGCATTCCAACTCGCGGCCCTCATTGAACAGGGACAAACGTCCTTGGCTTGCCATGTCGTCAAGGTAATCAAGAGCGGTCTGACGGCTATCCTCCGGGAAGAGCAGCCGGAACGGCTGGCCGATTAAATCGTCGGCCGCATAGCCAACCAGGGCTTGGGCGGCTTGATTGAGGTCTTTGATTTCGCCATCGCCATCCAGCGTCACAACGCCATCACTGGCCAAATCGATGATCGCTTCCAGCTCACCAATGCGAGCCCTCACCAAAGGCAATGCACCATCGCTGGCGTTCGCGCCCTGAATAGCGCCGTCTGCGATGCTAGTAGCGCCTGCGGCAAGCAAAGATGCATCTTGCGATGCCTCCTGTGCCTCACTGTCGGCAGGTGTGTGCTCGCGAAGCGACATTAAAGCGGCTGCTTGACCATCCCAACGCACACTTTGCAGCCGTCCGGTCACCGAAACAGGCGTTCCGTCGGGCTGAATGAGTGTCATTGCGCCATTGCCGTCGTCAGTCATGCCCTCGGCAAACAGTGTTTCGATGCCGTCCATGGCCTTCAAGGCCTGCAGGCTGGCGAGACCAGCGAGATCAAGGGCAGCGCGGTTGGCGTACAAGATGGCTTCATCGGAGTAGATGATGATGCCGAGTGGTAGCCGATCGAGCACCATGCGTTCTGCGTTGGGTTCGGTGCGCGTGAACGGTAAAACCCGCGCGCTGATTTCTTGCGCTGGACTACCAAGTTCACCGGCACCCCTATCCGGCACGACGGTTCCATGATCATCCCTGGCAAAGTGGATGACATCGCCGGGTTGATAGCGATCGAGAGAGGATTCCTGGCCACCATGCAGCGCTTGTGGGCCATCATCGTCGCCGTCACGCCCCGAGATGCGTGCCCCCAAACGGCGGGCGATCTCTTGGAACGTCAGCCGCTCAGGTCGGCTCAGATCATCCTCGTCTAAATCTGTCTGTGAGGTCGATGCCGATGTTTCGTCGCTCGATGTTGGTTGCGCGTCCTCGCTCGCCTGATCCTCTAGCTCATGGTCGTCTGCTTCATCGTCGGCGCGCTCTTGGAGCGCGCTAACGACTCCGCCAGCAACGCCACCTGCCAGTCCGGCTGCAACGCCCGCTGCAACAGCTTTCATGGCGCTGACGGTCTCAGCGGGAAAGTCGTCTTGCCCATCCGTGCCAGCATCGGTCTCGGTGAACACATCGGCTTCAGGTTCCTCCGACGGTGGAGTTTCTGCTGGCGCAGACGACCAAAGACCAGCGGCCTCGGCCTCGGCGGGTTCAAGCGTATCGTTGATCCCTGCGACGGGTGTTGACGCTGCCAGATTATGGTCCGGCGTTTCGCGCCAAAGACCGGCGGCTGCAGCGTCTTTTGTTGCCAGCGCATCTTCGAGCGCTTGCACCGGTTGTCGGACAGGAGAAGCAGTCCGTTCCGCCAAAGGACGCGATAAGCCGCCAGCGATGCCGGCAGCCAGTGCAGAAGCTGCAGCGACAACCGTCGCACCGCCTGGCACTTGCGCAGAAGTTGTCATCTGCTCGGCTACCGGGTTTGGCACGGGATCGCGGGTGAAAAGCCCTGCTGCGTTGGCAGCGCTCTCATCCAAAGGGGCGGCATCTAAAGGTGCAACAATGGCTGGTGCGCTTGGATCGGTTGGCAGGTCCGACACCGCGCCATCGCCGTTGGGCGCAGAATGCTCAACTGCCTTCCCGGTAAGCGCTGTACCAAAAACGCGCAGCTTCTCATCATCTTCATCGAATGCCGAAAGGCGCACCGGAACGACCAACGCATGGTCACTCACTGGCCACATTACCTCGTGCTCGCTGAAGCGCCTGCGCTCATCCACGCCATGGAAAATGGCTGCAGGCAGATCACCCAGGCGATCCAGCAAGGCTTCGCTGGCAACTTCGCCATCGCGCAAGGCGGTGCCTGGTCCAACCGCGTCCAGGAGTCCGCTGGAAAGGTTTTCGATGCGTCCTGCTGAATCGACCATAAAGGAGAAACGGTGTGGTCGCGATCGCGGTTTGAACGCAAAAGTCTGGGAAGGTTCTTCGGTTCGCCGCTCGGGTTCAGTTGCGTCGGCTTCGCTCGGCGCTTCCGAAGAGGGCGCTGCCGTTTCGTCCGATCTTTCGAACTGCGATGCCTCTACTGGCGCATCAAAACTTGGGCTTGAAATATCCAATGTGAAATCAGGCGCATCATCTGGACCAGTCACAAGTTGAGACGGCTCGACCGCAGCCACTGCAGCCGCATGCGCTGTTGGAAGGTCTTCAATTTTGTGAATGTCCGGCTCTTCGGTCCCGCGATCATCGTCAACTGGTTCTGTAACGGGGGCACTGCGCGGGCGGCTTGCATTGCCAAGGGCAAGCACTGCGGTTGTATCGCCCAGCATCACCGGACGGCATGTCGCGACCAATGTCTCCTGGTGGCCCCCAGCATTGACCCGCAGAATTTCGATGCGTCCACGCCCTGATTGGCCAACCTGCGTGCGCGCCACAGCCTGAAGGGATCGTTGGGCTGGTGCAGAGGGCGTCACCTCTTGGCCGTCCAATCCATCAAGTTCCAGCGAAGCCAATCCAGCCTCATTGGACCAGATTAGGCTCATGCCATCGCCGCTCCACACCCAAGCCGGGCGTGTATCGTGCGGGTCGATCAGTTGCGCGGCTAAGGCGCGTTGATCACTGAGGGCCTGATCTGTCTGGCTCATGGAACCTGGATTTCACCTGTTGAGCAAAGGACCAATCTTTACGTTTTATTCATAATGGCGAAGTCCGCCCCGTGTCCACGCACCATGGCCAATGCGGCCAAGCGATCAAAAACAAGGTAAACGCACCCGACACCCTCAGGTATCACCATGGCGTTAGCACTTCTGCGGGGATGCGGTGAAGGATCAGATTGGCTACAAAAGATCGACCCTTTCAAGGACAGGCGAAAAAACGGAGTCAGCCATGAATAAGCCCCCAAAGCTTGAAGTCCCCGAAGCAATGCGTGATTTCGCCGACCAGAGCGTTGCACAAGCGCGCAAAGCATTCGACACCTTTATGGACAACGCCCAATCGGCTGTCGGCAAGCTGGAAGATGGAGCTTCCAATGCCCAAGCTACAGGCGCAGACCTGCAAAAGGACGCGATGGCCTTTGCCGAGGGCCAGGTCACAAGCGCTTTTGAATTGGCGCAGAAAATGGTGCGCGCCAAAGACGCTCAGGAGCTGGTCGAATTACAGGCAACCTATATGCGCCAGCAGATGGAAGCAGTTACGCGCCAAACCAAGGATATGGGTGACAAGATGACGGCCGTTGCCAAAGACGCTGCCGATAGCATGAAGCCCTAACTGAACCATCAGAGTTACGACGGTTGAGGGCGCTTCGGCGCCCTTTTTCCTGCGCGTACGACCAAAAATATGCCTGGAAAAGTTGATTGGTATTTGTGCGTTGCAAAAGAAATGTTGCAATGCACAAAAAGTGATGCTATATACGCTTCAACGCTGGCTCAAAGAGAGATGCCCAGCGCGTTGAGGACCCAACGGTGCGGTCCACTCTTGTAAGGAGCCGAAAGGATGAGACCCATGGCCACTGCTAAAAAACCAACTGCAGCCAAAACTGCACAAGCCCAAGTTACCGAAGTGATGGAAACCATCGAAAACAACGTGACCGAGCTGTTCCCAATGGCAACTGCCGATGTGCCTGAAGCGTTCCGCGACATGGCCGAAAAAGGCGTAGCCCAGGCACGCGACAACTATGCAAAAATGAAAGCAGCTGCTGAAGAAGCAACTGATGTTCTTGAAGAATCGTTCGAGACAGCTCGTGGCAACACACTTGACCTGTCGACGGCTGCAATCGACGCTGCCAAAGCCAACATCGACGCTGGCTTTGCCTTCATGAAAGACTTCATGGCTGTTAAAAGCGTGTCGGAAGCTGTTGAACTGCAAACTGCTTTTGCCCGTGAGCGTTTCGACGCATCCACAGCACAAGCCAAAGACATGCAGGTCAAAGTGACCAAAATGACCGAAGAAGCTACCAAGCCGGTCAAAGACGCTATGACCAAATCAATGGACGCTTTCAAGGCTGCCTAAGCGTCATTAGCTTTGTCGGGCGATGCATCGAGTTCCTTGCGTAACCGCTTCGCCTGACATTTTGAAAACCCGGTTTGTGGATCATCTCCGCAAACCGGGTTTTTTGTATCCGGGCACGGGTCAGTTCATCTTGCATTCACCCGATGATCGGACTACACAGCCGCTCTCGCCCGTGCATTTTTTGCATGCTGGCCGTGTGCAGCAGTAGCTCAGCTGGTTAGAGCGCCGGTTTGTGGAGCCGGAGGCCGGTGGTTCGACCCCACCCTGCTGTACCATTGTTTCTTTGAATCCCGTAAGGTCAACTTAAGCCTTTGCTCGAAGAGTGTGCAGTGCACACCTAGGGTTGCTGGTTTTCAACCCTGCCCACCCATTGCGCAGTCGCGTCCATTAGGTCTAGGTTCGACGCTTGGATTGCCACTGGTGTCCAAGACGCGCGCAAGAGCCCGAAGAGGCCAGACGCGCCCATTATCTTCGAGGGAGACCTACATGAAACTTAAGACAACTGCGCTCACGTCCATGGCTTTGGCTGCGGGCTTAGCGCTTGGAACCGGAAGCGCATTCGCGCAGCAACAGTTCTTCTCTATTGGCACCGGTGGTGTCACAGGCGTGTACTATCCAACTGGTGGTGCAATCTGCCGCTTGGTCAATCAAAATCGCCGCGACCACGGGCTGCGCTGCTCGGTGGAATCCACCGGTGGTTCGATCTACAACATCAACACTGTTCGCGCCGGTGAGCTCGAATTCGGTGTGGCGCAATCTGATTGGCAGTACCATGCCTTCAATGGCACATCGCGCTTTGAAGAGGCTGGAGCCTTTGAAGACCTGCGTGCTGTGTTCTCCGTTCACCCAGAGCCATTCACGCTGATCGTCCCGGGCGACTCTGAAGTGGATTCGTTCGATGATCTGCGCGGTCTGCGTGTCAATGTTGGCAATCCAGGCTCCGGTCAGCGCGCGACGATGGAAGTGGTCATGGGTGCTTACGGCATTGAAATGGACGACTTTGCGGTTGCAACCGAGTTCCAGGGTTCAGAAATGGCCCAAGCACTTTGCAACGGACAGATCGATGCGATGATCTACACGGTCGGTCACCCCGCTGCTGCAATCACCGAAGTGTCCACTACGTGCGATGCGCGTCTGGTCAACGTCACTGGTCCGGAAATCGATCAGTTGATCGAAGAGAATTCTTATTACCGCACCGCTACCATTCCAGCTGGCATGTACCGTGGCACGGACGACGAAATCACCACCTTTGGTGTTGGTGCTACCTTCGTGACATCTGCCAATGTGTCGGATGAGATCGTCTACACAACGGTGAAAGCTGTGTTCGACAACTTCTCCGATTTCACCGGTCTGCATCCTGCGTTCGCCAACCTGACCGAAGAGGCCATGATCTCCGATGGTCTCTCAGCGCCACTCCATGATGGTGCAGCTCAGTACTACCGCGAGCGCGGTTGGATCGAATAATCCTCCAATAATGAAGGCCGGGCAGCCCATTGCCCGGCCTTTTTTGCTTTTTTGCACGAGGGCAGAAGACCAGCGCATAAGCGCGGCATCTGGTGCACCACAAACCCGAAGCAGGTGAAAAACGCCGCACGGGGAGTTTGAGTACAGGGGACGCAAGCAACCATGACCAGCCAAGACACATCGCCCAATCCGCAAGGATCGCCTCAGGGCGCACCAAAACCTAAGGTCGACGTCGACGAAATCGTCGCCGAAGCTGACTCTGGCTCACGCGCTGTTCCCGGCACAGTCGGCATCATTATTGCCGCCACCGCTTTCATTTGGTCATGCTTCCAACTTTACATTGCCTCAGACGTCCCTTTTTGGCTGACCGAAGTGACGGGCATCAATCTGACCGTCAACAATGTTGAAGCCCGCGCTATCCACCTGGCCTTTGCGCTGATCCTCGTCTCCTTTGCTTACCCGCTTTACAAGGGCGCCCCTAAAAATGCCGTACCCTGGTATGACTGGGTGCTGGCCGCTGTTGGGGCGCTGTGCTGCCTCTATTTGATCTTCGTGAAAGAGTCGCTGGTGATGCGCGCAGGCTTGCCCACCACGCTTGACCTCACAGTCTCCGCGCTCGGCATGACCTGCCTTGCCATTGGTGTTTTCCGCTCGCTCGGGCTGCCAATGCTCGTGGTCGCCGGTGTGTTCATGACTTACACCTTCTTTGGCGATCAGCCCTGGATGCCTGATGTTATCCAGTGGCGTGGTGCCTCGTTCGGTAAGGCCATGTGGCATTATTGGATGCAGACCGAAGGCGTGTTCGGCGTCGCGCTGGCCGTTTCGGCTACGATGATTTTCTTGTTTGTGCTTTTTGGCTCGCTGTTGGAACGCGCTGGCGCGGGTAATTATTTCATCAAGCTCGCCTTTGCCTTGCTAGGCCATTTGCGCGGTGGTCCGGCCAAGGCCGCTGTCGTGGCCTCGGCCATGTCCGGTCTTTATTCCGGTTCGTCCATCGCCAATGTGGTGACAACTGGCACGTTCACCATTCCGTTGATGAAAAAGACTGGCTTCAAGCCGGAGAAAGCTGGCGCTGTTGAAGTTGCATCCTCCACCAACGGTCAGCTCACCCCACCGGTTATGGGTGCGGCCGCCTTCTTGATCGCTGAATTTACAGGCATCTCCTACACTGAGATCTTGAAACACGCGCTCGTTCCGGCGCTCATCTCCTACATCGCGTTGGTTTACATCGTACATTTGGAGGCTTTGAAGCTGGGCCTCAAAGGCATGGAAAAGCCGACTGCGCTCTACACGATTTCACAAAAGTTGATTGGCGTTCTTACCGGTTTCTTGGCGCTCGCAGCGCTTGGCGCAGTCGTCTATTTTGGCCTTGGGTGGGTCAAGGTCGCTTTCCCTGGCATGACCTTCTGGACCGGGGTGTTGCTGTTCTTGGCAGCCTACATTTTCCTAATTTCGGTCGCTGCTAAGCGCCCTGATCTGGTGATGGACGACCCCAACGCGCCGTTGGAAATTCTGCCGCGTCCCGGTGATGTGGCTGTTACCGGATTGCACTTCCTGCTGCCGATCATTGTGCTGCTCTGGTGCATCCTGATTGAGCGTTTGTCTCCGGCCTTTTCGGCTTACTGGGCAACGCTTTCCATGATTTTCGTGGTGCTCACCCAGCATCCGCTCAAAGCCATGTTCCGCGGCGCGAGCGAGAATGCTGGTGAGTGGAAACGCGGCCTGGACGATTTTGTTTCCGGCATGATTGGCGGCGCCCGCAATATGATCCCGATTGCTGTGGCAACCGGTGTCGCTGGCGTTATTATCGGCACGGTATCCCTCACCGGTGCTCACCAGGTGGTTGGTGAGTTCGTGGAGTTCTTGTCTGGCGGTAGCCTTATCCTGATGCTGCTTCTGGTTGCGGTTATGAGCTTGCTGCTTGGCCTTGGTCTGCCAACCACCGCCAACTACATCGTGGTGTCCTCGCTCATGGCGCCAGTCATTGTTTCTGTTGGTGCGTCTCAAGGGTTGGTCGTGCCGTTGATCGCAGTACACCTGTTTGTGTTCTATTTTGGCATTTTGGCCGATGACACCCCGCCGGTGGGGCTTGCGGCTTTCGCGGCATCGGCAATATCCGGTGGTGACCCGATCAAGACTGGCTTGCAGGGTTTCGCCTACGATATCCGCACCGCGCTGCTGCCGTTCTTGTTCATTTTCAACACCGAGCTGCTGCTCATTGATGTGACGTTCGCCAAGGCCATTTTCGTCTTTGTTGTCGGCGTGGTCGCGATGATGCTGTTTGCGGCGGCAACACAGGGCTACTTCTTTGCCCGAAGCCGATGGTGGGAGACGATTGCTTTGTTGCTCGTTGCCTTCACCCTCTTCCGACCAGGCTATTGGCTGGACCAGGTTGATCCACGTTATGAGTTCCGGCCAGGCACAGAGTTGGCGGAAATTGCTGAAAGCATGCCTGCCGATGCGCGCCTTCGAGTGGAGATACGAGGGCCCGACTTCGACAATCTGGATGAAATAACCCAGACCACAGTGCTACTGGATCTCGGCGCTGAAGGCCCAGGCGAAGAGCGTCTGGCCCGCCAGGGTCTCACGGTGGTCAATGAGGGCGAGGACGCCATCCTTGAAGAACCATTTGCCGGTACGCCGTTCTTTACAACGTTCCAGATTTTTGAGTTCTACGGCGATGAGTTTGTCACCGTTGATAACGTCCAACTGGAGCGTGATCGCATGCCTAAGGAAGTGTTCTACATTCCCGCGCTTCTGTTGTTGGGCTTCGTGATCATGATGCAGCGCCGTCGCCAGACGGTTCCAGCGTTCTAGAGCCGGGAAGGAGAAAACCTATGTATGATCGTTTGCTCGTGCCCGTTGATTTGGGTGATATCAGCAGTCTCGACAATGCGCTCCCAGTTGCAGCAGCGCTGGCAACAGGTTCCAACGCCGAAGTCCATGTTTTGGCGGTTATTCCAACGGCTGGCATGGCGGTGGTTGGTTCCTATTTGCCTGATGATTATGCCGAAAAAGCCATGGCTGGTGCCCGCGATGCGCTTTCCAAGGCGCTGGAAGAAAAGCGTGCCTTGTGTGGGCCAGTGACGCTGAAAGGCCACGTGACGAAGGGGTCAGTCTATCAGGAGATCATCCACACAGCCGATGCGCTAACGTGTGATGCCATCGTCATGACGGCGCATAGCCCCGACCTGAAAGACTATTTGCTTGGCCCCAATGCCGCGCGCGTTGTGCGCCATGCCAAGCAAAGTGTGATGGTCATCCGGAGCTAGATGGATCAACTCGCCAATGGCCTGCCAACGGATGTGTTGTTTTCGGCCTATGGGCTGGGCTGTGCGCCCAGTGCAAGGGCTGGATGCAAAGTTGGAACTGGTGTTGGGGGATAAGGCTGCTATAGCCGCTTACCATCCTAGACACATAGGTTGGTCGCCATGAAATCCCGTCACGTTTTTCCCCGCCACACCAAAGCCGATCTGCCGATTGCAGTGGGTGGCCAGGGGCCGTTCCTAATTGATGCGGATGGCAAGCACTACTTGGACGCGTGTGGTGGTGCAGCGGTTTCATGCCTGGGTCATTCGGACGAGAAACTGAAAGCATCCGTCCATGAGCAAGTGGATAAACTTGCGTATGCGCACACAAGCTTTTTCACCACTGACCCGTCCGAAGAGCTGGCCGAGCGTCTCGCTGCGCTTGCACCTGGAGAACTGAACCGCATCTATTTTGTATCTGGCGGTTCTGAAGCCATGGAGTCGGCGCTCAAACTTGCTCGCCAGTTTCACATGGAGAACGGCGAACCGAAACGCGCCAAGATCATCGCCCGCTGGCAAAGTTATCACGGCAACACGCTCGGCGCCCTCTCTGCGGGCGGCAATCGCTGGCGTCGGACGCAATTCGAGCCAATGCTTTCGCCAGCCATGCATCACGTTTCCCAGTGCAACGCCTATCGTGGAAAAGGCGCTGGCGAGAGCGATGACGCTTATACTGATCGGTTGGCGCAGGAGCTGGATGACGCGATCCAAAATCTTGGGCCGGACAGCGTCGCAGCCTTTGTTGCCGAGCCTGTGGTCGGCGCTACCATGGGCGCCGTTCCACCTGTCGCAGGGTATTTTCGCAAGATGCACGCCGTCTGCAAAAAACACGGTGTGCTGCTGATCCTGGACGAAGTCATGTGCGGCATGGGTCGCACTGGCACGCTGTTCGCCTGCGAGCAGGAGGGCATTGAGCCCGATATGATCGCCATTGCCAAAGGATTGGGTGCTGGTGTGCAGCCAATCGGAGCGCTGCTGGTGTCTGACCGAATTTACGATGCCATTGAAGCTGGATCGGGCTTTTTCCAACACGGCCACACCTATCTCGGACATCCTATGGCCTGCGCTGTTGGCAATGCGGTGCTTGATCGCCTGGTCGAGGATGATGTGCTTGCCCGCGTGAAGCCTACCGGGGAGAGGTTACGCCAGGCTATTATCGCGCGCTTCGGAAACCACCCCAATGTGGGCGATATTCGTGGGCGAGGCCTATTTTTGGGTCTGGAACTCGTTGCCGACCGTGGCACCAAAGACCCGTTCGATCCACAACTCGGCGTCGCTGCCAAGATCAAGAAACGCGCCATGGCCGAGGGGCTGATGTGCTACCCGATGGGCGGCACAATCGATGGTGAGCGCGGCGATCATGTGCTGCTTGCCCCGCCCTTCATCATCGAAGACGAACACATCGCGATGATTGTCGAGCGGCTGGAGACAGCAATCATCGCCAGTTTGCCGTACTAAAAACGGACAACGCCCCGCCATCGTGCAGACTTAGGCCAAAGAACAGGCAGTTGCAGGGCCTTCCCCCTACTGTACGCGCGCGCCCGCCGTGCTAGTCAGGGGCCAAACACACTCTGCCGTTTGGAACTACCACTATGACAAAGCCCCCCACCCACGCGCCCCATCCTATCAAGCGCCTGATGGCTGCAAACCGTTCGGAGATTGCGATCCGCATCTTCCGCGCCGCCAACGAACTTGGGTTGGAGACCGTGGCGGTCTACGCCGAAGAAGATAAGTTGGCGCTGCACCGCTTTAAGGCGGATGAAGCCTATTTGATCGGCCGTGGCCCGCATCTGGAAGAACCGCTCGGGCCTATCGACGCTTACCTGTCCATTGATGAGATCATTCGCATCGCCATGGAAACCGGTGTCGATGCGATCCACCCTGGTTATGGTTTCCTGTCGGAAAGTCCTGAATTTGCAGACGCCTGCGAGGCAGCTGGCATCATCTTTGTCGGACCGACATCTGACACGATGCGCCGTTTGGGCAACAAAGTGGCTGCGCGAAACCTCGCCATTGAAGCTGGCGTGCCGGTCATGCCAGCCACTGATCCGCTGCCTGACGATATGGATGAGGTTGCCAAGCTGGCAGAGGGCATCGGCTATCCAGTGATGCTCAAGGCCAGTTGGGGTGGCGGTGGTCGCGGTATGCGCGTCATCCGAACGCCGGAAGACCTCCACCGCGAGGTTCCCATTGCCAAGAAAGAAGCGCGCTCAGCCTTTGGCAAAGACGAGATCTATCTGGAAAAACTGGTCGAGCGTGCCCGTCACGTGGAAGTGCAAATCCTTGGCGATGCCCATGGCAATTTGGTTCACCTGTTTGAGCGCGATTGCACGGTCCAGCGCCGCCACCAAAAAATCATTGAGCGTGCGCCTGCGCCTTATCTGGATGAAGAGCAGCGCGCGATGCTGGCAGGTCACGCCATCGCCATCGGCAAGACCGTCGGCTATCGCGGGGCGGGCACTGTCGAATTCTTGATGGATGCCGACACCGGGGCCTTCTACTTCATCGAAGTAAACCCGCGCGTGCAGGTGGAGCATACCGTGACAGAAGAGGTCACCGGTATCGATATCGTCAAAGCGCAAATTCATGTGGCCGAAGGCTACGCCATTGGCGACCCGATGTCTGGTATTCCAGCGCAAGACGACATCACACTGCACGGCCACGCCATGCAGTGCCGCATCACGACCGAAGACCCAGACCAGAACTTTATTCCGGACTATGGCCGCATCACCGCCTACCGCGGCGCGACCGGCTTCGGTATCCGCCTCGACGGCGGCACAGCCTACTCGGGCGCAGTCATTACACGGTTTTATGATCCGCTTCTGGAAAAGGTTACAGCCTGGGCACCGCTGCCTGATGAAACCCGCAAGCGCATGGATCGCGCCTTGCGTGAATTCCGCATTCGCGGCGTGGCAACAAACCTGACGTTCTTGGAAAACGTGATCGGCCATCCAAGCTTTATCGATGGCAGTTACACCACGCGCTTCGTGGACGAGACACCAGCGCTGTTTGAGGCGGTGAAGCGCCAAGACCGCGCGACCAAACTCCTGACCTACATTGCCGATGTGTCCGTCAATGGACACCCAGAAACCAAGGATCGCCCCAAACCGCCAGCCGATGCTGGCCCTCCGCATCTGCCCGCATTCACTGGTGAGATAAAGCCCGGCACCAAGCAAATTCTGGATGAGCGCGGCCCAGAAGGCCTGGCGCGGTGGATGAAGGACCAGACCCGCGTTCTGGTCACCGACACCACCATGCGCGATGGTCACCAGAGCCTGCTTGCGACACGTATGCGCTCCTTTGATATAGCCTCGCTGGCGCCGGTTTATGCCCGCGCTTTGCCAGACATGTTCTCGCTGGAGTGCTGGGGTGGTGCCACGTTCGATGTCGCCATGCGCTTTCTGACGGAGGATCCGTGGGAACGGTTGGCCGACATCCGTGAGGGCGCACCGAATATCTTGACCCAAATGCTGCTGCGCGGCTCCAATGGCGTTGGCTACACCAACTATCCGGACAACGTCGTGCGTCAATTCGTGGTTCAAGCTGCGAATGGTGGAATGGACCTTTTCCGCGTGTTCGACTGCTTGAACTGGGTGGAGAACATGCGCGTTTCGATGGATGCGGTGCGTGAGGCGGGCAAGCTCTGCGAAGGCGTGCTTTGCTATACCGGCGACATCC
Organism: Hyphomicrobiales bacterium; assembly: GCA_040219355.1. Taxonomy (GTDB): domain Bacteria; phylum Pseudomonadota; class Alphaproteobacteria; order Rhizobiales; family MH13; genus MH13. The sequence continues at coordinate 41,328 of JAVJSN010000007.1, forward strand.
ACGATCCGGCCCGTGCGAAATATTCGCTCGCCTATTATGTTGATCTCGCCCAACAGTTAGAAGCCGCTGGCGCACACATTATCGGCATCAAGGATATGGCAGGTTTGCTCAAGCCAGCTGCCGCGCGTGAGCTGATCAAGGCATTAAAAGGCGCCACCGATCTGCCGCTGCACCTTCACACCCATGACACATCAGGCATTTCTGGCGCGACCGTTTTGGCCGCCATTGATGCAGGCGTCGATGCGGTGGATGCTGCAATGGATGCCATGTCCGGCATGACGTCGCAGCCCGCTCTGGGGTCTATCGTCGCTGCGCTTGAAGGCACCGAACGCGCGACCAGCCTCGACATGGATGCGATCCGAAAAATCTCATTTGCGTGGGAAGATATTCGTCGCCAGTACACTGCGTTTGAAAGCGACCTCAAGGCTCCAGCATCGGAGGTTTATCTGCACGAAATGCCCGGCGGCCAGTTCACCAACTTGAAGGAACAGGCGCGCTCGCTTGGCCTGGCCAATCGCTGGCATGAGGTTGCCAAAACCTATGCCGAGGTCAACCAGATGTTCGGCGACATCGTGAAGGTAACGCCTTCCTCAAAAGTCGTTGGTGATATGGCGCTCATGATGGTTAGCCAAGGCATCACCGCCGATGAGGTGATGGACCCGGACAAAGATATCGCCTTTCCTGAAAGTGTGGTCGCCATGATGCGTGGCGATCTAGGACAACCCCCGGGCGGATGGCCGGAAGTCATTCAGGCCAAGGTTTTGAAAGGCGAGACGCCTTACACCGAACGCCCCGGTGCGCGCCTTGCACCTGCTGATGTGGATGCGGAACGCGCTAACATTTCCGGCACGCTGGAACGTGACATCTCGGACAAGGAGCTTGCCTCCTACCTTATGTACCCGAAGGTTTTCACCGAATTCGCGCGCATTGCTGACACGTATGGGCCAGTCGGTGTGCTGCCGACGCCGGTCTATTTTTACGGTCTGAAACCGGAAGATGAGATCGCCATTGAGCTGGAAAAAGGCAAAACGCTCATCGTGCGGTGCTTGGGCACATCTGAGCCGGATGAAACAGGCATGGTTCGGGTGTTCTTTGAGCTCAACGGTCAGCCGCGGACCATCAAAGTGCCTGATCGCAGCCATGGAGCCACCGGCGCCGGCGTGCGCCGCAAAGCCGACCCCGACAGCAATACCGATGTGGCCGCGCCGGTACCAGGTGTTATCTCCACTGTATCCATCAAGGTTGGCGACGCCGTGAAGGCGGGTGATCCGTTGCTCGGTGTGGAAGCCATGAAGATGGAAACGGTGATCCATGCCGACCGCGATGGCACCGTGTCCGAGCTTCTGGTGGCGTCTGGCGACAGCGTTGATGCCAAAGACCTTCTGATCGTGTTGGCGATCGACGAGTAAGAATGCCAAGCGCAAAATCGTCGCTTCGCCCAGCGCCTGCCCCCTTCAGTATGAACGGGTTTTGGCTTGGGTTTCGCCGTGCTTTCGTCACCACGCCGGGCATTTTGCTGTTCGGCATGGGGTTTGGAGCAGCGGCAGCGGTCAAAGGCCTGACGTTTCTGGACGCCTTCTTTTTCCAGTCATTGGTGCTGGCCGGTGCCTCGCAATATGTTGCGCTAGAGCTCTGGACCGACCCGCTGACCTGGACCACGGCTTTTGCCATGGGCGCTGTCGTTTTTACCGTGAACTTGCGCATGATGCTGCTTGGCGCTGCCCTGCGGCCTTGGATGGGTGGACTGCCGGGCTATAAATCTTACCCAGCGCTTGCCATCATGACCGACCCGGCCTGGATCATCGGTATCCGCTACCACCGCGAAGGCGGTCAGGATTGGGGCGTCTATTTGGGCGCCTGTGTTTTCCTCTATCTCATTTGGATCATCTCAGTCGTGCCAGGCTATTATTTGGTCGATGCACTGGACGACCCGGCCCGCTTTGGCATCGATTTGGTCATGCCGATCTTTTTCATCACGATGTTGGTGCCTGTCTGGCGTGGCCGTATGGATGCCGCGCCCTGGGCGGTCGCGATCCTGGTCGCTTTGACCGTCAAGGCTTTGGTCCCCGGTTATTGGTTTGTGTTGGCCGGTGGTCTCTCGGCAGCGATTGTTGCTGCTGCCCTTTTCAAGGATGAGGGCGTTGCCGATGGGTGACCTCTTCACCGAAGGTGCGTGGCTCGCCATCGGCGTGATGGTTGTGATGACGCTCATCGCCAAAATGATGGGTTTTTGGGTGCTGGGGCGTATCGCGCTCACGCCGCGCGTGCGCCGTGGGCTGGAGGCGTTGCCAGGCGGCGTGATCTTGGCCACGGTCGTGCCCATTACTTTGGAGAGCGGCCCAGCCGGTCTGCTGGGTATTGGCATTGCAACCCTGGTGATGGTCGTTACCAAAAAGGATTGGCTGGCTATTGGCCTTGGCCTGGCATCGGTTGCTGGCTACCGCGCGTTTCTCGAACCGCTAGTTTAGCCTGTCCACCAACGGCCTAACCGCGCCCAAAACATCATCAACAGTTCCACGTGCATCTACGCGCGGCCATTCGACATCAAACAGGTCATAGTTTTCTTGCAGACGTGCGACATTCGCATCCGCATCAGACGGGTCATTGCGGCGTTTGCCGATCCTTTCTAGTCTCATCTCCAGCGGTGCATCAAGCCAAACGCCGGCAAAGTGACATTCAACGCCACGTGCAACGGCTTCAAAGGCTTCGCGTTCATCAGCCTGCGCGCACACTGCATCAACGATCACGGAATGGCCGGATGCCAATGCCTTTTGAGCCAGCGACCGCAGCGTGTTGAAAACCTGCTGATTGACAGATTGGGTATAGGCGCTGGCCGATAGCCGTTCGTCCCAAGAGGCGCCCATTATTGTCTTGCGCACGACATCTGAACGCAACGTGATAGCGCCCGGCGTCCGGCCGATCGCAGCGGCCAGCGCTTGCGAAATGGTGGATTTTCCGGTGCCGGACAATCCACCAACAACTGTCAGCGAAACATCACGCGGTTCAAGGACATCAGCGGCATAATCGAAAAAGCGTCGAGCATCGGCCTCCATGGCAATGCGTCCAGCCTCATCGAGGTGCTGGGCTCCCATAGCGCAGATCTTGGCTCGCAACGCAGCGCGAATAGAAAGAAACAAAGGCAGGGCTGCCATCGCTTCAAAGTCGCTAGGTTCATCGCGCAGCGCAAGGTAGCGGTTGAGGACACGATTGGCCGCCAAGCGTTCCCCACTCTCATCCAGATCCATCAGTAGAAACGCCAAATCATAAAGCACATCGCCAGTTGCGATGGTTTCATCGAACTCTATTGCGTCGAACATTCTTACGCCGGTCGGCAGACGTACCAAGTTGCGCAGATGAAGATCGCCATGACAGCGGCGGACGGCCTGCGCTTCGCCGCGTGCCGCTAAAATCGGACCAACGCGCCGCCATTCGGCAAATGTCCGCTTGGTCAGCGTGGCGGTCTCTTGAAGCCCAAAAAGCTTGTGCGCCTCATGAAAGGCCTGGTCATTTTGCTCGATGTAAGAACTCAGATCGGACGCCCAATCATCCGCCCGTCGGATGGGCGCACGCTCTTGAAAAGCCAGAGCAGCATCAACAGCGCCATCAAGATCTGTCTGGGTGAGCTGGCCGGACTCGGCCAGCCGATCGAACGTCATCTCATTGTCGAAGCGCCGCATGGCGACGGCCCATTCGATAGCCTCACCTTGCCCGTTGATGGCCAGATGCCCCAGCTTATCGCGTGTGATGGCCACCGTATCGAGATAGATTTCCGGGGCGTTGGGCTTGTTGATCGCGATCTCCGCGCGGCATGCCTCTTCACGCCGGGCAAGCGTTGAAAAATCCATGAATGGAAAACATACAGCACGCTTGATCTTGTAAGCTCGCTCACCAGCCAAAAAGACCGCTGCGCCATGCGTGTCGATACGCTCCACATTATCTATGGTGCCGTGCGTTGGTGGCTTGTAGCTTGTCGGATCGGACATAAAGCGCATCACAGCGCTTTGGTCGCCAACAACATGGGTCAGCGTGCCCCGGGCAGGTGCGCTCTGGCGAAAAGCAAGCGGGTCACTTTTGGTGCTCAATGTCGCTGTCATGCCAGGCTCCCTGAGCGGCTTTCTATGGCCAGCCCTGTCGAAGCGCCGGTTGGCAAAACGCTGCCAACCAGGCAATGTATGCCTGGCAATATGGCCTGTTTCTAAGCTGCACATCAGTCGCAACAACACGGACGGGTGTTGCGCGAAGTTCGTCTGCTTTGATCCGCTCAGCTGGCAGCTTCCAAAACAGTTGTATCGACACCTTCGAGGTCGGCTAACTCCAGCTTGGTGTGCATGATCTCTGGTTCATCTGGGTCGCGATGCACGGCAAAACCGAGCGCGCGGCACATTTCCAGCATGGTCGTGTTCTCCGCCAGCACCTGGCCTTCGATGTGTTTGAACCGCTCTGCTTGGCCGTATTCAATGACCAGCTGCATCAGCGCCCATCCGAGGCCTTGGCCCTTGAGATCGGAGCGAAGGAGGATCGCGTATTCACCGATTTCGCGCTCAGCATCGGCGTGCAGGCGCACAACACCGATCAACTCGCCACTTGAGTCGAAGGCGCAGAACGCCATGTCGCGCGCATAGTCGATCTGGGTGAGGCGGGCGATGAACTTATGGCTGAAATCGCGCACATAAGAGAAAAAGCGCAGCCGCAAATCTTCTTTTGTTGTTCTGGAGAAGAACAACTCAAAGGCAGGCTCATCCTCCGGGCGTACCGGCCTCACGAACACCACCTCGCCGCTTTTTAGCTCCAGCCGTCTTTCCCAGTTGCGGGGGTAGGGGCGAATGGTGAAACGCGGATTGGTATCAAACGTGAGATCGCCAATCTCGCTCGGTGCAACTTCTATGCGAGCATCAAGAACCACCAGACCGCTTGGGGTGGCGAGCAATGGGTTGAGATCAAGGCTGCGAATCTGCGGGACATCGGCGCTGAGTTGCGAAAGTCGAACCAACGCTTGGGCAACGGCTTCCTCGTCTACGCCAGCGCGGCCACGGAAGCCCCCCATGAGCTTGGAAACGCGGGTTTGCTCGATCACTTGGCGCGCCAAACGCATATCCAGTGGTGGCATGCCAAGCGCTTTATCGTTGACCGCTTCAACCGCAATGCCGCCTCGACCAAACACAATGACCGGGCCAAAGACTGGGTCGTCCGCCAGACCGAGATAAAGCTCTAAGCCCGACGATACATCGTGCATGGGCTGCACAGTTACACCGTCGATCCGCGCGCCAGGCGCGCGCTTGCTTACCTTTTCGGTCAAGGCATCGAACCCTTCACGCACTTGCAAGCTATGCGTCAGGTCAAGAACCACACCGCCAACGTCGGATTTGTGTGGAATGTCGGGTGAATCGATTTTGAGCGCCAGTGCACGATGTTGCGCCAGCATGTCTTGGGCGGCCGCGGCGGCCTTCTCGGCACTGGAAGCGCGCACTGGTGCGGCGTAGCCAAAACCAAAGCTCGCTAGAATGTCGCCGATCTCATCGGTGTTGAGCCAGGTTCGCCCTTCTGAAATAGCCGTCATGCAAAGCGCACGGGCGCGTTCCACGTCCGCGCTGGCAAGGTCTTCGGGTAGCGCAGGTGGCGTGGCCGACAATTCTTTTTGCGCCTGCGCATAGCGCGACACGTCCATGAAACCGCGCACAGCATCACCTGGTGTGCGAAAGCGAGCGACATGGGCCTCATCCAACGCTTTCAATGCGCCGCCTTCGCGCTCCAACCAAGAGACAAACACCGGTTTTGGCCGTGACTTGTCTTTGGTTTTGCGTTCCAGCAACTCCGCGAGCTTGGCCGCGGCTTCATCACCATCAGACACCTGACTGGGGCTGTAGGCGATTAGCACCCCATCATTCATTGGATCATCGATAAGCGCTTCAATCACCGCGCCTTGATCCTCCATAGGCAATGTGGCCTCAAGGTCTAATGGCATGTCGCCCAACCAGCGTAATGGGGCATGAGGCTTGATGGCCGCCAAGGCCTCATCGCTAAGGCCGGACAATGTGCCACCCAGATCAAGCAAGCGATCGGCGGCCAAGATACCAATCCCGCGATCATTGGTGACGATGGCCAAGCGTTTGCCCGCCTCAGATACCCGCTTGAGCCGAGCCAGCGCGCCAGCAGCATCAAACAGCCCGTCCAGATCATTCACCCGCAACAGTCCGGCTCTGCGGATCACCGCATCGTATACGGCGTCTTCGGTGGCAAGGATGCCCGAATGGGTGGAGATACGATCGGCTGTCAGGCGATGACGTCCTGACTTTAAGATCACCACTGGTTTGACCTTGGCGGCAGCGCGGGCGGCAGAAAAGAACCGACGCGGATTGCCGACTGTTTCCACACAAACGAGGATAGCGCGGGTGCGCACGTCATAGGCCAAGTGATCGAGCAGATCGTCCAGGTCGACATCTGAGGCGTCGCCGATGGACACAGCATTTGAAAAACCAACCTTCATCGCGTTGCCCCAATCAAGCACCGCATTCATGATTGCACCAGACTGGGCGATTAGCCCCAGCGATCCAGCTTGAGGTGGTGTGGAAGCAAGGCTGGCGTTGAGATTGCCGGCTGCTGCATAAACGCCTTGCGAATCTGGCCCAAGAATACGCATGGCTGATCCGCGCGCCGCTGCCCTCATAGCCCGGCGTAAGGCACCCCGATCGCCACCTTGGCAATTGGAAACAACGATCACACCGCGCACACCCGCCAGTTTGGCTTCCGCCACCAAGCCCGGCACTGTGTCCGGCGGCGTGGCGATGATTGCCAGATCTGGTACGCTTGAAAGGTCAGCCAGCGATGAGAAGCAAGGTTGGCCAGCAATCTCGCTGTGATTGGGGTTGATAAAAGATAGCGTCCGTTTGCCCGGATCGTGCAGCAAATTATCGACGAACGCTCGCCCAACACTGGATGGCTTGGGACTAGCGCCGATCAGCGCGATATGGTGCGGTGCAAAAAAAGCGTCAAGATTTTGAATGGACATCTGATTTTCCTGATTGGACAATCAGGCGTTTCCCCTCCGATCATCATAAATGCTGCACTGCGGCAATTCCATGACATTGGCTACCATCAGGGTTTAGACTGACCCTGTTCTACACAGTCAGCTGGGTTTTCATCCATCCTTTGACGGGTCAGACTGTCAACATAAGCGCGCAATCTGGCAAGCAGCGCATCATCGCGAGTCCAGGTCGTGCCATAGGTTAGGTTGAAAGCGTAGTCGATGGACGGTGGATTTTTGCCGGTTGCATGCTGAAACATGGTCTCCAGCTTATCCAACCCCTTCATCAGTGCCGCTTCCGGGCTTTCGCCGTGATCATACTGAGCCGCCAAGGATTGAATGGCGTCGCCCGAAAGCTTTGGCAGTGAAGCAACCAGGCTTTCAACGGCCTCACGTTCAGCGGTCCGGCGAACAGACGGGTCTCCATTTTGGTGGATGGCGGGTACGTCACCTGTGACCGCTTCGCCAAGGTCGTGGACAATGGCCAGCTTTAGAAGCGTCGCGATGTCATACCCTTCAAGATATGGCTCCAGGGCAATCACCATGAGGGCAAGCCGCCAACTGTGTTCAGCAGTGCTTTCCTGTTTCCCAGCATTGGTGAATCCGCTGCGAGGCGTGTCTTTCAGGTCGCCAGACCGCATCAGAAATTCAAAAACTCTGGCGATGGCGGTATCATCTAACTCTTGTGCCATCATGATGCTCCTGCGCTGTTATGCCAACTGGGTGCATAGCCTGCGTTCAACGCCGCGATCATCGGTGTAGGTGTTATGAGTAAGGCCTGCGTTTCTGGTGATATGTCTGAAGGTTGACCATACCCATCAAACGACCATGGCAGCAGACCCCGAGGGCCGATGGCCAGTATCTCCCTTTTCAGGTCCACCATGGCGCCAATTGGGACATCGCCGATGCGCGACGTCCGCGGTGCTGGCTTGAGCCGCGCCTCATGAAGCAATCTGTCCATCGCAATAGCATTGGGTGGGTTGGTCCATCCCATCTCCTCTTTCATGCCAGCAAATAGCGCGGCTTGAAAACGCTTGGCATCGGCGCGGCGACATTCAAAACAGGGACGGTGACCAGCAGAAAGTGCCGTTACTTCATCAAGAAAGAACAGCTCGGTGTAGCTGTTGCCCCATACCTTGCGCTGACGTCCTTTGAAGCAAAGAACGCAGGTGATCCAGGCGCGGCTTGCCCATCTGCGCTGGCCGAGGATTGCCTTCGCTAAAGGGTCGTGAAAGCGACCGCCGCGATTGCCCATCATGTCGCCGCGCGCTGAAACGCCGTGCAAAGTTCCGGTCGGATGAACGCGGTTTTGTAGGGGCATGTGTCAACTCCAATCACCGGTTTGCGGTTCGCCAAATCGGTAAACCAGTATGATTCTGCTAATTGTCATCGATGGGTGCAGTTGGTGCGTAAGAACAGATGAAACGCAATCATCGACGTGAGGCCAAGCCATGCCAACGCTGCCAAATACTCAACATCTCTCGCGCCGCGCCCTGTTTGCCTTGGGCGCAGGAATGCTCGCCACGCCTGGGATTTTGTCTTGGATGCAGCCGGCTTATGCAATGACGCCGATCCGTTTTTCAGGATGGCAGTCCTGGACGTTTCGCGGCATACCACCAACCTCGTTTGCCATGTCTGGCAGCACTTTGAACATCAATGCCCAACAGTCCTCCTCTGTCGTTTACGGCGTGGTACCGACAGCAGGACGCGGTGCTTCATCGGCGAGTTGGCAATGGCAGGTCAGCCAGACTGTTGGCCCCACCAACTTGGCGGCACGTGGCGGTGATGATCGTGCTATCGCGCTCTATTTCGTCTTTGTAGACGCGGATACGGCCGCCCGCTTCGGTGATTCCACGCCATCCATGTCACGTCTTCTTGGCATGCGTGGCGGACGAACACTGATTTATGTATGGGGTGGAAACACCGCGCGCGGTGCTGTGCTCGATAGCCCCTATCTGCGCGGGCGTGGCAAAACAGTGGTGTTGCGAAGCGCTGGTACGGGTGGGTGGACCAATGAAACGGTCAACTTGGCCACTGATCACCAACGTGCCTTTGGGCAACCCAAAGACACGCTCATTGCCGTTGGCGTTTCATCGGATTCCGATGACACTGGTGCAGTAAACGTGGCTGGTCTTCGCAACTTGTCGTTGAGTTAACAATCGACAAGCTTCTCCCTCCCGGTTAGGCTTCTTCCGTACATTGTGCATATGGGAAACAGCTAGCGAACAGGGGGATTATTATGCGTACATCATCAGAAGAATGGGCATCAGGCGCGCCCACGCCGAAGCCGAAGCCAACAGGTGGCGGAACACAGTCGGATGCTCCGCCGAAAGATCCAAACGATCGCGGTGGCAAAAAGTAAGCCAGCCTAAAAACATAAAAACCCGTCAGCCGATCGGTTGGCGGGTTTTTCGTTTTTTGGATCAGCGCATCAGCCCGCTTCAAAGCCCTCTGGTAGATAGAGGTTCTCTCTATTGAGTTGGTCGACGGCGGTGCGGCCACACAGCGCCATGGTCGTGTCGAACTCCTTGTGAATGATCTCCAGCGCGGTCGTCACACCTTGCTGGCCCATGGCTCCAAGTCCATAGAGGAAGGCGCGGCCAATATAGGTGCCTTGAGCACCCAGTGCCACGGCCTTCAGCACGTCTTGGCCTGAGCGGATGCCGCCATCCATATGGATCTCGATGTCGCCCTGCACGGCATCGACAATCACTGGCAGCATGCGAATGGACGAAAACGCTCCGTCCAATTGACGTCCCCCATGGTTGGAGACGATCAGCGCATCCGCACCGGTTTTTACAGCCATTCTGGCATCGTCTGGGTCAAGAATGCCCTTTAGGATCAATGGACCGTCCCATTGATTTTTAACCCATTCCACATCATCCCACGTGAGCGATTGATCAAACTGGCTGGTGGTCCAAGCCGAAAGAGATGACATGTCGTCCACCCCACTCACATGGCCGACAATGTTGCGAAACTCGCGCCGTTTGGTTCCCAGCATACCCAAGCACCAACGTGGCTTGGTCGCCATATTGATCATGTTGGCGATCGTCAGCTTGGGAGGGGCAGATAGCCCGTTGCGGATATCCTTATGCCGTTGACCGATAATCTGCAGGTCGAGCGTAAGAACCAGTGCTGCGCAACCAGCATCTTTCGCCCGTTGGATGAGCCGGGCCATGAAGTCGCGATCGCGCATCATGTAGAGCTGAAACCAGAACGGCGTGCTGGTGTTCTCCGCGACATCTTCGATGGAGCAGATTGACATGGTCGAGAGCGTGAAAGGCACGCCAAAAGCCTCGCAAGCCTTGGCAGCCAATATCTCCCCGTCCGCATGTTGCATGCCAGTCAGTCCCGTCGGCGCGCAAGCGACTGGCATCGCCACGTCTTGGCCAACCATGGTGGACTTTGTTGAGCGGTTCTCCATGTTCACCGCCACCTTCTGGCGCAGGCGAATTAGCTCAAAATCATCTTCATTGTCGTCATACGTCTGCTCTGTCCAAGATCCGGAGTCGGCATAGTCGTAAAACATGCGCGGGACACGCTGTTCTGCAAGAATTTGCAGGTCATGGATGGTGGTGATGGTCATAAGATCCCCCGATCAGAGCAAAACGAACTGGCTTAACCAGCATTGGCAAGCCGAATGGTGCGCCGCAACTTCGATGTTTCTTCGCGCGCATCAGCAGCACTTAGGTGTTGGCTAGCCTGGCCAACATGGTCAATATGGGCTTGTGACGCGCTACGCGCTGCCGCAGCATCGCCGGAAATGATCGCCTCTATCAGCGCCAGGTGTTGGTTGAGCAGCGTTTGTCGCTCGCCGGATTGTTCGTAAAGGCGTTGGCGATTGTCGAAGACATCATCAGCGAGCAGTGTGTAGCAGGCACGCAGCACGTGCAAAAACACCAGATTGTGGGCAGATTCTACAATAAGCGTATGCAGCTCTACATCCAATTTTGCTTCGCGCTTTGCATCTCCGCTGGCGTATGCTTCGCGCATCGCCTCGCCAAGAGCCTGCAACATATCGCGATCAGATTGGGTGGCTCGCTCGGCGGCCATCGCGGCCATATCAGCCTCGACCAAACGGCGGAACTCCAAATAGTCGGCCATACCCAAAGGCGAGGCGCGCAGCAATTTGGCAATGGGGGCTGAAAAAACGTCGCCGATAAGGTCGGCGATGAATGTGCCCTCGCCATGGCGTGCAACCGTAAGCCCTTCGGACTCTAATTGCGAAAGGGCATCGCGCAAGATGGGGCGTGAGACGTCCAGATCTTGAGCCAATTGCCGTTCAGCTGGCAGGCGGTCGCCGGGGCGTAAAACTCCATCAAGAATAAGGCTGCGAAACCGCTCTACCACCGCTTCGGCGGTTCTTTTGTGGATGATCGGTTGGAAGACCATGCCGTGCGCGAGCCCTATGTTTGTCGCTGTGTTTTGCACACCCTTAGGGTAAGCTGCGTGTACTGGTCAAATCAATTGGCCAGAAGTCACGCGCAGAACACTGCTATAACGACTCAAGATAGGCAATCAAATTGGCCACTTGTTCGGGCCGAAGGCGCTGCGCGGGCATGGTGCTGCGCTCGCCAATAAAGCGGGCCGGATCGGCAATGTAGTCTGCCACCAATTGGCCGTTCCACGCTTGACCGTTGCGTGCTTCCAGAGCAGCTGAATAGTCATAACCAGAAACACTTGCCACTGGCCGACCTATCAAGCCGTTGAGGTGCGGACCAACCGCATTGCTCGCGCCCGGACCAATCTGGTGACACGCTGAACAGCGATTGAACACACCTGCGCCAGCCTGCGCGTCCTGCGCCATTGCTCCAGGCACAAATGAACCTGCCAAAGGCATGGCAAAAAGACAGGCTGCAAAATGCAGCACGAAAAGGGAGCGGCGCATGCGGACCTCTGCTCGCTCGAATGAGAACGGCCCTAATGTTGGGTGCCGAGCATGCTTCGTCAACATGAAAGGCCAATAAAGACCGTTCATGCTAAACGTTTTTGCTGCGGATGTGGATGTCTGAGCTCAGTTGAAATGCGTTACTCAGCAGCAGCGCGCATATCCTGTTCGACGGGGTTGAGCACGGCATCAAGGCCTTTGTCCCAATAGGGCGATTGGCCGTAGAGGCTGGCCATATAATCGATGAACACGCGCACTTTGGCGGGCAGGAAGCGGCGCGTTGGGTACACCGAGAACAGACCCACGCCGCGCGACGCACGATAACGCGGCAAAACAATCTGCAACTCACCGGATGACAGTTCCGGCCCGACATCCCAAGTAGAACGTAAACTGATACCGATACCTGCCAACACCGCCTCGCGAATGACTTCGCTGGAGTTCGTCATGATCGCAGACTGCGGTTTCACAGTCGTTCCCTCGCCAGAGTTATCCTCAAGCTTCCAGACATCCTGGGACTGAGAAGCCAGCAATGTGTGCCGGCTGAGCTCTTCGATGGACTGCGGCATGCCGTGTCTCTCAATGTAGCTCGGCGACGCGCACAGGACCCGATAAATCGGCGCAAGCTTTCGTGCCACAAGCGTCGAATCGTTCAGTTCGGCGATGCGTAAGGCCACATCGAAGCCCTCACTGACCAAATCGACAAAATCGTCAGCAAGCACCAATTGCAGCGTCAGTTCTGGATGGGCGGCCATGAATGAGGCAAGGTGCGGCGCGACATGCATGCGACCGAAACTGGTAGGAGCTGAGATTTTCAGCACGCCGGAGGCCATGGCCGATCGCCGTGTGACGAAACTCTCGGCCTCTTCAACACTGGCAAGAATGGCCACCACACGCTCATAAAAACCTTTGCCGGCCTCGGTCAGTGCGATTTGCCGGGTGGTGCGCTGAAGCAAACGAGTGCCGAGGCGATCTTCCAGGCGACGCAGGCGCTTTGACACGACAGCTGGCGACAGCGACATATCACGAGCGGCAGCCGACATACTTCCGGCCGCGACAACGCGGGCGAATATCTCCAGATCGAGAAAGTTGCTCATCTGCGTGTGCCAATCCTACCTTGGTGAGCCATTGACAGAGCCTGAAACCGGCATCTCTTAAGCTCTTTTGCGCCACAAAGACCATACTCTGTGCCGTTGGTCGAAATCTCGTTTTGCCCGCGTTCGACATCCAACATTTGACGATGTCAGGGCAGTGCAAGCATTCAATTTTCTTTATATAAGTAGTTTCTACAATATATTGCAATCTTCGTCGAGAGGTAAAAAAACTTGACCACTGAACCTCGTTTGAGGCATGAAGCGCCATAATGCAAAAACCCTAAGTAGAGGGATGTACGCCCTAGGCGCTGTTTTGGATGCTAAGGTTTCTAAGGAAATGTGACGGGCAAACCCGGTCACTTGGCACCCATTCAACCGTGCCGCAATGAGGAGGGGGCCATGGGGTTCATTGAAATGCCGCAGCCGGACGCTGCGATTGTTGGTAAGCGCGAGCAGATAACCAACGGGTTGCGCTCCATTGTGCCTGGAGAGGGCGTGATTACCGATCCCAAGCAGTTGGTGCCTTACGAAACCGACGCTTTCACTGCCTATCGCCGTGTGCCGTTGGCCGTCGTGTTGCCGGAAACAACTGAACAAGTCGCCGCGATCATGAAGTTCTGCAACGCTCATGGCGTGCCGGTGGTGCCGCGCGGTGCAGGAACATCGCTGGCTGGCGGTGCCATCCCACAGGAAGACGCGGTCGTGATTGGCCTCTCGAAGATGCGCTCCGTCGTTTCGATCAACTATGCCAATCGCACAGCCATTGTGCAGGCTGGAATCACCAATCTTGCCGTGTCTGATGCTGTGACCAAGGATGGTTTCTTTTACGCCCCCGATCCGTCTTCGCAGCTTGCCTGCACGATCGGTGGGAACATCGCGATGAACTCCGGCGGCGCACACTGTCTGAAGTATGGCGTGACGACCAACAACTTGCTTGGTCTGAAGCTGGTGTTGATGGACGGAACGGTGGTTGATCTCGGCGGCGAAAGCTTTGATGGGCCAGGCTATGATTTGGTTGGTTTGCTGTGTGGTTCCGAAGGGCAGCTTGGCATCGTCACCGAGGCGACCGTGCGGCTGTTGCCCAAAGCAGAGGGCGCGCGCCCGGTTCTCTTCGGATTTGACACCGCGCTCGACGCGGGCACCTGCGTTGCCGACATCATTGCCCAGGGCATCGTTCCGGTGGCTATGGAGTTCATGGACAAGCCGGCCATCGACATCTGCGAAGGCTTCGCCAAGGCCGGCTATCCGATGGACGTCGATGCGTTGCTGATCATCGAGGTCGAGGGCTCCGAGGCCGAGATGGATGCGATGTTGGCGCGAATCGTCAAGATCGCACGCGAGCATAAGGTCAAGCGCATCAAAGAGAGCGAGTCGGCAATGGAAGCCGCCGCGATCTGGAAGGGCCGCAAATCCGCCTTCGGCGCGACAGGGCGTATCGCCGATTATATTTGCATGGATGGGACAATCCCAACCGGCCAGTTGCCTCGCGTGCTCAAAGGGATCGATGAAATCGTCAAAGGCTATGGACTACGCGTGGCCAACGTTTTCCATGCCGGTGACGGCAATTTGCATCCGCTCATCCTCTACAACGTCAATGACCCCGAAGAACGCGACAAGGCGGAGTTGGCTGGCAATGATGTCCTTCGCCTGTGCGTCGAGGTTGGTGGTTGCCTGACCGGTGAGCATGGCGTTGGTATCGAAAAACGCGACCTGATGACCGATCAGTTCAACGAAGAAGATCTGCATCAGCAAATGCGTGTGCGCGCTGTCTTCGACCGCGCATGGCTGATGAACCCGGCCAAAGTCTTCCCATTAGAAGGGCGTTTGAAAGCAGAGCCTGTTCAAACCGGTGAGGCGGCCTGATGAGCCTTACAACCGAACGAGCCGTCGCCGACTTTGTCGCCAATGCTGTGGAAGCCGGTCGCCCCATCACCATCGAGGGCGGCGGCACGCGCAGCGCGGTCACACGCCCGGTGCAGAGCGAAGAAACGCTAAAGTTGTCCGGCCTTACGGGCATCACGCTTTATGAACCTGCTGAGATGGTCATCGGTGCATGGGCGGGCACGCCGCTGGCGGAAATCGAAGCCGCACTGGCAGAGAAGAACCAGATCCTGTCCTTTGAGCCGGCGGATTACCGCACAGCGCTGGGCACGGAAGGCGAGCCAACAATTGGTGGCGTCGTGGCTGGCAACATATCCGGCCCACGGCGCATCTTGGCCGGCGCAGCCCGCGACAATTTGATTGGCGTGCGGTTTGTGAACGGTCGTGGCGAGATCATCAAGAATGGTGGCCGGGTGATGAAAAACGTCACCGGCCTTGATCTGGTCAAGCTTCAGGCTGGCGCCTGGGGCACGCTTGGCGTGCTGACCGAGGTGATCTTCAAGGTCACACCGCGTCCGCCCGAAGGTCGCACGCTTGTCGTCGAAGGGCTGTCGGATCGCGACGGCGTCGATCTGTTAGGTCGTGCCATGGGCACACCATTTGAGGTCAATGGCGCAGCGCATCTGCCCGCCGTAGATCGCAAACCGGCGCGCACGCTGATGCGCCTGGAAGGCTTTCCCGATCAGCTCGACTACCGCATTCCGGAGCTGAAAAAGACGCTTGGCGTTTCCGGGTCGGCGCTTTCAGGTGAGGATCATACCGCGCTCTGGAAGGATGTTCGCGACATTGCGGCGTTTCCGGCTGATGGCGATGCAGCTCTGTGGCGGATTTCTTGCCCGGCCATGGCTGGCCCTGACATCGTGGCTGCGATTGCCGCCCAACGGTCCGTCAGTGCGTTTTACGATTGGTCCGGCGGTCTGGTATGGCTGCAAACCCGTGTTGCGGACGATGCCGGTGCCGATGTCATCCGCGCTGCTTGCGAGCCGTACTCGGGCGCCCACGCCACTTTGTTCCGCGCGCCGCCAGCCATCAAGGCCAATGTCCCGGTCTTCAATCCGCTGGAACCGGCGCATATGGCGCTCACCCGATCCATCAAGGCGAGCCTTGATCCGCAGGGCCTGTTCAACCCCGGCGCCATGTATGCTGGCGTTTAGGGCGAAGGTTTAGAGAGTACAATGCAAACCAACTTCACCGCTGAGCAGCTCGCCGATCCGCACGTTGCACATTCTGAAAAGATCTTGCGCACCTGCGTACACTGCGGCTTTTGCACCGCCACGTGCCCGACCTACTCGATCCTGGGCGATGAACTCGATTCACCGCGTGGGCGCATCTATCTGATGAAGAACATGCTGGAGAATGACCGGCCGGCTGATGAAAAAACCGTCAAGCACATTGATCGCTGCCTGTCCTGTCTCTCCTGCATGACCACGTGTCCGTCCGGCGTGCACTACATGCATCTGGTCGATCACGCCCGTGCGCACATCGAAAACACCTATAAGCGCCCCTGGCACGACAGGCTGATCCGCGAAACGCTGGCCTTCGTGCTGCCGTTTCCCAACAGGTTCCGGCTGTCGCTTCTGGCGGCGCTGTTTGCCAAGCCCTTCGCGCCGATCATGAGCCGCATGGGCGGGCCGTTCGCCCGTCTTGGGGCGATGTTGTCGCTGGCGCCAACCAAGGTGCCTGCCCGTGGTCCGGAACCGGGCACGAGTTTTGCACCCGAAGCCGCGCCAGCCGGCCGCGTGGCGCTTTTGTCCGGCTGCGCCCAGCCGGTGCTCAATCCTGGCATCAATCAGGCCACCATTGATCTTCTGAACCGCAAAAACATCGAAGTGGTTCTGCCCAAAGGCGAAGGATGCTGCGGCGCGCTTGTCCATCACATGGGCAAGGAAGAAAAATCGCTTGCTGACGCCCGTCGCAATGTCGATGCCTGGATGCGCGAAGTCGAGGGAGAGGGCCTTGATGCGATTATCATCACGGCATCCGGCTGCGGCACGACCATCAAGGATTACGCCCATATGCTGCGGCTAGACCCGGCCTATGCGGAGAACGCCGCAAAAGTGTCAGCCCTTGCCTGCGACATCACCGAGTATTTGGAGCGCATCGATCTTGGCGCGCCGACCCAGGTCTCCGGCCTGACGCTTGCCTATCATTCAGCCTGCTCGATGCAGCACGGCCAAAAAATCACGACCACGCCGAAGACGCTGCTCAAAGCGGCGGGCTTCACCGTGAAAGATGTGCCCCAGGGCCATCTGTGCTGTGGGTCGGCGGGCACCTACAACATTATGCAGCCGCAGATCGCGCGCCAGCTGCGCGACAACAAGGTCGCCAACATCGAAAGCACCAATCCGGAGCTGATCGCGACCGGCAACATTGGCTGCATGACACAGATCGGCACCGGCACGGACTTGCCGATTATTCACACGGTGCAACTCTTAAATTGGGCCTATGGCGGACGCATGCCCGATGAGCTGATTGAGCTGATGCGCGGTCGCGAGGTGACCGATCACCTGCCAGAGCCAAGCTGGATGCAAGCAGCGGAATAGAGCGACATTGTCAGTCTCGGGTAAAGCCCGAGGACGCCCCGACCGCTACGGGGTGGAAATTCCGGCCCTTTGAAGCGGCACGGTGGCCAATGCCAGGCACCCCGCAAGTCCATTTCCGAATGGCGCGTCGGAGTAAGTTAGCCACGCGCCTTCCGTCTTCAATCGGTCGGCAAAGCCGGGCTCGTTGCTGTGGGCAATAATGATTGTTTCCGGCAGACTTGAACGGACGAAAGTCCCGTCGGCTGCAGCAATAGCCTGCATGATAGAGCGTTCATCGGCTGTCGGCGGAAAGACAGCGATCAGCAGGCCGTCTTCATTCGCCTCACCTTGGCTTGCCCAAAGTACCAGTGCCATGGCGGCAAAGGCCGCCACAAGGAATCCACTGATCAGGGCGCTGGTCGAAGGCATGCTTTGGATATGGGCGCTTCCGCCGGTAAGAGCAACGGTGCTAAAGCGGCAGTTCGGTTGTGTCCTTGATGTCTTCCATCACGAAACTTGCCGACACATCGGAGATTGGCACCCGTTCGATGAGCCGCTGATAGAAGGCATCATAGGCGCGCACATTGGCGATACGCACACGTAAAATGTAATCCAGATCGCCAGAGAGGCGGTGTGCGCCGACTATCTCCGGCAGATCTTGCACGGCCTTATTGAATGTCTTCAGCCAGTCGGCATCGTGCCGGTTGGTGCGCACCAAAACAAAAGTCATGAGATCAAGGCCAACGCTTTGCGGATCAACCAGCGCGACGCGTCCGGTCAGCACGCCCGCGTCTTCCATGTTCTTGATCCGTCGCCAACAGGCATTGCGCGAAAGGTGAACGCATTCCGCCAACGAATCCATGCTCATCGATGCGTCACGTTGCAGCAATCGGAGGATACGGCGATCCATTTCGTCGAACTGGTAGCTCATAGAAGAGATTGTATCCCAAAAATGCCAGAAATCCAATCATCATTGGGATGTTTGCCCGGCGTGATTGTGCGATCTTTGATACGTCACTTTAGAGGAGGTTCATCATGACGGATCATGTCGATACGCAGCCACGCAAAAGCTTCTGGCGTGGGTTCGTTGATCATCCTGCCAGCGTCAATGAAACCTATTTTGAGCATATGCGCTTCGCGGGCACTTTCGCGTTGACCCTTTTTGGTGCCGGTCTCGCCGCTTTGATCCACGCGATCATTCCACCACTGTTTGAAACGACCGCCAGCCGCCTGATCAAGACGCTGCACGCCCGCATGGAAGCGCGCCACTAACCGATGTGCCGCCTCGCTGCCTATCTCGGACCCGCCATTCCCCTGGGCCAGATCATAGTCGAGCCCAAACACTCCTTGCTTGAACAGAGCCAGCATGCCGCAGAGGCCAAGCTTGCGGTCAACGGTGATGGTTTCGGCTTTGCCTGGTACGACCGCCAGCGTGAACCCGGCCTCTACCGCGATGTGCTTCCGGCCTGGTCGGATGGCAATTTGCTGAGCCTTTGTCGGATGATCCGCTCGCGCCTGTTCCTGGCCCATGTGCGTGCCTCGACCACCGGGGAGACATCGCGGGTCAATTGCCACCCTTTCGCCCATGGCAACTGGACTTTCATGCACAACGGGCAGGTGCCCGATATCGAGCGCATCCGCCGTTCGCTTGAAGCGCTGCTGCCCGACGAACTGTATGCCCAGCGGCGCGGCTCGACAGATTCTGAGCTGATTTTCCTGCTGCTGCTCACCTATGGCCTCAATGATGATCCGGCTGGGGCCGTGCGCGCGGTCCTCGCGCTGCTGGCCCAGCGCAGCTGTTACGGGCAGGGCAGGCAGGCGGTTCGCTTGACCTGCGTGCTCAGCGATGGCGTATCCATCTACGCCTTCCGCCATGCAAGCGACGCCCATTGCCCGACGCTCTACAAGCGTCAGAATGCCGATGGTGGCTGGACGATTGCCTCCGAACCGCTTGACGGCATTGCGGCCAATTGGCAGGCCGTGGAACCGGACGCCTTCACCCAGCTGGATGCCCGCGGAAGCCAGATCGTACCACTTCACCTTACCGCTGGATCGCGCCGTTCGGCTGTCGCATAAAGCGGGGCATGACAACACCAGAAAAAACGACATCGACCATCCGACCCGTCGATGATGAAGCACGCGCCATGGCTCGTGCTTTGCTCGACAAAGCTCCCTTTGCCGCGCTCGCCCATCTTGAGCCCGAAACGGGCCATCCTTTGGTGACGCGCGTCGGCTTCGGATTGGATGCCGAAGGTGCGCCGCTGCTCTTGATGTCGGAGCTATCAGCCCACTTTGCTGCTCTTGCCGCTGATGGGCGTTGCTCGCTGCTCATCGGTGAACCTGGCCAGATCAATAAGCCGGGCGGCGACCCTCTTACCCATCCGCGCTTAACGCTGGTCGGACGGGCAGCTCGGGTCCTCCAATCGTCACGCGATGCTGCACGTGCCGCGTATCTGGGCCGCAATCCCAAAGCGAAACTGTACGCCGATTTCGGCGATTTTCACTTTTGGCAAATCACACCTGAACGTGCATTTCTCAACGGCGGATTCGGCAAAGCTTACGATCTCGACCCATCAGATTTGACGTAAAAAAGGCAGCTCGAAAGCTGCCTTTTGATCCGTCTTAGAAGATGATGTGTCGTCTACAGAACCACCACGCGCGCGCCAATTTGTACGCGTTCGTAAAGGTCGGTCACGTCCTCGTTGCGCATGCGGATGCAACCCGATGACATCGCCTGACCAATGGTCCAGGGCTGATTGGTGCCATGAATACGATAGAGCGTGTCGCGACCGCCTTCATAAAGGTAGAGCGCACGGGCACCCAGCGGGTTGTCAACGCCGCCCGGCATGCCGTGGCGCCACTCTTCCAGCTCCGGCTGACGCTCGATCATCGAGGCCGGCGGTGTCCAGCGAGGCCATTCGGCGCGGCGCTGAATGGTGGCCGTACCCGACCAACCGAAGCCAGCGCGACCAACACCCACGCCATAGCGGCGCGCCTGCCCGTTCTCTTCAACCAAATAGAGGAAGCGATTGTGTGGATCGACAATGATCGTGCCCACAGCGTGGTGAGTGTCATAACTTACCACCTGAGGCAGAAAAATCGGATTGAGCTGGTGGGTCGGCTCAATGCTCGCCTGCTGCACTTGTGGGCGAAGCCCAGGGCGCGTTTGAAGCGTTGGGCGCGTAACGATGCGGCCACTTAGCGATCGCTGATACTGCTGTTGGCGCGCATGATGCTGTTGTCGCGCATAGTTGGGTTGAAGCTGAAGAAGCCACGGCGAAGAGCGTTCATCGTGCAAGATCACATAAGGTGAGCCCGCATGATAGCTGACTGACTGGGCCTGCGCATCGTTCATTGTCACCCCAACCAACATGGTCAGCGCGCCCAACCCCAGCAGAGCCTTGCTTGTCCAAATCCCGTAATCCATCACGAACCGTCCTTACACCTGACAAAGAAGACGATTGCCGCGCACAGCGCCGCAAACTCAGGCTCTAGAAGGCCAGAGAGCGCCAAGGGAATGGTGAATCAAAATCCGAAAAGCCGCGTCAGATGCCCATAAAGCCGGTATTGCTTTGTTCATGGTGAATCGCGCGCAAAAAGATGTGGTAAAGCGCGCGTTAGGGCAGAGGGTTAATCAACTGTTTCACTGCGGTGGATCACGTCAAACGTTCGATGCACTTAATAAGGTTCGAACAGGAGAAACATCATGGATCGGTTCACTGGCGGTTGCCTGTGTGGCGAGGTTAGACTTGAGGCGCTGGGACAACCCGATCGCGTTGGGCTTTGCCACTGCCTGGACTGCCGAAAGCACCATGGTGCTTTGTTTTACGCTGCTGCGGTTTTTTCAAAAGACGCGGTGACCATCAAAGGTGAAACGCGCGACTATGAAGGGCGGTTCTTTTGCCCGCACTGCGGTTCATCTGTTTTCGCCCGAACTGATGATGAGATCGAAGTGC
Organism: Hyphomicrobiales bacterium; assembly: GCA_040219355.1. GTDB lineage: Bacteria > Pseudomonadota > Alphaproteobacteria > Rhizobiales > MH13 > MH13. Next base: position 62,687 of record JAVJSN010000007.1, read on the forward strand.
ATCTGGGATGTCTTGATGCCCCTGATCAGTTGAAGCCAACTTACGAGATTTGGGCCGTTCGGCGTGAGGCTTGGCTGCCGGAGTTTCCCGACGTGAAACGATATCAGTACGGCCGTGACGACGCTGATCGCCGCGATGAGCAAGCCGCTGGCCGGCTCGATTAACGCAGCCAGCTGTGCACATCGGCAAGCACCGAGGGCAGCACCAAGTTCACATCATCACGGCTCATGCCTGGCAATATCCGCGGGTGATACAGCATGTTCAGCACATAGCGATCATGCAGCATGAAACGCGTATGCCGAGACTGATCATTGAAGACGCTAGCGGTAAGGGTCGGATCATCGTTCAGCGGCCCAAGGCCTTGCAGAACTTCTTCCACCAAGCAGCGGTTAAACAGAAAGTCGCCTTCGTTCGAAACGATCACGGCCTGCGCGCGGCTGATGCCGCCGCTGCCGGTAAGCACGCGCACCATGCATCGCCCTCGCACATGCGCGCGCGACGATCTGTAAACATCCTCCCGGATGACCTGAGCATAATCTGCGCGGTCAACCACATAGACAGTAAAGTTAGCGTTCAGCGGATCATCGATCACTTGCAAGTCCAAGCCGCGCACGGCGTCGTTTACCGAACTGACGAACTGCTCCACCGCCAGGCGTCGATCTGCCCGCGAGCGGTGATCAATATACAGCCGCACCGGTTCGACGAATTTTTTGACAACGCTCGCGCCGCGGCTGCTTGCCTCGTATTCAAGGCCGAAGACGGTCCGAAAAAAACCATCAGCCAGCGCCGCATCTGAAAAGCCACTCTGAGCTTGAGAAGCGTGTGAACCAAGCACCAGCATCACGGCTACAGCGATAGCTCGGCCCAACGAGGATTGGAGGAAAAAACTGAAGAGCATAAGGCGTGATAAGCTTTGGTTTGCGACAGCCTTTCATGGCGTGCCCAAGCGTTTTCAGCAAGTGAGGCGATGGTTGCGTTATTTCGTGCAATTACTGACGCTCGCCAACATCTTTTTAACACTCGCTCGTCTAGGTTGTGCGTCGGTGAGGCCGCGTAAAGGGTTGGGTACATGGCGCAAGCACAGCGCAAAGCATTTCGCATTGAAGCATCAATGAATGGGCAAACTGTTGGCAGGGTGACCGGCGGACATTCCAGGGCTGTTGGTCAATCAACGCCAACATCGATTGTTGGTGGTGATGCGGCAACCATCCTTCACGCCATTGCCGAGCTGAAGTCTATGATCGAGCCTGCCGAGCAGCTCGACCAGGCCAAGATCGATAGTTTCCACAAGGAGATGGCCGAGGTAAAGCGGCTCGAGGCGGAGATGTCGGCCATTCGCTCGGCCATCCAACAAACGAAGACTGAGATCGCCACACTGCATCAGTCGGGTTTCCAGGGCAAAGAACTGGGCAAGGTCACCGATGAGCTCGATGCTGTGGTTCTTGGCACTGAACAGGCGACCGAGGCGATCCTGACGGCTGCAGAAACCGTGGAAGACCGCGTTGGCAACCTGTCGGCGAAGCTTTCGGGTGATGATCAAGGCATGGCCAATGATGCAGCCGAAGCCGTTATGACGATCTTTGAGGCCTGTAACTTCCAGGACATTACTGGCCAGCGGATCACCAAAGTGGTCAAAACCATGCGCTTCATTGAGGAACGCATCGACTCCATGATGGACATCTGGGGCGGAATGGAGAGCTTCGAAGAAGTTGAAATCTTAGACGTCGGTCCGAAGGGCGACGCCGCACTGCTCAATGGTCCGGCCATGGCCGAAGACACCAATGTCGCCAGCCAGGACGATATCGACGCTCTGTTCGATTGATCTGCGTCGAGCGATACAACTGGTACTTAAGTGAGCTAAAAAAGGTTAGCCACAAAAAACAGGTGTCACCCCGTTGGATCGCGAGCCAACGGGGGTGGCGGTTTAAGGTGCAGCATCCATGTCAAGGAGCAAGCCAAACCTTGGGCGCACTAAGTGCTCATAGCAATGGATCTCTGGGACAATCACAGAGATAGTGGTCGTACTTGCACGTGTTCGTGTTCACCAAAATTGAACAATGCGTCGTTTTCTGTTGCCCTATGGCAAAGGGCGCTGACGCACTATCTTGCTTCTCAACGCGCCAGGTGATCCCCATCTGTAGCACCCCTGTTTGAGGAGTTTGAATCATGAGCTTCCGCCCTGTCTTGCAAGAGTCCAAAGCCGTTCCAACAATGGAAGGCGCTGGCGTACATCTGCACCGCGCCTTTGGTTTTGGTGACACAGACCTGTCTGATCCCTTTCTGCTGTTCGATGATTTTCGCAACGATATCCCCGAGCACTACCTCAAGGGTTTTCCGTGGCACCCCCATCGCGGCATCGAAACCATCACCTATGTGCTGGAAGGCGAGGTCGAGCACGGCGATAGTCTTGGCAACAAAGGCACGCTTGGCGCAGGCTCCGTGCAGTGGATGACGGCCGGTTCCGGTATCATGCATCAGGAGATGCCGCGCGGAAACGCGAAAGGCCAGATGCATGGGTTTCAGCTTTGGGCAAACTTGCCCTCAAGCTTGAAGATGACCACACCGCGATACCAGGACATTGCTGGCTCGGACGTCGAAGAGATCATTGATGACGATGGCACCCGCGTGAAAATCGTCATCGGCAACTTTTGGGGCAAAAAGGGCCCGGTCGACGGCATCGCGGCTGACCCGCTGTTTCTGGATATCTCCATGCCGCCCAACACCAAGAAAAGCTTCCCGGTGGAAACCTATGCGCGCACCTTCGCCTATATTTTTGGCGGTTCTGGGACCTTCCGCGATGCTTCCAATCCCGTGGGCGTGAAGGTGGAAAAAGAGTTCGCCGGCGAAGAGCTGAACATCCGCGACCTATCGGGTGATCGCACGCTGGTGCACTTTGATTCAGGCAACGAAGTCGTTGCTCGCTCTGGACCCGATGGCATGCGGTTCTTGTTGGTCTCCGGCCAACCACTCAAAGAACCGGTGGCGTGGCACGGGCCAATCGTGATGAACACCCGCGAGGAGTTGATGCAGGCTGTGCAAGATTTGCAAACCGGCAACTTCATCAAAGAGCAGCCTGCAGCTTAGTTGCAGTGTCATCCCGGAAAGGCAGCTTGCAGCCTGTCCGGGATCGGCAATAATGTGGTTGGCCTCGGGTCCCGGGCAGCCTTCGGCTTCCGCGATGACAACGTTTATTGAAAGCCCATGCTCCCACAACGCTTCGCCCCCGTCCTTTTCGGTTTCATCTTGTCCGGCCTGATGTCGCTGCTGGTGTCAGGTATTGCCACCTGGCGCGCGCTTGGCTTGCCGCCAGACTTTTTCACGCTCTGGATCGCGGCGTGGATTAATGCCTGGATCGTCGCCTTTCCCGCTGTTCTGGTGGTCGCGCCGATCACCAGGCGCTTGGTGGCCAAGCTGGTCAAAGCATCCTGACAGTAGACGTCAGGACCAGTGCGAATTCAGGTGGCGCAGTGCGTTAATCCGCGCCACAAAAGCCTCATGACAAACTCCGCCGACACGCCGCACCGCTGCTTCTGGGTTTCCAGCGACCCGCTTTACGTTTCTTACCATGACGAGGAGTGGGGCAAGCACGTCACCAACGATCAGCGCTTGTTCGAAAAGATCTGCTTGGAAGGCTTTCAGTCCGGCCTTTCTTGGCTGACGATTCTGAAAAAGCGCGAGAATTTTCGTGCCGCTTTTGATGGGTTCGACTTTGCCAAAGTCGCTGCCTATGGCGAGAATGATGTCGAGCGTCTGTTGGCCGATGCTGGCATCGTTCGTCACCAAGGCAAAATCCGCTCCACCATCAACAACGCCGCGCGGGCGTTGGAGTTGGTAGAAGAAGCCGGGTCGCTGGCTGCTTTCTTCTGGCGCTACCTACCGCCTGCTGATGAGCGCCCCAAAAGCAATACGTTGGAAGCTCTGCGCACCCTTGGCAAAACCCCAACGTCAACGCGTCTTTCCAAAGACTTGAAGAAGCGCGGCTGGAGCTTTGTCGGCCCCACCACCTGTTATGCCTTCATGCAGGCCATGGGTCTGGTGAATGATCATGAGGAAGCTTGCTTCCGCTATGGCGAGCAGGAAGCTGAACGCGCGGCGTTTAAGGTGCCAGCATCCTAAAAGCCCCGGGCATCGCGCTGGCGTGTGGCCCGGGGTCTCGAACAGGTGAGCATCGAGGTCCGGCATCAGATGCGGGACTTAGGCGGGTGACGTCAGGCTGTGCGCTTGCATCCCCCTGCCCACGCGTCTATCCCTCGCGGCGTACCTCTGGAGCGTTTTCGGCAAAGGTGGGTGCCGGTTTTGCGTCCGAAAACGCGAGAAAATAAAGACAGAGAGTCTTTGAGGTGAACGCGTGTTCACCGAAAGTGCTCGATAACGCGTGAAATGCCCAAGAATGTCCGAGAAGAAAAAGAAGCCTCGTGGAGGCAAACCTCAAAAGGTCAAAGCTCGTCTGCCGCGCGGTTTCATCGACCGCGACGCGGGGGATATTCGCGCGCTCGATGAGATGATGGGCAAAATCCGCGAGGTCTATGAGCGCTACGGTTTTGACCCCGTTGAAACCCCGCTGTTTGAGTACACCGACACGCTCGGCAAGTTCCTTCCCGATACCGACCGGCCCAATGAGGGTGTGTTTTCGGTGCAGGATGATGACGAGCAGTGGATGAGCCTGCGCTACGATCTCACCGCGCCGCTCGCCCGCTATGTGGCCGAAAACTACGACGCGCTGCCCAAGCCGTATCGTTCGTATAGGGCGGGGTATGTGTTCCGCAACGAAAAGCCGGGGCCGGGCCGCTTCCGCCAGTTCATGCAGTTCGATGCTGATAGCGTCGGCGCGCCGGGCGTCCAGGCGGACGCTGAAATGTGCATGATGATGGCTGACACGATGGAAGCGCTTGGCATCCCGCGCGGCCAGTACGTTATCCGCGTAAACAACCGCAAAGTGCTCGATGGCGTCATGGAAGCCATTGGCGTGACCGATGAGGGCCAGAAGCTGGCTGTCCTTCGGGCGATTGATAAGCTGGATAAGTTTGGAGTCGAGGGGGTGGAGCTACTGCTCGGTGAAGGCCGCAAGGACGAGAGTGGTGATTTCACCAAGGGCGCTGGCTTGTTGTACGAGGGGCAAATTGAGAACGTACTTGCGCTATTTGGTGTAGGGCAAACATCAATGCAGACGGTTACGAGGTTATACGGTCTGATGCAGTCAGTCGGCGCGCCAGACCGTGGCATTAAAGACCTATCTGATCTCTTCGAAATTTGCAGCCGATCCGGTTATTGTGAAGGGAGTGATCCCGATGATTTGGTACGTATCAAGATTGATCCCTCCGTCGTCCGTGGTCTCGAGTACTACACTGGCATGGTCTATGAGGCCGAGCTGCTCTTCCCTGTGACCAATGAGAAGGGCGAGGAGGTTGTCTTCGGCTCGGTCGGGGGCGGCGGTCGCTATGATGGACTGGTCTCCCGCTTTCGCGGCGAGCCGGTGCCGGCGACGGGCTTCTCCATCGGCGTGTCGCGCCTGATGACCGCGCTGAAAAACCTTGGCAAAATCTCCACCGATACGCCACAAGGCCCAGTCGTCGTCTGCGTGATGGACCGCGACATCGATGCGCTGGCCGGATACCAACGTATGGTCCAAGACCTCCGTCAGGCGGGAATCCGCGCGGAAATGTTCCAGGGCAATCCGAAACAAAAGATCGGAAAGCAATTCGACTACGCTGATCGGCGGAACGCGCCGATCTGTATCATTCAAGGCAGCAACGAACGAAATGCTCTCGATGAGCATGGAAATCCCCGTCCGCTTGTAAGCATCAAAGATATGATTGAGGGCAAGCGCGAGGCGGCTGCTTTTGAGTCCAATGCCGACTATAAAGCTGCCCGCCCCGGCCAGTTTGAGGTGCCTGCCGACAGTCTTGTGGATGAGGTGAAAAAACGCCTCGCTGAGCAAGAGGCAGACGCATCATGAGTCGCCGCCAAATCATTGAGCTGCTTGAAACCTCCGGCTACATGCCGGTGGAAACGCCAATCCTTCAGCCTGCCGACATCTTTCTTGATCTGGTGGGCGAAGATATCCGCACGCGCCTGTTCACCACCGAGGATCAGGCGGGCACCGAGCTTTGTCTGCGGCCCGAACTCACCATCCCTATTTGTCGCCATCACATGGAGACGGGCGATGCGAGCCGCGCCGTAAACTATGGCTATCTCGATCCAGCGTTCCGGTTCCGGCCCGGTGAAAGTGGCGAGTTCATTCAAGCTGGCATTGAAAGCATTGGTCGTGAAGACACGCTTGCTGCCGACGCTGAAGTGATGGCGCTGTCGGCCTCGCTCGCGTCCGCTGGGGGACTTGTTGAGCCTTCCATCACACTCGGCGACTCGGCCATTTTCACCGCCTTTGTCGAGGGGCTTGGTTTTGCGCCGCGCGCGGCCCGTCGTTTGCGCCGTGCGTTGGGGTCACGCGCGCGCGTCGAAGCCGCATTGGAAGAGGTTAGCCGCCCAGCGGGCGATGATGAACCAGGGTTATTGATGACGTTGTCGGGCGCGGACCCCGATGAAGCGCGCAAACTGGTCGAGGGTCTGATGGCACTGGCGCGCATCGAACCGGTGGGAGGGAGAACCTCCGCAGAGATCGCTGAGAGGTTCATCGAAAAATCAGCGCGCTTTGCTGCTGATCCGTTGCCCGACGCGGCATTAACCTGCCTGGAAGCGCTGATACATCTGGAAGTGCCTGCGCGCGATGCCACGGACCTTTTGAAGCGTCTTGCCAGCGTTGCTTCGCTGCCGTTGGACCCAGTGATCGATCAGTTCACCGAACGCTTGAATGCTTTCGAAGAGCGCAATCTGCCCGTCTCCAGCATGACCTTCTGCGGTTGGTCAGGCGGTCGCCTGGACTATTACACTGGCTTCACATTCGAGATGCGCGATTCTGAAGATCGCACGACACCGCCTGCGGTATCCGGCGGAAGGTTTGACGGGTTGATGGAACGCCTTGGCGCCGACAAAACTGTGCCTGCCGTCGGCGCCGCGCTCTGGTTAGATCGCCTCCCTAACGGAGATGACCAATGAGTGATCAGCCTCTCATTCTTGGCATCCCGTCTAAGGGACGCCTGCAAGAAGCAACCATGGCTTATTTCGAACATGCCGGGTTGCAAATCGCCAAAAAAGGTGGCGCGCGCGATTATCGTGGGGTGATCAAAGGCTTGGATGATGTTGAGGTTGCGTTTCTGTCTGCCTCAGAAATCGCCGGTGAACTTGCCGCTGGCACCGTGCATCTTGGTGTCACAGGCATGGATTTGGTGCACGAGAAAATCGCTGATCCAGATGCGACAACTGTCTCGGTTGTTCCGCTCAATTTCGGGTTTGCCGATGTTGTTGTCGCCGTGCCCGACAGTTGGATCGATGTGCAGACGATGCACGATCTGGATGATGTGGCCGCTGGTTTTCGTGCGCGCCATGGCCGCCGCATGCGCCTGGCGACCAAATATGTACGCCTGACGCGCGACTTCTTCCGCGCTCATGGTGTGGCCGACTATCGGATTGTGGAGAGCTTAGGCGCCACCGAAGGCGCGCCGGCGTCTGGTGCTGCCGATCTCATCGTGGATATTACCACGACGGGGTCGACGCTGAGCGCCAACCATTTGCGTATCCTGTCCGATGGCGTGATCTTGAAAAGCGAGGCAACACTGGTTGCCTCAAAGCAAGCCGAGTGGGTTGGCAGTCCTTCCAGCAAACTCAAAGCCATGCTTTCACGCATCGCGGCACAGGATAGGGCGGCCAACATTTTTGAGGTTCGCACCGCCATTGGCGAGCAAACCAAAACCTTCCGAGAAGCCTCAGATCGTTTCGGCTGTACTGCACCGTTTGGCGCGGTCGCAGGACAGGGATCGCTGGTGCTGCATGTGGAGAAAGCTCGTATTTGGGAGCTAACCGATTGGTTGCGCACGCGCGGCGCAACATCGATCACCATCGGAGAGCTCACATACGTGCTTGACGGATCAGCCGAGGCGTTTGCGCCGGTCTACCAAGCCCTGGGCATCTAAAAAAAAGGGCCGTCCCCGGGGGTGAGGACGGCCGATATTGCCTTAACTGCGCATCGGGGAACGCATTGGCGAATTGAAAGCGCTTTTGGGTGCCGACATTCGCTCGGGGGAACGCGGTCGACTCACACTCTCACGCATAACTACGTAGGCTGATTGGGAGTGGATCAGCAAAGGTCGAAAAAATCGGCGTGGTCGCTCACCAATGCGTGGATCCCGGTGCACCTTTAATGGGGCCAGTGATCCAGGGCGTGACCCAGCCGCCGTAAAAATTGCCAGGCTGGGGTGAGGCTTTAATACCATCCACCAAACAGCGATCCATCGGGTGACAGTAAAAGGCCAGATGGTCTTTGATGACTGCAAACCGCTCCACCGGATTGGGATAAGTCCAAGCGCTGGCCTCAAGTTTCTTGCTGCCAGCATGGACATCGAAATAGCGCGCTGGACCTTTCCACTCGCAAACAGAGCGGCTCGGATTGGGTGTGAGGACATCCTCAGCAACATCTTCCGGAGGGATGTAGTAGGTTGGCGGGTGGAAAGTTTCGAGTACGCGATAAGCGTTGCGCGTTGATGCGATGTCCCTGCCACCCAGCGTGATCAAAATGGGGTAGGGGGCAGGTTCCAGAAGAGGGGGACGCGGATAGTTGCCGACATCTTCAATCGGATGGAGCGTTGTGGTGCCTTGAACGGGCGAGGTCTGGTTGGTCATACCCCAGATGTGGGGCGCCAAACCCACTTAGCAAGCCTCGCCGGCAAGGCTGACTAGCAGGTTTTGCGCAGAACCAGAATACGCGTGCCATTGTCGGGATGGGTCACCCGGTAAGGCTGAAGCGAACAGCGCTCCACACTCTGCTCTAGCTGTGGTTGATCGACCATCAGCGTTCCCTCACCGGTACTGCGGGCCTCTGCGCCGCCAACCAAGGCTACAGCCAGCCCGGAAAGAACAAAAACACCGGTAAGAGCGATCAAGGTAAGGCGGGACATCGGCTTGGGCCTTTTTCAATGTTGGGGTGGGTTTAGTTGTTGGCTGGTGCGGTCATAGCGGCCAGCACGTCGGCGCCGGTGAGCGCTGTGCTCGTGCTTGCTTGTGCGCCTTGATCAAATGTTGCGACCAAAACGAAAGCAGCCAGGACAGTCATGCTGAAAACAGTCGTGAGGAACATGCGGGTCATCGAAGGGTTCAAAGAGCGGGTCATGGGAGCGATCCTGCGTTTAGGGTTGATCATCGGTTAACGTGACCCTGTTGTAGTGCGCCCAGCCATCGCCCACTGTGTTGACCATCACAGGAATGACGTTGGGCCATCTTCACCCCAGACACTGGACGAAAAGCCCGCGATGGGCTTTCTTGACGCCTTCCTAACTGGCCGTTCAGTCCACAACGCGGCGCAGATGCGGTCATGCTGTGCACCTTTGGCGGCAAGAAGGTGATCTGAGGAGACAAACAACTATGCATGGGGCGAACATCTTCACCGAGAGCTTAGCGCTGGCTGGGCTCGACCCAGACTTGGCCACCGGCCTTTCCAATCTTGCGCGGGAGATGACGCTTTCCACCAATGAGGTTCTGTTCGTCGCCGGTGACCCTGGCGATTCCATGTACGCAATTTTGGAAGGCAGCCTGAAGGTGGCGGTGATCTCCGCCGAAGGCTCTGAGCAGTTGCTTGCTATCTTGGGGCCAGGACACGTTGTGGGTGAGATGGCTCTGCTGGATGGCCAAGCACGTTCGGCCACCGTGCAGGCGATCAAAAAGTCGCAGGTCGCCCGCATCGACAAAGCTGATTTTGACCGCTTTTCGGATGCCAACCCTGCCGTCTACCGTCATATGCTCTCACTGGTTTCGCATCGCTTGCGACAAGCCAATGATGTGCTGGCGGCGCGCTCATTTCTGCCTTTGCCAGGGCGCGTCGCCGTTGCCTTGCTTCAATTGGGCGAAACCTTCGGCAAGGAACTGCCGGATGACAGGCTTTTGGTGCACTATAAGGTGAGCCAAGCGGATCTGGCCGGCATGGTTGGTGCGGCGCGCGAGAATGTCTCGCGCATCCTCAACACGTGGAAGCGCGACGGGCTGATCTCACGCATTTCTGGCTACTATTGCATCGAAAAACCAGCTGAGCTTGCCCGCCTGAAGGCGATGTAGGCCGCTTTTCGGGGCAATCAGTTGAACGGGATGCGGATCTTGCCGGAGCCGGAGTAGCTGGTGAACGCACCCGAGCCCAAGCCACCAATGTCGCCGTCTAAACTGATAGACCAGCCGTTAAGCAGCGTTGTGGAGACGCCAAGCGCAGCGCGCGCTGACAAGAGACCATCAAAATCGGGCAGCGTGGTGTCGGTTTGGACTTCGGAGGAAAGATCATACTCGCCATGAAGTGAGGCATGCATCGACCAGGTTCCGCTGGCACTGTCATGATGCGTGTAGCGCAGCCGTGGACCGATCGACACGCGGCCAGAATCGACGGAGTTTGCCGCCGCGACGATACCGTTCGACTGGGTATAGGCGGCTTGCTGTTCGTGGGCGTAAAAAATCCGCGCATTGGGCTCAATGTAAAAGCCATCCGCCACTTCATAGTGGCCGGTGAGGTTCATGGAGACCATGATCCTGGTCGCATCGGTGGACCCGGTGACGGTGCCGGCGCGGTTGTCGTAGTCGAGCCAGGCATGTGTCAGGAATCCATCCAAAACAACGCTCTCGGCAAGTCGTATGCCAACATAGGCACCAACGGAAACACCTGCACCATCAAAGGCGCCATCATTGGCCTGAAACGTGAAATCGCCGTTCTCATAGCCACCCAGCAAACCGATGAGAACATTTTCGGTTATCAGGTAGTCGATACCGGCAATACCGTTCCAGGTGTCGCCGGAAAAAGCATCGCCATCATAATGGGTGAAGGTTCCGCGTGCCCAAATGTTGAGCCGTGGCGCGTCGTCCTGCACCAATGTTGAGGCAGTGTCCGCAGCGGACTTGAAGCCCAAAGCATGGGAGGTCTCGCTCTGGGCCGTATCTGAATGAGAGAAAGCTGTTTCGATAGCACCCAGCGCGTCGTCGGCCTCATACATGGCAAGGCGGGCGGCGCGCCTGTCCCGTGCGGCGTGACCAATGCCGTGCAAGCTGACATAGGCTGAAAACGCCGATCCGTTGCTCGCAAAGCTTGCTTGTGTCCCGTCACCGCCTGAAAAACGCTCGGCAATGGCATTGCCGACGCCAGTCGAAATGTTGTTGCCGGCCTGCTGGAACAGGATGTTGGAGCCGGCATTTTGCTGGGACGCTGTTTGGTCAGGCGCCAGCTCAATTCGGAATGCCTGTAACTCCGCACCGGAAATCACGATTTGGAACTGATAGCGCTGCCCGTCATAGCTGAAAATAAATGTACCATTGGCGTTGGCAGCGGCTATCTGTGTTCCAGACACATAAGGCGCGCCGTTAAACGTGGCATTGTGAACATTCGCGCCAAGGGAAAAGCTGGTCCCTGCGGTGAAGCCTTGGCCGCCATCGGTTAGCAAATTATTGACCAAGAGGACTCCGTTGGGCGTTGAGATACTGGCCGTCAGATCGTAAGTGACCGGGCCCGGCGTGCCTGCGCAGGTGTCGGCGTCAAAATTGAGAAAAACAATGGCCGCTTGAAAAGTGGCTGGGGGGCCAAGAAATTCGGAATCTAAGGTGTCAGGAAAATCAGGACCGCCAGCGCAAATGAGCCCCTCAGGCGTCGTTTGCGCCAAAGCCGGTGCGCTGCTTGCGAAGATCACCGACAAGGATGTCAGCCACACAGTCAGAATAGTCGAAGAAAAAGCCCTGCGGATGTCCCCAAGCCCCATAGGTTGCCGCCCCTAAGCAAACAAAGCCTTCCACCCAGCCGCAAACAGGTTGAGTCGATTACCAATGATTCGTTGATTAACTACGCTCAGTCCAAGCAGATGTGTCAATGATGTAGGCTTAGAATAAGACGCCGTAAGAAGGCATGTCTTCGCGGTGTTGCCATGCGATCAGGCGGAATACTGCCGCTACGGCGCTGCCGGCTTCCAGCTCGCGATGACCGTCATGAATCTGTTGCGCGCGCTTGTTAGCGCCTTCTCCCACCACTCACCTCGGGAGAAAGATCATGACCCTACCGCTTTCGCGCCTTGCCGCGTTCGGCGTCGCGCTTGCTGCGACAACGACGTTGGCCGGCCCGGCTTTCGCTGACAACGCCTTCAACCGCATCGCCTCATTCCCGGTGCATCTCAACACGCCGGATGCGGAGGAAACCTCAGCGGAGATCATCTCAGCGACGGCCGATGGTATGACGCTTGTCTATTCCGACAGCCCGGCAGAAGTGATCGGGTTCATCAATATCGCCGATCCGGCTAATCCGACAGCCGCAGGGGTAATCGAGCTGGAAGGCGAGCCGACTTCTGTTGCTGTTTTCGGCAACACCGCTTTTGTTGGTGAGAACACCTCGCAAAACTACATCAACACGTCCGGCGTCCTCCATGCCATCGATGTGGACAGCCGCGAGGTTCTGGCAAGCTGTGATCTGGGCGGCCAGCCCGACAGCGTCGCGGCGGCACCGGACGGGTCCTTCGTTGCGGTGGCCATCGAAAACGAGCGCGATGAGGATTTGGGCGAAGGCCGTGTCGGCCAGATGCCAGCGGGATATTTGACGATCACGCAGATCGTCGACGGCACGCTCGACTGCGACTCGACGAAACAGGTCGACATCACCGGGCTTGCCGATGTCGCACCGGAAGATCCCGAACCGGAGTTCGTCTCGATCAACGGCGAAGGCGAGATCGTTGTCACGCTGCAGGAAAACAACCATATGGTTGTGGTGTCCGCAGAGGGTGAAGTGCTCAGCCACTTCTCCGCCGGGTCTGTCACGCTGGAAGGCGTCGACACCGAGGAAGAAGGCGCGCTCACCTTCTCCGACACGATCACCGTACCGCGCGAGCCGGACTCCGTGACCTGGATCGATAACACCCATTTCGCCACCGCGAACGAAGGCGACATGGACGGCGGCAGCCGCGGCTGGACGATCTTCAGCCAGGATGGCGACCTTGTGTATGACAGCGGCACCGATTTTGAGTACGCCATTGTCGAGATAGGCCATTATCCCGAAGAGCGGTCCGGCAACAAAGGCGTTGAGCCGGAAAGCGTCACGTTTGATACGTTCGGCGGCACGCCTTACGTGTTTGTTGGCGCGGAGCGCAGCTCCATTGTCGGCGTTTACAATGTCTCAGACCCGTCAAACCCGGTTCTGGAGCAGCTTCTGCCATCGGGCATCGGTCCAGAAGGTTATGTGACGATCCCTGAGCGCAATCTGTTGGTCTCCGCCAACGAGACGGACGATGCCGGCGCGCGCGCCCACGTGATGCTGTTTGAGTATCAGGACGCGCCAGCGAGCTATCCGCACCTCACCAGCGCGGGCATGGACGAACTCACGGGCTGGGGCGCCATCTCTGGGCAGGTGATGGCCGAGGACGGCACGATCTACGCCGTGTCCGACAGCTTCTACGGCCTGCAGCCGCGCATCTTCCATATCGACGTCTCGCAGACACCGGCACGCATCGTCGATGCCATCGATGTGACGCGCGAAGGTCGCCCAGCCCAGCTGATGGATATGGAAGGTATCGCGCTTGATGGTGATGGCGGCTTCTGGATTGCCTCAGAAGGCCGCACCGACCGTCTGGTACCGCATGCGATCTATCATGTGGGTGCCGACGGCGAGATCGAGGACTATATCACGCTGCCGGTTGAACTCGCGAGCGTCGAGCGTCGCTTCGGCTTTGAGGGCATCACCCGGGTTGACGATGTTCTTTACGTCGCCGTTCAGCGCGAATGGGCCGATGATCCGGCAGGCCATGCCAAGGTGCTGTCCTACAATCTGGTCAGCGAAGAGTGGGGTGTAATCCATTACCCGCTCACCGTACCATCAACCGGCTGGGTCGGCCTGTCGGAGATCGTCGCTCACGGCGACCATGTCTACTTCATCGAGCGTGACAATCAGCACGATGCTCGTGCGGTTACCAAGCAGATCACCCGCGTGCCATTGTCCGCCATGAACGCAATGGTGGCGCTCGGTGAAACGCCTGGCGTGTTGGAACCGGAACTCGTCATCGACCTCTTGCCCTACCTGACATCGACCGGCGGTTATGTGCTCGACAAGGTTGAGGGTTTGGCCATCGCCGAGGACGGCACGATGTGGGTCTCGACCGACAATGATGGCGTCGATGATCACTCCGGTGAGACGATGTTCTTCGCGATTGAAGGCGCCGCCATGTAGCGCAAGCCTAGGCTCGATACATCAAAGCCCCGGCCATATGGCCGGGGCTTTTTTCTTGGGTCCAAAACACCAGTTCCCGGAACGCAAAGCGTATCCGGGACCTTGATGGCGCTTAGAAACGGTATCGTAGACCAAGCAAACCTTGGGTCGAGTTGAGGTCGGTGGAGCTGGAAACCGAACCACCTGCAGTGGTTGACGTCAGACCAACATCCATAATGCTCTGATAGCGCACCATGCCTTCCAGCGTCAGGTTGCTGGTCAGGTCATAGCCAACACCGCCAGCAAGCTGCCAGGCAAATTTTGTGTCGTCATCGTCCATCAGGACACCAGCTGCTCCGGTACCATGATCGTTGAAGCTGACCTGCGCCATACCAAGGCCGACACCGGCAAATGGCCGGAAAGCGCCAAGGTGAGCATCAACATAAGCGTTCACCATGCCTGTGAAAGCTGTGGTGTCGCCTGTCGAACCAGCTTGAGCGGCACCAGTTGAACGCAGCGTGTGGCTGTCGACTTCAAAGCTGGAATAACCAAGTTCTGCTTCGATGCGACCACCGAAACCTGGAAAGAATTCCATCTCATAACCAGCAAAAACCGAACCCGTTGGGCTAATGTCGTCATAGCTGTTTTCGACCGTGTCGCCTGTGATGGCAAAGCTGGTTTCATCAGCCCAAGCCCCGCCACCGCGCACACCCACATAGGGGCCGAAGCGTGAGAAGCTGGTTTGCACACGCTCTTCCACATAAGGAGCGGGGGCGGGTGTGTAGGTTTGTGGCACATCTGCGGCGCGAGCCTGGCCAGCCAACAGGCCGCCCAATGCACCAACCGTGACGGCCAGTGCCAGAGCAACTGGTCGTCTGGTGCTCTGATTGAAAGATTGAAGATACGTCATACTCGGGTTCTCCCCACGCAAAATGTTCAAGGGGCACACAGGTCCCGTCCGGGCCGTGAGCTGAGGAGTGAATGACGGTCAATTGTGCCCGATGTTCGCGCGCGCAGTGGCGGGGTGGTGGTGTTTGCGTGGCGAAAGAGTGGCAGAAAAAAGATGCCGCGCGACGCGGCACCTAAGTTACTGATTTCGCTGCGTTAAGAACCCGCCGCCGTGTAAGGTTTTGGTAACCCTAAGTGAAGTCTTCCGGCAGGTTAGAAGCTATAGCGGGCGCCAAGCAGAACCTGCGTCGACGTCAGATCGGATGTCGAGAGCAGGCCCGTGGAAGAAACCAGTTCCACGTCTAAAACTTCCTGGTAGCGCACCATCGCTTCAATCGTCAGGTCGCTGGTAACATCGAAACCAACGCCGGCCATGACCTGCCAGGCTAGGCCATTTTCGGTATCGTCCATAACGCCGAGATTGCCAGTGACGCCATGATTGTCAAACCCCACGCGCGCAACGCCCATGCCCCCGCCGACAAACGGGCGAAACGCGCCGATGCTGTAATCGAGGTAAAGATTGGCCATGGCTGTGAAGGCGTCTGTCGACCCGAAGGAGTTGGCCGCCGCCACCGGTGTTCCAGCCACAGTGTGCGTGTCGACATCCAACTGGGTGTATCCGATTTCAGCTTCCAAACGTGCGCCCGCGCCAAAGTAGAAGTCTGGCACTTCAAAGCCGACGAACAACGATCCGGTGAGCCCGGTCTCATAGGCGTTTTCTACGGTGGTTGGGCCGGTGATGGTGAACCGCGAGTCGTCAGCAAAGACCGCTCCGGCCCGCGCACCAACGTAAAAACCAGCTTCACGGAACGCGTCGTCAAAACGCTCGATCACCGGTGTTTCCGGGAAATCTGAAAAGTCATCGGCGGAGATTGCCGCCGTGGCGCTAAAGCCAGAAAAAACGGTGAGGGCCAACAAGCCCCAGAAAAACCGACGCACCATGCGCTCGCACTCCACTGAAAGACAGGAGCGGATAACGCCACCTGACACGCAAACATGGCGATTATGGTGAACGGTTAAGGTTAACAAGCGGTTGTCATGCGCCGTCAGGCAAGTGACAGGGCGGAGGCGAATGTGCGGTTGTCATGCGCCGTCAGGCAAGTGACAGAGCGAAGGCGAATGTGCGGTTGTTACGTGCCGGTCTCAATCACTCCAACCAAGGGCGGAACAGAGCCGGCAATCAGGAGCAAAATTTGCAACGGTCAGCAGGTTGTCATGAGGCCTTATCAGCAAGAATGGACTTGGTTCTCTTTCAACTCCACGGTGTCTTTTGACAACGATCACAAGGACAAAACGCTATGACAAACGAGGGGCCAACCAAGATCGACTATGTGGAGTTCACCTCCCCAGAGTTGGAGAAAACACAGGCGTTTTTCTCAAAAGCATTTGGGTGGGAGTACGTCGATTACGGGCCCGATTACAAAGACATTCAGGGTGCCAGTTTGGGCGGCGGCATAGAGCGTGGTGAGCTGCGCGCGCCGTTGATCGTTTTAAGAGCCGATGATCTAGAGGTGATGCTAGAACAAGTGCGCGAGGCGGGGGCTGATATCACAAAAGAAATTTTTGAATTCCCCGGTGGTCGGCGTTTCCAATTCAAGGAGCCCGGCGGCACCGAAATGGCCGTTTGGTCGCAAAGCTAGCTTCCAACAAAAAAGACGGGCATCGCTGCCCGCCTTTTCCAATTCCAAGGGTAGCCAATTGAGCCACTCTCGCGGTTGGGACGCCAACGCCATACGCCGAAGTCCCAGAGCATCGAGGATGTCTTACATCATGCCGCCACTCAGATCGGCCTTGGCCGATCTGAGTATTTCCCGTGGTTGGTCCAAAGGACCAGAACTAAAGCAGATGCGGATGGGCGTCCAATTCGTAATTCGCTTGTGGCGAATTACATCATGCCGCCACTCAGATCGGCCTTGGCCGATCTGAGCACTCCCGATGATGGGCGTCCAATTCGTAATTCGCTTGTGGCGAATTACATCATGCCGCCCATGCCGCCCATGCCGCCCATGTCAGGCATGCCGCCGCCGGCGCCTTCTTTCTTCGGCAACTCAGCAACCATTGCTTCGGTGGTGATCAGAAGACCAGCAATCGAGGCTGCGTCTTCCAAAGCGGTGCGTACCACTTTCACTGGATCGACGATACCCATGGCAATCATGTCACCATATTCGCCGGTCTGCGCGTTGTAACCCCAGCTTGCTTCGTTCTTGGCGATAATGTCGCCAACAACCACCGATGCTTCTGCGCCAGCATTGGCAGCGATCTGACGGGCAGGAGACTGCAAAGCACGACGCACAATGTTGATGCCAGCTTCCTGGTCAGCGTTTTCACCTTTGCTATCGATGAAGCGAGACGCACGCAGCAGAGCCGTACCGCCACCAGGGACGATACCTTCTTCGACGGCCGCGCGGGTCGCGTTGAGGGCGTCATCGACGCGGTCTTTCTTCTCTTTCACTTCCACTTCGGTGGAGCCACCAACGCGGATCACGGCAACACCGCCAGCCAGTTTCGCTAGACGCTCCTGGAGCTTCTCACGGTCGTAGTCGGATGTGGTTTCCTCGATCTGTGCTTTGATCTGGTTGACGCGAGCAGCGATCTCGTCTTTGCCGCCAACACCATCAACGATGGTCGTTTCTTCTTTCGTGATGGCCACACGCTTGGCGGTGCCCAACATGTCAAGCGTCACATTTTCCAGCTTGATGCCGATGTCTTCGGAGATCACCTGACCGCCTGTCAAGATTGCAATGTCTTCCAGCATCGCCTTGCGACGATCACCGAAGCCAGGGGCTTTAACCGCAGCGATTTTCAGACCACCGCGCAGCTTGTTGACGACGAGGGTCGCCAGCGCTTCGCCTTCAACGTCTTCTGCAATGATAAGCAGTGGACGAGACGATTGAACAACCGACTCCAGCACGGGCAGCATTGCCTGAAGATTGGAAAGCTTCTTTTCGTGCAGCAGGATGTATGGGTCATCCAGGTCTGCAGTCATTTTTTCTGGGTTGGTTACGAAGTAAGGCGACAGGTAGCCGCGGTCGAACTGCATACCTTCGACAACTTCCAACTCGGTTTCAGCCGTTTTGGCTTCTTCAACCGTGATGACGCCTTCGTTGCCAACTTTCTGCATGGCCTGGGCGATCATCTCGCCAATCTCTTTTTCGCCGTTAGCAGAAATGGTGCCGACCTGAGCGACTTCCGCAGAGGTGTTGATCTTGGTGGCTTTGGCGAGGAGGTCTTTGACAACCTCAGTCACGGCCATATCGATGCCGCGCTTCAAATCCATTGGGTTCATGCCGGCAGCAACGGCCTTATGGCCTTCCTGCACGATGGACTGAGCCAGAACCGTTGCGGTCGTGGTGCCGTCACCAGCGATATCGTTGGTTTTGGAGGCAACTTCGCGCAGCATCTGCGCGCCCATGTTTTCGAACTTGTCTTCCAGTTCGATTTCCTTGGCCACAGAAACACCGTCTTTGGTGATGCGTGGGGCACCGAACGATTTGTCGAGAACCACGTTGCGGCCTTTCGGGCCGAGCGTCACCTTCACTGCGTCAGCGAGGGTGTTGACGCCTTTCAGCATGCGCTCGCGTGCTGAACGGCCGAAGACTACTTCTTTAGAAGCCATGTTGAGAGTCCTTGGTTTGTTATGCATTTCCAAACGATTGTTCCTTCAGGAACAGCTGGGAAACGCCAAAAGAGTGAAAAGAAGAGAGCGAGAGGGATGCCGCTTAGGCGATCACACCCATGATGTCGCTTTCCTTCATGATCAGCAGGTCTTCACCGTTGATCTTCACTTCGGTGCCTGACCATTTGCCGAACAACACGCGGTCGCCAGCTTTGACGTCCAGAGCCTGAACTTTGCCAGCATCGTCGCGGGCGCCAGGGCCGACGGAGACGATTTCGCCTTCCTGCGGTTTCTCTTTTGCGGTGTCGGGGATGATGATCCCACCAGCAGTTTTCTCATCGGAATCGATGCGACGCACCACCACACGGTCATGCAAGGGACGGAATGCCATATGTCCTCATCCTTGGTTTAGCGCGGCCTCACTGGGCCGCAGCGGTCTTGGTTGAATTGGCGGCACCATAAAGGGCACCTGAAACGCAAGTTAGCACTCTCCATAGGCGAGTGCTAACGCGCTGTGGAGATAAGGATGGGTTGATGGGGTGTCAAGGATTGGAGCGCTAGATTTTTGTACCAGCAGCCATGAAGACGCTCGTCTAGGGTTAATGAAAGCTGCGAGGCGATGCTCAGGTCACATAAGTGCACAAAAACACCCGCTCTCTGACCAGAGAGCGGGTGTTTGCAATTCTCAGCGATTAGGGTCGGCGCTTAGACGATACCCAGGAACGACAGGATAAACAGAACAACGACGATCACACCGATGATGTAAAAAATATTGCGCATAGCAGCTTCCCTTCGATTTCAGCTAACAGACCATCCAGGACAGGCGGTCGAGGCACGAAGGCACGGCCTATGGGCAACACCCTCTTGAGCACGTTAACGCGCTCGGTTCACAATCGTTCCGATCTGATGAGAAAACAAAGTCACACCGCATCAACCACGGTGCCTGCATCCTTCTCTTTGCGCATCACGATCCAGGTGCCAACCACGATCAATACACTGCCGAGGATAAGGCGAATGCCTGGCACTTCTGCAAAAAACACAAAGCCGTAAAACGCTGCCCAGAGCAGACTGGTATATTCCATCGGACCAAGCTTGGCGGCGGGGGCATGCTTGAAGCCATAGGTCATGAAGAGGTGACCCATGGTGCCCAAAAAGCCGATTCCTAGCGCCAACCATAACCATCCGGCATTCAATGCCACGAATGGGCGTCCATCAACGGCAAAGCCAGCGATGGCCAGCGCCAGCAACGGCAGCGCCAAGAGCGCAGAAAAACCACTTTGCAGCATGATCATCGTTGGCACAGGGTCACTGGCCGCGTGCAGTCGCGTCAACACAAGCGCCGTTGCATACGCGAACGAGGCGACAGCCGCCGCAATGTAGCCGCTGAGCGCGCCCGAGAAGCCGTTGGTGAGAGCGGACGAGGATATGACGCCAACACCGGCCAAGCCGATGAGGATTGCGATCCAGGTTTTGCCATCGACAGGCTCTTTCAGGATAAGCCATCCAAGCAGCGCCAAATACAGCGGCGCGGTGAAGGCAATCGCTGTCGCATCGGCCAGCGGAATAACCGACAGAGCATAGAAAAAGCAAAAGGCCACGATGGTAACGATGACTGACCGTTGCAGGCTGCGCACCATGCTCCGCCAAGTTGGCAAGCCGACGCGCCTGAAAAACAACAATCCCAGGAAAACGAGGAAAGCCACCAAAAACCCGGCGCTGTAACGCATCACCAATATCTGCGGCGTTCCAAAAGTGCCGGTCATCAGTTTGATGCCTGCATCCATCAAGGTAAGGATCGCGATCGCGATCAGCACCGAGCCCATTGCACGGCGTTGCATGGAGGCGAGCGCAAACGGAACAGGAGTGGCGGGCGAGGCCATAAAAAAAGACTTTCAAGCAGGTTTCGATTTGCCTCTTTGCCTGTGCACGAAGCTGGCATAAGCTTTTGACCAAACAGTCAAAGCTTTGGCATGACAGCAGCTATAAAGCGCACAAGGCCAAGCCGCCACCCGTTTGGCGCCAAAAAGGGAGACCCGCCATGCTTGATCACTCCGATGCGACCCACCCAGCTGGCGGCACCACACCGCTTTCTGCGCCAAACGACCTTGAAGCGTTTTGGATGCCTTACAGCGCAAATCGTGCGTTTAAGGCTGAACCGCGCATGATCACCGGCGCGAAGGACAACCACTATTTCACCCCTGATGGCCGCTCCATTCTCGATGGAACTGCAGGCCTTTGGTGCTGTAATGCAGGCCACTGCCGGGCACCAGTCGTCGAAGCAATCCAGAACCAGGCCGCAAGCCTTGATTTCGCGCCAACCTTTCAGTTTGGCCACCCGATTGCGTTCGAAGTGGCCTCCCGCATTGCATCTGAAGCGCCTGAGGGTTTGGACCATGTGTTTTTTGCCAATTCCGGCTCTGAAGGCGTCGATACCGCGCTAAAAATCGCGCTCGCTTATCACAAGGTAAAAGGGCAGGGCGGACGCACCCGGCTGATTGGTCGTGAGCGCGGGTATCATGGCTCCGGCTTCGGCGGCATTTCAGTTGGCGGCATCGTCAACAATCGCCGCTTTTATGGTGGGCTTCTGGGCGGCGTTGACCATTTGCCGCACACCTACAACCGCGCTGAACAAGCGTTCACCAAAGGTGAGCCCAACTGGGGGGCACACTTGGCCGATGATCTGGAAAACATCGTGGCATTGCACGGCGCCGACACCATCGCCGCTGTGATTGTGGAACCTATGGCCGGGTCTACCGGTGTGCTGCCACCACCCAAGGGCTATTTGCAGCGCTTGCGTGAGATCACCGCCAAGCATGGTATTCTGCTCATCTTTGATGAGGTGATTTCCGCCTTCGGGCGTCTGGGTACCGCCTTTGCCGCGCAGCGCTATGGCGTGACACCAGACATGATCGTATTCGCCAAGGGTATCACATCGGGCACAGTGCCTATGGGCGGCGTAATCGCCAGCGCTGACATCTACAACGGTTTCATGGACACCGCTGGTGAAGGCATGATCGAACTGTTCCACGGCTACACCTATTCCGGTCACCCGCTGGCTTGTGCCGCGGCGCTGGCAACACTCAACGTTTATCGCGACGAGGGCCTTTATGAGCAGGCGGCCAAATTGGAAGGTATGTTTGCCGATGCCGCACACAGCTATCTGGCCGATATTGATATTGTCGAAGACATTCGGACCTGTGGCATCGTCGCAGGCATCGATATCACGCCGCTTGACGGCAAGCCGACGGCACGTGCGTTCGCTGCTATGCAGGATGCCTTCTACAATCAAGATATGATGATCCGTGTGACCGGCGATACCATCGCGCTCTCGCCGCCTCTTACCTTCTCAGAAACAGACATTGATCAGATGTTCTCAGGTCTAAAACGGACATTGCAGGCGGTGTCTTAGCAGGCACTGCCATTCGCCATTGCCCATGCGCATTAGTGCGCAGTTAAAGACAGGTCCGGTGCGCTTACGTTGATGGGGGTCAACGACGAAACGTGCAAGGCAGGTATACGGCGCGCACGGAATGGAACTATGCGCAAACTGATCATAATTGTTGTCTTGCTTGCCGCTGCTGGCGGTGGCTACTTCGCCTTCACCAACAGGCCAATGCCGGTGGAGGTTTCTGCCGCGACGCGCGGGGATATCGCTCACATTGTCTATGCTTCAGGCGTGGTTGAGGCGGCTGTCAGCGCCGATGTCACATCCATCGTGGCGCAGCGCATCACCGGCCATTGCAATTGCGAGGGCGATACAGTTGCCGCAGGGTCTGTGGTTGTCGAACTTGATGACAGCGAAACACGCGCCCGCTTGCGTGAGTTGGAAGCTCAAGTGGGCCTCCTCAACCAGCAGGTTGAACGCGCCACCAACTTACTTGAACGCGGTGTTGGCTCGCGCGAGGCTTTTGATCGCGCCGTTGGAGAGCTGGCAGGCGCCGAAGCCGGACTTGCTGCCCAGCGTGAGGTTCTCAGTCGCTACCAGATAACGTCGCCAATCAGCGGTCAAATTCTGCGCCTGGATGCTGATGTGGGTGAAGTTGCTCAGGCCGGTGATGTTTTGTTCACCGTTGGCCAGCCGCGCCCGCTGGAAATCATCGCCGAAATCAACGAGGAGGATATCCCGTTGGTCGAGGTCGGCCAGCGCGCCCTGCTACGAGCCGATGCCTTTCCCAATGACGTGCTTGAGGCGACGCTTGCCAGCATTACGCCTAAGGGCGACAGCGTGCTTAAAACCTACCGCGTACGTCTGGCTTTACCGGAAGACACACCGCTCTTCATCGGTATGAGCGTGGATGTGAATTTGGTGATCGAGAACCGTGAAGACCGCCTGTTGGTGTCCTCAACTGGTCTGACCCAGCGCGACACTGTCTATGTTTTGGATGGAGGCATAGCCCGTGAAGTTGATGTCGAAGTGGGTTTGCGCGGTATCGCCAACATCGAAATTGTCAGTGGCCTAGATGATGCCGCCTCGATTATCGCGCCGCTTCCGGACGGGTTGGCAGACGGAGTTCGTGTGCGCCAGGTCGGCGGGTAATGGGCGGCTGGTTACTCCTATTTGACCTTGCCGTTACACATGTTCTGGCACGTGGTCGGCAAACACTGGTGGCCATCTTAGGCGTCGCGCTCGGCGTTGGCTTTTCTATTGCCATGGCAGCGCTTTTGCAGGGATCGCAGGAAGATTTTATCGACCAGCTGATCAACGCCATTCCGCATGTGCAGATTGAGGATGAGCGGCGCGATCCACAGCGTCAGCCGGCACAGGACGTGTTTGCTGACGTGCAGATCGAGAGCCTAACCGCGCGCGACGATCCGCGCGGCATTCGCAACCCCGTCGCGCTGACCAGCACCGTGCGTGCGATGGTTGATGGCACCGTATCGGCTTCACTGAAGGTACAGGGCGTGATCCGCTATGCCGGGCGGGACACCGGTGTGGCGCTGTCGGGCGTTGTTCCTGAGGATGAGATTACCGTTTCGCAGATCGGTGAGGACATGGTCGAGGGGCTGCTTTCCGACCTCAACTCCCGCGCCGACGCTGTGGTGCTTGGCGATGATCTGGTGGACTCAATCAACGCCAGATTGGGCGATCCGATTACGCTGGTTTCGCCGTCTGGCGACGTCCATCGCTACCGTTTGGTTGGCATCTTCAATTCAGGCAATGTGGCGGCTGACAGCTCGACCGGTTATCTGCACCTATCGACCGCGCAGGTCTTTGCTGCCCGTCCCAACGCCATCAACGATATCCGCATTTCACTTAAGGACACCGACTCCGCGCCGCGTGTTGCTAGCTGGATAGAGGCACGGTTTGGGTACAAATCCGTGTCGTGGCAGGAAGCCAACCAGGCGATTTTGGAAAGTTTCATCATTCGCGATGTGATTATGTACACCGTTGTGGCGGCGATCCTGTTGGTAGCGGGTTTTGGAATCTACAACATCATTTCCACCATCACCCATGAAAAAACCCGTGACATTGCAATCATGAAGTCACTGGGCTTTTACGAGAAAGATATGCGGCGCCTTTTCGTCATGGAGGGGCTGGCGATGGGGATTGGTGGGTCGGTGCTGGGGGCCATCCTGGGCGCGTTGCTGACGGTAGCGCTCGGCCAGATTGAGTTTGCCAATCCAGAGTCCGATGATCCGATCATGATCCGCATGACGTTTTCAGCGGTGCACTATTCGATTGCCATCGGCATTGCGCTTGGCTCGGCAATTTTTGCGGCCTACATGCCAGCCAGCAAAGCATCCAGCCTCAACCCGGTGGACATCATACGCGGGGCCACATGACCGCTCTGCTTGAGGCCCAAAATGCGACGCGCATCTTGGATGAGGCGGTAAAAGTCACGCTGGTCGATGACGTGTCTCTGTCCGTCGGTGAGGGCGAGTTCGTGGCCATCACTGGGCCATCGGGCTCGGGGAAATCTTCGCTGCTCTATCTTCTTGGCCTCCTTGATTTGCCGACATCTGGCGATGTGTTGATCAAGGGGCAGGCAACCCATGACATGACCAGCGATGCGCGCGCACGCATTCGCCTGACGCAGCTGGGTTTCATTTTTCAGTTTCACTTCTTGCTGCCAGAATTCACAGCCCGGCAGAATGTTATGCTGCCGATGCGCAGGCTCAATGCCTTGCCCAGCAGTGCGCAACACCAGCGCGCCGGCGATCTGTTGGCATCGCTGGGCTTGGAGGGCCATATCGACAAGCGCCCTGAACAATTGTCCGGTGGTCAGCGTCAGCGCGTCGCCGTGGCCCGGGCTCTGGCCAACGATCCAGCATTGATATTGGCCGATGAACCCACCGGCTCGCTGGACTCCAAGGCCACCGATCAGGTGTTTTCTATTCTGCGGGATCTTGTCGACACGTCAGGGCGTACGATCTTGGCGGTAACCCACGATATGGGCCTGGCCGGGCAGATGGATCGACGCATTCATCTGGTTGATGGCGCGTTGGAAAGCGACGGCGCTTCGCGCGGTGCCGACTAAACACTGCCAAGCCGCCGCAATTCTGTGGGCGAACAGGGCGGCTTGGCTTCTTCATGGCGGTCAAGTTAGGGCATAGTCCAGTCTCAAGATGGTTTGGGCGTGATTCGCGTGCCCTGGCCAATCCTCTTGATCGTCAGGTGAAGTCTGCATGCGGCCCAGTGTTGCCCTGATCTACGTTGCTATCGCGGTCATATCCATCTGCGCGACCGCTGTGCTGCACCGGCTGACGGCACTGCCTTTGGAACTGACTGTTCTGTTCGGTGCAGTTCTGTTTTTCGCCATGATAGCCCTCGATCAGACGGTCTCGCGCACCACTGAACGCAAAACATTTCAACGCCAGTTGGAACTGAATGATCACGCACTCCAAGATGCCTTCAATGAGATCGATATGATCCGCTCGCGCTTAGTCGCGCTTGAGACCGACACCCAACAGATCGTGGATGCGGGCGTTGCGCCCGTGCACCAGGATATGCAGGCAATCGGCGCTCTGTTGGCGCAAGTTACCGAAACGGTCGCCGACACTGATCATCGTCTGGTAACTCTAGAAGAGCAGGTGAAGGTGGCCGCCAAGCGTGGACCGCGCACCCGCCCTGTCGCCCCCAAAGTAGAACACATTGAAGATCAGCCGGTAGCGCCCGCGCCTGTTGTTGAACCTCCTGTGGAAAAAGACACGCCAGCGCAGGAAGAGGCAGCCCGAAAACGTGCTGAGGCTTTGGAGGAAGAACGCTCTGAGGCTCTGCTGAAGCGCGTGGCGTCAGCGGTAGAGAACGAGCGCCTTGAGGTCGCCCTTCAGTCGGTGGTCACCCTGCCCCAGCGCCGCGCCCGCGGCTATGCCACCATATTCAATTTGAAGTTGGATGGCGCAGGCACTTTGGAATCGCGTCATGCAATTCCGGCCATCGAAGCAGCCGGTGTCAGCGCGGCATTCGATAAGGCTGTGGTGGCGCGCGCCTTGGCCTTGGCGCATAAATTCGCCACACGCGAGTCCGCGTCGGTTGTCTTTGTGCCGCTTACCGGAAGTGCGATCATGCAGTCACGTTTTGCCGACTGGCTGGTTCAGACGATGACGAACAACAAAGAGTTGGCTGGTCGTTTGGTTGTTGAGATTGCACAAAAAGATGTCCGCGCCTTCAGCCCAATTGACTTCGACCTGTTGGGAACACTTGCTGATCTCGGGTTCCGCATGAGTGTCACGCAGCTGAACGATGCGCGTTCGGATTTGTTTGAGCTTTCCCGGCACGGGTTCCGCTATGCCAAAGCGCCTGTATCCCTGTTTTTGGCCAAAGATGCCCAATCCAAGAGCGATATTCACCCAGAAGATTTGTCCGACCTTGCAGCGCGTAATGGCATGGATCTCATTGTCGATCAGGTGGAAAGCGAGTCGCAAGTCGTTGAACTGTTAGACTGCAAACTGAAATACGGCCAAGGCAATCTGTTCGCCAGACCGCGCGTTGTTGATGTTGAGCCGCACCCACTTCTGGACAAGGCGGTCGAAGACGATGCGAAAAACGTTGTCGGCGATGCACCATCCAGCCAAGCCGATGAAATAGCCGTGCAACCCAAGCGCCCGGCGCGTGTGCTTAGCCGCACCGCCTAAGTGTATCGGGTTCGACACCAGTCGCAATTGGCTGCCTCGCCCTCAGTTCAAACGCAATAACGCTCCAATCTGGCCGCCTGGCCCAAAGGAATTTTATGACCATTTCCCCGCTGCCGCTGAAGGGCCTTTCGGATCTTGTGTCTGACTATCAGGTGCTGCTCTGCGACATTTGGGGCGTGCTGCACAATGGCGTAGCGGCATGGCCAAGCGCGGTTGATGCCCTTACGCAGGCGCGTGCAGCCGGTCTGCAGGTCATCCTTGTTTCGAATGCACCGCGACCCAATCCAACGGTTCGTGAGCAACTTGACCGCTTGGGCATGCCGGCCTCAGCTTATGATGATATCGTCACTTCAGGGGATGTGACGCGCAAACTGTTCACCACGACCCATAAGGGCGCCAAGGTCTCCCATATTGGGCCGGAGAAAGACAAGCCACTGGTTGAAGGGCTTCCGGTTACGTTCACGAGCGATGCCGAAGCTGAGGTTTGTCTTTGTTCTGGTTTAATTGATGATCAGACAGAAGGACCAGAAGATTATCGCGCCCAGTTGGAAGCATTGGCGGCGCGCAACATTCCACTTGTTTGTGCCAATCCAGACAAGGTTGTGGAGATGGGGGGGCGCTTGATCTATTGCGCCGGGTCGCTCGCCGACCTCTACCAAGAGTTGGGCGGCGAAACGATCATCCTGGGCAAGCCGCACGCACCGATCTATCAAGCTGCCTTGGAGATGGCGGGCAATCCAGATCTCTCCAAGGTGCTTGGGCTTGGCGATTCCATACGCACCGATATGCGCGGCGCGGCTGAACAGGGCTTTGATTGCATCTTCTTCACTGGCGGCATTCATGCCGAAGAGTTTGGTCCAAGCACGGCACCCAATGGCAAAAAAGTGGCAGCCTTTTTGCGTGATGTACCCTATCCGGCAAAAGCCTGGATGGCGCGCTTATCCTGGTGAAGCGACCTGTCCCAACTAGATGGCCAATCAAAAAAAAGCCCCGGTGACCACACCGGGGCTTTTTTGCCTTTTATCCCGAAAGGTGATCCCGTTCACCCAAATAGGGCGTCGATCGCGTCTTGACCGACTTCCGGTCCGTCACGTTGTGGTCCATTGAGAATTTGCTCTTGCTTGCGTGCATCGCGCGCTTTTTCAGAATCGCTTACAGCAGCTTCGCCTTCGCTCTGCGGCAGGGATTCAAGCAACCGATCAAACCGGCTTTCAAGGCGCTGAAGTGTTTCCACCACCTTGCCGATCCGCTGACCGGTGATGTCCTGGAAGGTGCAAGCCTCAAAAATATCGATCATTTGCATGTCGACCATCTCTTGGAAGGCTAGCGGATCGGACCGGTCAGCCGCCATGATGGATTCAGCTGATTCCATGATGCGGTTCGTCGCTTTCTCAGTCTCTTCGACAACAGCATCCAGCTCATGCCCGGCTTCTGGCAAATGTTCTGCGCGCAGCTTATCAACACCCAAAGACGACAGTTCGGTTCGCAAGTCGTGAATGTCTTCTGCTGCTTCGCGCACGGCATCGGCAAAGCCATGGTCCAGCGAGCGCAGCGTGTCTTCCAGTGAGTCCGTCATGACACGGGCAACGTCCAATGCGCGCACCATATCTAAGCGTTTGGCGCCGGCTCCGCGGTTCACGCAGGCAACCAAAGCCTCTGCTTGTTTTTCAACGATAGCGTTTACATCTAGGGCTTGTTTGTTAGCCATTGTACTTTCCCCCTTGTTCTCTGAAAGGCGCACGGGTGCCCTGACGAAAAAAGCGGCCTTCGGTCTAAAGGCCGCCCTGGTCGTCTGCCGTCCGAAGCGCTGGGTCGGCCTTAGTCGCCGAAAACGGCGTCAATTTTGGATTTCAAAGTGGCCGCGTTGAATGGCTTCACGATGTAATTGTTCACACCAGCTTTTTTCGCGGCGACAACATTTTCCGTTTTCGACTCCGCCGTCACCATGATGAAGGGAGTCCGTTGCAAGGACTCGTTGGAGCGAACTGATTTCAACAGCTCATAGCCCGTCATAGGCTCCATATTCCAATCAGAGATGACCAGCCCGTATTTACGAACCTTCATCTTCTCCAAGGCTTCCTGGCCATCTTTGGCATCATCGATGTCTGAAAAGCCAAGTTGCTTAAGAAGGTTACGGATAATCCGCACCATGGTCTTGTAGTCATCAACGACAAGAACCGGAATGGACGTGTCTACAGGCATACTCACTACTCCACTACAACAGCGCGATTGCGCCGCATGCGTCCCAAAAATTGTCCCGAGGCTGGTTTCGTCAAACGACAAAGAAACCCCAAACCCGCAAAACACCTTACACAGGGCCTTTGAATCGTTCGTTAATGGCGGCAAATTTTGCCGCAATTGGCAATTTGCCGTTACGTCCGTTGGCCAAAGGGCGTGCACAGATTGCTGCATAGCGCGGGGGTTGCTGGTGGTTCTAAAGGTATGGTGCACCGCAACAAGATGGATCGAGGAGCCTGAGTGTCGTGAACGCTGCCTTTCTGGAACTTCAAGGCCATTCCTTTGAAGATTTGCATATGGGTCAATCAGAAACCTACCGGCGCACGGTGTCGGCGTCCGATGTGGTCGGGTTCGCCGAAATCTCCGGTGACCGGAACCCCATTCACCTGTCTGAGCATTTCGCTGCCCGCACCCCGTTCAAGTCGCGTATCGCTCACGGGCTTTACACCGCAAGCCTCATTTCAGCTGTCCTGGGCACCCGGTTGCCTGGGCCTGGCGCGGTCTATCTTTCCCAGACACTGAAGTTTATGGCGCCGGTCCACATTGGTGATGTGGTTGATGTGGTGGTGGAGGTGGTGGAACTGATACCGCAAAAGAAGCGCGCCAGACTCTCCTGCGTCTGCCTGGTCGCTGGGAAGGTCGTTCTGGAAGGCGAGGCGCTGGTGATGGTGCCAACGCGCGATCAGCTTAAGCTTGCTTGATCCCAGTTCCACACACCAGTAAAGCGAGCAGATTCAACCAACAGTGGGCCTCAACGTGCTGCTTCTTCGCCAACCGCAAACTCCGCCTGATCCTGCCGTCCCGCGTGTGGTGATGATCGGCAATTTTGACGGCTTTCATCGCGGCCATCAGTCTGTGGCGCAGGCCGCCCTAGAGGTTGCCGATGGTTGCAATGGTGTGGTGTGGCTTCTGACTTTTGATCCTCATCCACGCGCTTTCTTCTCGCCAACTGACACACATAGCGCACTTGCAAGTCCAGCAGTGGAGGCTCGGCTGGCTGAAGCTTTAGGGTTGGCGGGTATTTACACCATGACATTCGACAAGGCGCTCGCCAGCCAAACACCTGAAGCGTTCATCTCCGACAACATCGTTGCACGGCTGCAAGCGGACTGCGTGGTCGTTGGCCATGATTTTCGCTTTGGTCAGGGTCGAACAGGCAGCGCGGCAACGCTGCGCGAGCATGGCGGCTTTCGTGTCGTAGAAGTGGAGGCCTTTACCGATGAGGGCGGGCAGACAGTTTCTTCGACTCGCATTCGCAGCCTGCTCGCCAAAGGCCATCTGATCGAGGCCAACGGAATTCTCGGTCATCGGTATTTTGTGATTGGCATTGTAGAGCATGGCGAAAAACGCGGTCGCGAGCTTGGCTACCCTACGGCCAACATCGCACTGGATGCTCGCAGTGCGCTGGCACACGGCATCTACGCCACCACCATAAAAATCGGCGATGCTGTTTATCCATCGGTTGCCAGTTACGGCCGCCGCCCAACCTTCGGAGACAAGCCACCGCTGCTCGAAGTGCATCTGTTTGATTTCTCCGGTGATCTCTATGGCCAACAGGTCGAAGTGGCTTTTCACAGCTATCTGCGACCCGAGCTCAAGTTCGACGGAGTTGACGCGTTGATCGCGCAGATGGACAAAGACAGCGTTCAGGCACGCGCCGTTCTTGGCTCTGCTCAGCCTCTTTCACCGCTCGATCAAGCTCTTGGTTTGGTCCATGCAAACGTAATGGCTGCTTAAGCTTGCAAAGCGAGCCTTTATTTAAGGGCACGCACTTGGTATGAGCGCCCTATGGTTTGGAACATGACGATACGAATTATCGGCCCGGCTGCCCGCTAAGAGGATTCGTCCTCCGCGCGCAGTGCCGGGATTGTTTGCCTTGACCTTTGTGCCGAGCGGGTTGCCCTGTGACGGCGCATCCCCCACATGCCCTGATGACGTGAGATCATGACCGAACCGTTCGACTATTCGCAGACCCTGTTTCTGCCGAAAACTGACTTTCCCATGCGCGCTGGCTTGCCGAAGAAAGAGCCAGAAATCCTGAAAAGCTGGGATGAGCAAAACCTCTACAAAAAACTGCGCGAGCAGTCCGCCGGGCGCCCGCGCTACATCCTTCATGACGGCCCTCCCTACGCCAACGGGCATCTGCACATTGGCCATGCGCTCAACAAAACACTGAAGGATATGGTCACCCGCTCCAAGCAGATGGCTGGATACGATTCCAACTACGTGCCTGGCTGGGACTGCCATGGCCTTCCGATTGAGTGGAAGGTTGAGGAAGAGCTGCGCAAGAAGGGCAAGAAGAAAGACGACCTCGACACCGTCTCTCTGCGCGCCATGTGCCGAGCCTTCGCCGATGAATGGATTGGCGTGCAGGCCGAAGAGTTTCGCCGTTTGGGTGTCGAAGGCGACTTTGAGAACTACTACACAACAATGAGCTTTGATGCCGAGGCGACCATTGCCGAAGAGCTGATGAAGTTCGCCATGGATGGCCAGCTGTATCGTGGCTCAAAACCCATCATGTGGTCGGTGGTTGAGCGCACCGCTTTGGCCGAGGCTGAGGTCGAGTACCAAGATTATGAGAGCGACACAGTTTGGGTAAAGTTTGGTGTCGCAAACGGTGATTTGGCCGGCGCCAGCATCCTCATCTGGACGACCACCCCTTGGACGATGCCGGGCAACCGCGCTGTCTCATTTTCCTCGCGTATCACCTATGGTCTCTTTGAGGTCACTGCTGCCGAGAATGATTTTGGCCCGCAGGCCGGCGAAAAATTCATCGTCGCCGATGCGTTGGTTGGCGATGTCACCAGCCAAGCAAAAGTCGAAGTGAAAAAGCTGCAGCTGGTCGAAACAATCGAACTCGCTGGCCTCACATTAAGTCATCCGCTTCACGGTGTTGGCGGCGGATACGACTTTGATGTGCCGCTGCTTGATGGCGATCATGTCACCGATGATGCTGGTACTGGCTTCGTACATACGGCACCTGGTCATGGTCGCGAGGATTTCGAAATCTGGATGGATTGTGGCTCCGAATTACGTGCACGTGGCATTCCGACCGATATTCCTTTCACCGTGGGTGATGACGGCTTCTACACAAAAGATGCGCCGGGCTTTGGGCCTGACGCCGAAGGTGGTGCTGCCCGCGTAATCGATGACAAAGGCAAAAAGGGTGACGCCAACAAGCGCGTCATCGCTGCGCTGATCGAAAAGAACATGCTTTTTGCGCGCGGTCGCCTGAAGCACACCTACCCGCACTCATGGCGCTCAAAAAAGCCCGTGATCTTCCGCAACACGCCGCAATGGTTCGTCTACATGGATGAGCCGATCGAAGGAAAACAGGGCGACACGCTGCGCAAGCGTGCGCTGGATGCCATCGACACGACAACGTTCTATCCACCGGCTGGCCAAAACCGCCTGCGTGGCATGATCGCCGGTCGACCGGACTGGGTGCTTTCGCGACAACGTGCGTGGGGTGTGCCGATCACCGTCTTCACCCACAAGGAAACCGGTGAGGTGCTGCGTGACCCAGCCGTCAACGCCCGCATTGTAGAAGCTTTCCACGCCGAAGGTGCTGATGCTTGGTTCTTACCAGATGCCAAAGCGCGTTTTCTCGGCAATGATTACAGCGCCGATGACTATGATCAGGTGACCGACATTTTGGATGTGTGGTTCGATTCTGGTTCCACCCACGCGTATGTTCTCGACAAGCGCGATGATCTGAAAACCCATCGCGAAGTGGATGGCGGCAAAGACCGTGTGATGTATCTGGAGGGCTCCGACCAGCATCGCGGTTGGTTCCATTCTTCGCTGCTGGAAAGCTGCGGCACGCGTGGGCGCGCGCCTTATGATGATGTGCTCACCCACGGCTTCACCATGGCCGAAGATGGCCGCAAAATGTCGAAGTCCCTGAACAACCAGATGTTCCCGCAGGACATTATCAATCAGTATGGCGCGGACATTCTGCGCGGCTGGGTGGCGAGCGTGGATTTTGTTGAAGATCAGCGCATCGGCCCTGAAATCATCAAGACTGTGACCGACAGCTATCGCAAGCTGCGCAACACGTTGCGTTGGTCGCTGGGCTCTCTGGCCCACCATAATCGCGACCGTGATTTCATGGCAGCGGCCGATATGCCGGAGCTGGAACGCTACATGCTGCACCGATTGGCTGAGCTCAATGAGACGGTTCGCGCGGCCTATGACGCGTTTGATTTCCAGAAGGTCTTTCAGACCCTTTTCACGTTTGCAACGGTCGATCTGTCGGCCTTTTACTTCGATATCCGCAAGGATGCGCTCTATTGCGATGCCCCATCCAGCTTGCGCCGCCGGGCCTGCCTGACCGTGCTCGATGTGACGCTGGATGCCCTGACCAAATGGTTGGCACCCCTGTTGCCCTTCACGATGGAAGAAGTCTGGCAATCGCGTCACGGTGAGAGCGCCAGCTCGGTGCATCTTGAACAGTTTGCAAACATACCTGCCGACTGGAAAGATGAGCAGTTGGCCGCCCATTGGCGCACGATCCGCACCGTTCGACGCGTTGTCACAGGGGCATTGGAGATCGAGCGACGCGAGAAACGCATCGGCTCATCCCTGGAAGCGGCGCCAGCGATCTACATTGCTGATGCCGATCTTTTCGATCAGGTAAGCCAAGTCGATTGGGCTGAGGTCGCAATTGCCAGCCAAGCGAGCATTCACCATGGCGATGCACCAGAGGGTGCCTTCCACCTAGACGATGTCCACGGGGTGGGCGTTGTGCCTGGCAAAGCTGTGGGTCAGAAATGCGCGCGCTCTTGGAAAATCTTACCCGAAGTCGGCAGCGATCCGCAGTTCCCTGATGTCACGCCGCGCGATGCCGATGCGTTGCGTGAGTTGGGTGTTTCCAAAGCGGCATGATGCGACCAGCCATCCTAGGTGGCCTAATAGCTCTTCTTGGTCTTATTGTGGACCAAGTGGTGAAAACCTGGCTGCTTTTCGGCTTCGATTTAGCCGAGAAGGGCCGGGTGGTCATCACGCCGTTCTTCGATCTGGTTCTAGTGTGGAATCGGGGCATCTCGTACGGCCTTTTTGCCGCCGACAGCCAGGGACAGGTCTGGTTTCTGGTGGCGGTAAAAACGGTCATCACATTAGCGCTCATCATCTGGCTGCTGCGCAACACCGACAGGCTAACGGCTGTGGCGCTTGGCCTGTTGATTGGTGGCGCCATCGGCAACACCATCGATCGGGTGCTTTATGGTGCGGTGGTGGATTTCGCTTCGCTGCATGCTTTTGGATACCACTGGTATGTCTTTAACCTCGCCGATGTGTGGGTCGTTGCCGGGGTTGCGCTTCTGCTGTATGACGCGTTTCTGTTGGGGCGAAACCAGAAAGTGTCTGGCGAAGCTCCATAGCGATCCACGTATGGTCAGACATGGCTTTCTCTTGCCCCATTTCGGGTTTAAGGCTCTGCCTTGGTCGCGATAGACTGCGTGAGCGATAAAGGTTTGTGATGCGTTTCTTCTTCCCTGCTTCTGCTGCCAAGTTCGGCACACTTTTGCTTGCCAGCGCTGTGTTGGCTGGTTGCGCCAGCTACGGCTCGTTTGATGAAAACGAACCGGGTTTGGAGCAAAGCATTCTCGGAGATTTTGGCGGGGTTGTTGGCGTGGTCCAAGAAGAAGAGCCCATTGAATATTCCGCTCGTGCACCGCTTGTCGCTCCGCCATCGACATCTGCACTGCCAGCACCGCAGGCTGCTGGCTCTGTGGCTACCGCTGACCCTAACTGGCCAACAGGCTCGCGCCAGCGCATGGCGCAAGTGCTTCAAAGCGAAGATCAGACGCTGGTTTATACGCCAGGCGTTGATGGTGTGGACATCGCCGCCACGCAGGCCTTGGCCCAGCGTTCTCGCCAGGCACCGCAGGAAAGCAATGCTGGACTGGATCGTCCATTGCTGCCGCATGAGCTGCAGCGTGAGGAAGACATTCATTTTGCCCGCGCAGAAGCCACGGCTGCGCGTGATGCTGACGCGACCATACGCGGTCGCCGTTTCTTGACAGACCCGCCTGTTTCGTCTCGCGCGCCATCGCCTGAAGCACCCTATGGCGCAGATGCCGAGGCGCTTGCGGAGGCGGAAGAGGGCGGCTTCTCCTGGTGGCCCTTCTAAAGCCTGAACCTTTCAGAACGTCCATAATCCTCACCAAGCTGTGACCGGTGCACCCCTTTCAAGTGGTAAGCACTGACCCTACCTGCTGGCGAAACGCCCGTGTGGGTTTGCGACGGTTTGCATTCCACGCTCGGGTATGATGAAGGAAACAGTGTTGATGGCTTTGGCACATGCCTATGCAGCGCGGGCGATCTCACGGCGATACAGGTCTCCTGGCCGTTTTCATTCGCGGCTGCACCTGTCTTTCCTGTTATTAGGGGCCTTGCTTATGACTCTGCTTACCTCACCCTTTGGCCTCACACCTGGCAACGCGGCAGGAAGCGATTTCACCTTTGCGCCTGGCGCCAGCCAGTTTGAACTGGCCAATGGCATGCAAGTGGTGGTGATCCCAGACAGGCGAGCGCCGGTGGTCACGCACATGATCTGGTACAAGGTTGGCGCCGCCGATGAGCCCCGGGGCCAATCTGGCATTGCTCATTTTCTTGAGCACCTCATGTTCAAGGGCACCGCAAACTTCCCTGACGATACCTATTCGCAAACTATCGCGCGCCTTGGAGGCACCGAGAACGCCTTCACCTCCTATGATTATACCGCCTACTTTCAACGCATCGCTGTCGAGCATCTGCCGCTGATAATGGAGATGGAAGCGGATCGGATGAAGAACCTGGTTCTTACCGACGAGGTGGTGGCATCTGAGCGCAATGTGATCTTGGAAGAGCGCGCCTCGCGCGTTGATAATGATCCGGCGGCTTTGCTGCGCGAAAGTTTTTCCGCGACACTGTTTCAAAATCATCCTTATGGCGATCCGATCATTGGCTGGCGCCATGAAATGGAAGAGTTGTCACGTGATATGGCGCTGGAGTTTTACGCCCGCTATTACACACCAGAAAACGCGATCCTGGTGATCGCTGGCGATATTGATGAGGAAACCGTACGCCCACTTGCTGAACGGTATTACGGTGGGCTCCCGACACGCGAGGGTGCGGTAACTGAGCGCCGGCGTCCTTTAGAGCCGGAGCCGGTGGCCGAACGGCGCATCGATATGCGTGATCAGCGTATCGCCCAGCCGGTGGTGCAAATCGCTTATCTGGCGCCCTCCTACACGCTCAGTGAGGATCCACGTTTGGCGCCAGCGCTCGACGTTCTCAGCCACTATCTGGGTGATGGCAGCACAAGCCGCCTTTATCGACACTTTGTTATTGAGCAGCGTACCGCCGCGGCCATGGGCGCCTTCTATCAAGGCTCCGCGCTCGACCACGGCACATTCTATCTTTTCGGCTATCCTGCTGAGGGCGTGTCTCTGGAAAGCCTGGAAGCTGATTTGATGGCCGAGATGAACCGTTTCCTTGATGTCGGCATCAGCGAGGATGATCTTGCGCGCGCAAAACGAAACCTGGTTGCACAAACAGTGTTCGCCCAGGACAGCCAATCGGCGTTGGCGCGTATCTTCGGCTCGTCCCTGGCGGTGGGCGAAGGTTTGGCCGATGTCCAGCAATGGCCAGCGCGTATTGGTGCCGTGACCGTTGATGATGTGATGGAGGCCGCGCGCCTTGTGCTTCAGCCACAGCGTGCTGTGATCGGCTTTCAGCGCCCAGCCGCCACACCAGAAGCATCGCCTGCTGCGGCGATAACGTCTGCGCCCGATGTTGATGGCTAAAACGGCGACCAGCTCCACCACAAAGACAAAAACAGCCGGCCTATTGCTGGCCCTTACACTGGTGATCACCATGGCTCTGAGTTTAACCGAACCGCAACGCGCTGAAGCTGCTGTTAATGTGCAGGAACGCACGAGCCCAGGTGGCATTGCCTACTGGCTGGTGGAAGATGACACCATTCCGTTGGTGGCTGCGCGGTTTGTGTTTGAAGGCGCAGGCGCAGTGCAGGACCCCGAGGGTAGGGCGGGCACAGCCAACCTTCTTTCTGGGCTGTTGGACGAAGGTGCTGGCGAGTATGACAGCATCGCCTTCCAGACCCTTTTGGAAGACAATGCCATCCGTCTCGGCTTCGATGCCAGCCACGATAACTTTTCCGGCGAGCTAACAGTTCTTTCCGATACGATCGAGCTCGGCACGCAGCTTTTGGCGCTAGCGCTGACAGAGCCGCGTCTGGATGAGGATGCGATCGAGCGGACCCGTGCGCAGATTATGGCCGGTTTGCGTCGCGATCTAAACGATCCTGAAAACATCGCATCGCGTCTATCGTCAGAGACGTTTTTTGAAGGTCACCCCTATGCGCGACCATCAGATGGCTCATTGGAAAGCGTGCCGACGATCACCCGTGACGATCTAATGGCGCACCATGGGGCAACACTGGCGCAAGACGTCATTCGCGTAGCGATTGTCGGAGACATCTCAGCTGACGCCGCCGACACTTTTGTCGACAACGCCTTCGGTAGTTTGCGCGCGCAGGCGGACCTTGCGCCTATTGATGATATGACAATCCCGGCCGGCGTGCTGACGCAGGAAACGCAGGACGTGGCGCAAACGGTGATCCGTTTTGCGATCCCCGGCCTTGCTCGCGACGACGATGATTTTCTCACCGCGTTTGTCATGAACCATATTCTCGGAGGTGGCACCTTCTCCTCGCGCATGTTTAAGGAAGTGCGCCAAGATCGTGGCCTCACATACTCTGTCTTTACCTACCTCTCCGCACGCGATCACGCACCGATCTTGGGCGGCGGCGCCTCAACCAGGCCCGAACGCGCGCAGGAAACCTTAGATGTGATGCGCGCTGTGATTGCAGAGTTTGTGGAAGGTGGGCCAACTGAGGAAGAGCTCCAACAAGCCAAAGATTTTCTCATCGGCTCCTATCCGTTGCGCTTCGACAGCTCTCAGAAGATCGCCCAACAACTCGTTGGCATGCAGCTGGAGGGTATTCCAGCAAGCTATATGATCGAACGTGCTGATCTGATCCGTGCGATTACGGTGGACGATATCCGCCGTGTGGCTGACCGCATCTTGAAGGCGCCGCTGTCCCTTGTCATCGTGGGGCAGCCGCTGAGCTGATTCACATTTAGGCACCAACCCAAAGAGGGCACGTGCAGACCGTTCTTGCCCATCCATCGAAGCAAACGCCACAAAGCATCCGCCAACTTCCTGATGGGGTGATTAACCGCATTGCTGCTGGCGAAGTGGTGGAGCGCCCTGCCAGTGTGGTCAAAGAACTCGTAGAGAACGCGCTGGATGCTGGCGCGACTTCGATCGCCATCACCCTCCAAGCCGGCGGCAAGGCAGCCATCCGCGTCACCGACGATGGCCATGGCATGGGTCCGGACGATCTGAAGCTCGCCATCGCCCGCCACGCCACATCCAAATTGTCTGACGATGATCTAGTGGATATCCGCACCCTTGGTTTTCGTGGCGAGGCGCTGCCGTCCATCGGCTCGGTCGCCAAGCTTACGATCACCTCTCGTGCCAGGGGCACCGACGACGCTTACCGTATTCGCGTGTCAGGCGGGGAGAATTTTGGCCCAGCGCCAGCGCCTCTGTCCGGCGGCACGGCCATTGATGTGGAAGACCTTTTCTTCGCTGTGCCCGCGCGATTGAAATTTCTGAAGTCCGATCAGGCCGAAACAACCGCCGTTGCCGATACGATCCGCCGGTTGGCTTTGGCAGCCCCGAAGGTTGGTTTCCGCTTGCAGTCCGAACGTCGCACCATTCTTGATCTGGCGCCTGCCGATGCGAGCTTGGCCTTCACGTCTGCTCTTGAACATCGCGCTGCAGATCTGTTCGGGCCTGATGCGCGCACCAACATGCGCCCCCTGCACGCCACCCGCGAGGGCTTGTCGCTGGAAGGCATGGTTGGCCTGCCGACCTGGCACCGGGCCACAACCCGCGATATTTACTTGATGGTCAATGACAGACCGGTGCGTGATAGGCTGTTGACTGGTGCAATCCGGGCTGCCTACGCCGATCTGATGCCGCGAGACCGGTTTCCCACTGTGGTGATCGCTATTGCGATTGATCCTGCGCGTGTCGATGTGAATGTCCACCCGCAAAAGTCCGATGTGCGGTTTCAAAACCCTGGTCACATGCGCGGGCTGATTATCACCGCCATTCGTGACGCATTGGGGGACGCGGGCCCGGAAGCATCCACCAGCCTTACTGATAAAGCAGTTGATGCGTTTACGCCGCATACACCCTATGTGGCACCCCAACTTTCCGGCGTTTCGGGATGGGAAGAGGCTGCAACGTACTACGACCCTGGGCCAAAGTCGGACTCCTTCTCAGGAACGGCCAAGTTGGCTGGTATGGATGTGCCATCCGGCCCGGCGCTGACGCAGCCGGATGAAGCGCACGGCTCGCTTGAACCGGACCATCCGCTCGGCACAGCCCGTGCCCAGTTGCACGAAACCTATATTTTGGCCGAAAGCCGTGATGGCATTGTTCTGGTTGATGCCCATGCCGCCCATGAACGGCTGGTCTACGAGCGCCTAAAAACCGGGTTTGAGCGCGATGGTATTGCCACCCAACCGCTTCTCATCCCTGATGTGGTCGAGCTGCCCGCCGGCAATGCCTCAGCCATTCTCGCCGAGGCTGAGCAATTGACCAAACTGGGATTGGTGATCGAGCCGTTTGGCACCAACGCAGTACTCGTGCGTGAAACTCCCGCCATGCTCGGCGTTTGCAACACATCTGGCCTGGTGACGGATTTGGCCGAGGAGTTCGCGGAAGCCGGGTCATCTGCTCGGCTGGAAAACCGCCTGCACGCCGTGGCCTCCACCATGGCTTGCCATGGATCGGTGCGTGCCGGGCGCCGTCTTAAAATAGATGAAATGAACGCACTGCTGCGCGAGATGGAGCAGGTGCCAGCCGCCGCCCAATGCAACCATGGCCGCCCGACTTTCATCCGGATGGACAAAGCGCGGCTTGATAAGTTGTTTGATCGCTAGCCCTTCACGGACCGCCGCCCCGCATTACGCCCGCGCAGCATTTTTCCGGTGGCTTTAACTGTGCCAGCGCTTCCGCGTCCCAAAAGCCAGCCGACAAAAGCGCCAAGCGCGGCCATCACACCACCTGCAATGGTGATCGGAATGGCAGGTTCAAAGCGTTCACGTGCGCCCTCCACCACGCGCAAATCCGGTTCACGCAGCACGAGCCATATACGCTCAAACGGCCCGGCACCTTCAATGGCCTCTGCTTGACCTTTTAACCGCTCATAGCGTTCCAACGTGCCGGAGATTTGTTGCCCACGCTCATCCAGGAAACTGTTGTCGGTATCGCGATACTGCGCCAGCGCCTGATCACGAGAGAGACCTGCACGCGCGCTGGCCTCGTCGAAATCTTCAACCACCACTTCCAACTCTGCCACGGCG
Organism: Hyphomicrobiales bacterium; assembly: GCA_040219355.1. Classification (GTDB taxonomy): domain Bacteria; phylum Pseudomonadota; class Alphaproteobacteria; order Rhizobiales; family MH13; genus MH13. Next base: position 103,266 of record JAVJSN010000007.1, read on the forward strand.
CCACCTAGGGCCTGGCGGTATTGCTGTGAGAATTCCGGCGCCTGGCTCATCGTGCCAGCACCCAAAACAGCAAGAACAGCGGTGAACAAACGTCCAATCATCGGGCGTTATCATATCGCAAAAACGAAAGCTGCGTCTCCCCCATTTCGCGGGTTTGCAAACTCTCGAAAGGTGCGGGGGGATTGAAGCCAGCCTTGACGCTCTCTTCCACGATCACCAGCGCGCTGGGCGCAAGCCACCTGCCATCATGCAGGACATTGAGCGCGTTTTCGCCGAGGCCCTTACCATAGGGCGGGTCAAGGAAGGCGAGTGTTGCTGGCTCCATTTTGCCGCGTTCGCCGATTTTGGTCGCATCGCGCTTGAAGAGCCGCGCCCGTGCAGCAACGCCGCAAGCCTGCATGTTCTCGCGGATCAAACCGCGTCCTTCGATGGAGTTGTCGACAAACAGAGCAAAGGCAGCTCCGCGAGACAACGCCTCCAACCCCAAGGCTCCAGTGCCCGCGAAAAGGTCGATCACCAGAGCTCCCTCCAAGCTCCGACCTTCAGCGAACAAGTCGTCATTATGCGTCAAAATATTGAAAAGTGCCTCGCGCGCCCGGTCGGTCGTGGGCCGAACGTTTTGGCTAGTTGGCGCTTTCAGCGCACGCCCTTTGAAGGCGCCTCCGACAATGCGCATGCTTACCTGCCGCGTGTTTTCTGTGGGCCGCGTCCACCTGGTCCCCGTTTGGCACCAGCTTTTCTTGCTGCACCTGGTCGCGAGACAAATCCTGGTTTACCGCGCTTGGCTCCATCGGATGTAGGCGCGGTACGCCCCTTGCGAAGCGGGGCGTTGCCAGATCCACCGCGGCCGGTTTTTGCTGGCTTGTCGGGCCGCGGTGGCGTGTCGCGCCCAACGACGGGCGTGCGCATCGGGCCGTCAAAGTCGATCCCTACATCTTTGAAGATCTTGCCAGAAAGCTGATCGCGCAAGACGCGGCTGCGAATCTCTTGCACAGCGCCTGGCTCAAGCTCGCCAAGCTGAAACGGTCCATAGGAGATACGGATCAGCCGGTTCACCTGCAAACCGAGTGCCCCAAGGACCACTTTAACCTCGCGGTTTTTTCCCTCACGCAAGCCAACCGTCAGCCATTGATTGTCGCCCTTCTGGCGCTCAACGAGGATCTCCATTGGCCCATATTGCACCCCTTCGATCTCCATGCCCTTACGCGCTTTGTTGAGCAGCGGTTCAGGCGCTTCTCCAAAGGCGCGCACGCGGTAGCGGCGAAGCCAGCCGGTGGAGGGCAACTCCAGCAGGCGTTTTAAGCCGCCATCATTGGTCAGAAGCAAAAGCCCCTCAGTGTTGAAATCAAGCCGTCCCACCGGATGAATTGTTTTTAGCTCCTTGGGCAACACATCGCGCAACACTTTGCGCCCTTCAGGATCGCGCGCGGCGGTGATGACGCCTTTGTCCTTGTGGTAAAGCCAAAGGCGCGTGCGCTCCGCTTCTGGCAGTGGCGCACCATCCACCTCAACGGTGTCTTTCTCGGTTACCGTCACAGCCGGTGTCGTCAGAAGCTTACCGTTGAGCTTCACCCTGCCATCGGCAATCCAGCGTTCGGCATCACGGCGCGAGCAAAGGCCCGAGCGCGCTATCACTTTGGCGATTCGATCGCCTTTTGGTTTGTCGTCTGATTGTTCTTGGTTTGCCATGTTGATCCTTTGACGATGCGCGCCGGGATATGGCAAGCCCTGATGATGACCAGTGACCGCTCACACCACTCTTCGCCCATGGACATCGCGCTCGATGAAGCGCGCCAAGCTGCCCGCCGCGATGAGGTGCCCGTGGGCGCTGTGTTGGTGATGGATGGCCAAGTCATCGCCGCTGATGGCAACCGCACGCGGCAACTCCTAGACCCAACCGCCCATGCTGAAATGCTGGTCATCCGCGAAGCGGCCCAGGCACTTGGACAGGAACGGCTTACCGGGGCTGATCTGTATGTAACGCTTGAACCGTGTGCCATGTGCGCGGCTGCCATAAGCCATGCACGCATCCGGCGGGTCTATTTTGGTGCAGCCGATCCAAAAATGGGTGCCGTGATCAATGGACCGCATTTCTTTGGTCAGCCCACCTGCCATCACGCACCGGACGTGTATGACGGCATTGCGGCCAGCGAGGCCGAAGCCTTGCTGAAGACCTTCTTTGCAGGCAAGAGAGACGAAGCCCAAACCAAACAGCCCACCAAGGACTGACACGATGGTGTTTTCCAGCAACGACCGCGAAGCCCTTATCCGCTACGATACGCCGGAATATCATGTGTTGCGACCAGGCGATTATGTGGTGTGCGCAGTGACGTTTGAGCGTATTCCGCTGACCGACCTCAAATACTGGTCTGTCGCCCGTCAGGAAGCTTACAAGGATGCGGCGTCGTCGCTGGAAGCTGAGCGCCGTTCACGAAAAGCGTCCTAAAGCACTTTTAGGACAAGCTTGCCGCGGACCTGTTCTGGAGTGTGCGCGGTTTTCCGCTCGAAAAGCGCGTCAATAAAAACTAGTCGAATTCAACCAGCACCATGTCGCGGCGCCATTTGGCGATCGCATTGCGCAGCAGTGAGCGCAGATAATCGGGGTCTTCAAACACCAGCTTGGCGGGGATTTGTGTGGTGGCATTGTCCAGATCTCGCAGCGATCCTAGGTGCCCTTGAAAACGCATGCCATCTTTCTCGGTGGTTACAAGCACAGCCCCGCGCTCCTTGGCGATGTTCACCAATTCGCGCGCATCCTCGGTGGTGTAGGCGTGGTGGTCTGGATAGGCTTTTTCCTTCACCACGTTTAGGCCGGCTTCTTTCAGCCGTTCAAAGAATTTTGATGGATGGCCTATCCCGCAAAAGGCATGGATGCGTTGGCCGTGCAATTGCTCAGGTATGGCCATCTCAAGGGTGGCCGAAAGCACCGGCTTGCCACGCTTAGCCGCTTGTCGCACAACGCTGTGAGCGCCGTTTCCTTTGCCAATCACAATGATAAAATCAACATAGCGCATCTGTGCTGCAACAGGGGCACGCAATGGGCCGGCTGGATGAGACAATCCATTGCCAACACCCATGTGGCCATCGACGACAGCGATCGTAAGATTTTTGACGATGGACGGATTTTGCAACCCATCGTCAAAAATTGTGCAGGTGGCCCCGATGTCCGCAGCACTGGTGATCGAGGTCAAGCGGTCCGGCCCGACAAAGGTTTCGCCCTTTCGGGCAAGCAGCAGGGGCTCATCGCCCACCTCCTCGGCCAAATGGCGATTTGGATCGATGCGAAAACTGGTGGTCGCCAGTGAACCGCCATAGCCGCGCGTGACGAAGGCCGGTTTCAGCCCGAGATCCTTGAGCACATCGTAGACCGCAAGCGACGTGGGTGTTTTGCCTGCACCACCAGCCACGAAGTTGCCAACGCACACCACAGGCAACGCGCCTGGCACGCCCTCTTGCGCCATCCGCCCGGCAACCACCCGCCCATACGCCAAGGATGCAGGCACCAGCGCGAGCTTTTTCAGCGTCGCGCCAAAACGTTGCGGTTTGCCTGGATCAGGCCACCAGTAGGGAGGTGGGGTAAGGCTCATCGGCGCGCTTGCTCCAACGCAGCGGATACAGAAAACGCGGTCAGCAGAGGCTCAATGGCGTCCATTGTTGCGCTCAGCGCACCCTCAAACTCCTGTATCGCTTTGGTCGCCTGGCTACACAGCTTCTCGCGCTCGCGCTCATTGACCAGCAGACGCCCGACGCTACGTGCGAGCATTTCCGCGCTGTCCACTTCAATGGTCGCGTCAGAAGAGTTGAGCGCGGTATAGATCTCCGGAAAATTATGAACATCCGGGCCATGCAAGATCGCAGTTTGGAGCTTGGCAGGCTCAATTGGATTCTGTCCGCCGTGACGTACCAGCGACCCGCCAATGAAGGACACTGGCGCCAGGCGGTAATGCAGACCCATTTCGCCAATGGTGTCTGCGATGTAAACATCAGTGTCCGCTTTCGGAAGATGGCCTTCGCTGCGCAGCGTGTGGCTTAACCCTTCCGATAGGGCAAGGCCCGCCACCTCTCGGCCACGCTCCGGGTGACGCGGCACGATGACCGTCAGCAGATCTGGCAGATGATGCTTGAGCGCTTTGTGGACCCGCAGCGCGATAGCTTCTTCGCCTGGGTGGGTAGAAGAGGCCAGCCAGACTTTGCGCCCGCGCAACGTTTGCTCCAAAAGTTTCAATTGCGCTGGATTATCGGCAGGCGCTGGCGTGTCGAACTTCAGATTGCCCGTTACCCGCACGCGCGGAGCACCAAGAACACGAAAGCGTTCGGCATCATCGACCGTTTGTGCCAGGCACAATGTAACACTGGAGAGCATCGCGCCAATCAGACCGCTTGCGCGACGCCAGCGAAAAAATGATCGCTCCGACATGCGCGCATTGACCAGCACATGGGGGATGTTGCGTTTGGCCAGCGCGTGAAAGGTCGCTGGCCATAGCTCGGACTCCACAAAAATCGCAAGCTGCGGCTTCCACGTGTTCAGGAACCGATTGACGAAGGGCGCCAAATCCAGTGGCGCGTACTGATGCAACGTTCGCGGGCCAATCTGCTTGGCAGCCAATTGCGCAGACGTCACTGTGCCGGTTGTCAGAACAACGTAGGAGCCGGTCTCTTCGATACGTTTGATCAGGGGCAGGATAGCGACGGTCTCGCCGACACTCGCCGCATGCACCCAAATCAACGAGCCATTAGGCTTGCGCGATCCAGCATAGCCGAAGCGCTCCCGGCGTCGCGGCAAGTCCTCTTTGCCTTTGCGTGCACGAGCCAGGATCAGCGATCCGGCAAACGGGGATACCAGCGTGCCTGCTATACGATAACTGGCCAGAAGGCTTCTCGACAGGACATCAGCCATGGGAAAGTCCGCCTGGTTCAACCGTCGCCGAGAAGGCCGATTGGCCACCTATCTGCGCGTAGCTATGGGCCTCTAGCGCGTTGAGTCGATCCCTCACAAACGCACACCAATAGGCATCATCCGGTTCATCATCACTTACATAAATCGGCGTTCCTGTTCCCACTGCGCCTTTGGTGAAAGGCAAGGCAATGGCCGCACGGTCCCAGCTTGAAAGAGTGATGTGCGGGTGGGTGAGATACATTGCAGGCACGATAGGCCGACCGCTTTTGCGGGCAAGTTTGATCAGCCCTGGCGAAACCTGTCGCGCCACCTTCGGCACATCGGCTGTTAGTGACACGCTGCCACCCTCAGCAAGAATACTCAAAAATCGCAAAAAGGCCTGAGCCCCACCCTTTTGTTTGCCGCGCTTTTTCGGGTCGCCTGACCCTCGTATGACGCTAAGGCCAAGTTTCTCCGCAGCAATAGCATTCATTGCGCCATCGGCACTGCGCGAGATCATCACATGCATGTTCCAGGCCTTTTCAACCGCCATGGCGCCCATAAAGTGCTCGCCGTGCCAGAAGGTAAAAATCGCCGGCAAATGACCAGCAATGTCATCCCGGTTGTGGCCGAGGTCTGTGCTGGTCTTACGCACCGTGCGATCAACCAGCCACAAATAGCCAGCCAGAGCGTTGCCAGCCATCAATTGGACAAAACCGTTGCGGCCAAGCCGCTTGTACCAAGGCGCGCTCATAAGGGGCTTTCAGGCCACGCGATCGCCCTACGCTTCAGGGTCGTCGTCACCAGGCTCCAGCAAGCGGTGCATGTGCACCACGAAATAGCGCATGTTGGCGTTATCAACGGTTGCCTGCGCCTTGCCACGCCACGCCGTTTCGGCTTCGGCATTGCTTGGGTAAATGCCAACAATGTCCAAATTGTCCACATCGATAAAGGTGTGCGAGTCGGGCGATTCCACCTCTCCACCGAACACCAGATGCAGCAATTGTGGCTTGGGTTCCTCGGGTGTGCCGCTCATCGCGCCTAATCCTTTATCCTAGGAAGTTGAGGGAATGCGGCGTTCATACCTGACCGCACTGTCCCGTCAAGCAAGGGCTGCCAGGCAATGCCGTCAATAGTCTAGCGTGGCAACATTGACTGCAGCGCATCGCACATAGCTCGCGTGCCGCATAGGAGGGCTGGATGGCTGATCGACGCGCCATCATAATTTGGGGAGGTGCCGTCAGCATGCAAGAGGCTTAGACCTGCTTCGCGCACAATGATGTCAGCGGCTGCAATGTCCCAATGCTTGGCATTGGGGCTGGCGACGCAGCCATCCAACTTCCCTTGTCCCACCTGCGCGATACGCAAAGCCAATGACGCAATTTTTGGGTGTTTGCGAAACACGTGCGAGGCTTTGCTCGGCCCTGGAAAGGCCAGCAACGCATCATCCAAAGTATCTTTGCCCGTTGGTGCGAGTACCAGGGTCTCGCCCTTGGCCTCTTCAAGGCGAGCACCTTTGCTGGTTTCGGCCACCATCAATTCGCCAAGCGCTGGGTTAAACAAAACACCCTGAACCGGTTCGCCCTCATGGACCAATGCGATCGACACAGCCCAATCATCGCTGCCGGCCATAAAGCCGCGTGTTCCATCAATTGGATCGACGATGAAGGTGGGAGCACCGGAGAGTCGTGAGCCATCATCCTCGATTTCTTCTGATAGCCAGCCAAAGTTGGGAAACGCCTGCCGCAGCTCTGTGTGCAACATCGTATCGATTGCAAGGTCTGCTTCCGTAACGGGTGAGTTGCCGGACTTCATCCAGGTTTTGGGGCTCTTGCCGTAATAGCGCAACGCTATCTCACCGGCTTCGCGGGCCGCATCGCAGATAAGGCTGATTGGCGGCAATGTATGGTCGGTTGAGGCTTCGGTCATAGGTGCGCTTGGTTGGAGAAACGAGGATAGCAGTGATGTAGCCGATCACAGATCCCAATCAAGGTGAATTGGGGCAAGTCCGTTTGCCATTCGCTAACCCTTTCGCAACGCACACTTTTTTTACCTCGTTACTTAAGCTCGCTCCAACAGCACTGCGCTATACCTTCGCCATAGCCCAAAACGGGCAGCCCATTTGGGCGGTCAGACGGAACAACCGTCGACATCAGTTTGTGGCCTGGACACCAGGCCAACAGGAAGGCGAAAGGCATCATCATGTCGGTAACGACAAACCGCTCGGCCAACGGGCAAACCATCCGATCTGATGGTGCCCCCTTTGATTTTGCTCCCGACCTTCGGGTTGACGGCTGCCGCGACGCAGTTGCATTCGGCTCCTCCATGCCGCAGCGCGGTCGGTTGGATGTCAGTGGTCGCAGTGTTGTGGTCACCGCACGACTCGGTGCAGCAATGATCCTCCAGCGTATTCCCTTGAACGCATACAATGGCGTGGCCGCGCAGCTCACCGTTTCAGGCGACGACACAACCGTTAGCGTTGTCCTGCGCCATGATGATCCGACCTATGCGATCACACTTGATGATGATCTGCCGTTGGAGGATGCGGTGGCGGTATGGCGTGCATGGGCAGACAAGTTGTCGGTTCCGCTGCTTCTCAGCGAATCCAATGGAAAAGACAGCGTGGTGCGCGCCATGTTGGGTGCAGTTGTTTTGCGTTCCACCCAGCCGCGCCGCACCAACCCGTTAGCGCGTCGCCGTCCACGCTTTTTGAAGCGCCGCGGTCGCCGTTAAAACAAAACGTCCAGCAACAGGCCACCAGCAATAAAACCGCCTGCGATCGTGTTGGATTTGAAGCGTGCCAAGCAGCCTTCCTTGTCGGTGAGATCAAGGGTGGCAACCTGCCACGCCATCTGTGCAGCCGCGAGGCCAAGCCCGGCAAAGGCGAAGTACCCAGCCCCGACACTCATCATGGCATAGCCGATTAGAACCACGCTGAGCGCGTAACACAGCGCGATAAACCCTGGTGCCTTGTTGCCAAGCGCTTGCGCCGATGATCCGACACCAGCCAGCGCATCGTCTTCCAAATCCTGAAACGCATAAATCGTGTCGTAACCGATGATCCAGATGACGCAGGCAAGGTAAAGTGCCGCCATCGGAAAATCCAAGCTCACCGTTTGCGCCGTCCAACCGACCAGCGCACCCCAGGCAAACACCAAGCCAAGAACAGCTTGCGGCCAATTCGTTAAACGTTTGGCGAAGGGATAAAACGCAACCAGCACAAGTGATGCAATACCGATACCAATCGTGAACAGGTTGAATGTGATCAGAATCAAGAAGCCGGCCGCCAGCAACGCGACCAAAAAAAGTGCCGCGTTGCGCGCGCTCACCTCACCAGAGGGAATTGGCCGCTCAGCGGTGCGGCCAACCTTGGCGTCGATATCTTGGTCGGCGATATCATTAAGCGTGCAGCCCGCCCCGCGCATGATGATAGCGCCCAGCGTGAAAAGGATCAGATGACCCCATTGCACTGGGCTTTGCAGCGCGATCGACGCCAGCAGTGACGAAAACACGCACGGCCAAAGCAACAACTGCCAGCCAACCGGACGTTCCAGCCGCATCAACCGCCCATAGGGACGCGCCCAGCCAGGCAAAAAGCGCAGCGACCAATGATCCTTGATGGCATCTGGCGTTATCGGGGCAAAATCGTTGGGAGCGGTCATGCGCGGGCATTCACCATGGGCACAGCGGTCAGAAAGGCTTCACAGCTATCCCCTCGCCAAGGCGAGTGCAACTTGCTAAACAGCCGCAACCACGCGTAACGAGTGCGGCCTATGTTGAATTATGTGGTGATGGCGTGATGCGTTTTTTGACCAATTCCAATCGAACTGTCTTTCGCGGCGCGGCTGCGCTGGGACTTGCTTTGGCGCTTTCTGCATGCAGTGGCGGAATGGATGGCCTGACCGGTCTAATGGGCGGTGGCAACCAGTCCGCGCAGGTCCGGCCGACCACGGCCACCACTTTTGGTGGTGTACCTGTGGAGCAGCTTCGTGCTGACCAGCTTTGCCCGTCGATTGTGGTGCGCGATGGCACAGAGACGTTGCGGCTTTATGCGGGCGAGGAGCGCACACCAAGCAATGTGCGCTACCAGAGCCAAATTTTGCAGACGGTCGTGGAGTGCACCCCAGGCGCCGGGCAGTTTGGCCTGACAATAGGGATTGCTGGACGCTCGATTATCGGGCCGCAAGGTGCCCCTGCGACGCTTGATCTGCCGATCCGCATTGTGGTGTTCAACACCATCACCGACGAAGTCATTTCCAGTGAAGTGGTGCGTACTCAGGCGATCATCGAGCCAACGGAAGTCTCGGCAACGTTTACGTTGGTCAACCGCGCGTTCTTCGTGCCTGCGCCGCAGCGCCAAGCCGATTATCAGGTAATCATCGGCTTTGATGAGGGTGGAAGTTAAAGCGCTTCACCATCCCAAGCGGACAACGCCTGGATGGTTTCAGCCAAATCCGCGTGACGGTTGACTGTCGTCAGAGCACCGGCTTGCATCAGAACTTCAGCATGGCCGGGCCATGTATGGTCCGCACCAACAAAACCGATCACAGTCATGCCAGCGGCGACGGCAGCTTTTACACCTGATGATGAATCCTCCACCACCAGGCATGCTTTTGGGTCCACCGCAAAGGTTTGCGCGGCGACCTGAAACACATTGGGATCGGGTTTGGATGCCTTGTTGCCGACTTCACCGGCAGAAAAGATGTGCGGCGCGAAGCGTTCGTAAAGCCCAACATCGCTGAGATAGCGTTGCAGATAGTCGGAGTCCGAGTTGGAGCATATACAGCGCTGACCTTCGACCATGTCCAGCATATCTTCCACGCCTGGCACGGTGGTCAATTCTGTGTCGGCAAGTTCTAGAAAGGCCTCAGAAAGCTTGTCCTGGAAGTCCTTATCTAGCTTGCGTTCCAGCTCTTCCTCGATTGTTTTTTGGATCGCGTGATGAGTCATGCCGGCAAAGTGTTCGGCAAAGCCCAGCGGCTCCATTTCAAAGCCTTCGCGCTTGTAAGCGGCGGCTTCCACGCGCGCTGCAATCATTTCTGAGTTGATCAGAACACCGTCACAGTCAAAGATAATCAGCTCGTACACGAGGGGAACGCTCCAGCAGTGGTCGTGGGTTGTGGTGTAAGGAAGGCCCCGGCGCTAGCAGGGATTTAGCAAAGATGAAAGGGTGAAGATGAAAGGGACGCGCCCAGCCGCAGCCCAGAAGGTGCGTGGTCAACTGCTCGGTCATCCAGTCACCACCAAAGCTGCCATGCCGACCAGCGCAAAGGCCATCGGCATTGAGGTGGACGCCCTCTTGCAGCCGCTGCAACAGGGGCAGCGCGGCAAGCAGTTTGTCTCACCGGCCCTGTTGGCAGCTTGGCCAGAAATTGTGGGCGGGCGCTTGGCGGGACTATGTATGCCCGTGCAGATGAAGGCGCAGCCTAAATCGCGTTCGCGCCACAAAAAAGTCGGCGATGATGGCGCGGTACTGGAAGTGCGCGCCGATCCATCGATCCAGATCGATCTGGATTATGGACAGGCACTTATCCTGGAACGCATCAATGCTTTTTTTGGCTATCAGGCGGTCAGCAAGTTGCACGTGATGGCCAAAGCCAAACTCACTGCCTCCAAATCTACCGAGCCGACCCTTCGTTCTTCGCCTCCATCTGCCGAGGCACAGAGCGCTGCATGCGATGCAACGGCGAAGGTCGAAGACCCAACTCTGCGCGCCGCTTTGCTGGATCTCGGAGCGTCCATCATTGCTGCTGACCGCAAAAGGCGTCAGTGACATCACCGCGCACGCAAATGTGATGCCCCTTTTTGGCCATGGATGGCTGCCACGGCACAGCCAAGTCTTGCCATCAGCCTTGTTTTGGTGCGCCAAGAAACAGTAAGAGCCAGACAACCGATTTTCCGCACAAAGGCCCCAAGATGATCGATCGCCTCAAAACAAACCGCCGCACACTCCTCAAAAACTCCGCGCTTCTCACCCTGGCAGGTGGCGTTTTGGCCGCCTGTAACGACAGTGCGGACGGGGCCGCAGGCGGTTCCAGCCGCAGGGCGCCTTCAGGCGGGGATGGTTCTGTTGATCTTGATGCCTTGATGACCGCAACCGACGGTCTTCCTGATATCGGCCTTGGCGACCCAGACGCCCCAGTGGTGATGGTCGATTATTCCTCGATGACCTGCCCACATTGCGCGCGGTTCCACACAGCATCGCTGCCATCGATCAAAGCAGACTATATCGACGCCGGTAGCGTCTACTATATCTTCCGGGAATTTCCGCTCGACGCTCGCGCCAGGGCGGCATCGATGCTCGCGCGCTGTGCTGATGATGCGCTCTATCATGATGTTGTCGACATTCTTTTTGAGCGTCAGCGCGAGTGGGCAACGGCTGCAAACCCTGCCGATGCACTGTTTTCTATCGTTGCTCAGGCCGGTTATACCCAAGAGACCTTCAACGCCTGCTTGACGAATCGCGATCTGGAAACGGCTATAGTCGCTGGTGCAGAACGTGGCGCGGAAGAATTTGGCGTTGCCTCCACACCAACGATTTTTATCAATGGTACGAGATTCCCCGGTGCCCGCAGTCCTGAAGAATACGCCGAGATCATCGACCCGCTGTTGGGTTAGCGCTTTCGCGCGCCTTGCCGCCGGCAGGCGGCAGGCAGGTTGCCCCTCTGCGTTCGCTGAGAGCATATCGCAGGGCGGCGTTTGCCACCGAGGCGTGGTGCGCCCATGAAGTTCACCAAGCTGCGCATTGCCGGGTTCAAAACCTTTGTTGAACCCACAGATTTGATCATTGAAGATGGGCTGACCGGCGTGGTTGGCCCCAATGGTTGCGGCAAGTCCAATCTTGTTGAAGCCATGCGCTGGGTAATGGGCGAAAGCTCCTATAAGGCGATGCGTGCCAGCGGCATGGAGGAGGTCATCTTCTCCGGTTCTGGCAAACGCCCAGCGCGTAACAGCGCCGAAGTGAAGCTTTTCCTCGACAATGCCATGCGCCGTGCACCAGCGGCTTTCAACGAACATGAGAACTTGGAAGTCTCACGCAAGATCGAGCGCGAGAAAGGTTCCAATTACCGCGTAAACGGTCGCGAGGCCCGCGCCCGCGATGTCCAGCTTATGTTTGCCGATGCGGCTTCTGGCGCGCGCTCACCCTCAATGGTGCGTCAAGGTCAGATCGGTGAGATCATCTCCGCCAAGCCGGTGCAGCGCCGTGCGCTCCTGGAAGAGGCCGCCGGCATTTCCGGCTTGCACACGCGTCGCCATGAGGCCGAACTGCGTCTGAAGGCTGCTGAGGCCAACATCGAGCGGCTCGATGATGTGGTCGGCGAACTGGATCGTCAGCTGGATGTATTGCGCCGTCAGGCTCGTCAGGCTGCGCGATTCCGCGACGTTGCCGCAAAAACCCGCACCGCTGAAGCGGGCGTATTTGCGCTAAAATGGGCCGCAGCCAATCAGGCCGCCAATGACGCAGCCCAGGCGCTGCGTGAGGCCAAAACATTGCTTGCGCAAGCTGATGAAGCGCAACTCGTCGCGTCCACAGCGCAGGCGAGCGCTGCCGCCAGCGTGCCAGATGCGCGTACCAAAGCTGCCGAAGCCGGCGCCGCGCTTGGCCGGATCGTTCGAGCACGCGATGAATTGGCTCTTGAAGAAAAGCAAAGTGCAGAGCGGTTGGAAAATGCGCGTGTTCAACTCGCCACACTCGATGCTGATATCGCCCGTGAAGCAGGGCTTTCTGATGATCACGCGGCCGAGCGGGTGGCTCTGGAAAAGGAACTGACAGCCATTGGTGAGGCCGAGGCCGCATCAACTGAGCAAGTGCCAGCCATCGAATCGGCAGCCCAAGATGCTGCAGCTGCGCTTGCCGATGCGCTGGCGGCAAGCAATGAAGCGCGCGATGCGCTATCGCAGGCGCGCGCCGAACGTGAAGCTCAAGCACGTATTTTGGAAACCGCGAGACGTGAAGTGGCACAGCTGGAAGCCCGGCATGCCCGTGCTCAAGCTGCTTTAACCGATTTGCAGGCCAAAACATCTGCTGCTGAAATTTTGGAAACGACGCGGGCGAAAGTTGACGGCCTTAAAACAGCTCGTGATGCGGCAAGTGAAAAAGTCGTTGCCAGCGAAGCAGCCCGCACCAATGCCTTGGCCTCGGTGGCTGGAGCTGAAACCCCTCTTCGTGAGCGTGAGAAACAGCTATCAACACTTCAGGCTGAAATTGCCGCGCTGGAGAAACTGGTTGGCACTGCGCACAGCACGTCACCAGATCTATTCCCATCCATTATGGATGGTATTGAAGTCACACCGGGCTTTGAGGCCGCTTTGGGCGCCGCACTCGGTGAGGCATTGGAAGCCGCCGCTGATCCAGCAGCTCCACAGTTTTGGACTCAAGTTGGTGAAAAAGCTGACGACCCGGCACTGCCCGATGGCGTCGATGGGCTGCGCGATCATGTCAAAGCCCCGACAGTGCTCGCACGCGGCCTAGCCCAAATCGGCCTCGTTGAAGACACTGATGGTGCAACCCTTCAATCTGCATTGGCTGTGGGCCAAATACTGGTGAGCAAATCTGGCACTGTGTGGCGCTGGGATGGATTTGTACGCAAAGCCGATGCGCCCTCTGCTGCTGCAGTGAAATTGGCCGAGCGCAACCGGCTCTCAGGTCTTGCCAAGGACTTGAAGGCACTGGAAGGCGAGGTCACCACGCTGTCGCTGGCCCATATGGCCGCGCTCACCGCCATGCAAGAGGCCGATGCAGCTTGGAACACCCATCGAAGTGAAGAAGCTGGAGCCCGCCAAAGCTATGACGAGGCTGCCAGTGGCTTGATGGCCCTGGAACGAGAAGCCGAACGCGAAGGTGCCCGCATTTCTGCCGCGCAGGCCGATATCGTCCGCTTGGCGGAGGCATTGGGCGAAGCTCAGACGAAGACGAAGGCTGCTGAGGCTGCCAGTCAGTCAACCACCGTATTGACGACGCTGGAAGCCAAACTCGCTGAGGCGTCAGACACTGAAGGTTTGGCTCGCCGCGCCCGTGATGAGGCCGTGGCTGCGCTCGACCAGTTACGCCGCGAACTGGCTGACCACACCCGTCGGCGGGAAACCACGACCCGCTCCATAGAAGCCTGGCAGCGCCGGGCCGATGCTGCAGCTGGCCATGCGCAGACGTTGGCGCAGCGTCGCTCTGATCTTTTGGCAACGTTGGAAAAGCTGGATGGCGAACCTGGTCGCTTGGTGGAAAAGCGCCGCGCTTTGGCCGGAACGCTTGCAGCTGCAGAAGAAGCCCGCAGCAAGGCCGCCGAATTTCTGGCACGAGTGGAAACAGCGCAACGCGAAGCCGATGGCAAAGCTCGTGAGATCAAAGAAGCTTACTTTGCGGCCCGCGAGGCTCATGGCCGCGCTGAAGAGCGCCAAGCCGCAGCCGACGAGCGCCGCGCGGCACTGGAAGCAAATATCCTTGAAGCGGTCGATGCAGCGCCGCACGAACTGATGGCAATGGCGGGCTTTGAGACCGGCAAACAACCGCCTGCGCTTGACGTCCTGGAACGTCAGTTGTCGGAGCTGAAAGAAGCGCGCCAACGATTGGGCGCTGTAAACCTTGCCGCCGAGCAAGAGGCCGAAGAAGTGGCCGAGCGCCGTGATACGCTGGCGTTGGAGCGTGATGATGTGGCTGAGGCCATCACCAAGCTACGCGGCACTATTTCAACGCTTAACCGCGAGGGCCGAGTAAAACTGCTGGAAGCCTTTGACCGGGTGAACGAGCAATTCCAGGAACTTTTTACCAAGCTATTTGGTGGTGGCGAAGCCGAGCTGACACTGATTGATGCCGACGATCCGCTGGACGCCGGGCTCGACATTATTGCCAAACCACCTGGCAAGAAGCCGCAATCGATCACGCTGCTTTCAGGTGGCGAGCAGGCGTTGACGGCCTTGGCGCTTATCTTTGCCGTGTTCCTGTCCAACCCGGCTCCGATCTGTATCCTCGATGAGGTTGATGCTCCGCTGGATGATGCCAATGTAGAGCGTTTCTGCGATTTGCTGGACTCCATGGCATCGCGCACATCGACCCGTTTTTTGGTGGTCACGCACAACCCCATCACCATGAGCCGCATGCATCGTCTGTTTGGCGTAACGATGGCCGAACGCGGTGTCAGCCAGATCGTTTCGGTCGCATTGGCCGAAGCTGAGGCAATGGTTGAGGCAGAAAGCGCCGCGTAAGCGTTTAAAAGTCATATATATCATAGCCTTATGTGCCAGAGATGAGCGTCACCAGCGCGGTTGACACCCCAAAGGCCGGGCACTATGGTCCCGGCGATTTTCGAACCTTTCTGCTTAAAGCCATTTGGGCCGTTGGGTGAGAACAACAATCGCTGCCATCCTATCGAAAAAGAGCATCCATAGCCCGTTTTCACGACGACCAGCGTCCTCATCCATTGGAGAGCCGTTTTGGCTGAAGGGTCCGATCCCGACAGAGCATCGCGCACTGGCCGAACGGACCTAGACGAGGTCCGCAAACGGCTGGATGCACTGGACGACAAGCTGGATGCCCACCGACCTGACCCGGTCGACGAGCAAAAGGCCAAGATGGAGCGGTCGAACTACGCGATGGCCGTCCGGGTATCCTCGGATTTCATTGCGGCGATTTTTGTCGGCGGAGCCTTGGGTTGGTTCCTCGATTCTGTGGCAGGCACCTCACCCTTCGGGTTGATAGTTCTGCTTTTGTTGGGGTTTGCAGCGGGCGTTCTAAACGTCATGAGAACGCTGGGTCTTGTCGCAATGCCAAAAGGCGTGCCCGCGCCACCGTCGGCGCGGCGACGTGACACAGAGGAAAATGGGCGCGAAGACGGCTAAAGCCAGCGCCAAACGCGGGTGGGATTGGTCCTGCACGTGCGATTGAAACAGCATTTGGATGACGACCGGCGTGCCGGTTTAGGAGCAGATCACAGTGGCGAACGATCCCATCAAGCAATTTGAGATCTCAACGATCGTTCCTATTGAAATCGCCGGCATCGATTTCTCTTTCACCAACTCCTCGCTTTTCATGCTGGCCACCACTGGCGCCGTTGCAGCGTTCCTGGTGCTCTCCACCACCGGTCGCGGCCTTGTTCCAGGTCGCTGGCAGGCTGCTGCAGAGATGAGCTACGAGTTCGTTGCCAGCATGCTGAGAGACGCGGCGGGGACGCAGGGGATGAGGTTCTTCCCGCTGGTCTTCTCGCTGTTCATGTTCGTCCTGTTTGCCAACCTGTTTGGCATGTTCCCCTATTTCTTCACGGTCACCAGCCACATCATCGTCACGTTCGCGCTAGCGATGCTGGTGATCGGAACCGTCATTGTATACGGCTTCATGAAGCATGGTTTTGGCTTCCTCAAACTCTTTGTTCCCGAGGGTATTCCCGGCGCTTTGGTGCCGCTGGTGGTGATGATTGAGGTTATTTCATTCCTCTCACGCCCGATTTCGCTGTCTGTGCGTCTGTTTGCCAACATGTTGGCTGGTCACATCACGCTCAAAGTGTTTGCCGGCTTTGTTGTCTCGCTCACCAGTCTCGGTGCCATCGGCATCGGCGGTGCAATCTTGCCGCTGCTGATGACCATTGCGATGACGGCGCTGGAATTCCTCGTATCCTTCCTTCAGGCGTATGTGTTTGCGGTCTTGACCTGCATGTACCTCAACGACGCCCTTCATCCATCACACTAATTCACCCATCCCGGCGACCCAGGGTTACTCCTCAAGGTTGCCAGGTCTAACGCCTTCGTTCATTCCAAAGGAGTTCAATCATGGAAGCAGAAGCAGCAAAATTCATCGGCGCTGGTATCGCATGTCTCGGCATGGGCGGCGCTGCGATCGGCCTCGGCCAGATCTTTGGCAACTACCTGTCGGGCGCTCTGCGCAATCCGTCAGCAGCTGACGGCCAGTTCGGTCGTCTCATCTTCGGCTTCGCCGTGACCGAAGCGCTCGGCATCTTCTCGCTGCTGGTTGCGCTTCTTCTTCTGTTCGCCGTTTAAGCCAACAGAACACGGGCCGCCGCGCCATTTGTGTGCGGTAGCCAATTGGGAATGAACGCATCTGATCGGTGTCTGTGTTAAACAGGCGCCGATCAGACCGTGTAAAACCCAACCACTTGCCTCTTTCACGCGATTAGGACGAGATATCCGTTATCGCACAGGATAGATGACCGATGGCCACGACAGACGATGCCCTGCACGCAGCCGGTGAAGCCGCCGCCGAACATGGTGGAACTTTCCCGCCTTTCGATACGTCCACATACGCTTCACAGCTGCTGTGGTTGGTGATTGCGTTTGGCCTTGTCTACTACGTGATCTCCAAGATTGCCGGTCCACGCATTTCTGGCATTTTGGAAGACCGTCACGACCGCATCGCCAGCGATCTTGCCGAAGCTGAAAGGCTGAAGCGCGAAACCGATGAGGCGATGGATACGTATGAAAAAGCGCTGACCGACGCCCGCGCCCGCGCCCAATCGCTGGCCAACGAGACCCGCGACAAGCTGACGGCCGAAACAACAGCCAAGCGGCAGGCGTCTGAAGAAGCCCTGAGCGCGAAATTGGCTGACGCGGAAACTCGCATCAACACGATTAAATCCGAGGCCCTAAGTCAGGTCGACAGCATTGCGACCGAGGCTGTGTCGGCCATCATGGAAAAGCTTGCGCCCAAAGCGCCAACGGCAGCAGCGGTGACCAAAGCGGTCGCCGCTAGCGCCGAAAGCTGAGGAAGACGATTATGGACTCTTCATTTTGGGCCCTCATCGCCCTCATCCTGTTTCTGGCGCTGATTGTTTATCTCAAAGTGCCTGGCATGATCACCAAGGCGCTGGACGCGCGTGCAGAAAAAGTGCGTAGCGAGCTTGAAGAGGCGCGCCGCTTACGCGAAGAAGCCCAAGCCGTTTTGGCTGATTTCCGACGCAAAACTCAAAGCGCGGATGAAGAGGCTGATGCCATTATCGCGCAGGCCAAGTCCGAAGCCGAACGTATGACGGCTGAAACGCAGCAAGCGCTCGAAGAAATGATTGCCCGTCGCACTGCTGCTGCTGAAAGCCGTATTGCCCAGGCAGAAGCGCAGGCACTTGGCGAAGTGCGCGCCCGCGCCACCGACATCGCGATTGCTGCCTCCGAAAAACTGTTGGCCGAGCAGGCCAAAGGCAAAACGGCTGCTGATCTGATCGATAGTGCAATCGCTGATGTGAAGGCACGCATCAATTAGGCCAGAATTTGGCAAACCAAGATCTGGCAAGGCAGCCGGTAGCAAACCCCGAAATGGGCCTCAGGCAAACGACCTGCTCGCCTGGTACGACCGACACGCCCGCACATTGCCGTGGCGGATTGCTCCAAGCGAAAGCAAAGCAGGCAGGCGCCAGGACCCTTACAAAGTCTGGCTATCAGAAATCATGCTGCAACAAACCACGGTTGCAGCAGTTCTTCCTTACTTTGAAAATTTCATAGCCCGCTGGCCAACCGTTAGCGATCTGGCAGCTGCGAGCGATGACGATGTGCGCGCGGCATGGGCGGGACTCGGCTACTATCGCCGCGCCGCCAATCTGCACGCCTGCGCCAAAGTGGTAGCGAGCCAAGGCGGCAAATTTCCTTCCACAGCCGTGAATTTGAAAGATTTGCCTGGTATCGGCGATTACACCAGCGCCGCGATAGCCGCCATTGCGTTTGGTGAACCTGTCGCTGTCGTGGACGGCAATGTGGAGCGTGTGGTCACGCGCCTCTTTCGCCTCGATACGCCACTGCCGAAGGTAAAGCGCGAGGTCACTGATAAGGTGAAAGCACTCGCGTCGGATGATCGCCCTGGCGATTTTGCCCAGGCCACCATGGATCTTGGCGCCACCATCTGTACCCCGAAGAACCCTGTCTGTGCCCTTTGCCCTTGGAACGAGAACTGTGCGGCGCAAGAGGCTGGTGACATGGAAAGCTATCCGGTCAAGGCAGCAAAGAAGGCCAGACCCCATCGCCGGGGTGCGGCGTTAGTGGTGGTGCGGTCGGACGGCGCTATTTGGTGCCAGCAGAGACCAACAACCGGTTTACTGCCCGGCATGACGCAGGTGCCAACCAGCGAATGGTCGGCTGATGCGGCTCCACCTTATAATAAGACTGAGCAGCGCGGCAGCATTGATCACGTGTTTACGCATTTTGCGCTGACGTTGGATGTCTACCGCCGCGACAGCGACACGCCGCCTGCCGGTCAAGGTTGGTGGTCAACACCCGACAGGCTGCGCGAAGAAGCTTGGCCAACCGTCATGGTGAAGGTGCTAAAAGCGGCGGTGCCGGAGATCGCATCCGGCATTCGCCCCAAAAAGCGCTAAACCGCTTTTTTACGAATCTCAGTGCGGTAATCGTCAATCGAGACCAGATTGCCATCGCGCTTGGTGTGCCAGAACGTCCAGCCATTGCAAGCCTGCTGGTCTTCCACCAGTGCGCCGACCTTGTGGATCGAACCTTCATGGTCCCCGCTAGCCAGCGTGCCATCAGCACGAACCAGCGCAGCGTGGCGACCGCGACCATCAACCAGTTGCTCACCGGGCATGACGTAGCCAGCCTCCAACAAAGCGTTAAACGGAACGCGCGGTTGCGCGCGTTTACCTTGGAGCATCACTTGTGCAGCATCTGGCACTGGTTCGACAGCTTCTATGCGGGTTCGCGCAGCGTCTGCGTAGGCGTGCTCTCGCTCAAAGCCGATGAAATCACGGCCCAATTTTTTGGCCACGGCGCCCGTGGTGCCAGTCCCGAAAAACGGATCAAGCACCAGATCGCCGGGCTTGGTTGAGGCGAGCAACACTCTCGCCAGAAGGGCCTCTGGCTTTTGCGTCGGATGCACCTTGTTGCCGTCGCCATCTTTCAGCCGCTCGCCGCCTGTGCAGATCGGCAACGTCCAGTCGGAGCGCATTTGCACATCCTCATTGGCCGCTTTCAGCGCGTCATAGTTGAAGGTGTATTTTTTCCCCGATTCGGAGCGAGCCGCCCAGATGAGCGTTTCATGCGCGTTGGCAAATCGGCGGCCCTTGAAGTTTGGCATCGGGTTGGTCTTGCGCCAGACCACATCATTGAGCACCCAATAGCCAAGATCCTGAAGGCTGGCACCGACCCGGAAGATGTTGTGATAGCTGCCAATCACCCAAAGCGTGCCGTTGGGCTTCAACACGCGCCGCGCGGCGAGCAGCCAGGCGCTGGTGAAAGAATCATAAGCGGCAAAGCTGTCAAATTGATCCCAGGCATCATCGACGGCGTCCACGTCGCTCTGATCTGGACGCTGCAAGGCGCCCTGAAGCTGCAGATTGTAGGGAGGGTCGGCGAAGACGACATCAACGCTGCCGGCGGGCAGTTTCTCCATCAGTGCAATGGAATCGCCGACGGTTACCTGATTGCGAAACGCTGAAAGTGCATCGCTTTTTTCTGTGGATTCGGGGAAATGGGAGGCGCGATTACGCTGCGCCTCCATACGCAATACTGACATGACCCAACCTGTACGCAACACCTAAACAAGTGCCGCGATCATGCCGCGTTAAGGTAAAGGGGGAGTTGAGAAAGGGTTGTCAAAAGGTGAAGGACGCGTTTGGGCTGAAAGCCTAGAGCGGCTGAACGAGAAAGGTAAGTGGAGCGACAGAGATGGAACGTATGTTTGAGGGAGCGGTCGTTCCGAAAGGAACGGAGTAACCAAACCTGCTTATCTCTACCTGTAATGGACCGCGCTTACTCAGGCGGCGACGCATACATCGCAAAGACGTCGGCTTCCGTCAGCTCTTTGGTTTTTTGCGCAAAGTCGTAAAACTGCGGCTTGCGGTCGATGAACACCTGCAAAGAGAGCTCCAGCTGCGACTGATCATCCAGCAACCCGGCTGATAGCTGATACTCATCACTGTCCATGATGTGGTAGAAAAGGTTGGATCCACATTTGTTGCAGAAACCGCGCTCGGCCCAATCTGAGGACTGGACGCGGCTGATGTTATCATTGCCATCAAGGACAAGTTTGCTGCAGTTGATCTCCATGAACGGTCCGGCTGACCAGCGGCGGCACATATCGCAATGGCACGCAACGACCTTCAAGGTTTTGGCCGAAGCAGAAATCTTGACCGCGCCACACAGGCATTTCCCCGTAACATGATGGTTGTCTGGCATGCTGCATCCTTGCTGATTGCGTGGTCCATCGACCATGGCATGCGCCATGACAGTGTCCCACTATCACTCGGCTCACTGGCCCGGGCTGATATCCGTCAAGTTTCCATCAGTGCTTTTCGCACCGGCGCGAAAGTTCGCCGGTGCAGCGGACAAGGCCCCCAACGCGCCAGCGCGTCACGGTGCACCTCGGTGGCATAACCTTTGTGTGTGGCAAAGCCATACGCCGGATAGAGCGTGTCGGCTGCGACCATCATGTGGTCGCGTGCGACTTTGGCGCAAATGGACGCCGCAGCGATGGAAAGCGAACGACCATCACCTTTGATGATGGCCGTGGCCGCGCAGGGCAGGCCGGGCGGTTCATCCTTGCCATCCACCAGCGCAAAGCTCGGTGGTTCAGGAAGACCTTGCACGGCCAAGCGCATTGCTTCCAAGGAAGCCTTGCGGATGTTGCGACCATCGATGGTGGCGGCCGACACGCTGGCAATGCTGACGTCAGCAATTTGGCAAAGCTCGGCAAAAAGCTGATTGCGCAGGCCTTCGGTTATCTGCTTGGAATCGTTCAGTCCCGCCAAGCTCCGTGGAAGGCAAAATGCACCCGGTCCCTCGTACCAATGCGGCAGCACCACCGCAGCAGCCACCACCGGGCCGGCCAACGGCCCCCGACCAGCCTCATCCACGCCGCAGACGCGCACAAAGCCAAGCTCGTGGGCCCGAGTCTCAAAGTGACCGTCAGGGCCCGTCCGATTGGTCTTGGTGAAGGCACCGGACTGGGCCCCATAAACAGAGCCTCGCAAGCGTTTTGCCACTGATTTCCTCCTGCAGTTCTGGGCGTCTGCGCATCTGTCACGAGACAGGCTGCGAACACAAAGCTTTCAACCTTGGGTTTTCAAGCTCGCCTTACCTCTCTATAGGCAAGCGGCGTGGTTAACACGCCAAGCCCGTACCAATCGGGGATAAACAGTCAGGGGACTAGAAAGGATACCGCAATGGGACTTTTTTCGTTTGTGCGCGATGCGGGCAAAAAACTGTTTGGGGGAGGCGATGATCCCGCCGAAGCCATCCAAAAAGAGGTGGCCAATCTCGGCCTGGAAGGCGATGTTGAAGTGAAGGTTGAAGGCGACAAAGTTGTCATCGCCGGTTCTACACCGAGCCAGGAGTTGCGCGAGAAAATCATTCTTGCTGCAGGTAACGTGGAAGGCATTGCCTCGGTTGAAGACAACATCCAGCCAGAAGATACAGCCGGCGCCGCTGATTTCCACACCGTGGAAAAAGGCGATACGCTTTGGGCTGTGTCGCAAAAAGCCTATGGCGATGGCTCCAAATACATGAAGATTTTTGAAGCCAACAAGCCAATGCTGTCCGACCCGGACAAAATTTATCCCGGTCAGGTTCTGCGCATTCCAGCAGACGGCTAAGCCTCAACGATTCATCTTTATCGAACGGGCGCGACCTAGGTTGCGCCCGTTTGCGTTTCTGGCCCGGCGAAATCTTGACCAAACAGATCCAGTTGGGCTCGGGTTGCAGCATGCCCGAGAAATCTGTCGCAGCGCAGATTTGGCTTTTTCGTGCGCATGCCGAGCCTCTCCGTCACCAGCTTGAACCGCTTGGCAAGTACCTGCGCAAATGGTCCAGTACCTTCCATGCGCTTGCCCCAGCGCGCGTCATAGTCCGCGCCACCGCGCATAGACCGCAGCACCGAAAGCACATGCCGGTAACGGCCGGGATAGTGTTCCACCAGCCAGCTCTTAAAAATGTCGCGTACTTCTAACGGCATGCGTAGCAGAATGTAAGTGGCACCTGTTGCACCTGATGTGTGCGCAGCCTGCAAAATCGCTTCTAGCTCATGATCGTTCAGCGCTGGGATCATTGGGGAGGCCCCCACCGAGGTCGGGATACCCGCACTGCTCAGCGCCTCGATGGCCGCCAAACGCCGTGTGGGTGTGGACGCTCGCGGCTCCATGGCGCGGGCCAGACGCTTATCGAGCGTGGTGATGGAAAGGCTCACATGCACCAGCTTCTCTTGCGCCATCGAGCTCAAAACATCGATGTCACGCGCGACCATTGCCGATTTTGTCGTGATCAGCACCGGATGCTTTAGCTCGGCCAGAACCTCAAGAATGCCACGCATGATCAACTGCGTCTTTTCGATCGGCTGATAAGGATCGGTGTTGGTTCCAATCGCGATAGGCTTTGCCGTGTAACCTGGCTTCATCAGCTCCGCACGCAACAGCTTGGCAGCATTGGGTTTGGCAAAAAGCCGCGTCTCAAAATCAAGCCCCGGTGATAGGCCCATATAGGCGTGGGTTGGCCGAGCATAGCAGTAGATACAACCATGCTCGCATCCACGATAAGGGTTGATGGAACGATCAAAGGGAATGTCGGGCGAGGTGTTGCGCGTAATGATGTGGCGCGCTGCCTCCAACGCAACTTCCGTCTTCAAGGGTGGAAGATCGGCCAGCGAGTCCCAGCCATCATCCGTATCGACACGCGCCAGCGGCTCAAACCTGCCACTTGCATTTGTACTGGCCGCGCGTCCGCGCCGTATATTTGACTGTTTGTGATCCTGTTCCATGCGCAACAATCCATGCTTCATGCGGTCTTGCGACGTCGCTGAGGACCATAGCGCAGGAATGAGAACAAAAAAAGAACAAATATTTATTGAGCGTCGCGCGGTAACCGAAAGCCTGGGAAAACCTCGCCAAATGTGGCGGACGCATGCTAATGAGAACGCCATGCTCAGTGTCATCATCCGTACGCATAATGGTGAAAACGTTCTCTTGGACGTACTGCGCCCGCTCGTGGCTGCCGCTGCGGAAGGCGTTGTGCGCGATGTGGTCTTTCTCGATGTTGGCTCCAACGATGGCACGCCGCAGATCGCCGATGCTGCCGGTGCGACGTTTTTGGCGGCCAAAAATGCATCCGATCAGACCTCAGATGCGCTGAAAGCTGCCCATCGCGGCCAATGGATGCTGCTGCTGGATCAAACCACGGTTCTCTCGCCCGGCTGGTTGGACGAAACCTTGTCATTCGTTGAACGTCAGGAACGCGTGAAAACTGCGCGTGGCAAACTATCTGCCGTCTACCGGCCAGAACACGAACCAGAGGTTGGAAGCGCCGATGTGCGCCGTCGTATGGTCATTCTGGCGGCCAACCGGCTGATGTCGATGGCCAAGCTGTCGCAAGGCATCGTGCTCCGTCGCGCTGATCTCCAGGGTTATGATGCTCCGGCCATTGATTGGGCCGCGCATGACCCATCAATCCGGATGTCAAACCTACTGCGGCTGCGTTCTCGCACGCATCTGGCTCAGCCAATGGAGCCGCTGGAAAAGGCTGAAGCTGTCGAGCGCAAACAGGGCGCGTTATCACGCGCCGCGCTTTAAGTGCTCATCCAGTCGCGGCATGATTTCCACGAAATTGCAGGGCATGTGGCGGTAGTCCAGCTGGTATTGCAAAATACTGTCCCAACCATCTTTGCAGGCGCCCGGTGAACCAGGAAGGCAGAACACAAAAGTGGTGCCGATCAGCCCTGCCGTCGCACGCGATTGCAGCGTCGACGTGCCGATCTTCTCAAAGCTGATTTGGTGAAACAGGGTGGAAAACCCGTCCATGCGCTTGTCGAACAGCGGCTCGATGGCGTCAGGGGTTACGTCACGCCCGGTGAATCCTGTCCCGCCCGTGGTAAGGATAATATCCACATCCTCGCGCTCAACCCAGCCCTGAACCTGTTCGGCGATAGCGGAGATATCATCTTTGACGATGGCGCGATCCGCCAAAGCATGGCCTGCCTTTTCCAGCCTATCAGCCAGAACATCGCCTGATTTATCATCCTCCAACACGCGGGTGTCTGAGACGGTCAGCACCGCAATGTTCAGCGAGACAAAACGGCGGCTTTCATCGATACGGCTCATACAGCGCCATGCTCCTCGATCAGCGATTGCAATTGCAGCAGGTCCTGCCAGGCAAGACGTTTGTTGGCCGGATTGCGCAACAATGCCGCTGGATGAAGCGTAGGTACCGCAGGTATCGACATATCGCCTTGGGTATAGGTCAAAACTTGCCCGCGGGTTTTCATAATGCCTTGGATGCCAAAGAGGCCAGATAGTGCCGAACCGCCCAGCGACATCATCACTTTGGGATTAACCAGCTCGATTTGACGGCAAATAAACGGCTCGCACATGGCTCGCTCATCCGGCGTTGGGGTACGGTTGCCCGGAGGGCGCCAGTAAATCACGTTGCCGATATAGACCTTGGTGCGATCAAGCCCGATGGCCGCCAACATTTTGTCGAGCAGTTGGCCCGACCGACCAACAAAAGGCAGGCCTTGGACATCCTCATCACGCCCCGGTGCCTCGCCGATCAGCATGATTTTGGCCTCCGGATTGCCGTCAGCAAACACAAGCTGGCGGGCGGTTTTCTTCAAACCGCAACCTTCGAACCCTTCCAGCGCAGCGCGCAGAGCATCTAGGGACTGTGCCCCGGCTGCGAGGGCCTTGGCCTCCTCCAACCCATGGTGAGGTTCTGCGGCATGAACCTGCGGTGCTTGGGGATGCGGTGCGATGGGCTGAGCGGGCAGAGTCGCCGGATGAAGGGCCGCTTTGAGTGCGGGTTCAACTTGGGCAAATCGGTCGACCGGCGCATCGCCAAGCGCCACATCGACGCCCGCTGCCTCATAGAATTCCAGCAGTTCTTTCAGCGCTTGACCTTGCATGGTTCGGTGACGCGACCTTTGAGCGAGTTGACCTAGCGCCCTTATATCGGAACAAAGGGCACGCGCACAGACTGTGCAGCGCAGCATATCGGACATCGGGCATGGTAGGGATCTAAACATGACAACTGAACGCGAAAGCATGGAATTTGACGTTGTCATCGTTGGCGCTGGGCCTGCGGGACTGGCCGCTGCGATCCGGTTGAAGCAGGCGGACACCGACTGCAACGTTGTAGTGTTGGAGAAGGGCGCTGAAGTCGGTGCGCACATTCTATCAGGCGCTGTGGTCGATCCCATCGGTCTGGATGCACTGCTGCCCGATTGGCGTCAGGATACTGACCACCCGCTTAAAACGCAGGTGACCGAAGACCGTTTCCACTACCTTGGACCAGCTGGCGGCGTTCGGTTGCCGAACTTCGCTATGCCACCCCTGATGAACAATCATGGCAACTATATCGTGTCGCTGGGCAATGTCTGCCGCTGGCTCGCCGAAAAGGCCGAGGCGCTGGGTGTAGAAATTTATCCAGGCTTTGCCGCAGCCGAACTTCTGATCAATGACAGTGGTGCGGTCTATGGTGTTGCCACCGGTGACATGGGTGTTGGCCGCGACGGCGAGCCAACGGGCAACTACACCCCAGGTATGGAGCTGCACGGCAAGTATGTGCTTCTGGGCGAAGGGGTGCGTGGATCGCTGTCGAAACAGGCGATCGAGCGCTTTGATCTTGCCAAAGATGCTGATCACCAAAAGTATGGCCTTGGCCTGAAAGAGCTGTGGGAGGTCAAGCCGGAAAACCATCATCCCGGCCGCGTTGAGCATTCCTTCGGTTGGCCGCTTGATAACAGCACCGGCGGCGGCTCGTTCCTCTATCATCTGGAAGACAATCAGGTGGCGGTAGGTTTTGTGCTGCACCTCAACTACACCAACCCGCATCTTTCTCCGTTTGAGGAGTTTCAGCGCTTCAAAACCCACCCGATGATTGCGCCAACGTTCGAGGGCGCCCGACGCCTGGCCTATGGCGCGCGTGCGATCTCTGAGGGTGGATACCAATCGGTGCCCAAGCTTGTGTTCCCCGGTGGCGCGCTGCTTGGCTGCTCGGCTGGATTTGTGAATGTTCCGCGTATCAAGGGCTCGCACAACGCGGTCCTATCCGGCATGCAGGCCGCCGATGCGGTGATCGACGCGCTGAAGGCTGGCCGGTCCGGCGACACGCTGGATGCCTATGAGGCCGGTTGGCGATCAAGCGCCATCGGGCGTGATCTCAATCCTGTGCGCAATGTGAAGCCGCTCTGGAGTCGCTATGGCACACGCATTGGTGTGATGCTGGGCGGTCTGGACATGTGGATGGCAAGCAAGCTCGGCATCTCTTTTTTTGGCACGCTGAAGCATGGCAAGGCCGATCATGAAACGACCATGAAGGAGGATGCCGCCAAGCCAATCAGCTATCCCAAACCAGATGGTAAGCTAACCTTTGACCGACTCTCATCGGTATTCCTTTCCAACACCAACCATGAGGAAGATCAGCCGATCCATTTGAAGGTGCTTGATGATCGCCTCCAACGCACGTCCGAGCTTGGCCAGTATGGTGGGCCTTCTGCACATTACTGCCCGGCGGGTGTCTATGAGTGGGTGGATGACGGACAGAGCGATAAGCGCTTTCAAATTAACGCGCAAAACTGCGTCCACTGCAAAACCTGCGATATCAAAGACCCCAACCAGAATATCGTCTGGACCGTGCCGGAAGGATCTGGCGGGCCAAACTACCCGAACATGTAGGTGGAAACGTCCGCGCCCAAACGCGTGTTGCTGGCCGGCGCGACCGGCACCATAGGCCAGGCTGTTGCGCGGGCATTGGTGGCGCAAGGCCATGAGGTGGTTTGCTTGGTGCGACCTCGCGATGGGCTGGATTATTTGCTGCCAGATGTGGACTTGCGGCTTGGCGATGTCACCGATCAGGCTTCCATCGGCAGAGATGGGATTAACGGCGAGCGCTTCGACGCGGTCATCTCCTGCCTGGCATCGCGCACCGGTGCCCCCAAAGACGCATGGGCCATCGACCATCAAGCCAACCTCAACCTGCTCAGTGCCGCCAAAGAGGCTGGTGTGCGGCACTTTGTACTGCTCTCTGCCATTTGCGTGCAGAAGCCAATGCTGGCGTTCCAGCACGCAAAGCTCGCTTTTGAAGAAGCTCTTATCAACTCCGGTCTGACCTATTCCATTGTCCGCCCCACGGCGTTCTTCAAGTCGCTCTCTGGCCAGCTGGATCGGGTGAGAGCCGGCAAACCGTTTCTGGTGTTTGGCGATGGCAAGCTCACCGCCTGCAAGCCTATCAGCGATGAGGATTTGGCAGACTTCATTACTGGTTGTTTGGGTAATCCTTCCCGCCAAAATACGATATTGCCGGTTGGCGGGCCGGGTGAGGCGTTGACCCCGCTGGACCAAGGCAAGGCGCTGTTCGCCGCGCTTGAGCAAGAGCCAAAGATCAAGCGTGTTCCGGTGGCTTTGATCAGCACGATCATTGCAGTGCTTTCCGCCGTCGGTAAAATTGTCCCGAGCCTTGCCGAAAAGGCTGAGCTGGCGCGCATCGGTCGTTACTACGCGACCCAGTCCATGCTGGTATGGGATGCACAAGCTGGCCGCTACAGCGCCGAGGCGACACCCTCATACGGCCGTCACACGCTGGCTGAATTCTATGGCAAACTGGTGCGTGGTGAGGTCGCCATCGAGCGTGGTGACCATGCGGTGTTCTGAACGCTTGTGAAGCTGCCGGGAAAAAGCCATGGTTGCTGAACAAAACGTGCAAAGCAAATCACCGAGAAGCTACGAAATGCCTTCGGTGAATGGGCTGCCGAAAAGGGACCTTATGTTGAAATCCGCCGCATCCACGTGCCTTGGCGCACTTTTGGCCATCGGGCTTCATGCATCTGTGCAGGCTGACACTGTCGCGCAACAAACCCATCATGCAGACGCGCTGGCGCCACCGGTTGCGGCGCAGACCGCGCCATCGCTGTCAGGACTGTACCTTGCGGCAACGCTGGCTGAAACCGAGCGCGACATTCCCGCCGCGGCTGATTTTTATCGCCAGGCTTATGAGCTTGAACCAACCTCTGAGCGGTTTTTGCACAGCGCCTTCACCATGGAACTTGCTGATGGCCGAATGACAGGTGCGTTGGATCTGGCGGCCATTTTGGCAGCCTCTGGTGACACCGGCATGTCTCGCCTGACACTTGCGCTGGATGCTGTGCGCCAACGTTCGTACCGCGCAGCGATACGCGAGTTAGAGACCTATCAAACCGATGGGTTTGGTGATCTGGTTTCTGTGCTGGTCGGCGCCTGGGTACACCATGGCAACGGCGACACCAATGAAGCTTTGGCGCAACTGGATGCGCTTGATGGCCCGGCATGGGTGGAGCTCTACGGCGCCTACCACGCGGGCCTCATTCGGATGGCGTCCGGCGATGTTGAGGGTGCGCTGCAGGACATGGAGCGCGCCTATTCCACCGATGCTGGCGCTCTGCGTCTGGTCCAGGGCTATGCCCAAGCCCTGGTCGCCAACGGTCAGACCACACAGGCAGAAGAGGTGCTGGCGTCCTTCCTGGAGCTTGCGCCGCTCAATGCTGTTGTTCTTGCCGATCTGGAAGCCCTGCGGGCCGGTCAGCCGATGGGGCACCGAATTACCACACCTCAACAGGGTATCGCTGAAGTGGCGTATGGCCTTGGACTTGCTCTCGGCCAGGATGGTGCGGAAGAGGTTGGGGCCATCTATCTCAATCTGTCGCTTTTTGTGCAGCCGGAACACAATTTGGCGCGCTTCGGCTTGGCACGTATTTATGAGTCCCTTGAGCTTTGGGAGCGCGCGGTGGAAGCCTATGAAGGCATCAGCGATGCGCATCCGCTCAAGCGCACCGCTGAAATTCGCTTGGGCGTTCTGCTTGATCAGTTAGAGCGCCCCGACGAAGCTGACGCCCACCTCGAAGCGTTGATTGAGTCTGATCCCACCGATCTGGAAGCCATCAACACGTTTGGCACCGTGCTGCGGTTCCGCCGCGATTTTGAACGCGCCGCAGAAGTCTACACAAGCGGCATTGAAACGATCACAGATCACCGCCGCGAGCATTGGCGGTTGTTCTATCAGCGCGCCATCGCCTTTGAGCGAACCGATCGTTGGACACAAGCCGAAGCAGATTTTCTGACAGCGCTCGACCTCTTCCCTGATCAGCCGGATGTGATGAACTACCTGGCCTACACATGGGTGGATCGCGGCGAGCATTTGGATCGCTCCGTAGAGATGCTCGAACGGGCTGTCGAGATGCGTCCGGAATCTGGCTATATCGTCGATTCGCTTGGGTGGGTCTATTTCCGCCTTGGGCGGTTTGAAGATGCCGTCGAGCAGTTAGAGCGCGCAGTGATCTTGGACCCGAGCCAAGCCGTGATCCACGACCACCTCGGTGATGCCTATTGGATGGTCGGTCGACGCTTGGAAGCGCGTTTCCAGTGGAGCCATGCGCGTGACTTGGATGATTCTGATGAAGTGGATGAAGACGCCATTCAACGCAAACTTCAGCGTGGCCTCACCCGCGAAGAAGTGGAATCGGTAGGTACCTGGCCGGAAGGCTACGAAATTCCAACCTTGCGCTAGCGCCCGCCTGCATGCTTGCCCGTGCCAAGCTGAACCTTGCGCTGCACGTCACTGGGCAGCGTCGGAGGGGGACTCAAGTCGGCTATCACCTGTTGCATTCGCTCGTAGCTTTTGCCGATGTGGGTGACGAGGTTTCCTTTAAGTACAGCAAAATTGACCGGCTGATTGTCGATGGGCCTTATGCCGAAGGCACGCCCGCACTCAACAACAACAGTATGGGCGCTGCGCTGGCCCTGGTGCGCAGCTGGGGCGAAGCGCGCGATCCGGTTGACATTCATCTTACCAAAAACCTGCCACTAGCCTCAGGCATAGGTGGCGGATCGGCAGATGCCGCAGCGTTAATCACGCTGCTCACAAAGGGCAGGGCGCTTTCAGATCGTGAAAAGGCAGAATGCTTGGCGTTGGGCGCCGATGTGCCGATGTGCCTTGTCGGAACGCCTGCAATCATTGGCGGTATCGGCGAAGAGAACAGGCCAGTCTCGTTACCTTCGGCTCATGTCGTGCTGGTGAACCCCGGTGTTGGTGTTTCAACGCCTGCCGTGTTCAAAGCGCTGGATCGGAAGACCAACGGCGAAATGCCCGATTGGTCTACACCGCGATCTTTCAGCGATTTGATCGCTTTTCTTCGCGCCACCCGCAATGATCTGATGGCGCCAGCTATTAGCCTTGTGCCGGAGATCAGGAACTGCCTTGAAGTGCTGGCAGATGCACCGTTTGCGCGCATGTCAGGATCTGGCGCGACGTGTTTCGCTCTGCTGGAAACGCGCGCAGCTGCTGAAGAACTGGCCACTCAAACGCAAAACGCGCACCCAAATTGGTGGGTGCGCGTTGGAATTTTATCCTGAGGTTTCAGCTTGCCGCTACGAGCTATGCAGTTACATATCGTCGGCGCTTTTGAGGTTGTTGCTCGTGACAGATCGTAACGAAATACTCAGCGCTATCTCCAACCGCCGTACCGACCTTTATAAAAAATGTGAAGACCAACGCGATCCAAGCGGATCATGCGTGGCGCCCAGCGTGGGCGCACATACGTCGCGTGGTAGTGGGTGGATTCTTCGATCGTCTCAATTAAATCGCGGTTTTCTAGAACCTGGCGCGAGACGTCTTCGGCCATCTCCCATGCCGCGCGTTCGGTGATGCGCTCTGGAACACCATCGCAAGCAAAAGAGAACTGACAGCGGTTGCGCCAATGCTGGTTCTGATAGACCACGCCACAAATCGTGTCGGGGAACTCATCATGGTTCACCCGGTTCATGATCACCTGAGCCACGGCAACTTGACCGCGACGCGGCTCGCCACGCGCTTCGAAGTAAACGCCCTCAGCAAGGCACTGAAACTGGCGATCGTTGGTCAAAAACGCTGAAATCTGCCGCTGACCCTCGGTCGCGGCCAACGCTGAAGCGGCGGCAGATGGATCAACCATCGCCATGGCGTAGTCACTGGCGATGTTCTCACCGGGCGTGCCGAATTCATCAAAGGCAGCCGCACCGTCCTGTGTCTCATCGATTGCAGCGACCATGACATCTGGATTGGGCGCGATCATGCCGATGTAACCACCAAACCCATCGGTTGGCAGGCTTGCGATCTCCAATTGAGCAAAAGGATGCTGCTCAAACAATGAAACAGGCGTGCGTCGCGACTCCAACAACGCGTGAACGGCAGGCGTCATCATACGGTTGGCCCGTGTGTCACGAGCGACAAGTGGATCCCTGCCATCGGGGATAGAGCCGGTGATCAGATCATCATCGCTTTCCAAAGACGCGATGGCCGCACGCTGGACACCGTTGCCGGAAAGTTGGCCAACACCAGCATGAGCAAGATCGGCGCCGCGCTCATCATCCAGGTGCAGTGTCGCATCATGAATGGAGCCAGCAGGCGAGGCCATAAGAAAGGTCTGCCAGCGTTCAGCACCAGGACCATCAAGGCCAAGCAGATGCGCCGCATCCAAATGGCCTGTCGATGAAGGCTGTGAAAAAGCAATAAGGGAACCAAACAGCGCCAACGCCGTTGTCTTGACAAGCGCGTGATTGCGCATCTTAGATACCGATGCCGAAAGCCTCCGAAAAGGCGTCGGCGTTTGCCCTGTATCCTCTGACGACGGACCACGACGGACCGTCAATGTCAGTTTTTCAGGCAAACGGTGTTTGGCGACAGGCTCAACACCAGACATGGATTCGCTACTCCTACGCAAAACCCCAACCGAAGCACGGCACACATGTGCGGCGTTCAACCCATCGCCATACCGTTGATCAAATGCGGTGAGCTCCCATTCGCCACATCTGATCAGTCTCGGTGATAGAGCGTTAACCTTGCAAAGCGGTAAAGCGCTGACGCACAAAGCGTTTTGAGTTGGGACAGTTGCGTTAAGGCCGGTTAATCCGACTTAAGAAGAGCCTAAGAGCAGCTCGCCCTCGACCGGTTGGCAGGTGATGCGGATGGCACGGTGTTTGCCGATCAATCGTGGCACCAAAAGGAACCTTGTGTGGCAACAAAAAGCCGCAAGCAACGTGTCGTGCTCGCGGCAATATTCTATAGCGATGGTTTTTTCGCAGGCTACAGACCAAACTGCTTGCCGATACCTGCCATGAATGTGGCATCGTCCAGCGCTTTGCGGTTGGCCATCAACTCGGCGGCATCATCACCGGCTGTATAGCGCAGCTGGTTGGTTCCATCTGTGACAGCGTTCCAAATAACACTGGCAACGACGCCCGGTTCAGACGCCTGATCACCGACGCTGGCAAAGCTTGCCATCAGGGCAGCGACGATGGACTGATACTCTTCGAGGCTCTCATCGTTCTGAAAGTCGAAGGATCGCCCGCCAAAATCTGTCTTGATCATGCCCGGCTCGACGATCTTCATGCGCACGCCAATGGCGTTCAACTCATAGTGCAGGGCTTCAGAGATGCCTTCCACCGCAAACTTGGTGCCGTGATAGAGCGCGCCTAGCGGGAAGGTCATTTTGCCGCCAATCGATGAAATGTTGACGATCGTGCCCGACATAGCAGCGCGCATGTGCGGCAAGACCATCTTTGTAGTAGCCAGAAGGCCCATGACATTGGTGTCGAACTGGCGGCGAATGCCGTCCATTGAGAAAGCTTCCAGCGGACCGTAGGCGCCATAGCCTGCATTGTTCACCAGCGCATCAATTGCACCAAACCGCTCCAGCCCCGCAGTGATGGCTGCACCGATGGATGCCTCATCCGTCACATCCAGACGAATGACCAGCACATTATCCAGGGCATTCAGCTCCGTCTCTTTGTCGGGTGAACGCATGGTGGCGATCACATTCCAGCCTTGGGCTTGAAAATGCGTGGCAGTGGCTTTGCCGATGCCGCTTGATGCGCCGGTGATAAGAATTGTCTGGTTCTTCGCGTTGTCGGTCATGGTGTGCTCCTTTTTGCGATGGAGCTAGGAGTAGGTGCCATGTGCGCTCCGTGCCTGCCAATTCCTATCCAATTCATGCCTATTCCTACGAATATGTGGAATATTGCTTTTCGGCTCTGCCGAGCTGTGACATGGCTTCTTCAACGAGGCAGAGTGCAAACTTCATGAAAAAATCCATTATATCAGAGGTATATGAGTTCATTGATCAGCGTCCAACTGGGCAAAGTTTCTATTTTTGCCAAGTGCCGCACATCGTAATCGTGCATGATCAAACGTCGATGAAACTGCAAAAGCAGATCTATCGACCGGTGTTTTGCTTGGTTTTGCAGGGCGAAAAGGAGGTTCTGGTAGGAAAGCGAAGGGTGGTGATGCGTGCCGGCGATGCACTCATCGTCAGTCACGATCTGCCCGTTACGACACAGGTGCTGGAGGCCACGCGTGAGCAACCCTATATTGCTCTCGTCATCGAATTGGACATAGCCCTTGTGCGCGACCTTTACGAGGAGGTGAGCGAGGCGGTGCCAACACGCTCACCGGTCAACAGCGTGGCGGTTGGTCAGGCCGATGACGGCTTGCAAGATGCTATGCACCGTTTGCTCGCGCTGCACGCTGACCCTTTGCAGGCAAAGGTGCTGGAGCCTCTTATTCGGCGCGAAATTCACTTCCGCCTGCTGATGACCACTCATGGTGGCATGCTGCGTGAAATGCTGCGCATAGACAGCCATGCGGGGCGCATTGCCAAAGCCACTCGTGAAATTCAAGGTCGTTTTCGCGAACCTTTGGTGGTGCGGGAACTTGCCAATCTTGCAGGCATGAGCCCTTCCAGTTTTCACGAACATTTCAAGGCCGTCACCGGTTGCAGCCCATTGCAGTACCAAAAAGCAATCCGGCTGATTGAGGCGCAACAGTTGCTGCTGGAAGGCACACGCAGCGTGTCCAGCGTTGCCTTCGATGTGGGGTATGAAAGCCCGACCCAATTCAGCCGGGAATATGCGCGCAAGTTCGGTGTGTCTCCTCGCGAGGAACGCAAACACGCGTTCGCTGTTTAGGCTTTGAGCTTTTCGCTCGCTGCCAAGACTGCGCCAAATGGGCCGTTCGCGCCATGAAGGGTAGTTGGCGGGAGTTTTGAGGCGCCGTAGGTACCAAATCTGCGCGTGATGGCATCGCGCACCAAACGCTCGGCTTGGTCTGAGCGATCAAGTGCATCGTCGATCAACAGCGCATCCACCAAACCATCCACCCCCTCGCCGGTGCGCGCTGAGACCAAGCAAACGCTCGGACCATTGCCCGTGTGTGTGGCAAGACCCAGCGCGCCTTCCACATCGGCCCGCGCCCGGCGCGCCAGCGCCCCGGTGTCGGCTTTGGTGACCGCGATGACATCTGGCCATTCCATGATGCCAGCCTTCATGAACTGCAACGCATCGCCCGATCCCGGCTGCACGCAAAGCAGGCTCCGGTCGGCGATCAGTGCCACATCGGCGTCGGACTGACCGATACCGACTGTCTCTACCAGCACCACATCAAACAGCGCGCGAAGCAGTATGGCCGCGGCAATGGCGTGATCGGACAAGCCACCCAGGCGGTCGCGGGCGGCCAGCGAGCGCACAAAAAGCTTGTTGTCTTCTG
The DNA here is from genome assembly GCA_040219355.1 of Hyphomicrobiales bacterium. Classification (GTDB taxonomy): domain Bacteria; phylum Pseudomonadota; class Alphaproteobacteria; order Rhizobiales; family MH13; genus MH13. The sequence continues at coordinate 138,607 of JAVJSN010000007.1, forward strand.
GGTCGAGCGACAGGCGCGTGCGGTCGCCGAGCAGTGCTCCACCGGTCGATTGTGAGGATGGGTCGACCGCAATCACAGCCACCGATTTGTCAGCAGCGCGAATGCGCTCGATCAGCGCTTGAGTGAGGGTGCTTTTACCAACACCAGGTGGTCCCGTCAGCCCGATGACGATCCCTTGTGGCTGGCCGTAAGCGCTGTCCAGCAAAGCTGCATCATCTTCGGTTAATGTCGGACGATCCAGCCGCGAAAGCGCACGCGCAATGGCGCGCTTGCCACCGGTCTTTAGGTCCTTAAGCGGCACCAGACCCGTCGGATTGCTTCTTGCGTAGCGCCGCCTGGGCCGCTGCAAGCCGCGCGATGGGCACGCGGAACGGCGAACACGAGACATAGTCCAGGCCAATGGTTTCACAGAATCCAATGGAAGCGGGGTCGCCGCCATGCTCACCGCAAATACCCATTTTCATGTCCGGGCTGACAGCTTTGCCGCGTTCGGTGGCGATCTTCACCAATTCGCCCACCCCATCTTGATCAAGCGTCACGAATGGATCTTTCTCCATTACACCAAGGCGCTCATACGTGCCCAGGAACTGCCCGGCATCATCGCGTGAAATACCAAACGTGGTCTGTGTTAGATCGTTGGTACCAAAGGAGAAGAACTGCGCCGACTGCGCAATATCTCCGGCGCGCAAAGCTGCGCGTGGCAGCTCGATCATGGTTCCAACTGTATAGGGAATGGTGACGCCTCTTTCCGCCATCACCGCTTCGGCAACGCCGTCGATAGACGCTTTGACGAAGTCAAATTCAGCCTTGGTCGCCACCAGTGGCACCATGACCTCAGGTTCCACCGGGCTTCCAGTGGTGTTGCCAGCTTCGATGGCGGCCTCGAAAATCGCCCGCGCCTGCATGCGCGCGATTTCAGGATAGGAGATCGCCAGACGACAGCCACGATGGCCAAGCATCGGGTTGAACTCGTGAAGTTCTTGGGTGCGCTCACGCAACAGGTCAGCATCTACCCCGATGTCGGCAGCAACAGCTTCCATCTCCTCATCGGTGCGCGGCAAGAACTCGTGAAGCGGCGGATCAAGCAGGCGGATCGTCACGGGCAGGCCCGCCATGATCTCAAACAGTTGTTTGAAATCGCCGCGCTGCATTGGCAGGAGCTTGTCGAGTGCTTTCTGGCGATCAGCAGGATCGTCAGCCAAGATCATCTGGCGGACCGAAACAATGCGATCGCCATCGAAAAACATATGCTCGGTACGGCAAAGCCCGATGCCTTCAGCGCCGTATTTGCGCGCGGTTTCAGCATCTGCTGGCGTTTCAGCATTGGTGCGAACGGTCATTCGACGTGTGGCATCGGCCCATTCCATGACGGCGGAAAACTCACCGGTCAGTTCTGGCTCTTGCATGGTCACCGCGCCAAGCATCACTTCTCCGGATGCACCATCGATGGTGATGATGTCGCCCGCCCTCAGCTTGGTAGGGCCCGCAGCGATGACGCCCGTATCATTGTTGATGCGCAGAGCGCCAGCGCCCGACACACATGGTGTGCCCATTCCGCGCGCCACTACAGCGGCGTGGCTGGTCATGCCGCCCCGGGCGGTCAAAATGCCTTTGGCCGCGTGCATGCCATGGATATCTTCCGGACTGGTTTCAACACGCACCAAAATACAGTCGCGGCCGGCAGCAGCGGCTTCTTCAGCCGCAGCCGATGTCAGCACGATTTCGCCGGTCGCAGCGCCTGGCGAGGCGGGAAGGCCGCGAGCAATGATCTGCCGTTCAGCGTTCTCATCGATCGTTGGGTGCAGCAGCTGGTCGATGGCCGCTGGGTCAAGGCGCATCAATGCCTCGTCCGAGGTGATCAGTCCTTCTGCCACCATATCGACCGCGATTTTCATGGCCGCCTTGGTGGTGCGCTTGCCACTGCGGGTTTGCAGCATCCAGAGCGTGCCGTCCTCAACGGTGAACTCCATGTCCTGCATATCGTGATAATGCGCTTCGAGCACATCGCAATATTTGGTGAATTCCTCAAAGGCCACCGGCATCGCCTCTTCTAGCGACGGTGAAGAAACACCAGCCTCTTCGCGCGCCCTTTTGGTCAGCGGCTGTGGCGTACGGATCCCTGCCACCACATCTTCACCTTGCGCGTTGATCAGATACTCGCCGTAAAGCGCTTTTTCGCCCGTTGATGGGTTGCGGGTGAAGGCAACGCCAGTGGCTGAGCGCTCACCCATATTGCCAAACACCATCGCTTGTACGTTCACAGCCGTGCCCCAGGTTTCGGGGTAGTCGTGCAGCATGCGGTAAGTGATGGCGCGGGGCACCATCCAGCTTTTGAACACGGCGCCAACTGCACCACGCAATTGGTCGAATGGGTCTTGCGGGAAGGCTTCGCCAGCATCCTCTTCGATAATCGCTTTAAACTGGTTGATCAGCGCGCGCCAATCATCAGCCGTCAAATCGGTATCAAGTTCAACGCCGCGCGTGTCTTTTGCGGTGCCCAGCGCATCTTCAAACAGCTCATGGTCAACGCCCATCACCACGTCGCCATACATTTGAATAAACCGGCGGTAGCTGTCGCAGGCAAAGCGCTCATCGCCAGACAAACGCGCCAAAGCGTCCACGGTCACATCATTCAAACCAAGGTTGAGCACGGTATCCATCATGCCGGGCATCGAAACCCGCGCGCCGGAGCGCACTGAGAGCAGCAACGGATTATCGGTGGACCCAAATGTCTTGCCCGTGATGTCCGCGATTTTGGCCAGCGCCGCGTCAATCTGATCAGACAGCCCTTCCGGGTAGGTGCGTTCATGGCCATAGAAGTGGGTGCACACCTCAGTGGTGATTGTGAAGCCAGGGGGTACGGGCAGGCCGATACGGCTCATTTCGGCGAGGTTTGCACCTTTGCCGCCGAGAAGATTGCGCATCGTGGCATCGCCATCAGCGCTGCCGCCACCGAACGAGTAAATCCATTGATGCGCCGTTTCGATGTGAGCGGCAGCGGATGCGATGGATGCGTTCATGATAAGATGCGTCCCTTGGCAGGCAATGACCAGAAGTGTGCAGTGCAATAACAGGGCTTATGCCCTAACGCCACCAATCCTAATGGTCCATGGTCCATTGGATGGAACGGTTAAAAACCGCCAGGTTTTGCCCAGCAAATAGGCTTAAGTCACCCTGTCAATACAGAACGCGACCGCATCGAGCAGTGCATCTTTCTGGGCACTGGTTGGCAAACCATCGAGCGCGTCCGCGGCCACGGCGCCGTAATGTTGGGCCCGGCGGATGGTATCAGCCAACCCTTGGCGATCACGTACCAACGCAATCCCACGCTCCAAATCACCATCGTTCTGGTCACCGGCGACGATCACACGATCCCAAAACGCTTTTTCATCGCCGTTGGACCGGCGATAGGCAAGGATCACTGGCAGCGTCACTTTGCGCTCGCGGAAGTCATCGCCAATGTCTTTGCCAAGGTCCTTGGCCGAACCGCCGTAATCCAGCGCATCATCAACCAGCTGGAAGGCAAGGCCGAGATTCATGCCATAGGAGCGCAGCGCAGCGCGTTCCACCTCTCCCAAATCTGCAACAATTGGACCGACCTCGCAGGCAGCCGAGAACAGCGCCGCTGTTTTAGCACGGATCACCTGCAAATAATCATCTTCGGTGGTGTTGGTGTTTTTCGCCGTGGTGAGTTGCAGCACTTCGCCTTCGGCAATGATCGCCGAGGCTTTGGACAGCACATCCAGCGCGTCCATCGAGCCGACTTCCACCATCATCTGGAAGGCCTGGCCGAGCAGAAAATCGCCGACCAAAACACTGGCCTGGTTTCCCCACACCATGCGTGCTGCTGGTTTGCCCCGGCGCATGTCGCTTTCATCCACCACATCATCGTGCAGCAGTGTGGCGGTATGCATAAACTCAACACTGGCGGCAAGCCTCACATGACCATCACCCTTGTATCCAAACATTTCAGCACACAGCAGTGTCAGGATGGGACGCAGGCGTTTGCCGCCGGAATCGATAAGGTGTTTGGCAACCTCTGGGATCATCGTCACGTCAGACCCGGTACGCGAGAGGATCATCGTGTTGACGTCCTTCATCGACGGCTCGGAAAGCGCCATCACCCGGTCAAGCGTCGCGCGACTGCCTGCACTGTTTTGTTGATCCTGCTCCAGCGGGACGACAACACCCATCACGCACATACCTTTTGATTTGGCCATTTGGCCTTAAGAGAAGGGGAGATTCGCAGCCGATAGGCCAGTCTCCGTGTTACACGCAGCCGTGCAAAGCACAGGAACGCGTGCTTGAACAGTCCGGCAAACGGTCACGCCTGCAAGTCGGCCGCCCAGTGTAGCGAAGGCGAGGGGTTGTTTTGACCCTCAAATCCCGTCAGGTGAGGGGAAGCGAAAGGATAGATGATGATCGAGCTGTTCCGGACCAACGATATGGTGCTGATCTCTGCCACCGAGGCGGTTTTGAAGGAATTCGACATTATCTATTTCATTGCCGACGAGCATATGTCGATTCTGGAAGGCTCCATAGGTGTGCTGCCACGTCGGGTTATGGTGGACTCCGACAGCAAAGCCCAGGCGGAGCGGGTGCTCACCGAAGCAGGCATTATGCCCGTCTAGGTGAGATCAGCAGGCGGTGAGCGAGTTTCCAACCACGACTGATGCATTTCTTGGCGGCCAGGTGATGTTGGTTCAACCTGCCACCAATGCTCATCGTTCAGGCTCGGACGCCGTATTTTTGGCCGCCACGATGCATGGTGCCACCGGTGCTATCCTTGATATGGGCGCTGGCGCTGGTGCCGTTGGACTGATGGCGGCGTACGCGAATCCTGACGCGCATATCACCCTTGCCGAACGCGATCAGCAGATGCTCGCCTGTTGTGCGAAATCGCTGGAGCGCAACCCAAGCCTTGCGGCGCGCACGAAAGTGCTGGAAGTGGACCTGCTGGCCAACGAACCTCAGCGCATCGCCTGCGGTTTGCAGCGTGCAGCCTTTGATCACGTGCTTTCCAACCCGCCCTACCGCAAGGCTGGCCATGTCCGAAGCAACCCGGCCAAAGAAGCTGCCCATGTGGTGAGCGATGGTGATCTGGATGCATGGATGCGCACTGCTGCCAGCGCGTTGAAGCCCGGTGGGTCGCTCACCCTGATTTTTGCTGCAGATGGGTTGATGGACCTAATGGAGGCTTTCAAAGGTCGGTTTGGTGCTGTCACGATTTTTGGCCTCCACCCGAGCGAAGGTACGCCAGCCGAACGGGTGCTTGTGCGAGCCATCAAGGGGCGCAAAACCCCACCACGCTTGCTGCAAGGCCTTGTTTTGCATGGTGACAACGGCAGTTACACACACCAAGCCCAGTCGATATTGGCAGGCCATGAAAGCATAGCGCTTGGTAGCTAGACCCTTGCGCAGCTTGGCGTAAAGCCCCATGTCGGCGTGAGAGTTCTTGAACAGAAAGTCCGTCATGTTCCGCCGTTATCTGCCCAAATCTTTTCGTTCCAAAACGCCGCACGTGCCTGTGTTGCGCCTGACAGGTGTGATCGGTGGTGAAAATGGAAGATTTTCGCGTGGGCTAACGCTGGCAGCTGCCGCTGGCCCGCTGAAAAAGCTTTTTTCTTTTGACGGACCTGTGGTGGCGATTTCCATCAACTCGCCGGGCGGCTCGCCTGTGCAGTCGCGCCTTATTCATGATCGCATCCGTAAGCTGGCGGAGGAAAAAGAAAAAGAGGTCGTGGTGTTCGTCGAGGATGTTGGCGCCTCTGGCGGCTATATGTTGGCCTGCGCAGGCGATGAAATTCTTTGCGATGAAAGTTCCATCCTTGGCTCGATAGGCGTGATCTCTGCAGGTTTTGGTCTGGATCGCGTGATCGAGCGCTGGGGCATCGAACGGCGCGTCTATACAGCAGGCGAGAAAAAGTTGGCACTTGATCCGTTCAGCCCGGAAAAGGCCGACGACATCAAACGTCTGAAATCGATCCAGAAAGATATCCACGACGGCTTTGTAGCCCTCGTCAAATCACGTCGTCAGGGTCGCATTGACTCAGAAAATACGAGCCTTTTCACCGGAGAATTCTGGGCCGGATCCAAAGCAGTGGAACTTGGCCTTGCCGACCGGGTCGAAAATCTCGATCAGGCCATGAAGGCACGATTTGGCGACAAGGTGAAGCTCGTCGGCATTCCGATGCAAAAGCGTGGCTTCTTGAGCCTGTTTCGCAGCAGATCATCGTTGCTGGATGCCGATCCAAGTGTGTTGGCTGATGGCTTGGTGGATGGCCTGCTCTCGCGGGTTGAAGAGCGGGTGCATTGGCAAAGATTTGGGCTTTAAGCCTTTTGTGGAGGATATCGGATGCCGACCTTGCTCACAAGCGCGGCTATTTTTATCGGCGGCATGGTGCTGTTTCGCATAGCAAGGCGCGAATGGCGCCGCGTGAATGACACCATGCAGGCCCAGCGCTCCACGCCACGTGAGCGCGAAGCAGCCCAGCGGCTTGAGAAAGATCCTGAAACAGGGGCTTACCGGCCAGTCGACGACTAACCTTGACCCTAAAGACCTGCCTGCCTACGAGATAAATGACCTTTCGGCTCTACTTCGCAGGCTTCTATGTCATCCCACAATGATCCAAAGCGCTCCTTTCAGGGGCTGATCCTCACGCTGCAACAGTTCTGGGCCGACCAGGGCTGTGCGATCCTTCAGCCTTACGACATGGAGATGGGAGCAGGCACGTTCCATCCCGCCACCACGCTGCGCGCGCTTGGGCCAAAACCATGGAAGGCGGCCTACGTGCAACCTTCGCGCCGCCCCAAAGATGGCCGCTACGGTGAAAACCCCAACCGCTTGCAACATTTTTACCAGTACCAGGTGATCCTCAAACCATCGCCGCCCGACCTTCAGGAGCTTTATCTGCGCTCACTGGCGGTCGTTGGCTTGGAAGCGTCCACCCATGACATTCGGTTCGTCGAAGATGATTGGGAAAGCCCGACACTCGGTGCGTGGGGTCTTGGATGGGAGTGCTGGTGCGATGGCATGGAAATCTCTCAGTTCACCTACTTCCAGCAGGTTTGCGGCTTTGATTGCACGCCCGTTTCAGGCGAACTGACCTACGGCCTGGAACGCATCGCGATGTACCTGCAGGGCGTTGAGAACGTCTATGATCTCAACTTCAATGGCCGCGAGGGCGCCGATAAGGTGACCTACGGCGACGTTTTCTTGCAGGCCGAAGAAGAATACTCGCGGCACAATTTCGAAGCTGCTGACACCGCCGTCCTGTTCCGTCACTTCGAAGATGCTGAGCGCGCGTGCCGCCAGCTTCTTGAAGCCGGTACTCCAGAAGGAGAAGGCGCCAACACCATCGTGCTGCCAGCTTACGATCAGTGCATCAAAGCCAGCCATATTTTCAACCTGCTGGACGCCCGTGGCGTGATCTCCGTTACAGAACGCCAGTCCTACATTCTTAAAGTGCGCGAACTGGCCAAGGCCTGCGGCGGTGCGTGGCTCAACACGCGCGCTGGTGGTGCTATAAAGGCTGACAAAGCTGCTTAACGAAGGAACTTACCCCCATGGAATGGATCATTTTCGCGCTCATCATTGGCCTAATTGGCTATGCGATTGTCATCTACAACGCGCTGGTGAAAAGCCGTCAGATGGTCCGTGAGGGCTGGTCGGGCATCTCAGTCCAGCTCCAGCGTCGTTCCGATCTCATCCCCAACCTGCTGGAAACGGTGAAGGGTTACATGGGACACGAGAAAGAGGTGCTGGAGAATGTTACAGCCCTACGCGCCAGAGCCCAAGCGGTGGGTGATGATCACCCTGCTGAACGCGCTGGCGTTGAAAGTCTTCTGGGCGCTGCGCTCGGTAAGCTGATTGCGGTGGCGGAGGCCTATCCGGACCTTAAAGCGTCCACCAACTTCCAAGAGTTCCAAGAAGCTCTGGAAGAGACCGAAGACAAACTGCAATTGGCACGGCGCTACTACAATGGCGCGGTGCGTGGCTTCAACACGCAGGTTGAGCAGTTCCCGTCCAACCTGGTGGCGAACAATTTTGGGTTTCAACAAGCAGAGTATTTTGAGCTAGAAGACCCGGCAGACCGCGCTGCGCCGCAAGTTTCCTTCGGGTAGGAGACCGCGCATGTTGACGCGCTTTCTGACCCTTCTCGTTCTCGCCTTTGCCTGGCTTGCCACGCCTTTAGGCCTTGCCACGCAGGCTGAGGCGCGTGAGGAAATCCTCTCCTTTGAATCGCTGATCGATGTTGAGATCGATGGTGATTTCGTCGTTACCGAGCGCATCACGGTGCGCGCCGAAGGCTTTGATATACGCCGCGGCATCTTTCGTGATTTCCCGACAGTCCGCCGCCTGCCATCGGGTCTTGTCGATCGCGCCACTTTTGACGTGATGTCAGTGACGCGAAACGGGGTTGATGAGGCTTATCATCAGGACCAGATAGAGGGCGGAAAGCGGCTATACATCGGCAGCGCAGACGTCTGGATCCAGCCTGGCGTCTATACCTATGAGATCACCTACCGCTCACGTCATCAAACGGGCTTTTTTGAAGACTTTGACGAGGTCTACTGGAACGCCACAGGCAATTTTTGGTCGTTCCCTATCCAGCGCGCCGTTGCCACCATTCAGCTGCCGCCAGGCGCTGATATCATCAACACAGCCAGCTTCACCGGACGGTTCGGCTCCAACAAGAACAACGCCCGTGTCAGCATTGTCGGCCCGACAACCATTCGCTTTGAAACCACCAGCGCATTGGCACCACGTGAGGGGCTGACCGTCGCGGTCTCGTTTCAAAAGGGCCTGATTGCTGAACCCTCATCGGGCGCGCGGCAACTCAAAGCGCTGGGCGACAATGCCGGCATCGCGGCGATCCTTATCGGCGCCGTGCTGGTGTTCGTCTATATGTTCGCTTGCTGGATGAAGGTTGGCCGCGATCCGGAGCGCGGGGTCGTATTTCCGCGCTTTGAGCCACCGCGAGGCCTATCGCCGGCGGCGCTAAGCTGGGTCTATTTCCGTGGCCACAAGGGCGGCAATGCGGGCAAGAGCTTCATGGCCGCGCTCGTCTCGCTGGGCACCAAGGGCAAGTTGGTCATCGACGAGCAGGACAGCACGGTAACCGTGCGCCGCAAAGACGAACCGGGCGCGCCTTCCGATGGCGCGCTACCGCCCGGTGAACGCGCTCTGATGCGTGGTCTGCTCGGCTCAAATGATGCGCTGTCCTTCACCAGCGCCAACGCCCGCAAACTGATGGGTGCAACCACCAGTTTCCGTGCCAGCATCAGCCAGGAGTTTGGCGGCAAGTTTTTCAATCACAATCCCGGCTACACCGTCCTTGGCGTCGTTATTGCCGTGATCGCCCTGTTCATTTTCCTGGTGTTTTTCCCTGCCACCGAGATTCTCGTGGTCGGCGTCATGTTCCATTTTATCGGTGGATTGATCTCAGGCTTTGCACTCACCAAGGCCTATGCGCGGTTTACCGGGCGTGCGCCACAAACACATCTGGTCTCAGCCATTGCCTTTTTGGTCATATTGGGCGCGGTGGTGATAGCCTTGTTCTTCATTTTCCACGCCTCAAACACGGGTCAATTTGCCAGCGGTTGGGCGCTTCAGCTTACCATGCTGGTCGCCTTCGCCATGGGTGCAACCATCTCCAGCTTTGCTATGTTGATGTTCGCACCGACGCCCGAAGGCCAAGAGCTGATGGATGAGATCGAAGGCTTCCGCCTTTATCTGTCGGTTGCCGAGGCTGAGCGCATGAACATGGTCGATGCGCCGGACTTTACGCTGGAACTGTTTGAGCGCTTTCTGCCCTACGCCATCGCGCTGGGTGTGGAAGAACCTTGGTCGGAAGCGCTGGAATCGCATTTGGCCAATATGGCGCCAAGCGACCGGCCATCCTATCGGCCAGGTTATTACCATGGCTCCACATTCAATCCCGGCTCGATTGCTGCCTCGACAACGGCCATCGCGTCCACCATCGGTGCGGCCTACGCATCCTCTATGCCCAAATCTTCAGGGTCATCGGGTGGTGGTGGTGGCTTTTCCGGCGGTGGAGGCGGTGGTGGAGGCGGTGGTGGCTGGTGACAAGCACGCCGTTGGCTGCTAGGCGAGCGCAGGGCGATTGGCCCACTCTCCCTCCTTACTCTTTGAGCCATCCTTATGCCTGATCTGCTGCTTGAACTGTTTTCAGAAGAAATCCCCGCGCGCATGCAAACCCGCGCTGCTGAAGATCTGAAAAAGGGCATCACCAACCGCCTGGTCGACGCCGGGCTGGTCTATGAGGGCGCCAAAGCCTTTGTCACGCCACGACGATTGGCGCTGCACGTGGCGGGCATTCCTACCCGCTCACCGGATGTGAATGAGGAGAAGAAAGGTCCACGCGTGGGCGCTCCTGAGAAAGCCATTGAAGGCTTTTTGCGCGGCGCTGGTCTTTCCTCCATTGACGAGGCCGAGACGGTAGACGACCCAAAAAAAGGGGCGTTCTATGTCGCCAAGATCGTCAAGCCGGGCAGGGCCGCTGAAGAGATCATTGCCGAGGCGGTGAAGGAGGTTATCGAGACCTTCCCATGGCCAAAAAGTATGCGCTGGGGCTCGGGAAGCCTGCGCTGGGTGCGCCCGCTGCACTCCATCCTCTGCACCTTTGGGCCGGAGACCGAAGACCCTATTGTCGTGCCTGTTGAGGTCGGCGGCATAACATCGAGCAACACAACGTGTGGTCATCGTTTCCACGCACCTGATGCCTTCACCGTGCGCCGCTTGGACGATTATCAAACCAAGCTAGAAACCGCCAAGGTGGTGCTCGATACCGAGCGCCGCAAAGCGATCATCGAAACCGAAGCGAAAAACCTTGCGTTCGCCCAAGGGTTGGAACTGGTCGAAGACCCTGGCTTGCTGGACGAGGTTGCCGGGCTGGTCGAATGGCCTGTCGTCATGATGGGTTCTTTCGATGAGGCCTTCTTGGCCATCCCGGACGAAGTGACCCGCGCCACCATTCGCGCCAACCAAAAATGCTTCGTTCTACGCGATCCAGCCACCGGAAACCTCGCCAATAAGTTCCTGCTCACCGCCAACATTGTGCCCGATGATGGCGGCGCGTCGGTGATCGAAGGCAATGAGCGAGTGATTGCCGCGCGCCTCTCCGATGCGCTCTACTTCTGGCAGACTGACCAGGCTGATTTGCCTGATCTTAATGGGTTGAAGGCAAGCGCAGAAAAGCTTGGCTTGGACCTGGCCAAACCTCTGGATCAACGCACCGCGCGCTTGGACGCGCTGAATGTTGTGTTCCACGCAAAGCTCGGCACCCAAGGTGAGCGCGTCGCCCGCATAGCGGCATTGTCGCGGACGATCGCCGAGGCCATCGGCGCTGATCCAAACCTCGCCGAACACGCTGCAAAGCTGGCCAAGGCCGATCTGCAAACCGAAGTTGTTGGTGAGTTTCCTGAACTTCAGGGCTTCATGGGCGCGCGCTACGCCGCGCTTCAGGGCGAACATGCATCTGTCGTCGCCGCCATCGAAGAGCATTACAAACCGCAGGGTCCGTCGGACTCCGTGCCAACCGATAAGGTCGCTGTCGCCGTCGCTCTGGCCGACAAGCTGGACACGCTGACGGGCTTCTGGGCGATTGATGAGAAGCCGACCGGTTCCAAGGACCCCTATGCGCTTAGACGGGCGGCTTTGGGTGTGGTGCGGTTGGTGCGGGAGAATGGGTTGGAGATCGACGTTGGTAAGCTTGCGTCAGGCCACCTCAACATCGGCACTGATCAGTGGAATGATCTGGCTGGGTTCATCCAAGACCGCCTTAAGGTTGCGCTGCGCGATGAAGGCATCGGTCATGATGTGGTGGATGCCTCGGCCTCAGCGGGGCAGGGCGATATCCTGCGCACGGTTCAAGCCGCAGAAGCGCTTTCCAAACTTCTCAAATCCGACGACGGCCAGAACCTGCTTGCAGGGTATCGCCGGGCTGCGAACATTCTGGCCGCTGAGGAAAAGAAGGGCGCCAAGGTCGCTGACAACATCAACACATCTCTGTTCGAACATGCTGAAGAGGGTGCCTTAAACGATGCGCTCAGCTCGACGACCGCGTCATCGAGAGCCACTATCGAAAAAGGTGACTTCGAGGCGGCGATGCACGCGCTGGCAACCCTGCGCGGACCGATCGATGCCTTCTTTGAAACGGTGCTTGTGAATGCCGATGACGAGGCTGTGCGCGCCAACCGCCTGGCGCTGCTCACCGCGGTGCGCGATGCGATCCACGCGGTAGCCGACCTGTCCAAAATCGAGGGCTAACACTGAACCGTCATCCTCGCCGGTCCGCGAGCCGCGGGTCTCGCTTCCATGGCGGGGATCCATTCCTCAAGATGCGCATCAGAAACTGCGGTTGCCAACAAACCTGTTGGAATGGATCCCTGTGACACGCACAGGGATGACGGGCCGTGAAAGAACCTGACTATTCCAAGTCCCGGATTTAATCCGGGACCTCGATGATGATCTTGCGCGAGGCCCCGGCTCACCTTCGGTGTCCGGGGCTTAGTGGCAACTTAGCCCAGCTCGATGCGCACGTCCTGAACCTCTTTGAGAAGGTCAGGGCGGAAGGCGAGCAGATGATCCACCAGGTTCACCGGGTCACTGGCCAACGCGTGCAAATCAACGCTCAGCGTGTTGCCGTCGCGCTTCCAAGCTTTTGCCATGAACGCTTTCCAGAACGGCACATCATCCGGGTCCGTCACCACAGTTTCCGGTGCGGCGCGCAGCTCGACATATAAGATATGCAAACGCAGCGTGCGCAACGCTTTCTGCTGATGCCGCACGCTTTTGATCGCAGCCCAGGGAATGATACCCAGTCGCTCAAAATACAGCCCGCGACTGTCGGCACCGAGCCGCACAACGCCCTTTTCAATCAACGGGTAGAAATAGAGCGCGACGGCCAAGCCAATCGGCACCATGAACAGGAACACCATCTGCCCCTGCACGAAGAAGGCAAGAACCCCCAGCGCAGCGACCACGATGCCGCCATAGGCCATCATATCTCCCGACCCCGACAGATAGTTTACGCCCAAGGAGCGCGGTGTCGGCGTGGTGCTGGTGCTGAACGGGTCGCTCATACGCTAGAAAATCTCTGTTTGCGTGATCGTCAGGCCAAAGCCTTCCAGCCCAACATAGGTGCGTTTTTGGCTCGATAATAGCCGGATCGATGTCAAACCGAGATCGCGCAGGATTTGCGCACCCAGACCGATCTCGCGCCATTGGTTTTGGCGCAGATTGGCTGTCTCATGGTCATCGTCGATATCCTGAGTGGAGCGCACATTGCGCGCGCTTGACGGCGCTACGCCCACAGATCCCTCGCGCAGATAAACGATCACGCCTGCACCGTCGCGTGCGAAGCGCTCCATGACAGCATCCAGGCGATTGGGTGCGCCAAAGACATCCTCGCTTACTTGTTCCAGGTGCAAACGCACCGGCACATCCTCAACGCCAGCAACATCGCCATAGACAACCGCCAGATGCTGCATGGCATCAAACGGCACCTCATAGCTGTAGGCGCGGGCCGGGCCATGACGGGTTTCGATGTCGGCCTCATCCACACGCGTTACCAGACGTTCCGACTGTTGCCGCCAAGCAATCAGATCAGCCACAGAAAGCGATAGCAGGTTGTGTTCCTTGGCGAAGGCGGAAACCTGTGGCCCACGCTTCACCGTGCCATCATCATTGACGAGCTCGGACAGCACACCCACTGGCTCCAAGTCAGCCAGATTGCACAGGTCAACGCACGCTTCGGTATGGCCGGAGCGCACAAGCACCCCGCCTTCGCGCGCGATCAACGGAAACACGTGGCCAGGGCGCACAAAATCGTCCGCGCCGACATTGCCATTAGCCAGTGCTCGCACGGTGTTGGTGCGCTCTTCAGCCGAAATTCCGGTCGTCAGACCGTGTTTCACGTCCACCGAGATGGTGAAAGCGGTCGCAAGCGGCGCATCATTGGCCGCGACCATCGGGTCAAGCCGCAAACGCCTGGCGCTTGCGGGCGGCATTGGCGCGCAGACGATGCCGGATGTATGCCGCACAATGAATGCCATCGCTTCAGGCGTGCAATGCTCGGCAGCGATAAACAGATCGCCTTCATTCTCGCGGTCATCATCATCGGTGACCACCAGCATCGCACCTTGTTTGAAGGCGTCGATGGCGGCTTGCACATGGCTTAAATCACGGTCCAACTTCAGGTTCCTACCTGTCCACGGTGTCTCAAGAAATGATCGGCCAGCACCAGCGCCATCATGGCTTCGCCAACCGGTACAGCGCGAATGCCAACACATGGGTCGTGGCGTCCCTTGGTCATCACATCAACCTCGTCACCCTCGCGCGTCACGCTTTGGCGTGGGGTGAGGATGGAGGAAGTGGGCTTTACAGCAAAACGTACAACGACTGGCTCGCCTGAAGATATTCCACCCAGAACACCGCCTGCCTTGTTCGACAGAAACACCGGCTTGCCGTCCGCACCCGCGCGCATCTCATCGGCATTGTCTTCGCCGGTAATAGCGGCAGCCTCAAAGCCGTTGCCAATCTCCACGCCTTTCACGGCGTTGATGCTCATCATTGCAGCTGCCAGGTCGCCGTCCAGCTTACCATAAACAGGCGCGCCGAGCCCGGCGGGCACGTTCTCAGCAACCACCTCGATCACCGCGCCAACCGATGACCCAGCTTTGCGGATACCGTCAAGATAGTCAGCCCAGCGCTCGGCGGTTGCTGCATCCGGACAGAAAAACGGGTTTTGCCCAAGCTGGTCCCAATCCCAGTTCTCGCGGTTCACTTTGTGCGGACCCATCTGCACCAGCGCGCCGCGAATGCTCATGCCAGACACAACCTTGCGGGCAATCGCACCTGCCGCCACACGCGCCGCGGTTTCTCGCGCAGACGAGCGTCCGCCGCCGCGATAATCGCGAATGCCGTATTTGGCATCATAGGTGTAATCGGCATGGCCGGGGCGGTAGCGGGTTTTGATCTCAGAATAATCTTTTGAGCGCTGATCGGTGTTTTCGATCATCAATCCAATCGGGGTGCCGGTGGTCTTTTGAACGCCATCCTCGTCGATCATCACGCCGGAAAGGATCTTCACCTGATCGGCTTCGCGCCGCTGGGTGGTGTATTTGCTTTGCCCTGGCTTGCGGCGATCCAGGTCGCCCTGAATGTCCGCTTCAGTCAGCGGAATCATTGGCGGACAGCCATCCACCACACAGCCAAGCGCCGGGCCATGGCTTTCACCGAAACTGGTGAAGCGAAACATATGACCAAAACTGTTGTGGGACATGAAGCGGACCGCAATCGCGTGGGGGCTGAACGTTGTGTTGGTGCTACAACGGGCGGATAGGGGCGTCAAACGATAGAGGTGAAACGCACTGTCTTAGGCAGAGGGACAATGAATGGCGTTTGGTCCAACCGTACGCTGATCTCTAAAGCCAGAACCCCTGGCCATCTTGCACAAGGTAGATTTTGTCTTGCGGTACATCCAGCCGAGGAATTTCGTCGCTCTCTAGGTCGAACAACAGACCTCGCACAGCTCGCGACACCCCACCGTGGGACACCGCCACCGTTGGCCGGTCGAGGCTTTGTAGCCACGGCGCCATGCGCGCCGACAACATCTCGTAGCTTTCGCCACCTGGCGGCACAAACCCCCATTTGTCAGCTTCTCGCTCGATGACAGCCTGCGGATCGAGAGCGTGCAGATCGTCGAACGTCTTGCCTTCCCATTGTCCGAAGGTGATCTCCTTCAGCCTGTCGTCGCGCTCAAAGCCGGCATCGGGGTCAAGATCAAGACCTTGGCGCAGCAAACCCATGGTGCGAATGCAACGACCGAGTGGCGAAGCAACAAAGGTGAAGTCTTCCAGCTTGAAGGCTTCATCCTCAAACACGCCTTTCAGCCGCCGCCCATTGCGGGTGGCTTGCCACATACCGGTCTCGTTGATCGGAATGTCTTGGCCGCCCTGAAGCCGACCTTCCTTGTTCCAGTCGGTTTGGCCATGGCGGATGAAAATAAGGGGATGAGAAAGCTGGATCACGCGGGTTTGGTATCAGTCTTTCACCACAGAAATATCAGGTGCATCAACGGCCTTCATGCCGACAACGTGATAACCAGAATCCACATGGTGCACTTCACCGGTTACCGCACGTGAAAGCGGTGACAGCAGATACACCGCAGCGTCGCCCACTTCGTCGATGGAGACGGTCTTTTTAAGCGGTGAATTGTACTCGTTCCACTTCAAAATGTAGCGGAAATCGCCAATGCCTGACGCTGCCAGTGTTTTGATTGGGCCGGCTGACAGCGCGTTCACGCGGATGCCTTGACCACCGAGATCAACCGCCAAATAGCGCACCGAGGCTTCCAGCGCGGCTTTGGCAACGCCCATCACATTATAGTGGGGCATCACACGCTCGGCGCCGTAATAGGTCAGCGTCAGCGCCGATCCACCGTCCGTCATCAGCTTTTCAGCGCGCTGCATCAGAGCGGTGAACGAATAAACCGAAATGTTCATCGAGCGATCAAAATTCTCTGCGCTCGTGTCCACGTAACGGCCCGTCAACTCATCCTTGTCGGAGAACGCAATGGCATGCACCAGAAAATCAAGCTTGCCCCATTTTGATTCGACCGCTGCCATCACCGCATCCATGGAAGCGGGGTCGGTGACATCGCAATGGCCAAACACCTCGCCGCCCAGCTCCTGCGCCAGCGGTTCCACGCGCTTTTTCAGCGCATCACCCTGGTAGGTGAACCCAAGCTCCGCGCCGTGCTCACGGCAGGCTTTGGCGATGCCCCAAGCGATAGAGCGGTTGTTGGCAAGGCCGAGAATAAGGCCGCGTTTGCCTTCCATAATGGGACCAGACACGAAGAATACGCCTCGCAGAGTAAAGGTGAGAAATGGGTGCGGACACGCCGATCTGGCGGTGCGGCGGTTCTTACCCTAGGAGATGATGAAGGAAAAGCCCCGCTGCGTGTGCATCAGTGGGCAACAGAGGAAAGAGACGTCATGCTTGAGGACACCGCGAAGGATTTAACGCATCTGCTCGGCTCTCAGGCGTTGATCACCGACCCGGCTGCGCAGGCCCCATTTTTGCATGAATGGCGTGATCGCTATGTCGGAAAAGCCGCCGCCGTGGTTCAGCCGCGCACGGTTGACGAGGTTTGCCGGGTGCTGCGCTTTGCCAACGAACATCACATCCCCATCGTGCCTCAGGGCGGCAACACAGGGCTCGTCGGCGGGCAAACGCCAGACCAATCCGGCACGGCGATTTTGCTTTCCATGGCCAAGCTCAATCAGATCCGTGAGGTCGATCCTGTCGGCGGTGTTATCATGGTCGATGCTGGTGTGGTGCTGCAAACGCTTCAGGAGGCAGCGAACAAGGCAGACCGCCTTTTTCCCCTTTCACTGGGCGCTGAAGGGTCTTGCATGATTGGTGGTAATCTCTCCACAAATGCAGGCGGCACGGGCGTTCTAGCCTATGGCAACACGCGCGATCTGGTGCTGGGATTGGAAGTTGCGCTGCCCGATGGGCGACTCTGGAATGGCCTTTCCAAGCTGCGCAAAGACAATACCGGTTATGATCTCAAAAACCTTTTCATCGGCGCAGAAGGCACGTTGGGTGTGATCACTGGGGCCAGTTTGAAACTGTTCCCCAAGCCAAAAGGCATGCGCACAGCGATGGTTGGTCTGGCCTCGCCGCACGAAGCTTTAAAGCTGTTTTCTCTGATGCAAGGCATGGCCGGGCCATCACTGACGGGCTTTGAGATCATGCCGCGTATAGGCATCGATTTTCTTACGCGCAACATGGATGGCATGCGCGATCCCTTGGACAGCAAGCATGCCTGGTACGTGCTGGCAGAGATATCATCGGGCCGTGGCGACGATGACGCCGAGTGCCTTTTGATGCAATCAATGGAAACATCGTTTGAAGAAGGGCTTGTGGAAGACGCTGCCATTGCGCAGTCGCTGGACCAGGCCAACATGTTCTGGGCGATGCGCCATGGCCTGTCCGAAGCGCAAAAGCCTGAGGGCGGATCGATCAAACACGATGTGTCCGTGCCGGTGGCCAGCGTGGCCGATTTTCTCGACGAAGCCATCGCTGCTGTCATCGATATGGTGCCTGGCTGCCGCCCAGTGCCCTTTGGCCATCTGGGCGATGGCAACATCCATTTCAATGTTTCCCAGCCAGTTGGCGCTGATAGGGGCGAGTTCCTGGATAACTATGCGGCGATGAACAACCGCGTGCATGCCATTGTCACCGCCTACGGCGGCTCGATTTCCGCTGAGCATGGCATCGGCCAAGCCAAGCGCGACCTATTGCCTGGCGTGAAAGACCCGGTCGCGTTGGCCATGATGCGCACGCTAAAAGATGCCATCGATCCCAATGGGATCATGAACCCGGGCAAAGTCTTGGCAGGTTGGTGATTGTCATCCCGGACGCGCGAGGCGCAATCCAGGATCTACCACTGCCACGATGCTTATAGATCCCGGCTCAAAGCTGGGATGACGACTGACATTGTTGCTCAAAACAAATCCATCTGTGGATCGGGCTTTGGCGGTTCCGCCGGCGCGAGCGTTGTCTCTTTGAGCAGTTGCGATCCGTCCACCCCGGCGCGGTTCACCACTTTGTCCACTGGCCACAGCTTCCAGGCTTCGGGTTTCGGCACACGTAGCGGTTCCAACGCAAACCTCGCTTCAACGTTGCGACAATCCAACCAGCTGGCATAGTGATCCGGCGGCACAACCACCGGCATGCGGTGGTGTATAGCAGCAATCGCTCCATCAGCTTGCTGGGTCAGGATAGCCAATGTGGAGAACACTTCTCCATCCTTGCCGGCCCATTCGTCGACAATGCCGGCCATGGCAAACAGCCCCTCAGGGCCATCAGGCACTTTGCGGTCAACAGCATAAGGTTGCTTGTCTTTGCCTTCGCGCCGCCATTCAAAAAAGTGTGTGGCTGGTACCAGCACACGGCGATGACGGATCGCCGTTTTGAACGATGGTTTATCCAGCACCGTTTCACTGCGCGCGTTGATCAGCAGTTGCGCATTCAGTGGGTCCTTGTGCCAAGAAGGGATGAGCCCCCAACGCGCATAATCGGCGCAGATCTCACCAGTGAACTGGTGGATGTGCAGCACCGGCTGCGTCGGCGTGATGTTGTAGCGCGTTTCATAAGGGCCATCGATGACCAGCTTAAAAAGGGCGCCAAGAGCGTTCTTGGAGGCCGACAAGACAAACCGACCGCACATAGTGTTCTCCATTCGCTGTCTGCGATCGGGTCAATAATGGCCACAGGCGTTGCTCGCCCACAAGGTTCTGGTAACCTCTTCGCGCGTAAGTTGTGCACTCGTGTCATCACCAAGTATTCGCGATTGATGCTTTCTCTATCTCCTTTCAGCCCCGATGCATTGGCCGCCGCCAACATCAATCCGTCCAGTTTTTTGGCCACGGATTACCTCAACCACTTCAATGAGGTGGTGATGCTGATGGAGATGGTGCCTGACATGCCAGACATGGTTGACGATGTGATGGCTTGGGAACCGCGTGGATACACCGAGCATTTTGAGCAATCTGTTTTTGCCGACAAAGCGTTGGCCATCGAGGCCTATCAAGCAGCCCCTGCTGCGACGAAGGCTCGCTTTGATGCTGTTATTGCCGACTTGGACAATCAGATCGTCGACATTCAGATTATGCTATCGGGCGTGGATACCAGCGCGTCGATGGACCCTGCGTTGGCTGATCGGCTGATGATGGCCATCGTCAACGAACTGCGGCCGGCCATCGATCGAGCCAGCGGCATCATCAACGCGGTGGATGATGCGGCGGACGCTGGGATCCATTCCGATGAGACCAAAATGCGTGCTCAAGACGCTGTCGACGAGCTTTTCGGCTAACGCTATCGCTTCACCTCGCGGCAAGTTGATCAACGGTGTCTGGCATAACCCACCTGTCCGCAGCACTATGTGAGCGACCAGAAGGAGGCTCGCCCGCCATGACAGCCCGTCCACCATACACCAAGGCCCGCGCCCAAACGCGCGCCAAAGCACCTGAACAGCCCGATCACCGCGCCTTGCTGATGAAATCCGCACTGTTCGTTGCCGGACTGGCACTTTCAGCGCTGGTTGCCACACAGGCCTTTGCTAACCCGGATCGCTGGCAGCGCGAGGGCTGGGCCACTGACTTTACCCAGACAACCGTTGATTTGGGCGAGATCATGGACGGTGGTCCACGCCGCGATGGCATTCCGCCCATCGATAATCCAAGTTTTGTTCCCGTCTCAGAGATTGACCATCTCGACCCGCTCGATCCGGTGATGAGCTTCACGCACAATGGTGAAACTCGCGCTTATCCCCTGCGCGTGATGACCTTCCATGAGATCGTCAACGATGAAGTTGGTGGTCATCCGGTCTCCGTTACCTATTGCCCGCTCTGCAACGCGGCCATCGTGTTTGATCGCAATGTTGATGGCGAGATTTTGGATTTCGGCACAACAGGCAAACTGCGTCGCTCTGACCTTGTTATGTATGATCGTCAAACAGACAGCTGGTGGCAGCAGTTTTCTGGGGAATCTATTGCCGGTTCTTACGCGGGGACGGAACTGACCATGTTGCCCTCACAGCTGGTTAGCTGGGAGCGGTTTGCCGAAGCAAACCCTGATGCGATGGTGCTGGAAGACCCAACCAACTTTCGTCGCCCCTATGGCATGAACCCCTATCGCGGCTACGACACGCTGGCACAGCCCTTCCTCTACGACGGCCCGTTTCCTGACGGTATCGCGCCGCTGCAACGTGTGGTGATGGTGCGCCATGGCGAGACGGAGTTTGCCGTTTCCACCGCCAAGCTTGCCGAGGATGGCAGCTATGCCCAGGATGGTATTGAGGTTACGTTTGCTGCCGGTCAGGCCTCTGCGCTTGACAGTGAGGTCATTGCCCAAGGTCGCGATGTCGGCAACATCACCGTCATGAAGGATGGCGAGCCTGTGGTGCACGATGTTACGTTTGCTTTCGTGGTCCACGCTTTTGAACCCGATCTTGAGATCATCCAGTAGGGCGCTTATCTCGGTAGCAGACCATTTTCCTCCAACACGGTTGTGCCACCACCATGCCCTTCGCTCAGCTTCCTCATCGTGCCCTGCTTTTGGTTGAAGGTGAGGATGCCGAGCATTTTCTGGAAGGCTTGATCACATCTGATCTTCCCGCCGACGGTGAGGCGCACGGGTCAGCCTTGCTCACACCGCAGGGCAAACTGCTTTTCTCTTTCCTTGTCAGCAGGCGCGAGGGTGGTTTCGCGCTGGAATGCGATGCCAGTGAAGTCGACGCGCTCACAAAGCGACTGACACTTTATAAGTTGCGCGCAAAGGTGACGCTCACACTGTCGGATTTGTTGGTTTTTTCAGGCGTTGCAGACGGTTTGAAAGACACCCGCCACCCACAGATGGGTGTGCGTCACTACGGCATGGCAAATGCAACGGACACTATGGAGACCTATCACACCCATCGTGCAGCACTCGGCGTGCTCGAAGGTCCCAGAGAAATTCTCGCAAACCAAGACTTCCCACACGATGTGGCTCTCGACCTGACGAACGCAGTTTCCTTCTCCAAGGGCTGCTTTGTCGGCCAGGAGGTCGTGAGTCGGGTGAAGCATCGCGGCACGTCACGACGCAGACCAGTACTGGTGTCTGGCGAGAGCTTAAGCGCTGGCGATGCGATCCAGATTGGCGAACGTGAGGTTGGCACCATTCGTACGGTGGCTGACACCATTGCAGTGGCGGTCGTACGCATTGATCAACTCAAGGGCCCAGCACATGTGAATGGCGCGCCGGTTGATCTTGCCCTGCCACCCTATGCGACCTACAGCCTTGGGACAGAAGCCAAAAACTAACACTGCCAAGGGACACGCGTGCCGCGCACATCTGCAAGCCAATCGAAACATGCACGCGTGTGGCAGCGCATGCTGTCAGGTCGGCGGCTGGACCTGGCTGATCCGTCCCCACTTGATATCGAAGTGGAAGACATCGCCCATGGCCTTGCCCGCGTCGCGCGCTGGAACGGCCAGACCACCGGCGATCACGCTTTCTCAGTCGCGCAACACAGCCTCTTGGTTGTCGATCTGGTTGATGCGCTAGCCGGGCGTCAAGCTGCTGCTGATGTGCGTCTGGCGGCACTGCTGCATGACGGACCGGAATATGTGATCGGCGATATGATTTCCCCCTTCAAAGCGCTGTTGGGTGACGGTTATCGCAGTATTGAAGCGCGGCTGGCCTCAGCAATCCATCTGCGTCACCAACTGCCCGCTGCCTTGCCTGCGCCAATGTACAAAGCGATCAAGCAGGCCGATGGAATTTCTGCATTTCTAGAGGCGTCGCAATTGGCAGGTTTTGCGATGCCCGAAGCTGAGAAGCTGTTTGGCAAACCGCCAGGTGCTCTGGCGTCCATCATTATTGAGCCAGTTTCAGCAACAGAAGCCGAGCAAGCGTTCATCGCGTGCCATACTGCGCTGTTTGAGGCGCATTTGGAAACGCTGTCGACAAGGCATGGTGGCAGAAACTCTAGCGCACACCGCGCACAACCATGATAGGTTTTGGCGCATGACGCTTTACATCTGTTCGCTCGCTGCCATCCACGATGTGGTTGCCCAAACTGGCGCTTCGCACCTGCTTACGGTCATTAGTGGCGGCACAGCGGTGGATCGTCCCAAAGGCATCGCTGGGGAAAATCACCTCTACCTGGAGTTCAACGACATCACCGCTCCGGCGCAGGGTCTGGTGCCGCCAAGCCCGGCTCACGTGGAGAAAATCCTGGATTTTGGTCGCGCTTGGGACCGCAAGGCACCGATGGTTGTGCATTGCTGGGCGGGCGTCAGCCGGTCCACAGCAGCAGGCTACATTCTTTCTCACGCGCTCACACCAGGCAGTGACCCGCATGATTTGGCCCGGCTGTTGCGCTCACGCGCGCCCTGGGCCACGCCGAATGGCCGCATGGTCGCGTTTGCCGATCAATTGCTCGGTGCAAAGGGTCAAATGAAAGAAGCGATCTCTGCCATTGGCCGTGGCGCCATGGCATATGAAGGCAAACCCTTTGCTATGCCCGTAGGAGAGATACCCAGTGGCCATGGATAAGGCCGACAATCAAACCATTGGGATTGATCTGACAGCGGCTGTCACCGCGCTGGTCAGCGGTTCGCCAGCCATCCTCACCGTGCCCTCGCGCGATCCCTCAACAGCGGCCTGTGCACTTCCATCTGGGCCCTTTGCGCCCCTACGTCATCGCACGCTGGAGCTAGGTCTGCGTGGCTTTGTCGAGGACCAGACCGGCTTCCGCTTGGGTTACATCGAGCAGCTATATACCTTCGGAGATCGAGGTCGCCACGCCACATCACCGTCCTCTGCGCCGCATGTAATGTCGATTGGCTACCTGGCTCTCACACGTAACGATGCCGATAAAAGCGAGGACGCACCATGGTCCTGGCAGAATTGGTATCAGTTCTTTCCATGGGAAGATTGGCGCAGTGGCAGACCGGCCATTCTCGATCAATCCATCTTGCCCGCTTTGCATCAATGGTTACGGGCTGATACGCGCGAAGACCCTCCAGGCCGCTCGCTTAGCCGCGAACGCCGCGTGGCACTGGCGTTTGGTGAAGCCGCGGACGATGGCAGCTTCACCTGGGACGAAGAGCGGGTTTTGGAGCGTTACGAGCTGATCTACGAGGCTGGCCTTGCCCAAGAGGCCACGCGCGATGGTCGCATGCAGAACGAGACGCTGTCTGCTTCAAGCATCGGCCACCCGATGGCGTTGGATCATCGCCGCATCCTTGCCACTGCCATCGCCCGGCTGCGCGGCAAGATGAAATACCGCCCGGTGGTGTTTGAGCTGATGCCGCAAAGCTTCACACTGACCGGCTTGCAATCAGCAGTTGAAGCGATTGCGGGGCGTCGCCTGCACAAGCAAAACTTCCGTCGCCTTGTCGACAATGCCGGTCTTGTCGAGCCAACGGGTGCCGCGTCCCAGGCAACCGGTGGGCGGCCCGCCGCGCTCTATCGCTTCCGCCGCGATGTCATCGCAGAGCGACCCTCCGCTGGCCTGCGCTTTGGCCAGCCGGTGGTGCGTTAGGTGTTTTCAACCTTCTGTTAAATGCCTGAAAAAGCTTCATTAACCCGTTTACGGCTTGTTCGGCATGCCTTGCGATTGCCACGCAACGGCCACATTCGGTAACGGTTTTTCCGGCCTGCTCGTGCTACTTGTCCCTCAACACCAACGAGCAACACATGGTGAGTTTGAATGCAGGGGCTGACAGAAACAGGCGGGCGCAAGATGCCAAACGGCACACTGCCCGCTCACACATCAAAACGTTTTTACACACGCTACGCGCGTACACTTTGCGCCATCATTGTGCCCGCGATGATAGCGGGCATGGTCGCTGGATTCTTGATGTCCGACACCAAAGGCAAGGTTGAACCGATCCACGATCTGGCCCAGCGGGTGGAAATGCTGCGCTACGCGGAGACCAAAATCGCCACAGCGCAGAATGGCATGGTGCAAGAGGTGCGCACCAGTGCGGTTCATGCGCCGGTAAGCGATGTGATCGAGGTGGTGCGCTAGCCGCGCTTCAACTAAAGCGTGGCGACCAGGCGTCCGCGCACTTTGCCATCCATGATCTGATGGCCAGCTTCCAGCAAATCGTCAAAACCAATATGCGTGGTCATTGCATCGAGCTTGGCCATGTCGAGATCTTTGGCCAGTTGATCATAGGCTGCCTTGCGCACCGAGATCGGCGTCATCACCGATTCCACGCCGATCAGCTGCACCGCCCGCAAAATAAATGGATGCACGAACGAGGGCAGATCGCCGCCTTGCGCCAACCCGCATGCTGCAACCGCACCGCCATATTTCACCTGAGAGAGCACGTTGGCCAGTGTTTTTGAGCCGACAGCATCGACAGCCCCGGCCCACTTTTCGCGCGACAGTGGACGTACGTCACCGTTGAATTCATTGCGGTCGATGATCTCCGCAGCGCCCAGACCCTTCAAATAGTCTTCCTCTTCCGGACGACCGGTGGAAGCGACCACGTGGTAGCCACGGGCTGCCAGGATTGCGATGGCAACCGAGCCAACGCCGCCCGCTGCACCGGTGACCAGAACCGGTCCATCGTCCGGTTTCACGCCGGCTTTATCGAGCGCCATGACACAAAGCATAGCGGTATAGCCTGCCGTGCCAATGGCCATCGCCTGCGCAGCGGTGAGGCCGGCAGGGCGGTGGATCAACCAGTCGCCTGAGACACGGGCATAGGAAGCATAAGCGCCCATATGGCCTTCGCCCACACCGAAGCCGTTGAGAATTACCTCATCGCCTTCTTTGAAGTCATCGCGCTCTGAGGCAATCACTGTCCCTGCCATATCCACGCCGGGGATCATCGGGAACTTGCGCGCGATCGGCCCTTTGGCGGTCATCGCCAAACCGTCTTTGAAGTTTACCGTCGTGTGCGACACCTTCAGCGTCACGTCGCCAGGCATCAAATCATCCAGCGTGATCTCATGGACAACAGCAGGATTGGCCCGCTTGCCATCATCGCTGGTGATCCAAATGGCGTTGAACGGCTCGGTTGGCAGGCTCATGATGGGCATCCTTTACTCTGCTGGCGAGGCAATCGGTGTATCGGCACGTGCCTCTTTGATAGGCCAATGCACGATGGCAGCGAAAATGCCAAGAGCGATGCCCAGATACCAGACCACATCGTATGAACCTGTGGTGTCATAAAGCCGTCCACCAAGCCATACCCCAAGGAATGCACCGACTTGATGGTTGAAGAACACGATGCCCATCAGTGTTGCCATGTATTTGGGCCCGAACATGATAGCCACCAGCGCTGACGTTGGCGGCACAGTGGAGAGCCAAAGCAGCCCCATGGTCGCTGAAAACACCAGCACGCTCAGCGGTGTGATCGGCAAAATCAGGAACAATCCGATCACCGCTGCACGCGCCAGATAGATGAGCGCCAAGAAAATCGGGTTAGAGTATTTGCCTGCAATAACGCCCGATGCCAGCGAACCAATAACGTTAAAAAGGCCAATCAATGCCAGCGACCAGGCGCCCAGTGTTGGGTCCATGCCAAGATCTTCCAGATAAGCAGGAAGGTGAGCGGTGATAAACGCCACATGGAACCCACACACGAAAAAGCCGATGACCAGCAGCACGTAAGAGCGGTGGGCGAACGCTTGTTTGACCGCCTGGGTGAGCGTTTGGTCTTTGATGTAATCGGCTGCAGCGTTTTGATCGGAGCGACCGCGCAACGCCAATGCGAGCACAGGGATGGCAAGCATAATAACGCCGAGCAAGATTAGCGCCTGTTCCCATCCATAATCAGCGATGAACGCCCGGCCCATCGGAGCGAACAAAAATTGGCCCATGGAACCAGCCGCCGTACCGATACCAAACACCATCGGGCGTTTTTCCGGCGGCACCCGCCGACCAAAGGCCGCCAGCACGATGGAAAAGGAGGCGGCGGCCATGCCAAGGCCGATCATCAAACCCGCTGAGATATGCAGCCAGGCGGGTGAGGGCGCCCAGGCCATGATCACAAGACCGCCAGCGTAAACTAGCCCGCCAAGCGCCAGAACGCGGGCGGTGCCATAGCGATCAGCAACCGCCCCAGCGAAAGGCTGACCAAGTCCCCACATCAGGTTCTGAATAGCAAGCGAAAGGGCGAAAACCTCTCGGCTCCAGCCTTGCGTCTCGGTCATCGGTACCAGGAACAGCCCAAGAATGGAACGTGGGCCGAAGGAAAGCAGTGAGATCAGGCAGCCGCAAATGATAACCAGCCAAAGCGCGGTCATTGGTGCGCTCGACTCACTGGATGGAGGGGCAGGTGATCGATCTTGATTCGCCATGAAGGGCACCATTGGTCAGATTTTGAGGGTCAAACGGCCCTTTCTTTGACTTAGCTACACCGGTTCGGATGGCCCCACCAACGCAAATTCTTGCAAGCTCGCATCAAGAATTTTGAACGCAACGGGCAGCTAAACCGCGCACCTGTTGCGGTTTCGGCAAGGACTGGCAGTCGTACCTGACGGTTCAGCAACGCGCCGCCTTGCAAGAAGCTGAGAAAATCCCTATACTAAAACTCAACATGAGCAAAAGCCTACGCGTCGCAGTTATGCTCAATATGAGAATTAGCCCTGGTTGCTTCGGACTTACCGATCAAAAAAACTGGGGCGTTTGCCTGGAGGAGGCAGATCATGACAACCGTTCAAGAGCGTGAATTTCGCGTTGAAAGCCCACGTACACTTACCCGCGTTCCCACCCCAGACTGGCACGATGCCCCCGCGCCTGCGCCCACGCGGACGTTTGAACGTCTGCCCATGCCAGACCTCACCTACACACCTGAAGTGGAGGCGGCTGTTGGCCATCTTTATGAAAAGATGAGCCACGCTATCCCGCGCATCGAATGGCCAGTGCATGCGCCCTATATCAAGGCGATCAACGAGCTGAAAAAAGTCCGTGGCGCGGCGATCCTCGCCCACAACTATCAGACGCCCGAGATTTTCCATGGCGTGTCGGACATTGTGGGCGACAGCTTGCAGCTGGCCAGAGAAGCCACCAACGTGGATGCCGACGTGATCATCCAGTGCGGTGTGCACTTTATGGCAGAAACATCCAAGCTGCTGAACCCGGAGAAGACTGTTCTCATTCCTGATATGAAAGCCGGTTGCTCGCTCGCATCGTCCATTACCGGTGCGGATGTGCGCGCCTTAAAGGCGGCCTATCCCGGCGTGCCGGTGGTGGCCTATGTTAACACATCGGCTGATGTGAAGGCTGAAGTGGATATATGCTGCACGTCGTCCAATGCTGTGCAGGTCGTTGAGAGCCTGGGCACAAAGCGCGTTATCTTCCTGCCCGACCAATATCTGGCGCGATGGGTTGCAACCCAGACCGAGGTGGACATCATCGCCTGGAAAGGTGCCTGCGAAGTGCATGAACGGTTCACTGGCGCAGAGCTGCGCGACTACAAAGCCTCCGATCCATCGATCAAAATCATTGCCCACCCCGAATGCCCGCCGGACGTGATTGCCGAAGCTGATTACACCGGTTCCACAGCCGGCATCATCGACTGGGTGGTTGAGCATGGCCAGGGCAAGGTGCTGATGGTCACTGAGTGCTCTATGGCAGACAATGTGGCGGCCTCGGCACCGGATGTGGAGTTTGTGCGTCCGTGCAATCTTTGCCCGCACATGAAGCGCATCACATTGCCTAAAATCCTGGATACACTGCTCACCATGGAAGGCGAGGTTCTTATTGCACCAGAAATGGCAAAACGCGCCCGCGCGTCCGTTGAAGCGATGGTGAACCTGAACAATTAGGATCGAGACCCTAGAGTCTGAGCCCTAACCGCGAGTAGCAAGGCGAGCGAAATGGATATGTTTGTCGATGATGTCGTTATTGTTGGCGGCGGCTTAGCCGGGCTTTTCTGCGCGCTGAAGATGGCGCCGCGTCCGGTAACAGTTGTTACCGCCGCGCCTTTGGGCATAGGTGCATCCTCGGCCTGGGCACAGGGCGGCATCGCCGCCGCCATTGCCGAGGGCGACACCTGGCAATCTCATCTGGCAGACACGATTGCCGCTGGTGCCGGGCTGGTCGATAAGGCCATGGCCGAGCTCTTGGTCAAAGAGGCCAATGTCCGCATTCAAGATTTGCTCACTTACGGCGTGCCTTTCGACACCGATCTGCAAGGCCGTCTGACCTTCGGTCGCGAGGCTGCGCATTCAGCGGATCGCATCGTCCATGTGCAGGGCGATCGGGCGGGCAAAGCCATCATGGCCGCATTGATCGAGACGGTGGCCAACACGCCATCCATTCGCGTCATTGAAAACCATGTCGTCGAAGCGATCCTCACCGAGGGGCGCCAGGTGGTGGGGCTGCAATCGCGCGGGGATGCCGGCCAGGCAGAGGTGCCAACCACATTGCATACCCGCGCCGTGGTTCTCACGTCCGGCGGAACTGGCGGACTTTATGCGGTGACCACCAACCCGGTCGAAGCGCGTGGGCAGGGTCTTGCGATGGCAGCGCGGGCTGGTGCGATCATCGCAGATGCGGAGTTTGTGCAGTTTCACCCGACCGCATTGGCCGTCGGCAAAGACCCAGCGCCTCTGGCCACCGAAGCGTTGCGCGGCAAAGGCGCCACGCTGCACTACGGCGATGGCTCGCGCCTTATGGAAGGTATCCACGAGGATTTGGAACTGGCGCCGCGCGACATCGTGGCCCGCGCCATCCACCGCGCCGTTCAGTCTGGCAAAGGCGCGTTTTTGGATTGCCGTGAGGCGATTGGCGCCAAATTTCCAGAAATGTTTCCCACCGTTTATGCAAGCGCGATGGAAGCCGGCATTAACCCGGTGACCGACATGCTCCCCGTGGAGCCAGCCGCGCATTATCACATGGGCGGCATTCTCACCGATGCGTACGGTCGCACGTCGTTGGATGGGCTTTGGGCCGCGGGCGAGGTGTCCTCCACCGGTGCCCACGGTGCCAACCGCTTGGCATCCAACTCGCTGCTCGAAGCTGTGGTGTTCTCAGCCCGTATCGCCGAAGATATCCTGCGCTTGATGCCGGTTCCTGAACTGCGCCACGCTGAAGTGGGGGCGAGCACTGGATCTGTGGTGCTGTCGCATTCGGACGAAGAAGCGATGCGTGCCATCCGCATGGTGATGGGTCAGCATGTTGGCGTGGAGCGCAATGGCGAAGGCTTGGCGGCTGCGCTGAAAACGCTGCGTGGGATCAAAGACAACGCGATCAATCTATCTGTGCGCAACATGGCATTGGCCGCCTGGATCGTGACGGCCAGTGCCTTGAAGCGCACTGAAAGCCGTGGCGGCCATGCACGCGCCGATTTTCCCGACATCGATCCTGCCCAAGCCAAACGCTCTTTCTGGACCCTTGCTAATCTGCGGGCGGCGGTCGATGGCGTGCGGCAGGCTGCTTGAGACCAACCGCTAAGGTTCCCTATGTCCTTCGTCCAAAATGATTTGCCTCGACCCATCATTGATGAGGTCGTCAAAGCGGCCCTACTGGAGGATTTGGGCAGGGCAGGCGATGTCACGAGCCAAGCGTGCCTACCTGAAGGTGCGCGGGCCGAGGCCGTTATCCGTGCGCGCGTGCCTGGCACCATCGCTGGGCTACCGCTGGCTGAGTCTGCCTTTCGCCAGATTGGTGATCATCTAAGTTTTACATCCGACGTCGTCGATGGCGCGCGTGTGGAACCGGGCGATGCTGTGGCCCGCATATCTGGCCCAGCGATTTTGCTTCTGTCAGCAGAGCGCGTGGCGCTGAATTTCCTTACCCACTTGTCTGGGATTGCCACGGCCACGCAAACCTTCGCCGATGCCATTGCTCACACATCCGCCAAAGTGACGTGCACCCGCAAAACGCTTCCGGGACTGCGCGCGGTGCAGAAATACGCAGTGCGCAAGGGCGGCGGGTCGAACCACCGCTTTGGACTGGATGATGCGATCCTGATCAAAGACAATCACATCGCAGTCTGCGGCGGCGTGGTGGAAGCGGTTAGGGCCGCCAAAGCCTATGCGGGCCACCTGATGGCCATCGAGATTGAGGTCGACACACTCGATCAATTTGCGCTGATTTTGGCGCTCTCTGATGCTGAACGTCCAGATGTCGTGATGCTTGACAACATGCCAGCAGCAACGTTGGCCAAAGGTGTTGCAATGAACCAGGACGCTGGCGGTAATCTTGTAACGCTGGAAGCCTCTGGCGGCATCACGCTTGAGACCATTGCCAGTGTCGCTGAAAGCGGCGTGGATTACATTTCCTCCGGCTGGCTAACCTCGTCTGCACCCTCGCTCGACCTCGGTCTTGATATCGACATCAATTAAGTCGGTTTCTCAAACGCCAGAACCTTTGAAAAGAACGCGGTGTCCTCGTGCACGATTGAAAGGCCAGCGTCTTGAAACAGGCCGATCAAATCCGTGGTCGCATAGGTGGTGTAATAGGGCTCGTGGAAGAGCTGCGGAAACAGTTCAAGCAACCCGTCATAGGCGGGCGTATCGCCTGGTTGAAGGCTATCGACAAACACGAACATTCCCCCTGGCTTCAAAACGCGGGCGATCTCTTGGGAAACCGCGACACGGATCTTCGGCGGTAGTTCATGGAACAAAAAGACTGCTGACGTGAGGTCCAGCGAACCATCGGCAAATGGCATCTCTTCGGCCTTGGCCACCATGCCTTGCTGATGGCGATAACGCTTGAAGCGCTTCACCGCGTGGCTCGCATAAGCCTCAGAAAGATCAAGCGCGATCAGTGGCATACGCGGATAGGCTTGGGATAGTGCATCGGCGAAGTTACCAGGCCCGGTGGCAAGGTCTACCGCCTTCAACTGGCGCTGATCTCGACCCTTCATCCAGTCCGCAACAGGCACCAAACCCATGCGTCGCATGGCGGCGGTGGCGCCGGTAAAGAGCACCTCAACCTGCGTATCGTAGAGCCGCGCGGACTCCTCACTCATCCAGCCATCGGTCTGGAAATGGAAATTCTGCTGATAATAGCGCGGGCGCTTGTCGGCCTGCGGAGCTTCGCGGGCCTCTTGGTGGCGCTTCTCGGCACGCCTGCGCGCAACCTCAGGCGCATCAGCGAAAAACGCGCGAGCATCACGAATCCGGTCCACCCAGCGTTCGTTCTCTCGTGGCGCGGGATAAATCCCCGCTTCGATGTTGGACAAATCTCGCGCCGAAAGCGCCGCAACGCCACGCAACAGCTCAGCAACCCCAGGCACTTTGCTATCGGGCGCTTTGACATCAGGTTTCAGACTTGGATCGCGCTCAACGGCGCGGCGCTGCATCTGCCGCATGCGATAAGCCTGGCCAGCATACCAGCCAACACGCGTGCCTTGGCGCGCGATATAGCGCGCCCGCGTGGCAAGTTTCGATAGGCTTAGGGGATTGGGTTCGGCCATCATCGCTCCTGCAACAGATCAGAAGAATGTGGCGCCAATGGCGAACTCCGGCAAGGGTTCGCCATTCACCTAAAGTGTCGCAGCCTCAGGTGGCGGCGTGTTAGCTGCCGAGACGGGCCAACCGCTCCAGCTTGGGAAGCGCCGTTTCCGGGCTTTCCTGGTAGGCAATGGTGCCCACCAACTGGTTCTCCTCGTTCATCAGGAAGATCGAGGCGGTATGGTCCATCGTGTAGTCGCCGTCATCCAAATCCACCCGACGAGCATAGACGCGATAGTTTGCCACCGCCTCGTCCACGGCCTCAGGCGTGCCGGTAAGCCCAACGATCTGATCGGAGAATGCTGCTACATACTGCTCAAGGAATTCCGGTGTGTCGCGCTCAGGGTCCACACTAACCATCAGCACGTGCAAATCATCGGCGAGCGGTCCAAGCTGATCAAGGTAGGTTGAAAGCTCAAACAGTGTGGTCGGACACACATCCGGACAGTAGGTGAAGCCAAAAAAGATCGCCTTGGGTTTGTCGGCAAAGTCCTCCTGCGTCACCGTTTCGCCGGTGTCGGAGCGCACCAAGGTGAACGGGCCGCCAACGCTGTCCACGCCTTCATAAAGCGCGCTCTGGTCAGGCGCCCGATCGCGCAAAGTGGTGAGTGTCAAAAACGCGCCCATGCCGAGCACGACCAGGCCGACCAAGCCCCAAAGGACAAAGCGTAGCGCGCGCATCAGTTGTGGCTCCCATGGCTGCTGTGGTCATCACTGTCATCGTCACCATGCCTCATCTCCATGGATCGCTCTATCACAGGCATGATCACGTCCTGTGTATCGCCGCTTTCAAACGTTAGCGTGACGGGCACTGTCTCACCGGTCACAAATGGGCTGGTGAGGCCAATAAACATCATGTGCAGACCACCAGGTGCAAGCTCGGTCTTTTCGCCAGCAGGCAGCGCGATGCCGCCTTCTATTTCGCGCATGCGCATCACATCGCCGTCCATGGTCATGGTGTGCAGTTCCACGCGTTCAGATACCGGTGAGGTAGCCGACACCAAGCGGTTGTCATCGCCACTGTTCGTAATGGTCAGGAAACCGCCGGCATTGCGGGCGTTGGGCGGCGTTTCGATCACCCGCAAGTGGCTGAGTTCCAGCGCACCAACGCTGACAGTCATGGCATCGTGCATGGCGTGATCGTCGGACTGGCCGTGGTCATGCGTCATGGCAACCGAAGAAGAAAAAACAAGCGCCAGCGCGCCCGCGGCAACGAGAAGAGATTTGGTCATTGGGGTGTCCTTCACAAAGACGAAAAGAAAGAAATCGTTTAGCTGTGAAGGGGTTTTGGCGGCGCTCGCGCCGGTGGCGGTCCAGTGGGAGGGCCATCGCTCAATAGTCTGTCTTGCGGCACAAACGACAGGCCATGCGTTGAGGTTAGAGGTGTTTCCAGAAGCGGTGTCGATGGCGGCAGAAGTGCCAGACTGACGGTCAATGTGCAGGGGCAAAAACCCGCCCCGCTGACCATATCCTTCGGGTCATCATCGGCACCTGGGGGGGCGGAAAGGCACAGAGAGAAGCCACTTTCCAAGGCCATCGCCGGAGAGGCAGTGAGAACATACCCAACCATCTGCTGGCCCAACAAGGCGCAAAGCGCCAGCGTGGCCAATGGCGAACGCAGGTCAAGAAGGTGGCGCAGCACGGTCATACCGCTCTTTTAGGCCAATCAAGAGACGTTGCAAGCCAACCAGATGCCGCAGCTAGCGGGCCTCTTCCTCGTCCTCGAACAGCACCTGATCGGGTTCAATAAGATCAACATCTTGCTCATCCAGATCAGTTTCAGAGAGCACCGCACCCATTTGGGCGGTCGCCGCGAACGAGAAGTCCCCGCGCTCATCCTCCGGCACCGCATCGCGGAGACGCAGGCGCACTAGGACATAGACCGCCAGCACGGCCTGCGCGACGGCCATGAAGAGAAACAGTCCACCCGGACCCAATTGCTCCAGGAACACTGGCGCAATCAATGGTCCGCAGATTGATCCCATAGCGAAGATCAACAACAGGCCAGATGCCATCGTCACATGTTGATTGGGCTCGGCATGGTCATAGGCATGCGCCACAACGATCGAATAGGCCGGCAGCGTCACGAGGCCAAAGGCAAAGCCGCAGACCAATAACAAGGTGAACGTGGTAGGCGAGGCGAAAAAAACAGCCAAACAAGCGAGCGTTGATAGCCCAAGCAAGGCGAGCAGAACCAGCCGTCGATCCATCCTGTCAGACAAGCGTCCGAATGGCCATTGGCCGAGCGCCCCGGCTGCAACGGCCACACTCATGAAAATGGCCACTTGCTCCGTAGCAAGCCCGGACCGGGCAGCGAACACACCGCCGAACGACCAAAAGATACCCTGAATAATCCCGATGACAAAAATGCCGATCAGCCCCAGCGGGGTATTCTTATAGAGCCGACGTAGATTGAGGCGCACCACCAACAGCGGCGCAGGCTGTGTGGCCTTGCTGAGCGCGAGCGGAATGGCGGCGAACGAAAACATGACCGATGCCAGCGTGAACAGAGCAAAACTGTCCAGCGGAAAGACAACCAAGAGCAGTTGGCCGAAGGTCACAGCGGCAAAGTTGACGATGATGTATGCCGATAGCACCAGTCCGCGGTTGGCGTTATCAGTGCGCTCGTTGAGCCAGCTTTCAATGATGATGTAGAGACCAGCCAGGCAAAACCCGGTTAAGATGCGCAGCATCACCCAAAAAGCCGCTTCCACAAAAAGCGGGTAGAACAGCAGTGTGCCAGAGGCGAGGCCAACCAACGCTGCAAACACGCGAATGTGCCCAACTCGCGCGACAAGCATGGGCACAAACATGCAGCCGATCATGAAGCCGAAAAAATACCCAGAACCCAGGCCACCGACCCAGAACGCGCCAAACGCTTCAGACTCGCCACGCAGTGGCACCAACGCGTGTTGAAGCCCATGCCCGGTGACAAGCAGAGCGGTGGATAGCAGCAGCGCGACAAACGGTACGAGCGCTCGCATGGCATGCCCAAACCTTGCTGGAGGCCTGGGTTGAAGCAGTTAGGCTCTTACAGGCGTGACGTATTTTTCTCGCCCTAGCAGACGAAAGACACTGGCGACAATACCATCAGCATCAAGTCCTGCCTCGGCGATCATTTTTGCCGGGCTGTCTTGATCGATGTAGCGATCAGGCAATGTCAGCGTGCTTACTTTCAAGCGGCCATCCAGCAGCGCCGCATCATTGAGCGCGTGCAGAACGAACGAGCCAAACCCGCCCATTGAACCTTCTTCAACCGTGATCAGAACCTCGTGCTCACGGGCAAGGCGGGTGATCAGGTCAACGTCGAGCGGTTTGGCAAAGCGGGCATCGGCGACCGTTGTCGAGAGACCTTCGGTCTCAAGCGTGTCGGCAGCAATCAGCGCATCTTTTAGGCGTGAGCCAAGCGAGAGGATCGCCACGGTTGAGCCTTCCCGCACGATCCGTCCTTTGCCGATTTCAAGAACCGAGCCACGATCCGGCAGGTCGACACCGACCCCTTCACCGCGTGGATAGCGGAAGGCGATGGGGCCGTCATCATAGGCGGCGGCGGTGCGCACCATATGCACCAACTCCGCTTCGTCGCCCGCTGCCATGATGGTGAAGCCAGGCAGGCACCCCAAATAGGCAATGTCAAACGCACCAGCATGCGTGGGACCGTCAGCACCCACCAGGCCAGCACGATCAATGGGGAAGCGCACAGGCAATCCCTGGATCGACACATCGTGGACCACCTGATCGTAGCCGCGCTGCAGGAAGGTTGAATAGATGGCGCAGAACGGTTTCATGCCGTCACTGGCCATGCCCGCCGCAAACGTAACCGCGTGCTGCTCGGCGATGCCTACATCAAACGTGCGTGTGGGAAACGCTTGGCCAAACATATCAATACCGGTCCCGCCAGGCATCGCCGCGGTGATGCCGACAATGCGATCATCCTCTTCGGCCTCGCGGATCAACGATTGGCCGAAGACGCGGGTGTAGGCTGGCGCGTTCGGTTTGCTCTTTGCCTGCTCCCCAGTGATGACGTTGAATTTGGACACGCCGTGATATTTGTCCGATGAGGCTTCCGCCGGGCCGTAGCCTTTGCCCTTTTGCGTGCGCACATGCACCAATATCGGCCCCTGTTCGCTGTCACGCACATTTTCCAGCACGGGCATCAAATGATGGATGTTGTGGCCATCAATCGGTCCGACATAGTAGAAGCCAAGCTCCTCAAACATTGTGCCGCCGGTGAAAAACGAGCGGGTGAACTCTTCGGCCTGGGCCGCTTTTTTGTGCCAATAGGGCGGCAGTTTTTCAGCCACCCGCTTCAAGCCTTCGCGCACGGACCGATAGAAATTGCCGGAAACAAGCCGCGCCAAATAAGCGCTCATGGCACCGGTCGGTGGGGCAATCGACATGTCATTGTCATTGAGGATCACGATCAGCCGGGCATCCATGGCGCCAGCATTGTTCATCGCCTCATAGGCCATGCCTGCGGACATCGATCCGTCACCGATCACCGATACCACATTGTTGGTGCGCCCGGTGAGATCGCGCGCCACGGCCATGCCCAGACCAGCCGAAATGGAGGTCGAGGAATGCGCCGCACCAAACGGATCGTAGGGGCTTTCAGCACGCTTGGTGAAGCCAGATAGGCCGCCACCCTGGCGAATGGTGCGGATGCGGTCCCGCCGCCCTGTAAGAATTTTGTGTGGATAGCACTGGTGGCCGACATCCCAGATCAGCTTGTCCGTGGGTGTGTCGAACACTGCGTGCAGCGCCACGGTGAGTTCCACCACACCAAGGCCTGCTCCCAAATGGCCTCCGGTGACTGAGACCGCAGAGATCATCTCCGCGCGCACTTCCTCGGCAACTTGGGCCAGCTCATCATGCGACAAGCCTTTCAAATCGCTGGGGTCTGCTATTGCATCAAGGAGCGGTGTTTCAGGGCGTTCAATCATATCCATAGGGTCACACTAGCGCATCAATGGAGCCAATAAGACGCGCCATCATGACGCGTAGGGGGAACGGTACCGTCCACCCTACGCCGACTTTGACTGTAAAGAAAGTCTGACACTTATAGTGTCCAATACGTTTGACTTTCGTCGCAACCACCAACCGTTGGTCGGGGCTCTAGTCAGGCAATGGGATAAACTCTTCTTCATCCCCTGGAACAATATCGAAGCGTTTCTCTTTCCAGTCGGCCTTCGCTTGATCAATGCGTTCTTTCGACGAAGACACGAAGTTCCACCAGATGTAGCGCTTGGAATCCATCGGCTCGCCACCGAGGATGATGAACCGCACATCATCGCTGGCTGTTATGGTGATCCTGTCACCGGGTTTAAACACCAACAGCTGGCCTGGACCAAAGCTATCGCCAGCTATCTCCACAGTGCCTTTCACCGTGTAGATGCCGCGCTCATCATAGGTTGGGTCCAGCGGCATAGACGCACCGGCAGCCAGCACAGCATCGGCGTAAAGCGTTGGCCACGCCGTTTCGGTCGGCGCTTTCACGCCCATCACCTCGCCAGCAACCACCCGCAGGCTCACACCGTGATCGTTGAGCATGGGCAGCTCATCAGCGCTGTAATGGATGAAAGCAGGGGCGGACTCTTCATGGCTTTCCGGCAGCGCAACCCAGCTTTGAATACCGAAGAGTTTTGGGCCCAACGCTTTAGCGGCCTCAGACGTCCGCTCTGAATGCACGATCCCTTTGCCTGCCGACATAAGGTTCAGTTCGCCAGGTTTGATCGAGAGCTCGGTGCCAAGTGAGTCGCGATGCATCACCTCTCCCTCAAACAGGTAGGTGACAGTCGCCAGCCCAATGTGCGGGTGTGGGCGCACATCAATGCCGCCGCCGACCAAAAATTCTGCCGGGCCCATCTGATCGAAGAAAATGAATGGCCCCACCATCTGGCGTTTGGCTGAAGGCAGTGCGCGACGCACCTCAAACCCGCCTAGGTCGCGGGCGCGCGGCACAATCAATGTTTCAATCGCATCGCAAGACTTTGGATCGCCAAGCGTCGGATCCATATCAGGTTGCCAACTCATAGCCTTTGGCCTTTCGTGAACAAGAGTGATGGTGGAAAAGTAAGGGCGGTGTTGCTCGTTGTCGATCCGCAGAGCCCGGGACAGACTGTCGACAATTGGCGAACATTCATCGGCCTGTCGTTTCAAAAAACGATCAAAGCAGCAGCAGGCCGATCATGATGCAGCCCATGCCAAGATAGCCTGGCAAGGCGTCAGCTGCTGAGAGTTGGCGTTGCAGCACGGTCTGCTTGGGGTTGGCCGGATCGACCCGCACCGTCAGGTGCGAATGCAGCGGGAAGCGCTGCAAATACCTGTTGGCCTCGGCCTCGGTGGCAAAAAACGGTGCCCGGGTGGCTGAGAACCGCTCACCGACATAGGTCTGCTCGTCCACCTGATAGGCGTAGCGGACAATGGCTCGATACCCGTCGATCTGTTGCCAAGGACGATAAGGGTCGGTGCGCTGCGTAGGGGTTACGTTCACGCCGCGCACGGTCCCACGCACCGATGTCCAGTTGGCGCTGGCAATCCAATCGCGGATCAGGAACACCCAACCAAGCAGAACGACCACGCCACAAAACAGCGCAAACGGCCCAAGCATTTTTCAACACCCACGCATTGGTTAGGAGTCGAGCGGCTCAGTACCCGCCGCCTCACCCGAGGTGGAGAGGCGGATTTTCTCCACCCGTTCTTCGGCTGCCTTCAGCAACGCCTCACAGCGACCTTTCAGCGCTTCGCCGCGCTCATAGATAGCGATGGAGTCTTCCAGTGCCACTTCGCCACGCTCCAACCGATCCACAATACGCTCCAGCTCGGCCATCGCGGTTTCAAATGTCAAAGTATCGACGGATGGCTCATTCGATTCGCTCATGCGCAAGCTCCTATCTTTCTGCGCAAAGCGTGGCGGGATCGGGCGCGTAAGGTCAAGGGCAAGCGGGGGCAAAGCGCCAATTTAGGCCTGCATAAGCTGGGGTTTGATCCCTACGCTTGCATCAGCGTTTCCACATGCGCTGCCACCGAGCGCGAAAGCCCTTGCAGATCATATCCGCCTTCAAGCAGTGAGACGACGCGGCCACCGGCAGTTTGCTCAGCCAGCTCCATCAGCTGCTCCGTTACCCACACAAAGTCGGGCTCATGCAGATGGATGTTGGCCAGCGGGTCGCGCGTGTGCATGTCAAAGCCTGCCGAAATGATCACCAGATCCGGTTTGAAGGCATGAAGGCGCGGCAAAAGAACCTCCAGCATCGCGTCTTTGAACTGCTCGGCGCCATCGCCAGATGCCAAGGGAGCGTTGACAATGGTGTTGTGCTCGCCGGTTTCGATCACTGCGCCAGTGCCGGGGTAAAGCGGCGCTTGGTGAGTGGACGCGTACATGATCGACGGGTCATTCCACAAAATGTGCTGCGTGCCATTGCCGTGATGAACATCGAAATCAATCACCGCCACCCGCTCAGCTCCGTGCGCAACTTGTGCGTGACGCGCGGCAATCGCCGCATTGTTGAAAAAGCAAAACCCCATCGATTGGGCATGTTCGGCGTGATGGCCGGGTGGGCGCGATGCAGAAAAAGCGTTCTTCACTTTGCGCGTCATCACCTCATCAACCGCTTGGCACGCAGCGCCGACAGCCCGTAGGGCCGCTTCCCATGTGCCAGGTGAAACGGTGGTGTCGGAATCGATGCGCACCAAACCTTCCTCTGGGCAGGCATCGCGAATATCGGTGGCATACTTCAGCGGATGAGCATACGCCACCTGATCAAGCGTGCCCCATGGCGCAATATCGCGATCAAGGCCCATAAACTTTTCTGCTTCCAGCGCCCGGTCAATCGCACGGATACGATCCGGGCGTTCGGGATGCCCTGTTGGCGTTGCATGATCCAGGTAACTTGGGTGCGACAGGTAAAGCGTCTGGTGCATGTTGGTTCCCGATGGTTCCTCTTTGCGCCGACATAATCCGATCGTGCGCGTGAGCAGCTTTTGCCGCTGCTTTTTGGTGTTGCCTCTCAGAGTGTCACAGCCGTAGCTTGGCGATCAACCTTCGCGCTTTGGCTAAACAAGGACAGTTCAAAAGGCCGTGCCTTTGTTGTCATCCAGTCGCGGCGTTAATTCTATTGGCATAAGGTGGCGGTTATGAATGTCATTCTGATTCTGACCGCGTGTCGAAGCTGATAATCTTGGTAGGATAGATCATGCCTATGAACCGTCGAACCTTCGGACTTGGAATGCTCGCGACAGCGCTGAGCGGTTGCGCGAGCGGTGGTCTTGTGGATGCCTACGGATATGCAAACAATTACCTGGCAGACGATCTGCGGCCAACGCCCAATGCGGCATACGATGCCTGGGTTTCATCTTTTCTCCCGCGTGCACGGGCGGCAGGCATTTCTGATGCCACGCTCGATACCGCTTTCAGCAATGCAGGCTTTCTGCCAGGTGTTGTGACCCGTGACAGAAACCAAACCGAGTTCACCCGTACACTTGAAGACTATCTGGCCATTGCCGCTTCTGACGAACGCGTGCGCAATGGCCGAACGGCCTTCACCTTCCATCGCAGTGTGTTGGCACGCCTTGAAGAAACCTATGGCGTTGATGCGGAGATCATCACCGCGATCTGGGGCCTTGAGAGTTCGTTTGGCGAGCGGCGCGGCAACATTTCGGTCATTTCAGCCACATCGACACTGGCATTTGACGGTCGCCGCGGCCGGTTTTTTGAGCAGCAACTCATTGCTGCACTCAAAATCGTGCAAAACGGCGATATCCCTGCGCACCTTTTGAGTGGCAGCTGGGCGGGCGCGATGGGGCACACCCAGTTCATACCGACCACGTATGAAGCCTACGCGGTTGATTTCACCGGCGATGGCCGCCGCGATATCTGGTCCGATGACCCCACTGATGCGCTAGCTTCGGCAGCTGCTTATCTCCAGCAAATGGGCTGGACACGTGGTGTGCGATGGGGACAGGAGGTCACAAACGGTGCGTCTGGCGGGCAAATCATTCAGCCGCAACCTGGTGGCCCACGTTTTGCGGTGACCGACAATTTCCGGGTCATCAAACGCTACAACAACTCCAACTCGTACGCGATTGGCGTCGGCCATCTGGCCGACCGGATCGCGGGTGCTGGGCCATTGCAAACGCCGTTTCCACCCGATGCCAACGGGCTGACGAAAGCTGACCGCAAAGAGCTTCAAGAACGACTAACGGCTTTGGGTTTCGACACCGACGGGGTGGATGGTGTGATCGGGCCCAACTCGCGCGCTGCCATCAGCGACTACCAACGCAGCCAAGGGTTACCGGTCACCGGCGAGCCCTCGGTGGATCTGCTGCGTCGCCTGCGATCGTAAAATCTACCGTACGGTGTACCGACCATCGGTACGCCAGCGCTTCATCAGCGCGGCCAGAGCCTCGTCACCCTCGTCGGGTAGTTTGATCAGCACTTTGATCATGAGGTCACCGCGTTCGCCAATTTTGGCTGTCGGCAGTCCCCGACCCTTCAGCCGCATCGTGCGACCTGATTGGGCGTTCTCGGGCAGGTTCAGCGCGACAGTCCCATCCAGCGTGGCAACGCTGATGCGTGCGCCAAGCACAGCTTCGTCCAGCGTGACCGGCAAATCCATCAAAAGGGTGCTGCCATCGGCTTTGAATTTGGGGTGGGCGGAGAACCGCACCGTCACCAGCGCATCGCCATTGGCGCCGCCGTCTTGCGAGGGTTTGCCCTTACCTTTCAAGCGAATGGTCTGACCGTCTTCTACCCCTTTGGGCAGCGCAATCTTCACACTCCCCTGACCGGGTATGGTCACCTGCACTTTATCCGCGGCGAGCACCTCTTCCAGGCTCACATTCGCACGAACTTTAACATCGCCACCCTTTTTCGGGCGCGCCTGTTGACCTGTTTGGCCACCCATGCGCGCGCCACCCATTCCTGGACCGCCCATTCCTGGACCGCCCATACCGCCCAAATCTGGCCCACCGCCACCAAACATAGATTTCAGAATGTCTTCTGCACCTCCGGCACCGCCGCCAAAGCCACCACCAGCGCTGCGATAGCCTGGCCCGCGCCCTTGCGTGAAGGTTGCAAAAATATCCTCAAAGCCAGGATTAGGCCCGCCCTGCGCGCGCGAGCTGCCGCGACCGCCAAACGGGTTGAACCCGGCCATAGTGGGGTTGCCTTGTGCATCGATCTCGCCACGATCGAACGCGCGGCGCTTTTCATCATCGCCAACGATGTCATAGGCAGCCGAGGCCTCGGCAAAGCGTTCTTTGGCTTTGGGGTCATCGGGATTTTGATCAGGATGAAATTTCTTGGCGAGCTTGCGATACGCGGATTTTATCGCCGCGCTGTCGGCACCTTTGGCCACACCAAGAACGGAATAGGGGTCACGCATAACACACCGGGTAAATGGGGGAGAAAAAAACTACCGCCATTATGTAGGTGTGTCGCGCAGTCTTTTCCAGCGTTGCTTGAACTTTACCGCTAAAGCACTTGGCCTGCACGCGGGCTCACGAACACCCATTGATCACCTTGCAAACAGGCATCAGCGAGCAAGATGGCGTCGTTGCCATTGTCGGTGATCTCAACACTCACCACACGGCACGTGCCTTCGCTGTTGGAACTCATGCGGCGGAATGGGGTCATCATTCCAGAACGGCCGGTTGCCTCATGCGACCAGGAAAATGTTCCTGCATCATCGTCGCTCGAGAGCACATGGGTAAGCGCACTGCCCATGGCATTGAGGTCAGCCTGGCTGAGCGAAACACGTGTCTGGCTGTCGGTAGGAAGACTTGCAATCAATTCATCGATCGGGCGTGGGGTCTCGTCTGGCGCTGCCGTTTCAAGCGGCGAGACGGCATTCAGCTCCGGTGGCATCGTTGTATCCACACGGCTGTCAATGTCGTAATTGGGGGCCTCGATGGACGCGGTGTGCAGCGGTTCAGATTTGGACCCAAACACATCACCAAAAGGTACGGAAACGCTCGCGCAACCAGTAAGGGCCAGCGCCATACCTAGGGGCACAACAAGACGCAAAGGCGCGGTGTTCACACGCTTCCAACGCTGGTTAAACATGATCGGGCACCCCGTAAACGCACAACTCTGGCGGGCCAATGCTGGGGGCATGCGACGATTACACTGTGCCGGATTGTCCCCATCCTGCTGGACAATGCCGCATGAACAGGCGACATCAACCATCATCCAGTGTTCCACCAAAGCCTGTGGGAAGTGTTAATGAGCACCGATTTCCTCAACGCGGCCGATCCCTACGCCGTCTTCGAAGCGTGGCTGGCCGATGCCAGCGCCAGCGAGCCCAACGACCCCAATGCT
Source organism: Hyphomicrobiales bacterium (assembly GCA_040219355.1). GTDB lineage: Bacteria > Pseudomonadota > Alphaproteobacteria > Rhizobiales > MH13 > MH13. The sequence goes on from JAVJSN010000007.1 coordinate 181,932, forward strand.
GCAAGCTTGGCCACTGTCGATACCGATGGTCTGCCCAATGCGCGCATTGTTTTGGTCAAAGCGGTGGAGCGCAGTGGTTTCGTTTTTTATACCAATCTGCAAAGCACCAAAGGTCAGGAGCTTCTTGGCGCTAAGAAGGCAGCTTTGTGTTTTCATTGGAAAACGTTGCGCCGTCAGGTGCGAGTGCGTGGGCCGATCACCCAAGTGAGTGATGCGGTGGCCGATGCCTATTTCGCCAGCCGCCCTCGAGGCAGCCGCATTGGCGCGTGGGCCTCACATCAATCAAGCCCGCTGGAAACCAACAACGCGCTGCGCGAGCGTGTCGCCACCCTGACCGATAAGTACGGTGCTGAGGATGAAACCGGCAAACCTATCCCGCGCCCGCCGCATTGGTCGGGCTTTCAGCTAGAACCGCAGATCTTTGAGCTTTGGCAGGATGGCGAGTTTCGCCTGCACGACCGGGTGGTTTTTGAACGGCAAACGACGGACGCCCCATGGAAGAGCACTCGCCTTTATCCGTAGTCACGAGAAAGAGGGTAGGTGCCTAGCGGCCCACCGCCTTGAGCACGCTGGCGACATCCCTGTTTCCCAGCGGCTTGTAAAGTGCATCCAACGGATCACACTGCATTGCTGCTTTGGTGTGCGCGCCGCGCGCCTGGGCACGGGCATCACGGGCTAGGGTGAGGATGTCACAATTCAGAGCCGTTTTGACGAACGGTGCTGTATCGATGCCATAGGACGCTGTGTCGTTGGATGCGTCGTCAAACTGTTGGGCACCGGAGGTGGCGAGGGTCACTGAAATCTCTGTCCTTTGTTCATGAGAATATGTCGTCTGCACGGCCTGTGCAGTGCGAAAAGCCGATCTCACCAGCTTGCGGCCAAACCAAGGCAAAAACTGTGACGAACGGCAAAACACCATCAACAACGTCACCAGGGTGGCATCTGCGTCACAGCAATGCTTGCCCAATGATGCAATTCTCGGCATAGCTCCCGCCAGCTTCGCCTCCTCCCGCATCGTTTTAGGCCATCACCCGGCATGCGCTTTCGCCCCATCAGACGACCGTTCAACGCTCCGCGCCGTGCTCGCGTGCTGGCCGCCCTGTCGCTGATGGTGCTTGTTGCAGCGGTTGCGTTGGCAGGCGCAGGCGTTATCACCTTGCCGGGCGCCCTGGTCAGCCTTGGCATATCGGCAGCGATTGGCACATTGGCGCTGGCGCTGGCGATCTACAGCCTGAATTACATATGGGCAAACACCGGGCTGGGCACCTCCGACGCCACACTTGCGCTCCTCTGGTCGCTTCCTGTTTTGGTCAGCGTCACAGCGCTTACCTACATTGTTACCCAAACACCCAGCTATCCAGACCTTGCAACCAACGTAAACAATCCGCCGCAGTTTGAGCGGCTTGGGCAGAGCGAGGATAGGGACGCTGAGCTGCCGCTTGATGCAGCCTCACCAGCTGACCGCATCCGATTGCGTTTGGCGCATCCTGACCTAACGACCGAATTTGTGGAGCGGCCCGGCTGGCATGTGGCCGAGGTGCTTGAAGCGCTGACGGCTACGGCGGGCTGGGAGTTGGCGCGCCTTGAGACCGACAATGGCTTGAGCTTCGATGCGGAGTTCAGAGTGCCTGGCTCGATCCTTCTGGTTGAACACGACATCGCCGTTCGCATCGTTGATGATGGCGAAGGCTCCACCATTGACGCGCGCGCCCTGTCCAACATTCCTTTGCATGACTTTGGTACTAACGCGCCGGTGCTCGATGGCGTGGTGCAGAGGTTCCTGCTGGCGATTGAAGCAACGCCGCCGCCAGCCTCTGATCTTTAGTTCTAGGTGTCAGTCTCGGCTCTCGAAGGCGACAGCTCCGGCGCACCACAGGGCATCGGATCCAGCAATCTGTAACGCTTGCCCCAGCGCCTCCAACCGCTCCAAATGCGCCAAAACCGAAAGGCCAGCGGCGCCACGCAAGCGGGGATCAAGCCCTTCATACATCCGGTCCACCAGACTGCTGATCGACAGGCTATCGCATTCCAACGCCCTCAGGATCGCCGCTTCGCGGCCCATCCGATGATCGAACAACGCCTCAACATAGTTCAGCGGATCGTTGAGCTTCGCGCCATGCCCGGGCAGATAGAGCGTGTCTTGGCGCTTCAGCAGAAGCTGCAGGCTTGCAAGATAAGCGCTCATATCGCCATCCGGCGGAGCGATGAGGCTGGTGGACCAAGCCATCACGTGATCGCCGGAAAACAGGATGCCGGCGCCCTCCAGAGCAAAGCAAAGGTGGTTCACCGTGTGGCCTGGTGTGGCGACCACTTCCAGCGTGCTGCCGCCAGCCTCCAAACGTGCACCGTGGGTAAGCACCTGGTCGGGCGCGTGCTCCTGGTCGACGGCCACATCCAATGAAGCATCGCCATCGCGAGACGGGCGAGCCAGCCGATGCGGTCCGGCGCCGATGATCGGCGCGCCGGTCGCCACCTTCAAGTCTCGCGCCAGCGGTGAGTGATCTCTGTGGGTGTGGCTCACCAAGATGGCATCCAAGGGCGTCGCACCAATCGCGGCGAGCAACGCCGCCAGATGCGCCTGATCCTGTGGGCCAGGGTCGATCACCACCAGGCGGTCTGTGCCAACCAGATAGCTGTTGGTGCCGGTGAAGGTCATCGGGCCAGGATTGGGCGCGGTGATCCGCCTGATGCCAGGGCGAACTTCCACAACCTCGCCCGGCAAAGCTTTGAAGGTGCGATCAAACTGCAAGGCGTTTTTCTCACTGGCCGTTTGGCTGAACTTCCGTCTCTTGTCGCCGGTGTAGCAGCGGTTTATGCAAAGAAAAACACGTCCATCCGATCAACGGAGATATGAGATGGCGCCCGTGGCCTTCGCATCCGACGTTTCGGCATTCAAGCCGATCTGTTCTGCGCCGCACAGCCAACGCATCAACCGCTATGCTTCCCTCTTTCACATCTGACGTCAGGCAACCGCGTGAGAACAAGCTCATCCGCGCGATCCGTTCCAACCGGCTGAAAAGCTGGGCCAGTTGGACCATGCTGCCCTTCTGTTTTTGGCAGGGCTTGGCGGTGCGCTCGAGCGGTATTTCGTTGTTGCCACCGCACGGTCCAGTTGAGACCAGTGTTGGGGACGATAAGCCCGGTAAGCCTTATCGGGTTCTGATCATCGGGGATTCTTCGGTTGCGAGTATCGGTGCCAGCGACCTTGACGAGGGTCTGGCGATGCAAATGGCCACGCGCCTGTCAGTGCGGCTCAACCGCCCCATTGCGTTGCGCATCTCTGGCAATTCTTCAGCCACCAGCGGTGACCTGCGCGACCATGTTGTGCCCAATTTGCCCGAGAACGCCTTCGACTTGGTGTTTGTTGTCATCGGAATGAACGATGCCAAAAATTTCCACAGCGCCAAGCGGTTCGTCGATGGGTTCGGCGGATTGATCTATGCGCTCAAAGCCCGCTTCCCAAGCGCTTTGATTGCCCATTGGCCAATCTCACCAATGACGATTTTTCCGGTGCTGCCTCAACCGTTGAAGGCGTGTCTTTCCTTGCGCTCTGACATTTTGGACGCGTTGGCCGGTTGCCTGTCAGCCGGGCGCGGAATTGAGCGTTTTGAACGACGTATGTCGTTTCCAGAGTCCGGCTTTGCCAGTGATGGGTTCCACGTGAATGCCTATGGCTACGCGCTATGGGCCGAAGAAGCGGTCAATGCGCTGATGACCAAGGATCGAGTGCGCCGTGCCCGCATCAAGCGCAAAGAAGCCAAGCGTCTCAAAGGCGCTAGCCAGTCTGATCCAGCACAAAAATAGGCTGCACATCATCATCGCCAGGCAGTGTGGCCAAATGGCCGGTGGCGATAATCTTCTGGCCTTCAACCAGTTCTAGCAACCCGGTGCTTGGCACAGGAGCTTGCAGCGCAGGGTCATCCATACCACGCACCACAGTGCCAGACCGCACCATCAGCATGTCGCCATCAAGGCAGTCATCAACGCACCATCCATCCCCGGTTGCCACGAAGCGGCGACCCACGCTGGTACGTCCAATCGGCCAATGGGCATCCAGAAGCACGGCACCACCAGGTTCCAGCGTGGCGCGCTCATCAGCGCTCAAGGCAGCCATACCGACCAGCGTTTCGACCTCTACGGCGGCGCGCGCTTGGTGGGTGGGTTTTAGATAGGAAAGGGGTGCTGCGACCAACCGGTCCATCTTCGCTGAAACTTGATCGTACACCTTGGCAAGAGCCGCATCGCTCCCAAGCAAGGGTATGTCGCACGTGTCAAACTGCAATGCCGCCAGCGCGGCAGAGGCGCGGGTCAGATCCGTGCCATCCTCGTCTGCGGGGAGCCAGGCCCGCCCGATACCGTCCAAATCAAGTGGAGCCAGCAATCCGGCCAAGAGCGCTTCAACCGCATCCAGTGAAAGTGTCCGTCCGGCACCCGGCGAGGTGGTGCGCTCAAGCAAGCTCGCCAGGCCGTCCAGCGCGTGCGCATCAAGCGCCAAAACCGCGATGTCTCCTTGCACATGCAAGGGCACGTAAATCTGCGCATCCCTTGCCGCTTGCAAAGCAAGCCCGAGCGTAAGGCGAGTGCTTGCAATGCCGCCGGTCACGTTCAAAGGCGCACGGGCAAGCCGCCGGGCCATCGCAAAGCCATCGGCTGACCATGCTGCCAGGTGCGCCTGATCAAGCAGGCGGCTTTTTGTTTTGGATTCAAGGCGCGGGTCCAGCCGGTTCATAGCGCCTGTTCCGGCGAACGATCTGGTCTATCCGTAAGGGCGCCCATAAGCCGTTTCTTCAATGCCGCGTGCAGCGCCTGCCGTTGATCATCCGTCAGCGGCAGGACACCGTCAACATCGCCGATAGCAGCCTCGGTCAATGCCAGCAGGTCATCGGCGGTTGGCGCGACAATCTCCTCCAGCGAGGGGCCGGTTTGTTGACGATCTTTTTGGCCGCCCAAGAGGGAGGAGAGCTGGTCTGGCGATAGAACTTTACCCATCGCCAGCAGTTCCCAGGTTGGTTCCCTTGAAGAGCGCTTTGGTGCTAGATGCCGCCTCGTCTGCCGACAGGCCATCACAGCCCTCAGCCAGTCGCAAAGTAAGATGATCAAGAGCCGCCTCATTGGCGCGTAAGGACTCCGCAGCCGCTGCGCTGCGCAGGCCCAAATGACGGGCAAGCCTATCGGCGTCGCACAGGCGCAGAACCTCGCGTAACGCTGCATGCAGCGGCGCAGATTGCAGTTCAGATTGCGGTTCGTGCACGCGTTCGTTTGTAGGGAGGCTCTCTGCCATCCTCACATCCTATCACCCGTTGATTGCCGCCCACGGATAAACCTTAGCAAGGCGTTAACGGCAGGACAAATGACAATGCTGCGATGCGGTGCAGAAGACGGCTGGTCGAGCGTTTTTTAAGCCACCGCGCGCGAGAGGGCGCACTGCGACCAAAGGTCGGAAAGCGCGTGCACCAGATGGCCAATATCTTCATCTGTGTGCAGCGGTCCTGGCGTGATCCGAAGCCGCTCAGTTCCCTTGCCAACCGTCGGATAGTTGATCGGCTGGATGTAAATGCCATACTGATCGAGCAGGACATCGGAGATAAATTTGCACTTCTTCGCGTCCCCCACCATCACTGGAATGATGTGGCTGGGCGCGGGCATATAAGGGATGCCGACCTTGTCGAGCAGCTTGCGTACTTTGGCAACAGCAGCCTGCTGGCCGGAGCGTTCATCGCCGCTGTCCTTCAAATGCCGGATTGAGGCCAATGCACCGGCTGCCAGCGAGGGAGGCAGCGAGGTGGTGAAAATAAAGCCAGAGGCAAAACTGCGGATAAAATCGCACAGGGCAGCAGAGCCGGTGATATAACCGCCCATCACGCCAAACGCTTTGCCAAGCGTGCCTTCGATCAGTGTGACGCGATCCATCAGCCCTTCGCGCTCGGCAACACCGCCGCCGCGTGGGCCGTACATGCCAACGGCATGCACTTCATCGAGATAAGTCATCGCGCCATATTTGTCGGCGATGTCGCAAATCTCTTTGATCGGGGCGATATCGCCATCCATTGAATAGATCGATTCAAACGCCACAATCTTCGCGCGTCCCGGCGCAATGGAGGCAAGTTTGCGCTCCAGATCTTCCGGATCGTTGTGCTTGAAAATCATCTTTTCAGCGCGCGAGTGGCGAATGCCTTCAATCATTGAGGCGTGGTTCTTGGCGTCGGAAATCACAACGCAGTCGGGCAATTTTGATGCGAGTGTGGAGAGCGAAGCCCAGTTGGACACATATCCGGAGGTGAATAGCAAAGCAGCTTCTTTGCCGTGCAAATCGGCAAGTTCACGCTCCAGTTGAACATGGTAGTGATTGGTGCCTGAAATGTTACGTGTGCCACCAGCGCCCGAGCCGCAGCGGTTCACCGCCTCATGCATCGCATTGATCACATTGGGGTGCTGGCCCATGCCCAAATAATCGTTGGAGCACCAGACCGTGACCTCTTGCACCGTACCATCGTTTCGGTGGCGCGTAGCCCTTGGAAAATTGCCGCGGTGACGTTCAAGATCGGCGAAGACGCGGTAGCGACCCTCCTCTTTCAATCCCTCCAAAGCGGATTGAAAAAAGCCTTCGTAGTTCATGCGTTCGCTCCCGATAAGCACCGTCTTGTCCGTGTTGGTGCCAGCTTGGCTCCAAGGTGCGCCATCATGCGCAAATCCTAATGCGTTACCATCAGCAACCACACCAATAGCCGTTCGCACTACACGTTTAGACGCATTCTAAACAGGCATACAGCACTCATGATGATTTGGATCAAGCATAGGGTGTTTCTTCTGGTGGCACCGATTGCCGCACCTGTCGTGCCCCACGAGTCAAGCAAGAGCAGGATATGCGTCCGCTCAGTACTAGGCAGCAGGGCGCAAAATGCCGCCGATCTCCTGCGCGATGCCGTCACCCGCTTCCTGGTAAACATTGTACACGCTGTCGGCCCCGGCTGCGTAAAGCTCCATTTGATCATCGGGGTAGAAGGCTATGGTGGCAATCTTTTTGCGATAGCCCTGGCCACGCAGAAGCGCAATTGCCGAGAGGTTGGATTGCTGGTGAGGGGTGGCCAGAACGATCAATCCTATCTGGTTTTTGAAGCCTTTCAGCTTGGCCCAAAGCTCCGGGTTGTTGGCATCCCCGCGCAATACCGGGCGGCCAAGATTATAGTGCTTATCGACCACAGTGTTATCGATGTCGAAGCCAACAACGGAGTTTGGATTATCGCCTGCCACGTTCAAAAACGCAGCCGATCCAACGCGACCCATCCCAAAGATCAGCACGCGCGCATCGCCCAGCTGGATGGGCTCATCCTCTGCCAGAAAGCGGTGGGATTCCAGCCACTGAAGTTTTGGCTGCCACTTGGCAAACAGGGTGTTGGCGTTGCTGCTGAGCGGCGCTGACACACAGAAAGACAGCGCCACAACAACGGCCAGCGCAACCAACCATTCCGCCTCGATCCAGCCGGCCTCAAAGGCGACGGCCGCGACGATCAACGCAAATTCTGAATAATTGCCAAGCGTCAGAGTGGAGAGGAAACTGACCCGCGAGCGCAGGTGAAAAGCAGAAAACAGCACCATCCAAAGGCTGGTTTTTGCCACCAAAAACACCAGCAACACCAGTGCGGTGATACCCACTGTCACATCGGGAAGGCCATACTGGCCGATCGATAAGAAGAAGCCGATGAGGAAGACGTCTTTGAAGACGCCAAGAGCTTTGTTCAACTCATCCGCTTTGGAGGAGCTGGCAAGCAACATGCCGAATATCAGTGCGCCCAGATCACCCTTCAGACCCACAGCACTGAACAGCGCGTAACCGGTGATCGCCATGCCAAAACCAAAGAGCAGCAGCAATTCGCCATGGCCAGCCTTGTTGGCAAGCTTGTCCAAAGGCTTGCGAACAAAGATCAGCGCAAACAAACCAAGAGCAAAGACGCTTGGCATCACCCCTTCTGAAGCGGCCATGAACACCACCGCGATGATGTCTTGGATAACCAAAATGCCGATGGCAATGCGCCCGTGACGCGAGGCGACCTCGCCTTTTTCATCCAGAACTTTGACTGCAAATACAGTCGAAGAAAATGACAGGGCAAACGCCACCAGTGCCGCCGTTTGCCAACTGATGCCGTCAAACAGCGCAAGGCCAAGCACGCCAAGGCCCATGACGAACAGACTGGCCACCGCGAAGGTGATCGCCATATGCGCCGTGGCCACGCCTAGGATCTGCGGTGAGCGAAGCGTTTTCAGAGAGATTTTCAGGCCGATGGTGAACAACATCAGCGTGATGCCGAGATTGGCCAATCCATCGAGCAGCGGTCCCGACTCCATGCCAAAACCCGCCAGTGCAAACCCAGCCAAAAGGTAGCCGACCATTGGCGGAAGCCCGATGGCACGAGCGCCAAAGCCAAGCCCAAAAGCAATGATCAACCACAGAGGATCGGTAACAGAAAACGACGGTTGCATGCATCATCTCGAAAACGGGGCGGACAAACGGCGCTGCCGATTGGCTACGTCATACCGCAGCTTCGTAAGCAGCGCGTGAATGGCATTTGAGACAATTAGGATGCAGGTTTGAGGCCAAATGGCGCAAAACGCCAGGCCCAATCAGCGCCTAATGCGCTAAATGGGGCACGACCGTGCTTGCGAGAACGACAGCAACCGCTGGCTTTTTTCATCCCACAGATGCAGCCGCGCGCACGACAGGCTCTGCCGGATCGTCATGCGATTGGTGTCAGCCAACTCGGTGTGATCACGCAGCACCTCGGGCAGCCGGTAAAACGGGATTGGGCTGTAAAGGTGGTGCACATGGTGGATACCGATGTTGGCCGTGATCCACCGTAGGACAGACGGCAACACATAGTATGAGCTGCCTTTCAGCGCGGCCTCTTGCAGCTGCCAGTCGTTTTTGGAGGCCCAGTGCGTGGTCTCAAACTGATGCTGTACGTAAAACAGCCAAACCCCAGCCATGGCCGCCAGAAGCGTTGTCGGAAGAAAAATCAACAGAATGGGCATGAGGCCGCCGGTGAAGAAAACAACCAGCAGCGCGGTCAAGATGGCTGCATTGGTGGCCATCGCACTGACCCAGTATCTTGCCTGCGCCATTAATCCGATGGGCAACCGATATTCCAAAAAGAACAGATAGCCCGGCCCAAGGCCGAACAGAATGATGGGGTTGCGATAGAGCCGGTAGAGCAAACGATTAAGAGGTTTGAGCGCGCAATACTCATCCACCGTCAGCGTTTGCACATCGCCGATGCCACGCTTGCCAAGATTGCCCGAAGCCCCGTGATGGATCGCGTGGGTACGCCGCCAAACATCATAGGGGGTCAGCGTCAGCACGCCGATCACCCGCCCAAGCCAGTCACCCACCACCCGGTTCTTAAAGAAAGACCCGTGCCCACAATCATGTTGGATGGCGAAAAGGCGGAGCAGGAAAGCGGCGTTGAGCAATGACAGTGCAAAGGTCAGCCAATAGCTGACACCAAGTGACCACCAGGCCAATCCCCACAACAGGACGAACGGCCCCAAGGTCACGCCGAGTTCGAACCAGCTGCGCTGCGCGTTGGGTTCGCGATAGCTTGATAAAATCTTGACCCAATCACGCGGATCGCGTGTCGCAGACTGTTGTTGGGTGGAACATGAAGAGTCGAGCATGTGTCTGTTTGCCGCCATGTGTGAGCGGACTTTGCAGAAAATATCGCCCATGCCGCAGTCTTAAGGGACTCGATATAAAAGAGGCTCTAGCAGATGTCAGCCGATGAGGCATGCACGAAATCCAGATAAAGCGCAGAATCTTGGGGGCGTTTCGACGCGGCTTTCATTGCTTGGCAGCAGTGGAACGGTGCAAACAATTGGTCGGAGCGAGAGGATTTGAACCTCCGACCCCCTCGTCCCGAACGAGGTGCGCTACCAGGCTGCGCTACGCTCCGACTAGGCCGCATTGTGTGAAGGTCCGGTGGGTCTTCAGCAGGCTAGCAATCCTATAGCTTCATCGTTTTTGTGCGGCAAGACGGGCCCACCCATATAAGCGAACGGTGGTTGCGCCGCAGCGTCGTGCCTAAAGAATACCTCTTGGCGCAGCGGCGCGGCGCAATCTGTCGGCCAGAGCTTGGCCCAAGCCCCCGTTGGGTATCGGGGCGATGGCGATGGCGGATGGGCGTTGCTGGTCAAGAGACCGAAGCGCCGCATAAAACCCCTCCGCTGCTTCGCGTACATCGCCGTTTGGCGAAAGGTTCATATGATCAATCAGATTGTTTTTTCCAAAGCCGAGATAGGCTTCTCCCAGTCGCAATTCATGCGGCAACACATTGAGACGCACCGCTACGCGCGGCGCATAGTGGCTGGCCAGTTGGCCGGGTGCGACCGGCGCATCTGCTTGGTCTTCGGTGGTGGCGATGAGAGGGGCGCCGAACACAGCTTCCAGGTCGTCGATGTCGACCGCACCCGGGCGTAGCAGAACGGGCACGTCGGGGCGCATGTCGAGAATTGTTGATTCCAAACCCATCAATGTCGGCCCGCCATCGAGGATAAGAGGTATTCTGCCTTGCAGATCGCTCAACACGTGATGCGCGCTTGTCGAGGACACATGGCCGGATAAATTGGCACTTGGCGCGGCCAGCGGATGACCCAAAGCCTGCACCAAATCTCGCAGCGGCCCGCGCGGACATCGCACTGCCAAACTATCGCCCCCAGCGGTTACCGCCGGTGCCAACCCGGCCCCGCCCATCAATGGCAGAACCAAGGTCAGTGGACCTGGCCAAAACGCCTCTGCCAGCTTGCGGGCCCGGCCATCGAAAATGGCATAGTGCTCCGCCATTTGCAGATCAGAAACATGGGCAATCAGCGGGTTATGTGATGGCCTAGCTTTGGCCGCGTAAATCGAGGCCACGGCGTCACTGCGCGTTGCATCGCCAGCCAGCCCATAGACGGTTTCAGTGGGTACGCCCACGACGCCGCCTGCGCGCAAAATGGCAAGCGCTTTGACTTGCCAGTCAGAGCTATCATTAATCGGGGCGATGTGGGTGTGCATTGCTGGCGCATAGCAATGATGCGATTGTTTTGCCAGCGCCTGCCGAGGCAGGAATGCATAAAAGAGGGGCCAGCAACGGGCTGGCCCCTCTCTCGCGCGCAGAGTGCGGCGAACGGCTTGGATTAGCCAGTGTATGCAGGCTGCTGTTCCAGCTGTTCTTCTGTCGCTTCGATGTAAACACGAACATCGTTGCCACCATCTGGACGCATGATTTGCAGCTCGTCCAACTGAACAGCAATTGATTTTTCGCCGATGCCGATAAAGCCACCGATATCAAGAATAACTTTGTCGATGGAACCATCGTCAGCGAGGATGAGTTCGCTCACTTCACCGATGTCTTCATCATTGATGCCATAAAGGCGTGCGCCTGTCAGGTCTTCAGCGGTCAAGTCTGTTGGCTCAACCTGTGAATAGCCTTCGCGTTCAATTGCAGGCATGGCGAACCGCTGACGATCCATAGCCATCACCTGTTCATCGGTATTGGCGTCGGTCGCTGCCATGTCGTCGTTCATGTCCCCATGACGCTCAAAAGCAGGGGCCGCTTCCAGTTCTGCCTGGGTCGAGTTGATCACCAGGAAGAAGTTGCCTGTGTCGCCATCTTCGCTGACCAGGCGAATTTCCGACATGTCGACAGCGACATCTTTTTCGCCCATGCCAAGGAAACCGCCAACGCCGAGAATAACGGCAGCAACTTCACCTTCACCGGTCAAAAAGATCTCGTTGATCTCGCCGATATCGTTCCAGTTCTGCTCATCGCCCGCAGCGATGGTCATGTTGTTCTGGATTTCGTCTTCGGTTGCGTAGACGCGCATACCGATCAGGTCCGAAGCGGCCAGATCATTTTCCATTTGCATGGAGTAATCGATCAGGGCGCTGCCCATAGGGTTGTCGGCGTAAGCCACCGAACCAAGTGCGGCAACGATAGCTGTGGTTGCAAGCAAGCGTTTCATTGATTGTTCCTCCTGTTTTAGCAGTGAGCGCGTGGAGCGCTGCACCTGTGCGAACAACAGCGCCGTGAGACTTTGGTTCCGGGCAGGACAAAACATTTTTGTGGGCCAGGGGTGCGAAAGAACCAACCCTTAGGAGATCCCGGTTCCTCACATGACCGCATACCGTTTCGCCACAATGGTGCGTGTCAGACGGCCCTGCTAAACGAGGCTAACCAAAGGAGCCTCCGCCATGCCGCAAGAAACCTTCGACCGCCTTTTCAAGGGCGGCACCGTCGTCAATCACGATGGGGAGGGGCAACGCGATGTGGGGGTTGCGGACGGCAAGATCGTCGCCATTGGCAGCCTGGATGCGAGCCAAGCAGGCGATGTCATCGACTGCACGGGCCTGCACATCCTGCCTGGTGTGATCGACAGTCAGGTTCACTTCCGCGAGCCAGGCGCTGAGCACAAAGAAAATTTGGAGACCGGCTCGCGCGCCGCCGTCATGGGCGGGGTAACCTGCGTGTTCGAGATGCCCAACACCAACCCGACCACCACCGATGAGGCTGCTCTCGCCGACAAAGTACGCCGCGGCCACCACCGTATGCATTCTGATTTTGCTTTCTGGGTTGGCGGCACGCGCGAGAACGCCCACGAAGTTGGCGAGCTGGAGCGCCTGCCGGGTGCCGCCGGTATCAAGGTGTTCATGGGCTCGTCCACCGGGGACCTGTTGGTGGAAGATGATGCAGGCGTGCGGGAAATTCTCTCCAACATTTCCCGCCGCGCCGCTTTTCATTCCGAAGACGAGCCACGCCTGCGTGAACGTGCCCATTTGCGCGTTGACGGTGACCCATCCTCGCACCCGGTGTGGCGGGATGCCGAAGCTGCCCTCAAATGCACCAAACGCTTGGTCGCGCTGGCTGAAGAAACCGGCGCCCGCATCCATGTGCTGCATATCTCTACGGCTGATGAGATGCCGTTCCTGGCCAAGCACAAACGCCACGCGACGGTCGAAGTGACCCCGCATCATTTGACGCTTTCGTCCGATGATTATGCGCGCCTTGGGAACTATCTGCAGATGAACCCACCGGTGCGCTCACCAGACCATCGTGCTGGCATTTGGTGGGGGGTCGAACAGGGCGTTGCCGATGTCATCGGGTCAGACCATGCGCCGCACAGCCGTGAAGAAAAAGACAAACCCTATCCGCAAAGTCCGGCGGGCATGCCTGGAGTTCAGACGCTGGTGCCGGTGATGCTCAACCATGTCGCCGAAGGCCGCCTGTCGCTCGCACGCTTCGTCGATATGACCAGCCACGGACCACAGCGTCTGTTCGGTTTGGCGGGTAAAGGGCGCATCGCGCGCGGCTATGATGCCGATTTCACCATTGTCGATTTGAAACGCCGCGAAACAATCACCGATTCTTGGATTGCTTCGATCTGTGGTTGGACGCCTTATGCGGATATGCAAGTTACCGGTTGGCCTGTTGGGACCGTGGTGCGTGGTCATCGCGTTATGTGGGAAGACGAGTTGGCCACGCCATCCCTGGGCGAAGCGGCAACGTTTGTGGAAACGCTCGGGCCGGTGGTCAGCTAGGGATGCGACCTGAAGCAGACTGCAAGCGGACGGTCCGCTTGTAGTCCGCCACCCGTCCGCATCAGTCTGCACTTAGTCCGCTGTTCGTCCGCATCCAAACCGGTCAACAAGCGGACGGTCTGCATCAATTGATGCTGTCAACGCGCGAGTAATAGCCCGACTGCACGCCCTTAGCGCTGGTTAGCAAAAACCGCGCTGCACCCTCTTCGCCCAGCTCATCGACAATGTGCATGATCGATTGAAACAAGGCGGCCCGTGTCAGTTCTCGGTTTTCAATCCCTGCTTCGCGGCCAGCATCGAACGCCTCCAGCATGAAGGCAATGGCCTCACGACGATCAGAATTCTGATCAGGTGTTGAAGGGGCAGAAACAGATGAGGTCACGGGTAGTCTCCAAACGTCACGGATGGAGGCTCTACCATAAGCTGTGCTGAGCGCGGCAAATCCCTCAACAAAGCGTAAATGAAAGGTTTACCGCCGTTAACCATTTGGGCGGCGTGAGGCCAGACCGCTAGTCGTCGAGCAGGCTGGAAACGATGCTGGCGCCACGCTCATGGTGTCGCTCAATCAATCGTTCACTTGCGGAGGTGCAGCGTTGATGGGTTGTCGCCACACCACGAAAACCCCGATTGAAGGCATCAATCAGCACCGATTGGCGTAGATTGGTCAGTTCTTCGCTCGCCAGCAGCGCTTCCATATCCTCGCGCGAACGCGTTGGCTCATTGCAAACGACTTCCAGATGGGCCAGGGCACCCAGAATTTCCGCCAGCCGCGACAGTGCTTCATCGGTCTGTATTTGTGTTTGCGCTGCGGCAGGCGCAATGCAGACCGTGAGCGCTAAAGCCGCCGACTGGATGAGACAAGCCAGAGAGGAGAGGGGACGGATCACCATGTCCGCACACCTGCCTTGAAGCGCGGCGCGCGTCAATCGCTCAGTGGGATCATGCTTAGAGACTAACGACATCCACAAACGTTGTGCCTGAATAGCAATAGCAGATGGCCGGGGCCTCAAACCGCAGCGCCAAACTGTCGCCGGTGTAAAGATCGATCACGGTTGAAAAGGTCACGGTACGCCCACCGACCGAGGTCAGCCCAGCCTCCCAAGCCGCCATGGCATCAACGCCATTCTTCAACAGCGTGAGGCCGCCCAGCGTTTCCACCTTTAGTGTCAGCGTGAACTGATAGAGCCCATCGGCGGGAACCAGAAGCTCTGTGCCGGAGGCGGGGCTTGCCAGCGCTGCCCCCAATGCAAGGCCACCCTGGCTGCGGGTCACGCCGGAAAATCCGGCAACATCGCCGCTGCCAAAGTTTCGTGTGCCGCCGTCCAGATAGAAACTGCCAACCGGGCGCGCAGGTAAGCGCACATGACCAGTGTTCGGGGTGATCGCCAGGGCATCGTGCCAGGCAGACCCGTCGGCGCTCACCTTGATGGAAAACCCGTCCTGCCCAGCAAGACCCATTTCTGCACGGCCCGACCATCCCGACTGAAACACCATGCTGGCGGTCGATCCGGCATTGGCCTTGTTGATCGTCATGCGGTGATCGTTGGATGCGCTGGTGAAGAGGCTGGCGTCGCTCGCTACCGTCAGCCGGTTGGTGGTTGAGGCGGCGGCGTTGATACCGACTTGGACGAGATTGTCCTGGACGGCCAGGTCAACCAGCGGACCCCAGGCAGTGCCGTCAAACACGAAGGCAACGCCGTCGCTCGCCCGCACCACCATCCATCCGGCTTCAGGCACATGGAAATGCCAGGCCTCAGCAATCCATGCGGCAATGGCATTGTCTTTGCCAGCAAAGACATCGCCGGCCCCGGTGCCAATCACCAAGCAATCGGCCTCGGACGGTTCGGAAGGTGGTGCAAGCGCTGCGATATCCTGCACCACCGGCTGCACCAGCGTTTCCAGCTGGGCCAATGCCTCATTGTGGGTGAGGTGCTTTTGGGCCTGTGACGCGATGATCAGCGGTAGAGAAAAACGAGCGCTTGTATCCATAACAGTCCTCGACGGTGCAGGCGTTGGGTTATTCGGGCTCCAGCACTGTTGAGCGAGGCAGGGGGTGGGGGGATAAGATCAACGCTTTTCCCCATCCAGCACTACGAACCGGCATCACGGGCCTTGACCTCGATTTTGAGCTATGGGAGGGAACGCCATTGCGTATTGGGGCGTAGCCAAGTGGTAAGGCAGCGGTTTTTGGTATCGCCATGCGCTGGTTCGAATCCAGCCGCCCCAGCCAGCTTTCCTCGTTCGAACCCTCCGACATTCCCAGCCTGCAGATAAGTGTCGTCTTTTCAGGCGTTTAGCTGGGTATTATGCAGCTTTCTCCGTCCCTATTGTGGGTGAGTTCGGGGAGAATGCGCTGATTTGCGGCGAGTTTCTCCGTTGGCCATTTCCCAAATCATGGTTGTTGGATTTTATGGCGGTTTGGCCTGGGCGCCTGGTGGATCTTAGGTGCTAAGTTGCCCAATGACCGATCACTATGATCGAGTCACAGCTTGAAGTTCCAGTGCGCTCACCACTGCCAAATAAACTTGCGCGCTTCTGCTGGCGTTCGATTCCCTTGCCAAGTGAAGTTGCGCTTGGACAATTGCTGGGTGTTTTGTGCCAAGTGAAGTTGTGCGATCGCGCCTGACTCTTGTGGCTACTACTCGGCCAACAAGATTTGACGCTGCTGTTCCCAATCCGCTGGCAGAGGCCTCGCCCGCCGCAGCGCATCGAGGGTCAGCGACGGCGGCTGGGTACCATTCAGGATTGCACGAACGATGTCGGGTGCGAGGAAGGCCAGCGTGATGGTGCGGCTGACCTCTGACGGATCGACCTGCTCGCGTGCTGCAAGACGCGTGATGCTCGATGCTTTGCCGCTGACCACCCCCTGCCACCATTGATGGGCGAGCTTGAGCTGGTCAACCAATGCCTGATTGATGCATGGATCGTCGACCAGTACTGAGCCAACAACAAGCTTCGATGATCGCCCCTGACGTAGGATGCTTGAGGCTTGGTTGATGCACATGGGTTCAGGGTTCAGTGCATCCGGATCAGTTCCGAGTTGCTGAGCGAGTGTCTGATGGCTGATCGTTATTGTTATCGCATCCTGATGGATGGTCACCCGCTCAAACAATGCTTTTGCCCGCCCATGATCGAGTTGCACTGCAAGATGTGTACAGTATATCATCAGACGCTTGCGCTCCTGCACTGGCAGGCCATCCGAAGCGATCGAGCCAACCCATTCCCGGTTGAGCAGATGCACTTTCAAGCTTTGCATCACCAGCCTATCAAGCTCGGTTGCCGACAGACGCAGGCCAGCTTTGGCATCCCGATGATGCCCGCCACGCCCGCCGGTGTGTCGTGAACTGCTGTTCCCACGCACCAGCGATGCTGAGACATAGTAGTTGTAGCGCCGAGTGCTGCTGCTCCGGTTGCGAGTGCCCTTGATGCGCTTGGTGCTGTGGCTGGGTGACAGCCGCTCACCCTCAGCATCGAACAGGATGCCAGTTAGCAGGTGGGAGCCTTTGGTGTTGCAGGCCGCCAATCCTTGATTATCAGTTGAAGTCCCATGGTGTTGTGAACTGTCGCCATGTCCAGCGTCGCCGTAGGTAACACCGTTGGAGCTGTTGGCTGCTAGTTGCTCTTGAACGGTATTCCATAGCTGATCACTGATGATGGCGTCATGATTGCCGGGATAGGTCTGGCCCTTGTGATGGATCCGACCGATGTAGAGCGGGCATTTGAGAATGGTGTGGTATCCATTGCGCGAGATCGGTGTTCCACCGCTTGGCTTACCCTTGAGGGTGCGCACCTTCGACACCACACCCTGGGCATCCATTGTGGCTTTAAGTTTGGCCACAGTGCCCAGCTTTACGTAGCTTTCGAAGAGGGTTTGAACGGTCTTTGACTCAGTCTGGTTGATCACCAGCTGCTTGTTATGAATGTCGTATCCAAGGGGCGGCATGCCACCCATCCACATGCCACGCTTCTTGGAGGCTGCGATCTTGTCTCGGATTCTCTCTCCGGCCACCTCCCGCTCGAACTGCGCAAAGGACAGCAGCACATTAAGGGTCAGCCGTCCCATACTCGTCGAGGTGTTGAAGGCTTGGGTAACGGAGACGAACGAGGCACCGGCACTATCCAGCAGATCTGTCAGCTTGGCGAAGTCAGCCAGAGACCGCGTTAGGCGATCCACCTTGTAGACCACCACCACATCAACACGCCCGGCGGTGATGGCTGCGAGCAGTCTTTGCAGGGCAGGGCGGTTCATCGTGCCGCCTGACAGTCCTCCATCATCATAGGCGGTTTGAACAAGTCTCCAGCCTTCATGCTTCTGGCTGGCGATATAGGCTTCACAGGCCTCACGCTGTGCATCCAGCGAGTTGAAGCTTTGCTCCAAACCCTCCTCGGACGACTTGCGTGTGTAGACAGCACATCGGCGGACCCGCCGGGTCATAGAGGAGGCAGGCCGTTTGCGATTGCCAGACCCTGCACTGGCAGACCTGTTTCTGGTTACCGTTGGACGTCCCCGTTGCTCTTCGACCTCAAGCATCGTGCCGTCCTGCAGATCGATCCGCCTGCGCCTTGGTGGCGATGCCGAAGAAGGTTGGCCCCGACCAACGTGTTCCGGTAATCAGACGCGCCACGGCGCTGAGCGAGCGATAGGTCTCACTGCGATAGATGAACCCACCGCCTCCATCGGCGATCACCTCATGGGTCTGCCCCTGCCACTCACGCAGCAACCGTGTGCCTGGCTTTATCGATCTTCGAACCGGGCGCGGTGAGGGACGCGGTGCGGGCGGTGCTGCGTTTGCATTTGCGTCGAACTTAGCTCCCAGATGAGGCCGATCAATGCGGTCAGTATTGTGTGTGGGGTGTTGCGCCCGGACGACCGCCGGCCCTCCTGCGATCCAGTCCGGTCTAGCGATTCCCAGCTCCTGTCGCGCCTCTGCACTCAGCCCACAACTGCGCCCGCTCTGCGCTTGATAGCTCAGAGCCAGGACAAACAGTTGCCGGCTGAGCCGCGTTGGTGGTCGCCGTCCAAATGTCTTCGACCAGGTATCCTGGAGTTCAGCCCGATCCGCACCAGCAAGGTCGGCAAGCCGTTCTGCTTTGCCAGCGCCGCCGCCCATCACCTGTCCAACTGAGCGATCTCGTTTGGGCGAAGTCACTGTGGCGCAGCGATTTGTGCCGCTGCATAGACCGAAGCACCCTTACGGTTTATGCGGCGCTCTAGGTCAACGCCCGCCTTCCGCAGACCGGTCAGGCCAGCGCGCACGCTATGCGCCTGCCAGCCCGTGGCGTCCATCATTGCCTGCATGCTGGCGCCGCTTTTGCGCTCCACGAGCGCTAGCAGAATGGCTTTCTTGCTGCGAGGTGCTTTGGACGGCGTGCGCTTAGGCCTGGTTCCAATGTTTGTGGGAGCGCTTGTCGATCGTTTCTGTGTAGCCTTTTGGTTGGTGGGTGCTGCCGGTTCAGCCAATAGCTCCTTGGCATCTTCAACGCTCACCTCAAGCTTGGCAATCGTATCGGCAATCATGTCCAGTTGGGTCATCAGTGTCTCCGTCGGTTCTAAACAGCGATCCAATCATCGCTGCCACCGACGAAAGCCCGAAGTTCGGGCTGCGCCATGCTGGAATACATCCGCTTAGGGCATCCATACTACCGCTCGTAACGAACCAGAAGTCCAGTCATATATCAGAGTTGTTTAGACACTGGTGGCCCAGAGCGCCGTTACAAACGCACATCAATTCACTGGGTGCGGCTTTTGGGCTGCAAGATCCCGATTTTGTTGAAAAACCCGCTTGTATTTCTGGTTGGCAATAGAATGACGCGGGGACACACTGCCCTTTAGGCCTATGTCGGCCTGGTGGAGACGGCCGGTCCGGCCAGTTTCGCCATTTTTCGGAGGTTTTGGGCGATTGCGGCGAGCAAGAATTCATCATTGATCCCAGTTGGACCGCGTAGACGTAGCCGATCGAACCGCATGATACGCCGCAGATGGGCGAATAGCATTTCTACCTTTTTGCGTTCTCGCCTCGAGACTTCGTAGTCGGGGCTTTTGACGATGTGGTGGGCCATGTCGCGGGCACCCTCATAGATTGATCGAGGGATCTTACGGGCCGGTGCCTTCGGACAACAACGAGGCTTGAGTGCACAGTTGTCGCAATCGGACTTGCTGGCGCGATAGCGCATCATGCCGTCCTGATCGACAAGCGGGCGGTGTGTGCGATAGACCTTCTGGCGCGGCTTGAGCAGCTTGCCTGCTGGACAGACATAAGCGTCTTTCTCAGAATCATAAATGAAGTCGGCCTTCTCGAAGCTACCGTCCTGACGAGCGGATTTGTCGAACACTGGAATGTGCGGCTCGATGCCGTGTTCGTAAACCAGCCAGCCCAGCATCTCCGCCGAACCGTAGGCTGTGTCGGCCGCCAACCGTTCCGGCCACAGACCCTGATCGTCCTTGGCTCTTTCGATCATCCGGCGCGTGGCAGCCATCTCACCCTGGCGGATGGCTGAGCTGCCTTCGACATCGACGATGATCGCGTTCTTGCAGTCGATCAGATAGTTCAGCGAATAGGCGTAGAACGCCTTGCCGCGCGGATGGGCGGCGGTCCAGCGCGCGCCCGGATCGGTGGGTGAGAGGTATTTGGGTGTGACGTCGGAGGCTGCGCCAAAGGCTTCGTCGTCGAGTGTAGCGAGGTACTCGTTCACGGCACGGCTGGTCAGATCATCGGGCAAACCGAGCGATCCGGCATCGCCCTTTTGCCGGTTGGCATCGGCCTGGATAACGCTGGCGTCGGCCGCGAACGCTTCGCCACCCACCAGACCTTCGGCCATGCAGCGCTTGAGGACTTGATTGAAGACTTCGCGAAACAGCCCACTGTCGCGGAATCGGCCATGCCGGTTCTTCGAAAAGGTCGAATGGTGGGGAACCCGATCCTCCAGGCCGAGGCGGCAGAACCAGCGATAGGCCAGGTTCAAATGGACCTCTTCACACAACCGCCGCTCCGAACGGATACCGAAGCAATAGCCAATGATAAGCATACGGAGCATCAATTCGGGATCGACCGAAGGTCGACCAGTGGCGCTGTAATGGGGCGCAAGATGACGTCTGATCGAACTGAGATCGACAAACCGGTCAATCGATCGCAACAGGTGATCGGCTGGCACATGCTGCTCAATCGAAAAAGCGTAGAATAGTCCTTCCTGCAGAACCTGACGTTCTCCCATCATGGCCGAATCCTCCTAGTCTCGAAGGATTGAATCAGCACTTCAGGACCGGAGCAATGCCGACTTTTTCAACAAAATCTCCCCATTGCGGACGTTAGCTGAGTTATGATTTCGGCCCCTAGCAGCCTATCGAGCAGGACCCCGCAAAGGTCTGACGAAATCATGTGATCAGCGTTCCGGCCCAATCGTCCGAAGGACAGCCTGGCACCTAATAGGTCACCAGAAGCCAAATGCTGAAGGAGGCTGATAAGAACTAAGAGTGCAGGATTGGTGAGAAGCTCACAACGCACTTTCGAGCAGCTCAAGCAAAACCCATTCCGTCAACGACGATTGGCAGCACAGCGACTGGTTGCCACCCATACGCTGTTCGTCCGTGTAACGACCTCAAGTCAACAGATCCCTGGTTGATATCGAGATGCAGTTTGCCCTTAGACCGGCAATACAGGCTAGGTAGATCATCTTTCAGTGATTGTTGGTGTGCCGTAGGCAAACCTGTGGCGCCATCGCCATAAAAGTGGCCGTTCCGCTCAACATGGCTGCATCCCAGCAGCGCGACAAGAGAGAGATCCTGCTGCACGGCCAAGCCCGGCTGGGTAGACAGGTCTTCAGCAGACAGGAAGTACCGCTCGGCACCCTCCTGCGCATTCCATTTGACCACGCGGGCACGATTGATCAGGGCTCGGTAGACGCCTTTGCAGGATTTGGAGGATACACCGCGATAGCCAACGGCGCGCGCCTCGACAAAGGCGTTTATGCCATTGTCGGACTCATCGATCTCAATGGGCAGTGCCTCACCAATCTCACCCAATGGAAGTGACATCGCTTGGATACGGGCGATGGGCTGCTCAAACACGGCAATGGAGCGTATCAGCCGGTTCAATCGCGTATCATTGGCCATGGCACGGTAGAGCTCGCCAAAGGCATCGGCGTCGCGATACTGCTCATTGCCATCTAGCGTACACAGATATGGGTCGCTGATCGTATCAAGCAGGCTTGCGATACGGACCAGTTGGTCGATGTCCTTATCCTTGTCGCCGCTAACTTTGATCTTGAAGGCGCGCAGCCCCCAAGCCTTTATTGCAGCTTCCAGGCTTTCAGGCAGACCATCATTCACACCCGTTTGCGGATCAACATCGCTTTCAAAGATGGCATCGACTAGCCCGACGGTATGCCGCGCAAGTATTGAGGTGCTGGGCGTGAGACCTGCCAAGAAGCTCGTGAAATCGAAACCGTCCATGTCTGGCGCGGTGGTGGACTGAAGCTCGATGGCATTGCTGCCAATCACATCGAAGAAGGAAGTATCCAGCAGGTTGCACAGCGCTGACAGGATTGCCTTATCGAGCAAAGCGTTGCCGAAACCTGCCACAAGGCTGTTCAACCCTTCAGTTGCGCATCGCTCTACGTGCTCTGCATCATACGTTGCATGCAAACCGAACGCGCTGAGATAGCTGGTCTCATCAAGATAACTTGCTTTGGCCAGATCAACTGCGCGCAGCAATTGCTGCACATTGTCCTCGTTGGAAAGCTCAGGCGATTTATCAAACCATTTGGGCGCCAGCAGCTCAGCTGCATGCCCGGCAGCCTCTTTGCCATCTTGTGTGCGTATCCGAACGCTGACCTGTGCCTCTTGCGCCTCACGCAAAGTCACCACACCGTAGCGAAAGGGCAGCCGCAGGCCTACAGGGCGCGTTGTTACGGTGCAGGCAGTAACCGATAGCCTAGGCGTCATTTGAGCGCTCACAAAAATAGATCCCCGGTGCGGGAGGCACACCGGGGAAAAGCATCACGTAGAAACCGACAGTTTACATGTCGGGGTAAGCGATGCTCTCATCAATAAAGTCATTGGTGAACTTGGTTGTCGCGTCAAACTCGCCAAGCTCATATGCTTCCTGAACCACCGTGTAATCGGCGACGATGCGGTCCATGCTCCATGCACCGATCGGCAACTCGTTGCCAACTCCGGGCATAACACGCGCTGCATATTGCAGCTGCCGGGCAGCATCGCTTTGGCGCATGGAGACAGCCGATGACAGCGCCTCGGAACAAGGGTCAGGCGTTTCAAGGCAGAAGGCAAAGGCGCGCTGCGTGGTTTGCACGAAATTGCGCACTTCTTCTTCCCGTCCGGCAATCACCTCATCAGCGACATAGTAGGCCAGCGAGTAGGTGTTCATGCCGTTGTCGCGCAGCAGCGCAAAGCCCAGATCATCACCAAAGATATCTTCATAGATGAAGTGCACCGAATAAAAGTGCGTGGTCACATCCACCGCGCCTGATTGCAGCGCAGCTACCTTACCGGTCGGCTGCAGATTTACCCAGCTCACACTCTCAGGGTCTAGCCCCAAAGCGCGGGCAGCAGGCACCCACATCTGGCGTGTTGCATCAAAGGCAGGCGCACCGATGGATCGACCGGCAATGTCTTCAATCGATTCAATGCCGGAGCTTTTCTTCCAATAGAGGCCAGCGGCATTATCATTATAGGCGACCATAACGCCCGTGAAATCTGAGCCGCGGGCCAGAAACTGAAGCGCCGTTGGCGTATCGATGATCGCCATGTCGGCCTGGCCAACATCCAGCGCGGTTGCCGCAGCACCGGATCCAGAACCCTGGCGAACTGCCAGTTCAACGCCAGCCTCTTCGTACCAGCCCTCTTGCAGCGCGTAGTAAATGGGGGCGTGGTCGCCGCCAGCGGTCCAGTTGAGCTGCAGGCTGAGCTCGTCAGCGTTGGCAAGTCCTGTTGAGCTGAGAAAAGCCGCGCTCAGCGCGCAGAGCAATGTCTTCTTCATTGGGTCGTCTCCCTATTGGGCGCGTTACCCGGCATGCGTCATTGCATGCCGAGCAGAGAATAGATGCGCCGCGTGTATTCGCCGAATTTTTCGGTCGTTTTGACATCCAGCGTGCGTGGTTCAGGCAGCTCGATATCGAAGTGATCCGCCATACGGGCGGGGCTTGCTGTCATCACGGCCACTTGGGAGCCAAGAAACACTGCTTCTTGGATACCGTGAGTGACGAACAGAATGGTCTTGCGGCTCTCTTTCCAGATCCGCAGAAGCTCGAGGTTCATGCGCTCGCGCGTCAGTGCATCCAGCGCGCCAAAGGGTTCATCCATCAGGATGAGCTTGGGGTCGTGGATCAGCGCCCGTGCAATGGAGGCACGCTGCTGCATGCCGCCGGAAAGCTGCTGCGGATAGGCATCGGCAAAGTCTGCAATGCCGACCATCTCCAGCAGATCACGAGCTCGCTCGCGCGAGGCCTTTTTGGGTAGGCCGAGGATTTCGGCGGGCAACAGAACATTGTCGACTATGGTGCGCCACTTCAAAAGCAGTGCCTTCTGGAACACCATGCCGATGTCGCGACCGGGCGTGAACGGCGAGTCCGGGCTGCCGATTTCCACCTTGCCTTCGGTGGCTTCGTGAAGCTCTGCCAGGATACAGAGGATCGTCGATTTGCCGCAGCCCGAGGGCCCGACGATGGAAACCAGTTCGCCATCATGAATGTCGATAGTGACGTCGCTGACGGCCAAAAACTCTTCCTTGCCCACAGCATAGGTTTTGCGCACCCCTTCCAGGCGCACAAAGGGATGCGCTCCAGTGCTCGTGCCGGTACTCATGTCACGATCCCTTTGCGCGTGATGAAGATGTATTCCAGCAACAGCACCAGCCCGTAAAGCGCCACGCCGATGAGCGTGATGAACACCAGAGCCATCATCATGGCTGAGGTGTTCAGCGCGTTTTGCTGGGCCAGAAGGAAGTGCCCAAGGCCGCGTTCGGATGCGATGAACTCGCCAACAATCGCGCCAGCGACAGCCAGAACGGCTGCAACCTTCATGCCCGAAAACAGATATGGCAGCGAACCGGGAAGGAGGATCTTGGAGAATATCTGCCAGCGGTTAGCCTTGATGGAACGCACCAGATTAATGAGGTCCGGCTCCACCTCAATGAGGCCGCGATGGGTGGTCAGCACGATTGGGAAAAAGCAGATCGTAAAAGCAATGATCATGTTGGGCACGATGCCAAAGCCCAGCCACACAATGAACAGCGGCGCCATAGCAATCTTTGGCACCATGTTGATCGTCACCAGCAGCGGCATAACGCCAGAGTTGAGCGCTGGGACCCAGACAAACAGCACCGCCAGCGTGACGCCCACAATGACAGCCAGGAAGTAACCGCCGAAAATCGCCAGCGCTGTCGCCCAGATGTGCATGCCCCAATTGTAAGAGGGCTCGCCCAGTTCGCGGATCGCCTCAAGCGGCGATGGCAGGATGTAGCTGGGCAGATCGGTGACCATGGTTGCCAGTTGCCAGACGGCAATGAAAGCAACATGGGCACCAATCGCGTAGCCATAGTTTTTCCAAGCACTCACAGATCAAAACTCCCCTGAGCGCACATGGAATTTGGACGGCTTGCCATGGATGGGTTTGTCGTTTTTCACCCAGTCTGCTACCCACCCGATCATCGCATCAATGGGCACCACGGGGTTGCCGAAAATGCCATTGGCCTTGTCGCAATTGACCATCAAGCAGGTGTCCTGCTCTTGCCCCTCAAAGGTCGGCTCGACGCCAAAAATCTCGCCGAAACGATGGGCCAGATAGCGAATGGAAACTGTTTCCGGTCCGCCGACGTTGATCGGGCAGGCTGGTGTTTCACAGTGCGCAAGCATCCGTAGGAACTGCGCGTTCGCATCGCCCTGCCACATGATATCGGCATGGCTGGTCGCGACCGGCACGGGCTGCCCGGCTTTCACCCAAGCGGCAACTTCCTGCATCACACCGTAGCGCGGGTCGATGGCATAGACGAAGCGCATGATACGCCCCGGGGTGCCGTGCATGCGCGAATAATACTGGAAGGTGCGTTCGCGACCGACAACCGAATTGGCGTATTCCCCCGGGCGGGCCATGGGCAGGTCGCTCTCGGTGACACCACCATGTAACGGGTTCGACCATGGGTATACATGGATGGTTGAGAAGGAGACGATGCGCGAGTCTTTGAAGGCCTCTGCCGTGATAGCGGGCGCAACCGTGTTCATCGCCCAGAGAAAATCCTCGCGGCCCCGGAAGTCGAATTTCAGGCCAGCCATGTAGATGACGTTCTTGACTTTGGGCAGCGCGTTAACGGCCTCGCGGTCAAGCAGATCGCACGCAATTGTCTCAATGCCCCAGGCATTCAGCCGCTCTTGCACGCCTTCTTCGGAGAACCGCGAGACACCGATGACCCGCTTATGCGGCGCGGCCTTTTTGGCCATCCGGGCCATGGTAACGCCGATCTTTCCGCCCACGCCCAGAATGATGATGTCGCCATCAAGTGCGTTCAGATCATCAATGACCCCTTTGGTAGGGATCGACATGAAATCTTCCAAATGCTCCACATCGCGAAACGCTTCTGGAAAGATGGCGGGGGAGAGAATGTCTGTCATAAGGGCTTCCAAAGTGCTCACGCGAGCCAACGATTGAGGTTGGCCGCAACAAAGGCGTCGTCATTCATTTCAGGGTATTGGCGGTAGACGCGGTCGATCTGCTCGCTCTGGCCGGGACTCATCACCTCATCGGGGTCCAGGCACCATGTGCCTTCGACCAAGCCCTGACGGCGCAGCACCTCCAGGCAGCCGGGAATGCAGCCCTTCAGATCGTTCAGCGCATCGTATATCGCCAGATTGCAGTCGGTGACGATGGAATCCTGGGCCAGCAGATCCTCGGGCATATCAGCGCCGTCGGGGATCGTGTGAATGCGATCCAGAAGCGCAACAGCAGGTTTTACCCACACGCTCCAATGGCCCAGCAGACCCCCACGGATGCGAACCCGGGTTTCCAAAGCACCGTCCTGCGTCCGCACGACAAAAGGCTGCAGCAGGTCCATCACGATGTGATCATCATTGCCGGTATAGAGGGTCACACGGTCCGATGCGCCAGCATCTTGCACCGCCCGGACAATCTCCAATGTGCGGTAGCGGTCAAATGGCGCCATCTTGATGGCGACAACGTTGTCGATTTGCGCAAAGGCGTGCCAGAAATCGTAGGACAGGTGAAAGCCGCCAACGCCAGGCAGCAGCGCAAACCCAATCACCGGCATTTCTTTCGCGATGGTCCGGCAATGCGCCAGAATTTCTTGCTCTGCTGTGCCTTTCAGGCGGGCCAGATTGAGCAGCACCGCATGGTAACCCAGCGATTTAGCTGTCTTGGCTTCCTGAAGCGCCTGATCGGTTTTGCCGGTGACGCCAGCCACAAGAACCTTGCCTTCACCACCCCAATCCAGCGCGGTTTGCGCGGCCAGCTCCAGCACCGGCGCGTAGAGGCCAACCTGGCGGATAGCAAATTGGGTGGTATGAACGCCAACGGCGATGCCGCCAGCACCTGCATCCATATAGTAGCGGGTCACAGCGCGCTGGCGCAGCCGGTCCAGCTGGCGTTGCGCATCCAGAACCAAGGGATGGGCTGGTAGGGCAGCCCCCTTGCGCAGGGTCTGTTGGACGGCAGTCGGGGTATCTGTCCAGTTCATGCGATAGCCTGTTGCGGTTGTGCAGGTTTCAGGGGGATGAAGTGTTGCGGCTGCATGAGCTGCAGGGGGTCTGCGATGGCCACGGGCGCAAAGTCCATCAGGTCCAGAACTTGGCTCTGAAGATCGATACCCGGGGCGATCTCGATCAACTCGAGGCCATCTGCGAGTACGTTGAAGACAGCGCGCTCAGTCACGATCATCGCTTCCTGCCCGCGCATCGCAACACCGTCGCGCACGCGATAGGTGACCGACGCGGCCTCGCGCACAAACTTCTTCACTTTGCCTTCGTGGACAATGGAAAGCTTGCCATCATAAACCTCGCACTGAAGCCCACCTGTGGTGAAAGTTCCGGCAAAAATGAGCCGCTGCGCGTTCTGCGCAATGTCGATAAACCCGCCAGCGCCGGGGTTCGCCCTGCCAAACTTGGAAACATTCACTACGCCTCTCTCATCGAACTCAGCAAAGGAAAGCGCGGTGAATGGGCAAAGGCCACCGTCGATGGCATCGAATTGCGTCACGCCATCTAATATGGCATCAGGGTTGATGTTGGCAGAGAATTGCCAGCCGGGCATCACGATGCCGCCATAGGCGCCATGCTCGGTTGTGCCGGGATAGTCGGCCAGGTTTTCGTTGGTCAGAAGACCCTGCTCGACCATGACCAGAGGCACATCGGTCGCCGCGCCAAAGCCAAATATGGCCAGCTCATCCTTGCGCACTTCAGGGGCGATTCGGTTGGCGATGATCCGATCCGCAGAGAAGGGTGGCGCTTGCAGGTTGGTCACATCCAGGCGCTTGCCGGAGTAATAGGCTGGCTCATACGCCACATCTGTGGTCATCATCATGTCGGCATCGACGACGACTTCATCAACGTAGACACCGGGGACGCGAACCTGCGGCGCGGTGCGCTCGCCATGACCAACCATCCGGCGTACCTGCGCAATGACTTTGCCGCCCGACGCCTTTGCGGCCAGCGCTAAGGCAATGTTCGCAGTGAGAAGCGGCTCATCTTCCCAAGACAGATTGCCATGCTCGTCGGCCGAGGAAGCACGCAAAATGGCAACATCAATAGGCCATGTGGGGTAGTAGAGCAGTTCCTCGTTATCGATAGAGATGACGCGGATAAGATCGGCCTGCGCGCGGTCGGTGAACTTTCCACCGCCATGGCGCGGGTCAGCATAGGTTCCAAGACCCACGCGGGTGATATAGCCTGGGCTCTTGCGCGCCACCTCGCGCAGCCAGTGCATGGATGCGCCGATGGGCCAGGAGTAGGCCTCAACCCTATTCTCATGGATCAGCCGCATCAGTTCAGGGCGCTGGCCGGTCTTGGGGTCCACCGGATTGATGAACGAGCCCGACACGATGCGTTTCATCAGGCCCTCTTGGGCCACATGGTCCATGCCCTTGATGCCCATTGCGTCGCCGGTACCACAGGGAAAATAGAAGGTGAGGTCTGATGGCGCTTGCGTATCGCGAAACCGCTGGCCGAGGGCTGCCAAAACACTGTCGGGCGTCACCCAACCGATCACGCCTGCGCTGGCAACAGTGCTGCCAGACGCGATAGAGGCAACCGCCTGTTGGGCAGAAACAACCTTGCTCATGAGGTCTCCGTGAACTTGGCAAGCACCTGCTTGGCCGCCTCGCCTTCGCAATCACTGGCAAAAAGGCGCGAGGCTTCAACATCCATCTGTTCGCTGGCACCCGTTATGACCGCTCCAAAGAAACGCTTGGTGGAGCGCACAGCATCTGCTGGCAGCCCGGCCAAACGCTCAGCCATGGCGCAGGCTTCATCAAGCGCATTGCCATCGCCGGCTAGCTTGTCAGCAACGCCAAGGCGCAGCGCCTCAGCACCATCAATTTCTTCACTGCCCCAGGTAATCAGCCGCGCTTTTACCGGGCCGCATCGCGCAATCAGCGTCTGCAAACCCCATGGCGGGATCCAGCCGTTCTTGACCTCTGGCATCGCCCATTTGGTAGACGCACCGCTGACGACCACATCGCAAGACGTGGCCAATATAAAGCCGCCACCCAGTGCATAACCTTCCACGGCAGCGATCACTGGCACGGGCAGATAGGCCATGCTGCGCGCGACTTTGGCTGTGTACGCCTCATGGGTGCACATATCGGGTATCGACAGCCCGCCAAGTTCTTTCAAGTCGCTGCCTGCGCAAAAGGCCGGCGGCGCACCGGCGAGAACGATGGCACGGCACTCCTTGTCGCCCGCCAGAGCCTGAAGGACTTCATCAAGCTCGCGCATGCTCTGCGTGCCTAGCGCATTACGGCGCTGCGGCTTGTTCATGGTGAGAACGGCATAGCCTTCTTGGCGCTCAATGGTAATTTGCTCTCTCATCCGTCTAGCCGCGCACCGTCGCGGTTCAAGATTTCGCGCAAGTCAGCACCCGCGATAGCGCGCGGCGCAACACTATCTCGCACCACGATGGACGCCGCATGTCCAATGGCCTGCCCGTAACTAAAGCACTGCGCCGTAACGCGGGCCGATGCTACGGCTTCGTGCTGCGCCGACAGACAACGCCCTGCTGCCAGCAAGCCCTCGCCGCGCTCTGGAACGAAGCAGCCATAGGGAACTTCGTAGACATCGTTGAGAAGCCACTCGACTTTGGGTCGCTCGCCTGAATGCAGTTCGATTGGCCAGGGTGAACGGGCGATGCCATTTGCAAATTTCTTGCCAGCAAGAATATCGCTGTTCATGAGGGTTTGAACGCCATCAATCTGACGGGTCTGGCGCACACCCACCTGCACAGCCATATCGTTGACGAAGGCATCCTGACAACCAGCAAGCGTGTCGACAAAGAAGCGCGCATACTCGCGCGCTTGCCTGCGCCCTTGGGTTTCCGCTTCGGCAAAATCACGCCAGAATAGCGGGTTCAATTCGCGGCCATCAGCACCGATGATACGCGTGCAGTTGCACAGCAATTCGTTTGGCCGCGTTGTTGGGAACAGCCAGATTTTCGCTCGAGGCAAGGCGTAGCTGCCCGATGCATTGGCTGCCACGATCTGCTGGGACACCTCAACAGGCATAATGGTATCATCGCCATATGCAGCCAGGAAAACTGGCACATCAACGCCCATAAGGCGGAAGATCATCGTCGGGTTTTGTACCCGGCCATTGTCGCCAATGATGCTTGGTAGGCCCGCCATCGCCACAAGATCAGCATCACCGGAGGCATCCACGGTCACCTTTGCACGCACCCGCACAGGCCCTTGTTTGGTCCAAAGCTCCACGCCTTCTATACGCTCACCGCCTTCGGTCAGAACGCGCGTGGCCACCGCGTGATAGATCACGGTTACGTTGGGATCGGTGAGAAAACCGTCTGCCGTTTCACGCCATACAACAGGGTCATGAACGCGGGTGAAGGTTTTGCCGTAGCGCACCGGGTCAGCCAGTCCGCCGTTGGCGTCCAGAGCGTTGACAAATTCTTCAGCAAATCCAAACACGGCCTGCACCGGCCCGTTGCTGGCATGGTCGGAGGCCTCATACAGGCCGCAAACGGTGCCTGAGTGGCCCGCGACCGCACCGCCGCCGCAGAACCCGTGGCGCTCGATAAGCACAACGTGCAAGCCTTGACGCGCCGCTGTCACTGCCGTGGCCACGCCAGCGGCTCCGCCACCCACGATGGCGACGTCACATGTCAGGTCAGTGTTTGAGCGCACGTCCGTTGCGACGACCATGCCGCCCCCCTTGTAATATACGACTGATATATCAGTTCTTGTTCGAAGACATATCTGTTGCGCTTCATGGAGTCAATCGCTTAGCTGGCGAGGGAGGAGATCGTGATATGGACGCAATGGCCGAGCACAACCACAAGGCGACGGAGTCAACCGCCGATACGGCCTATGGCAAAATCCTCAACCTGATCGTCATTGGTGATCTGCCCGCCTATTCCCTGATCTCAGAGTCTGACCTGACCCACCGCACTGGATGCGGGCGCACGCCTGTTCGAGAGGCACTGCAACGGCTGAAGTTTGAGGGCTTCGTTGATGTTATGCCAAGGCGGGGCATCCTTGTAACGCCCATCGATATTACACGGCAGCTGGAACTTCTAGAGACCAGACGGCCGCTTGAAGAACTGATGGTGACACTCGCTGCAGACAGAGCGACCGCTGAACAACGCGAGGAAATGCGTGAGCTTGCTGACCAACTTGAGCGCGCCATCAGCGAACGGGATCGGGAGACATATCTCGCCATCAATCAGGCCATTCATGCCTTAGAGGCAGAGGCCGCACACAACCGCTATCTTCAGCGCCAGATCGAGATCATCCACTCGCTGTCGCGGCGCTTCTGGTATTCGTTCATCGTGGACACGGAGAGCTTTTCAAAAGCAGCCGAACATCATGCTGCAACGCTGCGCGCCATTGCGGATGGCGATACCAGCGCGGCTAGAATCGCGTGCTTTGAGCTGCTTGCCCTGCTGGAAGAGATATCCCGCCGTGCCATCGAAGATCGAACTTCGATGCGCAACGCTGGTGATTAGGTTACAGGTCATTGCTATCCATTGAGGCGACCTCAAGCTACGCAGCTGAGGCTCCAATCAACATTTCAAAATGGAAGTAGCGCTAGGACTGGGCGCCGTCGCCCAACTGAGCATCTGGTTCGTATGTGCAGAACCTTGCACTCGCGGACGCAGCTAATTTCAGCGTCAAACCAATAGGAAAAGTTGGCCGCAACCTGCTTCCCGGTCGTATTGCCCGCTTTGCCGCCAGAAGCAGAATTTACCAAGTTACCCTTTTGCCTTCAGGCGTCCATTTTTGATGCCATGTTTGTCGAGCAGTTCCATTAGGACCTCGGGGCCGAGCGGTAGTCCTTCGATAGCTTCGATTGGCTTTCCCATTGAAAGTGCATCTTCAACTGACTGTTCAAACAGCTCTTGCTGCAGTCTCTTTGCCTCGCCGGTGAATTCCATCAAGTCGATGATCACAGCGGCTGGCACATAGGCTTGCCCACGCTTGAACGGCAGGTGGTGCTGTTTCCTGCCAGCGGTGAGGGCCTTTTCAAGGGCGCGGCGTGTTGGGTTGGCGCGATTGGCAGCCATCTCAGCCATCATGAACTGAAGATCTGTCCAACGCAGCCGAGGGGGAATTGTCGTGTTCAACAAGACCATGTGCAGCAAAGCGCCGGTGGACGCAGATCCGGGTTCTTCATCAGCAGTGTCGTCAAGTCCGCGGTAGGCGGCGTATGGGTCGTGAGCTGATTTGAAAGCGCGTAGCCGATCTTCCTCATGTGGATACACTGGGCCATAATGGAGCTCATAGATATGTTCGAGCATTAAATGTCCGCGCAGATCGAGCGTCTCATTGAGCTCATCAAGAGACTGCTGGTCGAACGGTCCTATCAACTTAGGATCGGTGTCTTCGCCAATAATGATGTCGTCAGGATGGGGAAGGGGTGCGGGTAGGTCTTCGCCAGCAGTGGACTTGTCACGGTTTTGTTCCGTGTCCTTGAATGGAATGATCGCCATCAAGGAGCACAAGAATGGCACGCAAACACAATGACGAGTTCAAGCGCGAGGCGGTGCGGATTGCACTGACCAGCGGACTGACACGCCGACA
>JAVJSN010000008.1:0-35670 GCA_040219355.1 Hyphomicrobiales bacterium
GTCGGCGTGTCAGTCCGCTGGTCAGTGCAATCCGCACCGCCTCGCGCTTGAACTCGTCATTGTGTTTGCGTGCCATTCTTGTGCTCCTTGATGGCGATCATTCCATTCAAGGACACGGAACAAAACCGTGACAAGTCCAAACCGCCCGATTAGAGAAGCGGTCACAAGCCAGCTGGTCGCTTGAGTCCTTGCGAAATCGGAATTCACACACCACCGCTCATTGGGGGGCAATGTCTAGCCAACGGGGCTAGTGATCGAAGTTTCAGACTTCAATCGACTAGCCGAGCTAATCGAACTCTTCCACTGTGACGGCGAACATCACATTCTCACCGCGATGATCCGTTCCAGATCTGGGCCGCATGCGTGCGATTTCGTGCTGCCAATCGCTTCAGTATCGCTGAGATATGAAGCTTTACAGTTCCGATCGTAATCCCCAGCTCCTCCGCGATCTGTTGGTTGGAGTATCCTTCGCTCATGACCGCCAAGACCTGCCGTTGTTTGGCCGTTAGTTGTTTCAGGCTTTCTCTCTCATGGTGACCTGGCGGGTCGCCGGCCGGCAAATGTCGTGCCGCAGGCTCGTCATTCTCCACGAGGTCTCGTGCTGCCGACAGGGAACGTTTGAAATCGTCAAAACGGGCGTTTAGTTCGACCGCTGCGCTCAACGATGGAGGCAGCGCTTTTATCGCGCGTTCAAGATCATGAAGCCGCTCCGACACATCCAGTGCCGCTATCTGGGAAAAGCGCGTTTCAGATGTCTCGCTCGCACGCACCTGCAGTAAGGCCTTTTGTAGGGCGTCAACAGCTTGGCGGCGATCCGTGACATCCAGCGCAACGCCGTCCCATATGACTGTGCCGTCATCAAGCCTGCGAGGGCTGCCGATGGAGCGCACCCAGCGGTAGCCTCCGCCCGGCGCCTTCACGCGAACTTCCTCATCAAGCTGGCTCAATTTTGCAGCGGATGCTTCAAGGGCATCAATGAAGACGAGGCGGTCTTCCGGGTGCAGCCAGCTGTGATCCACTGCCTGGGCATTCATCAGCAAGTCGGGGTCCAGGCCAAGGCCGTCGCGTATGCCATCGCTCACATAGCTGTAGCTGTATTTTCCGTCGGGCGTTCGCACCCGCTGCATTGTGTGACCTGCGACGGCAGCGCTGAGAAGATCGGCAATGTCCGGTTTGACAAGAGGATCTGTGATTGAGTTCATATATCCTAAGATATAAGATCACACGAATTTTGCAAGAAAGATATATCTTAAGGCTGGATTTCTGCGATCTTGTGCGCCATCGTTAGGTCAGGCAGCCCGAAAGCGGCAGCAAATACGAAGGGGAGCTGGCGGTGTGCAAGATCATCATTGAGGCGCGGGTGAACGAGCTTGCAACACGTCGCGGAAACCCGCATGTGCCGTTCCTACCCAACGAAATCATCGCTGATGCAAAGGCTTGCTACGATGAGGGCGCGGCCATCGTGCACTTTCACGGTCGCAAGGCAGACGGAACACCCGACCATGATGCCGACTTCTACTTGGAGACCAATGCCGGTATCCGCGCGCAGTCTGACATCCTGATCCATCCCACGCTTGGCTATGTGGCCAACGACACCGATGCCAAAGGGCGCTTTGCTGCCATCGAGCAGATGATGAAATCGGCAGACACCGCGCCGGACTTCGCGCCAATGGATGTCGGAAGCGTCAATGTGGACTGGTGGAATCCCGAAGAAGGCAAATATGACACCACCGAGCTCATCTACAAGAACTCAACCGGTACGCTGATGTATTTTGCCGAGCGCATTCGGCACTACAATCTGACACCATACCTTGTTAGCTGGAATGTCGGCTTCACCCGACAGATCGAACAATTCCTGAAAATGGGTGTGCTCGAAGCGCCAGCCTATGTGTGCTTTTGCATGACAGATGAGATCATCTTTGCCGGGCATCCAGGCACGGAGGCTGGCCTCGACGCCCACACCGCATTTCTGCCGAAAGAGTTCGACTGCGTTTGGACGGCTGTTTCCTACAAGGGCGATCTGTTCACGCTGACTGAGAAGGTTATCCGCGAGGGTGGCCATATCTCCATAGGGCTTGGTGACTATCACTACATGGATGGTGAGCGACACATGACCAATGCCGAGGTCATCGCCAAGGTGGTTTCCCAGGCACGCGCATTGGGTCGCGAACCGGCCACCGTCGAAGATACCCAGCAGATTCTCAATATGAAAACACCACGCATCGCGGCGTAACCGCGAGCACTCAACCATCGTCAGGGAGGACGACCACATGACCTTGAAATCCATGCTCGCCGGCACTGCGCTGGCTTCCATTGCCTGGGCGCCAGTGGCTGCCGAAGACTTCCAAATGCAAACGTTCTTGGGCGCAACAGCGGCCACCACCGTTGCATTTGAAGAAATGGCCGCCGAACTGGCCGAAACGACGGGCGGCGAGATCAACATAACGGTCCTGCCAGGCGGTGCTGTTGTTGGAGCTGCCGAGACGATTGAAGCCATTCAGAACGGCATTCTTGATGGCCAATACACCGCACCCAGCTATTTCGCAGGGAGCGACCCGGCCATGGGTGTGTTGGGCGATACGATTGGTGCCTATCCTGATAGCGCAACGCGAGACCGCTGGTTCACTGAGGGTGGCGGGCTAGAGCTGGCACGCGCGCTTTATGAACAGTATGACCTCTACTTCATCTGCCCGGTCTATTGGCCTTCCGAGCAAATCCCTTCCACCGTTCCCATCAACACGGTGGCCGACTTTGAGGGCCTTTCTATGCGCGCGCCGGGTGGTCTTGCGTCTGATCTTCTTAGCCGTGCTGGTGCATCACTTGTCACCATGGGCGTAGGCGAAAGCGTCACGGCCATGGAAACCGGTGTGCTTGATGCAACGGACCTTGCCAATGTCGCGCTTAACGTGGCGTTGGGCATGCACAATCAGGCGAAATATTCTGTTCTGGCACGCCATTCTATGGCGGTGACGGAGATGAGCGTTTCGCTAGATAAGTGGAACGGTCTATCCGCCGACAGTCAGCAAGCTTTTGAGAATGCCTGCAACAGCATGTCGGCGCATCTGAGCAGTGAGTTGCCTGACGCAGATGCAGCCGCGCAGGAACAGGCAGCCAACGAACTTGATGTAACGTTCCTTGAGTTTGGCGAAGAAGAAGCGGCGACCTTCCGCGCGCTGACGCAGGACGTGTGGGCCGATTGGGGCAGCCGCAGCCCGAATGCCCAGGCTATCGTTGACAGCCATCAAGCGTTTTTGACCGAACTCGGCCTCAACTGATGGCGCTGTGCGGGGGGTCGCTTCGCCTGCCGGACGACCCTGCGCGTCATTGGAAAGCGCCTAATGGTGTTTCTTAGCCAGTTTGCCAAGTGGCTTGGCCGCACAGCGTCGTGGTGCTTTGGAGCCATCATCCTTGTGATGGTTTACGAAGTCGTCGCACGCTACGGCTTTGGCGCACCGACCGCGTGGGCGCATGAAGTCTCGGTCATGCTGGCCGGCTTTGCGTTCATCTTCGGCGGTGCCTACTGCATGGCCGAGGGAACGCATATGCGCATCTCGGTGTTAGTTGAAAACCGTCCAACGCTCGAACATCTCTCGCACTGGCTCAGCGTAGCTGCCGGGCTAACCTACCTCAGCGGGCTAGCCTATGCTTCCTGGCGCATGGCCGACCGCGCCATCTGGCGTTTCGCGTTGGATGGCACATGGACGCCGGAACGCACGGGCAGCAGCTTCAACGCGCCTGTCCCAGCGTTTCTAAAGGGCATGTTGTTCGTGGGCGCGGTTCTCTTCCTCGTTGTTCTGGTCAACGAGGCGCTGAAACGCCGCTCAAGCCCCCCCTGATGGATATCGGGACGCTCACCCTTCTCATTTTGGCCAGTATGGCCACGTTGCTCATGCTCGGTGTGCCT
Source organism: Hyphomicrobiales bacterium (assembly GCA_040219355.1). Classification (GTDB taxonomy): domain Bacteria; phylum Pseudomonadota; class Alphaproteobacteria; order Rhizobiales; family MH13; genus MH13. Next base: position 3,905 of record JAVJSN010000008.1, read on the forward strand.
CTGGCCTTCGTTTCCGGTTCCATCGCTGTGGTGCTGGCGGTTACGCAGTTCGGCCTCAACTCATTGTTCATCGTGGGCAGCCGTACGGTCGATTTCATCGACAGCTTCGCTCTGATTGCCGTGCCGATGTTCGTCATCATGGCCAGCTTCATGGAGAAGTCCGGCGTTGCACGGGATCTCTACCGTGCGCTGCACGTGTGGGCGGGTTCGCTGCGTGGTGGTATCGGCGTGGTGACAATCTTTGTCGCCGTCATCCTCGGCGCGACCACCGGCATCATTGGCGGCGAGATTGTGCTGCTTGGCCTTATCGCGTTGCCCCAGATGCTGCGCCTTGGCTACGACAAGAAGCTGGCCATTGGCATCGTCACGGCGGGTGGCTCGCTCGGCACGATGATCCCGCCTTCGATCATTCTTATCTTTTACGGCCTTACGGCTGAGGTGAACATCTCGCAGTTGTTTCTGGCAACGCTGCTTCCCGGCCTGATGCTCGCCAGCTTCTATGTGATCTATGTGCTCATCCGCTGTGGTCTGAATCCCGCCATGGGCCCGGCTTTAAGCGTTGAAGAACAGGCCATGCCGCTGCGCGAGAAGTTGGCCCTGTTCAAGGGTGTTGCGCTGCCTGTCGCGGTGGCCGGTGGTGTGTTGGTCTCTATCTATGCTGGCCTTGCGTCCATCACCGAGAGCGCGGCGCTCGGTGCGTTTGGTGCCGGTTTAGCTGCATGGGTCCGCGGGACGCTGACGCTGGACATGATCCGTGAGGTCTTCATCCAAGCGATGCGCACTTGCGGCATGGTCTTCTGGCTGGTCTTTGGCACCAATGCCCTCATCGGCGTCTACAACCTGATGGGCGGGATCGATTTCGCCAGCGAGATGCTCTCTGGCGTTTCGGAGAACCCCACAATCATCCTGGCCGTCATGGTGGGTGTCTTCATCCTGCTTGGGTTTTTCATCGACTGGATCGGCATCCTGTTCCTCACAATGCCGATCTTCCTGCCGGTGCTGAGCACGCTTGGCTACGATCCGGTCTGGTTTGGAATCGTCTTCAACCTCTCCATGCAGATCGCCTACCTCACACCGCCCTTTGGACCAGCCTGCTTCTACCTCAAGGGTGCAGCCCCAGAGGGCGTTACCCTGCAGGACATTTTTGCCGCACAGTGGCCCTTTATCGGATTGCAGGTTTTGGCGCTGCTCATCGTGCTTCTTTGGCCGGACCTTTCGCTCTGGCTGCCACGTCTTGTATACGGGGGTGGCTGATGGCTGACGTTTCCATTCTCGCCGATCTTGCCGGCAACACGACAAGCAACCGCATGACGTTCGACGAGCAGTATGTGGCTTTGCGCCTGATGCTGCGCATCCGCCAGTTTGAGGTGCGCGCCAAGGAGTTGTTTCTTGACGGCGTCATTAAGGGCACAGCGCACTCAAGCGTTGGTCAAGAAGCCATTGCCGCCGGTGCATGTGCTGTTCTGGAACCGGAGGACTTCCTGCTCACCCATCATCGCGGGCACGGGCACACGCTTGCCAAGGGCGCGGATATGGGCCGCATGTTTGCCGAACTGATGGGCAAGCAGGCGGGCTATTGCGCTGGCATTGGCGGCTCGATGCATATCGCCGATGTGGAACGGAACATACTGGGCGCCAATGGCATTATTGGCGCGGGAATGGGCCTTGGCACCGGTGCGGCTCTGGCCGCCCAACTGGATGGCCAGGGTCAAATCGGCATCAGCTTTTTCGGCGATGGCGCGGCCAATGAAGGTATCTTCCACGAGGCGATGAACCTGGCGGCCATCTGGAAGCTGCCGCTGATCTTCTTCTGTGAGAACAACCAATACGGCCTGTCAACGCCGACGGAGATGGTCACCGCCGGACCATCGATCGCCGCTCGGGGCAATGCCTACGGCGTGCCCAACACACGGGTGGATGGCAACGATGTCGGTGCGGTGCGCCAGGCGATGGAACAGGCCGCACTGCGTGCACGCGCCGGTGAGGGACCAACGCTGATTGAGGCGCTAACCTACCGCTGGGATGACCATTCCATGCGCGCGAACCTGCCGGCCTATCGCACGTCGGATGAGGAGGACGCCTGGCGCAGTCAGGATCCCATCATTCGACTGCGCGATCGGTTGATCCAGCAAAAGCAGCTTGATCAGGAGCGATATGACGAGACGCTCTTAAGCACCAATGTCGAAGTTGAAAACGCGATCAAGTGGGCCGCAGCACAAGCTGAGCCGTCGCTTGACGACGCCGCCAAGCTTGTCAGCGTTCCAAGCATGGCAGCGCCATCGGTCTTGCCTGCGCAAGGTGAGCGCATGCTGACTTACAAGGAGGCGATCAACGAAGCCTTCCACCTGGAAATGACACATGATGAAAGCGTTGTCCTGCTCGGAGAAGATATCGGCCACATCGGGGGAATTTTTGGGCTGACGGTTGGTCTGATGGATGCTTTCGGGCCGGAGCGCGTGCGCGACACGCCAATCTCTGAAGGCGCAATTGCAACGTGTGGAGTTGGAGCAGCCCTGCAAGGCAAGCGCGTTATTGTCGAAGCGCAGCTGTGGGATTTTGTGACCTTGATGATGGATGCGATCATCAATCAGGCCGCCAAGGCACGCTTCATGCTTGGCGGCAAGGCCAAGGTGCCAATTGTGTTCCGTGGCCCACAGGGCGGCGGCATCCGGCTCGCCGCGCAGCACAGCCAGTCGCTGGAGATGCTGTTTGCGAACATCCCTGGCCTAGAAGTCTATGCGCCCGCCTCAGCCTATGACGCAAAGGGGCTGATGGCATCGGCTATCCGCTCGGATGGTCCGGTCGTGTTTCTAGAACACAAGTTGCTCTATCTCGGTGCTGAGCAAGCGGTGCCTGAAGAGCGTTACCTGATTGCGCCAGGCAAGGCGCGCATCGTGCGCGAAGGAACTGACTGCACTGTCATCGCCACGCTTGCGATGGTTGAGCGGGCTCTGCAAGCGGCAGACCGCATGGCTGCAAAGGGCGTGAGCGTAGAGGTAATCGACCCGCGCACCATCAAGCCGCTCGATACTGAAACGATCATCGCAAGCGTTCAAAAAACCAATCGCGCCGTTGTGGTGCATGAGGCTCCAACCTTCGGCGGCTTTGGCGGCGAAATTGCAGCAACGATCCAGCACCAAGCGTTTGACTGGCTCGATGCGCCAGTAGAGCGCGTTGGCGCGCCGGACATGCCAGTTCCCTACAACGACCGGCTGGAGCGCGCATTCATGCCCGACACCAAGCGCATCATCGAAGCAATCCAAACCGCCTGTTACATGAGGTGATCTATGGCAACTCGCAAAGTCATCATCCCGCCAGGGATGGAAAACATCTACGACACCTATCACTACGCGCCAGCGATTCAGGTGGGCGACGCGCTCTACCTATCGGGCCAGGTGGGGCGTGATGAAAATCTGAATGTCGTTGAGGGCGTTGAGGAGCAGTACGCCCAGGCTTTTGAGAATGTCGGCAAAGTGTTGGCTGCAGCCGGTGCAACGTTCGACGATGTGGTTGAGCTTGAAACTTGGTTTGCCGAAGACATGGACAACCTGAAGACATTCATGGTTGTGAAGGATCGCTACTTCACCAACCGCTACCCCACCTGGACGGGCTTTGCCGTGAAGGGCTTCTCGATGCCCGGCATCATCGTCGAGATCAAATGCAAAGCGGTGTTGGGACTGGCAGACGCATGAGGCATGACTTTCAGGCACTTCTGGCATCCGACGAAACTAGCCTGGGCACCTGGACGCAGATCGCCGCACCGGAGCTTGTCGATATCATTGGCCTGAATGGATTTAGCTTCACCATCATCGACTGCGAGCATGGCATCTTTGGTATGGAGACCGCGGAGAACCTGGCCCGTGCCGCTGATGCCAATGATATCGCCTGCGCGGTGCGCGTTCCCACCAACGATCCTGTGACCATCATGAAGGCGCTGGACGCCGGCATTCGTCATATCGTGGTGCCCAATCTTGAGACAGCCGAGGGCGCAACGCAGGCCGTTGCGGCGACCCGTTTTGGCCCGCACGGGCTGCGCGGCGCTTGCCCCTGTTGCCGTTCTGGCGGCCACTTCATCCGCAATTGGGAGGCCTATGTGGCGCAGGAAGAAGCGCGTGTTGGTATCATAGGCTTGGTCGAAACGCAGGCCGGTTTCCGCAACATCGAAGCCATCTGTACCACCGACGGATTACGCGCGCTGATGTTTGGGCCCTTCGACTTATCGGTTTCCATGGGCCACAACGGCAATTGGCGGCATCCTGATATTTTGAACGCCGTAGAAGCCATGGTCCGATGCGCGCGTGAAGCGGACATCCCGGTTGTCATGCCGGTTTTCTCCCCCGATCCGGGCGAGTGCAAAGAGCTTATCGCGCGCTGGCAAGTGGTCGGCGTGAGTACCTTTGTTATCGGCTCGGACAAGATCTTGATCGCGAACGCTTTCGATCAATGGAGCCAGGCGCTCGGCGGGCGGGATTAGTTCGAGAGGCCCTCGGGCAGCACTTTTGGGTCAGAGGGACTGAAGTGGTGGAACGGCACTCAGGTTCTCATTGGCGTTGTCTGGACTGGCGATTTACTAAGTCCTGCATTTTTCAATGCTTTGCCACAGTGACCGTTGCGTCCGCTGCGGGGATTGAACGGCTATCAAGGTTAGTCTGCCTCTGGCAGCAAAGCTGCCGTTACAAGTCAAACTTCTTCGGCCCTTAGTTTCCCTTCCGCAATAGGATCTATACTAAAAACGCGCATCAGAATGCGGGCGGTAGCGATAGCCAGCCGCGCTTGTTGGTTCCATTGCCGCTAATCGCGCAGAGTGACCAATCTGTCCTGTTTTCTAGGCGCAAAAATCAACAAGCCCAACCTAACTTGCGAAATGCCTCAGCGGGTGCATTGTGCAGTTTCATTTGCTGCACGATGTGCGCACGCAGCCGTACCGCCACCTCATCGTCTTTGATGGCGGCAACTTGTTGAGGGTCCATACAAAGGTCGAAGAGGATCGTTGTTTTGTCGACGGTTCTCCCCGGACCATGGGCATCATAGGAGGCGGTGCCGTGCAGAAGGGGCACCTTCATCACGGGCATACCTTTGGTGAAGTCAAAGGCCGGCACCTGTTGTGCTGCGCGTAGTTCCTCGCTGGAAAAGAAGGAGGTCATATGCGTCGGCATCAGCGTGTACTGAAACAGCGGCTCTGCCTGCAAATCGTCTGGAAACAGGAAGTAGGTGTAGCGCCCATCGGTGATGTTCACCCCGCCACCGAAATAGCCGAAGACGGCCGTCTGGCGAACCACCTCTCCGTCTAGGGCCGGCAGTATGGAGTGCCCGGTCACCTCCGGCGGCTTAGACACTCCAAACAAGTCTAGGATCGTGGGCATGACATCGATCGACTGCGTGAGGTGGTCGCAGGCGTTGACCGTGGCGGCGCCCGGCACATGCAGCAGAAATGGAATGTGTGAGATCTCTTCGTAAGCGTACATGCGGTTCTTGGCCCACCAATCATGTTCGCCGAGTAGAAAGCCGTGATCGGTTGTCAGGACCAAAGCCGTGTTGGCCCATAGATCGTGCTCATCGAAATGGTCCAGAAGCCGGCCAAGCTGCCGGTCACAAAAACGCACCAGAGCGCGATAGCGGGCACGAAGCTGTGACACCTCTTCAGTCGTTTCGCTCACCTTGGCGTAAGGCGGCCAATCGAAAACCGGCCCTGACATTTCGCCAGCCACCGCCTCCAAATCTTCATGTGGAGCAAAAAATGGCTCATGCGGATCGAACGTTTCAATCTGCAGAAACCAGTTTTCGGCATCCCCATTGCGTTTGAGGAACCGCAAGCCCTCATCGAACGTCTGATAGCAGGGCATGTCCTTTTCTGTGTGCAGCCGTTCGCGGTTGGCCAGATTATTGTAAAAGGTCGTGCCGCGTTTGCCAGAGACTTGCGCTGGGTGAAACTGCTCGTTCCACGCGTCCAGTGGTGGATCGACAACGGCGTGCCACGGATCGCGCTCCTGACCTCGGATCATATCGTAGCTGTCGAAGCGATTATGGTATGTCGCGCCGCCATCTTCCCAATAATGATAGTGATCGGTCGACAGGTGGGTGTAGACACCAGCGGCGCGCAAAAGCTCCGGCAAAGAGTTGTCGAAAGGCTCTAGCGGTCCCCAACTGCGATGAAAGAAGCTCAAGCGGCCAGTGTGAAGATCGCGACGCGCAGGCATGCACGGAAGCGAGCCGACATAATGCTTCTTGAAGACTGTTGCGCGCTTTGAAAGCCTTTGGAAGTTGGGTGTGTCGACGTCTTCGGAATAGGGCGAAATGGCGAGCCGGTTGAGCGAGTCGAAGAGAACCATCACGCAGCGCATCGATCAGCCCTTGTTGGCCCCAGCGGTCAGGCCGCTGACCACTTTTTCCTGAAGCAGAATGAACACCAGGATGGGTACGATCATCACGATGCTGATGGCGGCGAACATGCCAGGCAGATTGAAATCGAACTGCGATTGGAAGAAACGGATCGCCACTTGCGCGGTGCGCTTTTCTTCCGAAGAGAGGATGAGTGTTGCGAACAGGAACTCGTTCCAGGTGAAAACGAAAATCATGATCGCGACCGTCGAGATGCCAGGCATGGAAAGCGGGGCCACGATCTTGCGCAGGATCTGCCAGTAACTCGCGCCATCGACGATAGCCGCCTCCTCGATGGACGCTGGAAGTGAAAGAAAAAACGCGCGCATGACCAGAAAGGAAATCGGCAGAAAGATTGCTGCGTAGAGCAGGATCAATCCGATGCGCGTATCATAGAGCCCAAGGGTACGGATGATGAGTGTTTCTGGGACGATGAGCGCTGACAACGGCAAAACAAGCCCCAGCGCGAACAGTGTCGTGACGAACTCCCGCCCTGGAAACCGAAATCGCGCAACCGGATAGGCCGCCATTGACGAAACAAGCACAACCAAGGCGGCGCTGCCCGCACTTATGATCAGCGAGTTTCCAAGATAACGCAGAAGATTGACCTGCGAGACCGCATCCTCAAAGCCCTTCAGGTTCAAGCTTTCCGGCAGATAGCTCGACGCGCTCAATATCTCCGCGTTCGTCTTAAACGCGGCCAGAACGAGCCAGCCGATCGGGAACAGCATCGCCACCGTGAACCAAGCGAGAATGAGGTAATAGACTGCTGTTAGCCACATTGGCCGCTTCTGGAAGGGGGACACCGCTCCGGCCATCAGTCGAAATCGTGCTCGCCGATGCGGAAGAGGCGGCGAATCACAATTATCGCCACAACGCCCAGCGTAAGGATGTGCATGCCAATGGCATTGGCCTCGCCCCAATCAAAATTCTCAAAGGCACGATAGGTCGCCATGGAGAGATTGAGTGTGGCGTTGGCCGGTCCGCCACTAGTGGTGAGAAATATACCTTCGAAATAGATCAGCGACTGGGTGACAGTCAGGATCATGCACGTGCCGATCACATTGCGTAGCAATGGCAGCGTGATCTTCAAATCTTGGTCGATTTCACTGGCACCATCAATGGTCGCGGCTTCGTAAAGATCCTCGGGAATGGACGAAATCTCGGCCATAATAATGATCATGTAGAGACCGACATGGAAGATCCATGTGGCGATGAGCGCGTACAGCGCGGTGTTGAAGTTGAACAACCAATCGGTCTGCAAGTGTTCCAGGCCAATGTCGGCCAAGACCATGTTCAACGCGCCGTAGCGTGCGTTGTAGAAGCCCAAAAAGACGATCGCGAGTGCTGAATAGCTGACGATGTTCGGTAGGAAAAAAAGCGTGCGGAAAACCTTCCACCCCCGAAGGCGCCGCGAGAGGATGATGGCGACGAGCACAGCCAGCGGTACATGCAGAAGCACTGCCGCGCCGACCCATATGGCGGTGTTGCGTATCGCGGATGTGAAGCTGCGGCTGTCCCATAATTCAAGGTAATTGGCGCCGCCATTGAAAGTGAGGCCACGCGCGTTCCACTCGAAAAACGACGTGACAAGGATTGTGAAGAACGGCAACGCCAAAAAGGTTGCAAAAAGCAGAAGGGCCGGCAGCAGCGATAGAAAGATGGAGAAGCCGAAATGACGCTGCATGAAAGTGCGCTTCGTTCTGATAGATAAAAAAATGGGGCGAAGTCAGGGAGGAATGAGAAGGCGGCAACCATTTTTGCTGCCGCCCTCACAGGGAGATCGTTTATTGGGCGTCCTCAAGGATTTCGAGAAACGTTGCCGTGTCAATTTGGCCCTGAGCATAGATCGGCCAAGTGTTGATGAACTCCTGGATCATCTCATTGGGCAGAGCAATTCCCGTATGCGGGAAGGCATGGTCGATGCCCTCGCTCTGCTCGACAATCGACAACAGCATCGGCGATAGCGCATCGCGCTGCTCCTGCGTGAAATTCACCCGGGTCGGACCGAAGCGTGAGACCAAATTGGCCTGGTTGAGCATTTGCTCATCGCTGGTCAGGTACTTCAAGAAGGCCACCGACGCCTCGATCTCGGCTTCGTCCTGCGAGCCGATGGCAAAGCCAGCTTCACCAGTCACGATGATTAGTCCATTGCCTGGTGACAGACCGTAGGCGATGTCCTCACCAAGCCCATCAGCCGTTTCCGTGTTCACACCCATAATGTTGGGGATCATCCACGGGCCATTGGCAATCATCGAGGCTTCTGCCTGGAGGAAGAGCGTTGCACCCGTGGAGTATTGCGTAGTGAAGGCATCTTCATTGGTGCAGCCTTCGGTGTACATGCGGCGCAGCAACTCCGTGCCAGCCACGACCGCATCGACATCGGTCAACTCGATGTCACCGGGCGCGCCGGGGTTGGACATCCACTCAGCGCCGCCAGGCTGAGTGCCGATCATGTTTGCCCACATCAGTCGCGTGGTCCAGTTGCCTTCGGTCGCCATGGGCACAAAACCGGCCTCGGAAAGTGACCTGCAGGCTGCAAAAAATTCATCCCATGTCGTGGGATAGTCGATGCCGGCAGCCTCGAAATGAGCGGTGTTGTAGTAGATGCCGATATAGTCGCGTGAGTAGGGAAGCGCATAAAGCTCGCCGTCCTCAGTGATGTAGTTGTCGAAGGCGTCGTCATAAAAGCTTGCCAGCCACTCCGGGTCGGCTTCCAGAAACGGCATTAGGTTGACCACCCGGCCACTGTCGCGCATGTCGCGCATCAAGGTCACATTGCCTGTGATCAGGTCAGGCAAGGCATTGGCAACGGAGTCAGCACGCAGCTTGTCGCGATAGGCCTGGTCACCGGGGATCTCTTCTGTCACCACGTGGAATTGACCATCGAATGTACTGTTGTAGCCCTCAATCAGTCGTTCGCCCCAAGGCTGAAGCGGATTTGTACCAACCCAAAAGGTTGCCCAAGTGATTTCCGTTTCCTGTGCCAGTGCAGGGAACGCGAATAGGGCGCAGGCTGCCGTGGCCGCAAAATGTCTGACGTGTCGACGCATCGTTTTCTCCCGGTTTGTTTTGACCCTAGCGTTGCACGGTTCAGCAATGATAAGAATTGCTATCTGCGCATGAAGCCATAAGGCCTCGTTATATGTTGCCGCACCTCGCAGCGCTGTTGCCTTACTTCATATCGGTTGCTGAAACCGGCAGCCTGACCGCTGCAAGTCGTGAGCACGCGATCACACAGCCTGCCCTTTCGCGGAAGATCCATCAGCTTGAGGCTGGTCTGGGGGCGGCGCTGTTTCGGCGCCACGCGCGCGGTATGGTGCTGACCTCGGCCGGTGAGATCCTGTTGCGACGCAGCCGCCTCATTCAGATCGAAACCCAGCGCGCGGTTGACGAAATCGCATTGCTCAAAGGCGAAGGTGGCGGGCGTATCACACTCTCGGCAGGGCCCTATTGGTGCTTGACCGTATTGCCGAAGGTGATTGCCGATGTGACCCTAGCCTTCCCCGGCTTCACCTTCGATGTTCATTTGGCTGGCGCGAAGCCGGACGTCGATGCCGTAGCCAGCGGAAAGCTCGATCTTTACGCAGGCGGGCTTGACGTCACCTATTGCCGCAAGCTCGGACTGGAAGTGGTTCAGGCGGCAACGCTGACCTATCTGATTTTTGCTCCAGGCGACCACGAGTTGAACAGCGGCCCTGTCGCCATCGCCGATTTTGCCGCTCACCCTTGGGTGCAATATCGCGATGATGGCGCCTGGCCGTTTATTGTGGACGCCATAGGCCGTTATGCGGACAAGCCGCTGACGGTGCAGGTGACAACGGATTCGCTTGTCACAGCCATGGAACAAGCCGCCAGCAGCAATTGCCTGATCGGTCTGTCGCAGCCGCTTGCTGAAGTGGCGGGGCGGTTTGGCCTCAAGCCACTGGCAATCCAACCGATCGAGTTTCAGTTTCCGACCGGCTTTTGTTACGGCGCATCTGCCAAGGACCTCCCACCGTTGGCGATGGTCATCGACAAATTGAGTGCCCTGGCAAAAGTAACGTCCTGATCACTGCAATTAAACGGCCAACGACATCTATCGATGCTGAATCTTTGAGCTATGTCGGAAACGGCCTTGTTGTTCTCGGGTGTCAAGTGGGCGATGGCCTTAGACGATGTCGGTGCCGGTTTTCCGGGTAACGTCAGCACCTGGCGGCAAAGCTGCCGTTACAGACTTTGGTGATTTCGGCCCATTGCGGACGTTCAGTTCCAAGAGTCATGCCACGATGCTGCTTCTTCAAACCGGACATTCGCGCATCATGCTGCATGTAGGGCGCTCAAAGGTCAGCAGTACGGACAAAGCGACTATGGCGCAGTTCGCGCCCAACTTCTCGATTGGGCGGGAAGCGGAGTATCGTCTGATGGTCGAATTACCGCCAACCATTTATCAAAATAAAGCGCCAAATGGCAAACGAAGCCGCCGTTTCTCCCCTTGCATGTCGCGATCAGACCGCGTTCCAAAAAACCCCCAAAACTTGTGAGGTTTTGGCAGGGGTATTTGGAAGGGTCGGATGCCCGGTTTGCCTTGGCCTGGTTTTGCGTTCCACAAACGGTCGTTTTTGGCACGGGTGTTTTGGGTGGAGGTTTTTGGAACAAATACAAACCAGCCGCCCCTAAAGGCGGCCGGTCTGTATCTTTCGCTTCAACCTGACTATTCGGCCGGTACAGCGTGGATGGTCCGGCGTTTCATGCCGATTGTGATCAGCGCCGCTACAACTAAGCCGACCAGTCCGATCATTGCGTTGGCCGATCCAAGGGCTTGAAGACCCTCAGCGTCGATCACTCGTCCACCGATAAGGGCACCAAGGCCGATGCCGACCTGAGCAATGGTGACGCTCAAGGCTGATGCAAATTCCTGCGCTTCAGGAGCTTGCTTCATCACGCGGAGCTGGTTGGCAATAAAGCCTGCCGACTGCGCTGCACCCCAAAGGGCCAAAGGCACAAGGAACAAGATTCCTTCACCGGTCAGAGCGACGGTTGCGAACGACGCGGCTGAGAGCACAGCAAGCGAGACGACTGTTGTTCCCATCGGACTGCGATCAACAAACTGACCTGCGATCCAGTTGCCGATCAGACCCACGACACCGAAGCCCATGAGAACCCATGCAACCTGCGAAGCCGGAACATTGGCAAGGGTTTGCAGAATGTCCGCAAGGTAGGTGTAAGCCACAAACATCGACGTGAAGGCGAAGGCCGTTAGTACGAGGTGTGCCAAGAAGCTACCGCGCTTCAGGATTGATGCTTGAGTCAGAAGGGAAGTCGCAGCTTCCGGTTTGGTAGTTGGGAAGAAGGCAAGCAGTGCCAGAGACATGATTGCTGCCAATACACCAATCGCGCCGAACATCACGCGCCAGCCCATAAGGTCTGCGAGCAGTGTTCCAAGAGGAATGCCGATCACCGTGCCTGCTGAAATGCTGGCATAGAGGATCGCGACCGACTTGCCGCCGCCGTCAGGTCCGCCAAGTTGCGCAGCCGATGCTGTCCCGACGGCCCAGAAGACCGGTAATGCAAGCGCACCTATGACACGCGCCGCAGCAAGCGTTTCAAAGGTCGAGGCGAACGCGGTCAACACGTTCGAGGCTGCAATCATTGCCAGAAGAGCAGCGAACAGCTTCTTGCGCTCGACCTTGGCAACGAGTGCCGTCAGGAAGGGCGCTGCAATCGCGACGGTGAAGGCAAAGATTGTGGCGAGTAGACCGGCTTGGGCGATGCTCACACCAAGATCATTTGCGAGCTGCGGCAGGACACCGGTAATCACGAACTCGGTCGTGACGACAGCGAAACCTGCCGCTGCGAGGGTTAAGATTGGGAGTTTCATTGGATTGCCTCCTTTCAAGGCGTACCGGTCCTGTTGGCGGGTCATGCCCGCCTCAGGGTTCCGGTGTTGTTGGGAAGTGCCTTTAAGCGGCGACGTTCTCTTCAAGATGTTGGATTGAGGTGGTGCCAGGGATCACGACGATGTTCGGCGAACGATCAAGCAAGCTGCGCAGAGCGTGCTGAGCACCAGTGCGCATACCGCGCCCTTGTTGGGCAGCGAGCGGTGAACCGCGCCGCATCGGGTGTGCCCCAAGCGGGCCGTAAGGAATGAAAGCAATCCGTTCCTTGGCCGTCAGATCGATCATCTCGTCCTGATCGCGCTCAAGAATGTTGTAGCGGTTCTGCACCGATGCGATCTCGGCAACCGTTTGAGCTTTGCGAAGCTGCTCGATGCTCACGTTCGACACGCCGATGTGCCGGACCTTGCCTGCGGCTTGAGCTTTGGCGATGGCCTCAATCGACACCTCGATAGGTGTGTTGGGGTCTACCCAATGAAGCTGGAACAGCCCGATCTGCTCAACGCGAAGGTTCGCAAGAGCATCGTCGATTTGCTGGGTCAGGACACCGGGGCTGCCGTCTTTGACCATCTCGGTCGGTGAAAGCTTATCGATGCCACCTTTTGTGGCGAACACGATGTCGGAGTGACCCTCAAGCGCTTCGCCAAGCAGCTTCTCGTTCCACTGCGGGCCATAGGCGCGTGCCGTGTCAAAGAAGTTCACGCCCAGCTCTGCCGCACGTTGGAGTAGCGCTTTGCCCTGCTCCCAATCGGGATAAGGACCGAAGTTGGCCGGTTGGCCCGTGAGGCGCATTGCGCCGTAGCCCATGCGGTTGACGGTCATATCGCCGCCAATGGCAAAGGTCGGATTGGTAATGGGTGTTTGGATGGTCATGCTTTTGGTCTCCTTCATCAGTCTGTGAGGCGATCCACCACGCGCCGAACAATCGGGGCGAGGAAGGTCAAGCTTGGGAATGCGAGAGAGAAGGCGAGCGCGTAGGCTGGTAGCCAACGATCCACAAAGCCCGCACCAAAGCCGGTGTTAATCCCGGTGATGACGGCAGACATCGCACCGCCCAATGAGGCCGACATGATGAAAGCAAACAAAACCGGGGCGAACCGTTTTGGCAGGCTGATTTTGTGAGCGGTCGTTTGCACTTTGCGATCTCCTTCGCGTTGATGGAGACACTGTGCCGGACGAGCGTATTTTTTAGAATATACCTTGAATTGACATGACTTATTAGTCTAACTAAATTATCGGAGTGATTGATCTACGGCTTATCGAAACCTTCATTCAGGCTGCGCGGCGAGAAAGTTTCTCAGGAGCCGCCAAAGCGTTGCGGGTCAGCCCCGGCGCGGTCAGCCAGAACATCAAATCACTTGAAGACCAACTTGAGACGCGGCTGTTCACACGTACGACACGACAGGTGAAACTCACGCCGGAAGGGCAGCGCTTTTTGCAACGCTGCGCCCCTGCGGTTGAAGCCCTAGAGGCGGCAGCCGGAGCGATACAAGAAGAGCGGGAAGCGTTTCAGGGGCGCTTGCGGATCACGTCCACCACGGCCTTTGGACGCGCCGAAATCTTGCCTCTGATTGCGTCGTTTCAAGCAGAGCACCCCGAACTGGAGATCGAGCTATCGCTGTCTGATGGCTTTGTTGATCTAGTGGCCGAAGAGTTCGATCTGGCCATTCGCGGCGGCGTTCTTCCCGATAGCGATTACATTGCGCGATTACTGGTGCCGGTGACACCGTTGGTTTGCGCGTCGCCGGACTATCTCGATCAGCACGGCAGGCCAGAAGCGATCAAAGAGGTTCCCAAGCACCGACTGATCGGGATGCGATCCAACCCGTCCCAGAGGGTCTTTGCTTGGGAGTTTGCGACCAAGAAGGCAGGTCAGACCGAGAGGGTCGAGATTAAGCCACAGACCGTTCTCAACGACCCGGAAAGCACGGCGCGTGCCGCCGCCTTGGGCATGGGTCTCGCCCAAGTGGGCAGCAACGTTGTTCTGCCCTTGGCACAGCGTGGCGAGCTAGAGATTGTTCTGAAAGATCGAGCCGTGCAAACGCGGGGGCTTTACGCGGTCTACCCTTCAAAGCGCTACGCCCCGATCAAGCTTCGCGCGTTTATTGATCATCTCGCTGCCGCGTTCAGCGAGCGAAGCGACATCATTTTTCACTAGGATCGGAGCACTGAAGGCGGCCAAAAACGGACCTTTTTGGAAACTCCAAAAACGGTCGTTTTTGGCACGGGTGTTTTGGGTAGGGTTTTTTGGAAACTGATCAACGGTCGACATGTGGGAATAGCCGACTTCGGCACGTTGTGCGCGAATTGGGGCAATCGGCCAACACCGGACGGTCAGTTAGCTTCATGATCTGCGGGAAAAGTGAACCTCATATCTCCAGACCTCTAGCGTAAAGGTCCCATCTGGAGTTTCGAGGTCACTTGTCATTGTGCCTTTGTGTCGCCAACCGCTTTTCTCATAGAAGCGCGCGGCTCGTGCATTGCCGATAGCGCAGGCCAACCATGCAACCCGAAATCCCCCATCTTTGATCCGAGCCAAAGCGTCTGCATTGAGGCTCGCCGCAATCCCTGTACCGCGACCCGCTGACGCCACATACAGTTGGTTCAGTTCGTCATCTTTGATCATGCTGAACCCAACCAACTCTCCTGCCAGTGCGGCAACGCGGACGTCGCTCAACGCTCTGGCTAGCCGATCGCGAAAGGAGCCGAGCGTCCGGTGCTGAGCCAGCTTTGTCGGCAGAAGATCGGCGTGCGCATCTTGCCAGCCATCGTACCAAATCTGAGCGAGGTCGCGGACATCATCGGTTTTGGCGTCGCGAAGCAGCGCTTGCTTATTTGTCGAACTGGGGCGATTCAAACTGCGCCTATCACGTGACTGGAAAACACCGAAATGACGTGTCCGGCCGGTTCACGCACCGTAAACACTTCATGGTCGATGTGCGGCCGCGGCTCGATTGGCGAGGGATCCAGGCCGAGTGCGGCAAATTTCTCGTGGCTTATGTGGATGTCATCGACCATGAGGTCAAAAGCGGCGTCGCCGCCTGTCACCTCGGCTTTGGCCTTTAAAAGCAAATGGGTGCCACCCCGCAGCTCAAATACGGAGACATCCGGCCCTTCAAAGACACTTCGCATACCAATAGTGCGCATGAACTGACAGGATGCCTCCATCTGATCGGTTTCGAGGACAACATGGGCAACACCGACTTCCGGCCGTTGCGTGGCTTCCTTCATGCGAACGTCCTCCTATGTTTGGCTTTGCTAATGCCAACTGCTCGGCGAGCTTCCCAAGCTGATCAATGGCGGTTATCCCAGCCATCGAGAAAACCCTTGTCGGCATGCTTTCGTCGATCTTCATCGTTCTTATGCAGCGCGGTCTTTGTCGTTTTTGGGACGACATGATACTCGATCAGCGATCACGAAGCTCTTGTTTAAGGTCATCAGGCAAGAGCTTGGTCGCTGCATTGACTGTTGTTCGCGGTAAGCGATCTGAATGAGCCATCAGGTAAGACACAAGAGCAGCTTCATCCCTCTTCCCAGCTTCTCGCACCCACGATCCGATCGCCTTCTGGACATATTCGTCAGGGTCGCCGGCAAGTATGCCTGCAATTCGGAACGCATCTTCGACCACGCCCCGCTTGATGAACGCATGAGTGGCGACCAATGCTGTTCGTCTTTCATGCGGTGACGTGCCTCCCGATTTTTGGAGCGTTTTGAGCTGGAATTTTCCACTTATGATCCCCGTTATGGGAGAAGGAGAGTTCCATGAAGAAGTCGAAATTCTCGGTGGCGCGATAGCGTTCATCCTGCGTCAAGCGGATGAGGGAACGCCGGTTGCGGAGGTTTGCCGCAAGGCCGGTATCAGCGATGCAACGTTCTACAACTGGCGCAAGCGGTATGGCGGGCTGACGCCATTGGAGGTGAAGAAGATGCGGCAGCTGGAGGACGAGAACAATCGTCTGAAGAAGACCGTCGCTGACCTGACACTCGACAAGGCGATGATGCAGGACGTGCATTCAAAAAGCCCTGAAGCCTGATCGCCGACGCCGTCTTATTGATGAAGTCCGAGGAGATTGGAAGGTATCGATCAGGCGGGCCTGTGCCTGCCTTCGGGTTGACACCTCGCTCTATCACTACAAGTCGAAGCGTGGCGATCAGGCTGCCTTGAAGAAGCGAATGAGGGAGATCGCGGCGACGCGTGTCCGGTTTGGATATCGTCGCATCCATGTACTGCTGCGAAGAGAGGGATGGCCTGTGAATGCGAAGCGCATCTATCGCCTTTACAAGGAGTTGGACCTTCAATAGCGCAATAAGACACCGAAGCGTCGGGTGAAGGCCAGGCTGCGGGAAGACAGGTCGGAAGCCGTTCATTCGAACGATGTGTGGGCTATGGACTTCGTCCATGATCAGTAGTCACCGGTCGCAAGATCCGTGTCCTGACTGTCGTTAGTACCTTTTCGCGCTTCTCACCGGTCATCGTTCCATGCTTCAGCTATCGAGGAAAAGATGTCGTCGAGACACTCGATCGGGCCTGTCGGCGTGTCGGCTATCCTAAGACGATCAGGGTCGACCAGGGGTCGGAGTTCATCTCCCGTAACCTCGATCTGTGGGCCTATCAGCGTGGTGTTAGCTCGACATCTCGCGGCCAGGGAAGCCGACCGACAACAGTTTCGTGGAGGCTTTCAACGGCAAGGTTAGGGCTGAATGCATCGGCCAGAACTCGTTTTTGTCGCTCGAAGATGCCAGGATCAAATGCGAGGCGTTCAGACATGATTACAATCACCTCCGTCCGCATTCCTCGATTGGTCTTAAGACCCCAATCGAGTTTATGAAATCCGTCGGTACCCCCAACCAGCCGATCGGATCATAGTCCGAGAGAGCCCGCCGCAGGCGGTCCAGCGTTCGGGGCAGGCTCATTACCCCGGAAGTTCCCGCTCTGGGCGATCCAAAGACGGGGAGCACTTCAACAGCATGAAAAGGGCTAACCTTTGGAGGGGCACAGTCAGGGAAGCAGGTCAGCCGTACTACCGCATTTCGGCAGGGCACGTCAAAGCTTGTAGAAAGCCATGGCGTTACGGTGGAACAGCAGCGCGCGCTCCTCGGCAGACAATCCCTGACTGATGGCGTCGAACTGGCCCCAGAGCGTCGTGAAGTCAGAAAACAGTTTATCGACCGGAAAGTTCGAGGCGAACATGCAGCGTTCGACACCAAACGCTTCGAGCGTTTCGTAGATCAGGGGGCGCAGGCTTTCCGCTGTGAAGCTTCGGTCAAACATGCCCAGGCCGCTCACCTTGACGCGCACATGCGGCAGGGCTGCCAAGGTGCGTAGCGCCCGTTTCCAGCGCGCCCAGCCATCAGGCGTTCGATCCACCCACATTGCAGCATGGTTGACGACCACTTTGGTGTCAGCGAACCGTTGCAGAAGCTTTGCGGCGGCGTCGGCTTGATGCGGATAGAGCTGTAGATCGAAGCTTAACCCTCTTTTGCAAAGTTCGGCGAAACCGCGCTCAAACGTTGGATCGGCCAAAAAATCTTCCTGCACATAGGTGAATGCAGGATCATCATGCAGGTTGACGACGTGGCGTATGCCGCGAAAGGCTGCATGCTCCATCATGGCATCTAGCAGACCGCCGATGGATGCGGACGTAAGATCGGCATGACCGACAATGCCCAAAGGAACCGGGCTGTGCACGGCAACTGCTTGGAGCACCTCAACTTCGCGCAAAGGGTCGGTCGGGAACGCCTCCACATGGACTGCGCCGATGATTTCGATAACCTCCGGGTCGGCTTCCTGCAGATATTCATCCAGCAGGTAGCTGCGCGCTATGGCGGCATTGTTGCCGATGAAGCTGTCAGACGGTTCTTCAAAACCAGGATAGAGGCCTGTTGAAAGATCCCACAGGTGGATGTGTGGGTCGCAGATTGTCAGCATCGGGCCTCACTGGAGATTGACGAACATGCCACCATCGACCAGCAGCGAAGCGCCAGTAACGTAGCCCGCAAGATCGGAGGCCAGGAAAACGGCAACGTTGCCAATATCGGCGGGTTCGCCAAGGCGTCCAAGCGGAATGCGCTTGTTGAAATAGGCCCGTTTCTCAGTTCCCGAGAGATCCTCGCGGTTCATATCGGTGAGTATTGCCCCCGGCATGATGGAATTGCATCGGATACCGTATTCCCCAAGCACGATGGACGCGGACTGCATCAGTGAATGGACGCCAGCTTTCGTCGGCGTGTAGTGGGTTTGCATGCCGCCGCCAACGAGTGCCGAAATAGACGAAATGGCCATGATCGCCCCACCACTGCCTTGTGCCTTCATCTGGTTGGCCGCCGCCTGTGTCACCAGGTAGGCACCGGTCAGGTTGGTATCGATAACGCTTCGCAAAAGGGCTTCGGGCATGTCGAGGAAGCCATGAAACGGGCAAACACCCGCGTTTGACACCAGAATATCGACGCCGCCCAGCGTATCGCAGGCAGCTTCGATCAGGTCTTTTGCGGTCTGCGCATTTCCGATATCACCCTCCACCGCGATGGCCTTGCGACCGTAGCGCTTTACCGCCTCTACGCTTGCACTGGCGGCGTCGGCATCGTGGCTGCAGTCGGAACCTGCGTAATAGCCTATCACCACATCAGCGCCATGAGCCGCAAAGGCTTCAGCCGTGCCGCGACCAATGCCGCGCGACCCCCCGGTGATGACCGCGCGCTTACCGTCAAGAAGCATAGGACGTCTCGCTTTGGCTGGCTAACTGCTCCGCCATCAGCGTTGTCTGGCGAATGTGTTCCACATGCTTGTTCATCGCTTCGCCAGCCGCTTCCACATCGCGTTTTGAGATCGCGGCCATGATCGCTTCATGATCGCGCGCCGATTGCTGCAAAACCCCTTTCATTTCAGAAGCGCGCCGTCGCGAGTCCATGGCAAGGCTGTAAAGTGATTGCGAGACCGAGGTGAGGAAGCTGTTGTCGGCGGCCTCCGATATGAGCGCATGAAACTTGGCGTCCATCACGCGGAACCCCACCGGATCATCGACAAGATCGAATCCAAGTCCAACCATTGTTTTAAACTGTTCGATCTGTTCGCGGGAGGCATTGCGTGCCGCATCCTCCGCCAACCCTCGATCAATCAACGCGCGAGCGCGAAAGAGTTCCTCGAGCGAGTGGTCGTGCAACTGCAGGAAAAACGATAGCGGCTGCAGCAGGCGATCAGCCGTCAGGTCGGTCACAAAGCAACCACCGCCTTGTCGGCTTTCAACCAGGCCCAGCATAGATAGACCGCGCAGCGCCTCGCGCACGACAGGACGCGAGACCTGAAGCGCACGCGCCAATTCATTCTCCGATGGAATGCGCTCACCGGCTCGTAGGTTGCCCGATGCAATGAGATCTCGAAGTTGATCGCCCACACGCTGTGAAGCAGACTTCTGCTGTTCAACCGGTGAGAGCGCAGCGAGCGAGTTCATGTGTTCCGTACTCCTAAAAGGGCCCAGTTGCTGCCCAACAATAATGAGAGCGCGACGCCTATGACGATCTCTGAGGGATGCCATTTGCCGCACTTCACACCAGGACATGTCGTAAAGTCTAAGGTCGGGATATCAAATCGTCAACTTGACAACTTGCCTTACAAGTTGGAGGTTGTGATCGCAGAATGAAGAAAGCGCTCGCAGCAACGCGAGAGGGAGGAACATATGAACAAGTTACTTTTGGCTGCTAGCATCGCAGCGCTGTCTTTCGCGCCTGGCGCCGTGCTGGCCGAAGATTTCCACGGGTTCGATCCTGCGACCTTTGACGGCAACATGCTGCCATCTGAGAATCTTATGGCAATGGTGCAAAGTGCCATGACGGCGAACCCACCTAAGAACGGTGAGCAATACGTTATCGGCTTTGCCAACCTTCAGCGCGACATTCCTTTTTGCGCTCTGGTGGAGCAGGGCATCTTAGAGAATGCTGAAGCCGCGGGCATTGATGTCGTGGTGGCTGACAACCGATTGGATGGCGCCACCGCGCTTGCAAACGCTGAGAGCTTTATCACCCGCGACGTGGACTTGGTGATCGAATTTCAGACCGACGCGGCCTTCGGTCAGACCATCATGCAACGTCTCAACGCCGCCGAAATCCCTGTTATTGCCATCGACATTCCAATGGGCGATGCGACATTCTTCGGCGTGAACAATCCGCGCGCTGGCTTCATGGGCGGCAGTGCATTGGCTCAGGCAGCGATTGCCGAATATGGCATGGACCGTGTGATGGAAGGTTATTTCATCCATGGTTTGCTGCCCCAGTCGGGCCCAATCCCTGCCATGCGCACTGGCGGTCAAATGGCTGGCTTCATGGCTTCCGCTGCTGGTTTTCCTGAAGATCAGGTTTTGACATTCGACAGCAAAAACACGTTGGACGAGGCCTTCGCCCAAACCAACAACCTGTTGTCACGCATCCCTGACGGGGCGCTGATCATGGGAACCGGTATCAACGATCAAGTCACGACGGGCATCATGCGCGCCGCGCAACAGGCTGGCCGTGATGACATCGTTGTGGTGGGCCTGGGTGCTGATGAAAAAGAGACCTTGGCCGGCGAAGAGGATTTTATGGCCGCCGTTGGTTCATTCCCGGAGCGCTACGGCAACTCGCTGGTGCCGATGTCGTTGGCCACCATCGCAGGTGTCGACCTACCGGACTCTGTGTTGATCAACCATGTGATGGTCACACCGCAGAACATCTGCGAATTCTATGATGACATGGAATGCGCTGAAGGCGATTTGATGAGCTTTGACTTTCCTCAGGATGCCTTCGAAGCTCACTTGGCATCTTTGCGTGAGGACCCAGACTTGGCAGATGTCGCGAACTTAATTCCGGACATGTAAGTCTTCCTCCCGAAGTCTGTAGCAGGCGGTGGCTGGTCGAACGTCACCGTCTGTAAGCTCAATCCTCCAGATCGGTGCCCTTCATGAGCAGCCAGCAATCCGCTGACACAGCGCGCGTGCGCATGCATGCCATCGGCAAGTCCTTCGGCGGTGTCGCCGTGCTGAGCGATGTTGGTTTTCATATCGAGCCCGGCGAAATTGTTGCCCTGCTTGGCGCCAACGGTGCTGGCAAGTCCACCCTGATGAAAATCATGACTGGGGTATATTCGCGCGATACTGGTGAGGTGGCCATCAATGGCCAACCCGTCGTGATGTCAGCCCCAAAGGATGCTGTAGAGGCGGGGATAAGTTTCTTGCCGCAAGAAATATCGGTCATGCCCGAGATGACGGTAGCGGAGAACATCTATCTTGGCCTGATGCGACGCAAAAACGCGCTTGGGCTCAACAACACATCCGACATGGAGACCACAGCCAAGGCTATGCTGGCGCAAGTCGGCTTTGATCACATCCCTCTCAACGCCCAGGTTGGGCATTTGTCGGTTGCCGAACAGCGTGTGGTGGAAATTGCCCGGGCCCTGGCCATCGATGCGCAGGTGTTGGTGATGGACGAGCCCACGGCGGCGCTCTCCGAACAGGATGCCCAAACGATGTTCGAGGCACTCCGCAGCTTGCGAAATGGTGGCACATCCATTGTTTATATTTCGCATTACTTGTCAGAAGTTTTCGAGATCGCCGACCGCATCGAAGTGTTGCGTGATGGTCTCAATGCCGGTTCGTTCCGTACGCAAGACACTACGATTGAAGCCGTGCTTGAGGCCATGCTCGGTCGTACCGCCGACAAACTGTTTGATCATCGCCCGTCCACGCTTACCGACACCGCACTGCTCGAGCTTTCAGACCTTAGCTGGCGTGAGGGTTTGCACGGTGTGTCTCTGACCGTTCGACCTGGCGAGATGGTCGGCGTTTTTGGGCTGGTTGGTTCCGGTGTTGAGCATCTGGGAAAGGTGATTTTCGGCGCAGAGGCTGGCGGCCTTGCGGGCTCAATGCGGCTTGATGGCAAACCCTACAGCCCGCGAAGCCCACGCGATGGAAAGGCGCAAGGCATTGGCTATGTGACGGCTGAGCGTAAGACCGATGGCATTTTGAGCGAACTGAGCGTTGCCCAAAACCTCGCGGCGGCCTTTTGGCCTGACTACCGCAATGGACCGTTCGCCTCAAAATCAGCGGAGACCCAACTCGCGGATCGATGGATTGAAAGCTTCAGTATTCGCACGCAGGGGCCTGAGCAAGTGATGCGTTTTCTCTCTGGGGGAAACCAGCAAAAAGTATGCGTGGCGCGTTGGCTGCATGAAGGCGTGCGCCTGCTGATCTTGGAAGAGCCAACGCGCGGCGTAGACATGGGCGCACGGCGAGACATCTACGCCCGCCTTGGCGACTACGCGGCAGAAGGGCTGGCAATTCTGGTTTTGTCATCAGATGCCGAAGAAATAGCAGGGCTTTGTGATCGTTCCATGGTCATGAACCGCGGCCGCATTGTTGGCCGGTTTGATGCTGGTGCCGATACCAACACGCTTATGGCGGCCACCGCGAACGGCGTGGCAATGGACGCCTAAGACGGAAGAAGGAAGACACTTAGTGGCGACGACCCAACAAAAAAGTCGACTGGTCGAACTGCTGACAGGACCAGCCTCGGGCGTGCTGATCTTACTGGCGTTCTATATCGCGCTCTTGGTGTTCTTTACCTTTTTGACGCCCTTTTTCATGACAACGCGCAACCTAACCAGCATCGCATCCAATGTAGCCTTTATAGGGCTCATGGCTGCTGCCGGAACGCCGCTTATCGTCGCTGGTGGGCTGGATCTTTCTGTGGCTGCAGTCGCGGGCCTATCCGGCGTGCTGATTGCCTTGCTCAATGCTGCAGGCTGGCCGATATGGCTGGCCGTCGGCGGTGCGATGGGCATGGGGGCGATCGTGGGCCTCGCCAATGGACTGCTGGCGACAAAATTCAAACTCAATCCGCTTATTGTGACCTTGGCCACCATGTCCATTGTTGGCGGTTTGGCCCTTATTCTAACGGGCGGTCTTACCAAACCTGTTATGCAGCCAAGCTTCAATTGGATTGGGCAAGGACGCGTGTTTGGGATTCCCGTGCCTGCCCTGCTTATGCTGGCGGTCTATGTCGCCTTGGCACTCTTGATGAAGATGACCCATTTTGGGCGCTACGTGTACGCCGTTGGCGGCAATCCCGAAGCCTCTCGCTTGATAGGATTGCCGGTGAACCGCGTCCAGATCACGCTCTATATCGTTTCAGCGATGTCAGGCGCTTTGGCGGGGGCCATGCTAGCGGCCATGTTGGGTGCAGCAGCACCAGCGGCAGCATCGCCCCACCTGCTTACCGTTATTGCGGCCATCATTTTGGGCGGAACATCTTTGGCTGGCGGGCGCGGTTCCATTTGGGGCACGCTGATCGCGGTGCTCATCTTAGGCACGCTCAACAACGGGCTGACGCTGAACAATGTCTCCAGTTTCTGGCAAGATGTGACACGTGGCGTGGTGCTGATACTGGCCGTTGGTGTTGATCAGCTGCGCCTCCATTTGCAAGCGCGATAGGGGGCGACAATGGTAGGCAAAACAACCGGTCCAACAATTAAAGCGATGCGAGCGCTCACCACGCGTGGCGGCGGCGGAGACTATCACGACCAGGCGGCCGGCCACTGGATTGACGGGCAGATTGCCACGCCAATGTCCAAATACCCAGCCTATCGCGAACAGCGTAACAGCTTCGGTCTCAATGTTCTGGGATCGTTGGTCATTGAGGTTGAAGCCGACGATGGAACGGTGGGGTTTGCCGTAACCACGGGCGGCGAAATTGGTGCTTGGATCGCCGAAAACCACCTCGCCCGCTTTGTCGAGGGCAGCCCTCTGGATGACTTGGAAACGATCTGGGACCAGATGTTCAACGCCTCGCTGTTTTATGGCAGGCGCGGCATCGTGCTCAACGTCATTTCGGGCATAGACCTTGCGCTTTGGGATCTGAAGGGGCGTATCCGCCAAGAACCAGTGTGGCACTTGCTGGGCGGAAAAGTGCGCGAGGAGCTGACCTTTTATGCCACCGGTGCGCGGCCCGACCTTGCCAAGCAGATGGGCTTTGTTGGCGGCAAGATGCCGCTCAAGCATGCCCCGTGTGATGGCCAACAAGGTCTTGATGCCAATGTGGGGCTTTTGGAGGACATGCGATCAAAGGTCGGTGATGATTTTTGGCTGATGTATGACTGTTGGATGGCTTTGGACCTGGACTATGCGACACGCCTTGGAAAAGCGTGCGCGGCGCATGGTCTCAAATGGATCGAAGAAGCACTGCCGCCAGACGATTATTGGGGTTATGCCAATCTGCGAACGGCGCTGCGCGAAAGGACACAAGTCACCACAGGCGAACATGAGGCCACCCGATGGGGCTTCAAAATGCTGATCGAGATGGAATGCTGCGATTTGTTGCAACCAGATGTAGGCTGGTGCGGTGGCATGAGTGAGCTGTTGCACATCGCCAAGCTGGCCGACGAAGCAGGGCTTTTGGTTATTCCTCACGGTTCATCAGTTTACAGCTATCACTTTGTGACCACCTGCCCGAACAGCCCATTTGCCGAATTCTTGATGATGGCCCCTCAGGCCGACAAAGTCGTCCCGATGTTTAACCCACTCCTGGTTGGCGAACCGGTTCCGGAAAAAGGAAAGCTGAAAGTGCCGGACACACCCGGATTTGGCGTAGAGCTCAATCGCGACCTTGCCTATTTACGCCCACACGCTCGCTAGCCGGGCACCGGTAGGACCAAACTCATGAACAGCATTGATTTAAAGGGCCGCGTGGCGGTGATCACCGGTGGAGCGCAAGGCATTGGCTTGGCGGTCGCCCAGCGCATGGCAACCAGCGGTGCGCAGACCATCATTTGGGATGTCGACGAAGCGCTCGGACAGAAGGCTGCCAAGGATCTCGGCGGAACCTTCGCTCTGCTGGACCAATCCGATGAAGCGCAGGTGACTGAAGCAACCCAGCAAGCCGAAGCAAGCCATGGCAGCATCGACGTTTTGGTGGCCTCTGCGGGCATCGCTGGAAGCAACGGGCCGGTGTGGGAGTATCCCACCGATGAATGGCGCCGCATCATCAACATCAACCTCAATGGGCTGTTCTATCTCAACCGAGCCATCGTGCCGGGCATGATCGAGCGCGGTTATGGGCGCATCGTCAACATCGCCTCCATCGCTGGCAAAGAGGGCAACCCCAACGCCTCTGCCTATTCAGCCTCTAAGGCAGCGGTGATTGCACTAACAAAATCGCTGGGCAAGGAAACAGCAGCGCACAACATCGCCGTCAATTGTGTCACCCCCGCCGCGGCGCGCACACGCATCTTCGACCAGATGAGCCAGGAGCATATCGACTACATGCTCTCAAAAATCCCGCGCGGGCGGTTCCTTGAGGTTGATGAGGCAGCGGCCATGATCGCTTGGCTTGCCAGCGAGGATAACAGCTTCACAACCGGGTCCGCCTTTGACCTATCCGGTGGCCGGGCAACCTATTGAGACTGCTTGTTTTGATCCCGCAACGTCAAGAATGACCTTGAAAGCACTTGGTGTGACTGAATAGCCCCAAGAACCCTAGTCGCCTTCTTTCCTAATTTTGAGGCAAGGAGGCCATGATGGGCAGAGCGAATTTCAGTGACGGTTTCAAACGGGATGCAGTGGCGCAGACCACTGAGCGGGGCTATCCTGTTGCTGAGGTATCGAAGCGTTTGGGCGTCAGTCCGCACTCGCTCTTCGCGTGGAAGAAGAAGTTCTCGCAGCCCCCGGGGGGCGATGACAGGGACGCCGAGGTCAGGCTGTTGAAGCGCGTGTTGGCGAGGGTCACTGAGGAGCGCGACATCTCAAAAAGCCACCGCGTATTTCGCCAAGGATGCGAAGTGAGATTCGCGTTCGTCGCCGAGCATCGCCCGCGGTTCTCGGTGCGGATGCTGTGTCGTTGCCTGCGCATCCATCCCGGCGGCTTCTTTACATGGCTGAAGAACCCGCCGATCAAGCGGGCGGTGGACGATGCACGCCAGACCGAGCTCATCCGGAAGGCCTGGAAGGACAGCGGCAAGGTGTATGGCTATCGCAAGCTGCACGATGACCTGTTGGATTAGGGTGAGACGCGCTGTTCGAACCGCATTTCCCGACTGCCCCACTGGCGGGATCTGTCACCTCTCCAGGAGTTCCAACGCTTGAAAACCGATCCCATGATTGCCGAGACGTTTGAAGGCGCAGAAAACGCTCGCGGGTGCGGCACGCTATCTGTTGTACCGCAGAGGAAATCCCGATTGCGGTCATTCATGAGTGTAAGTTTTTGGCCAAATCCAAACCGCTCTTTAGCTGCATGCGGGGATCGACCACCGAGACACGGGACAAAGCACCAATTCGCTGCGCTTGTATCAATGCCTCCTAAGTGGGCTACGCAATTTCGGCATCTTGAAGGCCTATACAAGCACTTTTGTCATGTATCACAGACCATATCCACGACGATTTAATTTTGCAAAGCATAGATCAATTCCTGTAATATTCGCCACTAAATTTCAAATAGATATCAACCTATGGCGGAGGGCGAATGAACGCACCAACATCAAAGCACCGGTCTTAGGCCGGGGGTCAAGTAATGCAAACTCAAAAGATTCTCGCGGTCCTTCGCACAGTCACACCTATCGATTTCCAGGCAATCGCTACGCTGGAGGCTCCAGAGGCGGAACGCGTCTGGGCGCTGTACGAAGAGGGCACGCTGGAGGAAATCTACTTGGCAGATGACAAGTCTGCGGCCTACATCATGTTGCGCGTGCCATCGCTCAATCTAGCGAAATCTGCCATCGAAAGCTTGCCGATGGTGAAAGCTGGTACACTGGTTCCTTCCTATGTCGTGATGACTGCTTGGCCGGAAATGACGCGCATGCTTGCTGAAAACAATCGCGATACGCCGCGTTGGACGCCAGCCAGATGAACTCATCCTCAAGGATGCCCAAGATGAGCAGAGGAACACATGCGCAAATCATTCTCGCAAGCGCGCTCTTACCGCATTTGCATGTTTCAGAATGCCAGAGACAGCCTGATCAACGAGGTCCGTGAGCGCACGGGCGGCTTGCCACACGATCATTGCGAACTGCAGAGACACCCAAAAACTCCAAAACTAGATATAGAAAGGATATCCAAATAAATGACACATCCAGATCGCAAAAGGTTCTTACAATTTGGCGCGGCCGGTGGCCTAAGCACAGGACTCATCTTGGGAACATCTCAGGCGTTGACGGCACAAACCGCGAATGAGAGAACAATTCACCGGGTCGAGGATTTGAGTGCCTTCCCGGTCAATGGTTAAGTCGTAGAGGGTCCCGATGCGGTCGTAGTTGTTGATGCGACCATCACAGTCCCCGGAGCACAAGCAATCCGCGCAAAGGTCGATGAAATTGGCAAACCTCTTGCTGGGGTCTTGCTAACACACGTACACCCCGATCACTATGCAGGCATTGCAACAGTTATTGGCGAACTTGACGTGCCCATCATTGCACTGACTGCGGTCAATGACGTTGTTCGCGCACAAGACGAGGCGCGATCAGCCGGTGCTGTGGGTTTCATCGGCGACCTGTATCCAACCACACGCGTTTTTCCAAACCAAACGGTTGCGGATGGAGAGCGCATTGATTTGGGCGCGGGACTGATTTTCGAAGTGCGCGACTATGGTTCTGCTGAGTCCCTACGCGATACCGTGATTGTTCACGAGGCGACGGGATCTGCGTTTGTTGGCGATATTGTCTTCAACCAAATGCATGCCTTCATGGCTGAAAACACAATACCGACATGGCGCACCGCCTTGGATCGGTTGAATTCAGAGCTCCCTGAGACAACCGTTCTTTATGTCGGGCATGGCGCACCTGTGACCCCCGGTTTTGCAACATGGCAATTGCAGTATTTTGATAGTTTCGAAGCTGCACTACAGACGGCTGATTTCAGCGATCCTGAGGCCGCAGTACAGCAGGTATCGGAGCGTATGCAGATGTACTTACCGTCGGAGGTCTTGCTGCCATTTCTGCAGTTGTCAGTGATGCCGAACGCACAACGTCTCGGGTTGGTGTCACAGTAACAATGCATTCACAGGTTCCTTAAGGAGGGCTAAAAATGAAATTGGCGTCATTGGATCTGGCAACATCGGTGCGAGCCTGGGCATATTGTGGAGCCGGGCCGGGCATGACGTTATGGTCTCATCTCGTCACCCCGAAGGGACCGAGCACCGCATCCAGCCATACAGCGTCGACATCCAAGTGGGTTTCCCGGAAGATGCGGCTGCATATGCAGACGTCATACTCGAAGCTGTCCCTTACGCACATGCTCTTGAGTTTGACCCGGACCTCTTCGACGGAAAACTATTGATTTCGGCCTCCAACTACTATCCGCAACGCGACGGCAAGGTAGAATTTGATCAGATGACGCAAACAGGTCTGCTGGCGGACCGTTATCGCAGCGCCACAGTCGCAAAAGCATTTAACATGATGGCGGCTGAGCATTTTCTGTCGCGCGTCCAGGGCAACAACACCCCAGAAAAAACCGTTTTCATTGCAGGTGATGAAAGCGCCTGCCGCGAGACCGTTGAGCCTCTGGTTCGCGATGCCCAGTTCTCGGCAGTCAATGCCGGTGACCTAACGGCCAGTATCCTGTTTCAGCCAGGGACCGAGCTATACGGAAATTGCATGCCGCAAGACGAAGCCCAAGACGTGCTGGAAACTCTCAAGGCGCAGCGCAACCTCTGACAATTCTTTGAACGAAACCCTTTCTTGGGGATGCCATATTGCAGCTCGGAATCAACATAGCAGACTATACCTATAGATCATATTCGTGCCGCTAGATGACATAACGCTGTAAAAGGGCCGTTGGCCGCGGCACATTGATTGGCCGTCAAGCTATCACTGATTACGCACGGCACCGGGGGTGATACCAAAAGTACTTTTGAATGAGTTTGTCAGATGACCCTGATTGGCAAAGCCGCAACGATAGGCAACCTCAGCAATTGGTACCTGTGTCGTCACAAGTATTTCCTTGGCGCGCAGACAACGGCGTTTCTGAACATAAGTCCAAACTGGATCGCCCACTGTGGCCTTAAAGGTGCGAGAGAAATGACCCGGCGACAAGCAAGCTATAGCCGCCAGTTCTCCGATATTGAGCGCCTCGCCAAAGTGCGCTTCGATATAATCAATAACGCGCGCAATGCGGGCATCCTCAGGTCGGTCAGGAGCGAGTGGCGACATCGCCGCATGATCTGCGACCACCGCGAGAAACTGCAACGTGGCGCCATCAAGATAAAGGCTCGCGGCTGGTCCGGAAATGCTCGAATAGCGCCACATCGCGTCCATAAGTGCAACTGCCCGAGGCGCCGATATGCCGAGTGTATAGAATTTGGCAAAGGCGTTGCTACCGAGCCCATAATCATCAAGAAAACCATCGATTCTCGTTGCTGGCAGAGCTGCTGCAACAAGTTGATGTGGAGCATCAGCCTAACAACGAGATTCAGTCCAGGCTGGTGTAACATGCAGAATGTCCCTATGCGAACCTTCGACAGCATCGACTCCATCTCCCAAGTCTATGAACGCGCACCCGTCAAAGCTTCGCACAGAAACAAAAACATACTGCGGCAAAGCTGGATCAATAAAATCTATTGAATCTTGCTGAACCTCCATCATCGTCAGTCCGAAAGAACCGCTGCTCCGGTGCTCTTGCGAGAACTCAGCATAAGCTGAACTTTAGTAAAATTCCGCGTACGATCCGAAGCCGAGATCAGTTGCAGCCTGTTGCGGTGTGCTCATACCAAGACAACATGCGACTTGTTACCGTCCGTCTCACCGCCGTCGAAGCGGAAAGCTGCGAATTTTAGGCAAACATACATAAATGCATGATAACCAACTAGCTCAAAGTGTCCAAGCTTAGCTCGCTGTAAGCTTTGTCTCGTTCGCTCGGACTTTTATACCAATCGAACATTTCCAGCTCCAAGTGCGCGAGTAGCATGCAATTTGACCCCGGGGGTCGTCCGCGTCTAGATCCTTGGGCGCATAATCCTCACCGCACCGTGAACCATTGGCCGGTTTTCTCGCGCAACGCAGCTTGAAGAAGTGAGCGTGTGCAGAAACATATGTGCTGCGTGCGCTCGCAGCGAAAATCTCAAACTCACAGATTGGGCTCGAACGCGTTGTTCGCCGCGTTCGAACTGAATGTCGGCTTCCAAGAGGCGACGGCAATTGTGGAGGACCGGACCGAAAGCGTAGTGGTCGCTCGGACTTTGCTTCGGTTCACGCATCATTCAAACACCGCCGATGGCCTGTCTTTACGCGCGGCAGGGTGGCGGATCACGCATCGTGTGCATATGGTGTGCACTGCGGGTCCGTCCCAAATGCCGGCGGTCCCGAGGAGATATTTGAATGCCATTGAACGCAGCCGCCGAGGCAGCGCGGTTGTCGACTGCGCCTATGATGGATTGGACCGACCGTCATTGCCGGTATTTCCATCGGCTGATGTCGCGGCGGGCCGTGCTTTACACTGAGATGGTGACCGCCGATGCTGTGATCCATGGTGATCGCGATCGGCTGCTCGGCTTTTCAGCCGAAGAGCATCCTTTGGTGCTGCAATTGGGCGGATCCGATCCTCAAAAGCTGGCCGAGGCCGCGCGTATCGGCGCTGATCGTGGCTATGATGCGATCAATTTGAACTGCGGGTGCCCGTCTGACCGGGTGCAATCGGGCACCTTCGGCGCCTGCTTGATGCGTGATCCTGCCCATGTGGCAGGCCTTGTCGAGGCGATGAAGCGCGCCGCCGATATCCCCATCACCGTAAAGTGCCGCATTGGCGTCGATGATCAGGATCCCCACCAGGTGCTGCCCGATTTCATATCAAAGGTGCGCGATGCTGGTGTCGATGCGGTGATAGTCCACGCGCGCAAAGCATGGCTGGAAGGTCTCAGCCCAAAGCAGAACCGTGACGTCCCACCGCTGGACTATGATCTTGTGCTGGCCATGAAAGCGCAGTTTTCCGACCTGTGGATCGGCATCAATGGCGGCATAGCAACTCTGGCAGATGCCAAGACATTGCTCGATCAGGGTGTAGATGAGGTGATGATCGGTCGCGCGGCCTACCAGAGCCCTGCGGACATTCTGCTGGATGCCGATGCGGTGCTGTCAGGCGATCCGCCAACCACCCTATCGCGCGGTGATATCGTCCGCGCCATGCTGCCCTACATCGAAGATCATCTCACCAACGGCGGGCGCCTCAACCAGATCACCCGGCACATGATCGGGCTGTTTTCCGGTTTACCGGGCGCGCGCCAGTGGCGCCGCATCCTGTCTGAAGGTGCGCACCTGGATGGAGCAGGCCCGGACCTTGTGCTTCAGGCGCTCAACGCCGTAGAGCAGCACTCAACTCAAAAGGCTACAGCTGCGTAAAGCCTGCGGTTGGTCCGCAGGACCAGAGCAAGAAGGCCTGCGGTTGGTCCGCAGGACCAGAGCAAGAAGGGCTGCGGTTGGTCCGCAGGACCAGAGCAAGAAGGGCTGCGGTTGGTCCGCAGGACCAGAGCAAGAAGGGCTGCGGTTGGTCCGCAGGACCAGAGCAAGAAGGG
>JAVJSN010000009.1:0-159452 GCA_040219355.1 Hyphomicrobiales bacterium
CTGGACTTGTCACGGTTTTGTTCCGTGTCCTTGAATGGAATGATCGCCATCAAGGAGCACAAGAATGGCACGCAAACACAATGACGAGTTCAAGCGCGAGGCGGTGCGGATTGCACTGACCAGCGGACTGACACGCCGACAGGTCGCCAGTGATTTGGGCATTGGCTTTTCGACGCTGGCCAAGTGGATTCAAAGATCCAGGCCTGACGATCTACCGCCATCGGCCGATATTGATCTGGCCAAGGAGAATGAGCGGCTGCGTAAGGAGAACCGCCTGCTCCTGGAGGAGAGGGAAGTTTTAAAAAAAGCGACGGTGTTCTTCGCGGGCCAAAGCAAATGAGATTTGCCTTTGTCGAAGAGCACCGAAAGCATATGCCCGTTGATCGGCTTTGCCGCATTCTGGGTGTTACATCGCGTGGATACCGCGCTTGGCGTGGGCGGGCGGTGAGCCAGCGTCAACGCGATGATATGATGGTTCTGGCCCATATCCGTGAACAGCATCATCTCAGTCTAGGTAGCTATGGCCGCCCTAGAATGACGCAGGAGTTGAAGGAGTCGGGATTATCGGTTGGGCATCGTCGTGTCGGCCGTTTGATGCGCCAGAATGACATTCGCGTCGTCAGAACGCGTAAATATAGGGTCACGACCGACAGCAATCATCGGTTCAACATCGCGCCTAACTGGCTGGATCGAAACTTCCATGCAGATAGACCCAACCAGAAATGGGCGGGTGATATCAGTTACATCTGGACGCGTGAGGGCTGGCTGTATCTGGCAGTGATGCTTGATCTGCATTCGCGACGGGTGATCGGCTGGTCCGTCGGCAATCGGTTGAAGAAGGACCTTGCCCTTCAGGCGCTCAACCGTGCTGTGGCACTGCGCAGCCCGCCACCTGGATGCATCCATCATTCGGATCGCGGCAGCCAGTATTGCTCCCACGATTACCAGAAACGGATGCGCCAGTTAGGCTTCAAGGTATCCATGAGCGGCAAAGGAAATTGCTATGATAATGCCGCCGTCGAAACCTTCTTCAAAACCCTCAAGGCTGAACTCATCTGGCGCCACTCATGGCAATCACGCAGCCAAGTCACCAGCGCACTGTTCCAATACATCAACGGCTTCTACAATACCCGCCGCCGTCACTCAGCAATAGGAGGGCTATCACCCGCAGACTTCGAACGTAAAACGGCCTAAACGAGAACAGGATGCGGAATTAAAACGGGACAAGTCCATGATGTGTTCGAGCAAGAGCGGGAGAAATGGCGTGCAGCAATAGCTTCCCGCCACGACTTGTTAAAGCGTCAGTGTGAGGTATTGACCCAGTATTCTGAGAACACAATTCGCGCTACACTTTCTAAGCCGACAGACTTCAGCGAATTCCTGGACATTCTCCGATCATCTCTAAAAGGGTCCGGGTTTCGTGGTGAGAAGATTGAAGCCATCTGCAATGACATCATAAACTCAGATGAACCCGATCAAAGGCTAGACGCAGTGCTCTCGGAGCTGGAGGCTCTAGCACTGTTTGAGCCCAGCGAAGATGGAATCGAGGCGCGACCTGAAACCCCTTCCCTAGCTGCGATTGGATTAACAGCGAACGACTTGGACAGGTTGGGGAGGTCGCTTGATTCCGAAAACTGGCTACGTCTCGCGATGACGGAAATCAAACGAGTTCCGAGCTTTGAATACCGCTCCGGCGATGGCGATTACATCAGATTTGAGGATGCGTCCTCCGGTCAACAGGCGACTGCATTGCTCAGAACTCTTCTCAATCAGGCAGGTCCGCCGTTGATCATCGACCAGCCAGAAGACGATCTGGACAACCCAGTTATCCAAGACATCGTTGAGCAGATTTGGGAAGCCAAGCAGCGCCGCCAGCTCATCTTCGCAAGCCACAACGCCAACCTTGTGGTGAATGGGGATGCCGAGCTAGTCGTGTGGTGTGACTACCGACGTGCCGGCAGCCAATCCGGCGGCAAAATTGCTGGGCAAGGGGCCATCGACATCCCGGACGTCAACAAGGCGATCCGGCGCATCATGGAAGGCGGAAATACTGCGTTCAATCTCCGCAGAGAGAAGTATGGCTTTTGACTGTCGATAGATATTGACGACATGTTTTGTGTGCACTCTACGCGGCTCCAGCGAAAGGGGTGACAATCTGAGAAGTTGATCTGCGTGCTACTGTTTCAATTCTGATTGTAAGTGTCCGCTTTGGTACTGGCTACGGTTTGCATTTGCACCTGCAGCGAACTTCTGCATCCCGCCCAACTTACCATTTCAAAGCAATTCGCCCCACCCTGTAGCATTCAAGCGCACGCATTTGTCACCCAGAATGCAACCCCGGGCAGCCCACGAGCAAGCACGCCCACCGGGACAACATCTAACCAATTGTAATATATGAAGAAAAATGGTAGCGGAGGAGAGACTTGAACTCCCGACACGCGGATTATGATTCCGCTGCTCTAACCAGCTGAGCTACTCCGCCCCAAATGGGCTCAAGGTGGGCAACACCCTTTGCAGAAAGGCCGTATAGGGGGCGCTCCGCCCCCCTGTCAACCAAGTTTGAGAGCCAAACGCGACACAAATACGCCCTTATGCTGCATCCTTTTCAAAGGTCTTAATTGCGCGTGCGATAAACCCACCGCCCAACACCCGTGCACCGGGGCCATCATGCTCGTAGAGAACACATGCCTGTCCCGGTGCAACGCCCGTTTCACCTTCAATCAGATCAACAAAGGTCTGGCCATCATAGGTGTAGACGTTGGCTGGTTTGGGCGGACGGGTAGAACGCACTCGCGCTGCCACCTGGACGCCCTGGGATAGGTCTACATCAGGCCCACCGATCCAATTGAAATCACGCAGCGCAACGCGGGCAACGCCCAAAGCATCGCGCGGACCGACAATCACCTGTTTGGCGGGTGCATCGATCTTGACCACGTAAAGCGGTTCGCTCGCTGCAATTCCCAACCCACGGCGCTGACCAACCGTGTAATGGATGATGCCGTCGTGTCGACCCAACACAGTGCCTTGCACATCGACGATGTCACCTGGCTCAGCAGCCTCTGGGCGCAGCTTGGCAATAATGTCGGCGTAGGATCCATTGGGCACAAAACAAATGTCCTGGCTGTCAGGTTTAGCGGCGATCTCCAGGCCCATGCGTTCGGCGTGCGCACGCGTTTCAGCCTTCGTCAAATGCCCCAGGGGGAAGCGCACAAAATCCAACTGCTCTTGCGTGGTCGCAAACAAAAAATAGCTCTGGTCACGTTCAAGATCCGCCGGGCGATACATCGCCATATGGCCAGAAGCCTCATCAAGACGCGTGTGAGAATAATGTCCGGTCACGAGCGCAGCCGCACCCAGCTCGCGCGCTGTTTTTAACAGATCGACAAATTTTACGCTTTGATTGCAGGATACACAGGGGATTGGTGTTTCGCCGGCCAGATAACTGTCCGCGAACGTATCGATTACCTGTTCTTTGAAACGGCTTTCATAGTCCAAAACATAGTGCGGCATGCCGAGCGTATCGGCGACATTGCGCGCATCGTGAATATCCTGGCCAGCGCAGCATGCACCCTTGCGGTGCATCGCCTCGCCATGATCGTAAAGCTGAAGAGTGATGCCCACCGCGTCATAGCCAGCTTCTTTCACAAGGCCAGCAGTCACAGATGAGTCCACACCCCCGGACATCGCCACAACAATGCGTGTGGCTGCCGGCTCCGGGTTGCCGGGCAGAAAAAGATCCATCGGTTTTGCCTTCATACAGCAGGGGTCAAGAGCCTGAGATGAGGTCAGCAGTCCTAATCCAATGTTTCCCGCCCGGCAAGATGCGCCGCAGACCCGGCAAACCTTGCCGCATCCGGCCAATCACCTCAGCGATCAAATGCTTCATTACGTTGAAATCTCAACGTTTTCCCATTTGGCACGACACTTGAAGCACCTCGCGCATATTGACGAAACAAATGAGAGCAGGCCCCGTGTCCACCTTGCCCGACCTTCTAGCGCCCATCGCACCACCTGCGAATGCCGAGCGCCCTGCCCCCAGAAACCGCAACGAAGCGCCGGATGACGCACCGCGTTTTTCCGATCGATTGGACAATGAACGCGCTGACAGCAAACGCTCATCTACACGCGAACCTGCCGAAACCAACGAACGCCCCAATAGGTCAGAAGCGTCTGAAGCCTCTGAAACGACAGACACTAATAAGACTGAGTCCGCGGCCGCCAATGAACAAGCCGCATCGAACGAAGGCACCCAGGCCGATGACCAGCCAAGCACGCCTGTTGATGGGGATACATCGACCACCGCTGACAGCCAAGAAGATGCTGTCGCCGCCCTAATAGACCCATCACTGATCGCCGACACAGATGTTGTGCGCAATGAAATCACCGTCACCGCCCTCTCCGGCGAGACGATTCCACTCGTACCGCCGCAAGCAACAGGTCAGGCAGACCCTGGTGTTCTCGCTCGCTGGTTCGCCCAGGCTTCTGGGCCCGTCGAAGGCCCCCTCGCCCAGAGCTTTGGTTTTATGAACAAACCGGCCGGCCAAACCAGCCAGCAAGCCCTGGCCAGCGCGAGCAATGATGGCGTCGTGATGGGTTCAATCCACAACGCAACCGGCCAGAGCTCACAATTGCAAGGTGCACAGATGAGCTTTGCCGATGCGATGGCGAACGGCACGATGGAAGGCGACGTCGGGATGGACGCGGCGATGGCCAACAACACGATGGCCAGCAGCTCCCTGGATGCGGAAAGCTTGGATGCGCTTGTGACTCAGGCCATGGCAAAGGCCGGCGCATCGCTTGAGCCGGGTGGCACCAATGCACCAGCAATGACGACTGGGCAAACGGTGGCCACCGGCGCACAAGCTGCCATGACGGCTGTGCCACAGGCCGCAACGGGGCAAGCTGTGCCCGTGACTGCGCTTGCTGTTGAAATCAACCGTCAAGCGATGAACGGCAAAACCCAGTTCGACATCCGCCTCGATCCACCGGAACTGGGCCGATTGAATGTGCGTCTAGAAATGGATGCCAGCGGCCAGACCCGCACCCATATGATTGTCGAGCGCGCGGAAACTCTGGACATGCTGGCCACCGATGCGCGCAGCCTTGAGCGTGCCTTGCAACAGGCTGGCCTGAAAACCGAGCCAGGCTCCGTCACTTTTGAACTTGCTCAAGATGCTGCCGATGGCTTTGCTCAAGATCAACAGAGCGCCAACGCCGATGATCAATCCGCTGAATCCGGCGCGGGAGACAACAGCGCACTAGGCGCTGAAGAACAGCTTTCCGCTGAGGATATCGCCTCGCCCGAGGCCATTCGCCAACAGCTTTACGTAACAGGCCATTTGGATGTCCGCATTTAGTCGCCGCGTCAAAGGAACCCCCACCCATGTCGACACTTGATCAACTCGCCGCCGCATCCAGCGCTTCCGCGCAGCAGGCCAATGCTCAGCGCGATCAACAGATGCTTGCCGACGATTTCGATACGTTCCTTCAGCTTCTGACAACGCAATTGCGCAATCAGGACCCGCTTGAGCCGATGGACACCGCCCAGTTCACCCAGCAATTGGTGCAATTCTCAGGCGTTGAACAACAGATCCAAACCAACTCCTACTTAGAGAACCTCATCAAGTCGACTGAAGCACAGTCCGTCAATGCGGCGGTAAGCTATTTGGGCTCAACGGTGACGGCCGCAGGTGTGACCACAAACCTAGCGGGCGGCCAAGCTTCTTGGGAACTGGTCGCTGGCGTTGCCGCTCCAGATTCCACGATCACCATCTATGACGTCAACGGCAACGAGATGTTCACCACCAAACACCAAGTCGCACGTGGCGAAAGCACGTTTACCTGGGATGGAAAAACCAATGATGGTACTGAAGCGCCTGATGGCATCTATTCCATCCGCGTCATTGGCAACACTTCCGACGGTCAATCCGTAAATGTCTACTCGGCGATATCGGGCAAGGTGACTGGCGTTGACTTCACTGGCAGCGAGCCAGTGTTGCAGATCGGCGATGTCCGCGCCAACCTAAGCTCCATTATGGAGATCAAAGCGCCGACCTCCTAAAATTCCCCGGTCGCCTAAAGCCAAGTGAAACAACAGATCAGTCACTCGCCGGTGCTCAATGCCATCGGCGAGTAATTTTTTTTAATCCGCATTTTCAGTGCTTTGATAAACATTGATCGATTGTATTCACCCGCACCTAACGCTGTCGAACACCACCTCAAAGTCCTAACAAAGCATGAGCAGCCCCTTAGGGTGTTTTTAAGGACCGTCCTCTAATCTCATTCTCGAGTTATCGAGTGTTTTAGTGAGAGTACGATGACCGAGTTCAAGCGTCCGCGCGTTAAATATGTCATTGGGCCAGACGGTAGCCCGTTGACCATTGCGGATTTACCGCCAACTTCAACCCGTCGGTGGGTCATCCGCCGTAAGGCAGAGGTTGTAGCCGCCGTTCGCGGTGGTTTGTTATCGTTAGAGGAAGCGTGTGAGCGTTATCGTCTGACGGTAGAAGAATTCCTGTCGTGGCAAATGTCGATCGATCAACATGGCCTAGCAGGACTTCGCACAACGCGCATCCAGCAGTACCGGGCGTAAAGCCCAACCGGTTCATCAGGAACGAAGCCAATCCGCGCTTCGTTGTCCTCAACCGAACGATGAAGACCAAACAGCCGGTCCGGGAACACTCCCAGGGGCCGGCTTTTTGCGTTTGTGCTCTTTTTTCACACTGAAACAGTGTCAAAGCCAAAGAGTTAACGTCCTGTTTACCATCTACCGGGCAATTCTTGCCTATCGGCTTTTCGACGCACGGATCTGTGCGCAGACTAAGCGATCCAGATGGGCGAGCAGGCATTCATGGTTGCATTCTTTCAAAATTTAGGCCCTGCACGTTTAGGGGCGATGGGCATCGTTGCCGCTTTGCTCATCGGCTTCTTTGCCTTCATCACCATGCGTGTAACAGCACCAGTGATGGTCCCTCTTTTCACCGAGATGACGTTTGAAGACTCTTCAGAAGTCATCCGTCAACTCGACAGCAGTGGCGTGGACTATGTGCTGCGCAACGATGGAACCACAATTCTGGTCCCGCAAGAACGCGTACTGCGTCTGCGTATGGAAATGGCTGAGCAGGGCCTGCCATCGGGCGGCACGGTCGGCTACGAAATTTTCGACAACTCCTCAACGCTCGGCGCGACCAGCTTTGTGCAAAACGTCAACCAGTTGCGCGCATTAGAGGGAGAGATTTCGCGCACCATTCAATCGATCAACCGCGTTTCAGCAGCGCGCGTGCACCTGGTTCTGCCTGAGCGGGAACTCTTTCAACGCAACCAACGTGACGCCACCGCCTCAATCGTCCTGCGCGTGCGCGGTGATCTTGAGCCTGGCCAAATCCGAGCCATCCAGCATCTGACAGCCTCTGCGGTTGATGGGCTATCAGCCAGCCATGTGTCCATCGTCGATGAGGCCGGACAGCTTCTCGCGTCTGGCGCCGGAGAAGATGATGAGTCGATGATGGCCGCCTCGCTCGATGAACGTTCCCTTTCTATGCAAAACCGCATCCGCACCCAAGTCGAAGACATCTTGTCTGAAGTCGTCGGACCAGGTCGTGCCCGGGTGAACGTCGCCATCGAACTCAACCACAACCGCATTTCTGAGACCTCAGAAACCTTTGATCCTGATGGCCAGGTGGTTCGCTCCAGTCAAGTGCGCGAGGAAACCGGCTCGACAAACGACACGACCGCCGGCGAAGTAACTGTCGGCAACGAATTGCCTGGTAGTGATCCAGGAACAACCGCCGGCGGTATTCAAGAAGCGCGCGAGACGCTCGAAGAGGTCACCAACTTCGAAATCTCATCAACCAACCGCACCGAAATTCTTGAGGCTGGGCGCCTGGAACGACTGTCCGTCGCGGTGCTGGTTGATGGTGTTTACACCCAGGATGAGAACGGCACACCGGTTTATGCGCCGCGCAGCCAGGAACAGCTCGACCAGATTGCCATGCTGGTGCGCTCTGCCGTCGGCTTCGACCAAACGCGCGGTGACGTGGTCGAGGTGGTCAACCTTCAGTTTGCCGCCCGACCAGACTTGACCCTTCCACCAGAAGACGGCCTGTTTTCCTTTACACGCGATGACATTTATCGCGCTGCAGAACTGGCGATCATCGCCGTGCTGACACTTATCGTTCTTTTCTTTGTCGTCCGCCCTCTGCTTGCCCGCGTGTTTGAGGATGACAGCACCAACCTTGAATCCCTCCCAGCAGGTGGGCCAGATGCCGAAGGCGTCGTGATCGGACCCAACGGCGAAGTTTTGCAATCACCCATGCCCAATGTGCCTGCGATCGCCCTGGAAAACACCACTGTAAAAGCCTTTGAAAACGCCGTCGCGCTCGGAGCGTTGCAGAAAAAATCGCTCGAGCAGGTTGGTGAACTGATCAAGGAGCGCCCCGAAGACTCCGTCGGCGTCCTGCGCTCGTGGCTCTCTGAAACGGCAAAGGCGTAACCCATGTCAGCCGCAGCCGTCGCTAAAAATTCTGCCCCGCCCGCTGTTGGCAGTGGCCAAGGTCTGACGCTTGCCCAGCAAACCGCCGGTGGTGATCAGTCGACTGTAGGACTGGATGATCTTTCCGGTGCTGAGAAGGCAGCCGTTTTGCTGCTCGCACTTGGCGACAAACATGGCGAACCCCTTTGGCGCGGGCTCGATGAATTGGAATTGCGCGACATTTCCCAGTCAATGGCCGTTGTCGGTCGTCTTTCCACCGAAGTGATCGAAGGGGTAATGATCGAGTTCATCGACAACGTCACGACCAACAAGGCTTTATCGGGTGGCTATGAAGCCACCGAGCGGCTGCTTGGTTCGTTCATGGAGTCGGACAAAGTTGCCGCCATCATGGAAGAAATTCGCGGCCCAGCTGGTCGCAACATGTGGGAGAAACTCTCCAACGTTCAAGAAAACGTACTCGCAAGCTACTTGAAGAACGAGTACCCGCAGACGACCGCCGTCGTTCTTTCGAAAATCCGTTCCGACCACGCTGCCAAAGTGCTTTCGCTTCTGCCTGAAGAGCTGTCGCTGGAAGTCATTCAGCGCATGCTGAAGATGCAAAGCGTGCAAAAGGAAATTCTCGACAAAGTTGAAGAAACACTGCGCGTGGAGTTCATGTCGAACCTCTCGACCACGCGCCGTCGCGACAGCCATGAGACGATGGCGGAAATCTTCAACAATTTCGACCGGCAAACCGAGGCAAAATTCCTCGCAACCCTGGAAGAGGACAACCGGGAGTCGGCCGAGAAGATCAAAGCGCTCATGTTCACTTTCGAAGATCTCGGCAAGGTCGATGCATCGTCGATCCAGATCCTTCTGCGCAGCGCCGACACGGCCAAACTGCCAGTCGCGCTCAAAGGCGCCAACGAAACACTGCGCGAATTCTTCTTGAGCAACATGTCGACCCGCCAGGCCACCACCATTCGCGAAGAGATGGAGATCCTCGGTCCGGTGCGGCTGCGTGATGTCGACGAAGCTCAGATGACAATGGTGAACCTTGCCAAAGACCTGGCTGCCAAAGGGGAAATGGTGATCTCCAAAAATTCTGGCGATGACGAGGTGATCTACTGATGACCGCGCCCGCCACAGTCCCACGCTACCTGTTCGATCTGGATTTTGACGCGGAAAACCGCGTCAAAGAAGAGGTCGAGGTTGAACCAACCATCAGTCTGTATGAACACGAAGCACAGATGGCGGCCCTTGAACGCAAGGTTCGTACCGAGGCTCACGAGGCCGGACGCCAACAGGCTCTGCAAGAGGGCTCCAATGCCCTGGCCGAAGAAACCCAGCGTCTCACCACTGTTGTTCAAACCATGCTGTCACGCTTGGACACTGAAATCGGGCTGCGTGAAGAAGGTGCCGTTCGCATCGCTATATCGGCGGCCAAAAAGCTTGCGCGTCGGTTGCTTAACGCTGAACCCGTTGGCGAGGTCGAAAACCTGTTCAGGTCCTGCTTGGCTCCGATGTTTGATGCCTCTCACCTTGTGGTTCGCATGAACGCTGACCACGTGGACGATGTGCGCGAGCGCCTTGAAGCCATCGCTGCCACCCAAGGATTTGAAGGGCGGCTGATTTTTATGGGCGAGGAAGACTTCGCGCCCAGTGATACCCGCATTGAATGGGCTGATGGCGGCCTTGCTCGCAGTCAAGACGACATTGAAAAAGGCATTGATGATCTCATTGCCGGATACCTTGCTGCGCGCGGTCGATCATCAGCGCCACAACCAACAGATCAATCTCAGGCCATGAAGGCCTCTATGGAGGGCGCACTCGATGAGTGACACCAAAGATGAACTGGCCGCCAAACAGGGCGTCGAGCTCGATCAATTGGAAGGGCCCGGCACTGAAGCCGATGCGGATATCGATCCCAACAGTGCCAAGGACGCCAGCGATCTCGAAGCAGTTTTTGAC
Organism: Hyphomicrobiales bacterium; assembly: GCA_040219355.1. Lineage (GTDB taxonomy): Bacteria > Pseudomonadota > Alphaproteobacteria > Rhizobiales > MH13 > MH13. The sequence continues at coordinate 10,442 of JAVJSN010000009.1, forward strand.
GTCCCGGTGCGCGTATCGGCCATTCTTGGCCGGTCTGGCATGCAGGTTTCTGAACTACTCAATCTGGGTCCCGGAACCGTGGTCGAACTGGATCGACGCGTCGGTGAGGCTATCGACATTTTCGTCAACGACCGATTGGTCGCGCGCGGCGAGGTTGTGCTGGTTGAAGACAAGCTCGGCGTGACCATGACTGAAATCATCAAAAGTGACAAATAAGATAAAGCGGCAGGATTAAACCATGCGACTTCTCATCTTCGGCAATCTCGGCGGACAAATGGCCAGCGCAACGCGCATGGCGATGGAACGCGGCGCCAAAGTTATTCATGCCGACGATCAGGCCGCAGCGCTTGATGCGCTGCGCGGCGGGCAAGCCATCGATCTCGTAATGGTCGATGTCGCCGAGGACATCAAAATGCTCATCCAGGCAATGGAGCGCGAACACATCTCGGCACCTGTCATTGCCTGCGGCGTTAAGAACGATGCCGACGCGGCGGTGAAAGCCATCAAAGACGGCGCCCGCGAATACATTCCCCTGCCCCCAGATCCAGCCCTCATCGCTGCCGTGCTCGCCGCCGTCACCACCGAAGAATTGGACATGGTGTCCACTGACCCGCTGATGATGAAAGTGGTTCGCCTTGCCGAACAGATCGCCCCATCGGACGCCTCGATAATGATCACTGGCGAGTCGGGCACTGGTAAAGAGGTGATGGCGCGCTACGTCCACGCCAAGTCGAACCGCGCGACCATGCCGTTCGTTTCGGTGAATTGCGCCGCGATCCCAGAAAACCTTTTGGAATCTGAGCTTTTCGGCCACGAGAAGGGTGCCTTCACAGGTGCGCTCGCCCGCCGTATCGGCAAGTTCGAGGAAGCGTCCGGCGGTACGCTGCTGCTGGACGAGATTTCTGAAATGGATGTGCGCCTTCAGGCCAAGCTTTTGCGTGCCTTGCAAGAGCGCGTCATCGACCGCGTAGGCGGCTCAAAGCCGGTGCCTGTTGACTTGCGCATCATTGCCACCTCCAACCGCAACTTGGCCGATGCCGTGAAGGAAGGGACCTTCCGTGAAGATCTCCTCTTCCGCCTCAACGTGGTGAACCTTGCTCTGCCGGCCCTGCGTGAGCGCCCGGCGGACATTCTGGCACTATCGGATCACTTTGCGAAAAAATACGCCAAGACCAATGGCTTCCCGCTGCGACCGATTTCTGAACCAGCGCGTACGCGGCTGATGTCGGCGCATTGGCAGGGAAATGTGCGAGAGCTGGAGAACACCATCCATCGCGCAGTGCTGCTCGCATCCGGTCCTGAGATTGGCGCCGAAGCTCTGATCACGCCCGATGGTGCTGACTTTGCTGCCCAGGCAGCACCGTCTTCAAGCGCGGTGCAAAAAGCAGCCATGACCGCCGAAGCGGTTACCCGAGCACTGGTTGGCCGTACTGTGGCCGAGGTGGAGCAGGAATTGATCCTCGACACGCTTGATCATTGTCTTGGCAATCGCACCCATGCGGCTAACATTTTGGGCATCTCCATCCGCACGCTGCGCAACAAGCTCAACGACTACACCGCCCACGGAGTGCCGGTCCCACAGCCCGGTCAAGCACGCGTGATGCAAGCCGGATGATCCTTCATTGCGTCTTTTGCCATCCTTTGGATGGCGCGGTCGGCGAGCTGTCAGCCGTCGTGGTTGAACTGGAATCCTTCAGCCGAGGCTTGCAGGGTGTGATAGCGTTCGACCATGGCCCCAATCGAGATTTTGAAGCCAAGTCACCCGATCACACGATTGGGTTCGTGATCCGCTTTAACTCCGCCCAGGCACTGGTCGACTATGCTGAGCATCCCACGCACCAAGCGCTGGGTGGCAAGCTTTGTGATCTGTGCGTCGGTGGGACCGACGGCATCATTGTCTACGATCTGGAATTCTGACAAGCTTATCAGATCGGAAGGTTCGCGTCGCCAGTTCAAGGCCGCGAAAGGTTAGCACGTGCCTGCGCTTTGATGGCCTGCGTCAACGCAGCTAGCGGCTCGGAAACAAGGCGACTCACTTGCCAGAACAATGGCGTTGAAAGCGTGTCCGGTGAAAGCGTCACCAGCCTGCCCGCCTCGACATGGCCGCGGACCAAGCTCACAGGGTTCAGTCCCCATCCGAGCCCCAAACAGCAGGCAGAAACAAACCCCTCCGTGCTGGCGATGTGATGGACAGGCAATGCAATCCGCTTGCCGATTTCTCGCTGAACAAAGTCAGCTTGAAGCCTGTCTTTGGCGTTGAACGTCAGCGACGGCGCAACGCGCAAACGTGCCTCCGTCAGCCCATCGGGAAAATAACGAGCTGCAAAATCAGGACTTGCCGTCGCCCAATAGTTCAGCCCACCAAGCGTGTGCACATCGCACCCATGGACCGGCTCGGCACGGCTGCAAATAGCAGCGGCAACCCCTCCGGTTCGCAACCAATCAGCAGAGTGATCCTGATCATCAATCACGATGTCGAACAGCATGTCGTCCGCTTGGGCAAAGCCCGGCAAGACCCACGTCGCCAGACTGTCCGCATTAAGCGCGATGCGCACCGTTGGCCGCTCAGACGATTGTCCGATGTCGCGCAACGTCGCGCTTTCCATCAACGCAACATCTTGGGCGTGACGAATGAGGCGCGCGCCGATCTCGGTGGGCACACAAGGTTGCCCGCGCACCAGAACCGGCGCACCGAGACGATCCTCCAACCCTCTGATGCGCTGCGACACCGCTGATTGCGTGACGCCCAGAACATCAGCCGCCCTCTCAAACGTTCCTGTCTGAGCAACAGCGACCAACGCCTTCAAATGGAACGGATCGATCATTAGAAAAACTAATCATTATTGAATTTTCTTAATTTGTTTAATGTTGTTGCGCCGCCTAGACAAGCGCCATGATTGTTCCCTTTCTTGCTGGCTTCAGCCTCAGCGCTTCACTCATCATCGCGATCGGGGCCCAGAATGCCTTCGTTCTGCGCCAGGGGTTAAGGCGCGAACATGTTTTGCCCATCATTATGGTGTGCGGTCTGTCCGATACCGCGCTGATTGCCGCTGGCGTACTCGGCTTCTCTGCAATGACCAGTGCGGCACCATGGATTGAGCCCACACTTACTCTTGGTGGCGCAGCCTTCTTGTTTTGGTATGGAGCACGAAGCTTCTGGTCCGCATGGCACGGCGGCGAAAGCCTCATACCGAGCAGTGAAGGCGCCAGTTCGCTGAAAACCGTCACGCTCACCTGCTTGGCACTGACCTGGCTCAACCCGCATGTCTATCTCGACACCGTTGTGCTGCTGGGCAGCGTCAGCGCCCAGTACGATAGCAAGGCGGCTTTTGGCGTCGGCGCCGCGCTTGCAAGTTTCTTGTTCTTCTTTGCCCTAGGCTATGGTGCTCGGCTTCTGGTGGGCCTGTTCGCCAATCCGCGTAGCTGGCAAATCCTCGACTGCGTTATTGGCCTGGTCATGTGGACCATCGCTGTAAAACTAATCGTTGGCTGATCGCCCCAACGGTCCGTTTGTTAACCACCTGTTTACCCTAAAAGCGGCAAAAACTGCCTAGTCGCACTTTCCAATCGCGAAAGTGTCAAAGGGGCGCTGCGCATGGCCGATACATCGGCATCTTCACCAACAAAATCTGGCCTGCCCTTCCCTTTTCCATCAATGGAACAACTAAAGGGCGCCCTTTGGCGCGGCGATCTTTTCCTCGCCCTTGGTGTGATGACAATCCTTGTCGTCCTCATCATGCCCATGCCGCCGTTCATGCTCGACCTGTTCCTGGCAGTCTCGATCATTTTCTCTGTGCTTGTTCTGATGACGGCTTTGTTCATCCATAAGCCGCTGGAGTTCTCCGCATTTCCCACGGTGCTCTTGATCGCCACCATGATGCGGTTGGCGCTCAACCTTGCCTCGACCCGCCTCATTCTGGCCGATGGTCACACCGGCGGCGATGCCGCTGGTGAAGTGATCGAAGCGTTCGGTTCATTCGTCATGGGTGGCAACTTTGTCATCGGCCTCATCGTCTTTGGCATCTTGGTGATTGTGAACTTCGTGGTCATCACCAAGGGTTCGGGCCGCATCGCCGAAGTCGCCGCCCGCTTCACCTTGGACGCCATGCCGGGCAAGCAGATGGCCATTGATGCTGATCTGTCCGCCGGCCTCATCGACGAAGAAACCGCCAAAACACGCCGCAAAGAGCTGGAAGACGAGAGCTCGTTCTTCGGGGCCATGGATGGTGCGTCGAAATTCGTGCGCGGCGATGCCATCGCCGGATTGATGATCACGTTCATCAACATTATTGGCGGCATTGTCATCGGCGTTGCGCAGATGGATATGTCGTTCGGTGATGCCGGTCGTGCCTACACGCTGCTCACCGTTGGTGATGGCCTGGTCAGCCAAATCCCAGCGCTCATTGTTTCCACGGCCGCCGGTCTTCTTGTTTCCAAGGCTGGCGTATCGGGCGCTGCCGACAAGGCGCTGATGACGCAGCTTTCCGGCTATCCCAAAGCGCTTGGCATGTCGTCCTTCGTCATGGTCGTGCTGGCCATGCTGCCCGGCATCCCGTTGATCCCATTCCTCGGATTGGCAGGAGGCGCGGGTTATCTTGCCTGGCGATCCTCAAAGAAAATCCAAGACGCCGCGACAGAAGTGAAGGCTCAAGAGGTGCTGAAAAAAGCTACGGCTGACGCGCCCCCAGCTGAAGAACCAATCTCCAAGGCACTGCGCATTGATGATCTACGCATCGAGCTTGGCTATGGCCTCTTGAACCTGATCGATGATGGTGAAGGTGCCGATCGGCTGACCGAACAAATCAAAGCCCTGCGCCGGTCTCTGGCCAGCGAGCTTGGCTTTGTCATGCCCTCGGTGCGTTTGCTCGACAACATGCAAATCGGCGCCAACACCTATGTTGTGAAGGTCAAGGAAGTGGAAGCCGGCACTGGCGAGGTCTTTTCCGGCCAGTTCATGACCATGAACCCAACCGGCGGCGCGGTCGATCTGCCAGGGCGCGAAACCACCGAGCCCACCTTTGGCCTGCCAGCCACTTGGATTGAAGGCAAGCTGCGCGATCAGGCCGAGATCAAGGGATACACAGTGGTCGATCCGGCAACGGTGATTTCCACGCACCTCACAGAGATCATCAAATCATCGACCGCCGATCTTCTGTCCTATGCCGACACGCAAAACCTCATCAACGAGCTGCCAGCCGCTCAGCAAAAACTGGTCGATGACATCGTGCCCGGACAGATATCGGTATCCGGCATACAGCGGGTGCTGCAAAGCCTGCTTTCGGAGCGCATCTCGATCCGCGATCTGCCGACGATCTTGGAAGGCATTGCCGAAGCCAGCGCCTTCGCTCGTACGCCACAAGCGATCACCGAGCACGTGCGCACGCGCCTCGCCCTACAAATCTGCGCCGCCCATCAATCGCCCGCAGGCTATCTGCCACTGCTGCCGCTTTCACCGACGTGGGAACAGGCTTTTGCCGATGCACTGGTGGGCGAAGGCGACGACAAACACTTGGCTATGGCGCCCACAAAACTCCAGGAGTTCATCGCCTCGGTGAACACCGCCTTCAACACGGCTGCCGAGCAGGGCGAAGTGCCCGTGATGCTCGTTTCGCCAGGCGTCCGCCGTCATATCCGCGCAATCATTGAGCGCTTTCGTCCACAAACAGCCATTCTCAGCCAGGCAGAGGTGCATCCGCGCGCCAAGCTGAAGACATTTGGACAGATCGCTTAATGCCAAACACACCCGCAGACAACTGCAAGCCAACACCCCCCATGCCAACCTCTCTTGCCCTAGAGAATGGGTTCGCCGTCGTTCCGGCGGGCCTGCTGGCCACCATCGAAACCAGTCTTGAAAGGACAACTCCACCGAACACCGACGCTTTTCCCTTGCCACCGGGCTACGCTTTCGTTCAGCCAGACCCGGTCAACCTAGATGATTTTAAAAAGCTGTACCGCGCCGTGGGCGACCCCTGGCTATGGTTCGGTCGCTTACAAAAAAGCGATGAGGTCATTCGTTCGCTCCTCACCGCACCCACCACAACCTTACGCTATCTCTTCGATGCAGCCGGCTTGCCCGTCGGTCTATTCGAAGCGCAGCAACAAGGAGAGGATACGCTCGAAGTCAGCTATTTCGGACTCATCCCTGAAGCCACCGGTCAAAGGCTTGGCCCGGTTCTTATGGAGCACGGCATCGCGGCAGCCTGGACAGCCGGTATCAAAAATGTCTGGCTACACACCTGCACCTTTGACTCTCCTGCCGCTCTTTCGTTTTATCGGCGGCGAGGCTTCAAACCGTTCCAGCAACGCGTTGAGTTGGGGCCGGATCCTCGATTGACCGGCGTTCTGCCGCGCAACATCGCGCCGCAAATTCCTCTGGCAGATTTCTCAGACCCCTAAAGGACCTTGCTCTTATGGAAAAACCGACCCCCGAAATGACCATTACGCATCAAGAAGAAGGGTCGAAAGGCGCGTACACCTCGCACATTGAGGGCAAACCTGATGCCGAGCTAACCTATTCACGGGCGAGCGACACGCTGATCATCATCGATCACACTGGTGTGCCCGATGAGCTGCGCGGCATGGGGGTGGGTGTGAAGCTGGTTGAGCGGGCTGTAATGGATGCGCGCGCGTCAGGCACTAAGATCATTCCGCTTTGCCCTTTCGCCAAAGCCCAGCTTCATCGCCACAAAGAATGGCAAGACGTGCTGAATTAGAACCTTCGGTTTTTTACATGGGCCAGGTGTTTTGCAACGGGCCCTGGTGCAATGAGAAGGGCCGCCAAGTGGGGTTCAACTCAAACGCAAAACGGCTCCAGCGCTCGCCTGGGTGCGCCATAACCGGCAGGGTTTTCAGTTGTCACTCGAAAACCAGACTTCCGTCAGGACCAGATTCTCGTCCAATGGCTGGCTGGTCTGTCCAGGTCTTGATAAATTCGCCTGCAACATGCGCCGGCGAAGGCTTTAAAAACCAATAGCCTTGCGCCGTGTCACAACCAAGCTGCTGCAATGCGGCCGCCTCGTCCACGCCTTCAACGCCTTCGCCCACCGTCTTGAGACTCAAACTGGAGCACAAATTGATAATCGATTTCACAATGGCGTAGCTGCTGTGAACCTTGTGGCAGTCGGCAACGAAGGACTTGTCGATTTTCACCGTATCGAAGGGCAACTGGCTCAGATAGGTCAAAGACGAATAGCCTGTTCCGAAGTCGTCTAGCGCGAACCGAATGCCGCTCGCTCGAAGGCGCTTCATTGCTTCTCCTGCTGCGCTCATATCGCGCACGACAGCGTTCTCCGTGATCTCAAGCACCAGCCTATGGGGATCAAAACCATAGGTCCGCAACGAATCTAGCAACGTGTCGACAAATCGGTCGTCCGCCAATTGAACAGGGGAAACATTGACCGATACCTTGATGTGATGGGGCCAGGTGCGCGCTGCGACACAGACTTTTTTCAAGAGGCATTCGAACAGTTCGCCGATAACACCCACATCTTCGGCTACCGCGATAAACGCTCCAGGGGCTATGACGCCGCGCGTTGGGTGCGCCCAACGCGCCAAGGCTTCAAAACCAACCAAATGCCCAGATTTCAGGGAAATCAAAGGCTGAAAATAGGGTTCGAACTGGTTCGCTTCCAAAGCTTTCTTGATGTCGGCCGCCAGCGCCAAGAATTGGCGCTGCTCCTCGTCTAACGCCGCGTCGTAATAGATCGCCGAATTTTTGCCTGCTCTTCCAGCGCGATGGAGAGCAACACCAGCGCGCCGCAGAAGCGTATCAGACGACACGCCGTCTTTGGGGCAACGAGCAATACCAAAATTGGCTGAAAGGGCCGTCGGAAACCCTTGACTGGTTTCAAGATGGGTCGCCAAATTCACCACCGGCTCAACAACAGTCTCAGCAAGAGAAATCTGCCCATCCATGGCAACGACCAGGGCAAATGAACCATCTCGCATCCTTGCCACGAGGTGGCTACCAGGCTGGCTTACAAAGAGCTCAGTCAGGCGCTGGCCGAATTCTTTGAGCAGATGATCCCCAGTTGATTGTCCAAGCAGGTCCAAGACGCGCTCAACGCCATCCAGTTGAATCAGAACAAGGGCGAAATGTCCTTCACCATCAGACAACGCACCGGTGCGCTGAAGCAGGTCTTCAGTGAGCTGGATTTGATTGGGAAGGGAGGTCACGACGTCGCGCCGCACCAGAGAATGCAGGCGATCCTGCTCCAACTTGCGTTGTTGGGCTTCCCGGCGAACCCGTACAATTAGTACAGCAATAAGCCCCAACAGCGTGGAGAAGGCTGCGACGACCACCTCATCCACCTCCCAAGCCTCATAAACTCTGGTTAGGTAGTATAGGTGTTCAAATGCGTCGAAAAAAGAAAGAACAAGCGCGAGTATGACACCGGCGCATATAATAAAAACATACGGAAATGCGTCAAAAAAGTGGGAATAGTGCTTGGACAAATACGAATGCTCGCTTATCAGGCGAATTTATTATTTAGATTGCCGCCTAAATAATAGCGCAGAAACTCGGCGCAGCAAGCAAAAAGTGCGAAGGGCAAACGACGCAAAAACACCTACCGTCCAAACTGGGCAGGTCTATCCTGGTTTGCACACAATGATCATGTCCCAGCGTGCCGATCCTCAGCCAGCGTACCCGGCAAAAATCTTACCACTCTGCCCCTTCAGCAAGGCGCGGCTACAGCGCCACGAAAAATGGCTGGATGTGCTGAACCAAAGCATTTTCAACAAAAAAAGACCCGACGCTTGGCCGGGCCTTAAACATTTATCCAATTGCAACGTCGATCAGCCGATCATGCCACCACGTGTTCGGCGTGCTTGGCTGAGCTCTTCAAGCTCGGCCTGTTCGCGGGTCGCCATCGTGACACGTTGGGCCTCTTGATCACGCTCTTCAAGCAGCTCGACCTTTTTCAGATCTTCCACCGCCTCGGCCAACTCATCCTGAGCAGCCTCAAGCTGACCACGCAAATTGTCAGCAGACTCGCGCAGATTATCGCGGCGCTGCGCGGCAGCCTTGGCGTAGTTTGGATAGGCATAGTGACCCATATCGGTGATACCGGCCTTCTCCTGCTCGATCGATACTTCTCGATCAAGCTCGCTCGCCATACGCTCAAAATCAGCCATCATGGCTTCAATCTGGCTCACCTGGCGGCGTTTCTCGTCAACTTGATACCGCTTCAGGCGGATCAGGCTTTCACGCGACTTCATGACTCAATACTCCCAATCACGCGTCAGGCTCCCGATCCACGATGCGGCCGAGAGCCTCATATCCTTCGTCTAGCGATGTCGCTTCACCCTTACGCTGGCTCAAAAACGCCTCCAGCTGCGGGTTGAGGGCAATAGCCTCATCGACAACGCTGTCCGACCCTTGGCGATAAGCGCCCAAACGGATCAGTTCTTCCATATCGCCGAAAGAGCTTAATAAAGCGCGAGCACGGCGAACCGTTTCACGCGCACTTTCCGGCACACACCCAGGCATTGTGCGCGAAACTGATTTAAGAATGTTGATGGCCGGATACCGACCGCGTTCCGCAATGGCACGCTCCATGACAATGTGACCATCAAGAATTGACCTTACGGCGTCGGCCACCGGCTCATTATGATCGTCACCTTCGACCAACACCGTGAAGAGCCCGGTTGTTGTTCCCTCCCCTTTCAGCCCAGGGCCAGCGCGCTCCAGAAGACGCGGAAGTTCGGTGAACACGGTCGGCGTATAGCCCTTCGTCGTCGGCGGTTCTCCACCTGCCAAACCGATCTCACGCTGGGCCATGGCAAAGCGGGTCACGCTGTCCATCATCAGCAAGACATTCTTGCCTTGCGAGCGGAAAAACTCTGAAATCGTCATGGCCATATAAGCCGCCTGACGTCGCATCAGCGCACTTTCATCCGATGTTGCGACCACCACGACGGCGCGTTTCATGCCCTCTGGCCCAAGGTCATCTTCAATGAATTCTTGCAGCTCGCGGCCGCGCTCACCAATCAACCCGATCACCGCCACGTCGGCCTTGGTGTTGGTGGCAAGCATCGACATCAACACCGATTTACCAACACCAGAACCGGCAAAAATGCCCAAACGCTGCCCCTCGCAGCAGGTAACAAAGGTATTGAGCGCTCGCACACCCAAATCCAACGGCCCACCGACGCGCGAGCGACTTGCAGGTGGAGGTGGCGCCGCACGCAGATCAAAGGCATTGGCTCCGGCCGGTAGCAAGCCCTTGCCATCGATTGGGCGCCCTAAGGCATCCACGACGCGGCCAAGCCAAGCCTGCGATGGTTTGGCCAAAGCCTCTGAGGCCACCAGCACCGCACGACACCCCAGGCGCATACCATCGAGCGGATCGTAGGGCAGGCAAAGCGCGCGTTCAGGTTTAAACCCGACAATCTCGACAAGAACTTCGCGGTCTTCGCTGATCTCGACAGAAAGTCGCGAGCCAACCGCCAACAAATGCAGCGGCCCGGCAATCTCCACCAAAAGGCCCTGTATGCCGGTGACACGCCCGAAGACCTCGCGGTCGAGAAGGTCGTCGATCTGATCGGCTAGGTCTTGCATGACAAGACCTTTCGTAGCGTCAAGAGTCTTTTCACGAACATTTAGTTCTCCGAAAGCGGTTGCGTCGCTGATTCGCCGTCTGGTAAATCTTAACGCAATGCGGGCGAATCACCCCGCATGCTTTCTAAAGTGTTGCGTAAATCAGTCCTGTGGAAGGTGTTCTTAACCTTTCGCTTACCACTCACGGTTAGCGTTAACGGCGGGGCAGAACGAAGCCCTTCGTTGTTTGGCGTTTTCGAGCGGCGAAAACCTAGGATAGGGCAAAAGGGGATTGGCATGCGCGTTTTGCTAATCGAGGATGACATCGCAACGTCTGAAAGCATCGAACTGATGCTGAAGTCCGAAGCATTTAATGTCTACACGACGGACCTTGGTGAAGAAGGCGTCGATCTCGGAAAACTGTACGATTACGATATCATTCTTCTCGATTTGAACCTCCCGGACATGTCAGGGTACGAAGTGCTTCGCACGCTTCGCCTGGCAAAGGTTAAGACACCGATCTTGATCCTCTCCGGTTTGGCAGGCATCGAGGACAAGGTTCGCGGTCTCGGCTTCGGCGCCGACGACTATCTGACCAAACCTTTTCATAAAGACGAGCTTGTTGCCCGCATCCACGCCATTGTGCGTCGGTCCAAGGGTCACGCTCAGTCTGTCATCACCACCGGTGATGTCACGGTTAACCTGGACACCAAAACCGTTGAAGTTGACGGCCAGCGTGTTCACCTAACCGGCAAAGAATACCAGATGCTGGAACTGCTTTCGCTGCGCAAAGGCACCACGCTCACCAAGGAAATGTTCCTCAACCACCTCTATGGCGGTATGGATGAGCCGGAACTGAAAATCATCGACGTGTTCATCTGTAAGCTTCGCAAGAAACTGGCAGCTGCCACTGGCGGTTCGAATTACATCGAAACCGTTTGGGGCCGTGGCTATGTGCTGCGCGATCCTGATGAATCCACGATGAAGCAAAGCGCCTAAAGGCAACACTGCCCTAATACCTCTTTCGCCAGAAAGTTTCAAACGCCGCCCCTTCGGGCGGCGTTTTTGTTTGCGCACGGATGTTTGTCGATCGCGTGTCTGAAGCAGCCAGCAAAAAGCCCGGCCAAAGGCCGGGCTGTCTGAAAACGCTCGTGTGTGCGGATGTTTTCCGCTGAACTATGCCGTCCGGCGGCTTGGAAACGCTGACACCGAACCTGCCACAAAATTTGGGTTCGGCTGGTAAAGGCCACGGCTGCCCGGCACCGCCTTGAAAGCATCGGTCAGACCCACCACGGTTTCAGCGGCACCCAAAACCATGAAGGCATCAGGGGCCATCTGCTTGGCCACCCGTTCCAGAATGGCAATCTTGGCAGCTTGCTCAAAATAGATCAGCACGTTGCGAATAAACACCACATCAAACGTGCCGAGCGCGCTGAAACTATCGAACAGATTTAACGGTCGGTACTGCACCATCTGCCGAATGGCCGGTGAGATTTCCCACGTTTCGCCCTTTTGAGTGAAATGGCTCAGAAGCATCTGGATTGGTAGACCGCGTTGAACCTCAAACTGTGAGTAGGTTCCAGCCTTTGCGCGCTCAAGAACTTCACGTGAAATATCGGTGCCGACGATTTCAAAGCGATAAGCGGACGTTTTCAGCCCCATATCTTTGATGATCATTGCCAAGGAGTAGGGCTCCTGCCCCGTCGAGGCAGCGGCACACCAAATCCGAATTTTTCGCTGCGATTTACGCGCGTCCATCATTTGTGGAAGCATCACATTGGAAAAATGATCGAATGGCGTTTTATCGCGGAAGAAAAAGCTCTCATTGGTGGTCATCGCTTCAACCACAGCCTCGCCGGCTGTGCGCCCAAGAGGCGTTTTAAGCTTGGCCACAAGCGCTGAGATCGTATCCAAACCCTCTTTCCGAGCTACCGGCATCAAGCGGCTCTCGATGAGGTACTGTTTGTCATTGGATAGGATCAAGCCAGAGCGCTCTTTCAAGAAAGACCGCAGAAAATCGTAGTCTGCCGGTGTCATGGGCGCTCCCCTTTCAACAGTTTGGCAATTTTGCCAGCAAGCAAATCCAGGGGCAGAACCGCACAACATGCCTTGTTTTGAACAACGGCCTGCGGCATGCCCCAAACGACTGACGTCGCTTCATCCTGGGCGACGACACTGCCACCCGCATCGCTAATGCGTACAGCGCCCTTGCCGCCATCATTGCCCATTCCGGTGAGCACAGCAGCCAAAACCGCTGAGCCAAAAACCTCGGCAATCGAGTCAAACAAAGGATCAACAGCGGGCTTGCAAAAATTCACCGGCGGACCGTCCGTGAGCGCGATCTTTGCGCCTCCAGCCTCCGGCTTGATAATCATGTGCTTTCCACCGGGGGCCACATAAATGTGACCAGGCTTCAGCATTTCGCCATCGCGCCCTTCAGCAGCAGGCAGCCCGGCAGCCTTGCCGAGATTTTCTGCCAAGATGGCCGTAAATGTAGCCGGCATGTGCTGCGTCACCACAATGGGCACGCGCGTTGCTGCGGGACCGACGGTTTTGAAAAACGTTGCGAGCGCCTGAGGGCCACCTGTTGATGAGCCGATGGCCAGAATGCGCGGAACACTGGAAGACCAGCGGCGCATGTTGCCCGCTGATACCGCAGCTTTGTTTACGATAGATGGCGCCAGTGTGCTGGTCACCTTAACCGGGGCGTCCGGACGCGAGATATGCGGCGAGCGTGCTGTCGTTTGACCACGTGCGCCAAGGGCAATCACTTTTGCAACCAGATCACGCTTGAATTCAGGACTGGTAGAAACGCCGGAATTGCTTTCCGGCTTGGGTACATAGTCTGCGGCGCCGAGTGAAAGCGCCTTCAAAGAAATTTCAGCGTTGCGCCGCGTCAACGTGGACGCCATGACGACTTGAACGCCCGGGCGCGCCTTCAACAGCAATGGCAAGGCTGTCAGCCCGTCCATTTCTGGCATCTCGATATCAAGCACCACCACATCGGGCTCAAGCTTGGCAATCTGCTCAACGGCCAGCTTGCCGGTGCGCAAGGTGCCAACGACCGCAAGCGCTGGATCCTCGTCGACCCAGCGGGCCATGAGCCCACGTGCCACAACGGAATCATCAACCACCATCACGCGAACGGGATCGGTAACGGGTTTTGGTTGGCGGGCGGCAGTAGCTGACATAGACGTCACTCTAACAAGAGAACCCGCGCACACTCACGCGGTGGGAATTGGGTATTGGAAAGCAGAGGATCGGGCCGACGCGAACGTCTAAGTTAAGCCCACTTCGGCAAACTTGGCCTCAACGATCTCGCGATCGAACGGCTTCATAATGTACTCGTTCGCCCCTGCACGCATTGCCTTGGCGATATGGGCAACATCATTTTCCGTGGTGCAGAACACAACCTTCGGCTCCATCCCACCCTCTTCGGCGCGCAACGCCTTCAAGAATTCAAGACCGTCCATGACCGGCATGTTCCAATCCAAGAAAATGGAGTCCGGCATAGCTTCGCGGCACATTTCCAGCGCCTCTTGACCATCGGCAGCCTCCAGAACTTCAAAATGCAAGTCCTCTAGAATGCGCCGCGCGACTTTTCGGATCACGCTGGAATCATCAACAACCAGGCAGGTTTTCATTGCGAAGTGTCCTTTCAAGAACCGGTTTAGCCCAGTATTTGGGAAGCGCTTATGCAGCGGCGCTGACACTCATCGACTGCAGCACGCTATCTACATCAAGGATTACCATCAGCGTTCCTTCCAAACGGTGAACGCCGGCGGAAATCGTCGCCCAACGCGGATCAAGGTTCACCGGATTGGGTTCGCGTTCACCCATCGGCAGGTTCAGCACTTCGCCCACCCGGTCGATGATCAAGCCGTAGCTTTCGCCTTTATAATCGATACCAACGGCCATTCGGTTCATCGACTCATCAGGTTTGGGTAGATCGAGCTTCCAACGCATATCGATGGCTGTGACAATGCGACCACGCAGGTTGAGAACCCCTGCGACCTCTTTGTCGGACAGCGGCACAGGTGTCATCGCATCGGGCGTGAACACATCGTGCACGCGACTGATGGGAAGACCAAACAGCTGATCGGCGATGTAAACCGTCACATATTGCGTTACATCTTTGGACAGCACGTCGAGGCCAGAGGCTATCCGGCTGTCATTTTTGCTTGCTTCACGAATGGCGCTCATGCCGCCAACTCCACTTCACTGGTTTGTTCTTTGATCGAGGCAATCAGACCTGTGCGGTCGAACTTCGCCACGTAGTCGGAGAAGCCTGCCTCACGGCCCTTTTCAATGGCCGCTGGCGTGGCGTGCGCCGACATCGCGATGATCGGGGTGTTTGCGTAGCGTGCATCTTTGCGCACTTGCGTTGTGAACTCGTATCCGGACAGTCCCGGCATCTCGATGTCCGAGACAATGGCATCAAACCGGCGCCCATCTTCAAGCAGCTCAAGCGCTTCATGAGCATTTTCACACGCCGTCACACTGTAGCCAGCCGACCGCAGAACCGGCCCTAGCATGTTGCGGAAGAAGGTGGAGTCATCGACCAACAGAACTTCGAAATTCTGTTGAGCTGAGCCGACATCCTTCATCATGAACCAATCATCGAAAGCCAGCGGCATGAAGTAGCCAACATCGATCACCTCGGTGGCTTTGCCTTTGATGACTGCCGAGCCAAGCACGCCGGGCTTGTCAGACGTTACTTCGATGTCCAGCACTTCTTCGACGATATCGACAATTTCATCGACCATGAGACCCATGGAGCGATGCTCATCGGCAAAAACCAGCATCGGCTGAGTGCCTTTATCGCGCAGCTTCATGTCATCATGCACTTTCACCAGCGGCATGAGGCTGCCACGATACTGCACCAGGTCACGATCATTGGCATGCTCAATGGCTTCGGTTTGGATTTCCTCAAGCCGGGTGACAAGCGACAACAGAACGGCCTTGGGCTCATCACCGCAGGCCCGGAAGACCAACAGAGAAACTGGTTGGGCTTCGCTTGATGCCACAATTTTCTCTTCGGTCTTCGTTTGTTCAGCCACTTCGCTGTCAATCGCGGAGCCGATGGCATTGGCGATACCGTTGGGATCAAGGATCATGATCACCGAGCCATCACCCAAAATGGTGTTGCCGGAGAACATCGCCAGATGCCGCAGCATTGAGGACATCGGTTTGACCACGATTTCCTCAGTGTGGAACACGGCATCAACCACAAGACCGAAGGTTTGATTGCCGACCTGCATCACCACGATGAAGCCTTCTTCACCAATCGTCTCGGTGTTGCTCGTGCTTTCAACACCCAACAGGTGGGACAGTGGCGAGAGCGGCAACAGCTTGTCGCGAAGACGAAGAACCGGGGTGTTGCGGATCGTTTCGATCTTGTGCTCGCTGTCCTTCTGCGCACGCACCAGTTCCACAACAGCTAGCTGCGGAATGGCGAAGCGCTCGCCAGAGGATTCCACAATCAACGTCGACACAATGGCCAGCGTCAGCGGAATCTTGATCATCACGACCGTACCAGAGCCTTCTTTGCTCTTCAGATCGATGGTGCCGCCAATCGCTTCAATGTTTGTGCGCACCACGTCCATGCCCACACCGCGACCGGAGACATTGGTAACCTTGGCGGCAGTGGAGAGGCCCGGATGGAAGATCAGCTTATGGATCTGCGCTTCGGACATGCGCTCGATTTCGGCTTCGGTATGAAGCTCATTATCGATCGCCTTTTTCTTCAGAAGTTCGGTCGGCAACCCCTTACCATCATCGGCAATCTCGATGATGATGTGGCCACCTTCGTGGTAAGCTGAAAGCTTGATTGTGCCTTTTTCAGGCTTGCCAATTGCCACGCGATCAGCAGGCATCTCAAGGCCGTGGTCAGCGGAGTTGCGCACCATGTGGGTGAGCGGATCTTTGATCAGATCAAGAACTTGGCGATCAAGCTCGGTTTCCGCGCCGACCATCTCCAAGTCGATGTCTTTGCCGAGTTCGCCAGCCAAGTCACGCACGATACGCGGCAATTTCTGCCAGGCGTTGCCGATCGGCTGCATGCGCGTTTTCATCACGCCTTCCTGCAACTCGGCGGTCACGTTTGACAGGCGTTGCAGCGGCACTTTGAATTCGGAATCTTCGTGGCGACGCACGATTTCCAGAAGCTGGTTGCGTGTCAGCACCAGTTCCGAAACCATCGTCATCAGGTTTTCCAGCGTATCGACCGACACACGGATCGACTGGGCTGCCAACGATTTCTCACCAGACGGTTTGGCCTCGGCGGCCGTTCCAGAATTGGCCTCATCCTTGTTGAGCTTCGGTCGGCCGGGTGCCGCCTTGGCCTCTGCCTTGGGCGCTTCGGCTTTCACAGGCTCTGGAGCTTTTTCTTCCTCTGCAGCCGCTGCTTCGGCGGGAGCTGCACCACCAGCAGCTTTGACTTCAGCCAACGCCTCTTCCATCTGCTGTTTGGCAGCGGCCTCGGCATCATAATCGCTTTCCGTCTCATTGAAGATGCGATCGAGCTCATCAAGCGGAACCTCGCCGACGCGCACTTCGCGCACCTCCTCGGGCTCAGGTTCTGGCTCAGGCTCAGGCTCAGCTTCAGCAACGGCCTCGCCACTCTCAGCGGCGATCGACAAGCGTTCCAGCTCACTGATCAAATCCTGATCGTCACCAACGGACTCAGAACCGGTGGCTTCCAGATCAGCCAGAATCGCCTTTAGGCGATCAATGGAGAGAAGAATAAGGCTAACGCCTTCGGTCGTGACAGGGCACCCATCACGATACTTGCCCATAAGCGTTTCGGCGGCATGCGCCAGACTTTCCAATCGCGGCAAACCCAAAAAGCCGCAGGTGCCTTTGATGGTGTGAACGAGACGAAAGATATTATCCAAGATCCGCGCATTGTTCGGATCTTGTTCAAACTTGACCAACTCAACGTCAACAACATCAAGGCTCTCGTTGGTTTCGGTCAAAAATTCTAAAAGCAGGTCATCCATACTCACACCCCCATTAAGCGCCCAGCAAGCAACAGGCGAACACGTGTCGGCACCTGCTCAACACCTTCTGGTGCCGCCCAAGGTACTTTCACGCAGAGTGTGGGATGGAACGGTTAATTTTAGCTGAAACCGATGATTGTGATCATCGCGCGCGCAACTTTGCCAAGTCCAAGCGCGCAACGCCAGACCCAGTCTGTGGCACGGTTGAAAAAATTGACCTTAGGGCTTTCTGTCGTGCCGGTTAGATCGGCATAGTTTTGAACGTGATTGAATCGTCGCCCATGTCAGGCTCAATGCGAACGCCGACTTCATCGGCAAGGCACATCAAATGGAAGAGATGCACGTTACGCGCGTGAACACCGCTTTCAAAACGGCGCGACAACGCATCTTCAGCCCCCTGTGGAATGATGACCTTCTTTGCCACACCGACCACTGACAATTGCGCTTTACCGGTAAGATCGGTGCCTTCAATCGAAATTTCACCGCCGCGTGGAACGGCATCCTTACACAGCGAAAGCAACCCCATCGCCAGCTTTGCAACCGCCTTCGGCGCAATGATACGCTCCAGGTTCCAGGCCAGCGTTGTGCGATCATCGGTAATATAGGGCATTGTGACATCCATTGCCTCGCCCAGGTCAACATCGCCACCAACATCGCCATAGGCTCCATAGGCAAGCCGCACGAACGACAGCTTATGAACCGCCTGGGCCGCTGATTTCTGCATCAGCGTCTGTGCCACCTCACGCGTGGAGTCATCTTTTGCTGTCATCCACATTTCCATCGCGCTGGATGAAGCACCCACCGGTGAAATGATGTCATGGCATGTCTTGCTCACAATCAAGGAGGCCAACTCCATTGGGGTTGGTTGTGGAAATGCGGACATGCTTGTGTTCCTTTGCACTACGCCGAGCAGGTTGGTTGCAAGCGTATCAAGACGCTCCGCGTCAATCGATCATCGCTTTGCTTTCGAATCGCACGCAGCTTAGCAGGCGAGATACCGTACCAGACAAGTCGTTTGGCGCACGACATCACAATTCATCGTCCTAAGGCGATAATGTTTCGCGCACCTGTGGCCAGGCAGCATCGGCCTCCTGGATCTGAGTGGCAGCTTCGAGCAAAAAGGCATAGCGCGAGGCGGCATTGCGAAACAGAAAGACGCGTCCGCCAAGGGCCCACCAGACTGTCGGTTGCCCTACCGCAGCTGCCCCGCGTGCAACCATAAGAGCATCATGTCCCCCAAAAGACGGCACGAAGCGCTGGGGATCATCGACAAAGGCCAACATGTTGCCTTCATTGGCAAACCGCCACACCAACCGCTCGTAGATTACCTCGAACTCCGACGTGCCAAGCCGTGGCTGCCCATCGGCAAGGTAGGCCACAGAGTCATAGCCAAACAGTGCGATCTGATGGTTGGGATCAGAAATAATGCGCTCATTGGCGTGGGCGATTGAAACCGACGTGCTGGCCATTGTGAGCACAATCAAGGCAGCCAGCATTGTACCAGCTCGCGCCCGCAATCTCTCCCGACCCACAATGGCCATCTGAACCATTTGTTCACCATATTCCCATTACTTTGCCGGGAAGCTCATGGGCAGGCGGTGAGATCCGCTTCCCAAGCCGGTCCGGCCTTAGAATGGTCAAACCTTAGCGATGATCCTTAAGCGGTCCGTTAAGCCAGGCCAGAAAAGCCAAAAGCTGCCGCAATCGATCCGAGCGCGCAGCAAGGTGACCGCACCGTTTTTGGGATTGTATTTGGAAGGAACCGATCATGTCCCTCGCCATCGCATCTTCATTGCACGCCACGCTCGTATGGCGCCGCCTACAAGGCACGCTTCTGGCTTGCTTACTTGCGGCCGCCCTCACCCTGGTCTCCCCGCTGCTCGTGCACGCGCAGCAACAGCAGGGCGCCGGCAACACCTTTTCTTCGCAAGAGCTGGTAGATTCCGGGCACGTCTTTTTCGGAACAATGGCGCGCGGCTTGGCCGACGTAGTTGAAAACCTCACCAGTCAGTACGGTCAGCCCAACGGGTACATCCTGGGCGAGGAGGCCAGCGCCGCATTCTTTGGTGGTTTGCGCTACGGCGAAGGCGTCCTTTACACCCGCAACGCTGGCAACCATCGTGTTTACTGGCAAGGTCCATCCATCGGCTTTGATATGGGCGGCGATGGAACCCGCACGATGGTTCTGGTGTACAATCTGCCATCCGTCGACACGATGTATCAGCGCTTCCCAGGCGTCAGCGGGTCAGCCTTCTTGGTTGGTGGACTGTCCGTATCAGCCAATCAATCGGCCCAGGTGGTGGTTGCACCCATCCGCGCGGGCATCGGCGCGCGCCTTGGCATCAATGTCGGCTATTTGAAGTTCACGCGCCAGCCGACCTGGAACCCGTTCTAAAACGCGCGAACTGGTCTCGGAGGCGCCCTGTTTTATCGGCACACTTGGCGTTACGTCACCCTGAAGCGCAAAAATCGCTGAAATGTGACCGCTGTCACGCCCCCGGCATGCTGTTTTGTTAAGCTTGTTGGCCAGTCAACCCTTGCGCAATTGGCGCTCATGGTTGACAGTCAATTAACAGCGTGTGCCAGGTGGATTTCCAGTGACAGTAGCCGATATCGTCGTCTTTTTGCTCGGTTTTTTCAGCGCGTGCCTGCTGGGCCTCATCGCCTGTCGGCTGGTCTGGGTCCGTGCGGTTCGGCTCACCCGTGCTCGCCTTGAACGCGATCGGCCCGAAACACTGCGCGCCTTTGAGGCTCGCATTGCGGGCGCTCAAGCTCGCGCTGCCATCAGCATTCGTGAGTTGGAACGAGCCCTAGACCGCGAGCGGCAAATGTCGGCACAGGCCCGCCTGATGGCCGATCAGATGACATCCTCTTCGGCTCTTGCTCTGGCTGAACGCGACGACACGCAGTCTTCGCTGGTGAACTTGAGCGATACGCTTAACACCACCCGGGAGCGTTTGCGCGAACACGAAGAAACGTTGATGCGCCGCAACACCGAAATGGCGGATATGCGCCGCGACCTTTCCGATGCCCGCCAAGAGCTGGCAATGCGCGATGACGACGTCAGCCGCTTGACTCAGGAAACCGAAAGCCTACGCGCCGAACTGGCTGCCCATCTGGCCGGTGACGGTGATCCAAGTGTCGCCTCGCAACTTGCCGAATCCGGCGATGCAGCTTCTATGGCGCGCGCTCAGATCGAGAATCTGCGCGAAACAGTGCGTCAGCTGCGATCCGACAAGAATGCTGCTGAAGCGTCTGCTGCACGCGCACGTCTGTTGCTGGATGCGCGTGACGACAATCAGGCTGTTGCTGCTGCAAAAGCTGACTTCGAGGCTGACCGTAACCGCCTGATGGCCAAAATCGACGAGCTTGAAACCGAGTTACGCAATGCCCCTCGCCCCGGCCCACAATTGGTCAGCATTGACGGGGAAGACTTGACGCTGCCGGCCGCCCTTGCGTCGGCAAAGAACAAAGACGCCATCCCAACCGACCCGGAAACACTTCGCGCATCCATCGACGAATTGACGGCCTCTCTCACAGCCAATGTGGCCGTCGAGCTCGATGGCAATGACCGCATCAATGCTTTGCTTGATGAAGCCGAGGAAGATGGCGCAGATAGCAACTTGGTGACCTCCTTGGTCGAGGCCCGTGATCGCCTTCGCGCCAAGAAAAAAGCATCAACCAGCCGCAAGGCGCCTGCTAAGGCAACCACAAAGTCCACTGGGAAAGCGTCAAGCAACAACAAGTCCAGTAAAACGGAATCCCCAGCATCTGGATCATCACAGTCGGGCGGCAAGATCGCAGCGGCAACGGCATCGGGCACGTCAAACCAGAAAGCCAGCGGCATGCCACGCGCCAGCGAGAGTGACCTTAAGGTTATCTAGCAGCTTGCTGCGCGCCGGCGCAGCATCGGCGGAAAATTGGCTGATCAAACACCACACCTGTACTTGGAAAGACTGCGGTCGCATTAGACGAACGCCGCTAAGCATCTGCCCGAATGGGTTTCACCCGACTTCCAAAGGTTTGGATTATGTGGGATGGTCACACCATTGGCGATCATGTGATGTGCCAAGGGGTGCCGCGGCATCCACTCCTCCCTTGAATCTCCTCCAGGTGCCACGCGGCACCTTTTTTTTGCGCGTTCCTGACGACGGTCAGACGGCATTTATCGCCGACAGATAGGCACATCGTCGTGGAAGAGCGCAGGAGAGAAAAGAGCGTTTAGCCGGTCTGCTCCAGCGGCATGCCATTTTCGTCGAGGGCAACGCCAATTTGTGTGCGCAACTGGCCCTCGTTTTGGCTGCGTGGTTCGGGCCCGAAATACTCATCCGTGCTCACAAACCGGCGCGGATAAAGAATGCAATCGGCCATCCGATTGTAGAGCGCTTTGGCCGACACAGGCTTAGAGAGAAAATGGTTCACGCCAAGCTTTGAGGAGGCAAGAACGCGGCTGCGCTCGGTGTGGCCGGTCAACATGATGATGGGCACATACGCGCACACAAAGTTGGGCTGGCGAATGAGCTTCACAAGCTCCGCCCCATCCAACACCGGCATAACCCAATCAACGATGATCATGTCAGGCGGCTGCATCTCGATTTTCTCAAGCGCATCCGCACCGTCCTCGGCTTCATGGATACGCCGCGCGCCAAAACCGCGCAGCATTGCCGAGACGATCCGGCGCATATAAGCCGAATCGTCGATCACCATAATGTCCAGGGGTGCCACGTCGATATACATGGGACCACGGTACGCCATGCGCGCTAAACCAAGTGTAAACGAACGGTACCACGCCCTTCGATTTTGACAAAAAACACGACATTTTTCGACAAAGCCGCTCAAATCAGATGCGATTTGCCCGTTTTGCTGCGCTGCATTGACGACGGCGGCAGGATGCCTCATTTCCCACCCAAAGCAGCGTCAACGGAGATCTCAATGGCTCAGACATTCCCTTACTCTTACGTTTCTCGAGCCGGATTGCAGGTGGACAAAGACCTCTGCGCCTTGATTGAAGATGATGCGTTGGCCAGCACAGGCATCACCACCGACACTTTTTGGAATGCGCTTGCCGCTTTGGTCAAAGATTTTGGTCCGCGTAATCAGGCGCTGCTGGAAAAACGCGAGGACCTGCAGGCCAAAATCGATGCTTGGCACCGTGAGCGTAAAGGCCAGCCCATCGACATGGCGACCTACAAGGCGTTCCTTAAAGAGATTGGCTACCTGGTGCCAGCTGGCCCAGACTTCAGCGTTGAAACCAGCAATGTCGATCCAGAGATAAGCTCAATCCCTGGCCCGCAATTGGTCGTTCCCATCATGAACGCCCGTTATGCGCTGAACGCGGCCAATGCCCGTTGGGGCTCGCTTTATGATGCGCTCTACGGGACCGATGCGCTGGGCGACCTGCCGAAGGGCAAGGGCTATGACCCTGAACGCGGTGCGCGCGTGATCGCCTGGGGGCGCGAGTTCCTTGATAAGAGCATCCCGCTGGAAGTTGGCAGCCACGCGGACGTCGTCACCTATGTCGTCGCTCATGACCGGCTGGTGCCAACACTGGAAGATGGCACGGTCACTGAACTCAAAGACCCTGCAAAATTTAAGGGCTATCACGGCGACCCAATGGCGCCTTCGATGCTGCTGTTTCAAAACAACAGTCTCTATTTCGAGATGTACTTCGACACAGAAAACACCATCGGCAAGAGCGACAAGGCAGGCATCGCTGGCATCAATCTGGAAGCCGCGGTTTCCACCATCATGGATTGCGAGGACTCCGTCGCTGCTGTGGACGGACCGGACAAGGCACTCGCCTATCGCAACTGGCTTGGCCTGATGAAGGGCGATCTGGAGGAGACTGTTCAAAAGGGCGAGAAAACAATCACCCGCAAGCTCTATGGCGACTTTGAGTACAAGGCACCTGACGGGACGCCCTTCATGGTGAAAACCCGCGCGCTGATGCTGGTGCGCAATGTCGGTCATCTGATGACCACGCCTGCCGTGCTCGATGGTGAAGGCATTGAAATACCCGAAGGCATCTTGGATGGCCTTTGCACCTCGATGATCGCCATGCACGATCTGGCCAAAGACGCGAACCACAAAAAGCGCAACTCCACCTCCGGCTCGGTCTACATCGTGAAGCCCAAAATGCACGGGCCTGAAGAAGTCGCGTTTGCCAACGATCTGTTCGGCGCTATCGAACGCCATCTCGGCCTGCCAGAGTTCACGCTGAAAATGGGCATCATGGATGAGGAACGCCGCACCACGGTGAACCTGAAAGAATGCATCCGCGCTGCCAAAAACCGCGTCGTGTTCATCAACACCGGCTTCCTGGATCGCACCGGCGATGAAATGCACACCTCAATGGAAGCTGGCCCGATGCTGCGCAAAGGCGACATGAAAACAACGCCTTGGATTGCTGCCTATGAGGATCGCAATGTCGATGTCGGCCTTGCCTGCGGCTTGCCCGGCAAAGCGCAAATTGGCAAGGGCATGTGGGCGATGCCCGATCTAATGCACGCCATGCTGGAGGAGAAAATCGGCCACCCAGAATCTGGTGCAACCTGCGCCTGGGTGCCCTCCCCCACCGCCGCCACGCTCCACGCCACGCACTATCATGAGGTCGATGTGAAGGCCCGCCAGGACGAGCTGAAGGGCCGGCCCATGGCAAGCGTTGACGACATTCTGACCATTCCACTGGCCGACCGCCCCAACTGGCAACCGGATGAGATCAAAGCCGAGCTTGAGAACAACGCACAGGGCATTTTGGGCTATGTGGTACGTTGGGTGAACCAGGGCGTTGGCTGCTCAAAGGTGCCAGACATCAACGATGTTGGCCTGATGGAGGACCGCGCCACGCTGCGCATCTCCTCCCAGCACATGGCCAACTGGCTGCACCATGGCGTCGTTTCGCAGGACGAGGTGATGGACGTGATGAAGCGCATGGCCGCTGTCGTGGATGAGCAGAACGCCAGCGACCCAAGCTATGAACCGATGGCCCCAGCCTATGATGCCATCGCATTCAAAGCTGCCTGCGATCTGGTTTTCAAAGGCAAGGACCAGCCATCGGGCTACACCGAACCGCTGCTGCATGAGGCACGCCTGGCGCTGAAAGCGTCAGTTTAAACCCTTAATGTCGTCATGGCCGGGCGACACGCAAGCGTGTGACCCGGCCATCCAGCAATAATGGGCAGTCGACGCACGGGAGGCTGGATCACAGGCTCAAGGCCGGTGATGACGATGGCGGCAACCGCCACCAAGTCCCGGCCTTGAGCAGGGACCTCGATGGTTCTTCTCAGCGAGGCCCCAGATCACACGCTGGCGCGGTGTCCGGGACTTAGCTTCCAGTACCTTTTCCCTTGCTCTGGTCCTCCTGCCCAACCGCTACCGGTCCAATATCCCTCTGATCTCGCTCATGTTCGTCCGCGCACGCAAAATGTTCTCGCTCATAATCGAGAGATGATCGGGCATTAGCACGCCATCCTCGCGGCCATTGGAGATCACCAGCGGTTCCAGCGCGGCAGCCTCGGCGATGTGCTGCTCCATACGGTCCCAGACACCACCCAAATTGCGTGATTGGACCACATCGGCAAAGTCTTCGCGCGCGGCTTGCAACAGCCCGTGATAGGCGAACATCTGGCCAGAGGCTTCCATGAAAAGGTTGTCCGCTCGGAAATCGAACCAGCCGCGGTCATTGCCTTCACCGCGCACAAACGCATCCAGCTCAGGGTCATAGCGCTGGCCGGTTGAGCGGCGCGAGAGCTGATCTACCGAAGACCCAATGTCGCGAGCGATACGGTCCAGGAACTGAATCAAGTTGTCGGCGCGGGCATCAAAAAGCGCATCGCACGCTTCGAGCCGATCATTGTAGCGCTCATAAAGCGGAATGGCGTTGGCATAGAGCCGCGAGGATGGTTGCACCGGACCAAAGGGACGGCGGTCATCAAACGGGTTGAACCACCAGGTCTGCTCGTCGGCCTGTAGGCGGCCACGTGCTGTCTCAAGGTCTTCGTCTGCGCCCGACGTTCCGCGCTCGCGGCCAAGCACATCCACCAGCTCAACTGCGGTCCGGCGCAGCGCGATCAAAACGCCAGTTTGGAAGGCGGCTTTGTTGTCGAAATAGGGGGTCGCTTCCCATTCCACCACACCAAGCAGACCCACCTTGTATTGCGGCATGGATGGAATCCAAGCATTGCGGTTCACCATCAGGTCGAGCAGATAAACCTGCATATCGACAATCTGCGAGCGGTCGCATGTGCGCGCATCATTGGGCGCTCCGTCCACGGTCGCGGTTTCTTCGGTGGCAACCATCGCGTTGGCGCGCAGCACGTCCTGCGGATAGGTCAGCGTGTCGCCGCGCGTCCACAGCACGTTCCAGAAAAAGGTGATGTTCCAGATCAAGAACAAGATGAGGAAGATCAACAGACCGCCGCGCCAAAAGATACGGCCCGTGGCGCGAACACCGCGCATTTTCTCCGGCCCGCCCTCTTCAGGCTTGGGCAGACGAAGACGAAACAATGCCATGAAGCCGCGCCACATTGCTTTGATCCAGTCGATGATAGGGTCGAGCATATCTCGTCCTCTTTGCTAAGGCTTGTTAGTGCAGCCCGAAAAACGCTTCGCGCACTTTTGCGCGCATGCGCCAGCGGTCATGGGTGTTCGGCGCATAATGGGTGGTCAAATAGTCAACCGCAAAGGCCTTCTGTTTCTCAGTATAGGTCTCATAGATCGCATAAAAACGGCGCTTGTTGAGAATAAACGTCGACAGCAGATCAAACGGCAAATGCTCCACGATGATGCGATTGATATCAGCTGCGCCAGGCGCATCGGGCACCGCGCGGCGGAAATAGAAGCGCTGCTCGGCGGTGAGGTGACGCTCATAGGCAGACGCCTCGGCAGGCGTGTCGAGAAGCCCGCGCATCTGACTGATCACGCGGAACCGCCGGTCCGGGTTCAGCTTGACCATGTTGTCGGCAATCCAACGCGAGAGATAGGCATCATTGATCATCGGCGTGGCATCAAACGCATGATCACCCAGCATCAAAAGCTCCGCCACCAGAAGCCGCAGGCGGTGCTCCAAAATGCCAGACTCTTTCAGCCAGCCAGGGTTGAACGGCTCCAGCAGCCGCTCTTCCTCAAGGTATGAAAAAAGCACCGGCGTTTCATGCAGTGCGATGATCGACGCACCAAAGGGTTTGGGCTGAAGCTGATCAGGATCACCGATCATGACAGCCCCATCGCGAGACGAGTCTCCAGTGTTGATTACGTAGGCGCCGCCGAAATGGCTGGTCCAAAACACGTTCGGCCATTTGAAGGAAAGCTTTTGCGGCAAGAACCCGTTGCGCCGCACATCGCCAACACGTGCGGCACCAGAAACGATGGTTTTTAAGAGCGCCTGATCACTCCAGGCATTCGGCTCTTTTAAGAACCGGTCCATCTTCACTTTCAACGTCTGCGCTTCTTCCAAAAGACCGGTTGGCGTACGCACCAAAAACCGTACGTTGCGGATGCCAAGCACATCAGCGGGCCGCTCCACATCGAACACCAAATTCTCGATCTCGCCGTAAAGCGCGTCCTTCAGCGTCACGGCGCGGATCATCCGATCATTGGCCGCAAAAAAGGCGCGGATCACCTGCCCATCGGCAGAAAAACTTGTGCGAATGAGCGGCAGATCGGCCTGATCGGGCGAGAGAATGATGAAGCGCCGATTGATCCCTTCCGGATCGAGATAGGCCGCGTTCTGCATCTCCAGCGCGACTTCGTAAGAATAGCCCGATGCATCGATGTAGAAGTCGGAAAGCTCTGTTTCCGGCAGACCAAGGGCGCGAAGCGCCGCGTTGTAGCGGGCCACCAGATGCGCGTGATCGACATGCAATAGCCCGCCAAAGCGCAGGCCCTCTTCAATGAGGCGTTGCATCAGTGGCCCCCGGCATCAATCATCATCGAGATCGTCCAGGCGTTCAGCCGCCTTTTGGCGCACGCGGTGGTCGCGCAGCAGCTCTTGGATCGCCGCCTCGTCAGACTTGTCGGAGTAGCGGAACTCAGAATCTGCGTAGCGATTGATCTCTTGCAAAATGAAGTCCATCGAGATCGGCTTTTGCAGATCCTGGATCATCGCCAGCTTGTCGTCATACCCCTTCTGCAAAAACGCCTCAGGGTTCTCGAACCAGTCGTCCGGCAACTCCACATCCATCGCGCGATACTTGATGCTGTCGGTGATGTTCTTGATCGCCCGACCTGTGAAGCGTGGCTCAGCTTCTTTGATCTCGTGCAGATAAAGCCCGACATCGCGGATCGTTTTCGGCTCGCCATGCTCCTTGACGAAGCGCTCCCACACCGCAATCAATCCATCTTCCTGCGGGCGGTTGTGCTGCGCATAGGATTTTGCCACCGCCTGCTTCAGAGCCTGGTCGGCAAAGAACGCGTCCTGGCCGAGGGGCACATCGTGTTTCTTGCCAAGCAGCAGATGGAAGATGTCGATATAGTCGTTCTCGGTTTGCGGTCCGTCGACGAGCCAACGGGCACCGGCTCGTTGGCGCAAAGCGTCATCCACCTTCTCCGGATAGTTGGAAAACATGCCGAAACTGGCATTACCACGCACCACGGTTTCCGCGCCGGAGAATGCGGCCATCAGAACACCCGTAACCTCTTGTTGTCCTGAGGAACTTTGCCGGTCATCGCGCTTGCCCGCGACCTGATCGATGTCATCGATCGTGCCAAATCCGATGGCTTGCGGGTCCAAAACCCGGTCGATGAACGCACGGCAGTTCTGACCAGACTTGCCCTGATATTCACTGATCTGGTCAATCCCGAAATTCTCGTAGACGAACGGGTATCCAGCCAGATCACAATACTCTTTCACCAGCCCGGCCGTCATTTGGATAAGGGTCGTCTTACCGGTGCCAGGAAAGCCGTCGCCAACGAAGGTGAAGAGGAAACCGCCCAGCTCGACGAATGGGTTTTTCTGCCGCTCAAAGTCGTAGGCTACCAGCATCTTGGCAAGCTTGATCGCTTGCGCCTTGGCGATGTGGTTGCCCACCACCTCATGCACTTGTTTGAACTGCATAACGAGCGGCTTTCGGCCCTTGGTGGAGGCCGAGCGCTCAAACCCACGCACATGAAAATCATCGGCCTCAACCGCATACGTGCGCGCCAAAAAGGCCTGAAGGCTATCGCCCATGATCCGGTGAGCGTCGCCCTCCACCCGGTCGATCACATCGGCCATAGCGCGGGCGATGCGCGGGCCCAAATCCTCGTCATCCAGTGCGTCGGTCGCCGCCTTGGCGACCTGCGCCACCACAAAACTTAGCGCGTCATTGGCGGTGTCATAACCCGGCTCGCCCAGCGCCGTGGGATCGCCTGCCGGGCTATCACCCAGCGCATGCAGAAAATGGCTGGCGGTCACAAAAGCCGCCACCAGCGCCCGCGCACGCACCAAGGACCGAAACTGCGCTTCGTCCGCCGCCGACAGGCCTGACGTGCGCTTCTTCTCACCAAGGTCCAGATACCCCTGAGGCTCGATGAAAAACTCCGAAACCGTCATCCCAACGGCGAGCGCCCGGCGCAGCGAAACCAGAATGCCATGCTCGCGGGTGGAAAGCAGTGGATCGTTGCCGCCGGACTTGCGCAAAGCCGCCTCAAGGTTGGCACGCACCATGCGCCGTGGCGCAGCAGAACCCGCAATTGGCGAAACGAACCGCGTGCGACCAGGCCGATCAGCAGCCGGGCGCGGCAACGCCTCTTCCACTTGCGCGTTCTCCATCAACCCGAGGGCCGCAGGATACGCTTCGACAATCCGCGCCTCAGGGACGCGAACAGAACTTGCGTCAATCATTGAGCACTTTCCTTTGCCGCAATGTCGCGGGCGCAGAAATCTGCAACTCTTACTGACATTGCTTAGACATCCTCAAACAGCTCACCACCCGGCGAAAGCGAGTGCACCCGCATGCCACGCATCAACGTGTCGATACCGCCATCATAGCCCGCCAGTTTCTGGTGAGCGCGATGTGGCAGAAGCGCGTGCGCGCGCGAAGCACTGGCCCCACGTTCTGTCGCCAGCCCATCGGTTGTGTCCACCGCGTAGGTTTCGCGGTAGCGCGTTGGCGCCAGGAACCAGCTTTTGGTTTCTTCCGTGCCCACCGAGATCACCTCATCCACGTGCCAGACGAACATCCAGGCATCTTCAATGGGAAGATCAGCAAACAACGGCTCAAAGGCGGGCGGCACATCCATGAAAATGGGTGAATAAAACGGGCCCAGCGTCCAGCGCTTCAGACGTTTGAGCGCAATATTGTCAAACGCGTCATCAAACTCGATGGCGCTGGCAAGCGGGGTGAAACCAGTGCCGGAAAACTTGCGCGCCAGGGCCTGCATCTGCGTATGCGGAAAGGCCTGCGGCTGGCGATACTCAAGCCAGGCCTGAGTGAACACAGGCCTGTTCGTCCCGCCATCCCAATGATCCCAGGAAATCTGCTTCAGCCGCCCGTCATCCTGCGGGTTCAGTGAGCGGCCTTCTGGCCAAAAAATCGGCAACGCACCGCGAACCGCCTCCTGATAGATGGCCCGACCAATCTCTTGCAGTTGTAAGGCGCGCGGCACGCGCCGTCGCTCCATCATCTCGTCAAGAAGCTTTTCGCGCAGGGTTGCCGAGCTTTGCTCTGGCTCTTTGCGTTCTTTCACATCCCGCGCCAGCGCAATCACATCAGCGAGGATCGGCAATCCACTATCGTTGCGATCCACACGGGCAGCCAGGCCACCGGCATCGCGCTTGTCCAGCAGGTCAAACAAGGCATCTAGGCGCGCCGCAAGATCCACCAACACCGTGTCGGAGGATTGCAACAGCCCTGCGGTCACCCGCGCCAGCGTTTGGAAATAGACCCGCCGAACATCGGGGGGCGTTTGGTGGATCGCATTCAAGACGCAAGAAACCTATTCGACATATTTGCCGGACTCGACCTGTTCCACGATCTTGCCAAAACGCCGAGCAAACTCCGCATTGGCCAAATCGGCTTTTTGGCGAATGTCGGCGGTGCGCTTCATGTAAATTTCGTGCGCTTCCATCATCGAAACGATGCGGTTTTCTGACGAAATACCAATCTGCGTGATCATCGCTTCGGCCTGCGCATCGGTTTCCCGGCCGACATCATCGATCCGGTGACCGATGTTTTGTTGAGCGGACGTGCGCAGCGACTCCACCAACGCGTCGTACATGATCGTACGCTGTTCGGTGTCGATGGTGAGCTTGGAAATCAGTGTTTGCTGGGCAGCCTTTTGCTTGGCAAGGCTCTCCACATAGTTCGCATAGATCGAACCATAGCGCTCAAAGCTCTGCTGCGTTGCCACCAGCTCCTGTTTTTTGGCGGTCGCTTCATTGTAAGTGTTAGCAAGTTGCGCCCGGTCGGCTTGCAACGCCTTCAGTGCCTCGCCGGTAGCGTCAGCAATCTGCGCATCGATGGCGGAAATCTGCGGCGCGAGTTCGTCCAACTGCGCATCGGTTTCTTCGATCTGGCGGGCAGTCGTCTGAGCGCGATCCAACACATCGGCCTGCGCGGTCTTGGACTTGTCCAGCCGGTCGTCGATCACAGCCAACTGCTCTTCCAACAGGGCGCGGATGACTTCGGATTTTTCAATCAGATTGTTGAGGTTGGAGCGAATATCGGCGTTGCGGATGCGGCTGGTTTTCATCTCTTCAGAGCGCCGCTTGGAGAAAATGCTGGTCAGCTTCTCCATAAAGGTGCTTTCGCTCATCGATTGGAATTCTGAGCCAAAGGTCTGGGTGATTTCGTCCAGCCCGTAAACGAGCGAGGCAATGTTGCCCTGCAACTTGTCCTCATTCTCCACCACCGATTTGAAATCTTGATCGTCAATGTTCACGTCGATCGTCTGCATTTGGCTGTCGCCAAGCACTGTGCCGAGCCGCTCATCGATCTTGGCTTGCGTGGAGTTGATCTCCTGCACCTGGGCCCGCGTTTCGGCGATGCCGCGCTCCAACTCATCAAACTTTGCGCGTGCCATAGTCTCTCAATCCCTCAAAAAGTCGCGTGATGCGGTGTGGTAAAACATATTTGGTGACGATTTGCCGGTTTTCACCGACGTTCTTGCGACTTAAGACCAAAGTTGGGCCACATGCTAGACCTTGAGCGCGTGGCAACGGTAGGTTGAGTTCGGGAACCGACATTCATGAACACAGCAATGCATGAGCGAGCACCCAAAGCCGTGGACGTGTGCGTTATCGGTGGTGGCATCAATGGCGCAGGTGTCGCTCGCGATGCCGTTGGGCGTGGCTATTCGGTCTTGCTTGTCGAGATGGGCGACATCGCCAGCGCGACCTCCAGCTGGTCAACCAAGCTGATCCATGGCGGCTTGCGCTACCTGGAACACAACGAATTTGGCTTGGTGCGCGCATCGCTGATCGAGCGGGCACGGCTGCTCTCGGTTGCCTCACACTTGGTTACGCCTCTGCGTTTCGTGCTGCCGCATGGTTCAGGCATGCGCCCGGCCTGGCTGATCCGGCTCGGCCTCTTTCTCTATGATAATCTCTCCATGAGCCGGAAGGTGCCCGGCTCCAAGGGTATCAACCTTGCCAGTGACCCGGCGGGAGAGGTCCTCAAACCTGATCTGCGCACGCGCGGCTTCACCTATTACGACTGTCAAGTGGATGATGTGCGCCTGACGCTCGCCAACCTCACTGATGCGGCCAAGCGTGGCGCGACCATCCAGCCGGGCACCAAACTCGTGGCGGCAACAGCCAGAGACGGTGTTTGGAACCTCACCTTGGAGCGCCAATCCGATGGCGCGCGCTATCAGATCCACGCTCGCCATGTGGTCAACACCGCAGGGCCTTGGGCCGATAGGGTCGCGCATTTACTCACCGGCACCAACTCACCCATCGGGCTGCGGCTGGTGCGTGGATCCCACATCGTGGTGCGCAAACCGGCAGGCCTGGAGGATGCTTACCTCTTCCAGCAGCCTGATGAGCGCGTGGTCTTTATTATCCCCTATCAGGATGATTATGCGCTGATTGGCACAACGGACGCTGACCATACCGATCCTGGCGACGTTCAGATTTCGCAGGAAGAGACCGACTATTTGCTCAACGCCGCCAACCTCTATCTTGATAGGCAACTGACTCGCGACGACATCGCCTGGACGTTTGCTGGCGTGCGTCCGCTGCTCGACGATGGCACCGATGAAGCTCAGGAAGTAACCCGTGATTACAAGATTCTCACCAGCAAACACTTTAAGGCGGGCCTGACGAACGTGTTCGGTGGCAAGCTGACCACCTTCCGCACGCTGTCGCAAAAGGTGGTGGATGATCTCGCCGCGATCACCGGCCCCTCGGGCAGTGGCATGGAAAGCGGCTGGACTGGCTACACCGCCTTTGATGATGCTTTCGTTGACGATGTGGCCCGCGCCAAAGTGCTGGAGCAGGTACAGAACCAACTTTTACAGACATTGAGCGTCGTTGATGCCGACGCCCACGCCGAACGCCTGGTAAACATGCACGGCCGATCGGCCCAATCCATCGCGGGGATCATCGGAGCAGGCAAAGAATCCGCACTGATGTGTGGCCTCTTCCCCAGCGAAGTGGACCATATGGTGGAGCAAGAATGGGCACGCACCGCTGAAGACGTGCTCTTCCGCCGCTGCAAGCTCGGGATCGATCAACCCAAACACGCCTTTGACGAGGTTCAAACCATCATCGACGCTCTGCTGGCCAAACGCGCCGCCGCCTGACACAAATCCAGACAAACCTTCACCTGCCAACGGCGCCGACAGAGTGCCGGACCACTTTCGGGAGACCCACCATGAGCCTCATCCTTGCAATCGATCAAGGCACCACATCAGCGCGCGCTTTGATCTACGATGCCTCACTCAACGTGCTTGCCAGCGCCCAGGAAGAGCTACCACAAATCTATCCCGCCGATGGCTGGGTGGAGCACGACGCCGAGGTGATCTGGAGCCTGGTGCAGTCAACGGTCAAAACGGCGTTGCATAAGGCCGGCAAAACGCCATCTGACATCGCAGCCATCGGCATCACCAACCAGCGCGAGACGGTTGTCCTTTGGGATCGTGCGACCGGCAAACCCATCGGAAACGCGATCGTCTGGCAGGACCGGCGCACTGCTGAAACCTGTCGTCGCCTGAAGGCCGAAGGCGCTGAGCCCATGGTTCAGGAACAAACCGGCTTACTGCTCGACCCTTATTTTTCCGGGTCCAAATTGGCCTGGATGCTCGATCAGAATCGCGGATTGCGCACCCGCGCCCGAAACGGCGAACTGGCCTTTGGCACCATCGATAGTTTTCTCATCTACCGTCTGACCGGAGGCAAACGCCATGTCACCGACGCCAGCAATGCCTGCCGGACACTGTTGTTCGACATCGGAACCCAGGACTGGTCCGACGATCTCCTAAAGCTCTTCAACATCCCCGCAGCCCTGCTTCCTGAAGTGCTCGACTGCGCCGATGATTTCGGCATGACCGATCCGTCGGTCTTCGGCGCCTCGGTGCCCATTTTGGGCTGCGCTGGCGACCAGCACGCCGCCACGATCGGCCAGGCTTGCTTCAAACCGGGTATGGTCAAAGCCACCTACGGCACAGGTCTATTTGCAGTGCTCAACACCGGCAGTGAGCGCATACAATCAAAGAACCGCCTGCTGACCACCCTTGCCTACCGCCTGGACGGCAAGCCAACCTACGCATTGGAAGGCTCGGTGTTCATTGCTGGCGCCGCTGTTCAGTGGCTGCGCGATGGGTTGAAACTGATCGAAAACGCCCCGCAGGTGAATGATCTAGCCAACAAAGGCGTGCGCGGCGCGATAACGCTGGTTCCGGCCTTTGTCGGTCTTGGCGCACCTTATTGGGATCCCGATGCGCGCGGCGCGATCTTCGGCATCACCCGCGATACAGGACCGGAAGACTTCGCCCATGCGGTGCTCGAAAGCGTAGCCTTTCAAACCCGCGACCTGCTCGACGCCATGGCGCGGGACTGGCCCGAAGGTGAACGTTCGGTTCTACGCGTTGATGGCGGCATGACCCAGTCTGATCTCACTCTGCAACTGCTCGCAGACATTCTCGACGCGCCCGTGGAGCGTCCCAATGATCTAGAAACCACGGTCAAAGGCGCAGCCTATTTGGCAGGTCTGAAAGCTGGTCTCTGCCCAGACCTCGAAACCTTCGCCGCCACCTGGCAAAAAGACGCTGAATTTACCCCACATCTGGACGAAGAAACTCGCCAGTTCCACATGGACCGCTGGCACGATGCGGTGAAGCGCACTCTAACAACTGGCTAACGATCGCCAGGCCGCCGAGGCCAAAGTGATCCGGGGTCTCGCGCCTTTTTATTATCGATATCCCGGTGCTCGCTTCGCTCGGCCGGGACTTGCGGCTTTGGTCACTCGCCAAACCGCAGCGTCGAGACAATCTGCCAAGTGGCGCGGTCGATTTCGAAAATCACCGGGCCATCGGCATTTGAAACACTCACGAACAGCGAGCGCGCATCCACGCTTACGCCATCGATTACAGCGCCGGGCATGCTTTCCACCACAACGCTGCGCACCTCATCGGCGGTGATGTTGGCTGGATAAGAAGAAACCTGCCCATCGCTCGACGGAACGCTCAGAGAGCGGTAGAGAATGACCCCGAGCACCGCAAAAACGCCCAGAAACATGATCCCCGATGAAACCAATGACAAACGCCGCATCTTGTGCGCGACCGCCTCAAGCCGCGGGTCGAGCGGTTCCTCATCATTTGGCGATTGAGGAGCGTTGGGGGTCGATGACGCCATGAGCGATAATATCCTAGAGGCAGATAGGGATAGAGACGATGTCCTGCGCCTTCAAGCATCTGACGCGCACCGGGGCAAGCGGCTCGATGCTGTGCTGGCAAGCGAGGCTGAGGGAACCGGCCTGTCGCGCAGTCGCATCACCGCACTGATCAAGGACGGCCATTGCACACTAGACGGCACACCACACAGCAATCCAGCGGCCAAATTGCGCGGCAGCGAAACCATAGAACTGGACATTCCAAAGGCCGAGGATCCCAACCCGCAGCCTGAAGCAATCCCGCTGGATATCCTGTTCGAAGATGACGCGCTCATCGTTCTCAACAAACCCGCTGGCTTGGTGGTGCACCCGGGCGCTGGTAACCCAACCGGTACACTCGTCAACGCGCTTTTACACCATTGCGGCGACAGCCTGTCCGGCATTGGTGGCGTCAAACGTCCTGGTCTTGTTCATCGGCTGGACAAGGACACGTCCGGCGTCATGGTCGTCGCCAAGACCGACCAGGCCCATCAAAACCTGTCAGCACAGTTTGCCGACCATGGCCGCACCAACGATCTAGAACGCATCTACACCGCCTTTGTTTGGGGCAACACGAAAACCAAGTTCACCGTGGATGCTGCGATAGGTCGCGACCGCGCCAACCGGCTAAAAATGGCCGTTTCCAAGCGCCCAGATGCCCGCGAGGCGATTACCCATGGTCACCGGCTTGCAAGCTATGGCGATCGGGAGAGTCCGACGATCAGCAAAATTGCATGCCAGCTGGAAACCGGGCGCACCCATCAGATTCGCGTTCATATGGCCCATATCGGCCATGGCGTGGTTGGTGACCCGGACTATGGGCGGGGAGGCCGCACCCGCGCCAATAGGTTTGAAGACGCGGCAAAAGAGGCCATTTTGGCTTTCCCTAGGCAGGCTTTGCAGGCCACAACGCTACAATTCACCCATCCTAAAAGTGCTGAAATTATGCGTTTCGATGTTGAATTAGACAAGCAATTACAGGAGCTTGAGGCCATTCTCTCGCAACAGTGAACAAACTGTAATGCAACCAGCCCCTGTTTTGGCCAAATCAATACCTATATCAAACGTTCAAAATGGGGTCGCTTTATCAATAAGGACCCGCAATCTCTCGCCTTATTGGGAGAGTCTACAAAGGGAGCGTGCAATCTAAATGGCACAATCAGTTTCCACCCTGCCGTCCATTGATGGCGGTTTATCCGGCTATCTCACTGAAATCCGTAAGTTTCCGATGCTGGAGCCTGACCAGGAATTCATGCTGGCCAAACGGTTTGTTGAACATCAAGATTCTGAGGCAGCTCATAAGCTTGTCACCAGCCATTTGCGCCTGGTGGCCAAGATCGCCATGGGCTATCGCGGCTATGGTTTACCAATTGGAGAAGTTGTTTCCGAAGGCAATGTCGGCTTGATGCAAGCCGTCAAACGCTTTGATCCGGACAAAGGCTTCCGCCTGGCGACCTATGCCATGTGGTGGATCAAAGCTTCAATCCAGGAGTACATTCTGCGCTCATGGAGCCTTGTCAAAATGGGCACCACCGCCAACCAGAAGCGTCTGTTCTTTAATCTACGTAAGGTGAAGGGCAAAATCTCTGCGCTCGAAGAAGGCGATCTCAAGCCGGAACAGGTGACGGAAATCGCCACCCGCCTCAACGTCTCTGAAGCTGAGGTGATTTCGATGAACCGCCGTCTTGGTGGCGACAGTTCGCTGAACGCCACCGTGCGTCAAGACACGGAGAGCTTAGAATGGCAGGACTGGCTGGTCGACGATAGCGACAGCCAAGAGGTCATGCTCATCGACAGCGAAGAGAAGGACAATCGCCGCGCAATGCTGCGGGAGTCGCTCGACGTGCTTAATGATCGCGAGCGTCGGATCTTTGAGATGCGTAGGCTGTCCGATGATCCGATGACGCTGGAAGAGCTAAGCCAGGAGTTCGGCGTTAGCCGCGAACGCGTGCGCCAGATCGAAGTGCGGGCCTTTGAGAAGGTCCAGGAGGCTGTTGTGGCCGCATCAGCCATGCTTGAAGAGCGTGGTTTAGAAACACGCTAAGCAAGTCCTTCAGTAAAACAGTTTAAGTTGCCGGGCTGTTGGTTTCTCGCAGCCTGGCGATTGTCGTTAAGGGTACGTACTGCCGCCTGTACCGCAAGGATTTGTTGTTGTTGGCGGCATTTGCTTGGGCAAAGCACCACCTTTACTCCGCTTGCAAGGATAGTCAAAACCTGGTCCCGTCACGTCCGGATTGTTGCCGTTCGGCCCTGGCAGCAGGTCAAATGGCAACACATCGATGCTCGGCAGTTCAGTGATCGCAACACCGTTCACCTGCAGCCCGGAACCCACTGACGGCAACTCAATCGCGGCAATGATCTGTGATTGAACGCTGCTTGGGATAGGGCCCGGTCCGATAGGTCCCGCACCGGCAGCTGGCACAAACACTCCAAATCCTTCGCGGCGAATTTCAACTGATCCACCAGCCGTTTGAACAACCACACGCCCGCGCTGGGTGATGCCATTGTAATTGGTGTCTGGTCCGCGCAGGACAACGAAAACGGCTGTCGCAGGGTCCACCACAGTGCCCGGCGGGATAAGCCCGGCCGCTTGAGCCAAAGCCACGGCTTCCGCGCCCACCACCACATCGAAAGTCGTACCGCGTGAGCCGATGGTCGCCGATGGCGTTTCAATGGAAATGTTCTGGGGTGCAATGGCCCCGATCCCGCCGGAAACAAATCGCAAAAAACCTTGTGTCGAACGGGCCGCAATTTCACCAACAGAGCGATCAGGATCATAGACAAATCGGTCTATCACCAAGTCATTGCTCTCACCAATCGTGAACACACTCTCATCCAAGAGCAACACCTGCATGCCCGACTGGCGTTGGGTCAGCACCCGATCGCCAAGCAGCATCGCATCGCCACCGGAGGGCGCACGAGCAGCCCCACCTGAACGCACTTCAACCGAGCCACGGACAGCCGCAGCGGTGCCCACTTGCGCTTGCTGGGAGAAAACCGGCGAAACCACAGCGCTCAACAGAAAGCCGACAACGCCAACAAACGCTAAAAGCGCCATTGGATGATGCATCGCTTGGGTGACGGATCTGCGCGTCATGCTCTGCGCCTCGTTACATGGAGAACCGGCGAGCAACTGATAGCCCCACGGTCCAGTTATCGCTGTCATAAACAGCAATGTTCGATTCATTGATTTCGTAGCGACCAAACGTTTCCAGCGACCAGCCGCTTGCCCACGCGCGGTCACCATCCACCCCAACATGATCCAGGATCAGCGAGAAGGGCGCAGCAACCGCCAAGTCCAAAGCGTAGCGCATCTCATCACGAGCAACTGTGGCGGGGATCACATTGGGGTTGATCGCATCGTAGGAAACATCGCGTATCGAGCCACCTAAACGCACCTGATAGCCAGACGCGTTGCGGTATCGCACCGACAAGCCACCGCCAAAGGAATCATAGCTGAACCACGCGCTGCCAGCGTCCTTGGTGGCGTACAGCGCATGAGCCGTCACATCCCAAGTATCGGTAATACGATACGTGATCGATGGGGTCGCAGAAACCTCCCAACCATCTCCGTCGCCAACATTGGTGGTCGAGAATAGATTGACGTCCGCACGGTCGTGGGCCGCCTCAACGCGAAGGGTCGCAGACACACGATCCGACACGTCCACGATCAACTGCGCACGGCCACCCAATCTGCTGCCGTAGAAATGCCCGCCGACAAACTCAGCCTGCGCCAATGCCATCACATCGAAAAAGGCAAAGCCCAGATCAAAACGTGGGCCAAGTGCCAAACGTCCATAGGAATGACCGCGCGACCCATCGTCATGGGCGCGGGCAAAGCCGTGACCTTCAACGCGGAAACTGTGACCCTGCCCGCCATAGGGCAGCTCACCAATAAATTGCAGTTCGCCAAAGCCGCCAAACGCGCCTTCGGCGGGGAAAGCGAAGTTTTGGCCGCTCAAAGTAAAGTTGCCGGGCCGCTGCCCCGGATTGCTATCGTACAGCGCCCCAAAACGGATGACGCCGGAAAGCGTGGCGGCCAAAGGATCAGAGCGCACTGACGCCGCCAAAAGGTCCGCCTGTGCGCGGTCTTCTGGCGAAAGCGGGCGGGTCTCAAGATAGGCAAGATCGTTGGCAGCGCCCGCGTCGTCGCCAAGGCGCAAGAAGACGGCCACGCGGATCAGACGGGCTTCATCAAAGTTGGGGTTTTGCAGAAGAATGCGCTGCAACGTGACTGACGCGGCTGGAAAATCGCCCTCGTCAAGTTGCACCTCAAGCAAGGTCACATTGGCTTGCAGATTATCGGGGTCGGCAAGAACCGCCGCGTACGCCGCCTGATGCCGCGCGCTACTTGCTTGGGCCTGACTGATCAAAGTGGCCAGCGCGGCACCGACCAGCAAAAGGGCAACGCCGGCTACCAGTGCAAATCGGTTGAATGTGGTACTCACAACGCGCATGCGCCTAACCCCGACAGAAATACGGGCACGCACTTTCAACGCTCCCCCAAAACGTTATCACAAGCCCTGTTTTACCTTTTCTTAGGAAATGGCCGTACGGGCAAGTACTTCACCCGATCACAACCTTAGCGCGACCCCGAATAGCTGCACAGTGTTGCCGATTCAGCGCACCATAACCACAATCGGCGCCACATTCAGGCGGTGACGACGCTAGACGGCACGCCGCCTTGCCAGCTAACGGTAAGCCATGGCTCGCCTCTCCCGCATCCTTGTTCCCTTGGTCCTCGGCCTTAGTTGCCTTGCTGGTGGACTTTTGGTGCGCGCGATTGATCCAGGCTTTGCGATGATCGTGCGCGAGCGCGTTTTTGATCTCTACCAGCGCGTCGATCCACCTGTTGTGGGACCAGAACTGCCGATCCGTATCATTGATGTTGACGATGCTTCGCTCGCCAGCCTTGGGCAATGGCCATGGCCGCGCACGCTGTTGGCCGACATGGTCACCACGCTGCACCGAGCAGGCGCGGCGGTGATCGCGTTCGATATGTTGTTCCCAGAGCCCGATCGGGCAAGCCCGCTCAGCGCCATTGAAGGGCTCGCCTTGCCTCCCGATGTTCTGCGCCAACTTCGCGCGGCACTGGCTGGCTCACCCACCAATGATGAGGTTTTCGCGCTGGCTTTGGGATCTGCGCCGACCGTGCTTGGGGTAGCACCAACGCAGGGTGATTCTGCGTTCGCGTCGCGCGCCGGCCTGTCGATGGTCGGCCCAACGCCTGCACGTCACTTAACACGCACCAGCGCCATCATTGGCAACGTGGCGGTGCTAGAAGAGGCCGTTCAAGGGCTTGGCGGCATCCACGTGTCGGCGCGCGACGATGATGCTGTGGTGCGCCGCATCCCGGTGCTCACCAGCGTCGGCGATGAAACCAGCCCAACCATCATGCCAAGCATGTTCGTGGAGGCACTGCGTGTCGCCCAAGGCGCACAAAGTTTGGTGGTGCGTACCAATCCAGCGCCGGGCGCGCCTGAAACGGGAATTCCGCAAGACCTGCGCGTTGGCGAACTCATTATTCCGCTGACGGAAACCGGCGCCTACCGCGTTCGCTACGGGACACTTGATCCGGCCATCACGCTGCCCGCAAGCGCTGTGCTGCAAGCTCGGGATACCCCCGGTAGTCTTGCGCCCCAGCTCGAAGGCACCATCGTGCTGATTGGCACATCTGCGCCAGGCTTGTTTGACCTCCGTGCCACACCGCTCGGCACCATTGTGCCTGGCGTCACCATGCACGCCCAGGCCATTGCCAACGTCATCGCAGGCACACATTTGGCGCGGCCAGATTGGACACTAGGATTAGAATTATTGCTGATGGCATTGGCCGGCTTCCTCGTGATCGCCGCGGCGCTCACTTTGCGCCCATTCGCGGCAGCACTGCTGGCTGCAGCAACCTTTGTGGCGCTTGGCATTGGTTCCTGGTGGGCTTTTTCCGTCCACTTGCTATTGGTGGACGCCAGCTTTCCCATCGCGCTGACCCTGCTCATATTCGGCGCGGTCACGGTGCCTGTTTTGGTTGGTACAGATCAACGTCAACGCTTCATCCGCAACGCGTTCGCGCACTATCTGGCCGAGCCGGTGCTCGCACGCCTGGAAAACAATCCAAAGGCTCTGAAACTCGAAGGCGAACGGCGCACCATTACCATCCTTTTTATGGACATTCGCGGCTTCACATCACGCGCTGAGCATATGGAGCCCACCGACGCCGTTGATCTGCTCAATGCTTTGCTCGACCCACTGTCCGAGGCAGTGCTGAACGAAGAGGGCACCATCGATAAATTCATGGGCGATGGCATGATGGCATTTTGGAATGCACCGCTGGATCAAGAAGACCACGCCACCCGAGCTGTGCGTGCGGGGCTGGCGATGAACCAGGCGATCACCGACTACAATGCCAGCCACGGTGATAATCCCCAGCCGTTGGCCATCGGGGTTGGTATCCATACCGGAGAGGCGTTTGTCGGCAACATGGGATCGAAGCGCCGCTTTGCCTATTCAGCCATCGGCGATGCGGTCAACCTTGCCGCGCGCGTTGAAGCCCTGACGAGCAGCCAGAACCACAAAATGCTGATCACGCAGGAAACGCTCGACGCCGCCCGGACCCATGATGCGGGCTTGGCGCAGCACTTTGCGTCTGCTGGCGATCATACCGTTAAAGGTCGCAGCCAACCGGTGACGGTGTACGCGCTAAGCGATTAAACTGCGACCAAGATCAGTGCGTTATTGGGCCGACCAGGCATTGAGCGCCTGCTGAAACACAGCAACCCCATCATTGCCTTTTTCAAAGGTGATGATTGCTCGACGATTGTCGTCGTAGAGGATCGGCAGATCGAACCAACGCCCATCGCGAAGCAACGGCACGTTGACGGCCTGATCGGCCTCACCGGCAGCAAGCGCTTGCCAGAAGACACCCTCGCCCAAATCAACAATCGCACCACGCAGCGGATCGCCACCTGATTGTTCCTGCGGCTTGACCACGACACCAACAAGCTCAGCGATACTGGTGGCTGGAAAAGCCTCAGACAGCTCAAAAGAAAACTCGATCAAGTGCGTAGCAGGCAACGCATCATCCAGATTGCGGCTGATGCGCATGTTCATCAAAATGCCCCTCGCCGGCACTTCGATGGTCCCGATAATAGCAGGGCTATCGCCCTCTTCCAGGCGCCACAACGCACGACCAGGCGCGGTGAAGCCATCAGCATCAGGTGTCAGACCTTCTTCATATAGGATTGCAGTTTGCGCCACAGGCAAACCAGAACCTGATGGTTGTTCGGTCGTCGCCACCTCTGGCGTTGTTGGTGGTTGTTCAGGTGCTTGATCGACGGTGCCCTGATTGTCAGGCAACAACCGTTCACTGGATTGGGTTGGGTCAGAGCCAACGGTGCGAACGCCTGGTGTCTCCTCAGCGGGTTCATCGGGCGCGATAACCAGTTCAGGGCTAGATGTGTCGTTCAAATACGGGTCAAGGAAACCGAGCTGCCACGCGGCAACACCACCGCCTGCCACAACGAGCAGGCCGAAGATACCAACCAGCATACCGGCCATACCGCCGCGTTTTTTGGCCGGCTTGGCCTCAGGTTGGCTGCGCTCAGGTTCAAAGTCTGGAAGATCAACTGCTGCCGGTTCGTCAATCGAAATAGGTTGGGGATTGTCAAACGTTGGTGCCGGTCCAAAATTGGGGCCAGCATTGCTCGGTGCAGCTACCGGACGCACTGCCACAGGCGCAGCAGGCATAACAGGAGGGGTTGGCGGCGTTGCAGCAGATACAGCAGGCGCAATCGGTGTGGCACGCGATACTGGCGCCGGGCGCGCGGGCGGCGCAGCAACCGGAGATGAAACAGGCGCAGGGCGCGCAGCTGGCGCTGGCGCAGCGGCGGGGGTTGGAGGAGCAGCCGGGGCAGGCCCACCTGGCAGAACACCGCCATTGGCAGCCACATCGGCCTCGACCTTTCGGATGGCCGATTCCAGCGCCAAGCGCTGCCGTGAAATGTCTTCAGGAGGAAGCGGAGGTTCAAACCCGGTTAGTTGGCGCACCAGCGCTTGCCGCGCGCGCTCATAAATCTTGCGACGCTCTTCGCCCGGCGCACCAGGCCGCGAAGCCAGCGCCTTGCGCAGAATTGCATCAAAATCTGCCATACTCACACCAATCCAGAAGCGTGCCGCCACCTACGTGAATACTCATCACGCACCCTATGAGGCCAGTAATGCCCAATGAACACAGCCTCGGTCAATGGTCTGTGAACGGACAAGACGCCAGATCAAGGGCTTAGCACGTTCTTGCCAACAAGATCGTTAAGACGCGCGCACCCTTGCTACGATCTCAGTCCTTAAAAGGATCATGGACCAAAATTGTGTCATCGCGCTGCGGGCTGGTGGAAAGCAGCGCCACCGGCGCGCCTATCAACTCTTCCACCAGGCGCACATATTTCACCGCTTGCGCCGGCAAATCAGCCCAACTGCGCGCTCCAGCTGTTGTGTCCGACCAACCTTCCATCCGCGTGTAGATCGGCTTTGCTCGGGCCTGTTGGCCTTGGCTGGCTGGCAGGTAATCGACCATCTCGCCATCAACTTCGTAGCCGGTACAAATCATCAGCTCGTCCATGCCATCAAGCACATCAAGCTTGGTGAGCGCGATTCCGGTGATGCCTGAAGTCTTTACGGTCTGGCGCACCAGCACCGCATCAAACCAGCCGCAGCGCCGCTTGCGCCCTGTGACCACGCCAAACTCATGGCCCTTGGTGCCAAGAAACTCGCCAATTTCATTGAGTTGTTCGGTCGGAAACGGACCCTCGCCCACCCGTGTCGTGTAAGCTTTGGTGATGCCAAGCACATAGTCGATACCGCCAGGCCCAATGCCTGATCCTGTCGATGCTTGCCCGGCCACCGTGTTCGAGGAGGTTACAAACGGATAGGTGCCATGGTCGATGTCGAGCAATGCGCCCTGCGCACCTTCGAACAGAATGCGTGAGCCTTTGGCACGATGTTCATCAAGCACTTGCCACACGCGGTCAATGAACGGCGTGACCTTGTCAGCCACTTGCAGCAGCTCGTCCAATATGGTTTGCGCCTGGATTTCTGGCGCATCAAGTCCACGCCGCAAGGCATTATGATGCGCCAAAAGCCGGTCAATCTTAGCAGGCAGCGTGGCAGGGTTGGCCAAATCCATCACACGGATCGCGCGACGGCCGACCTTGTCTTCATAGGCCGGACCGATGCCGCGCCCGGTTGTACCGATTTTGGTGCCGGTTTGCGTGGCCGCGCTCTCGCGCATGCCATCCAACTCACGGTGCAACGAAAGGATCAAGGTGGCATTGTCGGCGATGCGCAATCGCTCCGGGCTGATTGAAACGCCCTGATCTTCCAGGGTCGCGATCTCTTTGACCAAATGATGCGGATCGATGACCACGCCATTGCCAATCAGCGACAACGTTCCCTCGCGCACAATGCCTGATGGCAACAGCGAGAGTTTGTAGACCTTTTCGCCAACAACCAGCGTATGTCCGGCATTGTGTCCGCCCT
This sequence comes from Hyphomicrobiales bacterium, assembly GCA_040219355.1. Classification (GTDB taxonomy): domain Bacteria; phylum Pseudomonadota; class Alphaproteobacteria; order Rhizobiales; family MH13; genus MH13. Next base: position 55,297 of record JAVJSN010000009.1, read on the forward strand.
GGTAGCGCACCACGACATCCGCGCGCTCCGACAGCCAGTCCACGATCTTACCTTTGCCCTCATCGCCCCATTGCGAGCCGACAACCACCACATTTGCCATTCTGATGCGCCCTGTTGTTTGCGCCAAACATAACTGCGCCCCGATGATCAATTGAAGGCTCAACCGATCATCGGGGCGTTCGCTTTCCCTTAGCACATCTGCCGCAGATGCAAGCCCCCACTTCGGGCCGATCAGCCTGTCAGTCGGATCGACGGCTTGCCTCTATGGAACAAAACGTGTTGGTGCAGGCAATGAAACTGTTCGATCGCCCCTATCTGCTGCTCACGCTGACCACGTTGTTTTGGGCTGGTAACGCCATTGCTGGCAAACTGGCAGCGGGGGTGATTCCCCCGTTTACGCTCACCTTTGTCCGTTGGACGTTGGTGGTCATCATCGTTTACATCGTGGCCCGTCCGCACCTTGCCGCCCACCGTGAGACGATCCGCAAGCATGGCCTTTTTGTTATGCTGCTGGGCGTGCTTGGGTTTTCGTTTTTCAACTTCGCGCTTTATGGAGCGCTAAATTTCACCAGCGCCCTGAACGTCTCCATCGAGCAATCGGCCTTCCCGTCGGTGGTGATGCTGATGATGTTCGTGATCTACCGCGAGCGGATCAGCGCGTTGCAGGGTGTCGGTGTCTTGTTGTCGGTCGTCGGCATTTTGATCACGGTGAGCCAAGGCAGCTTGGACCGGTTGCTCGCTCTGGAGTTCAACATTGGCGATGTCATCATGATGATCGGCGTCTTCGTCTACTCGCTGTATTCGATCTTGCTACGCTACAAGCCGCAACTGCCCTGGTACATCTTCATGCTGCTGATGGCCATTGGCGCAACCATCGTTGCCTTCCCCCCAGCTGTTTGGGAAGTGGTTAATGGCGTCTATCCGCAGGCCAGTTGGAAGGTCCCTGCGCTCTTGGCCTACATCATCCTTTTCCCGTCGCTGCTCTCCCAAGTGTTCTGGGTGCGCGGCGTGGAACTGATCGGCCCAAGCCGCGCCAGCGTCTTCATCAATCTGGTCCCGGTCTTTGGATCGGGCCTGGCAGTCTTGATCTTGGGCGAGGTCTTCGCAGCCTACCACGCGGCGGGTATCGTGTTTGTGGTCAGTGGGGTTATGCTGGCCGAATGGGCTGGCAAACGCCGCGCCGCGCGCCTGGCGGCCATGTCCTCACCTGAATCCGTTCCCAAATAGCGCTCTCCGCAAACCGATGGCCAAGCTCTACTTCCATTACTCGACCATGAACGCCGGCAAATCGACCATGCTGTTGCAGGCGGCCTACAACTATGCCGAACGCGGCATGACGACGGTCCTGCTCACGGCGCAGCTTGATCAGCGAGCTGGCGAAGGGGTTATCGGCTCGCGCATTGGCATCAAAGCCTCCGCTCAAACATACACCCGTGAAACCGACATCTACGAGTTCATCGTCAGCCATTTGGCGGCCCTTGCCAAATCCGGCGAGGAACGCCCCGCCTGCCTTTTGCTTGATGAAGCGCAGTTCCTAACCGAAGAGCAGGTTTGGCAACTCGCCCGCATTGTCGACGATATCAAAATCCCTGTCATGGCGTATGGCCTACGCGTAGATTTTGCCGGTCAACTTTTCCCTGGCTCCAAGGCCTTGCTCGCACTGGCCGATGAGATGCGCGAAGTGCGCACCATCTGCTGGTGCGGCTCAAAAGCAACCATGGTGGTACGCGTCGGCGAAGATGGCAAAGCGGTGACAGGCGGCGCACAGATCGAGATTGGCGGCAATGACCGTTACATCTCGCTGTGTCGCAAGCATTGGCGCCACGCCATCAACGAAGCCCAAGGCGGTTCGATCAAGCCAATTGACCCAGTCCATGGCACCTTCCGACCCGAAGACGGTGCACAAACCTAAAGCGCTCGCGCCTTTCCGCATGAAAGCAACCTTATGGCCAACGCCACCACACTCACGGCGCAAAAAACCATGTCGACCGCATCGTGGGGGTGGCTTCTGCTGCTCGGCGCATTGTGGGGAATGTCGTTTGTTTTCATCAAAGTCGCAATTGTCGAAATTCAACCGCTGACGCTGGTCTTCTTGCGCACACTGCTCGCCTCTTCGGTGCTTTTAGCAATCTGCCGGATTACCGGCGTGCGCATGCCAACATCGTCCAAAGCCTGGCGCGACTATGCCATCCTCGGCTTCTTCAGCAGCAGCTTGGCCTTTTCGCTTATCTTTTGGGCACAGCAATTCATCGACGCGTCATTGTCATCCATCTTGATTGCAGCCACACCCTTTTTCACCGTTCTGTTGGCCGGTCTGCTGCTTACCGATGAGCGCTTCACCACGCAAAAAACCTTCGGCGTGATCATCGGCTTTGCAGGAGTAGTCCTTGTTATCGGGCCTCGCTATCTGTTTGGGCTGGGAGGCAACCTAATCGCCGAATTGGCCGTCCTTTTGGCCGCTGGGGCCTATGCGATCGCCAGCATTTGGGGTCGACGCTTCGCTGGCGAGCCACCCTTGGCAACGGCAACAGGTCAAATCACCACCAGTGCCGTGATGCTGTTTCCTCTGGCCTTTGTCTTCGAGAACCCATTGAGCATGGACACACCGTCCTGGTCTGCCATCGGCGCAGTCATAGCTTTGGCGATCTTTTGCACCGCGCTGACGTATTTGATATATTTCCGCGTTCTAAAAATGGCTGGCGCGAGCAATGCGTCTCTTGTGGGATTGGTGATCCCGGCCTTCACCATGATGTTTGCCGTGCCGTTGCTCGGCGAGGAGATCACGCTGCTTAAAATCGTCGGCATGCTGGTCATTGCCATTGGCATGATGGTTCTTGATGGACGTCCGCTTACTGCCTTACGCGGCAAACTGAGAGCCAACTGACCGTTCGTTTTCGGGTGGCTGGCGCCCGACTCCTGGACTAGAGCACCACCATGACAGTCACCGCTCCCCTGACCGCTCAAAAAACCATGTCGACAACGGCCTGGCTGCTGTTGCTCCTGCTCGCCTCCATGTGGGGCAGCTCGTTCATTTTCAGCAAGGTCGCCGTTTCCGAAATCCCCCCGCTGACGCTGGTGCTTCTGCGCGTTTCCCTGGCCGCAGTGACCCTGCACATTGCCTGCCTGGTTATGCGCGTGCGCCTAGCGACCACGCTGAAGGCCTGGGGTGCCTATTTCTTCATGGGCGCGCTCAACAATGTGCTGGCCTTTTCGCTGATTTTTTGGGGCCAGCAGTTCATAGAAGCCTCACTCTCGTCGATTCTGAACGCCGCCACGCCATTTTTCACCGTGCTGATCGCAGGGCTGGTTCTTACCGATGAACGCTTCACGCTCACCAAGATCATCGGACTCTTGATTGGTTTTGCCGGCGTGGTGCTGGTGATCGGGCCACGTCATCTGCTGGGCCTCGGTGATCACCTGTTGGCCGAGTTGGCCATTATCGGTGCGTCCATTGCCTACGGGTTTGCCGGCGTGTTCGGCAGACGGTTCGCCGCAGAAAACCCGATGGCAACCGCGACGGGCCAACTCACCGCAGCCTCTATTATGATGCTGCCGCTCGCTTTCTTCATTGAGCGCCCGATCGACCTCGGCATGCCATCCACACCCGTGGTCGTTTCGGTTCTGGCGCTGGCGATTATCTCAACCGCGCTTGCCTACCTGCTGTTCTTTCAGATTTTGAAGACGGCCGGCGCGACCAACACATCGCTCGTCACGCTGCTGGTGCCGGTCTTCACGGTGATCATCGCCGTGCCTTTGCTGGGCGATACGATGGGTCCGCTAAAACTGCTCGGCTTAATGGTGATCGGCATCGGGCTGATGGTTTTGGACGGCCGGCTCATACGCTATGCGCGCAAGAGGCTGGCACGGGCTTGACGTTGCCCTCCAGTCCCGGCCTTGAGCCAGGACCTCTCGCCACGTGATCAGCCGTCATCCCTGTTCGTGTCACGGGGATCAACTCCACGGAACCTTTCGGCACCATTGCTGTTGCCAGCCATCTTGTTGAAAGGGATCCCCGCCCCAAGGGCGAGGATGATGTTTAGCTCTGAATGGCGACGGCTAAAAACTCAGCCGTTTCGCCTGAACCACATTTTCCAGTGCTTCGATCTTTTTGAGAACATCGTCGCTCACCGGTTCGTCCACCTGCACAAGCGCAATGGCATCATCGCCTTTCGACGCACGCCCAAGATTGAACGTGGCGATGTTTATGTTTTCCGCACCCAGCAGTGTTCCCAACCGCCCAATGAAGCCCGGCTTGTCGTTGTTGGTCACGTAAAGCATGTGCTCGCCGAACTCGCCTTCCATATCAATGCCTTTGATTTGGATAAGGCGCGGCTTGCCGTCAGCAAACACGGTGCCCGCGACGGAGCGCTTTTGGCGTTCGGTTGTCACCGTCAGGCGCATATAGGTTTCGTACGCGCCTTCCTGCCCGCGCTTGGTTTCTTCCAGCGCAATGCCGCGCTCTTTGGCCATGACTGGGGCAGACACCACATTGACAGTAGAGAGCAGCGGGCGAAGCACGCCGGCTAAGGCTGCCGAGGACAGCGCTTTGGTGTTGAGCTCGGCGATATCGCCGGCATATTCGATCGTGATACCTTCAATGGCGGTCTCAGTGAGCTGTCCAGCGAACGAGCCCACCAGCTCGGCAAGCTTGACGAACGGCGCAAGGCGCGGCGCTTCTTCTGCCGAGATCGACGGAGAATTGAGCGCGTTGGTCACCGCACCGGTGGTCAGATAATCTGCCATCTGCTCAGCAACCTGAAGCGCGACATTCTCCTGCGCCTCAGTGGTCGCAGCGCCCAGATGCGGCGTGCAGATCAGGTTCGGCGCGCCGAATAGCACATTATCGGTGGCAGGCTCTTCAGCAAACACATCCATGGCAGCGCCAGCAACATGGCCAGAGTCGAGAGCTGCCCGCAGAGCGCTTTCATCCACCAGACCACCACGAGCGCAGTTGATGATGCGCACGCCTTTCTTCATCTTGTTGATGGCATCGGCAGACAGGATGTTGGCCGTTTTGTCGGTCTTGGGCACGTGCAAGGTGATGAAATCGGCGCGCTTCAACAGCGTGTCGAGTTCGACTTTCTCAACGCCGAGCTCAACCGCGCGCTCATCGGTGAGGAATGGATCGTAGGCGACCACTTTCATTTTGAGGCCAATGGCGCGGTCCGCGACAATGGAACCGATGTTGCCGCAACCGATCAACCCAAGCGTTTTGGCAGTGACTTCCACGCCCATGAATTTTGATTTTTCCCACTTACCGGCCTGGGTGGAGGCATCGGCAGCGGGGATCTGGCGGGCACACGCCAGCATCATCGAGATGGCATGCTCAGCAGTCGTGATGGAGTTACCAAAAGGCGTGTTCATCACAATGATACCGCGCGACGTGGCGGCGGGAATATCGACATTGTCGACGCCGATACCGGCACGGCCAATAACTTTGAGATTATCGGCAGCGGCAATGAGCTTGTCGGTGGCTTTGGTGGCCGAGCGGATCGCCAAGCCATCATAATCGCCGATCATGGACAGGAGCTTTTCCTTATCCTTGCCAAGGCCAGGCTCAAAGGTAACGTCGATGCCGCGAGACTTAAAAATCTCAATGGCAGTGGGCGAAAGGCTGTCAGAAATAAGAACGCGAGGGGCCATCTGAGGCACTCCTGATTGTCATGAATGAGTTGGGGAGATGGTCGCCGGACTTGGCGCCAAGACACGGTTGGGCGGCGCTCACGCGCCGACCAGAGAAAAGAGAAATCGCGATCAGGCGGCAGCCTGGAGCACGGTTTTTTCAGCTGAGTAAGCCCAGTCAAGCCACGGCATCAGCGCTTCCAGATCGGAGGCTTCGATGGTGCCACCGGCCCAAATACGAAGCCCCGCCGGGGCATCACGATAGCCGGCAATATCGAGCGCCACACCCTCAGCTTCCAGCCGCTTGGCGATGGCTTTGGCAAAAGCCGCCTGAGCATCATCATCAAGCGCCAGAATATCCGGATCGACGATCTTCACACATACAGATGTGTTGGAGCGCGTTTCGGGCACCTCTGCCAAATAGTCGATCCATGGTGTTGCCTGAACGAACGTATCAATGATGCCTGCATTGGCATCAGCGCGGCCAATCAGGCCTTTCAGTCCACCGATGGATTCCGCCCAACTCAGCGCATCAAGATAGTCTTCCACGCAGAGCATGGAGGGCGTGTTGATGGTTTCGCCTTTGAAGATGCCCTCGATTAGTTTTCCGCCCTTAGTGAGGCGGAATATCTTCGGCAGCGGCCAGGCTGGTGTGTAACTCTCAAGGCGCTCAACGGCGCGAGGGGAGAGAATGAGCATGCCGTGCGCGGCCTCGCCGCCGAGCACTTTCTGCCAGGAGAAAGTCACGACATCAAGCTTGTCAAAAGGTAAATCCTGCGCGAACGCCGCAGACGTTGCATCGCAAATGGTCAAGCCCTGACGGTCTGCGGCGATGGCATCGCCGTTTGGCATACGCACGCCCGACGTCGTACCGTTCCAAGTGAAAACCACGTCGGTGTCGTAGTCGATGGCGGCCATATCAGGCAACGCACCATAGGGTGCTTCAACCTTGGTGGCGTCGAGCTTCAACTGCTTTATAACGTCGGTGACCCAACCAGCGCCGAAGCTTTCCCAAGCGACCATGGTCACCGGGCGCGCGCCGAGCAGGCTCCACATCGCCATTTCAACAGCGCCTGTGTCAGAGGCTGGCACGATGCCGATGCGATACTCATCGGGCACACCCAAAATGGCGCGGGTCTTGTCGATAGCTTGTTTCAGCTTCGCCTTACCGATGGAGGATCTGTGAGAACGACCGAGGGCTGCATCTTGCAGGCCGTCGAGGCTCCAGCCAGGGCGCTTGGCACATGGGCCGGAGGAAAAACGCGGGTTCACCGGCCGCGTGCCGGGCATTGCATTGCTCATGATGGCTATCCTTCCAGATAGAAAGCCCTTCGTTGGGGAAGGGTGTCCCACCGCGGGCACTAAGCGATGAGACAGGCGCCGTCAATTGCGAAATTTCACCAACTGACCTTTGAGCCATGCTGATGCAAAAAAGCCGCTGGTGTGAACCAGCGGCTTGAGAGTGTGTCTGGAAGAAAGCGCGGCTTAGTAGCTGTAACCGCTGCTGTGCCCGCCGCCAAAGCCACCCAGGGCATAGCGGAAGCCGAGGGTCACGTCGTGTGATGAGATGCCATTGAACAGAACTGGGCTGACGACCGTACCGCCCGTGTAGGGATCGACATCGCCGGACTCAGCGTCGCCGATGTGGAGATACCGGTATCCAAGGTCCAAGGTCAGCTGATCGTTCACTTCGAATCCAAGACCAGCATACAGTGCCCAGGCCAACGACCATTCGCCATTGTCACCTGCAAAAGCAACGCCGCCAGTCGGTGTGTTCACATCGACCATGTCGTCGATCATCGTGTACGACGCACCAACACCGGCGCCAGCGTAGGGCGAGATACCGTGGTAACTGCCCAAATCCACAAAGGCGTTCGCTAGTAGGACAATTTCCGATTTATCAGCGGAATAATCGTTGGTGCCGTCCCAAGTGCCATTACCGGTCGTATCGTAGCGATCGAGCCCATCGAAGGCCGTACGCATGCGATACTCGGCACTGATATCAGCGCGGAACCACTCATTGAGCTGATAACCGACCGCACCGCCGACAAGGCCGCCTGCTTCAAATTGAGCATGTAAGACGTCAATTACCGCGGCCGTACCCAGTCGCGACGGATCGAGTTCATCAACTTCCTGATTGGTGAACCCGACATAGCCGCGCAGGTAAAGGTTCCCTCCAATCTCAAGTTCGAACTCTGGTTCGAAATCGACAATTGGCGGTGGAATGTAGTCGGCTGCAAATGCCACCCCTGAGAACAGGGTCGAGGCGAGCGCACCGATGAACAGAGATTTGGATGTACCCATCACATCATTTCCTTCTTCGCTGTCGAACGGGCTCACGCCGAAGATGGCAATGGGCCGTTTGCGAGAATGACTATGACGGGCAGAGGTTAAAGCAGGCTTAACCTTGATTTTTAACGTTAAAAATTAAAGTAAACGACTCGTTAAAGCAAGTTAACAGCGAATGAATACTTGATCAAAGCTTTGTTATGAATCGAGACAGCGCACGCTTCCTCTGGGGAAAGGCTATGCCGAAAAAATCAATTTTGTCAGAAAGTTAGGCAGCTTTACGCAGCGTGTCGCAAAGCTCGTCCACCAGCGTTTCAACCAGTGCCGGATCATCGCCTTCGGCCATCACACGGATCAGTGGCTCGGTTCCAGAAGGTCGGATAACAAGCCGCCCCTGGTTGCCCAAACGTTGCCTAGCCGCTTCGATGGCATCTTTAACAGAATCGCGCGCCAACGGGCTGTCACCCTTAAACTGCACATTCTTCAGGATCTGCGGCACCGGTTCAAAGCGGTTGCAAACCTCCGACACGCTGCGGTCTTCACGCGCCAAGACGGCAAGAATTTGCAGCGCTGACACCAATCCATCGCCTGTGGTGACAAAATCGGAAAGAATGATGTGGCCGGATTGCTCGCCGCCGACATTGTAGCCATTGGCGCGCATATGCTCCACCACATAGCGGTCACCCACCTGCGTGCGCACCAGACCAAGGCCCCGGCCCTCAAGGTAGCGCTCAAGCCCAAGGTTCGACATCACAGTGGCCACCACACCGGGCTGCGTCAGCCTGTTGCTGGCACGCCAGTTTTCGGCCACAACCGCCATAAGCTGATCGCCCTGCACGATGCTTCCGCGCTCATCAACAAGCACCACCCGGTCCGCATCGCCATCAAGCGCAATGCCGACATCAGCACGCAGTTCACGCACCTTGTCGCACAGCGCCTGCGGCTGCGTGGACCCGCAACCATCATTGATGTTCATGCCATCGGGTTGATTGCCAATGGTGATCACCTCGGCGCCCAGCTCCCAAAGCACCGCAGGTGCCACTTTATAGGCAGCGCCATTGGCGCAATCGAGCACCACGCGCAGGCCAGAAAGGCTCATAGACCGCGGCAGCGTACGCTTGGCAAACTCGATGTAGCGGGCCTGCTCACCGTCAAGGCGTTTGGCCCGGCCGATATGCGCCGGACCCGCCAACAACTCCTCAACCGGCGCCTCCATCAGCGCTTCGATCTCAAGCTCGATCTCGTCGGAAAGCTTGTAGCCATCAGGGCCGAAGAGTTTGATGCCATTGTCATGAAAGGCATTGTGTGAGGCCGAAATCATCACACCCAGATCGCAGCGCAGAGACCGTGTCAGCATCGCCACGGCTGGCGTCGGCATCGGACCAACCAAAAACACATCCATGCCGACGGAGGTGAAGCCGGCGACCAGCGCGTTCTCAATCATGTAGCCCGAAAGGCGTGTGTCTTTGCCGATGATCACCCGGTGGCGGTGTCCGCCATTGGTGAAGAGCTTGCCCGCCGCCATACCAACCTGCATGGCAACGCCCGCTGTCATCGTGCCCGTATTGGCCCGCCCGCGAATACCATCGGTTCCAAAATAACGCCGTACCACTGCTCAACCCCTTACAACCCTGGGCAACAACCAACACCCCACCCTAGCGTTTGGCGCCAAACATCGTGTTAGCGCAAGCGTTTCGGGCATCAAAGATCGTGACCAAGCTTTACAGATTGCAAACAGGCTTAACGTGCGGGGCAACCTAGGAACAGCCCCAAATAAGTAGGCTCACAACCAAAGAGCACATTGCCAGACGCAAAAGACCCCAGTGCTTTGCACCGGGGTCTTCAAATTTTTGGCTGTAGGAACCCCGCTTAGCTAGGCTGCGGCTCCATATCGCCGACATCAGGCTCATCACCCTTGTCGGTTGGCTTATGGCCAGCGCTTGGCACGGCAGACCCGCGCGAACGTGTTGGGGTATCATCGATATCCTCACGCACTGGCGGTTTGCCATCCAACAGCGCTTTGATTTCATCACCGGACAGCGTCTCATACTCCAACAAGCCGTTGGCAATGATGTGAAGCTGATCGATATTGTCCAGCGTGATCTTCTTGGCGGTTTGGTAGCCCTGCTCGACGAAGGCTTTTATCTCTTCATCGACAATCTGCTGGGTCGCTTCAGACACAGATTGATTCTGCGCCACCGAGTGACCCAGGAACACCTCTTGCTGGTTCTCGCCATAAAGCAGCGGACCCAGCTTGTCGGACATGCCGAACTGCGTCGCCATCGCTTTGGCAAGTTTGGTCGCCATCTGGATGTCACCCGACGCGCCTGAGGTAACTTTGTCGTAGCCGAAGATTTCTTCTTCGGCGACGCGTCCACCCATCGCCACTGCCAAATCGGCATAGCATTTCGCGCGCGTCAGCGAGACCTGATCCTTCTCGGGCAAGCGCATCACCATACCCAGTGCACGACCGCGCGGAATAATGGTGGCTTTATGGATCGGATCAGAGGCTGGCATGTGCAAGGCGACCAGAGCGTGACCAGCCTCGTGATAGGCGGTCAGCTTCTTTTCTTCCTCGGACATGACAAGCGTGCGGCGCTCCGCACCCATCATTACCTTGTCCTTGGCATCCTCAAACTCACTCATCGTGACCAGCCGCTTACCGCGACGCGCCGCAAGAAGTGCAGCCTCGTTAACGAGGTTCATCAAATCAGCACCAGAGAAGCCCGGCGTACCACGCGCCAGCACTTTCAAATCCACATCCGGTGCAAGCGGCACGTTGCGCACATGCACTTTGAGGATCTTTTCACGGCCAACAATGTCCGGGTTCGGCACAACAATCTGACGATCGAAACGGCCCGGGCGTAGCAAGGCAGGGTCAAGCACATCGGGGCGGTTGGTCGCCGCGATGATGATCACACCCTCATTGGCCTCAAAGCCATCCATCTCAACCAGCAACTGGTTCAGCGTCTGCTCGCGTTCGTCATTGCCGCCGCCAAGACCGGCCCCACGATGACGACCGACCGCATCGATCTCATCAATAAAGATGATGCAGGGCGAGTTTTTCTTGGCCTGCTCGAACATGTCGCGCACGCGAGATGCACCAACACCAACGAACATTTCCACGAAGTCCGAACCAGAAATGGTGAAGAACGGCACATTGGCTTCGCCAGCGACCGCACGTGCCGTCAGCGTTTTACCCGTTCCTGGAGGACCGACGAGCAAAACGCCACGGGGAATGCGACCACCCAAGCGTTGAAATTTTTGTGGGTCGCGAAGAAACTCAACGATCTCTTCCAAATCTTCCTTGGCTTCATCGATACCGGCAACATCATCAAACGTCACCTTGCCGTGCGCTTCGGTCAGAAGCTTGGCCTTCGATTTGCCGAAACCCATAGCCTTGCCGCCAGCACCACCTTGCATCTGGCGCATGAAGTAAATCCAAACGGCAATCAGAAGCAGCATCGGGCCAAACGAAATCAGCACCGAGAAAAGCGAGAAACCTTCATCGATCGGGCGTGCACTGATGCGTACACCAGCATTGGAGAGGTCTTGCACCAGGTTTGGATCATTCGGCGCAAAGGTCTGGAACTGGCTGCCATCGGTATAGGCACCAGAAATCTGCTGACCCATGATCGTGACATCGCGAATGCGACCATTGGCAACTTCAGAAAGGAACTGTGAGTAGGCAATGTCCGTCCCACCACTTTGCTGGGTCGGACCAGAGAACATATTGAACAGCGCCACCAGCAGCAGGCCGATCACCACCCACAGGGCAAAATTACGGAAGTTGGAGTTCATAAAAGGTCCAATCCTAGACAGGAAAAGCGTTTTGGGTCGGCCATAGGTGCGGCGCAAAATCACCCGTTACGATGGAAGATAGGTTCCTAAGGCCCGATTGCCAAGGAAAGAGCAGCGAATCGCGACAAGATTCCACACAATGCGGTTAAGGGGCGGAATTATTTTGACATCTATGGCTCTTCAAGCCTCCGGAACACGCTTCAAGGCCCCTAGAAAAACGGTGCCGGCCTCGCGGCAGGCCTCCTTAGTCACCCCACCCACCGTGGCGACAACCTCTTCATCGCGTTGCGCAACTGGTAGGCTGGCAAGAAGCTGCTTGCTTGGCCGGTCGCCATCAAACACCGGGTCTGGATCGGTTGATTGCCACGCCCGGATCGTGAGGCGTTCCGCGCTCCAGTTCCATACCTCAAAGCGACCATCCCATTGACCGTTCTCGCCTGGCTCAATGTCCAACTGCGGGAACCCTGCGCGACCAGCTTCGGCATAGGCCGACAGGTGCTCAGACGCGATCCCACTCTGCCATTCCAGAACCGCGCCCCCACCAACCCACTTGCCCTTAGGCTCATTGGCGATGCGCCGCGCCAACGCCACCATGCGCCCCAAACCGAAAGCCAAATTACGGTTGGTTGGGGAGGGTGTGGGATTGCGGGCCACAGCATCAAGCGCCAGGCGTAGAAACCGCGCTTGAACCACCAGGGGCTGGGCGCACAACGCGACATTGCCTTCGACGAAACCATGGGTTGCCCCGCCGATGCTGGCAAATAGCTGCTGAGCGTAGTGGTCCAGAGCTTCGTTTTCCAGCTCTGCGATATGCGCCGTCTCTGCCAGGCCATCAGCTACGCGTCTTGTCCCATCAGGTGTCGGTGCGTCGGCAAGCCAGTTGCGAAACCGCACGCGCGTATAGCTTTCATCGGCGTTGGAAGGGTCTCGGGTCGGTTGCCACGCTGTTCCGTGCAAAGCGCGATGGAGCTCCGCGCGTGGCCAATCCAAAAACGGGCGAACAACACGGGCGCCCTGCAAGCGCGTCTCAGGGCGAATGCCCGCCAACCCTTCGCACCCGGTGCCACGCGCGGCACGCATCAGCAGCGTCTCGGCCTGATCGTCGGCGGTGTGTGCTGTCAAAATCACCGCCCCGGTTTTCGCCGCTGTGCGCGACAAGGCCCCATAGCGCTCTGTGCGCGCCCAGTCTTGAGCATTTCTGGCGAAGGGTTTGCGACCAAGTTTGGTCACCTGGAAGGGGACGCCCAGCTCGGCACAAACCTCGCCCACCATCTTGGCTTCCTGCGCTGCTTCTGGACGCAAGCCATGGTCGATTGTTTGCACGGTCAACGCGGCAGCCAGCAATCCCGCATCGCGCAGCTTTGACAAACCAACAAGCATGGCAAGAGAATCCGACCCGCCGGAAACAGCAAGCAAAAGCGATGAATGCCCATATAGCTCTAGGCCAACGGCACGCCAAGCGTCATTGATGGAATCGTCAGTTGTGTCAGAAGATGTTTCAGTCGGCGTGTCTAACACCCAGCAAGGCCCTGCTCTGTGCGTGCGGTATCCAGCACGATTTGCGGCGCGCGCGGGTAGTCGGACAGCAGCTTGGTGAACGTCGCACAGGCTTGTTGTTGGGCGCCGAGGCGCTCCAGGCTCATTGCCAGTTTTAGCAGGGCATCAGGCACCTTCACGTCTTCCGGGTAATTGTTGAAGACCGCCAAAAACTGCTCTGCGGCTGGCGTGTAAGCGCCCATGGCAAAATGCGATTCTCCGAGCCAGAAATGCGCGTTCGGGCGCAGCCGATCCTCCGGATAGAGATCAATAAAATCTGAGAAAGTCGAGACAGCCTGGCCATAATCGCCGCGCAGCACATGATCATAGCCCAGCTCGTAAACGTCGTTGGGGCTAAGGCTCTCCAGCGGATCAATGCTTGCTACAGCTCCACTCAGAGGCTGCTGCGGACGCACGTCTGGTGCTGCGTTCAGCGTCAACGAGGAGAGATCAAGCGGCCCATTGGGATCGCCGATGGTCGCGCCAACTGCTTGACCATCCTGCCCGACGCTCAGCGTGCCCAGATCACGCGCAGGATCTCCGCGCTCGCGCGCCAACAGCACGTCACGCAATTGCGCATCCGTTGCCCCGCCGTCACCGGCACTGCTGTCGACGGCGCCACGCTCCATTGGCATGCCTGAGCCATCATTGATGCCATTGCCTTCCAATTCACGCAGGCGAAACTCGGTGTCTTCGCGCGCCCGCGTCAGCTCATCCTGCAACTGGCGCATTTGAAACATTAGCTGTTCCATCTGACCAACCAGATTGCGCAACTCGCCTTCCAGGCGGTCCACACGAATGTTGGTTTGGGCCTCGGCTGCGGGATTGGACTGCGCCAAAAACGTGCCCGTCGTGCCAGTACCTGGCGCCAGCGTTTGTACACCACTATTGGGCGCAAGGGTCTGAGCACCCGCGCCGCCAACATTACCCGGCGGCAACGGAATTTGCTGCCCCGGAGCGACCTGCGCAAATGCAGGCCCGGCCAAAACACTGGTGAGAAGAACCGGTGCGATCCAGCGAGACACGCGGAAAAGAGGTGAAAGGAGGGCCATCAACAATCCCATAGCAAAACCAACTGCGGCCAATCTGGCCTGTTGTTACGAAGCTTTCCACCCAAAGGCGGCAAATATGAGGAAAATGAGGAAGGCGCGCTTAGCAAGCCGTGGCTGTCATGCCTGTGTCACACAGCAGCCCGACAACCAACGCCTATCCGCGAAAGGTCATATCATGGCGACCTATCAAACAATCTTGATCGACGGACGTACCGGCGGCGAAGGCCGTTACAAGTTCACCGCCCCGGACGATTTGATGGAGCGAACCCCGGTTCGGGCGATGCGCGCCTTCATGGAATCGGTGGAAGCCAAAGAAGTGCTCCAAGGCCATCAGGATTACGAGATCAACGCTGCGATTAAGAGCCCGCACCATGAAGTGATCACCACGTTGGGCGTGTTGCATCTGACCAATGGCGATCAGGCTCCGTTTATGGCGATGATTTCACCGCAGGACTTTCACACCTAGGTCACCCACCAACAGTCCGCCTGCCATGCGGACGGTCCGCATCCCGTCCGCCTCAGTCTGCTTGCCGTCCGCCTTTGGTCCGCCTGTCGTCTGCATGGTTTGGCAGACGGTCTGCTTCAAAAACGCACCAAAACGCAAAAAGCCGGGCACGTGCCCGGCTTTCCAACATGGGTATGATGAAGACTATTAGCCGCCCTGAAGCGCCGTTACCGCGCGCCGGTTCTGCGACCAGCAGGTGATGTCGTTACACGTCGCAACCGGACGCTCTTTACCGTAGGACACGGTGGAAAGGCGGGTCGGCGACACGCCGCGTGAAATCAGATAATCGCGGGTGGTTGCTGCACGACGGGCACCAAGCGCAAGGTTGTATTCCCGGGTACCACGCTCATCGGCATGACCTTCGATCTGAATGGCATACTGCGCATATTGCGCCAGCCAAACGGCCTGGCGATCCAGCGTCAGACGCCCTTCGGCGGTCAGAACTGTGGAATCGGTTTCAAAGAACACCCGGTCACCCACATTGACGGTGAAGTCCTGCGTGCTGCCTGGAGGCGCTGCTTGCTGTGACAGCGGAAGCTCGTCCGGCGTTGTCGAGGCACAGGCTGCCATAAACAGGGCAAAAAACGTTGCCATGATAAGACGCGGGGCAAGGCGGGCGAAAAGACTGACGTTCGTCAGGGCCATAGGGCGGGTCATCGGAAAATTCTTTCTCAAATCTGGCAGGATCTGTCCCGCCCCAAGAAGACGTGCACCATTGTGTGCACCTTGGTCATAAATTGGCAACGTTAAGCGCCGGTTGTCGATCATGGTAAACGCGGGCTTTTTTGTGGCACGCGCCTTATTCAACCAGCATTGCCAGGGGCTTGATGAACCTATGCTGAATGAAAGGTTAAACTGGCGCCTCAGCCAAGTGGCAAATCAAAGCGCCCAGCCTGAGTGTTTTTGCACAATTCACCGGCGGCAAACACCCTTCCGTTCATCACGCCATACACACCGGCAGGCAGAGTCTGCGCGGCGATCACCGCACCACCCATGTTGAAAGAAGCATCGGAGCGACCGAAAGAATGCGGGCGCATCGCACCGGTCAAAACGACCGTTTTTTCACCCACCTGACCATCGAGGAACCGCGCCGTCAGTTCCATCGTGCCCGTGCCTTGGCTCACGACAATCGCGCTTTGCTCAGCACCAACAACCGCATCTAGAATTACTTGGCGGTCTTCGTCGGTGAAATCCAAGCTGTCCTTCATCATCAACTCGAACAGCAAGGCGTGATAGCAACGTGCATTGTGCAACAGATCCGCGATCTGCGCTTTGCCGCCCAGCTCAAATCCCAAACCTTCGGTTTGCCAGTCATGCACCTTTTCAATGGTGCCGCCGGTGGTGAGGATGAGAACGTCACGCATCAACGAGCCCAACGGCGACCGAACCTAATTCAGCAGCGGCGACCAGGCTGGATCCGACCCGAAAGATGGCGTTTCAACACGCAGCTCGTTGAAGCCCGTCAAATCGATGGTCCAAAGCTGCGGGCCGCCATTGGCGCCCGGCGTGTCGCGGAAGAACATCAGCACCCGGCCATTGGGTGCCCAGGTTGGGCCCTCATTGTGGAAGCCTTCGGTGAGGATCCGCTCGCCCGATCCATCGGGGTTCATCACCCCGATCAAGAACCGGCCGCCTTGCTGCTTGGTGAAGGCGATCAGATCGCCGCGCGGCGACCAAACCGGCGTCGAATAGGTGCCCGAACCAAAGGAGATACGCTCCTGGCCAGAGCCATCGGCATTCATCACGTAAATCTGGCCAGAGCCGGAACGATCAGAGGCAAACGTCACCCGCGACCCATCCGGTGCGAAGCTTGGCGAGGTATCAATAGAGGGTGAGGAGGTCAGCCGCGTCGTTGTCTGGCTTTGCAGATCAAACCGGTAGACATCCGAATAACCATCGTTCTGCAACAG
Source organism: Hyphomicrobiales bacterium (assembly GCA_040219355.1). Taxonomy (GTDB): domain Bacteria; phylum Pseudomonadota; class Alphaproteobacteria; order Rhizobiales; family MH13; genus MH13. The sequence goes on from JAVJSN010000009.1 coordinate 72,012, forward strand.
GCTGAAGACCAAGTTGCCGCCGTCAGGCGAAAAGCGGGGGGCAAACGTCATGCCAGGGAAGTTGCCGACAATACGGCGCTGACCAGTCTCAATGTTGAGCAGGTAGACCTGCGGCTGTCCGCCATCATAGGACATGTAGGTGATCTCTTGGCGGCCTGGCGAAAAGCGTGGCGTCAGTACAAGATCGGTGCCGGTGGTCAGATAGCGCACATTGGCGCCATCCTGATCCATAATTGCCAGCCGCTTGATGCGGTTTTCTTTCGGGCCGGTCTCATCGACAAAAACCACACGGGTGTCGAAATAGCCGCTCTCGCCGGTGAGGCGCTGGTAGATCGCATCGGAAATGATGTGGGCCACACGGCGCCAATTGTCAGCCGTGGTAAAATACTGCTGGCCAATCATCGCCTCGGCGCCAAAAACGTCCCATAGACGGAAATCCACCCGCAAACGGCCGTCGTTTTCGCGCTCAACCTGACCAACGACCAGGGCCTGCGCATTGATCACACGCCATTCGGCAAAGTTCGGTCCGGCACTTACCGAAAGCCCCTGCTCGATGAACGAGGCAGGATCAAGCGTTCGGAAAAGGCCGGAGCGGCTGAGATTGTTGGAAATCACCTGGCTCATCTGCGCGGCAATCTCGCCATCACCAGTGGCCGAGGTGAAGGCTGGAATAGCGATCGGCAAGGGCTCAAGATTGCCCTGAGTGATATCAATTTCCAACACAGCATGGGCAGGGCGCAACGTGGCCGCCAAGCTGAGCAGCAGCAGCGCTGCAAAAAGGCCCATGGCCTGGACGCTGCGGATCGAACCTGATTTCAGCATCGACATATTCATACTCCTAAAACCGCACATGGTTGTTAGCGCAACATCTCGCGCGGATCGAAATTGACTATCACATTCTGCCAGGCAGCATACTTCTCAAAAGGCAGAGAATAAGGCGCGCAGCGGCGCACCGCTCGCACGGCACTATCAGCTGCCGCCTGGAAAGCTGGGTTGCCTGAGGAATTGATCACCGAGGCACCGCTTCTCAACGAGCCATCCTCAGCAAGGTTCATTTGCACGCGCACAACAAGATCATCAGCACCGACGGCACCAACCGGTGGGTTCCAGCAACGCGCGATCTGGCGGCGCAGCGCATCCATCTCGCTCTCTGAAAGCGTTTCGTCGCGCCCTTCAGCAGCGCCGCGGGTTGCAGGCGCTTGGTCGGCAGCACCGCCACCACCTTGATTTTCATCGCGGTTGATAAGCGCTGCAATCTCGTCAGGGTTGAACTGGCTATCGTCGGGCTGCTGCACCGGTTCAGGGCGCTGCACCGGCTGCGGTGCAACGTCCGGGCGTGCCAAGGGCGTAGGCACGGCAAAGCGCGCTGTCTGCGTTGGTTCTGGCTCGGGCGCAGGCTCTTCAGCAGGCGCGGGTTCTGGCTCAGCCACCTCTGGCTCCGGTGCGGGCGCAGGTTCTGGCTCAGCTTCAACAGGTTCAGGTTCCGGCTCTGGTGGCGGCGGTGGCGGCGGTGCCGCAGTATCCGGGGTTGCGCGCGCATTGTCAGCTGCCGTGGCCGCATCTTGGCGGCCTTCACCGGCGGTATCGGTGCCGCGATCGACCTCTGACTGGCCAGCAGATGGCGGTGTTTCGGGCGTCGGCAAGGGTTCAGCGGTGCGCATGCCGCGCGTGATCTGGCTGAACTCTTCCGGCGACAAGATATCCACCGGCACGGCTTGCGCCGTCACCACGTCAAACGGGTCCGGCTGCGACAGGTTCAAAACCATGCCAGCAAAAAGCGCACCGTGAAGCACCAAAGAAAGGGGAACACCAAGCCGCATGATCGATCCATCAGTGCGCCGAAAACCGGCGACCTAAGACCCTTCCTCTTCTGCCGTCACAAGCCCCAAGCGCTGGTAGCCAGCGCCGGAAATGCGCGCCATAACCTGCATGATCGTGCCATAGTCGGTACCGCGATCTCCGCGCACGAAAATACGTGTGTCGACACCCTCATTTGCAATCGCTTCAAGCGTTGAGAGCAGTTGCTCCAACGATGTTTCTGTTTCCTGCAAGAACACTCGGCCATCGGCAGTTACCGACACGGTGATCGGTTCCTCTTCGCTTTCCAGCGCATTGGCAGACGTTTCAGGCAGGTCAATCGGCACACCGACAACCAGCAACGGTGCGGCAACCATGAAGATGATCAAAAGCACCAACATCACATCGACAAACGGCGTGACGTTGATCTCACTCATCGCGCGTGGTCGCGCCCGCCGCCTACGCCGCGAGCCGCCCGATCCACCGGTGGCAACACCCATACCCATGCTAGGTTTCCTTACTCAGCGGCCGCTGGTTGAGCCGCAGCGCGCTCATCAATCTGGCGGGAAAGGATGGACGAAAACTCGTCGGCAAAGCCTTCCATCCGTGTTGTCTGCCGAGCGACATCTGCCACAAATTTGTTGTAAAAAATTGTCGCCGGGATGGCGGCAACGAGGCCAAGCGCTGTCGCAAACAAGGCCTCGGCAATACCTGGCGCCACGACGGCAAGGTTGGCATTCTCCGTGGCTGCAATGGCCTGGAACGCGGTCATAATGCCCCATACGGTACCAAACAGACCGACGAACGGGCCTGCCGAGCCCACCGAGGCAAGCACCAACAAACCGTTTTCCATTTTTTCGGACTCACGGGCGATGGTGACGTCCAGCACCTTCTCGATGCGGGTTTGCAATCCAACCATGGAGCGGACTTTGCGCTCGTGGGTGCGCTTCCATTCGCGCATTGCCGCCACAAACAGCGCCGCCATGGTGGTGTTGGTGCGCTGCGAGGTCACGTTGTACAGTTCTTCCAGCGACTGGCCAGACCAGAACACGCGCTCAAAGCGATCCATCGCCTTCTTGTTGCGCGAGAACATCATGTACTTGTCGATCACGATGCCCCAGCACCAGACCGAGGCGATGACCAGACCAACCATCACAATTTTCACCACAATATGGGCCTGCCAGAACAGGCCGAGCAGCGAAAGGTCGTGGCTCTGCGTGCTCAGTGCGGTGGTAAGAACGTCCGTTCCGTCCATGGGTATCCTCAGGTCTTGATCGTCAAGGGTGGTGGTTGGCGGGCGCTGGTGCGCTGCGATTGTGGCATCATCAGGACGCCATGCTGCGGCGCACATTGTGTGCGTCAGCCGCGATGGCGTAAGCGTATAGCCTAACAGCGCAACCCTAAAGCATGGTTAACCAAGCGTTAGCGGTGTGAGCGTGCGTGGGTTATGAGGCAATCATGACGCACGAAACAGTGCGCGGGTGGTTGGCGGCATTCGCACCGGACGGCCTTTGCCGTTCATGCAGACCACGGTGACCATGGCGGTGCAAAGCTCGCGATCCTCAAGCAGCACCCGCTGAGCGATGGTTCCGCGCACGCCGGTTGTCGATATCGGAATGGCTTCCACCGTCAGCAGATCGTCGATCCTGGCGGGGGATTTGAACGCGATGTCCATCGCGGTGACCGACAAGAACACATCCTCTTCGGCGAGCCGCGTTTGGTCGATGCCATGAGCACGCAGTGTTTCGGTTCGCGCCCGCTCCATGAATTTCAGATAGTTGGCATGATAAACGATGCCCGCCAGATCGGTGTCTTCGTAATAGACCCGCACTGTGATGGTGTTCGTGGGGCTTGGGGCAGGGGTGATAGGCATGAGGACTCGGACGAAAACATCAACAGTTAAGCACGGCTTTGCTTTGCCCAGACAAAGTGCATCTGTAAAGAAACAAGCGATTGGCACGCAGACCCAAGCTCGCCTTTATTCTCTGTCAGTTCGCAGTTTTCAGCGGTTTTGGAGTGCCTCATGATCACACGGCGGCAGTTTTTGGCTTTGTTTGGTGGGACGGTAGCCGGCGCCACAGCATTGGGCGGCTATGCTTTTGGCTACAGCCCTTTACGCGCACCTAAGGTCACTGAATACACACTTTCACCGCCCCGCTGGCCTGAGGATCTGAATTTACGTATTGCGGTGATTGCTGACGTGCATGCCTGCAAGCCATGGATGTCCGCAGATCGTATCGCAAGCATTGCCGAAGCCACCAATAGCCTTGGGGCAGATGTAATCGTTCTGTTGGGTGACTTTGTCGCCGGTCATGTTCTCGTGACCGGGCAGGTGCCTTGGCAAGATTGGGCTGATGCTCTGGCTGCGTTGAATGCGCCATTAGGCGTTCACGCTATTTTGGGCAATCACGACTGGTGGGAAGACCCACAGGCCATGGCTTCCAGAAGCGGGCCAACGTTCGCACACACAGCGTTGCAACGCGCAGGCATCGCGCTCTACGAGAACGATGCCGTCCAGTTACACAAAGACGGCAAGTCATTCTGGCTTGCAGGTCTTGGCGACCAGTTGGCCTTTCTACCAGCCTACCGGTGGAACAGGGCTGCAGCAGTTGGCTTGGACGATTTACCCGGAACTTTGGCTAAAATCACCGACGACGATCCTGTTATTTTGCTCGCACACGAACCAGATATCTTCCCACAAATCCCAGACCGCGTAAGCCTCACACTATGCGGCCACACCCATGGTGGCCAAGTTCGCCTGCTTGGTTACTCGCCGGTTGTGCCCTCGCAGTTCGGCAATCGCTTTGCCTATGGTCATGTGATTGAGGATGAGCGACACATGATTGTTTCAGGCGGGCTGGGGTGCAGCATCATGCCAGTACGGTTCGGCATGCCGCCCGAACTGGTTGTCATCAATTTAGGCAACCAGCGGGCGGACATCGCTTAGACCGATACCCGCCCGGTGCTGTCACAAATCGAACTGATAGCTCGCAGGCGCATAGCGGAAGCCGTCGCCATTGGCCTCCACATAACCAAGCGCCGGGAACGGCATGTGGTAGCCAACAAAGGCAATGCGATCGGCGGCCAGCATGCCAAGCACCCGTCGGCGAGACGCAGCGGCGGCAGCTTTATCGGCATCGAACCGAACCTCCCAATCGGGATAGGCCAGCGACCACACATAGTGGTTGGCCAGATCAGCGATCAGCATCAGCTGCGCGCCGTCGCTCTCAATCATATACCCCATATGTCCAGGCGTGTGCCCAAAGGCGGCCACGGCCGTGATGCCGCTGGTCACTGACCAACCATCGTCCAAAAACGTCATCTGGTCAGCCAATGGCACGACCAAACCACCGATCATCTCAGCCAGCTGTGCAGGCGCACTGTCACCGGTCCAAAAATCAAACTCCACTGAACCGGTGATGTAGCGCGCATTGGGAAACGCCGCGCTGCCGCCTGCCATCAACCCACCAATATGGTCCGGATGCATGTGGGTGATCACGATGATGGTGACATCTTCTGGTGTGTAGCCAGCATCCGCCAGAGCGGCGGGCAGATTGCCGTTGGCGCCGCCATTGCCGGTGTCGAACAGCACCACGTCGCTGCCGGTATCAACCAGCGTGGGCGTGAAAAAGAACCGCGCCTGGTCGGTGGGCAGGAAGTTGTCGGCAGACACGTCGGCGAACTCATCCGCCGAAACGTTCATGCCAAAGATGCTCTGCGGGTCAGGCACGTTGCGCGCGCCATCCAGCAGCGTGACCACCGTGAACGATCCCACTTGAACCGTGCGTGATAGACCACCGCTTTGGCCTTGGGCGGCAACAGGTGTCGGGGCGAGCGGCGGCAATACCGCCGACCCGACAACAAGACCACCACTGGCAGCCAGAACGGATCGACGCGAAAGAAAAGGCAAAGAGGTCATAACTGGCTCCAAATTGAGAGAACAACAAAAGATAGCTTTTACCTAGAATAGCATTGCAGCACGCCTATGGCACACAATGTGATTAAGCGAACGATTGTGATGGCTCGACTTCACATTCTTGTCATGACAAGGAGCAAAGCTTCACCGCGCCAAAGGCAAACACCACGTGACAACGTCCGACAAAGCAGACCGGCGCCCCAAAACCGAGCCAGGTCGTGCGGAGTTCGTTGCTCTGGTGGCAATCCTGATGTCGATCATCGCTCTGTCGGTGGACATCATGCTTCCCGGCTTCGGTGATATCAGCGATCATTTCCAACTTGCAGAAGACAATGATCGCCAGGCTATCATTACCGTCATCTTTGCCGGGTTGATGGTTGGTCAGCTAATTTTCGGCCCGCTGTCGGACTATATCGGGCGCAAACCGTCCATCGTGATCGGGCTGGGCATCCATATTTTGGGGTCAATCCTGTGCATCATCGCGCAGGATTTTATGATCCTGCTTCTCGGCAGGTTCTTGCAGGGTTTCGGCGGCGCTGCACCGCGCATTGTCATCGTTGCGATGGTGCGTGATCGGTTTGAAGGTCAGGAGATGGCCAAGATCATGTCGATCGCGCTGACCGTGTTCATTCTGGTGCCCACCTTCGCCCCCGCCATCGGGCAAGTGATCTTGATGTTCGCCCCGTGGCAGGCGCTGTTCGTTGCGCTCTTGGTGATGGCGCTGATCGGTGGCGCGTGGCTCACCCTAAGACAACCGGAAACGCACACACAGCCAGCACCCTTTCAGGCCAGCAGATTGATCAACGCCGTCAAAACGGTGTTCACCACACCGGTGTCACTTCTCTATTCCATGGCGGCAGGCTGCGCCTTTGGCACGCTACTTGGCTACATCGTGTCCTCACAGCAGATCTTGCAGGATCTTTACCGAACCGGCGATCTTTTCGCTGTCTATTTTGGTGCCACCGCCGCGTTCATCGCACTCTCCAACACATCCAATGCCTGGCTTTTAGGTCGCTACACCATGGAGACGATCACCGCCTCTGCCATCGGCGCACAAGTGCTTTGGTCGTTGGGTTTTTTGGTGTGGCTTCTCATTGCCGGAACCAATCCATCCTTGATGGTGTGGATGGTTTTCATCAGCGTGGCGTTGTTTTTGGTTGGCATCACCTTTGGCAACTACAACGCGATCGCTCTTCGCCCCCTCGGCGCGATAGCCGGCATTGCCTCATCCATCACCGCTTCGATCCAAACACTGATCAGCGTGCTGGTTGCCGCAACGATCGGGGCAGCCTTTTCGATGAATGTGCTGCCGGTGGTTATCGGATCAGCGCTGATGGGCATTGTGGCATCGCTCCTGATGGTCCTCGCCCGCCATATGTCCGCGCGCAGTCTTGCTGCCGATCAAGGCCAGCCAGGCAGGTAGCGAAAACCTTCATCCTCACGGACGACCCGTCCAATCGCCGGAAAAGGCATGTGGTAGCCAGCAAGCGGGATGGCCTCATCAGCCAGCTTGCCGAGCAATCTGATCCGCGTTGCAGCAGCAATGATCGCATCAACATCAAGGCTCATACTCCAGCGCGGGCGCAACATCGACCAGACCGGATGGTTGACCAAATCACTGGCAATCAACAGCTGTTCACCGGCGCTGTTCAACATCACGCAGAAGTGGCCGGGCGTGTGGCCCGCGCTATCAACAATGTGTACCCCGCGCACCAACTCATCGCCCGGCGTGATGTAGGAAAGCTTCTGCCCTAGGGCGGCCGTCAAAACCTTAACCGCCGCCGCCGTTGGCGTACCGGATGCCGGACCACGCCAATAGGCCGTTTCAAGCGGGCTGACCCAATGGCGCGCCTGGGTGAAAACCGGATTGCCGTTTGCATCCAGCAACCCACCAATATGATCGCGATGCAGGTGGGTGATGAGCACATGGCTCACGCTTTCAGGCGCAATGCCTGCCTGCTCCAAAGCGATCGGCAGACGCCCAGCCCTCGGCGCACCCTTTGGTCCATGTCCAGCATCAACGAGGATGCGTTCGCCATCCCCATCAATCAAACTTGCAGTGGCGGGAAAGGAAAAGGCATCCGTCGACACACCCTCTTGCTTAGACAGCGCATTGAACTCAGCGGCACCGGCATTGACGCCGAAGAAAGCGTGGGCCGGGCGATGCTCCACCGCCCCATCGAGAAGCTGCGTCAGGCAAAGATCACCAACGGTATAAGACTGATGATAGAGATGTGCGGCTAGAGACATGAAAGCAGTCAAACATTCAATTCGATCCACGCACCTTACGCGTGGCATCGCCAAGCGGAAAGCCGCTCAGCCTAAGACCATCGCATCACCTCGCAAAAGTCGGCTCCTAGCCGTCGTCTTGATCGTCGAGCAGCAACGCCATCTGCGCAGGATTGAGATCGCGCGGCGCGGCAAGGCCAAGATGAGAGAACGCTGCCGGTGTCATCAACCGGCCTCGCGGTGTACGCTGGATAAAGCCCTGCTGAAGCAGAAAGGGCTCCACAATCTCTTCCAGTGCATCGCGTGGCTCCGAAAGCGCTGCGGCGAGCGTTTCGATGCCCACTGGACCACCACCGAATTTAGAAGCAATGAGATCAAGATAGCGCCGGTCGAGCATATCAAGCCCGATGGAATCCACATCCAGACGGGTCAACGCCGCATCGGCATTGTCGCGGTCGATGGCACCAGAGCCTTCGACGAGGGCAAAGTCACGCACCCGTCGCAGCAAGCGTCCTGCAATACGGGGCGTGCCGCGTGAGCGTTTGGCGATCTCGCGCGCGCCATCGTCGGAAATCGGCACACCAAACAGCCGCGCGCCGCGACGCACAATCTTTTCCAATTCCTCAGGGGTGTAGAACTGCAAGCGAACAGGAATGCCGAACCGGTCGCGCAAGGGCGTCGTGAGCAGGCCAAGACGCGTTGTGGCGGCGACGAGCGTAAAACGCGCCAAATCGATTTTCACAGAGCGGGCGGCGGGCCCTTCGCCAATGATGAGATCAAGCTGAAAGTCCTCCATCGCGGGGTAGAGCACCTCTTCAACCGCTGGGTTGAGGCGATGGATTTCGTCGATGAACAACACATCACGATCTTCAAGATTGGTGAGGATCGCTGCCAAATCACCGGCTTTAGCGATCACCGGGCCGGAGGTTGCACGAAAATTCACCCCAAGTTCGCGCGCCACGATCTGCGCAAGGGTCGTTTTACCAAGACCGGGTGGGCCAACAAAAAGCACATGATCGAGTGCTTCATTGCGCGTGCTCGCCGCTTCAATGAAAACCTTGAGATTGGCGCGCGCATCGGCCTGGCCGGTGAAATCATCCAGCGCGTTGGGGCGCAGCGACACCTCTTCCGGTTCGCCGTTCTCGGCATCCAAAAGCTGCGAGCGCTCGCTCATCCCGTCAGCTCCAAATGATGGCGCGCATAACGTTTGAGGCCAAACCATAACAGGCTAGCGGCGAGCAGCGATGTGACGGTCAACGTCAGACTGGTGATGCCACCAATCAGCAAGGACATGATGCCGAAACCGGCGATGCCACCAGCAACGATGGCAAGCGCGATCCAGCCAAACGACAGGGGGCGTCCCGACAAAATCACCCAGCACAACGTACCAGCTGACAAAAGCGCTGGCACCAATCCATAGAGATAGCCGACAAGCGTTCCTGCCATAAACAGCGCCAAAAGCGCCCGCGGATAATCAGCAAGAGACAAGCGCGACAAATCGTAAGAGCTGTCACCGAGCACTTGCAGCACCAGCATCAGGATACCGGCAAGCGGCGGCAGAAAAACCACGGCGACACCGACGATGATGAGCACAAACGGCAGACGGCTCGTGTGTTGATGGCGGCTCATGCGTGCTCCTTGCTAGGGGTCGTCATGGCAGGAGGGTCGCCCCTGCTCCAAACCCGCACGAGACGTGACAGCAGATAGGTCGGCACGACACAGACCAAAATCCCGAAGGCAGCCCCATAGGTGCCGCCTTCCAGGCTCAAGAACTCGCTGAACATGAAGTAGAGAGCGCCTATCACCATGCCAAGCAGCGCGGCGCTAAAACCCGTTACAGGGCCACGCCAACCCTCGTGCCAGGCAACAACAAGACCAGCGCCAAGTGCAGGCGCAAAACCGAGCCAATAACCAAAAACCGCCCCATAAAGCGAAAACAGAGCCGCGATCGGAAAAAAGGAAAGGATTGCCTCACCAAGGCTTGTATCGCTGCCGATGGCCGCAGCGATGGCCAAGGCCAATCCGCCGGTGATCCCGCCTAACGCTGGGCCCAGCACAACGAACAACGTGACAATGCCAGCGGCGCGAAGCCAGGGCCGTTCTGGCAGTGTGATCACACGTTCAGGGTCTGGCGTATCAGAGGACAACGAGGATCACCGCCATCAATAGGAACAGGAGAATTCCGCCGAGCCAGATGACGCGGCGTTGCAACGTGTCATAACGCCGTTTCACGTAATCGTCTTGCGTCACAAGCACCCATGGCTTGTCCCAAACATAAATGCGGCCAAACACATCGTTCTCAAACTGCTTTCGAAAGCCGAGCGCCACAATGAGGCCCGCAGGCACAATGGCAAACACTAGGATGAGAAGCACGATCAAAGCCTTCATGGCCAAAGTCCCGTCAACGCTACGTCAGTTTCACCTTGCTCTAACTTGATAAGGCCTTCAGTCCAAGCCGAATGAGCGTCGCGGCTGGCGCATCGTCTCCCGCCTCTTTGACAGCCTGGGCAACTGCGCCAGAAGCCTGCTGCGCCGAGTAGCCCAGATTGGTCAGCGCGGAGACCGCATCCACCACGGCAGAAGCCGCAACGCCCTCGCCCAACGCCTGCTGCAAACCGATGGTGCCAGTGGCATCGCCAGACAGCGTTGGCGCTTTGTCTTTGAGCTCTGCCACGATGCGCTGGGCAACCTTGGGGCCAACGCCGGGCGCGCGCGCCACCATGGCTTTGTCCTGCAGGGCAATGGCCGACGCCAAGTCGCCGGTGGAAAGTGTGCCAAGAATGGCCAGCGCGACTTTTGCACCTACCCCTTGCACAGACTGCAGCAGTCGGAACCATTGCCGTTCCTGTTGGCTGGCGAAACCGTTGAGGCGAATGAGGTCTTCGCGCACCAACGTGTCGATCCAAAGCTGCACATCCTCTTCACCACCTCGATACTGACCAAGCAGTTTTGAAGAGCCGAAAACCTCATAGCCAACGCCCTGAACATCCAGGATCAAACTGTCGTCCAGCACCGCATCAATGCGGCCTCGCAATTTACCGATCATCGTATCGCCACCTTCAACTGGCGTGCAGGTCGTTGGTGCGCATGACAGATCGCAATCGCCAGCGCATCAGCCTCATCGGGAGAGGAAAAATGAGCCCGTGGAAGCAGCACTTTCACCATGGCCTGCACCTGTTTTTTATCGGCATGGCCAACCCCCACCACCGTCTTTTTCACCTGATTGGCGGCATACTCACCCACCGGAATACCACGCCGCGCTGGCGCAAGAAGCGCCATACCGCGCGCCTGGCCAAGCTTCAGGGTTGAGGCCGGGTCTTTGTTGACGAAGGTTTCTTCCACCGCAGCCTCGTCAGGCGTGTGCTCACCCAACAGCGTTTCCAACCCGTCATAAAGCGCGGCCAAGCGCATCGCCAAGGACTCCTTAGCAGGCGGGGAGATCACGCCGCTGGCCACATAGGAAAGCCGCGTACCGGCAAGGTCCACCACGCCCCAGCCCATGTGGCGCAAACCCGGATCAATCCCAAAGATGCGAATCGCTTGTGGTTGCATGCCTTCTCAGCTACCGCACTCCACTTCGCCACCAAAGGGTCAAACGCGATGTCCACGCTCCTTGATGCGTTTCTGTCCGCTTTTGCGGACATGGCCAGCCATCCGGCTCTGATCCCGGCGCTTCTGGCTGTCGCGCTTGCAGGATCAGTGCGCGGCTTTGCAGGGTTTGGTGGCGCGATGCTGTTTATGCCGTTTGCCACGTTTCTGTTTGATCCACGCTTGGCAGTGGTGGCGTTTTTCATCATTGACACCAGCATCACGCTGCCGCTTGTCACCAACGCCCTTCGCCACTGGGATTGGCGCACGGTGATACCCTGCGCGGTTGGATCGTGGGTGGGGGTGTGGTTCGGGGCCTATCTGCTGGCCACCACCGACACGCTGGTGCTGCGCTGGACGATATGCCTGATCATCATCTTGCTGGTCGGCGTGATGCTCACCGGCTGGCGCTACACGGCAAGGCCCAAAACACCGATATCACTTGGCGTCGGATCAGTCGCCGGAGTTTTAGGTGGCATCAGCCAGGTCTCCGCGCCGCCGCTTGTCGCCTATTGGGCAGCCGGGCCGTTTCCGGCACAGGTGATCCGCGCCAACCTCATCTGCTTTTTCTTTTTTGCAACGCTTGGAAGCCTGGCAGCGTTTTTCGCCAACGGCGTGTTCACCGCGCAGACCTTTGCGCTGGCGGTTTGGCTGGCACCGGCCTATGGGCTGGCAATCTTTGTCGGGGCAACGCTCTTCAAAGGCGCCAACGACACGCTGTTTCGCAAGGCGGCATTCGCGATCATCCTGATCGCAGCGATCACATCCTTGCCGCTGCTGGACCCACTATTGCGGTCCTAATCCTCTGATAACGCGGCTATCACCTCGTCTGACATCTCAAAATTTGCGTAGACGGACTGCACATCATCATCGTCTTCCAACGTGTCGATGAGCCGCATCAGCGACGCACCCTTGTCAGCATCCACGTCAATCGTGTTTTGCGGTTTCCAGATGGGGTTCACCGACTCAGCCTCTCCCAATGAGCCCGCCAAGGCCGAAGAGACATCGTTGATATCCTCAAATGCGCAGTAAATCGTGTGGCCGTCTTCATCGGAAACCACATCCTCTGCACCTGCTTCAATGGCCGCCTCCATGACGGTATCAGCATCGCCTGTATCGGCCGCGTAAACGATCTCACCGACCCGGTCGAACATGAATGACACAGAGCCGGTTTCACCCAATGAGCCGCCGCTCTTGGTGAAGTAGGAACGCACCGCGCTGGCCGTGCGGTTACGATTGTCCGTCATCGCCTCAACAACGACGGCAATCCCGCCAGGGCCGTAGCCTTCATAGCGAATTTCCTCGTAATCATCGCCTTCGCCGGCCTGCGATTTTTTGATCGCCCGCTCGATATTGTCCTTGGGCATCGACTGCGATTTGGCGTTCTGCACGGCCAAGCGTAGACGCGGATTCATATCGGGGTCAGGCATGCCCATTTTGGCCGCCACGGTGATTTCCTTGGCAAGCTTGGAGAACAGCTTGGAGCGCGCCTTATCCTGACGGCCCTTGCGATGCATGATGTTCTTAAATTGACTGTGGCCAGCCATGGTTACCTCAACACGGGTGCGAATTTCGGGGAGTCGGCGATTGGCCGTTGACCGCGCTCTTAAAACGCCTGCAGGCGAAAATCCAGACTTGGGGTTCTATGCAGCCCAGAAGCTCGGCAGCACCGGCTGCAATACCCCGCCCAACCGCAGTGGCTCACAGGCCAACGCCAGACCGGTTTTCGGGTCGGCCAAAACAGCAACGCCGGACAGGGTTGGTTCACCCTCAGCCGGTGAGAACCGCCCCTGTGGAACCTTGCTTAAAAACCTCTGCACCGGCTCGGTTTTATCCATGCCAATGATGGACTCATAATCCCCGCACATGCCCGCATCGCTCTGAAAGGCCGTACCACCGGGCATAACCCTATGATCGGCGGTTGGCACATGGGTGTGGGTGCCAACAACCAGCGTTGCCCGCCCATCAACATGCGCACCGATCGCCTGCTTTTCTGACGTTGCTTCGCCGTGAAAATCCACCATTGCGAAATCGGCCACTTCACCCAGCGGGCAAGCGTCCAACTCACGATCAATCACCGCAAACGGGTCCTCCATGGCATCCATAAAAAGCCTGCCCATGGCGTTGATCACAAGAACATTCTCGCCCGTCCTGGCGCGAAACAGCCCCGCCCCACGCCCAGGCGTGCCCGCAGGGAATGTCGCTGGGCGCAAAAGGTTTGGATAGCGCTCAATATAAACCAACGTTTCGCGCTGGTCGAAAGCGTGGTTGCCCAGCGTAATGACATCGACACCGAGGTCAAAAAGCTGCTCGCAGATACCCTCATTGATCCCAAAGCCGTGGGCCGCATTCTCGCCGTTGCAGACCACAAAATGGATCGGATAGCGGGCCAAGAGGTCCGGCAGATGGTTAGCCACGGCCTCGCGACCGGCCTTACCAACGACATCGCCAAGAAAAAGAAGATGGAAGCTCATCGCCGCGCCTTAGAACGTTTTGCGTTTCAACTGAGACAGTCTTATCGCAAATCGCGTTCGACCGAGGGGAGAGGCAGAGAGTTGCGATTCAAACCAAACGCAAAGCGCCTCAGCAGGCCCATGCCACACTAGGAAGAGGCGAGAAAGGGTGCAAGCACCTCTTGGCCATGGTCAAAAATTCTCAAACCGGATGGCGTCAGCACGCCATGAAGCGGAATGTCATGAGCCTCGGTGGCAAAAGGTGGCACTTCCTGCTCCTCGAACGCCAGCCCAACAAAGCCTGGAAAGTGTCCAGCGGCATGCATTTTGGACAGGCACCGATCATAATGCCCCTTGCCATAACCGATGCGCTGCCCGGCGGAAGAAAAAGCCGCCAGCGGCGCGAGGATGAGATCAGGGAACATTTCCGGTTGGTCTGCATCCGGTCCCAGCGTGCCGAACCCCACCGGCACCAGCGATTTGCCAGGATCCCAACGACGGAAAACCATGGTGGTCTGGTCGAGGAGAACCGGCAGCGCCAACCGTGAACCCTGACTGACCAAAGCGGCCACAAGCGGCGCGGGGTCAATCTCACTTCCGATGGCGTGGTAGGCGGAAAAACACTTTTCAGCGACCTTGATTGGAGCTTTCTCGACAAGCCCTTGGGCGGCTGAGTACCGGTCGGGCATCGCCAGCCCGTCGCGCTTTTCCAGCGCCTGTTCACGAAGGTTTTGTTTGTTCCAGATAGCTGGCGCCACCGCACAAGCGAAAGACAAAGTGAAGCCGCAACCACCGTGTCAGCGTCGATCCTGGGAAACCTACATAGTAGGTGGGCGCCGTGTAATCCGGTCCACGGACCGGTCCAGGGACAGCTCCCGTTCGGATCGATAAGGCCCCAGGAATATTTGCCGATGCACGAGAAGCGCAGCTTCGCGCTTGAAGATAGGCCTGCGCTGGCGCAACTTCAATGCAATTCGGCAGGGACCTAGGTGCTTTGTGGCGATTGGGTGATCTGCTCCAACCGTGTCGCCAATGCATCCACCTTCTGGCGCACCTTATCATCAGTGCCAGCGTTTGATGTTTGCGCCAGAGAGAGGCCTGCTTGCAGCTCGGCCACCTGAGCGGTCAGCCGCTCTACTTGCGCCTGTGCATCGCCCAGCTTGTCGGTCATCACCAGTCCAGCCATCACCGCAAGGCGTGTGTCACCAACCTCGCCAAACGATCCACGCAGTTCATTGACGGTGGCATCAAAAGTTTGCGCCAGCGAGGTAAGACGCGCTTCATCGCCATCCTCGCAAGCAAGCCGGAAAGAACGCCCGGCAATGGTGACAACAACTTGGCCCATACTGTCCTAAAAACACTCCGCGAAACCAAAAGGTCTAACCGGCGGCTGATGAATCAGCAGTTGGTGGCCCATTTGGCGATCCGCCATTCGAATCGCCCGCCAACACGGTACGAATATTTTCCATCACATCCAAAAGCCTCTGCGAGACGGCCTGATTGGCCGCTTCCATCGCGCGAGTTTCGGCACGAGCATGGTCCAGAAGTTGGGCAAGCTGAGCACGATCTGTGGAAAGGCGCGCCACTTCCGCGTATAGCTTTTCGCGCTCTTCCAGCAGTGCCCGGCGATGACCAGTATCGGCCTCAACAGCAGTGATCGCTCGGTCAAGCCGCTCGAATGCTGATTGAAGATCACTGCCAGCCATTGCCATTGCCCACACAATTATTGGTGGTTTTTGCGAACCACCTCACAGATTTGCCCAATGTAGGGATCAGGGCTAATGGCCGTCAACGCACCAAAACCGATTTTAGTCGCTTCGCGGCCCCGACATCTTTTCAAGATCGCCCTCCTGCTTTAAGAGGCATCCGCATCCAGCGAAAACACGCTTGGGCGGCAAGATCGCCCACAAGATCAGACGGCTTATCACCATTATGACCGAGACCGACCGCCATACGGATATGGCCAATGCCATCCGTTTCCTTTCCATGGACGCTGTTCAGAAGGCCAACTCAGGCCATCCAGGACTGCCAATGGGCGCTGCGGATATCGCAACTGTCCTGTTCTCCAAGTTCATGAAGTTCGACCCGACCGAGCCAAATTGGCCTGATCGTGATCGCTTCGTGCTTTCTGCCGGTCACGGCTCAATGCTGCTCTACTCGCTGCTCTATCTTCTCGGCGTGGAAGATATGACGCTGGACGATCTGAAAAACTTCCGGCAGCTCGGCTCCAAAACCGCTGGCCATCCAGAGTACGGTTTCGCCGGCGGCATCGAAACCACCACCGGCCCGCTCGGCCAAGGTCTTGCCAACTCTGTCGGTATGGCTCTGGCTGAACGCATGCTGGCGGCCGATTTCGGCGACGATCTGGTGGATCATTACACCTATGTCCTCGCTTCGGACGGCGACCTGATGGAAGGCATCAGCCACGAGGCGATCTCCATCGCCGGCCATCTGAAGTTAAGCAAGTTGATCGTTCTGTGGGACGACAATGACATTTCGATTGATGGCCGGGTCTCGCTGTCCGAATCCGGCGACATGCTGGAGCGCTTTGCGGCAGCCAATTGGGACACAGTGCGCATCGATGGACACAACGCCGCCGATATCGAAGCCGCCATTGAGCGCGCGCGCGGCAGCGACAAGCCGAGCCTGATCGCCTGCAAAACAAAAATTGGTTATGGCGCGCCCAACAAGGAAGACACGTCCAAAGCGCACGGCTCGCCACTGGGTGATGAAGAAATCGCTGCGACCCGCGAAGCGCTCGGCTGGGATCACCCGCCGTTCGAGGTGCCGGTGGATACGCTTGATGCCTGGCGCATCGTTGGCGTCAAAGGCGTTCATGAGCGTGCTGAATGGACCAAGCGCCATGACGCCGCTGATGTGCAAACTCGCGCCGAGTTCGACCGCCGCATGCGCGGCGATCTGCCTGCCGGTTTGGAAGCCGACGTGGAAGCATTCATCGCGCAGATGATAGAGGAGGCCCCAAAGGTCGCCACCCGCAAAGCCTCTGAAATGACGCTCGAAGCGATCATTCCAAGCTTGCCAGAAGCAGTCTCGGGCTCAGCAGATCTCACAGGATCCAACAACACCCTCACCTCCACCATGGTTGCTATCAAACCCGGTGAGTATGCAGGCAACTTTGTGCATTGGGGCATTCGCGAACATGGTATGGCCGCCGCCATGAACGGTATGGCCCTGCATGGCGGTGTTATCCCGATGTCCGGCACCTTCCTGGTGTTTTCCGACTATTCACGCCCGGCGATCCGCCTGGCAGCACTGATGCATCAGCGCGTGATCCATGTTTTGACGCACGATTCCATTGGTCTTGGCGAAGATGGACCAACCCACCAACCGGTCGAACATTTGGCAGCACTGCGCGCCATTCCGAATCTAAAAGTATTCCGCCCCGCTGATATCGTCGAAACCGCTGAGTGCTGGCACCTTTCGCTGCTCAGCGAGGATGGCCCCAGCGTGCACGCGCTGACCCGCCAGGGTTTGCCATGCCTGCGCACAGAAAATGGCGGCAAAAACCGCTCCGCCAAAGGCGCCTATGAGCTGGCGTCTGCCGGTGGCGAGGCGCAGGTCAGCCTGTTCGCATCAGGATCTGAAGTTGAAATCGCCATGGAAGCCCGCAAACTGCTGCGCGAAGCTGGCATCAACGCCCGCGTGGTGTCCGTGCCTTGCTTTGAGCTGTTTGAAGAGCAGGAGGCTGACTATCAATCATCTACCATCGGCAATGCTCCGGTGAACATTGCCATCGAGGCAGCCATCCGCATGGGTTGGGATCGCTTTATCGGCAGCGACGGCATCTTCATTGGCATGGACTCCTTCGGCGCCTCCGGGCCCTACAAGCAAGTCTATGCGCACTTCGGCATCACCGCCAAGGCAGCCGCTATTGCTGCAAAGACAGCGCTGACTGAGGATTAAGAGGCAAAAGGCTGGTCGCGGGCTGCATAGCTGGCGCGCGCGATCAGCCCTTTATTGTCACGCAAAGGCGTCATAGTGTACGCCTAAAGTCGATAAGATGCAGAACGCCTGTCCAGCGGAAGCGATTTTGCTGAAGCGACAACCAAGAACACCACCACTACGGGTCTAGGAGACAAAGAATGACGGTTAAAGTTGCCATCAACGGTTTTGGACGCATCGGTCGTAATGTCGTGCGCGCGATTTATGAATCAGGCCGCAAAGACATTGATGTGGTTGCCATCAACGATCTGGGCCCGGTGGAAACCAACGCTCATTTGATGCGCTACGACTCGGTCCACGGCAGATTCCCCAAAGCGGTGGAGGTCGATGGCGACACCATCAAAATCGAAGGCGGCGACTCGTTCAAGGTTCTCGCTGAACGTGATCCGGCCAACCTGCCCTGGGGCGACATGGGCATCGACATTGTGATGGAATGCACTGGCATCTTCACTGCCAAAGAGAAAGCCTCGTTGCATCTGCAGGCTGGTGCCAAGCGTGTGCTGGTCTCCGCCCCAGCTGCTGGCGCTGACAAAACCATCGTTTACGGTGTGAACCATGATGTGCTGACCGCAGACGATGTTGTGGTCTCAAACGCGTCCTGCACAACCAACTGCCTGTCACCAGTGGCCAAAGTGCTCAACGATGCCATCGGCATCGAAAAAGGCATGATGACGACGATCCACTCCTATACGGGTGATCAGCCAACGCTGGATACCATGCACAAGGATCTGTATCGCGGCCGCGCAGCGGCGTTGTCCATGATCCCAACCTCAACAGGTGCGGCCAAGGCTGTTGGCTTGGTTCTGCCGGAACTCAACGGCAAGCTGGATGGTTTTGCCATTCGCGTACCAACACCCAACGTCTCAGTTGTTGACCTGAAGTTCATCGCCAAGAAATCCACAACCGTGGAAGAGGTGAATGCAGCCATTCAGGCCGCTTCGCAGGCCGGTCCGCTCAAAGGCATTCTTGGCTACACCGAAGAGAAGCTGGTCTCCATGGACTTCAACCATGATCCACGCTCATCGATCTTCCACGCCGACCAAACCAAGGTGATGGATGGAACCATGGTTTCGGTGCTGTCTTGGTATGACAATGAATGGGGCTTCTCCTGCCGTATGGCCGACACCGCTGTCGCCATGGCGAAGCTGATTTAGGTCGCATAGACGGTCTTGGAAAAGACAGTCACCCTCGTTCTAATTGCTTGCTTTACGCTTGTGCTAATGCTGATGGCCAAGAGGCTATGGGAACTTCTTTTCATAGCCAGCAGGCGACGCAAACAAGAGCTGGACGGAGGAAATTCACCGCTCTCGCCCCCGTGGGGCGGGGGTGATGCCGGTGGCGGCGACGGCGGTAGTGGGGACTAAACAATGCTTCAGACAGTTCTCATCGGCGCAGGCATTGTCGCGCTCCTTCTCTACACTTGGCTGGTCATGCGCCTGCTTGGCCACTCTTTCGGAAAACTGGGTCGTCTGAACGACACGTTGAACGAACGCGAAGCCGACAAAAAACGGCTTGAAACGAGAGGCAACATGACCTTCAAAACACTCGATGACATGGACCTAGCGGGCAAAATCGTCCTCACCCGTGTCGACATCAATGTGCCTGTCGAAAACGGCAAGGTGACCGACGCAACGCGCATTGAGCGCATTGTACCGACGATCAAGGACATCCAGAAAATGGGCGGCAAGCCGGTGCTGCTCGCCCATTTTGGCCGCCCGAAAGGTGAGCCGAACCCAGACTTTTCACTGCGCATCACGCTGCCTGCTTTGGAAGAAGCTCTCGGGCAATCGGTCACCTTCATCGAAAAGCCCGACCGCGAGACGCTCGAAGCAGCGCCCGCCGATAGCGTGATCCTCGTCGAAAACACACGCTTTTCGCCGATGGAAGAAGCCAACGACCGAAAAATGGCGCAGTTCCTCGCCTCGCTCGGCGATGTTTTTTGCAACGACGCGTTTTCCGCTGCCCACCGCGCTCATGCCTCGACCGAAGGCGTTGCCCGACTCCTGCCAGCCTGTGCTGGTCGCCTGATGGAAGCGGAGTTGACGGCACTGGGCAAAGCGCTGAAGTCGCCTGAGCATCCACTGGTCGCTGTGGTCGGTGGTGCGAAAGTCTCCACCAAGCTCGACCTGCTTTCCAACCTTTTGGCGAAGGTCGATCACCTGGTTATCGGCGGCGGCATGGCCAATACGTTCCTCGCCGCCAAAGGCGTGGAAGTCGGCAAATCGCTTTGCGAGCACGATCTGGCCGACACGGCCCGCGCCATCATGGACAAGGCAGAAAGCGAAAACTGCACCATCCACCTGCCCATCGATATCGTGGTCGCCCAAGAGTTTGCGGCCAACGCCTGGAACAAGACCGTTCCAATCGACGAGTGCCCCGCTGACGCAATGATTCTCGATGCTGGACCAGAAACCGTGAAAAGCGTTGTGGCCACCATCAAGGCCTCGAAAACGCTGGTCTGGAATGGCCCGCTGGGCGCCTTTGAGATCACACCGTTTGATGCCGCCACTGTGGCAGCCGCCAAAGGCGCAGCCGAGGCGACCAAAGCCGGCACGCTGCTTTCGGTAGCAGGCGGCGGAGACACCGTCTCGGCGCTCAACCATGCCGGTGTTTCGGACGATTTCACCTACATTTCCACCGCCGGTGGTGCGTTCCTGGAATGGCTTGAAGGCAAGACCCTGCCAGGGGTGAAGGCGCTGGAAGACGCCGCTTAAAACGGTTACAATTTACGCACAATGAGGGCGCTGGGGCGTCCAGAACCAACAAGAGGAAACTCCATGGCCCGCATCACGCTTCGCCAGCTTCTCGATCACGCCGCCGAACACGGCTATGGCGTGCCCGCCTTCAACATCAACAACATGGAACAGGCGCTCGCCATCATGGAGGCGGCTGACGAAACCGATAGTCCGGTGATCATGGCCGCGTCACGCGGCGCCCGCGGATATGCGACCGACGTCATGATCGAAAAAATGATCGACGCCTGCGTTGAGCTCTATCCGCACATTCCGGTCTGCATGCACCAGGACCATGGCAACTCTGCCGGCACCTGCATGACGGCCATCCAGGCTGGCTTCACCTCCGTCATGATGGACGGCTCGCTGGAAGCGGACGGCAAGACACCAGCCAGCTGGGATTACAATGTTGGCGTCACCAAGCAGGTGACCATGATCGCGCACCTTGGCGGCGCATCGGTGGAAGGCGAGCTGGGCGTGCTCGGATCGCTGGAAACCGGCACAGGCGAGGCAGAAGACGGTCATGGCGCCGAAGGCGAGCTTTCCCACGATCAGTTGCTGACCGACCCTGATGAGGCTGTGCGTTTTGTGGCCGAGACCAAGGTCGATGCGCTGGCCATCGCCATGGGCACCTCACACGGCGCTTACAAATTCACCCGCAAGCCCGACGGCGATATTCTGGCGATGAACGTCATCGAAGAGATCAATCAGAAGCTGCCCAACACGCATCTGGTGATGCACGGTTCCTCCTCCGTGCCGCAGGAACTTCAGGACATCATCAACGCCTATGGCGGTGAGATGAACCAGACCTGGGGCGTGCCGGTGGAAGAGATCCAGCGCGGCATCAAGCACGGCGTGCGCAAGATCAATGTCGACACCGATAACCGCATGGCGATCACCGGTGCGATCCGCAAAGTGTTTGCCGAGAACCCCAAAGAGTTCGATCCACGCAAATATCTGGCACCAGCGCGCGCCGCGATGAAGAAGCTTTGTGCGGAACGCAACGAGCAGTTTGGCACCGCTGGCAACGCCTCGAAAATGGGCCGCTGCTTCACTTTGGCCGAGATGGCGAAGCGCTATGAGTCAGGTGATCTCGATCCAAAAATCAGCGCAACCGCGATGGCAGCTGAGTAAACGTCTCTACATTCATCAGCTTGTCACCCTCGCACTTGTGGCGGGGGTCCATTCCATTGAACGCAGATGATCACAGCGGGTGCCAGCAAGCTGGTCGAATGGATTCCGTTGATAAGCACAGGAATGACGACGGTGGTGAGACCGAGCATTGTTCACAAAATCGCCGTCATTCCCGCACTTGTGGCGGGAATCCATCCATGGCGGTGATCCCGCATGGAACCTCGCCACAAGGCCGAGGGTGACGCATCAAGGAAATTCATGGCTTTTCTCGACTTCCGCTCTCGCCTCTTTCTGATCACACCGCGCACCCAGCCAGAGGATTTCTCTGAGCGGTTTGCTAGCGCTGTAGCTGGTGGCGACATCGGTTGCATGCTTTTTGACGGCGACCAAAGTGATGAGCGTGCTTTCCAAGACTTGGCAGCGCCTTATGTGCAGACCGCGCAAGGGGCGAACATCGCCGTGCTTGTCGCCGACGACAATCGCCTGGCCGATCGTCTGAATGCGGATGGCGTTCACCTCACCGATCCCAAAGCGATGGACACAGACACACAGGCCAAGCTGGCTGATCGCGGTATGATCGTCGGCATTGGCGGCATCAACACCCGCCATCTGGCGCTCAACACGGGTGAGCGCGAACCCGATTACCTGTTCTTTGGCCGCACCGACCGTGAGGCCACCGAGGAAACCCATCCCAAAACCGTCACGCTGGCCACCTGGTGGGCGCAGATGATGAAAATCCCCTGCGTGGCACTCCCCGGCACGTCTGATGAGGCTTTCACCGCATTGGCAGAAGCGGGTGTGGAGTTTTTGGCAGTGCGCGAGCAAATCTGGAACGCTGACGATCCAGGTGCGGAAGTTGCGCGCCTCAACACCATGCTTGATAGCATTGCCCACAAGCGCGCAGAGGCCGCTGCCTGATGTTGCTGCGCGCCTCACTTATTGCCCTGCTGTTGGCCGCTCCAGCCCTGGCGCAAGACGCGGAGATCCCGCCCAACCCAGAACCGGTGGAAGCCCAACCCACCCAGCCGACAGACCCAGACTTGGAGTCTGAACCAGAAGACCTGTTTGCGCTCGACCCCCGGGTCGCCTTTGAAGCGTTCTTCGCTGGGAACTATCAGCGCGCCTTCGATCTGGCTGTCACGTTTGCTGGACGCGACGATGCGCCTTCGATGCGACTGCTGGGCCAGATGTACGCCGCCGGTCTTGGCGTCGATCAAAATCAAGAAGAAGCTGCAGAGTGGTTTCGATTGGCCTCGCAAACCGGCGATATGGATGCCAAGTTCCTGCTTGCGACCATGATTCTCGATGGCGCGTTCATTGAGCGCAACGAGGAAGAAGCCGCCAATCTTCTGATAGCGGCCACTGAGGCCGATCACACCGAAGCCAAGCAGATGCTTGCCATGCTGCACTTGGAAGGTCGTGGCGTGGAGCGCGACCTTGAACGCGGCGCGCAGCTGATGCGCGAGGCCGCAGATGAGGGCAATGTCACCGCCATCTACACACTCGGCATTCTCTATGCAGAGGGCGCAGGCGTGCGCCTGGATACCCGCGAGGCCTACCAATGGTTTGATCGCGCGGCCCGTCGCGGCAACACAGAAGCACAGATCGAGCTGGCGCTTGGCCTATTAAACGGCGATGCAGGTGAACCTGATCTCACCCAGCAGCAGCGCACCGAAAACGCGATCTTCTGGCTACGCCGCGCCGCCGAAGCGGGCAACCCGGTGGCAGAAAATCGCTTGGCTCATGCCTTCTCACAAGGGTTTGGTGTGCCGCTCGATCCGGTGGAAGCGGCCTACTATCACGCCCGTGCTGTTGCCGGTGGTTTGGCAGATGCACGCCTTGATGCATTTGTCAGTTCCTTACCCGAAGAACAGCGTCAGGAAGCGATGGACCGCATCGCCCGCGACCGCGCCCCAGACAACCCGCTGGATTAACCCATCAGGCAGGTGCAGCCCACCGGACCGGCGACAGGAGTTGCCATGCTTGGCCGAGTGTGGTCCACAGCCCACAACGCGCTTTGGCAAACCCCAATGAGCCAGGTGCACCCGATCAAGCAACGAGTACACTTTCCATGAAAATCAACGGCAACGAAATCCGCCCCGGCATGGTCATCGAATATGATGGCGGGCTGTGGGTTGCTGTCAAAACCGGTGCGGTAAAGCCCGGCAAAGGCCCGGCCTACAACCAGGTTGAGCTAAAAAACCTCATCGATGGCCGCAAACTCAACAACCGTTTCGGATCGGACGAGCGTGTTGAACGCGCCCGCATCGATACAAAAGACTTCCAGTACCTCTACGAAGAGGGCGATATGCTGGTCTTCATGGATTCTGAAACCTACGATCAGATCAACCTGTCGAAAGAGTTTGTCGGCGACCGTGCTGCCTTCTTGCAGGACGGCATGCAGGTGTTGGTGGAACTGCACGGCGAGACTCCCATAGGTTTTCAGCTTCCAAGCCAAGTGACTCTGGAAATCGTTGAGGCCGACGCCGTCGTGAAAGGCCAGACACAGTCATCATCGTATAAGCCCGCGGTGCTGGAAAACGGCCTGCGCGTGATGGTGCCGCCGTTCGTCAAATCCGGCGAAAAGATCATCGTCGATACCTCAGAGATCACCTATGTGAAGCGCGCCGACTAGGCGCAGACGCAGGACAGCCCGATGGCAAAATCTGCCCTCCTCACCATTATGGAACGCGCCGCCCGCAAGGCCGGACGCGGCCTGACGCGCGATTTCGGCGAAGTCGAACGCCTGCAAGTGTCCACCAAGGGACCCAGCGATTTCGTCTCCGATGCCGACCGGCGCGCTGAAGAGCGCATCTATGACGTCTTGCAAGAAGCCCGCCCAACGTGGGGCTTTTTAGGTGAGGAAGGCGGCGAGATCAAAGGCAAGGACAAGCAGCATCGCTGGATTGTCGATCCGCTGGATGGCACGACCAATTTCCTCCATGGAATGCCGCATTTCGCCATATCGATTGGTCTGGAGCGCGATGGCGAGATGGTCGCCGGTCTGGTCTACAACCCGATTGCCGACGAAATGTTTGCTGCCGAAAAGGGCCAAGGCGCGTATCTGAACGACAAACGCTTGCGCGTGGCGGCACGTCGCAAGTTGGCTGACAGCGTTATCGTCAACGGCATGCCGCATCTGGGACGCGGCGACCACGCGCTGTTCCTGCGCGAAGCGGCCACCATGATGCGCAAAGTGGCAGGGTTGCGCCGCATGGGTGCCGCATCGCTGGATCTTTGTTGGGTCGCCGCTGGTCGCATGGATGGCTACTGGGAAGATGGGCTTTCGCCTTGGGATATGGCCGCTGGGCTGATGATCGTGCGTGAAGCCGGTGGTGTGACCCGCGACACCCATGGCGGCACGGAAATCTTTGGTACCGGCTCGGTGGTGGCAGGCAATGATTTGATCGTTGGACAAATGCTTAAAGTGCTGGCCGAAGCGCGCGCTGCACAAGCCAAAATGGCCAACGCGAAGAAAAGTGCGTAGGCCATCGCAATCGGCAAGATTGACCCTCACCTAAGGATGGTCACAATTGACGGTTCTGTCTGCGACAAGAACACGCTATGAGGGGATGTGTCAGGGTCGCTGACGCAGACAATGAATTTGTGAACACCCAGTTGAGCATGAGGCATGCCGATGGCTGACAGTGCCGATCCCCACAGCCTATCCCGCCCGACCATCTACTTGGCCCTCATGGCCGTATTCGTGGCCCTTGCTGGCTTCCTTGTCCTCATTCTCTATCGACCGATAGCAACAGCCTTTGCAGCAAACCCCGGCCTAAACGGCCTGATCATTGGCGTGCTGATCCTCGGTATCATTCTGTCGGTGTTTCAGGTCATGCGCCTGATGCCGGAGATCAAATGGGTCAACGGCTTTCGCCTGGTTGATCATGGTGCTGGCGGGTTTGATCAGCCCAACCCGCGCCTTCTCTCGCAGCTAGCCTCCTATTTGCGCGATTCGCAGGGTGCCAGTGGCCCAACCATGTCCACGCAAACGGTACGCTCGATCTTGGAATCGGTTGGCACGCGCCTAGATGAAGGTCGCGAAATTCTGCGCTACATGATCGGCCTTTTGGTGTTTTTGGGCCTGCTCGGTACCTTCTGGGGTCTCACCCAAACCATCGCGTCGGTCGGTGATACGATCGACGGTCTGGATGTCACGTCCGGCGATTTTGGCACCATTTTTGAGAATTTGAAAACCGGCCTCTCAGCGCCCCTCGATGGCATGGGCACGGCGTTTTCCTCCTCTCTGTTTGGTTTGGCAGGTTCTCTGGTGCTCGGTTTCCTTGATTTGCAGGCTGGCCAGGCCCAGAATCGATTCTACACCGAGCTTGAGGACTGGATGTCCAACATGGCTGGTGTCGATGTCTCGACGGCTGGTGCCCCAGATTCCTCAGAAAACGCCATCGCCGCGCTGGAGCGCTCCGTTGATCGCCTTGCCCGCCAAATCGCAGCACAAAACCAACTCTCCTCATCCCAGACTGCCTCGGCCGCCGGCAGCACAGGCAATCAGGCCGAGGTGAAGCAATCCATCGACAGTCTTGCCGCAGGTGTTCAGTCGCTGGTGCAGCACATGCGCTCTGAGCAGCAAATGCTGCGTGACTGGGTGGAAGACCAGGGCGAGCACACCAAGCGTCTTGCGACCGTAATGGAAGATGTTTCGCGCTCCATGGCCAGTTCTGCGGCCAATGGTGGTCGCGGTCAGGAACCGGGCGAATAATCGACGATGGCGCTTTCTCGATCCAGACGGCGCTCCGGAGCGGTCGATTACTGGCCAGGCTTCGTCGATGCCATGGCCACGCTGCTGCTGGTCATCATCTTTTTGCTGTCGATCTTCATGCTGGCGCAATTCTTCCTAAGCCAGGAAATCACAGGGCGTGACACGGTGCTCAACCGTCTCAACTCACAGATCGCCGAACTCACCGAACTTCTCGCCTTGGAGCGAGCCACCGGCCAGGAGCTGGAAAGTCGCTTAGCGACGCTGACATCAACCCTGGAGAGCGCACGCGAAGAGCAGGAACGGCTCACAGGTCTTCTGCAAACACCGGACACCGAGGACACCAGTGGCTCCATCATCGCCGGGCTTCAGAGCCAAGTGGATGAAGAGCAATCGATTTCGCGTGAAGCCCTCAACCAGGTCGAGCTGCTCAACCAGCAAATCGCCGCACTACGGCGCCAAATCGGTGCACTTGAAGATGCGCTGGATGCCTCCGAATCCCGCGACCGCGAGAGCCAAACGCGTATTGCTGATCTTGGCCGACGGCTGAACACCGCCCTTGCCCAGCGCGTGCAGGAGCTCTCGCAGTTCCGCTCGGACTTCTTTGGCCGTTTGCGGCAGATCCTCTCGCAACGCTCCGACATCCGCGTGGTCGGTGACCGGTTCGTCTTCCAATCCGAAGTGCTGTTTGACTCAGGCGCCGCCGACATCAACCCAGGCGGCAGCGAAGAACTGTCGCGCCTAGCCGATGCGGTGATCGAACTCGAAGCGGCAATCCCCTCAGAAATCAACTGGGTGATCCGCGTCGATGGTCACACAGACTCCCGCCCACTTTCCGGCACCGGCCTCTACGCCACCAACTGGGAACTTTCCACCGCCCGCGCGACATCAGTGGTGCGCTTCCTGATCGATGAAGGCGTCTCGCCTGAGCATTTGATGGCAGCCGGCTTTGGTGAGTTTCAGCCCATTGCCGAAGGCGAAGATGATGAAAGCCTAGCCCGGAACCGACGCATCGAGTTCAAGCTGACGGAACGGTAGCTGGCGGCGGCTATTCGGCTGCGGTTTGGCGTGTACCGCAAGTGTCCGATCCGCGGACAAAGCTAACCAACTTGAGGCCGTTTTGGTCAAACGATAACGTTGGATAAATCTGAGTCATTGCGGTGATTAGGCCTAATTCTGATGGCGCTGTACAACCAGTTTTATCAATCAATTGACAAAGCGATTGTTGAGGGGAACTTGTCAGAGCCCTTTAGCGCTCATGACGTACGGGCACGCTGTGGAGCATATTCTATCAGTCAATGCAGGTCATATTTGTCCAAGCATGCTCGTGGCAATTCAGCCGGTCATTTGGAACTGTTTGAACGCGTCAAACGAGGTCAATACAAGCGCCTTACGTTTTACGTAAAACGGGATCGCTATATCGACTTGTTGGAGCCATTGTTCCTGCCCGCTGACCCGGTGAGCAATGACATAATCAAATATTTTGCAGCCCTTTTGCGTGTGCTGGGCATGGAAGACAAGGGGTGGGACCCCTACGCAGAATCCAGAGCGACACTCGACGATTTGAACGGTTTCTTTAAAGTGAAGATGCCGAGAAAATGGTTTCGCAAACCGGATCAAACTCATTGGCGGTTGGGGTTACTGCTCTACACACATATTGTGGAGATGGATGCGCCTTATGAAGTCATAATGAATCTGCTGAGATTTCGGATCGGAGATGGATTTAGCCCGAATCCTTTTTTCAACTACCTCTCCAGCAAAGAGCAGAAATCATTCAGCAGGCGTGGGATTACGACTGGCCAAAAGATCAAAATTATCAAATTGCTTTCCGACAAGGCTGACCTTAGCGTTGGTGCAATTTTTGACGACTATTACGATAACCGACTACGCAACGCGATAAGCCACTCTGACTACATTCTCACTGAAAATGGCTTTCGCTGTCGTGGTGGAATCAGTGGAAACAAGGGTTTCGAGATATCGTTTGAGGATCTCGATCAGACCTTGTTGTCAGCGAAAGCCTTCATAGCGGCATTTTTCGCAATCGATCATAGTACCCGAAGTGTGTGGGGTGGAACAGCTGGCAGGGCAATCCCTTATGACGCTCACTACAAAGGTATGATGGAAGTGCTGGCCGACAGAAACGGACTTATGTGCGGCTTCAAAGTTCATTGGCCGAATGGCTCCGACTCAACCTACCGAAGGACCGAGGATGGGGTCGAGATGGTGAATTGCATGCTGGCAATGGAACATAATACACTCGAGTTAATGGTGGGACTATACGCAAGTACACCCGGTACCTTTAGCCCGCTCGTCGAGAAGGACAGACAGCCCGTCTACACAAATCGCGAGGGCAACAACGATCCGTTGTATTGGCCGGGTGATGGCTCCGAAAAATAGTGGAGACGAACTCCACGTCCGACGTCCTACTAGGGCTCAAAGCCGAAAGTTCGCTATACCCGCTCCACCGCTTTCTCCGGCACATCGGAGAACTGCAAATCTGCCAAGCGCGCATAAAGGCCATTTGAAGCGGCGAGTTCTGCATGCGTGCCGCGTTCCACCACTTTGCCATCGTCCAGCACAACGATCTCATCAGCGCTGCGCACAGTGGCCAGGCGATGGGCAATCACGATCACCGTCCGGCCAACCATCAAACGCTCCAAAGCATCCTGCACCAGGTGCTCGCTTTCGGCATCCAGCGCGCTTGTGGCCTCATCAAGCAGCAGGATCGGCGCATCTTGCAGCACAGCGCGAGCAATGGCGATGCGCTGGCGCTGGCCGCCGGAAAGGTTCACACCGCGCTCGCCCAGCATCGTGTTGATGCCCTCTGGCAAGCCATAAACAAAGGCTGAGGCATTGGCGGCGGCAAGGGCTGCCTGAATATCATCATCGCTGGCATCGGGCCGCGCGAACGCAACATTGTCGCGCACGCTGGCGGCAAAAATCGCCACATCTTGGGGCACCAGCGCCATCTTCTCGCGCAGGGCAATCGGGTCCATCTCGACGACCTTCTTGCCGTCCACCAGCACATCGCCGCTCTGAACATCGTAAAATCGCATCAGGATTTGCAGCACCGTCGACTTACCCGCCCCAGATGGACCGACCAGCGCCACGGTTTTGCCGGGCAGCGCCTCGAACGAAACATCGCGCAGCACCGGTACAGTCGGATTCGCACCCGGTTCCTGTCCGTAACCGAAAGACACGTGATCGAAGACCACATGGCCAACATCACCTGCCACGGGCTTCACTGTTGCCGGTTCATCGCCCTTGTCTTCGGGCAAAATTTTGACCTCAACCTTGAGCAAACCGCAAAGCCGATCAGCGGCACCCACGGCTTGCGCCACCTCGCCCACGACCTGGCTGACCTCGCCAAGCGCGCCGGCAGCAAACACCGCATAGAGCAAGAACTGCCCCAGCTCGCCAGCTGTCATATCGCCAGAAACGACCGCGTTCGCGCCGTACCAAAGCACCAGCACCACGCTGGAAAAGATCACGAAGATCGCAAAAGAGGTGAGCAGCGCACGGGCCACGATAGAACTGCGTGCGGCCTCAAACGAAGCTTCCACTGCCCCGCCGAAAGAACGCGACAAACGTCCTTGCGCGGTGTGCGCCTGAACCGTGCGCACCGAGCTGATCGCTTCGCTGGCCATCGCCGAGGCATCGGCCAGCACATCCTGCGCAACGCGCGAGCGCGCGCGCACCTGACGTCCAAACACGATCAGCGGCAGCACAATGAATGGGATTGCAATCAGCACGGCGCCGGAAAGGGCCGGGCTTGTCACCACCATCATGATGCTGGCGCCGACAAACATGAAAAAATTCCGCAATGCCACCGACACGCTGCTGCCAACGGCGGACTTCATTTGCGTGGCGTCACTGGTGAGCCGCGATACCAGTTCCCCAGAACGGGCGCGATCATGAAACGACAGATCAAAGCGCATGATGCGCTCAAACACCGCCGCGCGCAGATCAGCGACCACCCGCTCCCCCAGCCAGGTGACAAGATAGTAACGCAGGGCACTCATAACGGCCAAAATACTAACAACGGCGATGAGACCGAGAAACACTCCGCCCAAAGGCACGCCATCTTCGCCGGTAAACCCGCGGTCGATCACCATGCGCACCGAGAGCGGCACCGTCAGCGTTGCCGTGGTCGAACCCACCAATGCGAAAAACGCGGCAATGATGCGGCCCTTATAGGGCGCAACAAACGGCCACAAATCGCGCAACGTTTGACGTGCGGACTGCACATCAAGGCGCGAGGAGGACTGGGTTTGGTCAGCGGAATAGGCCATGCCCTTCCCTACCGATCAAATCGGTTTGATGGCAAGGTTTGACACCCCATCACTTGGGGGAGTGAGCCGATTGATCGCAGGCAAGACCGACACACCCAATGAGTCTGGCGCAACCCGCTTGCCAGCAACCGCCCCATCGTGTATCGACGCGCGCTGAAGCGATGGTTTGGCTGCCTGGTGGCGCAATCACTCGCGGCAACGCCTTTCTCACCAGACGCGATCAGCGCTGCGCCTACCAGGCGCGCGGGTCTGCCAACGACGGAACAGATTGATGAAACAGGATACCCATCCCGACTATCACACCATCAAAGTGGTGATGACCGACGGCACCGAGTACGAAACCCGTTCAACCTACGGCAAAGAAGGCGACACACTGCGCCTCGACATCGACCCAACGACGCACCCGGCCTGGACCGGTGGTCAGCAGACTTTGCTTGATCGCGGCGGCCGTCTGTCAAAGTTCAAAAACAAATTCGATGGCTTCCTCGGCTCTTAAAGCTTGGGAAATTTCGTATAGAAATGCAAAAGGCACCCAGTGGGGTGCCTTTTTTGTTGCCTTGTTATGACGTTTTCAGATCAACCAAAGGCGTCCGACAGACGCGCCATCTGCTCAGCCACCGGGTTGACAACAGGCTCGTCGTCAAGCGCGGCGCTGCCGCGCTGGTAGAAGATACCATCTAGGCGTTGCACCCGCGTCTGCAAATCAAGGGAAGCATCGACCAACTCGCGCAAAGTGCTCGGCAGTTCATCCCAACCTGGACCCTGGGTCGGACTGGAAAGCCCATGGATGCGTACTTTGGCTTTTTCCTGGGCTGCCTGCTCCAACGTCATCTCGCCTTCATGCACGGCGCGCTGCAACAACAGCCATGAGGCTAGCTGCATCAGGCGGGTTGTGAGACGCATCGATTCTGTCGCGTAGGCCATCGCTCCGGCACGTGGCAGTTCTTTGGCCTCTTCGCGACCGTCTTTGTCGAGATATTCCGCCGTCGTCTCAACCAACTGCATGCCATGCTCAAAAAGGTCATGGAACGCGTTGGAACCAACCAGCCGGTCGGCGAACGACACTGGGTCATCCTGCGCCATCATCGGGCCATCATTTGTGCCGCTCGTACGATCCATAGTGCTAAGCCATCACTGTTTCTGCCTTGGGTTGTGGCGAAGCATAGCCCATTTGACCGCGCCGTCCATATCTCAAGGTACCCTAAGGGCAGCGATCTTCAGGCTCGGTTAACGCTGATTGGTGAGGTTCGCCCGCCCGCTTTGCCACCAAAAGGCAAAAAAAAGCCGCAGCAGGTGCCACGGCTGAATAATCAGTTTGAAAACAGGGAGGCGTCAATGAGCAACCATGAGCTCAAAAACTGTCGAGAAACTCGATAACGAAGAAGGTAAGCGAGAAAGGTTTCTGAAATCTTAAC
Source organism: Hyphomicrobiales bacterium (assembly GCA_040219355.1). Lineage (GTDB taxonomy): Bacteria > Pseudomonadota > Alphaproteobacteria > Rhizobiales > MH13 > MH13. Next base: position 104,248 of record JAVJSN010000009.1, read on the forward strand.
GCCTCAAAATAGAGTGAATTTGTTTACCGCATGCTAGCCACGTAATTGTGAAAGCACGCCGATCAACCAGGTGATCATGGGGTTTTTCTTATCACGCACATGGCAGACCGCCTGAACCTGGAAGGGTCGCACCGTCACCGGCGGTGGTACAAACGCCAGTCCAAAACGCGCCGCGTGGGTGCGCACAAGGGCTGCCGGAAGCGTGGCGATCAATGCGCTATCGGCCAGCATCGCCAAAGCTGGCATGAACAGCGGTACCGAAAGCCCAACGCGTCGCGCCATGCCCTGCGCCACCAACACCTGATCGACGATGCCAGACATGGATGCATCACCCGACACCAGCAGGTGATCTGCCGCCAGGTACTGCTCCAGAGTGGCGTTCTCGCGCAGAAACGGATGATCCGCGCGTGCGGCCACCAGGTAGGTTTCCTCCAGGAGATTGACGCTGATGTGCTTGGCGCTCAGGTCAGGAAAAAAGCCAAGCGCAAGATCAATGTCGCCAGCATCCAATGACTTCAACGCATCAGGCTTGGAAAGCGCCTGGATGGAGAGCGTCATGTTGGGCGCCGATTGGCGCAACCGCGTCATCATGGCCGGAGCAAGGGTCGCGATTTCATAATCTTGGGCTGACAGGCGCACATGGGCAACGCTCTGGCTAGGCTCGAAAACCGTTGGCCCGGCGAGCGCACCCTGCAAAGCATCCAGGGCCGATTGAACGGCAGGCTCAATGCTTCGAGCAAACGCCGTCGGTTCCAACCCATGCGGACGGCGCAGAAATAGCTCATCACCAAACACATCGCGCAGCCGCCGCAGCGCATGGCTGATGGACGAGTTGGTCAGGCCAAGCTCCTGCGCCACCAGCGTTGCTTTGCCGTGTCGTATCAGTCCGGAAAAAACCAACAGAACCGTGACGTCCAATCTCCTGAGTTTAATTTTATCAAAATCAGACATGAAGACATTTCAGTTTCATTGAACAAACAACACGGCTTATCCCTGTTGCTGAAGGCACGCAAGAGCGCGCCGACCAGCAAATAGGAACCCCCATGCCCCATATCTTGATGATCGCATCCAACCCCGCCACGTCACCGGTAACAGGCTGGCCAATTGGTTTCTGGTGGGCTGAACTCACCCATGCCTACAAAGAGTTTGATGAGGCCGGTTATGCCGTCACCATCGCCTCGCCCGATGGCGGTGATTTGGCCGCCGACGGCTACTCAGATCCAGAGGATGAAAGCGGCTACTCCGCCGAAGACACCATCTCGCTCGCCTTCAAACAATCACCCGACAAAATGGCACTGCTGAAAGGCACAGCCAAGCTCTCTAACCTCAACGCTGAGGACTATGACGCGGTGTTCGTGGTTGGCGGTCAGGGCCCAATGGTCACCATGATTGATGACACAGCCACGCAAAACTTTCTCGCCCGTTTTTATGAGGCAGGCAAACCCACAGCAGCCGTTTGCCACGGCACCTGCGTACTCTTGAAAGCCAGGCTGTCAAACGGCGATCTGCTGGTGAAAGGCAAACGCTGGACAGGCTTTGCCAACTCCGAAGAAGAGTACGCAGAAAATGCTGTTGGCCAAAAAATCCAGCCTTTCTGGATTGAAACCGAGGCCAGGAAAATCCCGGATACTCAGTTTGAAGTGGCTGGACCCATGGAGGAGTTCGCCATCCGCGATGGTAATTTGATCACCGGCCAACAGCAGATGTCGGCGGCAGCAGCCGCCCGAGAAACCATCGCCGCATTGCGCGGTTAGGCCGAACGCATGGGACAGATGATCCTAATCGCCATGGCGCTCGCCACCGGTGCCATGATCCCGCTCCAGCTGGCCTTCAACGGTCAGCTGGGAACAGCACTGAAGGGTCCGGTGGTCGCCTCTTTCTTTGTTTTTCTCACCGGCGTTCTGGCCACCGGCTTGGTTCTGCTCGTTGCCCGCACCCCCTTGCCCGATATGGCGGCCATGAAAGCCGTGCCGGTTTCCGCCTGGGTCGGGGGCATCATCGCCACGCTCTACATTTTGGCCGTGGTGTATCTGGTGCCCAAACTCGGTGTGGGGTCAGCGGCTGTGCTCATCATCGCTGGGCAGTTGGTAACCGCCCTGGTGCTCGATCATTTGGGCGCCTTTGGCACAGCGCAAAACTCCATCACCTGGTTAAAGGCCGGTGGGGCCGGGCTGGTGCTGGCAGGCGCGGCGCTGGTGAAATTCACCTGAACCTTAGGATTTTGGCGCGCCAAACACCGCATCAGCGGCAAGGCGCGCCGCGTCCTTGGAGGTCATCGCCTCCTCACAGCGGGCGATCTCGCCACGCAGCGCTTCAATACGCTCAGCCAGCTCACCGACCGAAGCATCAGACAAATCCTCACCCACGGTGATTGTCGGCTTGGGTTTCGGTTCCAGATCGATATCCATCACATTGTCCCCCTTCATTGAAGCCATTTGCAGCGCTATGCGTTGAGGCAGCATACCGCCCCACCCGTGCACGCAACAAGTGGCCACCATGACCAACCTTTCTGATCTTCCAAGCACCATCAACGTGATCACCATCGATAGACCCGGCGGGCCCGATGTATTGGTGCCAGGTACGCGGCCCATGCCGCAGCATCTCGATGAGCATCAGATATTGATCAAAGTGGAAGCCGCCGGGGTGAACCGGCCCGATGTTCTGCAACGCGTTGGCGCCTATCCACCACCCAAAGGCGCCAGCGATATTCCAGGGCTCGAAGTTGCAGGCACCATTGTCGGCCGCGCGCGCGGCGCCGAACGTCATGAGATGGGCGAGCAAGTGACGGCACTCGTCACCGGCGGTGGATATGCTGACTATTGCATTGCCGATGAGCGCCACGCCCTGCCGATACCCGAAGGATTGTCGGTTGAAGCCGCCGCTGGCATCCCCGAAACGGCCTTCACAGTCTGGTCAAACGTGTTTGACCGTGGCGGGCTTACCGAGGGCGAGACGTTTCTGGTCCATGGTGGCACATCGGGCATCGGCATGATGGCGATCCAGTTGGCGAAGGCGCACGGCGCGACCGTGCTTGCCACAGCTGGATCGGACGAAAAATGCACCGCCATGCGCGAGCTCGGTGCGGACCACGCCTTCAACTATTTGACCGAAGATTACGTGGAAGCCACCAAAGCAGCTACCGATGGCAATGGCGCCAACGTGATCCTCGACATGGTCGGCGGCGACTATATCGAGCGCAACTGGAAAGCTGCCGCCGTTGAAGGGCGCATCGTGCAGATCGCGTTTTTGAACGGGGCCAGCGTGGAGGCAGATTTCTCCCGCCTCATGTTGAAGCGCCTCACCCACACCGGCTCAACCTTGCGGGCCCGTTCGGACGCGTTCAAAGCGCAGCTGGCTGATGATGTGTTGCACCATGTCTGGCCATTGATCGAATCCGGTGATGTCAAAATCCATGTGGATTCAGTGTTCCCACTAGCAGAGGCCAACAAGGCCCACGCCCGCATGGAAAGCTCCCAGCATATGGGCAAGATCATCTTGAAGCCCTAGCCGCACCTCTCTCCACGCGGCAATCCACCAGCCTCCACTCCTCAACGAAAGACGAAGGATGGTGCATCTGGACTTTTATCCATTATCTTTGTATATACAAATATATCAAGAAATGGAGTTTCGCCATGACCGCGCTTTCCGCCACTCAGTCCCAATCGGGGCAACCATCCTACAGCCCATTGATGTTCCTCGCCGCTCTTGGCGCGGGAGGGCTGATTGTTACGTTCTTCATGATGTTGATGTTCTGGGTGCCCCATCCAGGCCAGCCCGTTCCCGTGTTTGAAGACATTATGGCCGCCTTTGCGAGCGGTGGTTTGGCCATGCAGGCTGCCATCTCCATCGCCCTTGCTGGTATCGCCTTCTTCGGCGCCACGCTTGTTCGGCTGCTTGCCTGGAACGTGCAACGCTTGCGCCAGTTTGCCCGCACCGAGAGCTACCAAACCTTGATGGCCAGCAATGCCGGAAGCCAAATCATGGCCATGCCATTGGCGCTTGCGATGGCCGTGAACGCCGGTTTCATTCTTGGCCTGGTGTTCGTGCCGAACCTTTGGAGCGTGGTGGAATATCTCTTTCCGCTGGCGATAATCGCCTTCGCCATCATCGGATACTTCGCGTTCAAGCTGTTCGCTCGCTTTGCCAGCAATGCCATAGGTGGCGGACTGGATTGCGCAAAAAACAATTCCCTGGCGCAGATGTTGCCAGCCTTTGCCTTCGCCATGATCGGCGTTGGTCTAGCGGCCCCGGCCGCCATGTCCACCAATGCCATCACGGTGGCGTTCTCTCTTGGCCTTTCCACGCTCTTCATCCTGGCATCCATTGTTCAGGGCCTCATCGCGCTGACACTCGGCGTGCGCTCCATGATGGAAAACGGCTTGGCCGCTGATGGCGCGCCCACTCTGATGATTGGCGTGCCGATTCTCACTGTGCTCGGCATCGCCTTTCTGCGCCAGAACCATGGCCTGCATGTCCACTTTGATCTGCACACGTCGACTGGCAGCACTTTCATGATGCTCACCACTTTCTTCGCCGCGCAGATCCTTTTGCTGGCCGCTGGGTGGGGCGCGCTGAAGAAAACGAACTATCTGGGGCGCTTTATCAGCGGACCTGAATCCTCACCTGGATCGCTGGCCCTGCTCTGCCCGGTTGTGGCATTCTCAGTGATGGGTCACTTCTTGATCAACAAGGGTTTGGTCGCCACCGGCCTCATCGCAAAGTTCGGTATTGCCTATTGGAGCGTCACCACCATTCCACTGCTGTTTCAAGTGCTGGCCGTCTGGCTGTTCTTCAGGCTGCTTGCTAAGCTAATGCGGCAGGCACCGGCAGCGCCCTTAGGCACAGCCGCTTCAGCCTAAACCCAAACAATCCGCGGACTGGCAAACCAGTCCGCGGCGCACTGTGAGCCAACCATGTCCACCCAAGCGCTTGAACGTCCCTCCCCAACAGCTGCCTCGATGGCGGACAATGTCGGCGAGGTGACGGAAATCTTAAAACTGCTCAGCGCCCCCGCACGGCTACTGGCGGTGTGCCATTTGGTCGATGGCGAGAAATCTGTCGGCGCCTTGGCTGAACTCACCGGCAGCAAACCGACGACACTTTCCCAGCATCTGGCGCTGCTGCGCGCGCACGGTCTGGTGTCCACGCGCCGCGATGGCACAACCATCTACTACACTCTGGCATCGGACGAGATTGCTGGCCTCATCGCCTATCTGCACAAGGCTTGGTGCAAAGCCTAGGGTTAAGACGCTAACCGGCGTGCCCAAGAACGAAGCATTGCAACCGGTTTGTAAATTTACTATACGGTTCTCACCTCCCCGACATCGTTACGAAGATGCTCGGCCCCGCGATCGGAAGCACTCCGGCCGGGCCAGAAGAGCCTTATTGTTAGGATTCCATCATGGCCGATACCCTTTTGATGCCCAAAGCCACCGCCGTTTGGTTGGTTGATAACACCGCGCTGACCTTCGAGCAGATCGCCAAATTCTGCGCGCTGCATCCCCTTGAGGTCAAAGCCATCGCAGATGGCGAAGCCGCCCAGGGCATCAAAGGGCTGGATCCGTTGCAAACCGGGCAGTTGACCCGTGAGCAGATCACTGCGGCAGAAGAAAATCCGGCGTTAGAGTTGAAGCTCCAACCGGCCAAAACCGTGGTTGCCACAAGCTCGAAAAAGCGTGGTCCACGCTACACACCTGTTTCGCGTCGTCATGACCGTCCCAATGCGATCCTTTGGTTGCTGCGCAATCACAAGGAACTCAAAGACGCGCAGATCATGCGCCTGGTCGGCACGACCAAAAACACCATCGAATCGATCCGCTCCGGCGCCCATTGGAATGCAGCAAACTTGACGCCGATGGATCCGGTGACGCTGGGCCTGTGCAAACAGATCGAGCTTGATTTGGAAGTACAGAAAGCCTCGCGCAACGCTCCACCGGCCATTGAAGCGACAGGACCGGTTTTGCTATCGGCTGAAGAAGCGCTGGAAGCCACAACCCCCACCGAATTTGTCAGTGAGGAAGAAGCTGGCATTGATGAGGTGTTTGGCACATCCGAGCCGACGCAAGAACAGGAAGATGAAGCCGCTCAGGAAGCGCAGGATGATTTGGACGCCGATTCGGTGTTTGCCAAACTCAAAGAGCTCACCAGCCCGGCTGACGGTTCTGAAAAATCTGACGACAAGTCGTAGTAGATCTTAGGTGCTGGGCTCCACCGGAACGGTGTAGTTAAGCCCCAATCGACCGCCGTCGGCATACAGTGTTTGGCCGGTGATGTAGCTTGCGTGCTCGCTGGCCAAAAACGCTGCAATTGACGCCACCTCGCTTGGCTCGCCAATGCGGCCGATGGGCGTGCGCGTCATCATTCGCTGACGGATGTCGTCATCAGCCAGCACATTTTCCACCATCTCGGTCATGATCGTACCAGGACCAATGGCGTTGACCCGGATGCCATGCTTGGCAAGCGCCAGTGCCATCACCTTGGTCAGCTGTCTCACGCCCCCTTTAGAGGTCACATATGGTACCTGATTGGGGATCGCCAGTTCGGCATTGACGCTGGACATCGTGATAACCGTTCCGGGTTTCTCGCCTGCCTCCACGCGATCGACCATATGCTTGGCCACCGCCTGGCAGATAAGAAACACACCTTTCAGGTTCACGGCGATGACACGGTCGAAATCAGCCTCTTCGATGTCCAGAAAATCTGCCGTGTGGACGATACCCGCATTGGCCACCAAGACATCAATTTCGCCGTAGGCTTCAAGGCTCTTGGCGAGCAGGTTGCGTACATCCAGCCGATCTGAAACATCGCAATGGACGTAGGTCGCCTCGCCGATTTTCGACAACCGCTTTACCACATCGTGGCCAACGCTATCATCAACGTCAGCAACGATCACCTTCATGCCCTCGTCGACGAAACGTTCAGCAATGGCCAGGCCGATACCGTGGGCCGCGCCCGTGACAATTGCAGTCTTACGTTCCAGTGCGAAGCCGACGGCCATGAAGCATTCCTAGAGTTGATGAAGGTGCGCCGCGTTTACACCGCCGGGCACTTGGCGGACAAGCGGCGCGCAATCATATGTGATCGCTCGCCGCTACTGAACGGTCCAAACCTCAGGCCGCATAGCCTTTGGTTTTCAGCGCACCACTGATCTCTTCCAAGATTGCCGGATCGTCGATCGTGGCGGGCATATTGTAGGGCTCGCCATCAGCAATCTGGCGCATTGTGCCACGCAGGATTTTGCCTGAACGGGTTTTCGGCAAACGATCGACAACCATCACCGTTTTGAAGGCGGCGACGGGCCCGATCTTCTCACGCACCAGAGCCACCATTTCTTTTTCAAGCTGCTCAGAGGGCAGATCGACGCCATCCTTGATGACCACGAATCCTGCGGGCAATTGCCCTTTCAGCGCATCGGAGACGCCAATCACAGCCGCCTCAGCAACAGCTGGGTGCCCAGAAAGAACCTCTTCCATGCCGCCGGTAGAAAGCCTGTGACCGGCCACATTGATGATGTCATCGGTGCGCGCCATGATGAACAGGTAGCCATCGCCATCGATCATCCCCGCATCAGCGGTCTTGTAGTAGCCCGGGAACTCTTCCAGATAGGACGCCTTGAAGCGCTCATCATTGTTCCAGAGCGTCGGCAGACAGCCCGGAGGCAGGGGCAGCTTCACAACAATATTTCCCAGCGTATCGGCGGGCACCGGGTGCCCGGCATCGTCGACCACCTGCACATCATAGCCGGGCATCGCCACGGTCGGAGAGCCAAGCTTCACCGGTAGCTTACCAAGGCCCACTGGGTTGCCGGCAATCGCCCAACCCGTCTCGGTCTGCCACCAATGGTCGATCACCGGAACGTTCAGTTTTTCTTGCGCCCATACAATGGTGTCAGGATCGGCACGCTCACCAGCCAAGAACAGCGTCTTAAGCGTGTGCAGATCGTACTTGGCAATAAAGTTGCCGTCCGGATCTTCTTTCTTGATCGCACGGAATGCCGTTGGCGCGGTGAAGAGCGCGGACACTTTGTGCTCCTCGATCACCCGCCAAAACGCACCAGGATTAGGCGTTCCAACCGGCTTACCTTCGTAAAGAATGGTCGTGCACCCGGCCATTAGCGGAGCGTAAACAATGTAGGAATGGCCGACCACCCAACCGACATCAGAAGCCGCCCAGAACACATCGCCAGGCTGCATGTCGTAGATGGCACTCATCGTCCAGTTAAGCGCCACCATATGCCCGCCATGGTCACGCACCACGCCCTTTGGAATACCCGTCGTACCTGACGTGTAGAGAATATAGAGCGGATCTGTGGCCGCCATCGGCTCTGGATCGCTGTCGATGCCGCGTGCATTGGCGTCAGCCAAGAGCTCATCATAATTATGATCGCGCCCGTCGGTCAGGTCACACGGCTTCTGCTCGCGCTGCTTGATGACGGTGAATTCCGGCTTGTGGGTGGAAAGCGCAATCGCTTCATCCAGCAGCGGCTTGTAGGCAATCACACGGTTGGGTTCTATGCCGCATGAGGCAGAGACAATCGCCTTGGGCCGTGCATCATCAATACGGGTGGCAAGCTCACTGGCGGCAAAACCGCCGAACACCACCGAATGGATCGCGCCGATCCGTGCACACGCAAGCATGGCAATGACCGCTTCGGGGATCATCGGCATGTAAACAACCACCCGGTCACCCTTGCCGACACCAAGATTTTTCAGCACCGCGCCAAAGGCGCTCACTTCATCGCGTAAATCCTCAAAAGAATACGTCTTCTTGGTGCCCGTGATCGGGCTATCATAGATCAGCGCCGCTTGGCCTTTGCGCCCACGCTCCACATGACGATCCAGGCAGTTGTAGGCCGTGTTGCACACACCACCTGGGAACCAGCGGCCATACACCCCTGCGCTTGGATCAAACACGCGTTCAAACGGCTTCATCCAATCCACGCTTTGTGCCGCATGGGCCCAAAAGGCCAAAGGGTCATCCTGCCAGCTTTGGTAGGTCTGATGATAGTTCTGGCTTGAGGCGCTCATGGCTGTTCCATTCCCGTGCATCCTGTTTAGGATCTGTTTTTGGTGACACGCGTGTTGCTGACAGGTGTGCCCAATCTGCTTCTAGCCTGCAAGCTGGGCAAAAGGTGATGAGCTTCATCAAACCTGACGGTACAAACGCCAACAAAAAAGCCGCCTGGCAAATGCCAGACGGCTTGGTGACACGTCACCTAACGGGAGCTTCTAGTTGGCCCGGGTGCCAGATGTCTCCTTACGCAAACGCTCAATCTCATCCTTCAAACTGAGTTTCTGCCTCTTGAGCGTAGCGATCTCTAGGCCGTCCTTGGCCGGTCGCCGCTCTTCATCAGAAATCTTACTGTCAATCGCGAGGTGCCGCCGCTCTAATTCGGCGAGATGAGATTCAACCGTCATGCAATCCTCCTTTTTCCTTAACCCGACGAGGCTGCCATACTGATTTTTGGTCGTACAGATTGACTTTTTAAATAATCGCGCTGTTCGCACAGCTATTGCACGCCTTTTTTATACTGCAATGCACGAAAAACCGGTTCGGATTCATAGGCTGAGTGGCGCACTGCAAAAGAGCGTGATATCTCTTATCGCTCACAGGCTTAGTTTTGTGACCAGTTCATTCGGTCGAGTTGCTCGTTCATGACCCCCACGCCTTCCAATGATGATCAGGACGCGCGCCAAGAATTGGCCAGATTGCGCCAGGAACACCGCGACTTGGATGCTGCCATTGCCGCACTTTTTGAGACCGGTCGCGCCGACCATCTGCAAATGCAGCGGTTGAAAAAACGCAAGCTTGTCTTGAAAGACCGTATGCTTGTGCTGGAAGACCAACTGCTTCCCGACATCATCGCCTGAACGAGACTTCCATTCCATGTCCAGCCAAAACGCTCCCGTCGCCATCATCATGGGCAGCCAATCCGATTGGCCGACCATGCGCCATACCGCCGAGCGGCTGGATGAATTGGGCGTCGCCTATGAAACCAAGATCGTCTCCGCGCACCGCACGCCAGATCGGATGGTGAAATTCGCCAAAGGCGCAGCCGAGTCAGGACACAAGGTGATCATCGCAGGCGCTGGCGGCGCGGCCCATCTGCCAGGCATGGTCGCCTCCATGACCACCCTGCCGGTTCTCGGCGTGCCGGTGTCCGTCACGGCCCTTCAAGGGCAAGACAGCCTGCTTTCTATCGTCCAAATGCCCGCGGGTGTGCCAGTTGGAACTCTGGCCATCGGCAAAGCTGGCGCCTCCAATGCTGGACTGTTGGCTGCGAGCATTTTGGCTCTCTCAGACCCTGCGCTTGCGGAACGGTTGGCCGCATGGCGGCAAGCTCGCACCGATAGTGTGGCCGACGCGCCGGTGGATGACCCCGCCTGATGCAAGTGCTTGCCCCAGGCGACACCATCGGCATCCTTGGCGGCGGCCAGTTGGGTCGCATGCTGGCCATGTCAGCAGCGCGCTACGGGTTGAAAACCCATATCTTTGATCCTGCCACAGATGCGCCTGCCGCAGAAGTCTCGGCGTTGCACACCTGCGCCAGCTTCACCGATGTGCCGGCGCTCACGGCGTTTGCAGACAACTGCCAAGTCGTCACGTTCGAGTTTGAGAACATCCCCAAAGCCAGCCTGGAACAACTGGCGGGTGCTATCCCACTTCGCCCAGGTTTGACGTCACTGGAAACCAGTCAGGATCGCCTGACCGAAAAGCAGTTTCTAGAAGGCATCGGGCTGCAAGTCGCCCCTTATGCCGCAATTGACCGACCAGAGGCACTCTCAAGCGCCCACACTGCGCTGGGCGGCGATACGATTCTTAAAAGCCGCCGGTTCGGGTATGACGGAAAGGGCCAAACGCGGCTGAAGACGGCGGACATCGACGCCAACGCAGCCTGGCAGGCAATCGGTGAGGCGCCAGCGGTGCTTGAAGCACGCATCCCCTTTGTCGCGGAGGTCTCCGCCGTCATCGCACGGGGTCTTGATGGCACCTCCGTCGCCTATGACGTGCCGGTCAATGTTCACAAGGAAGGCATTCTCGACACCTCAGCTCTTGGCCAGTTCGCCAGGTTTGATGTTTCTGCTGACCTTGCAAGCCAAGCACAGAAATCTGCCATCGCGGTGGCCAATGCTCTGGATCATATTGGTGTGCTTACCGTGGAGTTTTTCGTGACCGACTTGGGCGCGTTGCTGGTTAATGAGATCGCCCCGCGTGTGCACAATTCCGGCCACTGGACCATGGATGCCTGCCTGCATGACCAGTTTGACAATCACATCCGCGCCGTGGCGGGCTGGCCATTGGGAAATCCCATTCGCCACTCAGACGCGATCATGACGAATCTTATCGGCGATGATGTAGCCAGCCTTGCTGTGCATGCCGCAGAGCCAGCCACCCAGATCCATCTTTATGGCAAGACCGAAGCGCGAAAAGGCCGCAAAATGGGGCACATCACCCGCATCGCACCGCGCCAATAAACGCAGGCCTGTATCGTGTAAAACCGCGCCAGCTTTGTGGACAAACCCCACATGATCTGGTACTCGCCCACCTCATTCCGCATTGCAGGTTGGATGAGGAACGCCACCAGGCGACCATTGGGGCGTCTATACGCAGTTTCATTACCGTATAGGCGCAGCAGCCATTTCGCCTGTGGCGCATTGAAACAAAAGACTTTTTCGCCCTCTGGCCTGGAAAAATACCGGCCACGGCGACAACGACAGGATGACACGTGCAGGTACTCGTTCGGGACAACAATGTTGATCAGGCGCTCAAAGCCCTGAAAAAGAAGATGCAGCGTGAAGGCATCTTCCGTGAAATGAAACTCCGCGGCCACTACGAAAAGCCATCGGAAAAGAAAGCCCGCGAAAAGGCTGAAGCCATTCGCCGCGCCCGTAAGCTTGCCCGCAAGCGCGCCCAGCGCGAAGGTGTGCTCCCAGGCAAAGGCCAACGCTAAGACCGTAGCGCTGGCCCCTATTCTGCCAGAATAACCCCTCACCAAAGGCCCTGATGGTGCGCACGGCGTGCATCATGTAGAAGGCAAAGATCGCGCTCTGAAGAGACGCGCTCTACCGGGGTCATACTGAGGGTTTTTATGGTTTGCGTTTCACCAGAGTTTGATACCAAGCAGGGCAGCGTGCGCGTGCGCCACACATCCGCATTGCGCTGGTTCCCACGTGTCGCGCTTGCCACAAGCGCCGCGCTTTTCTTGGCAGCCTGTCAAACCGCCGGCCTCAACCAGGCCACAGGAACGCTAGCCGCCAGCCAGGCGGTGAACATCGCCTCGCTCACCGAAGTGATCTCTTCGAACCCACAAGACCCTGGCGCGTATAACATGCGTGGCACGGCCTATGGTCGTGAGGGGCGATACAATGATGCGTTGGCTGATTTCAACCAGGCGTTGGCGTTGAACCCAGGTTTCTATCAAGCCCTTGCCAACCGTGCACTTGTTCACCGCGAAATGGGCAACAGTCCCCAGGCATTGGCCGATTATTCTGCCGCCATCGCCGCCAACCCAGCCTATGACGCCGCCTATGTCGGTCGTGGCAATATTTATCGTGAGGCAGGCCGCTTCCCCGAAGCTTTGGCCGATTATGAGCGGGCCATCTTGCTCAACTCGTCTGATGCGCGCGCTTATTATAACCGTGCTTTGATCTTCCAATCGCAGAACAACCATGTGCTGGCTGTTGAAGACTTCACCACCGCCATTGGCTTCAATCCCAATGCCACCGAGCCTTACATGGCACGCGGTTTGAGCTATCTATCGTTGCGTGATTGGGGCGCAGCGGTTGAAGATTTCGATGCTGTGTTGGGTCGAGACAGCCGCAACACCGATGCCTGGATCAACCGTGGCATCGCCTACGAAGCTGCTGGCAGCCTGGAAAACGCACGTGTTTCGTACCAGCGCGCGCTGACGATTGATGAAAACAACCGCACCGCCCTTCAGGGCCTCGGCCGTGTCAACTAAGGCCCGCTTGCTAACTCTTTAGCGCCTGCGTTACGGCACCTCTAAAGCCTGCATCGCGCACCATCAGATAAACAAACGTCTCCAAATCAAGGCGCCACCCTGCGCGCTCGGCCGCATGCGCAAGCGCATATTTCTGCCGCCCAAGCGCCATAACCTTTCCACCGCGCGAGGCTGCCCCATGGCGGGATCGATAGGTCCACACGCCATCGAGCCGCCTGCCGAGCCAGGGTACCTCTACGCGCTGCGCCAGCCACACCCGATCATAGTTGACGCCCACCGCCTCACTGGCATCCAGTGCTTCGACATGCTGCACCGGAACCAGCTGTAGATGTAGGTTGGCGAGCGCACCTGGATACTCAATCAGCGTGGCAGGCATCGCACCGTAGCGCGCAATATGGGCGGAATGGACCTTAGTATGTCCAGAAAGACGCACCGGACCCTGGATGATGTCGACCGGGCGGGCGCCAAACTTACGCCGCAAAACAGAAATTGCCGCATTGGAGCCAACAGCAAGAACCGGCGCACAAAGACCAACACCTTGCACAGCAACAAGACGCCCGGACACATGCACGGCGCGCGCCATAAGCGGTCCAGCGCGGCCCTGATGAAAATGCAGTGGTGTGGATGGCGCGTTGTAAGGATAATCAAAAGCCCGCGCGAGCAGGTTCAAGCGAAACGAACAAACCCGCCCAGGGCCAGCTGAGCGGGTTTGTGTTTCTGATGTCTGCAACAGCGAAACCGCCCTAAAGCGCTTTGACGATGTCCTCGACCATCTTCTTGGCATCGGCGAACAGCATCATCGTGTTGTCGCGGAAGAACAACTCGTTCTGCACACCCGCATAACCCGATGCCATGCCGCGCTTGATGAAGAGCACCGTGCCAGCGTCGGCGACGTTGAGGATCGGCATGCCGTAAATGGCCGATTGCGGATCGGTCTTCGCGGCAGGGTTTGTCACATCGTTTGCGCCGATGACAAAAGCAACGTCAGCAGTGGCAAACTCTGAGTTGATATCCTCAAGCTCAAACACCTCATCATAAGGCACGTTGGCTTCTGCCAGCAGCACGTTCATATGGCCTGGCATACGACCGGCCACAGGGTGGATGGCGTATTTGACGTCCACGCCTTCCTCTTTGAGCTTGTCAGCCATTTCACGCAGCGCGTGCTGCGCCTGCGCCACCGCCATGCCGTAACCCGGCACGATGATCACTTTCGACGCGTTCTTCATCATGAAGGCTGCGTCGTCAGCAGAGCCCTGCTTGACAGGACGCGTTTCTTCCACGCCGTCACCAGCCGCGGCGGCATCATCACCGCCAAATCCACCCAGGATCACAGAGAAGAACGAGCGGTTCATCGCATGGCACATGATGTAAGAAAGGATCGCACCAGACGAGCCGACCAACGCACCGGTGATGATCAGCGCGGTGTTGCCAAGCGTGAAGCCGATACCCGCTGCTGCCCAACCGGAATAGGAGTTGAGCATCGAAACAACCACCGGCATATCCGCGCCGCCAATTGGAATAATGATCAGCACGCCTAAGACGAGTGCGGCCAGCACAATCATCCAGAAGATGAAGTGGCTTTCCGTCATGACCAAGATGACACAGAGCACCACCAGTGCCACGGCCAAAGCGATGTTGATCAGGTGGCGCGAGGGCAGCATGATCGGCTTGCCGGACATGCGACCATCCAGCTTGGCAAACGCAATCACCGAACCGGTGAAGGTGATCGCGCCAATCGCCGCACCAAGCGCCATTTCGATCAGCGCAGCAGCTTTCAGAGAGCCGATTTCACCAATACCGAAGGCTTGCGGTGCATAAAGTGCAGCCGCTGCCACCAGCACAGCCGCCATACCGACCAGCGAGTGAAACGCAGCAACCAACTGCGGCATCGCGGTCATCGGGATGCGCTTGGCAATCACCGCACCGATGCCACCACCGATACCAATGCCCAGCAAAATAAGAAGGATGGAACCCATGGTGAGGTTTGTCAGGAACAGCGTGGTTACGACCGCAATGGCCATACCAATCATGCCGAACATGTTGCCCTGACGGGATGAGGCAGGGCTGGAAAGCCCACGCAAACTCATGATGAAAAGAACGCCTGCTACGAGGTAAAACAGGGCTGCAAGATTCGCACTCATGGTCTCTGTCCTGCCCTACCGTTCTTTTTTCTTGTACATGGCGAGCATTCTATGGGTGACCATGAAGCCACCGAAAATATTCACCGACGCCAGGATCAGCGCCACAAAGCCGAAGGCACGGGCAAGCCCAGCTCCCTCAGCACTCATAATATCGACGCCCACAGCCAATAGGGCACCCACCACGATCACCGAGGAGATCGCGTTGGTTACCGACATCAGCGGGGTGTGAAGAGCCGGGGTCACTGACCAAACCACGTAATAGCCAACGAAAATCGCCAGCACGAAAATGGAAAGGCGGAAGACAAAGGGGTCAATGGCTCCGCCCGAAGCGCCGTGGGCGGCTGCCGCCACCACGTCGGCGCCACCGTCCAGTGCACTGGCTGCAAGGCGCTCAGCAATGCTTGTTGCGTGAGCAGCAGCATCCGCCGCTTGGGCTGCAGCGTCTTGTGCCGCCTGTGCGGCCTCGCGCGCATTCAGCAAGTCTTGATTGGTTGCATCGCTCATGATTTGGCCTCCTCTGCAGGAGCGTCAGATGTGTCAGCGCTTTCTTTGGGCGCATCCGTTTTCGGCGCAAAGTTTGGGTGCACCACTGCACCATCACGAGTGAGAACGGTTGCTCGCACCAACTCATCATCCCAATTGATGGAAAGCGCCTTGCTCTCTTTGTCGATCAACGTTTCGACGAAGGCGTAAAGGTTCTTGGCAAACAGCAACGATGCCGTGGCCGCAATCCGCCCTGGAACGTTAAGATAGCCAACCACTTTGGCAGGGCCGACGTCAGCAACTTCTCCGGGAACCGCGCCTTCCACGTTGCCGCCACGCTCAACCGCCAAATCCACCAGCACCGAGCCAGGCTTCATGCTGTTGATCATTTCTTTGGTCACTAGGCGCGGTGCTGGGCGACCCGGGATTAACGCCGTGGTGATCACAATGTCCTGCTTGGCGATGTGCGAGGCAACAAGCTCCGCCTGCTGCTTCTTATAGTCGTCCGACATCTCTTTGGCGTAGCCGCCGGAGGTCTCAGCCTGCTTAAATTCGTCGTTCTCAACCGCAACGAACTTACCACCCAGTGATTCAACCTGCTCTTTGGAGGCAGGGCGCACATCGGTGGCCGAGACAACCGCGCCCAAACGGCGCGCGGTCGCAATCGCTTGAAGGCCAGCAACACCAGCGCCCATCACGAACACACGGGCAGCAGGCACCGTACCGGCTGCCGTCATCATCATCGGCATCGCGCGGTCATAAACTTCAGCGGCATCGATAACCGCTTGGTAGCCAGCAAGGTTTGCCTGACTGGAGAGAATATCCATCACCTGCGCACGCGTGATGCGTGGCATAAACTCCATCGCAACGCCGGTCAGCCCAGCCTTGGCCATCGCCTCGACTGACTTTTCATTGCCATAAGGGTCCATCGAGGCGACCAACAACGCGCCCTTTGGGTAACTCTTCATGTCGGCGTCTGATGGTCGGCGAACACGCAAGATGATGTCAGCGCCCTCAACAGTCGCCTTCACATCGTTGGCAATGGTGGCGCCTTCCTCTGTGTAGGCACTATCAAGTAAACGAGATTTCAAACCCGCACCTGCCTGAACAGTGACATCGGCACCCAGCGCCTTAAAGCGCTTAACCGTATCGGGCGTTATGGCAACCCGACCCTCATTGGGATCGGTCTCTGCCGGAACCGCAATTTTGACCATGGAAATGCGTCCTTGATAGGCGGATCCAGAGAACCTGGACCTTTAAAACAATGAGCACGCAACCAAGCATTGTGGTTGCCGCAGCGCAACCGGGCTTTCGACCATTGTTGCTTGCCAAATAGGCCGGTTGGCGATCAGAGCAAGAAAATTGCCATGCCAATCAGCACCAGCGTGACGATAAGGGTGCCCCATTTGAGCAGCTTGACGAAAATCTCGAACGTGCGGTTGTGCTCGTTGTAGTCATTGGAAACGGGCGTAGTGCTCTCGGCAGCGTCAGACACGGGCGCTCTCCTAAAATCGGCCTGATAAGGGTCAGGCAAAGCGCTTACACCAGCTTGGCGGCAGCTGACAATGCACTGTGGCCACCAAAGCGTTGGTTATTGCGCTGCCATTGCTGGTTCCAAGCCATCAAGGCCGTGCTCCGGCGTTGAAATCGGCTCCATTCCAGCTTCCACCATGGCCTTGGTTTGTTTGTCCACCAACGCAGCGGCGTTGAAGTTTTCAATCTCTTTTTGGAAGAGCTGGTAAAAATTCAGCTCCGCTTTGAGGTGCAGGAAAACACCGCCCAAGCCAATCGCCGCGCGGTCCATGAACACAAATTCGCGCGGGATTTTCACTGGCCCAAGGCGCTGAAGCTCCTTGCGAACCATAATCGCTTGGCTACGGCCATACTCTGTGGCGTTCACGCCAGCGGCCACGGCACGAACTTTGTCTTCCAGCAACGGACCATTGATGAACCGGGCCCAGATGTTGAGCACATCGCGTAGCTCTTTGGTCAGATTCTCAAAACCCCAGAGCTCATAGGCATGGATGATCTGCGCCTCATCATCCTTCATCAGGCCTTCGTTAAGCTGCAACACACCTTCAACGAACCGCGCCGGGAATTTGCGGATGCAGCCATAGTCCAGGAGGTTGATGCCTTCTGGCGCACCGTCACGTTTGAACACCTGATAATTGCCCAGGTGCGGGTCACCATGGATCACACCGATATGGGCAAAGGGACGCCACCAAGCATGAAAGATGGCGGTGGAAAGCCGGTTGCGCACCTCTTGGCTCTCTTCTTTGAAATCAAGAATTTTTTCGCCGTTGAGCCAGCCGAGCGTCAGCAGCCGACCAGTGGAAAGCTCGTCCACCACATCGGGCACGCGCACCATGGCATCCTCGGTGCCAAAGAAATTTCGGTAGAGTTTCGCGTGCGCCGCTTCCAGATTGTAGTCGAGTTCTTCGCGCAGCCGCTCGGAAATCTCCTGTTTCATCTCAGACGGATCAATGGCTGCGTCCATCCGCCGAAACAATGAGAAGATGAAATCAAGCTGTTGAAGGTCCGCTGCAACCGCGGAGGCCATATCAGGATATTGCAGCTTCACCGCAAGTTCGCGGCCATCGAGCGAGCGGGCTTTGTGCACCTGGCCTAATGATGCCGCGGCCGTTGGCGCGTGCTCAAATGTGTCGAACTTCTCTTGCCAATTCACACCCAATTCAGCGCGCATGCGCCGCTTCACAAACGCCCAGCCCATGGGCGGCGCTTCGCTCTGAAGCTTTTGCAACTCCGCAGCATATTCAGCTGGAACCGCATCGGGAATTGTGGAGATGAGCTGCGCCACCTTCATCAGCGGGCCTTTCAGCCCACCCAGCGCCTCGGCCAAGGCTTCGGCATCGGCTGGGTTGACCTTCGCACCGCCAAACAGCCGCCGCCTTGCCATCGTGGCAGCAACACCGCCTACAGAGGTGCTGACCCGCGCATAGCGGCCCAGTCGCCCGGTCAGGCGGTTGCGTTCACTGTCGTTGCGCTCATTGGCCATCGATGTCTTTCATATGCGAGGGGGAGCCGCTTTCCTACGCATAAATAGGCCAACAAGTTCAGCCTTCCACTGCGTCATCCTGGCAGAAACTCTGCGCTCCTTCTAAGGGTCAATCCTGTGCTTGTCACAGGAATCCACTCCTTTGCATTTAGACATAGCTCGGAGGAATAGACCTCTGTGACAAACACACAGGTGACAACGTTGCTTGATCGACCGCTTAGGTTTTCATCTCTTTGGTGGCCGCTCTGGTCCTGCGGACCAACCGCTTAGGTGTCCAGCGCCTCAAGCTCATCAATGAAGCCGGAAATCACATTCAAACCGGCCTGCCAGAAATTTGGATCGCGCGCATCCAAACCAAACGGCGCCAACAGCTCGCCATAGGGCTTGGAGCCACCGGCCCGTAGCAGGTCCAAATAATGCTCAGTGAAGCCCTCATGAGCATTTTCGTAGCGGGCATAAAGTGCGTTCACCAGGCAATCGCCAAAGGCATAGGCATAGACGTAGAACGGCGAGTGAATGAAGTGGCCGATATAGGTCCAGAACGGACGATACCCATCGTCGAAGCGCACCGCATCGCCGAGGCTCTCATGCTGAACAGAAATCCAAAGATCGCACAGTTGCTCTGCCGTTAACTCGCCCTGTTTGCGCGCTTCATGCACTTTGCGCTCAAATGTGTAGAATGCGATCTGGCGAACCACCGTGTTGATCATGTCCTCGACCTTGCCGGCCAAGAGACTTTTGCGCAGGGCAACATCATCGGTTTGCGACAGCACCGAGCGGAAGGTCAGCATCTCACCAAACACACTGGCAGTTTCTGCCAATGTCAGCGGCGTCTGCGCCATCAACGCACCCTGCTTGCCGGCCAACACCTGGTGCACGCCATGGCCAAGCTCATGGGCCAGCGTCATGACATCGCGCGTACGGCCTTGATAGTTCAGTAGGATGTAAGGATGCGCACTTGGCACGGTGGGGTGAGAAAACGCGCCGGGTGATTTGCCCTCACGCGAGGGCGCATCAATCCAGTTCTCATCGAAGAACCGTTTACCAATGCTCGCCATTTCCGGTGAGAACCGCTGATAAGCGTCGAGCACAATGCCTTTGGCATCATCCCAGCCAATCAGCTTTTTGTCGGCGTTGGGCAGTGGAGCGTTCCGATCCCAGTAATCCAGCGCATCCTGACCCATCCATTTGGCCTTCAATGCATAATAACGGTGGGAAAGATTTGGGAAGCTGGCGCGCACTGAGGACACCAACGCATCGACAACCTCGCCTTCAACCCGGTTGGCCAGATGGCGGCTGTCAGCAACATCCTTAAACCCGCGCCAACGGTCAGAGATTTCTTTGTCCTTGGCCAACACATTGGTGATCAGCGTGAAGGTCCGCAGCTCGCCGCCGAGGGTTTCGCTGACGGCCTCAGCAGCTGCCTTGCGTTTGGCACCGTCATTGTCCTGAAGCAATGAGAGCGTCGGCTCCAGCGACAGCGACTGGCCGTCAACGTCGAAGCGCAGACTGGCTATTGTCTCGTCGAACAGTCGGTTCCAAGCCGCCCGCCCGGTTACCGATTTCTCATGCAGCAATTGCTCCAATCGGTCTTCGAGCTGGTAGGGCTTTTCGCGCAGCGTGTCGTCGATCCACGGCTTGTAGCGCGCCAACGCCGCATCGCCATAACCGGCAGCAAGCGCCGCATCATCCAACTTGGTGAGTTCAAGCGTGAAAAAGATAAGATGTGAGGAAGCGGTTGTCAGCTTCTCCTGGCAATCACCAAAAAACTTTGCGCGCTGCGGGTCGGTGGTGTTTTCGGAGTAGACCAAACCAGCAAATGAATAGAGCCGACCCATCAGCTCCTCAATCGCCTCATAGGTGGTGATGGCCTGCGCGAGCTTTGCCCCACCCTCTGCCAATCGGTCAGCGAGTTTGCCTTTGTACGTCGCTTCGAAAGCTTGAGAATCAGCAAGAACCTTGTCGAGGTCAGCGCTCACCTGGTGGCTTTTGATCCCCTCATAAAGGGCTGAAAGATCCCACTCTGGTAGATTTTTTAATGCTGAATCCTGCGCGGTCATACTCAAATTTACCTTTATCATTGGCTTTGGCGCGTAGCGGTACGCCCCACATTGTGCCCACGCAAGGGGCGTTTTTGCGCAGGTGGTAATCCGGCCTTACGAAGAAAGGTTGCAAACGGTTCTTATGCTTAATCGCCCGTTTACCCTATCGCGGCATGCTGTCCCCTATCGAAACAGGTCGATGACTCGGCCCAATGCAGTATTGCGTGGAGAAGTGCGTGCCCTTGCGTTCCTCAGTTCTCATTGTTGATGGTGACCCCGTACAAAGACGGCTGCTTGAAGCATCCCTGACCCGGTTGGGCCACACGCCCATTTGCATGGAGAGCGGCCAAGACGCACTCAATTTCCTGCGTTCGCCCGAAGGCAAATCCGTTCAAGCGGTCTTGCTCGACCTGATCATGCCGGACCTTGATGGCATGGGCGTTCTCTCGGCGCTGAAAGCTGACAACAATGCGATCCCCGTGATCGTGCAAACCTCACAAGGCTCCATTGACACGGTTGTCTCGGCCATGAAGCTTGGTGCCAGCGACTTTGTCGTCAAACCCGTTTCGCCGGAACGTCTACGGGTTTGCTTGGCCAATGCGCTGAAGATGAGCGCCCTGGAAGACACTGTCAGCCAGATCAAACGATCCGCTGAGGGGCGTCTCACCGTCACCGATATCATCACCCGCTCGCCTGCCATGGCCCGCGTGGTGCAACTGGCTGAACGTGCTGCCAAATCGCAGATCCCAATTTTGATTGAGGGTGAGTCAGGCGTCGGCAAAGAGATGATCGCCCGCGCGATCAAGGGCTCAAGCCCGCGACGTAACAAGTCGCTGGTCACCGTCAATTGCGGCGCCATACCTGAAAAACTCGTTGAGTCGGTACTTTTTGGCCATGAAAAAGGGGCCTTCACCGGCGCCAACGAAAAGCACATCGGCAAGTTTGCAGAAGCCCATGGCGGCACGCTGTTTCTTGATGAGATCGGCGAACTGCCGCTGGATATTCAGGTCAAACTTTTGCGCGCACTGCAAAATGGAGAGATCGATCCCATTGGTGCCAAAGCATCCTCACGCGCGGACTTCCGCCTGATCTCCGCAACCAACCGTCCGCTGATCGATCTCACGCGCGATGGACTGTTCCGCGAAGACCTCTACTACCGCCTCAATGTCTTCCCCATCTGGGTGCCACCGCTACGCGAGCGCATGGACGACATTGGCCACCTTATCCAGCATTTCCTCGTGCGTTTCGCCGCCGAAGAGGGCAAACGCAACATTCGCGGTATTTCCCCGCCAGCGCTGGAATTGGTCAGCAGCTACAATTGGCCGGGCAACATCCGCCAGCTTGAAAATGCCGTATTCCGTGCTGTCGTGCTCTGTGATGGCGACCAACTGACACCGGCTGAATTTCCACAGATCGCCGCCCATGAGGGCATGGTTTTGCCGCTGGCAAAGGCCAAACCTTCTCCACTTGGCCAGACTCCAACCCCGTCGACCAGCCGGGGTATGCTAGGCGAAAGCGCACAACAATCTGGCATGATTGACGCCGCCTCGCGCTATGGCATGGCCGATTTGACCGACGGCGCCGGTGCCCCCCGCACCCTGGCCGCCTTGGAAGAACAGGCGATCCGTTTTGCGATCGGCCATCTTGGCGGACATATGAGTGAGGTTGCACGCTCGCTTGGCATTGGCCGGTCCACGCTTTACCGAAAGCTCAGCGAGTATCAGATCGATGCATCCAACCCGGATGGAGCGGCGGATGACACTGGCGCTGTTGCACAAGAGCAACCATCAAGGCTGTCGGCCTAGGTTCACATGGATTTGACCGCCAGCGTGGCATCCCTGCGCTTGCGAGGCTTGGGGCACTCTGTCACCCCTTGGTCAGTGGCGTAACACACTCAATTGAAGTGATTCGCGTCACAGACTGGGGCGCACATATTCAGGCACTTGGCTGGCGACATGTAGAGATGGTCGCGGCGATGAGGAGACAATGGCTTTGAGAACGCGCAACTTGCTTTTAGCGACGGCATTATCCACGGCTCTTACCAGCCTTACCTCTGTGCCTCTTGCCCAAGCCACAGACCGAATCCCGCTTGACCTTGAGTGCGAGATAAATCCGGTTTGTGTTGAAGACGCGATTGCCCATGCGATCCGGGCAACGACTTCCGAAGCAACCGTTGCAGCGACAAGCCTCGTTCCCGTCGACCCACGTCTTGAGCTTGCCCTGCCGACGATTGAGCCGAGGCGTCCCAACACGGTGATTTCCCGCACGATAACACCGGCGGTTGCGACCGTCGCGCCTGCGCCAGAGGTCGATGAAACAGCCATCGCTGCACGTGATGCGCGTATGCTCAACACGCTGACCACCCAGTCGATTGCCGCGCTCATCGGCCAAGGTTTGGAAAACGATGGTGAAACCACCAGTCAGGAACGCGAGGCAGCTGAAGCCTTTTATGCAAGCCGCGATTACGCACCGCTGTTTCTAACAAGCGGCACATTGAATGAGCTTGGCGCGACACTTCTGGACGTGTTTGAGACGGCGGATGCCTACGGTCTCAACCCGGTCGATTTCGAGAATGTGGCATTCATCGCCAAGGACGCGCGGTCAGATGATGCGATGGCGGCCGCACGTGCTGATGTCGCCATGACGCTGTGGGCGTTGCGCTATGCACGCCACGCCACCACTGGCCGCGTGAACCCAGCGAGCATCGCATCCGACATCACTTTGGCCCGCAACTTTGTTGATCCAGTCACTGTGATGCCAGCCCTTCTGGCTTCCGATGATCCGCGTCAAGCGTTGCTGGGCTATCATCCGCAGCACGATCAGTTTCACGCTCTTCGCGAAGAGCTGGCAAAACTGCGCCAGCGCTCAGAAACCGAAATCCTCGAGCCGATCGCCGAGGGCGGCACGATCCGCCTGGGCGACGTCGATCCGCGTGTCCCACTACTGCGCGCACGCCTTGGCTTGCCAGACATGATGATGACGGCAAGCGTCGAAAATGCTGACGTGCAGTTGGTCAGCACGCGCACCGACGAAAACCCAGAGCCGGCGCAGCCCAATCCCAACCTTTTCGATGAGACACTGGACGCTGCCATCAAGGTGTTTCAGGGCGAACACAATCTGACAGCTGACGGCATTGTCGGCCCAGCAACCTTTGCTGCGCTCAATGAAAAGGCCGGCGATCTGGTGCCCGATATCATTGCCAATATGGAACGCTGGCGTTGGATGCCGCGCGAGCTTGGCGACTTCCACGTCATTGCCAATGTGCCTGAGTATCGCCTGTGGGTGATGCGCGATGGCGAAAGCATTTTCACCACCCGCACAGTGGTTGGTCAGCGACGTCACCGCACAGCCATCTTCTCCGACGAAATGGAGTACATGGCGGTCAACCCCTATTGGAACGTGCCGTCCTCCATCGCCCGCAACGAAATTTTGCCGCGTCTGTTGCAAGACCCTGGCTACGCCCATCGCGGCAATTACGAAATTCTCTACAATGGTCAATCCGTCGATCCATTTGCGATCAATTGGCACGCAGCCGCCGAACTGGGCATGCCACGCATCCGACAGCGTCCAGGTCGTCGCAACGCATTGGGCGAAATCAAGTTCATGTTCCCCAATCAGCACGCGATCTATTTCCATGATACGCCGTCACGTGGCTTGTTTGGACGCGATCAACGCGCCTTCAGTCACGGCTGTGTGCGCGTGCTCGACCCTTGGGCCTTCGCCGAAGCCCTGCTGACAAACGAACCCGACTGGGATCTGGCACGGGCGCGATCGCTGCAGGGCTCGCAGGAACGCAATCTGATCCTCGACAACCACATTCAAGTTCATCTGACCTACTTCACCGCCCGCGTGAATGAAGACGGCCGCCTGATCATGGCCCGCGATATCTATGGCCATCACGATCGCGTTCTCGCGGCCCTTGGCTTCACCGGAAGCTAGCAATCCGGGTCTGCCAACGCCCCATAACGGATTGATTGAGTGAGCTTTATGACGGAAAGCGGTTTCGCTTTTGTAACCAACGCTTAACCCTAACTATGAAAGGCTGAGCCACTTGCGCTTGCTCAAGGCGCTGCGCCATGATTTGACCAAGTTTTACCGGTGTTGGGTACAGTCGGTTGGGACCACGCAAGCGTCGTGAATGGACGGCGAGCGGGCAAGGCGCTGACGTCATTGGGTGACATCGCGTTGAGCTTGCAAAGACTTGCAACGCAAGCGAGGGCAGTTTGGGACACGGGACAGCACGAATGGGAATGGCGCCTCAAGCCAAGGCACGTGCATTGCCAAAGAGCATGATCACGCAGGCCAACGCCAAACGTGTTTCGCTCCTCATCCTCTTTACCGCCCTTTCGTTCTTTGCATGGGGTGCCACATTAGGCGTCGCACAAGATCGCACGCTTTCGCTCTACAACACGCACACCCATGAACGCCTGACGGTGACCTACAAGCGCAATGGCCGCTTCGTGGAGGCCGGCCTCAACCAGCTGAATCGCTTTTTGCGGGATTGGCGGCGCGACGAAGTCACCCGCATCGACCCGGATCTGTTCGATATCGTCTGGACAGTCTACCGCGAAGTCGGTGCCCGAGAGCCGATCCATGTGGTCTCGGCCTATCGCTCACCTGCCACAAACAACATGCTGCGCCGCCGTTCATCCGGTGTTGCGCGCAACTCCCAGCACACCCAAGGACGGGCGATGGATTTCTTCATCCCTGGTGTCTCTGCGGATGAAATTCGCGCCGCTGGCCTGCGTCTGCAACAAGGCGGTGTTGGCTTCTATCCACGCTCAGCAACGCCCTTCGTTCATTTGGACACCGGTACGGTGCGCATGTGGCCGCGCATGACCCGCTCCCAGTTGTCCCGCGTGTTCCCCAACGGGCGCACCATCCATGTTCCCGCTGATGGCCAGCCTATGCCAGGCTTCGAACAAGCCCAGCGCGAGCTCCAACGCGGCGGCGGTCGCACGGTTTTTGCCAGTGCCAATGCAACGTCGGACCAAAATGATGGCGATGGCGATATTGTTTTGCCGGGCGAAAGCGGCGGTGGATTTCTGCAAGCTTTGTTTGGCGGCAACACGCCAGAACCCGCCGCAGAAGTGCCATCAGCGCCGAGCCGTACCGTGGTCGCAAGTTTGCCAGCGCAAGCAGCTCCAGTAGAAACAGAAATCGCCAGCGCTCCGCGTGATCGCTACGCAGCGCCCTCGCCGGTCTTGCCGCCTTATGCAAGCCCTGATGGCACATGGGCAGCTCCCTCCACGGTGGCTGGGCTGGCAGTGCCTTCGCCGACGCCCGCACCGACCATCGACGACATTCAACTGGCTGCTTTGGGCACCAGCCCTGCACCTGCTTCGCCTGGCGCCATCGCGCTGGACAATGCTTTCGCGACAGCACAATCAGCACCAACGCCGCCACCGCTCGGGGCACCATCGCTAAGCGCACCAGCAACAACGCAGCTGCCGCAGCCCGTTGTACTGGCCTCTGCATCGCCGGGATTGGCGCAAACACAGTTACCACCCATCAACCGCGCGCAGCAAATTGCGCAAAACGTACCGGCGCCGGGTCAGATCGCCGCCATCATCGAAGCGCGTTTTGCCGAACAACGCGCCGCGCAAGCAAGTCTGACAGGACAAGTTGCCCAAGCGCTGCAGACCGCATCTACCCCGCCGTCCCAGGCAGACGTCCAGACAGCTGCACCGACCGATCCCAATTCTTCTTTGCTTGCCTTTGCGCAGCCAACCGAGTCGCCGCTCACACCTGGCAATGTGCTGTCCGAAACGGGCGCGCTGGCAACGCCAACTGCTATTGAAACAGCCAGCGCACCGCGCTTTATCCCGCCGGTTCCGGCGCCGTCACCAACACTGGTTGCTGCTGCACCGACACCAAGCGCACCTGCGCAAGCCACGCCGACAACGTCAGAAGGCAATAGCCTGATTGCAGCCGCATTCGCCGCACAGCAAGACGCGCGCACGCCTGCGCAGTCGGCTATTGAGATTTTGACGGAGTCTGCGAACACGGCGAGACAAACCGGCATCACAGGACGCCTTTATCCCATCGCAGATGATCTAGCGCCTGGGCTTGCCAAACAATCGATCCGTGGCGCTCAACATGCGACGCTTGTTGCGCCATCCGCTTCGGTCACACTGTCACCGACGGTAGTGCAGTCCAGCGGATTTGTGCCGGCAAGCAGTTTCCAACTGCGCACCGACGGTTTTGGCCGCTCAGGCAGTTGATCTACTTCAGGCAAAAGTCTGCACCGCACCGTATCCAGGGTAGCAACCGGCTCTACGTGCGAAACCGCGACACAACAATCAGATAGAGCGCGTCTTCTCACCCTGCGTCCGTCGAAGTCGCTTTAGTGCGACAGACATCCAGATTTAGCTGTCGACATCTGTCGGCGATGGCGAAGCAGGCCCACCCAAAGCGCCAAGATAGAGATCGAGCAGCGCTTCCTGCTCCTGCCGCTCAGCCTGGTCTTGCTTGCGGATACGCACCACTTGCCGCAGCACTTTGGTGTCAAAACCGTTCGATTTTGCTTCGCCATAGACATCCTTGATGTCGTCAGCGATGGCCTTTTTTTCTTCTTCAAGCCGCTCGATGCGCTCGATGATACTGCGCAACTGGCCTGCTGCGACGCTGCTGTCTGCCATGTCTACACTCCGCTCGTGCAGGACCTTTGCCCTGTTTGGGTTTGATCAACAACCAAACAGCCTTGGTGTGGTCAACCGTAAGGCGGCCGTTAGCCGTGGATGGCGTTGAGAAGGCTGGGGACAAGCACAGTGCGCTAGGAATGGGCAGCGTGCGATTTTTCAAAAGCTGCCTTTTGCTCGGGCGTCGCTTCAGCCTGATACTTCGCCTTCCACTCCTCATACGGCATGCCGTACACCATCTGGCGCGCGCCTGCTTTATCGAGGTCAACACCGGCATCCTCTGCCGCATCGACGAGCCAGTTGGACAGGCAGTTTCGGCAGAAGCCGGCTTGGTTCATCAGATCGATGTTCTGCACATCGTTACGCTGTTGGAAATGAGAGACCAACCGGCGAAAAGCCGCCGCTTCAAGGTCGCGCTGAGTGGATTCATCCATGAGGAAAGCCTCTTTCTAGCGTTGATCTACAGGCAATATGTGGCGAAGGCTCTGCTGTTCCACAAGAGTGGTGAGCATGGGGATCAGCCGTTCGGCCCAGGCATCGACACCGGCATCGTCATGGATCAAGTCCTGCCGCACTTCGAGCAGCGCATGGGGCAAACCTTTGCAGGTGCCATGGCGATGCATCGTGTCGCCGGGCAACTCACCGCGATAAGGCTCATTGTCGCCGACAATCAGATCGCCCTCAGCTTGCAATGCCTCAATCAACGGTACAGCCAAACGTGGATCTTTGTCCCACAAAACACCAACGTGCCAAGGCCTTGGATGACCACGCCAGATGGGTGTGAACGAGTGCACCGAGAAGAGCACAGGCGCGCGCGACGTCACCCGGTGAACATGCCCGATCGCCTCAGCAACAGCATCATTGTAGGGCTCATAATAGTTGGTAATGCGGCGCGAACGTTCGGCCGCATCATGGCGCGCATTGCCGGGCACCACCGCTCCATCGGAGAGGCGCATGATGAGCGTTGGGTCGTCGATGCCGCGATTGGGATCGATCAAAAGTCTTGAAAAGCACGACATCACCAGTGTGGCGTCCAAAGCGTCGGAAAGTTTCTGGCAAAGCGCTTTGGCACCAATGTCGTAGCCGATGTGTCGCTGGAGTTGGTCGGGTTCCAAACCGAGCGTGCCATAGGCCGGTGGCAACGTGTTTTCGGCATGATCGCAAAGAATGATCAACCCATGGTCGGTATCGCGCAGGCGCAGCTCATAAGGGGCCGTATCACGCGGGTTCTGTGCCTGTCCGTCGACTGGCTGATCCATGGGTTATGCTTTCCGATAGCAAAATCAAATGAGCAAGCCATCGATAGATGCGCTCGCATCCATCAGGTAACGCTGATGGTGCGCCGCATGCAAGGGCACGGCTGCCCATCTTTAAGCTGATTGATCGATGCAAAGAGCAATCGGCCACACGCCCTCTTGCCCCCGCAAAACGCATCTGCCGTAATTTCGTCGCGCCATGTCGCCATGGGTCGATGGTGATCGCTTCGCTGACCTGCTTTGCACTGCGCACGACCGCTTGCGTACAAATGAGAGAACGATAATAACACCATTATGAGGCTTCTTAATCCAACAGCCAGCCGCGCCCGCAAGCCAGGCCTGACATTTGCGTTTATCGTGACCGCCTTCGCCGTCGCTGCGTTGGTGGTTGGTGTCTATGTCGCATTCAATCGCACCCAAGCGGTCGAGACAACGCTGGAAGACGTCATTGAAGGCCGCGTGGTGGAAGGCACTGACGCCATGGAGGAGGCCAACACTGCCTCCAATGGCCTGGGACTGGGGCCGACTGGCTTCCGCGTCTGCAATGAAACGTCCAGCACCATCGGTGTGGCACTCGGCTATGATTCTCGGCAGGGCTGGATATCGGAGGGCTGGTGGAATTTGCCCACCGACACATGTGAGACTTTGCGCTCCGGCACGCTCGCGTCACGCTATTATTATGTCTACGCAATAGACTATGACCGCGGCGGAGAGTGGAAAGGTCGGCACTATATGTGTACACACGCACGTATCTTCACCATCCGAGGATTCGAAGACTGTGCCCAACGGGGGCTTGAAACGACCGGTTTCTTTGAAGTGGACACCGCCGGACAGGCCAGTTGGACCGTGCAGCTAACCGAAGACTCCCTCCAGTAACGATAGGCCGCCCATGCATAAGCGCAACCGCAGCGTCAAAATTCTTGCAACCCTCGGGCCGGCAAGTTCTGAAGTCGCACAAATCAAAGAATTACACCTTGCCGGTGCTGATGTCTTTCGTATCAATATGAGCCATGGCGACCCGGAAAAAATGCGGGCGATGATGGCCAAGATCCGAGAAGTGGAAGCCGATGTCGGCAGCACCATCGGCATTTTGGTCGATATTCAAGGCCCGAAACTGCGCGTCGGCATGTTTGCTGATGATGCGGTGATGCTCGACAACGGCGCGTCTTTTCGTTTGGACACCAAGGATGAGCCAGGAACCGTGGAACGTGTGCGCCTGCCGCACCCTGAGATTTTTGACGGGATGGATGTCGGTCACACACTGATATTGGACGATGGCAAGCTACGTCTTAAGTGCACCGGGACTGATAAAAAGAGCTATATCGACACGAAAGTGATCGTCGGTGGCAAGCTCTCCAGCCGTAAGGGAGTCAGCCTACCCGACACAGTCATTTCCGGTGGGGCGTTGACCGAAAAAGATCGCCGCGACCTAGCCGCCGCCCTGGAAGCCGAAGCCGATTGGATTGCGCTCTCCTTCATTCAGCGCCCAGAAGATGTGGCCGAAGTGCGCAAAATTGCCCGTGGTCGCTCCGGCATTCTGTCAAAGATTGAAAAACCGCAGGCCGTCGAACGGATCGAAGAGATCATCGAGCTGTCCGACGCGATTATGGTTGCACGTGGCGATTTGGGCGTGGAGATGCCGCTTGCCTCTCTGCCCGGCACGCAAAAGCGTATCACACGCGCCGCACGTCGCGCCGGTAAGCCGGTGGTTGTGGCCACGCAGATGCTGGAATCGATGATCAACTCACCGGTCCCCACACGCGCCGAAGTTTCAGACGTCGCAACCGCCGTCTATGAGGGTGCGGACGCCATCATGCTGTCGGCAGAATCGGCTGCTGGTGACTATCCACACGAAGCGGTTGCGATGATGAATACCATCGCCATCGAAACCGAAAACGATCCGCTTTATCGCTCCATCATCAACGCGCAGCGCACAGAGCCGGAAGCCACCGGCGCCGACGCGATCTCGGCTGCTGCCCGCCAGATCGCCGAAACGCTGCATCTTTCAGCCCTGGTCTGCTATACCTCCTCGGGCGCAACGGGTTTGCGCGCTGCCCGCGAACGTCCGCAGACACCGATCATCGCGATCACGCCGCGTGTTCGTACCGCGCGCCGTTTGGCGCTCATCTGGGGCATTCATCCGGTTGCAACCGATGACGCCACTGACATTGACGATATGGTGGAACGCGCCTGCGCGGTGGCTATGAATCAGGGCTTTGCGAGCCCTGGCAATCGCATCATCATCACAGCGGGCGTGCCTTTTGGAACCCCTGGGGCAACCAACATGCTGCGCATCGCGTTTGTCCGCGAGGATCAGGGCCGCGGCTTGAGTTAGCCGGGCTCTGCCACCCGGCTCACTGAATCCATGATCTCGTCAATTGCATCGAGCACCAGTTCCGGGTGAGTCTGGTGAGGCATGTGTCCGCCACCTTCGATGACGATCTTCTGCGCCCCGACGATATCGCGTTCCAAGCCAACTGAATGAATATGCGGCCAGACAACGCCATCCTCATTGCCTGTGATGATGTGAACGGGCATGTCGATCTGCCCATAGCTTGACGCCTCGCGCGTGACGAACTGTTTGAGGCGGTAAACGTCCTCGGCGTTGGCGCGAAACGCTTGCGGTCTCAGGACCAGTCTGGGAATCAGCTGTTCGGCATAATCCGGCCTTGGCAATTCGGGCGCGAACACCCCCTCGACCCCAGATTTGACCTGGAACCAGCCAGCGGGCAGCGAAACCAAACGGGTGAACAGCCAGCCAAGAATGGGTCGGTCGGCAAACCCGTAGAACCAGTCGACTCCGCCTGGCCAAGGGTGGGTCGCTGGGGCGACGAACACCGCGCCGTCCACGATATCGCTGTGGTGCACCGCCATTTGCGCAACCACGGCCCCGCCCCAACTGTGGCCGACGGCGATGATCCCCGTCGCGCCTGCCGCACGGGCTGCTGCAATCAGCCGGTCTGCCTGTGCGCGCGGTGAATGATCGCCGTCCTGGCGTTCGCTGTGTCCCTGCCCCGGTCGGTCGACATAGAGCGCATGGAACATAGCACCAAATCGCTCGGGCAAACGCCCCTCAAGCGCAATCATGAATTCCCGATGATTGGAGCTTGCACCATGGACGAACAGCAAACTTGGTTGATCGGCTGACGGTGAACCGTGCTCCACCAGATGTACAGTTGCGCCATCCACATCGATAAGGCGGCCGTTTGGCGGATACGCACGGTCCAGCCAAGCAGCGCCGAACTGCGTGACCAGGCCAGACGCGCTGACAACAACAAGCAGAGCAACAAGAAAGCCAGTCAAATGGGTGCGCCGCGCAATCGTCGTTCAATGGCGCCCAGCACTTCGCGTGTACGGTCCATGTGCGGATGGACCCGCAGGGCTTCTGAAAGAAACAGCTGCGCTTGGCTGTCCTGGCCGAGTTCTTCGAGGATGAATCCAATCCCGCTGAGCGCCCCAAAATGGCGCGGCTCCAGGCGCAAAACCTGTTCGACGTCCGCTATGGAGAGGGCGTAATCCTCGCGCAAATAATGCACCGTTGCTCGCCTGTTCCAGCCCTCAGCATAGTCTGGTTCTAGTGCGATCACCGTATCCAAAAGGTCCAACGCCATAGGATAATTGCGCGCCTGCATCGCAACGCTCGCGCGCCGCATCAAAAGATCAACGGCCTCGCTTCCTGACTGGTTCCAAAGGTTTTGCACCTGACGGGCCAAGACATCTGCGGCTTGACCATCTTCGCTCAGCGCCAAAGCGTCAAGCAGCGAGCCGACGCTGTGCGCCTGTTCAGAAACACTGTCAGATTGGTCAGGATTGGTGGCTGCTTGCTCACTGGTGATCACTGAGGCGGCAGTGTTTCCGCTGGCAAAAGCCGGACTGCACAACAGCAACGTGATAGCCAGCAACCCAACGAGCAGCAGGCCCGGCATCGCCAGCGAATCACTTCTGTTTTGAGCAAAGAAAAACCGCATGGCCTGAAGTCTGCATCAGGTCATGCGGTTCGTCAAAATCAACGTGCCGTGAGCGCAAAGCGTCTCGGCAAGAGAAACAGGTTTAGCCCTGGCGCGCTTTGAAGCGACCCTGGGTTTTGTTGATGATGTAAATGCGGCCACGACGACGCACCATGCGGTTGTCGCGATGACGCTTCATCAGCGATTTCAGCGAGTTCTTGATCTTCATAACAACGAACCTTCACAACATACGCGGCACATGTTGGGTGCGTGCCACAAACAAAACGGCGCGCAATGATGCGCGCCTGAAAAAAGCTTGCGCTGTCCATGCCAAGCAGGCCGGAGAATGTCAAGCATTCCCCAGTGGCGCGTGACCCCTGCGGTTGTCACCAGCGCCTATTGCCATGGATTTTCCAACAATCACCTATCTCGCGGACCTGTCATGGGAATGGATCCCCGCCACAAGGGCGAGGATAACCGCCGGGGAAACGGGAAAAGCGGACTCTTGCGGTCCAGCCAAAGGCCCAGAACCGACAATGGTGTCACGGAGCAGGGATGCTGGGCCTGTGCGGTTGCGATTGGGGAACCTAATCGCAGTGCTAAAAAAGTCCGTGTCCGCCCTGAGCGGAGCCAATGGTGGGCGCGGGCAGGATCGAACTGCCGACCCCTTCGATGTCAACGAAGTGCTCTCCCGCTGAGCTACGCGCCCTCAACGGTGGCGAGGTCTTATCGGGTAAAGTGAAGCGATGCAAGCGGGCAAAAGCACGCGCCAACACGGGCTTTGCCGGTTAGGCTGCCAGAAGTTTTTCAACCTCATCCACCAAATCCTTCAGATGGAAGGGTTTGGAGAGAACTTTGGCATCTTTGGGCGTGTTGGCATCCGGGTTGAGCGCCACGGCGGCAAACCCTGTGATGAACATGACTTTGATGTCCGGATCGAGCGCCGTTGCCTTGCGGGCGAGTTCGATCCCGTCCATTTCCGGCATCACAATATCGGTGAGCAGCAGTGTAAACGGTTCTTCGTTGAGCCGATTGTAGGCACTTTGCCCATTGTCGAATGACACCACGTCATAGCCAGCGTTTTCCAGCGCCTTGGCCAAGAAACGGCGCATATCATTATCGTCTTCTGCCAATAGTATCCGCGTCATATCTGCTTATCTCGTCGATCGTCGCCAAGGCCCCATATCAGCAAGGCCCAAAAGTGAAAAGGCAGGCTTAGGGCAAGCGCTCATGATTCCCAGCGCTGCCACGTTGGATTACATACGGTGCTGCCTTGTGGTTGGAAAGCCAGGGGACGATGTTGAAGCAAGAATTTTGGTCAGAAACGACCGATCTGGTTGATAAATCATTCTGATTGGTAGCTCTGACCAACTGTGGACTTCACTCAACGAACCTGCGATCCTTTTTTTGTGGAAAGGCTTCGGTTGCAGCCTTAGCGAGGAAAACGAAAGAACCCCTTAAGCCTTGATGGAAACCATTGAATCTTTTGACACTGCGCCACCTTACGATCTGCTTGTGCCGATCACCCAAACTGTGCCGTTTGTGTTCGGTTCGCCGCATTCAGGCACCCGCTATCCGCGCGCATTTTTGGAAATCTCACAACTTTCAACACTCGACCTTCGCCGGTCCGAAGACACGTATGTGGACCGGTTGATCACACCAGCCGTGCAAAAGGGTGCGCCGATGATCGCCGCCCGGTTTCCGCGCTGCTATTGCGATGTCAACCGTGAGCCTTACGAGCTTGATCCCCGCATGTTTTCCGAGGCGCTGCCAGCCTTTGCCAACACCGCCTCGCTTAGGGTTGCAGGCGGCCTTGGCACAGTGCCGCGCGTTGTCGGCGATCGCCAGCCAATTTACCGGCGCAAACTGCCTGTGGCTGACGCGTTGGAGCGGGTGGAAAAACTTTACAAGCCCTATCATTCAGCGCTGCGCCGGGCCTTGGCGCAAACCCATGTGCGCTTTGGAGCCTCGGTGCTCATTGATTGTCATTCTATGCCCTCACTTATCCGCACCGCCAGCGGTATATTGAGCACAGACTTCGTGGTCGGTGACCGGTTTGGCGCCAGCTGCGCCCCGCACATTTCTGAAACGATTGTCGACGTATTGCGCGACTTGGGTTTCACGGTGGCGCGCAACAAACCCTATGCTGGTGGTTTTATCACCGAACATTATGGCCGCCCCGACAAAGGCATTCACGCCGTCCAGTTGGAGATCAATCGCGGCCTCTACATGAATGAGCGCACGCTCGTGCCCAATGCCGGGTTCAATGCCGTGATGGATGCTCTTAGCGAAATGATGGACGCCTTGTTCATGCTGGACGCAGAGATTTTTGCGCCCGTTGATCGCGCTGCCGCCGAATAGCCCTGCCGTAAATCAGATCAAAAAAAAGCCGTTTAACCCGAAGGTCAAACGGCTCAAGTCTAGGGAGGAAACGCCCAAGGAGGGCATTACGTCACGCCGGGAGGGCCATGACGCACTGCAAAAATGAGGTGTGCACCGCAACATGTCAAGCGCATCGGGAAATTTTTTGACCGGTTGCTCAAAAAAGTCGCGCTGCAGCAACACTCGCGAACAATTGTTGCGCAGTAATGAAAGATACTGACATAAAGTTGCCGAGCGCACGCGAAAACTGTCCACAGCCTTGCAGAATGATTCAGCGCCCACGCGCGATACCATCGATAAGCCAGTTTGCATGGCGGACTTCACCGTGCCAGGCGATATCAACCAATCCACCAAAGATGCTGCACAATGACTGACCCAACACACATCGCTATCACCGCCCGTTCAGCCCTGTTCGACGAGATGCAGGCCATCGCCAAACGGGAGACCTTGCCGTTTTTCAGAACCGCAATGACCATCGACAACAAGCGGGCCGATAGTGGCGGGTTTGACCCTGTGACGGAGGGCGACCGCAATTGCGAGGCGGCGCTGCGAGCCCTCATTGAAACGCACTTCCCAGACGACGGTATTTTGGGAGAAGAGTTCGGCAATGTCCGCTTAAGCGCTCCCTTTGTCTGGGTGATCGATCCGATTGATGGCACCCGCGCCTTCGTTGCCGGTGTACCTCTCTGGGGTATGCTTGTCGGGCTCATGCACCAGGGTGCACCGGTGGCAGGCCTGGCCCATCAGCCGTTTATCGATGAGGCCTTCAGCGCATCCGGTAACGGATCGGCTCTATGGTCAAAGAGTGGTCAGACACGCCCGATGGTCACGCGGTCGATGAACCAACTTTCCCAAGCGACGCTGATGACCACCACGCCAGCCCTGTTCAATCACAAGGAACGCGCTGCCTACGACGACGTTGAAGCCAAAACTCGCAGTGTGCGCTACGGCACCGATTGGTACAGCTATGCGCTCATCGCCTGCGGGACCGCCGACATTGTGGTGGAAAGTGGCCTCAGCTCTTACGACATCCTGCCGCTTGTGCCGATCATCGAAGCTGCCGGTGGTGCGGTGACGGACTGGCGCGGCAAGCCGCTTTCCTCGGTCAATGAAGCGTTTGCCGGCCAAGTTCTAGCTGTTGGCGACAAAGCGTTGATCCCAGAAGCAACGGACCTATTGGCTCCAGCAGCGCACTGACATATCGCCGTTAAAGCAGGCTCACGTCGAAGTTTTCCAACGAACGCTTCAAATTGCCCTGGCGCAGCTCGGGAATGGAGAAAAACGCTTCTGTGGCCGCCAAAAACAAGTCGCGGATCGCGTCCCGCTCAAACATCGGCTCGTGCTTGGAGCGCGGCAAGCGCAGCAATGTTGCCGTGGGAACCGCCGCAGCCAAGCGCTCAATGGCATCGGGTGAAACAATCTCATCATGCCCAGCCTGCACGAACATGCAGGGGGTTTTGATCCGGTCCAAAAACTCCTGGTCCCAAACCCGCGCCATGCCGCACGACATACGATGGAGCCAGCCAAAAGTCGGCCCACCCAGACCCAGTTCGGGATGATCAGACAACATGGACGAAACAGCCGCATAGCGCTTGGGGTCGGATGTCACAGCATTTTCTTTAAAAGGACCAGATCCTGAAAGCGTTTCGCCAACACCTGGCGGAAAGGATTGTCCAAGGCCCATCCATGTCGCCCACTTGGCGCCACGGGCAATTGTCTCGTGTGACGCGGTTTTGACGTTGAATCGCAACAAGGGAACCGACAGCACCATCCGGTCAAACCAAAGCGGTTTACGCACCAGCATATGCAGCGCCAAAAGTCCGCCCATGGAATGGGCAAGCCCCATCAACGGCAAGGGGCAATCTGGCAACACACCCTTTTCGATAACGATCTGCAAATCGCGCACATACGCATCAAAATCATGGATGTGTCCTTTGCGCGGATCATCACGCAGCACCCGGCTGGAAAGCCCCTGCCCGCGCCAATCAAAGGTGACGACCACGAAACCAAGCTTTACGTAATGGGCGATAACGTCGGCGTATTTCTCGATAAACTCAGTGCGCCCATGCATCAGGAT
Organism: Hyphomicrobiales bacterium; assembly: GCA_040219355.1. Lineage (GTDB taxonomy): Bacteria > Pseudomonadota > Alphaproteobacteria > Rhizobiales > MH13 > MH13. The sequence goes on from JAVJSN010000009.1 coordinate 141,194, forward strand.
CAGCGTGCCGAGCGCCGTGCCAAGCGGGCGAAAATGGGCCACCCGCACGCGAACATCACGTCGCAACCCCACCGACAGGTAAAACACCCGGTGCAGCCTTTGCATCGGCATGCCGTCAACCCAATAGAGAAACGCCCCATCCTCACCAATGATGGATTCAGGGCGCTCTACATCATCGCTCATTTTGGGTTGCACTACCGCCATAACGAGTCTCTTGCCTCACTCTGCATGGGCTTGCAACATCGCGCGTTCCACAGCCGGAAATATGGCCGCGTCCAACGTTTGTGCCACGTTGAACCGCAAGAAACGTTTGGCATCATCTTTCAGGCTAAACGCCTGTCCCGGCGCCAGCACAACACCCTCTGCAAGGGCACAGCGCGCAACGCTCGCCGCATCCAATGCGTCGGGCAGTTTGCACCACAAAAACATACCCGCTTTGGGCTCCAACAATGGCGTGATCCCGATGGTGGCAAGGTTCGTGATCACCTTGCCCATTGCATCGGCCAAGCGCGAGCGCACACCACTCATATGGCGGCGATACGCGCCATCTGTCAGCAGCCTGAGAATCAAATCAGCCGAAAAGGCCCCACCTCCAAAGGATGTGGCCAGCTTCAGATCAACCAGTTCCTCGATCCATTCGGCTCGCGCAGCAATGAAACCACATCGCACGGACGCAGACAGCGTCTTGGAAAAACTGCCCACATGAACGACACGATCCAAGCCATCAAACGCGGCCAGTCGCGGGGCGGGTTCATGCTCAAAGTCGGCAAAGATATCGTCTTCTATGATCAACAAATCATGGGCCTCGGCAAGCTTCAACACACGATGCGCAACCACTGGCGACAATGTCGCGCCCGTCGGATTATGAAGCGCTGAGTTGGTGATGTAGAGGCGTACGCGATGAGTGCTCAGCACCTGTTCGAGCAGCGCCAAATCCGGCCCATTATGCGTGTAGGCAACGCTGACCACATTGACCCGGTGCGCTCGCATCATAGCGTGAAAATTGAAGTAGCACGGGTCATCCAGCAAAACCGTATCGCCGGGCTTTAGCAAAAATCGACACAGCAAATCCACCGACTGAGTACCCGACTCCGTCATCATGATATGCGATGGCGGTGCTTCTATCCCCTTGTCTGCCAAGCGGCGCGATAGAAGCTGACGCAACGGCGCAAGACCGTGCGGTGTGGCATAGTCGACAAGATGGGCATCCCCGTCGCGCGCCAGACGCCGCAATGTGCGGGCAATATCCTCACCGGGCATCCAAGAGGCTGGAAGCCAGCCACAACCAGGCTTCAACATGTCGCCATCATGGTCCAAAGCCCGTCGCGTCATCCAAACCGGATCAACGTCCTGATGGACCGGCGGGTCGCTCGGCGCCAAGGACAAGGGCGGCAGATGGCCGGAGGCGAAGAAGCCAGCGCCAGGCCGCGCAGAAATGGCGCCTTCAGCGACCAGACGATCATAGGCCTCAACCACGGTCGACTTGGAAACGTCGAGCCGTTGCGCCATGGCGCGAATAGAGGTGAGTTTGGCGCCAGGCTGACTGTGATGGCTGGCAATCTGACGGCGTACCGCGTCCATAACCATGTTCACACGGGACCGCCCGGGTTCTGCGATGATGTCGCTCATGCTCATCTGTATGATCTTTTGTACCAGTACAGTTTCTCATAATTGTACTGAAGTGTCTCTGGAATATCCATCGCCACCGACCCCTTTGGAGGAAGACGAAGGAGCGCTTGATGAACCAGAGCAAAAACGGCTGGATATTTGGCCTGATCGGCATGATCATTTTCAGCGGCTCGCTGCCTGCAACGCGGGTGGCTGTAGCTGATTTCGACCCGCTGTTTTTAACCGTTGCCCGCGCCGGGCTGGCAGGGTTGTTGGCCCTCGCGACGCTTGCATGTCTGCGCCAAAAACGCCCAGAGCGCGCCGATATCGCTCCGCTCTTCGTTGTGGCACTTGGCGTGGTCGTCGGCTTTCCGTTGCTGACCGCGCTTGCCTTGCAACACAACACCGCCGCCCGCTCGATCGTGTTCATCGCACTGCTGCCGCTGGCGACCGCGATCTTCGGCGTTTTGCGTGCAGGTGAGCGGCCACATCCAGCTTTTTGGGCTTTCTCATTGGCAGGCAGTGCCTTCGTGGCGGGCTTCGCGCTCACCCAGGCCTCTTCAAGCTCGCTGACAGGCGATGCCTTCATGGTCGCCGCCATCATTGTCTGCGGCTTAGGCTATGCCGAAGGCGGCAAGCTCTCGCGCAAACTAGGCGGCTGGCAGGTTATTTCTTGGGCACTGGTTCTCGCGCTACCGCTGATGCTGGCAATGACTTTGGTTACCTTCCCACAAACGCTTGTCGGTATCCGCGCACCAAGCTGGCTAGCGCTCGGTTACGTGTCAGTGTTCAGCATGTTTATCGGTTTTGCCTTCTGGTACCGTGGCTTGGCCCAGGGCGGTGTTGCCGCCGTTTCGCAACTGCAATTGCTGCAACCGTTTTTCGGGCTGGTTTTGGCAGCCTTGTTCCTGCGCGAGGAGGTAAGCCCAACCATGGCAGCTGTCAGTGTGGCGGTGGTTGTGTGCGTGGCCGGCGCAAAAAGGTTTTCAAGCATCACCCCAAACACAAAAAAGGCTGGCATCCCGCAAAAGGGACACCAGCCTAGGTCCTAGAAAGCCACCTGGAGGGCGGATCGGCGACGCTCTAAGCCCATTCGTGAAGCCTTGGGAGCAGGCGTGCGGCGCTAGCCGCGACCCCAGCGCCAAATGATGTTGCCGTTGAACTTATTGACGGCAATCCGGCGGTAACCGCGCTGGCCACGGGCTTCAAACACGTAAACTCGGTTGCGCTCACGCAGGAACGAAATGTCGCGGAAACCAGCCTGGCGCAAAATGCGGCGCGCCTGACGCGGGCGAATTTGCTCACGAACCACATGGCGTGGCGGCTGATACCGTGGCTGGTGGTAACGCGGCTGAAAGTGATGACCATTCGGGCCAAGCGTGAATGTTCCCTCTGGGGTCGACCAACTGAAAGAAAAGTTGGTTGCGTGGGCCATGTTGGCGCCGCCAGCAAGAGTGCCGAACGCCAACACACCAGCGATGGCAGTTTTCATCAGGGTTTTGCGGTTCGTCATGATCATCTCCTTGATGTTCAGGTGCTGAGTGGTTGGGGTTGGGCGGTGGTCTGTGCCTCAGCGATGATCACAACTTAGCGCTCGCCCCCTGAACCCATTTGGAAGCGAGCGTTCATATTCAGTTCAGGGAAAAGGGGCGGCCAAAAAGAGGTTTTCGAGCGCTCAACACAGCACCCCTTGAAAACCGCGCAACCAATACGCAGCTATACTCTCGAAGGCGCCAAACGGGCCTTCAACGCAGGCGGCGGACGCGATGGCCAAATGGGATCGCTACGTCAGACAAAGGCAATGCCGCAGGCGTGAAACCTCAATCTGTTGCTTCTTATGGAGAACACTCATGCGTGTTGATTATTCGCCCCTTTATCGTTCGACCGTTGGTTTTGATCGGCTTTTTTCCATGCTCGACCAACAGGTCTCCAACGAGACAAATGCCTACCCGCCCTACAACATAGAGCGCACCGGCGAGAATGCGTACCGCATCTCAATGGCAGTCGCAGGCTTCGGCCCCGATGAGCTGCATGTGGAAACCAAAAACCACACGCTGCATGTGCGCGGTGAAAAGGCAGCCGACGTTGCCAGCGACACTCGCGAAATCCTGCATCGCGGCATCGCAGCTCGCAACTTTGAGCGCCGTTTCCAGCTAGCCGACTATGTCGAAGTAAGCGGCGCATCCATGGAAAATGGTTTGCTCCACATCGAGCTCAAGCGTGAACTTCCCGAAGCCATGAAACCGCGCAAAATTGCGATTTCCAATGGCAGCGACGGCGCCGGTAAAACCGCTGCCATCGAAGTGGACACCACCAAAGCCTAACCCAAACGATGAGCCAGCCCCCCACGGCTCAACGAAGAAAGCCCGGCAGCGATGCCGGGCTTTTTTATTGGGTTGACCCCAACGCCACACACGTCAAGGTGGAACCTCCAAACGGGGGAAACCAACCATGAAAAAGACAAGTGTCGTGCGCTGGAGCGAACTGGCCGACCGCACACCAACCTATGCATTGGTTGCCGATATCGATCTTGTGGTCGTGCGGTTCGACGATGAAGTCTCCGTGTTTTATGGACGCTGCCTGCACCGCGGCGCGCTGATGGCCGACGGCTTCGTGCGCGGCCACAACCTTATCTGCGGTGTGCATGATTGGGATTACCGGCTCGACACCGGAATTTCAGAATATGCCAATGAGGAACAGCTTCCCAAATTCTCTTCCTGGATAGAGGGTGATGATGTCTGCGTCGATGAAGATGAGATCGCGGCCTGGGCGCAGGACAATCCGCAGCCCTTTGATCGAGATGCATATCTGGGACTCTACGCTGACACCTCCCACGGAACGGCCGAAGAGCCGCTTAACGGTCTCATTCAGCAATATGCACGCGACGGGCTTTCGAAGACCGGCCACCATGGCAAGGTTGAATCCATGGGGGTGCCTCGCGATGAACTTCCCAGTTGGGACGACCTCCAGCTGCTCACAGCTCAATTGCACAAGCCACCCTTGCTCGACGAAGATGCCGTTGGCACCGAAGTGGTGATTGGCCCCAACGCGCAGAAGCCGCTGCGTTTGAAGATACCACTGTTTGTTTCCGACATGTCGTTTGGCGCCCTATCAGAACCAGCCAAGGTGGCTCTTGCCCGTGGCGCTGAACTTGCCGGAACAGGCATTTGTTCGGGTGAAGGCGGCATGCTGCCAGAGGAGCAGGAAGCGAACTCGCGCTATTTCTACGAGCTTGCCTCTGCTCGCTTCGGCTTTGACTGGGACAAGCTGGCCAATGTCCAGGCTTTCCATTTCAAAGGCGGTCAAGGCGCAAAAACTGGCACCGGGGGGCACCTTCCAGGCGCTAAAAACACCGGAAAAATCGCTCAAGTTCGTGATATACCCGAAGGTGAAGACGCGATATCTCCACCGCGATTCCCCGATTGGACCAAGCCTTCGCAAATCAAAGCCTTTGCCGATGAGGTACGGAGCCGAACCGGTGGGATACCCATTGGCTACAAGCTTTCCGCACAGCACATCGAAAAGGATATCGACGCAGCCTTAGAGGTTGGTGTGGATTACATCATTTTGGATGGCCGCGGTGGCGGCACCGGCGCCGCGCCGATCTTGTTCCGCGACAACATTTCCGTGCCGACCATCCCAGCACTGGCGCGCGCACGAGCGCACCTGAACAGCCTTGGGCGCCAGGACGTGTCACTGGTCATCACAGGAGGCTTGCGCAAGCCGGCAGACTTCATCAAGGCGCTGGCACTGGGTGCCGATGCTATCGCGGTGTCCAATGCCGCCATGCAAGCCATCGGCTGCATCGCCATGCGCGCCTGCCACACCAACAATTGCCCGGTTGGGATCGCAACGCAGAAACCACATTTGGTCAGCCGCATTGTGGTGGAGAAGTCCGCCCGCCAACTCACCAATTTCTTCCAAGCCTCGGTGGAGCTGATGCAAGTGATGGCGCGGGCCTGTGGTCACGATCATCTGTCAAAGTTCAATCGCGATGATCTCACGACGTGGAAGAAAGACATGGCTGCGCTGTCAGGCGTTGCTTATGGCGGTGTTGCCTAGGCCACTCCAGACCCTCGCTTGGTAAGACCAAACGGAATTTACCGCCGCAGCGTCACACCTGCTTGGGCCGTGAAGCGGTTGATATCGCCATCATCATCCGGCTCGTGCTCGAACGTCGTATCGAGCCGGAAAGCCACGCTAGGTGAAGTCCGCCACGTCAGCCCAGCGCGGCCAGAATAGGTGCGCGTGTCTGCATCGATGCCGCTGAACACTGTGTCATCGATTCCCACGCCAACGCGCATATCGACATTGCGCCGCAACGCGTGGGTGAGGCCAAGTTGGGCTGAGCGATTGATCCCAACGCCCGACCCGGCTCGCGTTGTCGGGTCAAGCTCGGTTGCGATATCAAGGGTCACGCTGGTGAGCGCGGTCACATCCCATGTCAGCGCGGCAGCCGCTGTCAGCGCCAGCACATCCTCCAACCGATCATCGGCAAACTGTTCGCCAGCCAATCCAATCGACACCTCACCGCGCAACGATCCATCATCGGCAATCGTCAAACCGCCGCGCAGCCCGTAGTTCAGGCTGTCGCGTTCAAACCCATTGCGATCAACGCGCTCATCAAACCGTCGCAGACCAATCTCCCCTTCCACAAAGGGACGCATTATTGGACCAGCCGCTTGAGACAGCCGCAAAGTGACATCGCCATCAAAACGATTGCGATCATCATTGGATTGAACGCCACCACCGGCCAAGGACGTCTCACTGAACAGTGTGCGCGAAGCGTCTAACCCCAGGCTGGCCTCTACCGGCCCAATGGTGTGCGACAGCGTAGCGCCCACCTCAAAATCGTGTGTGTCTGTGCCGCCATCCGCGCCTGCAGCGGCATTGTCGTCGCTGTCCGGCTCACCAGTAAGCGTATAGCCACCGCGCAGGGAAGCGGCCGTCTCCAAGCCAAGATCGAGGCGCAACTCGCTGTCCACGGCCATAGAGCGACCAAGGTCGCGTCCATCGTCAACATACGCCAACGTACCGCGCAGGCTGCCCGTCCAGGCATGGCGACGCCAGTCGCTCTGGACCAAGATCTCAGGGGAAAGCGTAACGGTGCGCACCTCGCGCGCATCCACAGTGCTGTCGGTGTTGCTGTCGTACCCGATCGCCAAGTCGATAGCCGGGAACCACGTCAGCGGTCCGGAACGGATGCCAATTGGCGCATAAGGATCAGAAACATTGATGCCCTGCTGCGCTACAGGTTCTTGCGTTGCGGGGGTTTCGACGGCGCCGGTTACTAGATCGCTCTCAGGCACCGCAAACCGGCGCAAATCATCCTCATCGATCGCTTGGGCAGCATCGCTATCGGTTTGTGTGGCGGTGAAATAGCGCGCGCCTGGCACGCTTTCTTCAGGCAAGGCCGGCAAACCGCCTGTTGGTGCGACGCTTGGGCGCAACAGAGCCGCGCTGCGCTCGTCCTGTCCAGGAAGAACAACCGCACTTCCATCTTGGTCTTGCGCATACGCGCCTGAGAGACCCATCACGCCCCCAAACATAAGGGCAAGTGAGGCGGCAAAGCCGAAAACAATGAGAGAAAAGGATCGCGAGCTCATACCAGCGGGGCTGCTTTACCAAGCGCGCGCCCCAAAGCGCACGCACAAAAAAGGGTTAAACAACCTTAAACCGCTACGGTTAACGAGGCGTTTCTGTGCCGTTTACCGCGCGCTAACGCTAAAGACAGCTTTCCGTATTCACGCGGTTTTTCGCCTAGGCCATTTAGCTCTCGTTTTCCATCCAACGCGTACTCTGAGCGTGAGATGTGCGGCGTCCAGCTGCATGAGAGAACAGCGCAAGGCCTGGGTGACCCCATGGATTTAGCAACAATTATCGGCATTTTGGCCGGAACCGTCGTCGTCCTCGTCGCTATGCTCTTGGGCGGCAATATCGGGCAATTTATCGATCTTCCGTCCGTTTTGATCGTGATTGGTGGCGGGTTTTCTGCAACGCTTATCCGCTTTCCTCTGTCTGGCATCGGTCAGGCTTTGGTTATGGGGGGCAAAGCAGCCTTCACGCATAAAAAGGTATCACCCAGCGAATTGGTCGAAGAAATCGCCAGCCTTGGCGATGTTGTTCGCAAAAGCGGCCCCTTGGGTTTGGAGAATGTCGAGGTCTCCCACCCTTTGCTGCAAAAGGGCACACAGTATGTGACCGATGGGTTTGAACCCTCTTTCATCCGCGAAAGCCTGGAGCGTGAGCGCGATCTGTCCCTGGAACGGTTGGCCGAAGGTCAACGGGTTTTCAAATCGCTTGGTGATGCTGCCCCAGCCTTTGGCATGATCGGAACGCTGGTTGGTCTGGTCCAACTGCTCGCCAACATGGACGATCCATCGACTATTGGCCCAGCGATGGCCATCGCGCTTTTGACCACAATGTACGGCGCGATCCTGGCCAACCTGGTATGTTTGCCAATTGCCGACAAGTTGGAAGCAAAGTTCGCCGTTGATGAGGTCAACCTCTCTTTGGTGATCGATGGCGTGACGCAGATCCGTGAGAACAAAAGCCCGACACTCATTCGCGAGATGCTGCTTGCCTACCTGCCAGAAAAAGCGCGCGCTGAACTGGTTGCCGAAGCAGCGTAGGCGGGGACACGGCGATGGCACGAAAAAAAGCTAGCGGCGGCGGCGTCCCAGAATGGTTGGTCACATTTGCTGACCTCATGTCCATTCTGGTGTGCTTCTTCGTGCTCATCATCTCCTTTTCCATCCAGGATCAACAGAAACTGCAGATTGTGGCTGGCTCCATGCGCGAAGCCTTCGGCAGCCAGGAAACGGTCCGACGATCCGGTATGATCGAGATGGAAGGCTCACCGCTGCGCGATTTTGTGCGCCACGTCGGTATTGTGCCAACACCTGAAGACTCAGAGTTCGCGACGGAGCGCCACGACATGCGCCCGATGCAGGGCCCCGAGGCCAACACGCACACCATCGAGCAGGCCGAGAGCGAAATCCCGCGCCGTTTTGCAACCGCGGCCGCATCGCTGCGTCAAGCCTGGCAGGCGCTTCCGGAAATCACCGAACTTTCCCAACACATCGTGCTGGAAGAGAACGAGGAAGGGCTGCATGTCTCGCTGGTCGATCAGGATGGCCGGTCCATGTTCCCTGAAGGGTCAAAGTACCCCTATGAGACAACGCGGCTTCTTCTGGCCCAGATGGCACCAACGCTGCGCCAGTTCCCTTACCGTGTGCAGGTCACGGGCCATACCTCTGCATCGTCGGCCCCGCCACTTAACGTTGCCTACACGGACTGGGAACTCTCCGCCGACCGTGCCAACGCTGCCCGCCGTATTCTGCAAGATCAGGGCGTTCCCTCAGAACGCTTTGCCGGCGTTATCGGTCGCGCCGACAGCCAACCGCTGTTTACCAACGATCCTGCGCTTCCTGCCAATCGCCGCGTGACCATCCTGTTGATGCGCGAAGAACCGCCGATCCCTCACGACCACATGCCGTAGAGCAGGCGTCTAAAGCGCCTCGACCTGAAGCGTTGCACCTCGCGCTCCAGCCACGCGCACCCGCGCGCCAGCCGGCAAATCCGGCCCCTCGACGCGCCACATCGTGTCGCCCAGCTTCACCCGACCTGTTCCGCCGACCAACGGCTCATCCAACGTGATTTCGCGGCCAAGATAGGATTTGCCACGCTCATTAAGGCCAGGAGCGTCAGTGGTCTCATCGCCTTGGCGTGCGAAGAAACGTCGCCCCACGATGATCGAGGTCAGGGCAAAGATTGCAAATAAGATCAGTTCAACTTGCCAACTCATGTCGTTGAAAAACGCCACAAGCCCAACGGCGATGGCCGCAATGCCCAGCCACATGAAGAACACGCCAGGCGCGAGCAATTCTAATCCCAGCAATGCAATGCCCAACGTGATCCAGGTCCATTCACCCAGTTGAGAAAACGCTTCCATGATCAGTTGCCGCCCGTTTTCTTGTCCCTCTGGTCACCCAAAGCTGCTTTGGCGATCTCACCAATGCCAGCCACCGACCCGATAACCGATGCAGCCTCAAGCGGGATCATCAGCGTTTTCTGGTTAGGCGAGGCAGCAATTTCACCAAGCACCTTCACGTATTTTTCCGCCACGAAATAATTCACAGCCTGCGCCGACCCATTCTCGATTGCCACCGACAGCATCTCAGTCGCCTTGGCATCGGCTTGCGCCAGCCGTTCGCGCGCCTCCGCATCACGAAACGCTGCCTCACGACGCCCTTCAGCTTGCAGGACCAGCGCCTGCTTTTCACCATCGGCGCGCAGCACTTCTGCCTGCCGCAGACCTTCAGCTTCCAGAACGGCGGCGCGTTTATCACGCTCCGCCTTCATCTGGCGCGCCATCGAATCCACCAGATCGCGTGGCGGGTCGATGTCTTTGATCTCGATACGCGTGATCTTTATGCCCCAAGGGTCCACAGCGGCGTCGACCACACTTAGCAGCCGGGCATTGATCTCATCGCGATTGGACAGGAGTTCATCCAGTTGCATTGAACCCATCACGGTACGAATGTTGGTCAGTGTGAGATTCATAATCGCGTTCTGCAAACCAAGCACCTCATAGGCCGCGCGCGGTGCATCGAGCACCTGAAAAAACGTCACGCCGTTCACTGTCACCGTCGCGTTGTCCTTGGTGATGACCTCCTGGCTCGGCACGTCCAGAACCTGTTCCATCATGTTCAAACGCGCGCCGATCTGATCGAAGAACGGCACGATGATGTTGAGTCCAGGCCGCAGCGTCTTCGTGTATCGACCAAACCGCTCAACAGTGAAGTTGAACCCCTGTGGTACCTGCTTGATGCCCATAAAGATGAGCGCAATGACCAGCGCAAACAGCAAGATAATGACAATGTCAAAACCGCCAATAGGAAGGCCTGTGAGTGAATTCATGTGATTGCACCTTGTAAAGATCGCCAACGCGTCAGCGTTTTTAGCAGAAGTTCGCACCGGTTTTGCGTCAGAAAATGCGACAAAACAAAGGCTCTAACTTTCCCCCTACATCTGCCTAGCGCAGCCATAGCGCAAGCAGAACACCCTCCCTACCATCAGCTCTTGGACACCAAACCAGAGGCGATGTACGCCCTAGGACGCATGCGCAACCATCGCGCCTGCTGCACGCCCTGCCGATTCGATGTAGTCCGGATCATGGTGAACAAGCACCGTTGAGAACGCCCCATCCATCAACACCACCACATATCTTGCAATCTCTTGCGGATCGGCCACACCGTGCTCGATAAACGTCTCAGCAAGCCAGGCTTCAAACTTCTTTTTGTGCAAAGCACCCACTTTCATCGCTGGGTGCCCAGGCATGTTGGCAAGCTCAGCAGCGGTACGCAGGAACCCACACCCCTTCCATTTGGGATGGCGTGCAGCATCCGCCAACTTGACAAACATGGCCTCCACTTTTTGGGCCAGTGATCCGTCTGCCTCGTCAAACCACGCTTTAAAAAGCGCCAAATTAGGTTGATCGCGCGAGGCAAGATAGGCCTCGATCAGATCGTCTTTGCTTCTGAAGTGATAGTAGAGCGTTTTCTTGGTGATCTCCGCTTTGGCGGCAATCGCATCCACGCTGACGGCACGAATGCCCTCACCATAAAACAGGCTGTTGGCAGCATCCAAAATACGTTCTTTAGCCGGTCGCTTTTGAGCAGGAGGTTTTGGCTTGGGCATAGCTAAGTATACTACTCAGTGAGTATACGTCAAATTTACACAGCCCTATGGTCGCCTCACCATGAAGGAGACACCCATGAGCAACCTCATTATCCAACGGAGAGAAGGCGCGATTGCGCTGCTCTCATTCAATCGGCCCGAAAAGCTCAACGCGCTCAACTATGCGCTGAACGACCAGCTGCTGGTGCTGCTTGACGAGATCGAAGGTGATCGCACCATAGGCGCTGTTGTTCTGACCGGAGCCGGAGACCGGGCTTTCTCAGCTGGCGGCGACATTCACGAGTTCGCCCAAAGCATCAAAGCCGGCACTGATATTGCCGTGAAAGACTTTTGCAAGCGCGGTCAAACCATGACGGCCCGACTGGAAAGCTTTCCCAAGCCAATCATCGCAGCCGTCAACGGCATTGCCTATGGCGGGGGCTGCGAGATCACCGAGGCGGTGCATTTGGCGGTAGCCAGCGAGCGAGCCGTCTTTTCCAAGCCAGAAATCAATATCGCCATTCCACCGACTTTTGGCGGCACCCAGCGCCTGCCACGTCTTGCTGGGCGCAAACGGGCGTTGGAACTGCTTCTGACCGGCGACACGTTCTCACCCCAGCGCGCTTATGAAATGGGCTTGGTCAACAAGGTTGTGCCGCACGATCGGCTCATGCCGGAAGCCTTCACACTGGCAGAACGGATACTTGCCCACTCGCCCCTTGCTGCCTCACGCATCATCGCGGCAGTTACCCGCGGTATCAACACAAGCATTGATGAAGGGCTGATGATCGAGCGCGAGCAGTTCGCACGCATGGCGGCGACAAACGATGTTCATGAGGGCTTGGACGCGTGGATCGCGCGCCGCACGCCGCAGTACAGCGGGACCTGAAAAACGGCGTGCACCCCGGATCGGTTCGTGCCGTCCGGGCTAAAACCGGACTACTTCACCCAGCCTTGCAACTCGCGCCGGGTCAATGCTTCGATCACACGCATACCGTTTTCGCTGTCGTTGAGGCACGGGATGTAGCTGAAATTTTCGCCACCATGCTCTTCAAAAATCTCATGGGCTTCCATGGCGATCTCTTCCAGCGTTTCCAAGCAATCCGACACAAAGCCCGGATTGAAGACGGCGATGTTCTTCACACCCTCGCTGGCAAGCTTCTCCACCGTTTTATCGGTGTAGGGCTGAAGCCATTCTTCCGGGCCAAAACGCGACTGGAAGCAGGTCATCAAACGCCCTTTTTCCCAGCCGAGCCGCTCTTCCAAGAGCCGTGTCGTCTTGTGGCAATGGCAGTGATAAGGATCACCCTTGGCAAAATAGCTTTCTGGAATGCCGTGATAGGACGCAATCACCTTCTCCGGCTCAAAGTCCAGCGTTGCCAGATGCGCTTCAATTGAGCGAGCAAGAGCGTCGATATAGACTGGCTCGTCGTGATAGGCGGGCACCGTGCGGATGGCGGGCTGCCAGCGCAGCTTCATCAGATGCTCAAAGGCCTTGTCGTTCACCGTCGCTGTGGTTGCCGAGGCATATTGCGGATAGAGCGGGAACAGCAAAATGCGGTCGCAGCCTTCGGCGCGCAGAGCATCGACTCGGCTTGCGATGGACGGGTTGCCATAGCGCATGCCCCAATCGACCAACACATTGTCATGATCGGCTAGCGCCTCGCCCAGCAAGTCTGATTGCGAGCGCGTGTACGTGCGCAGATAGCTCTCATCCAGCTCTTTGTTCCAGATGGTCGCGTAGTCTTTTCCCTTGCGACCTGGGCGCACCATTAAAATGATGCCGTAGAGGATCGGATACCAAAGCGCCTTTGGCCACTCGATAACCCGGCGATCGGTCAAAAACTCTGCCAAGTAACGCCGCATCGGCCAATAATCGGTCGCATCAGGCGTGCCGAGATTGACCAGCAGCACACCCACTTTGCCGAATTTGATCGGCGGATGGCCGTCAGGCATCACCGAATTATCACGTGAGCGATTTGGTTCAGCCGGTGCAATGGTTGCATCAGCGAACGCTTTGTAATCCTGCGTGTTCACGGTGGGGAACTCCTCACGGCCTGTCCGGGCAGATTGTGTGTGGTGCATAAGCATAGTCCCATACGCGGCAGCAAGGCATTTGGATGGATCAATCGCCGCACCATGCCATTGATATGAAGCAATCGCAGTGCTTGCAGCATGACATAAATCTGTCATGCTACGGTCACACTGGAGCATCAAGGCTCTGGCAACAAATCACCAATTCCACACACGACTTGCCTTGAGGGAGGCTCTTTTCATGCACCATACCCCAACCCGCCTGCTGGCTGCGCTCGGTTTATCAACCGCCCTGCTAACGGCCCCTGCCCTTGCGCAGGAGGTTACAACCGTCGATGTGACGTTCCTCCTGGTCAACGACATATATTCGATTGACAACCGCTCCGACCAGGGCGGCTTTGCGCGCTTGTCAGCCGTTGTTGACGCAGAGCGGGCCGCCAACGACAACGTTATCTACGCTGTGGCCGGAGACTTCCTGTCGCCATCGCTCCTGTCCTCGTTCGACCAAGGCGAGCACATCGTTGAGCTGTTCAACATGACACCACCGGATATTGTTATTCCGGGCAATCACGAGTTCGACTTTGGCGAAGACGTGTTCCGAACCCGCATGGCAGAATTTGACGGTCCTGCGTTGCTAGCTGCCAACATGCGCAATGAAGACGGCACGCCCCTTGATGGTTTCCAGGACACCATGATGATGGATGTCGATGGCTTTATGATCGGCATCATCGGTTTGGCCGCTGACGATACCGATGAAAAATCGAGCCCTGGCACAGTCCAGATTTCCAGCGCCCTCGACACCGGCCTCGCCGAAGCGGACCGCCTCCGGAGCGAAGGAGCTGACATGATTGTCGCCGTGGCGCACGCCAACATCGCGGTTGATGCGGAGATGTACAACACTGGTGAGTTCGATCTCATCCTGTCGGGCGATGATCACGATCTGCGCCTGATGTATGATGGTCGCACGGCCTTGGTAGAATCCAGCGAGGAAGCTGAATATGTGACTGCCATTGACGTCACAGCCACAATCGAGGTGGAAGGCGATGATCGCGATGTGGATTTCACCTTTGCGTTCCGCCCCATGAGCACTCTTGGCATGGAAGGCAATGCTGAAGTTGCCGCGCGGGTCGACGAACTCAACGAGCTGTTGGATACAGAACTCGACGTCACGCTTGGCACCATCACCGCTGAGCTGGATTCCCGCCGTGCGACGGTCCGCACGCAAGAAGCCACCATGGGCAATTTGGTCGCCGATGGCATGCGTGCAGCGGTCGGTGCCGACATCGCCATCACAAACGGCGGCGGTATCCGCGCTGACAAAGTGTATGAGCCGGGCACCGAAATCACTCGTCGTGATATCTTGTCGGAACTGCCGTTCGGCAACGTCAACATCATGATCGAGCTGACCGGCGCTGAAGTTCTGGCCGCTCTGGAAAATGGCTTCAGCCGTGTCGAAGATGTGTCGGGTCGTTTTCCGCAGGTTTCCGGGCTGACCATCGAAGCTGACATCACCCGCGAGCCCGGCGACCGTGTGACGTCTGTCATTGTTGGTGATGCACCGCTTGACATCAACGCCACCTATACAGTTGCCACCAACGATTTCATGGGTCGCGGTGGCGATGGCTATACGATGTTCGCCGAAGCTCCTCGTGTGGTGCGTGAGGAAGACGCCAAGCTGATGGCCAATGACGTGATGGTGCATGTGCGCGGGCTCGGCGAGTTCGCTCCTGCGCTTGACGGTCGCATCACACTGACCCGCTAAGAGGCACCAGCTTCAAAAGATCAAAAGGCCGGGAGCGATCCCGGCCTTTTATGATTTCGGCCTAAGCCGCCATCAACGCAAAGGCGCGGCCTGTGTTACCGAACCGCCCCGGCGCCAAGCGCTCGAGCTGCGGACGCAGGCCCGTCAACGCCTCAAAGCGCGCCAACACGACCTCGTCGATCCAATCGCCTGCCTCGGTTTCCACCTGCAAGACCGGCTGGGTGTCATCCTTGGCATGCGCGATCAGGCGGGCGTCCAACACGTCTTCATGTTCGCTGACCAGTTGGGCGATATCGCTGGCCCTCACCTTGTGTTCTTGGACGGTGGCCACCGGTTGAGCAAAACCCAACCAACCTTGAAGACCCGGTGCGCGATAGCGATGCGGCACCTGCTCAAGGGCTGACAGCACACCGGTGCGGACCGGTGCATCATTGGCCAACGGATCGTCGAGAACAACCTCACCGACCATGCCGTGGGGCACCTCTCTGTCCCCGCCCGCTTGCACAATTGACACCGCGATGTCGCCAAGCAGAACATAGGCATCCTCGCGAGAACTGCGCACCGCGTAGGGTCCAAATTCCGCGTCAGTCATGGCATCGCAAAGCGCGATCTGATGCTGCGCAGCAACAGTATGAACGATGGGAAACACAGCACCACCGCCCACCAGAGCGTGGGTGAGGACTGGCGCGTAGCCAGCCTTGCAGAGCGCAAACAACCGGTCTGGTGATCCAACGAAGCAGGTGGCCACAGCGCTGTCATCGGCCAGCATCTGTTCACCGCTCACTGCCTGCGCGCCGATCTCTTGGACAGCGTGATCGGTCATTGCCTGCAGCGCGCCATAGGCTGGACCGAAACCGTTGAGCACAACCATGCCAGGCCCGATGCCTGCCATTTCCAGAGCATCCCTCATCCGCGCAACGGCCCGGTTGGACGGGTTATCGATCAGAGCTTCGCTCTGATTCCACACTTCCTGACCCATAACAGGCTCTACTCCACACTACGCTACGCGACATTAGCGTTCAGTGTCGCCGCAAAGCCTTACCAAGTGGTGGACTGAAATTAACCTTTGCGGCGAGCGCGCGTGGTTAGCTCGCCGTGGCTTTCACGCTGACGGACTGCGTCACCAGTTCAATCGGACCAAAAGCTGTCAGAAAGGCCACTTCGGCGGCATCGGCACCGACACCGATCCGGGCGATACTGTCGGCAGGCGCCATTCCAGTCGCATCGACAAGATGCCAGGTTCCGTCAAGAAAAATCTCCGCCACCGCGTGGAAATCTTGGGGCGTTACACCGGGCGCATAGACGCTGACGAACCGGGCGGGAATGGTCGCAGCGCGCGCCAAACTGATCATCACATGAGCAAAGTCGCGGCACACGCCTTGACGTTGAACGAAAGTGTCGATGGCTGTGGTTTGGGCGTTGCTGGCCCCAGGCGTGTAGGTGATGGCGCGGTTTACCCAATCGCGCATGGCAACGATTTTGGCACCTGCGCCCAGCGTACCGAACTCGGCAGCAACAAAACTTTGAAACTGGTCCGATGGGCAGAATCGCGACGGCATGAGATAGCGCACCGTGTCACCCGGCAGCAAATGCGGAGGGACCTGTGCCAGAGCCGCGATGTCCAGCGCCGGGCGATCAATGTGGATCCGCGCAGTATAGTGACACCGCAAGGGCACATCTGTTCGCAGCCAAATACGTTCGCCCAAGCCCTCTTCGGCGGCAACACGGGCAAAATGGTTGGTGGTCGAGAGCTGCAAATCGCTCAATTGAACCCGCTGATCGGCAAGATCAGCCACTTCAATTTGCAGCAGCATATCCGTCGGACCAAACACATTGTAGTCAAGCTGGATATCGATGTCGTGGATCATGGCGTTGGCTTTCGTGGCGTGCAGGAGGCGTGGGTATTGGCGCGTCGGGCGTTCCTGGCACGCTCGCCGAATAGGTTTGGTTTCGCATAAACAACCCGCGTCAGGTCGTGAAAGTTCCCGCGCTCCCCACAAATGCTCTCAGGCACGCACGATGACACACATCCAGGCGTGCCGCCGCTACGCAGGTTCATTCATCCCAAGGAATGGGCTGGCGATCCCGAAAAATGCGGCCAGATGGCCCACCGTCTGGAAGCTTGGCCAGAAACAACGCCGTATCCGCGCCCTCTTCCGGCGTGCGGTCGGCGCCCGCACCACCCATATCAGTGCGTACCCAGCCCGGGCACATAGCATTGACCAGAACACCGCGACCTGCCTCGCGTGCTGCCTTGATGGTGATCGCGTTCAAAAACGCCTTGGTGATGCCGTAAGCACCCGGCCCCAATCCGTTCAACGATCCCCAAACGGAGGACACATTGACCACCCGGCCATAGCCACGCGCTGCCATCCCTGGCATCAACGCACGCATCAGTTGAAGAGGGCCAAGCGCATTCACCCGTGTTGAGGCTTCAATGTCATCCCACGGCATGGTGAGCATGTCACCATCGGGCAAGATGCCAGCATTGTTGACCAACACGTCGATGACCACCTGATTGCGCGCGAGCTTGGCAAGACCTTGCTGAATCGAGACCAGGTCAGCGACATCCATATCCAACGAGCGCGTCTCTACCGCATGCTGGCGATGAAGATCGAGCGCCAGTTCGCCAAGCGTTGCTCCGTCGCGGCCAGCCAACACCACGTTGAGCCCTTCTGCGGCCAAGCCCTCAGCGATCGCCTTTCCAATGCCGCGATTTGCGCCGGTCACGAGGGCAGTTCTGGTCATCACAAGCTCTCCCTGTTTGCTGTTAGCGAGCGTCACCATTGATGCCGGTCAACGCCCCTCGCCTCTTTGATTGGCATTGAAGCCCACCCAAAACAAGGAGCGATTCCCTGACCAGAGAACACCCCAATGTGACGCTATTAGAGACATTGAATCTGCGCGATCTTGCCTCAGCCAACGAGCTGTTTTCACCAAATGTGGTCTGGCACTACGTCAACCCCAACCTTCCAGACATGGAGGGCGCGTATGAGGGTCTTGAAGGCATACGCGATTTTTTCGGGCGACTTGGCGAGAAATCTGCAGGCACATTCTGGACTTGTCCCGTTTTAATTCCGCATCCTGTTCTCGTTTAGGCCGTTTTACGTTCGAAGTCTGCGGGTGATAGCCCTCCTATTGCTGAGTGACGGCGGCGGGTATTGTAGAAGCCGT